>NZ_JANFQO010000013.1 GCF_024437735.1 Tahibacter harae | reverse complement strand
CAACCCACTCAACCCTCCGCACAACCCGCCTGAATCTTCCGATCCAGCCTCCGCTTCCAACGTCCGTCTCAGCGAAGGGGCGCGAATCGTACATCGGTTTTTCGTTTCGTCAAGCCGCCGGTCTGATTTATTTTCAGACCCGCTTCCCAACCCCTCAAAACCGCTCCAATCCGCTGCGAATCTTCCGATTCGCCCCACTTCTCCAAGGCGCTCGCCTCTGCGAAGGGGCGCGAATCCTAACATCGGTTTTCGATTGCGCAAGACCCCGCGCGAAAAATAATTTCGCCGGCAGTTCAGGACGCGATCAGACGCACGCGCGCATAGCCGCGCTTGCCCAGCTGCAGCAGGTGTTCGCCGCCGGCGTTGAATATCCGCCCCGCGTCTTCAACCACTTCCCCATCCACACGCACAGCCCGCTCATTCACCTTGCGCGACGCCTCCGAATTGCTCGGCGCCAGGCCGGCGGACTTGAGCAGGGCGCCAATACGCAACCCCTCGGCCGGCACGGCTATGTCCTGCACCACCAGGTCGGTAGGCACGCCGCCGCCCTGGACGATCTTGTTCCAGTGGCGAATCGCCGCCTCTCCGGCCGCCGCGCCGTGGAAACGCGCGGTGAGTTCGCTGGCCAGCTCCATCTTGTAATCGCGGGGATTGACCTGCCCGGCCGCAACCGCCTCGCGCATGGTCTTGATGTCGGCCAGCGACTTGGCGAAGGACAGCAACTCGAAATAGCGCCACATCAGATCGTCCGACAGGCGCATGACCTTGCCGAAGATCTCGTTGGGCGGCTCGTTGATGCCGATGTAGTTGCCCAGCGACTTGGACATCTTGTTGACGCCGTCGGTGCCTTCCAGCAAGGGCATGGTCAGCACGATCTGCGGCGGCTGGCCGGCGTCTTCCTGCAGCTGGCGGCCGACCAGCAGGTTGAACTTCTGGTCGGTGCCGCCCAGCTCCACGTCGGCGCGCAAGGCAACCGAGTCGTAGCCTTGCACCAGCGGATACAGGAACTCGTGGATCGCGATGGCCTGTTCGCTGCGGTAGCGCTTCTGGAAATCGTCGCGCTCCAGCATGCGCGCAACGGTGTGCTTGGCGGCCAGCTTGATCATGTCGGCGGCCGACATCTGGCCGAACCATTCGGAATTGAAGCGCACCTCGGTGCGCGCCTGATCCAGCACCTTGAACACCTGGTCGGCGTAAGTCCTGGCATTGGATTCGATATCGGCCCGGCTCAGCGGCTTGCGCGTGACGTTCTTGCCGGTGGGGTCGCCGATCATGCCGGTGAAGTCGCCGATCAGGAAAATGACCTGATGGCCCAGGTCCTGGAACTGGCGCATCTTGTTCAGCAATACGGTATGCCCCAGATGCAGGTCCGGCGCGGTCGGGTCGAAGCCCGCCTTGATGCGCAGCGGGCGACCCAGCTTGAGGCGCGCCTCCAGGTCTTCACGCTTGATGATTTCCTCGGCGCCGCGACCGATCAGGTCCAACGCCTCCTGCAACTGGCTCATGCTGTATCTCCGGTTCCTGCTGGCCGAACCCGCGCGCGCGGCCCGACGCGGGGCCGTCCAGGTTCATAAAAGTGGGGGTTTCTGGGGGTCGCAGTTAATTATTCGTTAACCAGCCAACCCCTTGCAAACCCGCGCCATTACTGGCGTTGACGGGGTTTGAATCGGTTGGCTATGGTACGTGCCGTTTGATTGGAATGCGACCGTGACCGACACCCCGCCCGCCCACCATTCCACCCGCCGCGCCAGCCGCCGTCTGGCCCTGCGGCGTCGCGCACTTCGCAAACATTTCCAGTTTTACTCGAAGTGTAAGAATTGGGCCCTCGCACAGAACGTGTCGGTGTCGCCGATCTCCTGGCGGCGCGAGCACTGGGTGCTGGCCAGCGTAGCGGTGGCGCTGACCGTGATCGTCGGCACCATCATGCCGACCTGGGCCAACGCGATGCGGCGCGACGAAGCGCCCAGCGTCACCACCCTGTCCCTGCCGCTGCCGGCGCTGAGCGCCGACCAGACTTCGGCCAGCGACCGCGCCCTGGCAGGCCTGGCCGCCGCCGGCATGGTGCCGGGCATGGAAGGCAGCGAATGGAAGGTGGTGATCGTGCGCGCCGGCCAGTCGCTGGCGGACATCTTCCACGAGCAGGGCCTGTCGCCGACCGAGCTGCAGCGCCTGGTCGACGCCAATATCGACAACGGCGCGTTCCGCCGCATCCATCCGGGCGACGAATTCGCCATCCGCAAGGACGGCGAAGGCCGCTTGGCCGCGCTGCGTTTCGATCGCGACGATCACACCCGCGTGGTGCTGCGCATCGACGCCAACGGCGTGCACAGCGAAATCGCCGAGCGCGCACTGGAGCGCCGCGTCCACGTCGCCCACGGCAGCATCAGGAGTTCGCTGTTCGAGGCCGGCGACGCCGCCGGCATGACCGATTCCATGACCCTGAAGCTGGCCCAGGCCTTCGGCTACGATATCGACTTCGCCCAGGACCTGCGCGTCGGCGACAGCTTCACCGTGATCTACAACGATGTCTACCGCGAAGGCGAGCGCCTGCGCGACGGCGACATCCTCGGCGCCACCTTCATCAACGGCGGCCGCCGCTTCACCGCGTTCCGCTACGAGGACGCCGACGGCACGGTTTCCTTCTACAGCGAGGAAGGCCGCCCGCTGAAGACCTCCTTCCTGCGTACGCCGGTGGAATTCACGCGCATTTCCTCGCGCTTCTCCGCCGGCCGCATGCACCCGGTGCTGGGCCGCATGCGCGCGCACAAGGGCGTGGACTATGCCGCCCCGACCGGCACGCCGATCTACGCGGCCGGCGATGCGAAAGTGGAGTTCCGCGGCGTCAAGAACGGCTTCGGCAATGTGGTCATCCTGCAGCACGGCGGCCAGTACAGCACCGTCTACGGCCACATGTCGCGCTTCGCTCCCGGCCTTTCCGCCGGTCAGCGCGTGCGCCAGGGCCAGCTGATCGGTTACGTCGGCATGACCGGCCTGGCCACGGGGCCGCACCTGCACTACGAATTCCGCCTCAACGGCCAGCACCGCGATCCGCTGACCGTGACCCTGCCCAAGCCCGAGCCGCTGCCGGCCGCCGAACTGGCCAAGTTCAAGCAGCTGACCCAGCCCATGCTGGCCCAGCTCAAGCGCTACGAAGATCCGCGCCTGGCTTCGGTCAAGTGAGTGACAGCGCCGGGCTGTATCTCGGCCTGATTTCCGGCACCAGCGCCGACGCCATCGACGTGGCCCTGGCCGCGTTCGATCCGCAGCCGCGGCTGATCGCCGCCTTGGCCGTGCCGTATCCGGCGGCGCTGCGTCCGCGCGTGCTCGCGCTGGCGCGCGAGAAGGCCGAGATCAATCTCGACGAACTCGGCACGCTGGATGTGGAGCTGGGTCACGCCTTTGCCGACGCCGCGCTCGCGCTGTTGCAGCGCGAAGGCATGGCCCCTGCCGCGGTGCGCGCGATCGGCTCGCACGGCCAGACTGTGCGCCACAAGCCCACACTGGCCGCGCCGTACACCTTGCAGCTGGGCGACCCCAACGTCATCGCCGAGCGCTGCGGCATCACCACGGTCGGCGATTTCCGCCGCCGCGACATCGCTGCCGGCGGCCAGGCCGCACCGCTGGTGCCGGGCCTGCATGCGGCGCTGCTGGCCGATCCGGCGCACGAGCGTGTGGTGCTCAATCTCGGCGGCATCGCCAATATCACCGTGCTGCCGCGCGATCCGCGGGCGCCGCTGCGCGGCTTCGACACCGGCCCGGCGAACTGCCTGATGGATGGCTGGTCGCTGCAGCAGCGCGGCCTGGGCTGCGACGAACGCGGCGAATGGGCCGCCACCGGCACGGTGGACGAGGAACTGCTAGCGCAGATGCTGGCCGAGCCGTATTTCCACCAGACCGGCCCCAAGAGCAGCGGCCGCGAAGTGTTCAACCAGGATTGGCTGCAGCGCCAGCTGGGCCAGCGCCGCCTTGCCGCCGTGGATGTACAGGCGACCTTGCTTGCGCTGTCCGCGCGCAGCGTGGCCGCGGCCATACGCCGCGACGCGCCCAATGCGGAACAAGTGCTGGTCTGCGGCGGCGGCGTGCACAACACGGCGCTGATGAAGGCACTGGCCGCGGCCCTGGCGCCGGTACAGGTCGCCAGCACCGCCAGTTGTGGCGTCGATCCGGACTACGTGGAAGCCATGGCCTTCGCCTGGCTGGCGCGCCAGCGCCTGCTCGGCCTGCCCGGCAACCGCGCCGATGTCACCGGCGCGCAGGGGCCGCGGGTGCTTGGCGCGATCTACTTCGGCGCCTGATCCTCCGCCGCGTCGTCGACGAACAGCGGCCGCCCGGCGACACGTTCGAACGCTTCCAGCGCAGCGCGGAATGCCGCGGTCTCGGTGGATTCCCAGGTGCCCGACAGCATGGCGATATCGTGCAGTTCGCGGCGCGCTTCCTCCGGGCCCAGGCCAACGCCGCGGCGCAAGGCGTAGAGAATCGCCTCGTTGAGCGACCACTGGTGCTCGCGCGCAATCTCCTTGATGCGATCGGCCAGGGCCTCGTCGATATGGCGTACAAGAATGTCTGGCACTGCGTCCCCGCCGTTTCGTGGTCAGATTCGGCCCCTGCCTGAAAGATTGTCGCAGCATGTGGCGGCAATTTCAGCAGCAGCGCGCGGCGGCGGCCGGTTAGCAATGTCGAAAAAACCGCATCGGCCGGCGTACGGGTGACACAACATCCCGCTGACGGGCGCTACATTTGGGTCAAAGTTCCGATAACACGACGCGCGCCAGTAATCGCCGCAGCGGCGCGCGACCACGCCGCACTGCCATGCACTTGACCCTAGGCGCTGCGCACATCCAGCTCCGTGATGCGCCGGCGCAGCAGCCAGACCATGTACAACCCGGGAATCGCCGTGAACACGGTGGTGACGAAGAACGGGCCCCAGCCTATGGAATCCACCACCGCGGCCGCAGCCGGCCCGAGGTAGACGCGGCCCACCACCGCCAGTGCGCTGAGCAGGGCGAACTGGGTCGCGCTGTAGCGCTGGTCGCACAGCGCCATCAGCAGCACGCCGAACGCGGTGGAGCCCATGCCGCCTATGGCCTGGTCCGCCAACACCACCAGCACCAGCGCCGGCACATCGGGGCCGGTCAGGGTGAGCCAGGCGAAACCGAGATTGGTCAGCGCCTGGGCCGCGCCGAACACCAGCAGTGCGGGCAGCAGGCGCAGGCGCAGCAGGATCCAGCCGCCGGCGAGCGAGCCGGCCAGGCCGGCGGCCAGGCCGACGAACTTGTTCACGCTGCCGACCTCGGTCTGGCTGAAGCCCACGCCGCGCAGCAGGAAGGTGGTCGACAGCGCGAGCGAGAACGCATCGGCCAGCTTGTACAGGATGATGAGCGCGATCCAGGCCAGCACATCCTTGCGCTTGAAGAACGCCGCCAGCGGCTCGACCACGGCGTTGAGCAGGTTGCGCGGCGGCGCGACCTGGGCCGCGTTGGGCGAGAACAGCGTCCCCAGCGAAGCAAGCAGCATCAGCACGGCCATGAGCTGATAGACCAGCGGCCAGCCCAGCTGGTCGGCCAGGATCAGGGCCAGGCCGCCGGACGTCAGCATGGCCAGGCGATAGCCCGACTGGGTCAGCGCCGAACCCCAGCTGCGCTGTTCCGGCGTGACCAGCAGATCGGTGCGGTGCGCATCGAAGGCGATGTCCTGCGTGGCCGAGAACACCGCCAGCGCGACCCCGAGCAACACGATGGCGTTCATGTCGCCGCGCGGATCGTACAGCGACATGCCGAACAGGCAGGCGGCGCAGGCCAGCTGGCAGAGCAGGATCCAGCCGCGCCGGCGGCCCAGCAGCGGCACGGCGTAGCGGTCGACCAACGGCGCCCACAGCCATTTGAGCACGTAGGCCTGGCCGATCAGCGTGGCCCAGCCTATGGTGCTGAGCTTGAGTCCCGACACGGTGAACCAGGCCTGCAACGCGCTGCCCGACAGGGCCAGCGGCAGTCCGGAGGCGAAGCCCAGCACCGCAATCATCATCACGCGGCGCGAATACCAGGCTTCGGCCTGCGGCGGCACCGCGTCGGCGGCGGTGCTCAAGCCGTGTAGTCCACGGTATACGGCGCGTGATCGGAAAAACGCGGATCGCGCAGGATCTCGCAGCTCTTGAGGCGCCCGCGCAGGCCGGGCGTAACGACCTGGTAGTCGATGCGCCACCCCACGTTGTTGGCATAGGCCTGGCCGCGGTTGGACCACCAGGTGTAGTCCTCGGCCTCGGGCCTGAGCACGCGGTAGCTGTCGACCCAGCCGCGCTCCAGGAACAGCTTGTCCAGCCAGGCGCGCTCGGCCGGCAGGCAGCCGGAGGTCTTCTGGTTGGACGACCAGTTACGGATGTCCTTGCGCGTGTGGACAATGTTCCAATCGCCGCAAATTACATAATCGCGCCCACTCTTCAGCCAGGCGTCGAAGATCGGCGTGATCCAGTCGATGCACTTGAACTTGAACTGCTGGCGCTCGTCGCCGGAGGAGCCGGACGGAAAATACAGCGAGACCACGCTGAGATTGCCGTAGCGCGCCTCGATGTAGCGGCCTTCCTCGTCGAAATCGGGCCAGCCCAGCGCCGTGAGCACCTCGTCGGGCTGCTGCTTCGAATAGATGGCCACGCCGCTGTAGCCCTTCTTGCTGGTCGCGTCGCGGTAGTAGCTGTGGAAGCCTTTGGGACGGAACAGCGCGTCGCTGAGCTGGTGTTCCTGCGCCTTGGTCTCCTGCAGGCAGACCACGTCGGCCTTGTGCTTCTCCAGCCAGCCGTAGAAACCCTTGCTGGCCGCCGAACGGATACCGTTGGCGTTGAAACTGACAATACGCATCGCTGACCCCGCTGCGGCAAAGGCTTGAGGTTAGCGAGCGCCGCGCGGCGCGCCAAGCGCCGCGCGGCGCAGCCGGCTTCAGCCTTCGACCACGCGCACGGCCTGGCCCGGGCTCAGGCGTTCGGCGCCGCGCACGATCACCTTGTCGCCGGGACTCAGCGCGCCGGTGACCTCGACCAGGGCGTCGCGCGCCGCGCCGGCGCGCACTTCGACCTGCTCGGCGGTGTTGTCCGGCTTGACCCGCATCACATAGGTATGCGCCTCGCGCAGCACCAGGGCATCGCGCGGCACGGTCAGCGCGGTTTCGCTGCCGTTCTCGGGCAGGGCCACCTCCACCGCGGTGCCGACCAGGGCAAAGCCCTCCGGCAGGCTCACGCGCAACTCGAACTGGCGCGAGCGCTCGTCGCCGACCGGCACCACCGCGCGCACGCTGACCGGCTGGATCGCGCCGTGCAGGCGCACCTGGATCTCCTGCCCGGCCTTGACCTGCGGCGCCAGCGCCAGCGGCGCCTGCACCCGCGCTTCCAGCCGCTCGGTGTCGACCAGATGCGCCACGGCGGCGCCGGTCTGCAGGTATTCGCCGCGCTGCACGAAGCGTTCGCTGACCACGCCGCTGAACGGGGCGCGGATATCGGTCTCGGCCAGATCGTGCTCAATGCCGCGCAGCTCGGCCTCGGCCCGGGCCAGCGCCTGTTCGGCACCTTCCAGGCTGGCGCGGGCTTCGTCGAGCTGGGTCTGCGCCACGGCATTGCCCGGCGCCAGCTTGGCCAGGCGCGCCATCTGCGTCCTGGCCAGGTCGCGCTGGGCGCGGGTCTGGCCGGCGCCGGCGCGGATCTGTTCCAGGCGCAGACGCAGCGCGACGTCGTCGAGCTTGGCCAGGCGCTCGCCCTTCTTCACCACGCTGCCGACTTCGGCAATCTCGATCACGCGGCCGGCCGCCACGCTGGCGATGCGCGCATCGTCGCGGCTGACCACGCTGCCCGGTACCCAGCGCATGGGCGCGAGCTTGGCCGCGGTGGCCTCGGCCACGGCCACGGTGGCCGCCGGCGCCGCTGGCCGGGGTTTGTCGGGTTCTGCCGCCGTGGTCAGCGCCGCGGGCGCGGCGGCGAGCAGGCTCAGGAGCAGGACTAGCGGTAGGGTCTTCATGGCTCTCTCCGGAAAATCGTTCTTTCAGGCCGCGCGCGGATAGCTGGTGTCGCGCACGACTTCGGTCTTGCCGCCTGCCGGCCGGCGCTCGCGCCGCCACTGGCTCAGGCGCATCAGGCTGGGCATCAGCAGCAGCGAGAACACCAGCGCGATCACCACGCCGCCGACATTCACCGCGGCCAGGCCGCGATAGATCACGCTGCCCGGGCCCGGGTTCACCGCCATCGGCAGCGCACCCAGGGCGCCGGTCATGGTCGAGGCGAGGATGGCGCGCAGACGCTGGTTGAGGCTCATGCGGATGGCGTTTTCCAGGCTGTGGCCGTCGTTCTGCGCCTCGCGCGTCAGGTCGACCAGCAGGATGGCGTGGTTGACGATCACGCCGATCATCATGACGAAGCCGATCATCGACAGCAGATCCAGCGGCTGGAACGCAAACAGGCCCAGCACGCGCAGGCCGACCATGCCGCCGATCAGCGCCAGCGGCACGGTCAGGATGACGATGACCGCGTCCTTCAGCGACTTGAACAGCGCCGCCATGATCAGCAGCAGCACCAGCAGGGCGAGCAGGAAGTTCTCCGTCATGGTGGCGACGATTTCTTCCAGGCGGTCGGCACTGCCGGCCATCTGCACGGCGCCGTCGGGTTCCAGCGCCTCGCGCAGCTTGGGCACGACTTCGCGGTTGAGCGTGGCCAGCGCCTCTTCCAGCGACAGCGTCGCCGGCGGATCTATGGTCAGGGTGACGGTGCGGCGGTGATCCAGGCGGCGGATCACGGTCGGGCCCATGGTGGTCTTGAGTTCCACCAGGTCGCCCAGCGGCACCACCTGGCCCGAAGGCGTGACCAGCGGCGCTTCGGCCAGCTGTTCCGGCGTCTGCCCGGCGTTGGCGCGCAGGATGATGGGCACGCGCGTCTCGCCGTTGAAATACTCGCCCAGCCAGGCGCCGTCGCCGACCGTGCGCACGGCAGTACCGACCGAGCTGCGGTCCCAGCCGGCTTCGGCGATACGGCGGTCGTTGGGCACGGCGTGCAGTTCGGTCTGCACCGAATCGGTGTTCGGGAAGGCCTGCACGTTGGCGCCGGGGAAGGTCTTCTCCAGCAGCTTGCGGCCGTCCTCGGCGGCGCGTTCCAGCTTCTCGGTGTCATCGCTCTGCAGGTGCATCGCGATCGAGCGCGCCGAGCCGCCGAAGCCGCCGAACAACTCGCCTTCCGCGGCGAAGGCGCGCGTGTCGGGCAGGCCGACGATGACTTCCTCGCGGATGATCTTTTCCAGTTCTCCAATGCGCGATTCGTCCACCACGCGCGCGCCGATGGTGCCGCCGCCGGGCCACAGCTGCAGGTAATAGTTCTTCAGCTGCGGCTGCTTCTGGCCGCTCATGTAGGGCTGCAGGCGTTCGAGGATCTTGCCGCCGATCTCGCGGTCGACCGCTTCCGGACTCATGCCCGGCGGAAAGCTGAAGTTGGCGTCGATCGCGGCGCGCTTGACCGGCGGCAGATAGTCCAGCCGCGGCAGGAACACCCAGCACAGGATCAGCGGCGCGATCAGCAGCGCGACCACCCAGCCGATCTGCTTGGCGGGCGTATCGGTCCATTTCAGGATTTTCTCGGTCAGCGCCGGCCAGCCGTCGCCGAAGCCCGAAGACAACTTCTTGGCCTTGAGCCAGCCGCCGGCCGCGGCCGGCAGCACGGTCAGGGCGACGACGATGGAGATGGCGACCGAGATGGAAATGGTCAGGGCGAGGTCGGCGAAGATCTGCCCTTCCACGTCCTGCAGGAACAGCACCGGCAGGAAGACGGCGATGGTGGTCACGGTGGAGGCGAACAGCGCCGGCACGACCTGCTTTGCGCCGGCCAGCGCGGCCTCCACCGGCGTCATGCCCGATTCCTTCAGCCGGATGATGTTGCCCGAGACCACGATGGCACCTTCCACCACCATGCCGACGGCGAAGGCCAGGCCGGCCAGCGAGATCACGTTCAAGGTCCTGCCGGTCAGGTGCAGCACGATGAAGGTGGCCAGCAGGCAGATCGGGATGGAGGTGGCGATCAGCAGCGTGGCGCGGCCGTCGCGCATGAACCACCACACGCAGATCAGCGCCAGCAGCGCACCGACGATCAGGTTCTCGGTCAGCAGATAGACCGCTCGGTTGATGAACAGGCCCGCATCGAAGGACTGCTCTATGCCCAGGCCCTTGGCCTTGAGCGGACCGTCGCGCAGTTCGCCGACCACGCGCTTGACCTCGTCCAGCGTGCCCAGCACGTTGGCGCCGCTCTGGCGCAGCACCTGCAGGCCGATGGCCGGATTGCCGTTCTGGTAGACGATGAAGCGGCGCTCCGGCGCGCGCACTTCCACCGTGGCCACATCGCCCAGCTTGATCGGCCGGCCCTCGCGCCAGGCCAGCACCAGTCCGCCGAGCTGGTCCGGCGTGTAGCGGCCGATGAAGCGCAAGGTGTATTCGCGCCGGCCCACTTCGACCTGGCCGCCGGAAACGTCGGTGGCGCTGGCTGCGCGCGCGGCGATGTCGGTGATGGAAACGCCCATGGCCGCGGCCTTCTGCAGGTCGACGGTGATGCGCACCTCGTCCGGCGGGCCGGCATTGACGTTGACGCCGGCCACGCCGGGCACGGCTTCCAGCCGCGGCCGCACCGTGGCATCGATGAATTCGCGGTAGTCGTGGATGGTGCCGGGCGAGCCCGGCAGCAGTTGCACGAAGAACCAGGTCAGCGACTGGTTGGCGCCGCCGTCGCCCATCTGCACTACCGGCCGGTCCGCGTCGCGCGGCAGCGGCGGCAGGCGGTTGAGCCGGCCCAGCACTTCGACCAGGGCATTCTTCATGTCCGTGCCGATGGCGAAAGTCAGGTTGATGTTGCTGCCGCCGGTGCCGGCGTTGCCGTCGAGCTGTTCCAGGCCGGGCAAGCCCTGCAGCACCTGTTCCTGTGGCTCCAGCAGCTCGGATTCCACTTCCACCGGCGAGGCGGCGCGCCAGTTGGTCTGGATGAAAATTTGCGGACGCTCGATATCCGGGAACAGCTGCAGCGGCAGCTGCTTGAGGCTCAGAAAGCCAAAGACGCAGACCATCAGCACGGTCACGCCTACCGCAATCGGATTGCGCAGTGATGTTTCGATCAGTTTCATATCGGCTCCCGCCCCGGCGCTGCTGCCGGCGGCCCTCTTCCCGCGCAGATTCGCGCCAGCGTGTTCTCGTGGGATGCACCGAAGGTCACAGAGGTTGCGCGGCCTGCGCCGAAAAGCGGAATCGGCACGCCAGACTGAAGCGGAATGTTGCCGAATTGCGCGGCGTTCACGGGCCTGTGCGTCAAAAAAGCGCCATCTGCGCCGTTCAGCAATGCGAAATCGCGCCGCCGCGGGGCCGGCGGCGGAAATTCCTACGCTCGCCCGGCCTGGGCATAATTGCGCCCCGTTCCCGCCAGCCGCCGCCGCGCCGTGCCGATGATCTTCTGGAGCATTGTGTTCGTGATCGGCGCCTCCCAGGCCCTGTGGCTGGCCCTGGCTCTATGGCGGCGCCCGGTGAACCGCCCCGGCAACCGCGTGCTGGCGGCGTGGATCGCGCTGATCGGCTTCGATCTGGTCATCAAGGCGTTGTATTTCAGCGCGCCCGGGCCGGAGTACTACAAGCTCTACCGTTTCGTCGGCCTGTTTCCGTTTCTCTACGGCAGCTTTTTCTACGTCTATGTGCGCGCGCTGACCGGCGCCGGCGCACTGGTTTGGCGCGACGGCGTGCATACGGCGGGCTTCCTGTTCGCCCTGCTGGTGAAAGCGCCGCTGTTTTTGCAAAGCCATGCCCAGATCGAGGCGCGCTTCGCCAGCGGCGCGCGCGATACGCCGATGCTCTGGTTCGACGTGTTCCTGTTCGGCTACAGCCTCTCCTACGTGATCGCCGCGCTGGTGCGGGTCGCGCGCTACCGCCGCGGCCTGCTCGCCCAGCGTTCGGACGCCGACCGGCTCTCACTGGGCTGGATAGACACGATGGCTGCCTCGCAAATCGTGATCTGGTGCATAGCCACCGTGGACTGGCTGGCGCCGACGCGCTGGATCGACTACCCGCTGATCTACGGCGCGGTGGTGCTGTGGATGTTCACGGTGGGCTACCTCAGCCTGGGCCAGGCCGAGCTGCCGGCCCCGGCGGTGGCGCCGCCCGCGCCCGCCGCCGGCGCGCTGAACGGCGAGGACGACGCGCGCTTTCCCCAGGTCGAGGCGCGCCTGCTGGCGCTGATGCAGCGCGAGCAGCTCTACCGCGAGCCGGCCCTGACCATAGGCCAGCTCGCGCGCCGCAGCGGCTATCCGGAATACCTGGTCTCGGCCGTCATCAACCGCCGCTTCGCGGGCAATTTCTGGGAATACATCAACCGCCAGCGCATCGAGGCAGTGCGCGCCTGCCTCGCCGACAGTTCCGATACGCGCACCATCCTGGACATCGCCTACGCCTGCGGCTTCACCTCGAAATCCACCTTCAACGCGGCGTTCAAGCGCAGCTTCGGCGAGACGCCCAGCGCCTACCGCCAGCGCCAGGCCGCCTCAGGCGGCGGCTGAGCCCAGCCGGCGCCGCGCCGGCCAGCGCAGCCATAGCTCGCACACGGCCAGATTGATGGTCCAGCAGCCCCAGGCGGCGGCGATGTACACGGTCACGAACGGCAGCTGCAGCACGCCCTGGCCCAGCGCCAGCATCAGGCGCAGGGTGATGGCGGCCGCAGTCAGAGCCACGCTGCGCAGCATCCAGCGGCGGTGGCGCTCGTAATCGCCGGCAATGGCGCAGGCAATGCCCAGCGCGGTCATCCACAGCCAGGCCAGCGCCAGCAGGCTGAAGCCGCTGCCGCTGGCCCAGCCGCCGTGGGCATTGCGCGCCAGCGACAGCCCGGAAACGGCGCCGATCAGCACCGCCGCCGCATACAGCCAGCCGCCGGTACGGTGCAGCCGCGGCCAGCGCCGGCGCAGTCCGCCCCAGATCTGCAGCGGCGCCAGCAGCAGGGCCAGCCCGGCGGCGAAGAAATGCGCCGGCACGTCCAGGCCGGAACGGGCGAAGCGCACCGCGAAGGGATTGCGCGGCTTGTAGTCGCCGTAGAGATAACCGAAGGCATAGGCCGCCACCCCGGCGCACAAGATGGCGAACACCAGGCCCGCCAGCACCCGCACCGTCTTTCCCGCCCGCTGCATACGCATGGTCCCGCTCCCGTCTGGATTCGGGACCAGCCTGGCCGCCGCCTGTGCAGGAATCGTCCGGGCCGGCGGGGGCGTACGCACGCCGTGGCGGGTACGGGTGCGAGACGGCGGATTCGTACCTGTTGCGGCCGCGCGGCGGCGGCGGGCGAGGCCGCGACGGCGGAAGGGACCGTAGCCCGGCTCCCGGACGGCGCCGCTGCCATGCGCCATCCGCTGTCCAACAGCCGGCGCGACGGGCTGGGCGCGAGCGCCGCCGTCAGTGCAGCAGGTGAACCTTGTCCTTGTAGCTGCGCGACAGTTTCAGGGTCTGGCCCGATTCCAGGGTGACGAAATATTCGCCGTTCAGATGCGAGCGCAGCTCGCGCACGCAGGCCAGGTTGACGATGGTGGAACGGTGGATGCGCTGGAAGCGGCGCGGATCCAGGCGCTGCTCCATTTCGCGCATGGTGGCGCGGATGACGAAGTTCTCGGCCGCGGTGTGTATGCACAGGTAATCGCCGGCGGCGTCGATCCAGCGTATCGCCTCCGGGTCCAGGCGCACGGTGCGGTTGCCGTCGCGGATGGCCAGCTTCTGCGGCGCCGCCTCGCTGGCGGGCTCCTGGGCCAGGGCGTCGGCCAGGGTCAGGTCGGCCTTGCCGGACATGCGCGCCAGCAGGCGCAGCAGCTTGTCGCGGTTGTCCTCGGCCGCGCGCGCGCCCAGGCGTTCGCGCACGGTCTGCAGGGCCTGGTGCAGGCGCGCCTCTTCCACCGGCTTGAGCAGATAGTCCACGGCGCAGGCGGCGAAGGCATCCAGGGCGTACTGGTCGTAGGCGGTGACGAAGACGGTCAGCGGCAGCGATTCGGCCGGCAGCGAGCGCAGCAGGGCGAAGCCGTCCATCTCCGGCATCTGGATGTCCAGGAACATCAGGTCCGGCTTGAGCGCGGCAACGGCGAAGCCGGCCTCGCGGCCGTTGCCGGCCTGGCCGACGATCTCCACGTCGGCATGCGCGCCCAGGCGCAGTTCCAGGCCGCGCCGGGCCAGGGGTTCGTCATCGACGATCAGGGTACGGATCATGCGGAGCCCGCCTTGGCGGTTTCATAGGGAAGGACCAGGGCAACCTCGACACCGATGCAGGTGCCGCCTATGCCCTGGCGCGAACGCACGCTGACGCTCTGCCGGACCGGGCCGTACAGTACCTTCAGGCGCTCGCGCGTATTGGCCAGGCCGACGCCGTGGCCGTTGTTGTGGCCGTCGCAGCCCTCGGGCAGGCCGGGGCCGTCGTCTTCGACGCTGATAAGCAGGCTTTCCTCGGACACCCGCGCGCGCACCGCAATGGTGCCGCCTTCGATGCGCTTGCTGATGGCGTACTTGATGCAGTTCTCGATCAGCGGCTGCAGCACCAGGCTGGGCACCAGCGCCCGGCGCGCCTCGTCGCTGACGTCCACGACCACGCGCAGGCGCTCGCCGAAGCGCAGCTGCTCTATGCCCAGGTAGCGGGTCAGCGCGCCCAGTTCCTCGTCCAGGGTGACGCGCTGCATGGGGTCGGAATCCAGCGAATGGCGCAGGAAGGCCGACAGGCCGCTGACCATGCGGTTGGCGGTGGTGTTCTGGTTGTCCATCACCAGGGTGGAGATGGCGTTCAAGGTGTTGAACAGGAAATGCGGATTGAGCTGGTAGCGCAGCATCTTGAGCTGGGCTTCGTGCGCCGTGGCGTTGGCGCGCAGGGCGATTTCCTTCTCGTGGGCGATCTCGCGGCTGAACTTCATGCCGAAATACAGCCCGCTCCAGGACAGCATCACGTACAGGGCCGAGCCGAAGTAGCCGATATAGCCCAGCAGGCTCTCGGGCCGGCATTCAAAGCACCAGCGGAACACGGCCTCGGCGTAGGTCAGCGAATAGACCGCGGTGGCCAGGGTCAGCAGCGCGGCCGCGGCGGCGATCATGCGGCCGGTGGACAGGTTCCAGATCGCGCGGAAGCCCAGCCGCAGCAGGGAAGTCACGCCGAAGCCGATGGCGGTGGCCGCGGCCGACACCCAGGCATAGGCCAGCGGCTTGCCATGGCCGATGGCGGAAAGATAGTGGAGGCTGAAATAGCCCAGCCAGCCGCCGGTCTGCAGCACCCAGAACAAGCGCGACGGGGAGGCGAAAAAGCGTTTCAGGCTGCTCATTTGGGAATGCGAAACCATGTCCGCCATGCTAGGGCCACAGCGGCGTAGCAGAGCGCACTTCGGCGCGCCGCCGCAACCGTTGGGCGCGGCAGGCCGCCGCGCACCGCCGCGCCGCGGCGGCCCGGCTTGCCTACAATCGCCCTTTTCGGAGATCCGCATGCAGCCGCATCAACGCGACTTCCTCGACCTCGCCCTGCACAAGCAGGTGTTGCGCTTTGGCGAATTCACGCTCAAATCCGGCCGTACCAGCCCGTACTTTTTCAACGCCGGCCTGATCGACAGCGGCGCGGCCCTGGCCCGGCTGGGCCGCGCCTACGCCACCACGGCGGTCCAGTCCGGCCTGGCCTTCGACATGCTGTTCGGCCCGGCCTACAAGGGCATCGCCCTGGCCGCGGCCACCGCCATCGCCCTGGCCGGCGAGCACGACCGCGACCTGCCCTTCGCCTTCAACCGCAAGGAAGCCAAGACCCACGGCGAAGGCGGCAAGCTGATCGGCGCGCCGCTGGCCGGCCGGGTGCTGATCGTCGATGACGTGATCACGGCCGGCACCGCAATACGGGAATCCCTGGAGATCATCCGCGCCGCCGGCGCGACCGCGGCTGGCGTATTGATTGCATTGGACCGGCAGGAACGCGGCCAGGGTGAGCTTTCGGCAGCTCAGGAAGTGGCGCGGGAGTTCGGCATCCCGGTGCTGGCCATCGCCAGCCTGGGCGACCTGCTCACACTGGCGGCGGAACGCCCGGAGCTGGCGGCCGAACAGGCCCGCCTGCAGGATTACCGCGCGCGTTACGGCGTGGCCTAGGTCGCGGCGGGCCGCGGCGGCGCTGCCTATACTGGCAGGCGGCTGCGGAATGTGGATTTGGCGTGTGGAGTCCCCTTGCCTCAAGGGGGCGGCCAAATGCTTGTGCAGCAAGCATTTGGCTCAGGTTGCGGAGAAGACAGGATGGGCACAAGAGCCGCCGTGGACGCCTGCTCAGGCCTTCCTTAGTACCAATCAGCTTTGCTCCAAGGAGTTGCGCATGCAGTCGGCAATCAAGAAGACCCTGCTGGCCCTGGCCCTGGTCGCCAGTATCGGCACGGCCCTGGAAGCGATCGGCGCCGGCGCCGACGCGCGCGTGCGCTACAAGTGGCGCGACGAGAGCGGCAACCTGCACTTCTCCGACAACCTGCCGCCCGAAGCCGCCAGGCTGGGCTACGAGATGGTCAACGGCCAGGGCGTGGTGGTGCGCCGGGTGGAACGCGCCAAGACCGAGGAAGAACTGGCCGCGGCCAAGGCAGAGGCCGAGCGCAAGGCCGAGGAGAAGCGCAAGGCCGACGACATCTCGCGCGGCGACGCGCAGATGCTGGCGGCCTATCCGGCCGAGGAAGATCTGCGCAAATCGCTGCAGGCGCAGATCGACCTGATCACGCAGAACATCCAGGCCACCGAAGTCGGCATCGCCAGCCAGGAGAAGAGCCTGGCCGAACGCCTGGTCCATGCCGCCGAACAGGAACGTACCGGCAAGCCCGTGCCGGCCAATGTGACCAAGCAGATCGAAACCCTGAAGAAAGGCATCGCCGACCAGAAAGCCTTTCTCGAACGCCGCACCGCCGACCGCGTCGCGATGGAAAAGCAGTTGGTCGACGACCTGGACCGCTACCGCAAGCTCAAGGCACGCCAGGAAGAGCTGCGCAAGGGCGGGCGCTGAACCGCGGCGGCGCGCCACGCTGATCGCCCGCGCCTGAATCCGGTTGATTCGGCAAGGCCGGCAGCAACTGCCGGCCCAGACAGCCATGTCCCTATTTGTACAGTTCCGGCACAGCGCCCCGGCGGCGCTGGCCGTGCGCGCAGCCGGCGGCGCCGCGGCGTAACCGATCGAGCGGGTCAACCAGACCGTACTCGCCGTACCCCGGCCGGCCAACGGCGACAGCGGGGCCCCGGCGGCGGCGGCGGCCGCTCCATTCTGCTCCGTTGCGTCCAATCTCGTTCGCTGTCGGCTGACGGCAACAACCTCAGCTTCAGCTCCCGCCGCGGCAGTCTGTCAGCGGGCAGCAACGGTCCGATCTCCAACGTATTCCTGGCCGGCGATGTGGCCAACGGGCTGTTCGCCGCCGGCTCCGCCTGAACCACCCGCAGCGCGGCGCGCCGGTAATGCCGGCGCGCCGCGAACGGGGTTGTACGATCAGAACGGCAGCTTGAGCTGCGAGTCCAGCGCCAGCAGCTGCTTGCGGAACACATCCTGGATGCGCAGCAGGGACTGGTCGCTGTCGGCGTCGAAGCGCAGCACCAGGATGGGCGTGGTGTTGGAGGCGCGCACCAGGCCCCAGCCGTCAGGCCAGTCGGCGCGCACGCCGTCGATGGTGGTGACGCGGGCGCCTTCAAAGCTGGCGCGTTCGCGGAAGCGCTCGATGAAGCGGTAGTGCTCGCCCTCGGCCATCTCGACCTTGAGTTCGGGCGTGCTCACGCCCTTGGCCAGGCTGTCGAAGATCTTCTGCGGCTCGCGGCCTTCCATGTCGCCGGCGAGAATCTCCATCAGGCGCGCAGCGGCGTAGATGCCGTCGTCGAAGCCGTACCAGCGCTCGCGGAAGAAGAAATGGCCGCTCATCTCACCGGCCAGTTCCGCGTCGGTCTCGCGCATCTTGGCCTTGATCAGCGAATGGCCGGTTTTCCACATCACCGGACTGCCGCCGTGCTTGAGGATCTCCGGCTGCAGCTTGCCGGTGCATTTCACGTCGTAAATGATGGTCGCGCCGGGGTTGCGCACCAGCACGTCCTTGGCGAACAGCATCAGCAGGCGGTCGGGGAAGATCACTTCGCCGCTCTTGGTGACCACGCCCAGGCGGTCGCCGTCGCCGTCGAAGGCCAGGCCCAGGTCCGCGCCGACCTGCTTCACCGTGAGGATCAGGTCGCGCAGGTTGTGCAGGTCCGACGGATCCGGATGGTGATTGGGGAAGGTGCCGTCGACATCGCAGTACAGCGGCATCACTTCGCAGCCTATGCCTTCCAGCACCGCCGGCGCGATCAGGCCGGGCACGCCGTTGCCGCAGTCGACCACGATGCGCAGGCGCTGCTCGACCTGGATATCGCCGGTGACGCGGTCGATGTAGTCGGCCTTGACGTCCATGGCCTGCAGGCCGCCGGTGCCGCTGGTGAAACGGTTCTCGGCGATGCGCGCGTACAGCGACTGGATCGCCTGCTCGGCCAGGGTCTCGCCGCCGAGCACGATCTTGAAGCCGTTGTAGTCCGGCGGATTGTGGCTGCCGGTGACCGAGATGCCCGAGCCGGTATTGAGGTGATAGGTGGCGAAGTAGACCAGCGGCGTGGGCACCTGGCCCACGTCGATCACGTCCATGCCGGCCTGGCGCAGGCCTTCGATCAGGCCGGCGGCGAGGTCGGGCCCGGACAGGCGGCCGTCGCGGCCGACCACGATCTCGCGCAGGCCGCGTTCCACGCCTTCGCTGCCGACGGCACGGCCGATCTGACGGGCGATTTCCTTGTCCAGGGTCTTGCCGACCACGCCACGGATGTCATAGGCGCGGAAGATGCTGCGGTCGATGGAGATTCGGGGTGCCGGCACCGGTGCCGGCGGCGGGCGCACGCCGCCGGCGGCGGCGCGCGGCGCGGCGGGACGCGGCGGCCCTTCGGCCTGCAGCGCCTCGGCCATGGTGAGTTCGGATTCCACGGTCTTCTTCTGGCCCAGCTTGCCCGCCAGCACGGCCACACCTTCATGCCAGCCGACCTTGCGCAGCCACAGGCCAACGCCGCCGGCCATGCCGCAGACCAGGGCCAGCACCAGCGGCAGCCAGGGATTGTCCTGGGGCACCAGCAGGAACAGATCCGGCGGCAGCTGGGCGACGCGGAAGGCCGAACCGGGCACGGGGACGCCGAGATCCGGATATTCCTCGGCCAGGCCGTGGCCCACGCCGATCAGCACCAGATCGCTGGTGCTGCCGCTGCCCTGGCGCAGTTCCAGGCGGCCGTCGCTGATGGGCGCCTGCGCCAGCAGGTCGAACACCGGCTGCATCGGCAGGGCGACCCAGGCCACGGCCACATTGCGGCCGTCCTGCTTGACCATCTCGGCCAGGGTAATCATGCGGCCCAGCTTGCCGATCACCACCGACTGCGCCTCGGCCGAACCATTCTGCGCCTGGATCAGCTGCGCCGCCTTGGCGTAGCCGAACTGGCGCAGGTCGGTGCGCATGACTTCATCGAGAGAAGGACTGAAGAAATAGCCCTCGGCCATTTCCGGCAGGGCCAGGCGCAGCGCGGTGATCGCGGCCTCGCGCTGGGCCGGGTCCCCGCTCAGCAGCGGCTGCTGAACGACCGGGCTGGCCAGTGCGCCCTGGAAGCGCTTGCGCATATCGTCGATCAGCGCGGCCAGCGCCGCGGACTGGCTCTGGCGCTGCTGCGCCAGCGTCTCGCGCGCGGAAATATCGCGCCAGACCTGCAGCGCCTGCCAGAAAAAGAACGCGCTCAGGCTCAGCAACAAGGCGGCCAGCACGACCGGAATCAGGCGGCGCCAATCCAGGGCCGGCAGTTGCAGACGCGGCCGCGCCACCGTCTCCGCGGCGGCGGCGCCCGCCCCATTGCCCTGCTTCTTCTTCATCCGCTGAACTCCGTGCGACGGTCAGGACACACCCGAAGAACCGAAACCGCCCTCGCCGCGCCCGGTCGGCGCGAACTCGTCCACGAGCCGGAAGCCGGCGCGGGTTATCGGCAGGAAAACGAGCTGGGCTATGCGGTCCCCGGGCTGGATGGTAAAGGCCCGGTCGGAACGGTTCCAGCACGACACCATCAGTGGTCCCTGGTAGTCCGAATCGATCAGTCCGACCAGGTTGCCCAGCACGATGCCGTGGCGATGGCCCAGGCCCGAGCGCGGCAGGATCACCGCGCAGTAGTCCGGGTCATTCAGATGGATGGCGAAGCCGGTGGGAATCAGTTCGGACTGGCCGGGCTGCAAGGTCAGCGCCGCGTCCAGCGCCGCGCGCAGGTCCAGGCCGGCCGAACCCGAGGTGGCATAGGCCGGCAGCGGGATCTCATTGCCCAGGCGCGGGTCCAGTACTTTCAGTTCTATGTCTTTCATGCGCCGGCCGCCGGATTCGCCGCGGCGCGGCCGGCCAGGCGCTCGGCGATCACGCCGACCAGCTGGCGCGCCAGCTCGCGCTTGGGCGCGGTGGGCAGGTGGCGAATGCCGTCGGCCGAGATCAGGGTGAGGCTGTTGTCCTCGACCTCGAAACCCAGGCCGCCGCCGACCTGGTTGGCGGCGATCAGGTCCAGGCGCTTGCGTTCCAGCTTGGCGCGGGCGTAGGCCTCGACGTTCTCGGTCTCGGCGGCGAAGCCGACCAGCAGCGGGCGCTGCGGCAGATCGGCGACGTCGGCGAGGATGTCGGGATTCTGGGTCAGTTCCAGGCTCAGGCCGCCATCGCCGCGTTTCTTGATCTTGTGCGCGGCGACCTCGGTGGGCCGGAAATCGCCCACCGCGGCGGCGGCGACGTAGACGTCGCTGCGCACGGCCGCATCCAGCACCGCCGCGTGCATCTGGCGCGCGCTGCGCACGTCGATGCGGCGCACGCCGGCCGGCGTCGGCAGGTGTACCGGCCCGGCCACGAGCACTACCTCGGCGCCGGCCTCCGCCGCCGCCTCGGCGACGGCGAAGCCCATGCGGCCGGAGCTGCGGTTGCCGAGGAAGCGCACCGGGTCTATGTCCTCGAAGGTGGGACCGGCGCTGATCAGCACGCGGCGTCCGGCGAGCACGCCGCCGCGGCCGCGCGCGGCCAGGGCGGCGACGAGTTCCAGCGGTTCCAGCAGGCGGCCGGCACCGACCTCGCCGCAGGCCTGCGAGCCCGCGGCCGGACCGAACAGGCTGATGCCGCGTTGGCGCAGGATGGCAACATTGGCCTGGGTCGCCGCGTTCGCCCACATCTGCTGGTTCATCGCCGGCGCCACATGCAGCGGCGCGGCACTGGCCAGGCACAAAGTGGTGAGCAGGTCGTCGGCCAGGCCGTGGGCCAGGCGGGCGATGAAGTCGGCCGAGGCCGGCGCGACCAGGATGTCCTCGGCCCAGCGCGCCAGTTCGATATGGCCCATGGCCGCCTCGGCGCTCTCGTCCCACAGGCTCAGGCGCACCGGATGGCCCGACAGCGCCTGGAAGGTCAGCGGCGTGACGAAGCGCGCCGCGTTCTCGGTCATCACCACGCGGACCTGCGCACCGGCATCGCCCAGGCGGCGCACCAGCTCGGCCGCCTTGTATGCCGCAATGCCTCCGGTCACGCCGAGCAGCACGCGCCTGCCCGCCAAGTCGATCACTGCCATCGGAACATTCCTACCTGTTTCAGCGGCGATAGCTTACGGGAAAGCCCTCTCCGGACGCGCGCGAACCGTATCGCAGCAGGGCTAGGCTGTGTTTCCCGACCAGGCAGCACACGCAATGAACATCCGTCAATGGCCGCTGGACGAACGTCCGCGCGAAAAACTGGCAACGCTGGGCGCCGCGGCGCTGAGCGACGCCGAACTGCTGGCAATCTTCCTGGGCAGCGGCTGCCGCGGCCTGACCGCGGTGGATCTGGGCCGCCAGCTGCTCAACCACAACGGCGGCCTGCGCGCCCTGCTCAGCCGCGAGGAGCCGCTGCCGCGCCTGCGCGGCCTGGGCGCGGCCAAGCGCAGCCGCGTGCTGGCCGCGCTGGAGCTGGCGCGGCGCTGCAGCGGGCCGGAACTCAAGCGCGACGCCACCCTGCGCAATCCGGCCGACTCGGCGGAGTTCCTGCGCTCGCGCCTGAGCAGCTATCCCTATGAGGTCTTCGCCGTGGTGTTCCTGGACAACCGCCACCGCGTACTGGCCTTCGAGGAACTGTTCCGCGGCACCATCGACGGCACCGTGGTGCATCCGCGCGAAGTGGTGCGCGCCTGCCTGCGCCACAACGCCGCGGCGGTGATCCTGGCCCACAACCATCCTTCCGGCGTGGCCGAGCCCAGTGAGTCGGACCGCGCCATCACCGCCGAGCTGCGCCAGGCCCTGGGGCTGGTCGGCGTGCGCGTGCTGGATCATTTCGTCATCGGCGATTCCGCGCCGGTGTCGCTGGCCCAGCGCGGGCTGATGTGACAGCCGGCGAGGAAATGCGTGCCACCGGCCGCGGCCACCGCGCAGGCAGCGCGCAGGCCGGACAGGCGTGCGGGCGTGTTTGCCGGCGCCGGCGGGAAAGCACCGGGTGCGAATCGGGCGCAGCGGGAATCCGCCGCGTACCCGGACCGCTTACGCCCCGCACAGCCGGGCCGTGCAAGCCGCCCGCGGCCGGGCTCCGCCGCAGCGCGCGGTGGCTGGCGTCGTCACCGCGCTGACATATACTGCGGACGCCTTGGGGAGGGCCTGGCGCCAAGTGATCCTGCCGTTTCCGTGCAAGTTTCCCGAAGACGCTGCCGAACGCTCCATAGCGGACGTGGCCCAGGCGCGGGCCTTGCTGACCACGCTGGCGCCCGGCCTCGGCGCCGCCCTGGCGCGGCGCCGCGCGGCGCTGGCGCCGCTGATCACCGACGCCGCCGCGCAGAGGCGCGTGCAGCACTGCGAAGCCGCGGTGGAACTGGCCTACGCCCGCCTGGCCCTGCGCCACGGCAGCTGGGGCGAGGATTTTCACGCTTACCACAACGAACACCACATTCTGGAAATTTTCGACAGCCGCATCGCGCGGCTGATGGAACACGCCGGCGTGCAGGCCCTGAGCCTGGACGACTGGCTGCTGCTGGGACTGTTCGCCGCCTGTCACGACCTGCGCCAGCGCGAGCCGGCGCTGTACAGCGCCGGCGTCGGCAGCAACGAGCGCGCCAGCATCGAGGAAGGCCTGCGCATCCTCGACCTGGCCGGCTTTGAACGCGACCGCGACGCGCATTTCCATACCGCGCTGGAACTGACCATCGCTGGCTCCACCTTCGATGCGCGCCCGCCGGCGCAGGACTGGGAATACAACTCGGTGGACCTGGTGCAAAGCGGCGGCGCGCTGGCCTCCAAACTCGACGCCAAGCTGGACAAGCATGTGCCGGGCTGGCGCGAACAACCCGCCGTCGTGCATGCGCTGGAACTGGCCCTGCTCGCCGCCGACCTGGACACGGCCAACGTGGCCGAACCCTTCGCCCGCTTCGTCGAGACCGGCACGCGCCTGTGCCTGGAACGCGAGATGCGCTGCCACCGCTCCATCGAAGATCCGGCCTCTGCCCTGCCCGTGTTCGGCTTCCTCACCGACGGCCAGGAGCGCTTCTTCTTCGAGCTGCACCGCTTCAATTCCGAAGCGGGCCGCCAGGCCTTTTCCGCTGCCAAGCAGGCCAATGCCGCCCCGCTGAAAGCCCTGACCATGTCACTGCGTGCCCGCATCGCGATCGGCGGCAGGCCGGCCAACGGCGCCGAAGTGATCGAGACCCTGCGCAGCCTGACGCGGGAGATCGAGACGCGCGGAATGCGGTAGGCGCGGGATTCGGGATTCGGGATTCGGGATTCGGGATTCGGGATTCGGGATTCGGGATTCGGGATTCGGGATTCGGGATTCGGGATTCGGGATTCGGGATTCGGGATTCGGGATTCGGGATTCGGGAACAGCTTGCGGGGTATCGAGCGGATTGCAAGATGCGGATGGCGGCGGCTTTGTCACACACGGTTCAATGATGATCGGCCCGCCGCTTCCGCTCTGCGCCGGACGCAGGCAACGCACTGCGCTCGTGCCGATTCCGGACTATCTCCCCTACAATCGTCGGCCCGTAATGCATCGCAGGAACGCGCATGAGTGCCGACTCCTCCCCGCCCGTAGACCGCGCCGAAGCCGAGGCCGCCATACGCACGCTGCTGCGCTGGGCCGGCGAAGATCCCAGCCGCGAGGGCCTGCTCGACACCCCGCGCCGCGTCGTGGATGCGTACCGCGACTGGTTCTCCGGCTATGCCGAGGATCCGGCCGAGTACCTGCGCCGCACTTTCGAGGAAGTGGCCGGCTACGACGAACTGATCGTGCTGCGCGACATCGAGTTTGAATCGCATTGCGAACACCACATGGCGCCGATCATAGGCCGCGCCCATGTCGGCTACCTGCCCACGGACAAAGTCGTCGGCATCTCCAAGCTCGCCCGCGTCGTCGAAGGCTTCGCCCGCCGCTTCCAGGTGCAGGAGAAGCTCACTGCGCAGATCGCCCATTGCATCGAGGATGTGCTCAAGCCCCGTGGCGTCGGCGTCGTGATCGAAGCCGCCCACCAGTGCATGACCACCCGCGGCGTGCACAAGACCGGCGTCTCGATGACCACCAGCCAGATGCTCGGCTCCTTCCGCGACGATGCGCGCACACGCTCGGAGTTCCTGCAGTTTGTGATGGGCAGGCGGTAGGGTTGGGGTTCGGGATTGGATGCCCGGGCGGTCGCGTGAGGGCGTGCGGGTGGTTCCAGGCCAGGGTGTGAATTTCCCGCATTCGTTCAATCGCACCGTTTGCCCGCGCCGGAAAAAAACCGGATCCGCCGAACAACGCTGCGGATCGCACGCCGCCCGCTCTGCACCGCGCCCGGGCCGTCAGCAGCGCGCCGGCTGATCCTGCCAGCAAGCCCGGCTCGCGGCGCCCGCGTGCGGCGGACCGCCGGCCCCGCATGCAATTTCAGCCACCTGCGATAAATCCCTTCCTGTACATGTGGTAATGCTCGCGCTGCATGCCCAGCGCCTCATACGTGCGCTGCGCGCGTTCGTTCTCCCATTCCACGTACAGGCGCAGGCCCACGGCACCGGCGGCGCGGGCCTCGGCTTCCACGCTGCGGTAGAGCGCGCCGAATACACCGTGGCGGCGGTGTTCCTCGCCCACGTAGACGCTCTGTATCCACCACCAGTCGCCGTTGCGCCAATCGCTCCATTCGCGGGTCAGCAGCAGACAGCCTGCGGCGCGGCCGTCGCGCTCGGCGATGCGGTAGACGCCGCGGCCCGGCTGCTCGAACACACCGCTGACGCCGCGTTGCAGCAGATCGAGGTCAAGCCGCCGCTGTTCGGTTTCCCAGGCCATGGCGGCATTGGACTGGACGAGAAAGGCAATGTCCTCGCGCGTCGCGGCGCGAACAGGGATGGCGGTCATGCGCAAGTTCCGGGCAGGCTGCTGGTTCTGCCGCACTTTGAGCGTGCGGCCCCTGCGAGGTCAACGCCGTGGCGTAAACCTGCCGCGCCGCCGTCATCCCGCCGCGGGCGGTGCCGCCCGGTGCCGCGCCTTCAGCGGCGCCGGGTGCGCGAACTGCCCAGCTTGCGTGTCAGCGTATTGCGTCCCAGCCCCAGCGCCTCGGCCGCGTTCTGACGGTGTCCGCCGTGCGCGGCGAGCGCGGCGTCGAACAGCACGCGCTCCAGTTCCGCCAGCGCCGCCGCGTGCAGGCCGACGCGGCCGGCGGCGAATTCGGCATCGGCCCAGCGGCGCAGCGCCTGGGTCCACGCAGGCTGCTGCGGAACGACGGATGGCTGCGCGAACGGCAGATCCTCGCTGCGCACCTCGCGTCCCGGCGCCATCACCGCCAGACGCCGGCACAGGTTTTCCAGCTGGCGCACATTGCCGGGCCAGTCCAGCGTTTCCAGCACGGCCAGCGCTTTGCCCGACCAGCGCTTGGCGCCGACTTTCAGCTCCAGCGCCGCGCGCGCGAGGAAATGCTCGGCCAGCACGGCGATATCCTCGCGCCGCTCGCGCAGGGCCGGCAGATGGATGCGCACCACGTCCAGGCGGTGCAGCAGATCGGCGCGGAATTCGCCGCGCGCGACCTTGCTTTCCAGATCCTGGTGCGTGGCCGCGATCACGCGCACATCGGCGCGGATCAGTTCGCGGCCGCCGACGCGGTAGAACTCGCCCTCGGCCAGCACACGCAGCAGCCGGGTCTGCAACAGCAGCGGCATGTCGCCGATCTCGTCCAGGAACAAGGTGCCGCCATCGGCCTGCTCGAAGCGTCCCGCATGGCGCCGCGTCGCGCCGGTGAAGGCGCCCATCTCGTGGCCGAACAGTTCCGATTCCAGCAGCTCCGACGGAATCGCCGCGGTATTCAGCGCCACGAACGGCCGCAGCGCGCGCGCGCTGTGGGTATGCAGGGCGCGCGCGACCAGTTCCTTGCCGCTGCCGGTCTCGCCGGTGATCAGCGCGTTCAATCCGCTCGCGGCGACGCGGCCTATGGCGCGGAACACTTCGCGCATCGCGGCGGAGCGGCCTATCAGCTCAGGCTCGCGCGGCGGCGCCGCTGCCGCCGCCGGCGCGGGGCTGCGGCGCTGCGCCAGGGCGCGGTTGGCGGCGGCCACGGCCTGGTCCAGGTCGAACGGCTTGGGCAGATAGTCGAAGGCGCCGTGGCGGTACGCCGCCGCCGTCGTGGCCACATCGGTGTAGGCGCTCATCACGATCACCGGCAGCTGGGCGTGGTGCGCGTGCAGGCGTTCGAGCAGTTTCAGGCCGCCCTGGCCGGCCATGCGCACATCGGTGAACAGCAGATCCGGCAGCTGCGTTTCCAGCGCGGCGAGCACGCTTTCGGCGTCCTCGAATTCCGTCACCGCAAGGCCGGCATCGCGCAGCGCCGCGGCCAGCACGAAGCGTACGCCGCGATCGTCGTCCACCAGCCAGACCAGGGCTTCAGCCATGTGCATCTCCGTAAGGCAGGATCAGACTGAACACGGTTTCGCCGGGACGGCTGCGGTAGTTCAGCGCGCCCTGGTGTTCGGCGGCGATCTCGCGGCTCAGCGCCAGGCCCAGGCCACTGCCGTCGGCGCGCCCGCTGACCATGGGCAGGAACAAGGTGTCGGCCAGGGCCGGCGCGACGCCGGCGCCGTTGTCGATCACATCCACGCGCAGGGCCAGGCGCACGATGCGGTCCTGGATCCGCGCCGCGTGTTCGGCGCGGGTGCGCAGCAGCAGGCGGTCGGCGCCGGCCTCCAGTGCATTGCGGCCGAGATTGAGCAGCAGCTGGGTCAGCCGGTCCGCATCGCCGGCCAGCGGCGGCAGGCTGGGGTCGAAATCGCGCGCAATCGAAACTGCGTCCTGCGAGGCCAGCAATGCGGCCACCCGCTCCAGCACCTCGTGGATATTCACCGCGGCGAAGCGCGTGTCGGCCGATCCCTGCAACAGGCGATTGGCCAGTGCGGCGAGGCGGTCGGCTTCGGCGATGATCAGTCCGGCCAGTTCCTTCACACCTTCATCACCAACCCGCCGCGCGATCAGCTGCGCGGCGCCGCGCAGGCCGGCCAGCGGATTCTTCACTTCATGCGCGAAACCGCGCAGCGATTCCGACAGCTGCGCCGTCGACTCCGGCGCCGCGGCGGCCAGCGCATGCGCTTCCAGCAGCACGCCGCCGGCCGCGAGCGGACTCAAGGTGAGGTCCACCGCGACCGTCCCGCCCGCCGCATTGGCCAGCGGAAAATCGCGCAGCTGCACCACGCGCTGTTGCTGCAGTGCACGCCGGAACGCCTCGGCCAGCTCGGCCCGCTCCGGCGCCAGCGCCGCCAGCGTCATGCCTTCCAGCCGGCGCTCGCCCAGCCCCAGCAACTCGCACAGGGCGGGATTGGGCGCATGCAGCAACTGCTGCCCGTCCAGCCAGGCGGCGGCAGTGCTGAGCTGGGGCCAGAAAGTCGCAGTGTCCACAGGCTTTGGTGCAAAGGCGGAGGATTGCACCAGAGTAGCGCATCGGAGCGAAGGTCTGCGCGCAGGTGCACGATCCTTAGTCGTTTCGCCGGCGCGATTGTCGGCGGGGCTGCAGCCAGTGGCTGAGCGCGTCCCCCCCCGGCCATGCGAACGCGGCGATCTCGCGTCCGCCAGCACGGCCAAAATCAGGGCGCAGCGGAGCACGCCTCGCGCGATAGCCAGGTCGATGCAACGCAACAGATGCCTGCGGACGGCTGGCCTTGCCTGCGAATATCCGCACGGCCGGACCGCAATTCCTCCGTTCCGGCGCTTCGGCTCGCCGCCCGCCGTCGCCGCATCGCCGCAGTGCAACGTGCCCGTCGGCTTCGGCTGAGTGCGCCGGAAAGTGGTTCGCCGCAAAAGCGAGATTGACAGCAACCGCCGGCGTACGGGAGGCTTTGCTTTCCGTGCAATAAGAAGTGAGTCGCAGAAGTCCGGGAAAGCGTGTCTCCATTCCTCCAGCCGAAAACCAATGGGGAAAGAAACCATGAAATATCTGTTGCCGTTACTGTTGCTGCTGGGCGCTCCCGCCGCGGGGGCCGCGCAGAACGAAACCCCGCAGCAAGTTTTTTGGATGCAGAAGGGCCTGACCGCCCATGTCGTCGGCGCCGAACAGTCGCGCATCGTGCGCGGCAATGAAGTTCTGGTGTTCGACTCCTTCACCGATGCCGAGAGCTACACCACGACGTCCGGCACTCCCAGAACCTTCATGGGTATGCCTGTCGACCTGGGCAGCGCCGCCGGCAGCAACCCGTCGATCACCAAGATCACCGCTTACCTGGCCTATACCGGCACGGCGGCGCAGACCTACAACAGCCTGCGCGTGCGCATACAGTTGTGGGATACCTGGTCGGAAACCGCCACTCCCGTGTTTTCCGCCGCAGCGGGAACGACGATCGAGGCCGACATTGCCGGCCCCATCACGCTGAACCCCAACACCTTCTCCCCCATCGATGTGGCGCTGGCCTCGCCGATTCCCCTTACCGGGCTCACCGGCCACGGCTTCGCCGTCAGCTACCAGGGCGACACGGGCTCGGGCCTGGCGGCCAACAACAACCTCACCTCGCTGCTGCGCTACGGCGCCAATCCCATCGCCGTGGGCGCGAACGCCCTGCCCGACACCTACGGGTATCGCAACGCCAGCAATCGCACTGATTTCAATTTCCTGTCCTCCGACTCCAGGACGTTCGGCCAGACGAATGAAGCGACGGTAATCCAGCTTTATTCGACCACCGCCCTGCTCAGCCAGAGCATCACGAATTTCGTCGCCAATCCGGCCAATCCGGTCGTGACCGACGGCACCTTCACCGTCTCCGCCACGGGCGGCGCTTCGGGCAACCCGGTGGTGTTCACCATCGACGCCGCCAGCGCATCCGTGTGCACGGCCGGCGGCACGAATGGCGCGACGGTCACCATCCTGACCGCCGGAACCTGCACCGTGCTCGCCAACCAGGCCGGCAACGCCACCTACAGCGCGGCGCCGCAGCAGACGCTGGCCGTGACCATCGGCACCGGCGGCGGCGGCCCCGGACTGGTGCAGGATGGCAGTTTCGAAGCGGGCTTTGTCTCCACGTACTGGGCGCAGACCTCCACCAACTTCGGCACGCCGCTGTGCGATTCTTCCTGCGGCGGCGTCGGCCCCCGCACCGGCGATTACTGGGCCTGGTTCGGCGGCGCCGGTACAGCTGCCGAAGCGGGTAGCCTGGAGCAGTCCGGCGTGATTGCCACGGGTCCCAAGACGCTGAACTTCTATATCTGGTGGTCCTCCAGCGTCGATGCGCCGCCCGATCCGGCCGCCACCTTCAACGTCAAGATCGACGGCAACACGGTCTTCGCCCTCACGCCGGCAACGGCTGCCGCGTACAACACCGAGTACACGATGGCATCGGTGGATATTTCGGCCTACGCGGACGGCAATAGCCACACGCTGCGCTTCGAGTCGAACAACGCCGCGGCCTCCGGCTCCACCAACATCCACCTGGACGACATCGAAATCGTTGCCGGCCCCAGCGACGAGATCTTCGCTAACGGCTTCGAGCTGCCGTAAACCGTCCGGCAATTGACGGACTGCTGTACGAGGCGGGATGCGCGGCGCAAGCCAAGCATCCCGCCTTCGTTTTGGGCGGTTTCAATGGGTGCGAACCAAGGCTGGCGCAGAACCTCGCCCAGCCGGCGCGAATACGGCAGCGCCGGGCTTTGCCCTGCCGCAGTCCGTCAGCGATTGCCCGCCCTGGCCGCCGCAGCCGCGCGCTGCGCCAGCTGCTCCACCGCGGCCAGGATGCCATCGGCGCCGCCGACTTCGATCACCTGCGGCGAACCGGCCTGGAAATCGGTCTCCAGCTCCAGCGACCAGGTGGAGTGATAGGGCATGTAGACGCCCCAGCCGCCCAGGGCTATCACCGGAGCGATGTCCGAGCGCAGCGAGTTGCCGACCATCGCGAACGCCGGTGCGGTCACGCCGCATTCGCGCAGTACGCGCGCATAGGCAGCGGGATGTTTTTCCGTCACGATCTCGATGCGGTGGAACAGGTCGCCCAGGGCTGAGCGTTGCACCTTGTCCTGCTGGTGCAGCAGATCGCCCTTGGTGATGAGCACGATGCGATGGCGCGCGGCCACCTGCTCCACGGCTTCGCGCACGCCCGGCAGCAACTCCACCGGATGCGCCAGCACGTCCTTGCCTATGCCGACCAGCCGATGCAGGTCGCCGGCACTGACCTGGCCGCCGGTGATCTCGAACGCCGCCTCGATCATGGACAGGGCCATGCCCTTGGCGCCGTAGCCGAAGACGTGCACGTTGCGCGACTCGACCGCGAGCAGGCGCTCATGCAGGCGCGCATCGCCGAGATCGACATAGCGCCCGACGATGCGCTCGAACTCCGCCTGCGCCGCATCGTAGTAGCCCTGGCTGTGCCACAAGGTGTCGTCGCCGTCGAAGCCCACCAGTTCCAGCATCGCTTGCTCCAAAGATTTGTGCGGCCCCGCCCAGGCGGCGGATTGTAGACAACGGCGACGGTGGGAGTGTCGCCGCCCTGTGCAGGCAGGCCCCGTCGTTGTCGTCCTGTCCCGGCCCGGCGAGGTGGGCATGTGGAGCGCGGCGAAGCTGCGCAGCAGCGGCCGGGCGGGACAGGTCCGCCACGTCCCGCGTTCCCGCTAGGAAACCCGGGCGAGGTGATCGGAGACGAAGGCCGCCACCAGCCCGGCGGCCGCGGCACCCAGCGCCAGGCTCCAGAACAACCGCCATAGCACCGACCTGGCCAGTTTGCGCAGCAGTTCCGCGCCGCTGCACTGGTAGATGTAGGCGTCCTTGGCCCAGGGCGGCGACGGCACGAAGCCGCGCTGCTCGCTGGAGAAATAGCCGATCACGCAGACCGTCACCTTCGGCCGCAGCACCTGCTGGACCAACGTGCAGCGGTGCCAGGACATGTCCTCCTGCAGCGGGCGGCCGATATCGGAGCGATAGCTGCCGTCGGCGTCTTCCCAGCGCCGTTTGAGTTCGGGCAGATGCTGGTGCTGGGGCAGGAACGTGGTCGCCGCGACGTAGCGCTGCGCCGCCGCCAGATTGGTGCCGCTGCTGCAGGTGGTAGCCGGATCCAGCCAGGGCACCGTGAGCAGGCGGAAGTAGCCGGTTTCGGTGGCGATCGCGCAGGGCGCCAGTGCATAGCCCTCGTACAACTGGACGACCGTGCGCCGCTTGCCGGATTTGCCGTTGTCGTGGGAGATACGGTAGCTGTAGGCGAAACATTCCTCGCCGTTGAACGGCGCCAGCAGCGGCGCACCATGGCCCTGCACCGTGCCGATCACGACTGCGCCGGCACCGTCGCGCGGCATCGCGCCGTTCAGCGCCGCCCGCGCGGCGAAACGCTCGCGCAGCGTAACCCCGGCCGAGAACAGCAGGCCCAGGCCGCCCCAGCCCAGCAGGCCGGCGGCGGCGGCGATACCGAACGTATCGGTGATGCGCGCGCCGTAGCTATCCTGCAGCCAGAACACGATCGCGAGCGCAACCAGCAGCCATCCACCCAGCACCATGCTGCAGCCGTAGCCGAAGTGCTTCATCGTATGGCTCCGAAGGAACTGGGCGCGCAATGAACCTGACCATACCGCCATTCGATACAGCCGTCGATTCGCTGCGCGGCTTTCTGCGCCGGCAAGGCCATTCCGCCGCTATTTTCCGGGTGTTCCGCGACGACGTCTGGCTGCGCTGCGGCCGTCCCGCCTGGCTGCGTCTGCCGGTCGCAACCGACAACGAGGTGCTGGCGCGCCAGGTATATGCGGAGGGCTGCGCGCGCGGCCTGGTCCGCATCGACGCGGTGGTCGAATGCGACTACGGGACTGGCGCAACCGTGTGGTTTCCGCGGACGCCGGAAGAGGAAATACAGGGCTGGGACAGCGGCCTGAAACTCAGCATCGCCTTCCCATTGCCGCGGGCGAGGATCGCAGGACCGCTGTTCTGGCGTCTGCTGCAATGGCATCCGGGTTTGCGCCGTTTCCAGCGGCATCGCCAGGGCGCGCCGGGCTCCCGTCGCTGGGCCGCCGAGTGAGGAGAAACGGTGTGCCGGTCCTGCGTGCGAATCGGCCGCCAGCTTCTATTGAAATTTACAAAGAGTATTCAATGATGTCTGGCCGGCATCCGGCGCTGCCGTGCCGGCCGGCGCCGCGGCCGGCCGGTGCGATCCATGCCGCCTGGCCGTTGCCGCACTATCTGCAACACCGCAGCGCCGCCCCGATTGACAGCAACTGTGCCTCCGTCCCGTCCTCGGTACCGACACTCCCCTTCCCGCGAGCGACCGCCATGCGCGACACCGCAGTACCGACCCTGGGCATTCTCGGCGGCATGGCGCCGCTGGCCACGTCGGCCTTCCTGCAGCAGATCCTGCAGGAATGCCAGCGCCAGTACGGCGCCAGCCGCGCGGGAGATTTTCCGCCGCTGCTGCTGCATATGCTGCCGCTGCCGTTCCACGACGACCGGGCGAACGATCCGCTGCAGCTGGAAAGCGCGCTGCGCGAAGGCCTGCTCGGACTGGAGCGGGCCGGTGCCGACCTGCTCGCGGTCGACTGCGGCACGGCGCAGATCTTCCATCCGCTGCTGGCCGAAAGCCTGCGCACGCCGCTGCTGGACCAGGTCGAGGCAACCGTGCAGGCCATACCCGCGTCGGCGCGCGTGATCGGGCTGGTCGCGGCGCGGGAGTGCGTCGCCGCCGGCAGCTACCGGCGCGCCTGCGAGCGCCGCGGCCTGGCCCTGGCGCCAGTGGACTGGCAGCACGAGACCGACCAGCTGCGCCGCAATGCGCGCCGCCGCGGCGATGCCTGCGACCGCGCCGTGCTGTGGGACCAGCTGGCCCGGCGCGCCTATGCCGCCGGCGTGGACACCGTGCTGATCGCCTGTCCCGACCTGTGCGCGCTGAGCGGCGAACTGCATACGCCGCTGCAGCGCGTCGATGCCTCGGCCTGCCTGGCGCGGCGCACGGTCGCCGCCTGGCTGCAACGGCGCAACGCCGGGCTGGCGGAAACGGGCAGCCTGGTGGCGCAGCAGCGCATGGCCGCGACGCGGCAGAACCTGGCCGCGCTGCTGGGCTGAACCCGCTCGCTCAAGTCCTGGGGGTGAGCTTGAGCAGGCGGCCACCCGGACCGTCCTCAAGCAGCCAGAGCGCGCCGTCCGGCCCCTGTTCCACTTCGCGTATGCGCTTGCCCATGTCGTAGCGCGCGGCCTCGCGCGCCTTGTCGCCGTCGAACTCCACCCGCACCAGGGCCTGGCTGGAAAGCCCGGCGATCAGGCCGTCGCCTTTCCAGCCGGCAAACAGCGCGCCGGAATAAATGATGAAGGCGCCCGGCGAGATCACCGGCGTCCAGCTGATCGCCGGGGCGTGGAATTCGGGCCGGGTGGAATGGTCGGGGATGTCCTTGCCGTCGTAGTGATCGCCGTTAGATACGATGGGATAACCGTAATTGTCCCCGCGCACGACCAGATTGAGTTCGTCGCCGCCTTTGGGGCCCATCTCCATGTCCCACAGCCGGCCTCTGGCATCGAAGGCGATGCCCAGCGGATTGCGGTGGCCCAGGCTCCACACCTGCGCGGCCACGCCGCCCTGGGCAGCGAAGGGGTTGTCCTTGGGCACCGAGCCGTCGTCGTTGAGGCGCACGATCTTGCCCAGGTTGCTCTGCATGTCCTGGGCCGGGTCGAAGTGCTGGCGTTCGCCCGAGCTGATGAACAGATGCCCGTCGGGCGCGAACAGCAGGCGATGGCCATAATGGCCGCGGCCTTCCATCTTGGGCTGCTGGCGCCAGATCACCGCGAGGTCGGACAGCGCACCGCCGCCCTTGTCATCCAGCGTGAGTCTGGCCCGCGCTACCGCGGCGCCGCGGGTGTCCTTGTCGCCGGCTTCGGCATAACTCAAGTAGACGATGCCGTTGCTGGCGAATTTCGGATGCAGGATCACGTCGCCGAGGCCGCCCTGGCCGCCGTAGTCGACCGCGGGCACGCCGCTGACATCGCCGCTCTTGCCGTCCTGGGTGAGGACTTTCAGCTGGCCTTTCTTCAAGGTGACCAGCAGACGTCCGTCGGGCAGGAACGTCATCGCCCAGGGTTCGTTCAACTCCGTCACCGGCGTGGCGGTGAAAGGCCGGGCGGCGGCGTCCTGTGCCTGGGCTTGGCCCAGGCACAGCAATGCGGCGACGGCGGCACAGAGAATTCGGATCGGCATGGCCTTGCTCCTGTGGCGGCGCCGGCAATGGGCGCGGCGCCCGAATCCGACTTATGCCGCAGAATACGAGAAGGAAATGTCAGTGCAGCGGCCGCCCGATCGCACTAGCCGGCCGCCGCCCACAGCCGGCGCGCCTCTTCCGCGATGAGATCGGGGAATTCCTCCGGGAAGAACAGCTTGGCCGCGGGAATCCGGCGTATGCCGCGCGAGCCCGGCAGCAGCTGGTGCAGATAATCCGCACTGGCCTGCTGGAAGATGGTGTCGCCCTCGCCCCAGACGATGCGCGCCGGCTGGCGGCAGCGCCGCAGCGGCGCCGCGACGCCGGCCAGCGGGTTGGGATCCAGCGCGGCGGCATAGGCATTGGTCAGCGCGCTGCGCTGCGGCGTGGCGACCAGCGGCGCGAAGTAGTAGTCGATGGCCGCGTCGCCCGGATTTTGTGGATAGGTATAACAAAGCCCGCCTATGCCTCCGGCCGAGCGGGCGAACGGCTTGTCGGCCAACTGCGGGCGGAAGGTATCGTCGGCGAAACGGCCGGCGCGGGCGGCCTCGATCACCGGTATCACGGCGGCCGGCGGACTGTCGGTTTCCACGTCGCAGTTGGTCAGCAGCAGGCTGCGCACGCGCTGCGGATAGCGGATCAGGAACAGCTGGGCGACCGCGCCGCCGCTGTCGTTGGCGACCAGGTCGACGCTGTCCACGCCCAGGCGGTCCAGCAGCTCGGCCAGCATTTCCGCCTGCGCCGCGGGAGCGACGCTCTGGCCGGCGGCGACTTCCGTATAGCCCAGGCCGAGGAAATCCGGCGCGATGCAGCGGCGCAGCGGCGCCAGCCGCGGCAGCGCGCCGCGCCACTGGAAGCTGTTGAGCGGAAAGCCGTGCAGGAACAGCGCCGCCGGGCCGCTGCCGCGTTCCGCGTAGGCGATGCGGCCGAAACGGGTTTGCTGGTAGCGCCGCGCCGCGGTGAAGCCGGCGGCATCGAATTCCGTGCCGGCAACGGCACGGCCGGCGCGCGGCACGCAGGCGGCCAGCGTAGCGGTGACGGCGGCGCTGGCGCCGAGCTGGAGGAAGGTTCTGCGGTTCATGCATGCTCCGGGGACGGTGGCGATGGCCGCATGATTCGCGCGGCGGGGCACGGTCTCAATGACGCGCCAGGTCAATTCCGCATGACCTCGCAGGTCATGGCTTTCGCGCAGCGCGCTGCTTAGCATCGGCCCACCGCCCCTACGCCGGACTGCCGTGTCGCGCAGCAAGCTTTCCCCGATGCCAGCAGCGGACACCGTGCCGCTGGGCGCCCTGCTGCGCGAATGGCGCGCGGTGCGGCGGCTCAGCCAGCTCGACCTGGCGCTGGAGGCGAACGTGTCCGCGCGCCATCTGAGCTGCGTGGAAACCGGCAAGGCCCAGGCCAGCCGCGAGCTGGTCGAACGTCTGGCCGAAACGCTGGCGCTGCCCCTGCGCGAACGCAATGCGCTGCTGGTCGCCGCCGGCTATGCGCCGAAGTACCCCGAATCGGCCCTGGCCACTCCGGCGCTGACCCAGATGCGCCGCGCGATCGAGGCCATGCTGGCGCAGCAGGAGCCGTACCCGGCCTTCCTGCTCAACCGCCACTGGGACGTGCTCGCCGCCAATGCCGCCGCCGCGCGCTGCAACCGCTTCGCGCTGGGCCGCGACAGCGCGCATGCCAACCTGCTGCGCATGGTGTTCGATCCGGACGACCTGCGCGGCGCCGTGGCCAACTGGGAAGAAGTCGCCGGCAGCCTGATCCATCACCTGCACAGCGAAATCGCCGCTGCGCCGACCGATGCCAAGGCCCGCGCCCTGCTGGACGAAATGCTCGCCTACCCCGGCGTTCCCGCGCGCTGGCGCCGGCGCGAACCGGCCAGCGCGCCTTTGCCGCTGCTGACCACGCGGCTGCGCCGCGGCGGACAGGAGCTGCATTTCTTCTCCACCATCACCACTTTCGGCACGCCGCGCGACGTGACGCTGGCGGAGCTGCATATCGAATGCTGCTTTCCGGTGGATGAGGCGACGGCCCTCCTGTGCCGGGAGCTGGCAGCGGCCGGCTGAAGGGTAGATCCACTTTTTCAGCCGCGCGCACGCCCACGCCAGCGCCGCCCGAATTCCGCCACAACTCGCCACCGCGCCGCCCGTCCTCCAGCGCCGCCGCGGCTCCCGCCGCGCGCGCAATACACGCCAGCGCCGGTCCCGGCGCGATTCCCAGAACATTCCGCGCGAGGAGAAGGTTTCGTGTCCCCCCAGTCGTCCCGGCTGTCGCAGTTCAGGCGTGCCGTCTTCAACCGTCGCAACCTGCTGCTGGCCGCCGTGCTGGCCGGCGGCTATGCGCTGTACAGGCATCCGCCCACCGAGAGCGTCGGCCACGGCGAACTGGGAATACGCATCAACCGCTGGACCGGCGCGGTCAGCAGCACCGGCGAAGGCGTGGTGCTGAAGCTGCCCGGCATCCACGAGCTGCGCCGCTATCCGCTGCAGGATCGCCTGTACCGGCCCGAACGCAGCGCCAAGGCCGACGGCGAGGCGCCGTTCCAGTCGGTGGAAGGCCTCTCCCTGGGCGTGGAGCTGGCCATCCGCTACGCCCTGGATCCGGCCAAGGTCGACGCGATCTCGCGCACCCTGCCCGAGGCCATCGACGGCGAGCGCCTGGAGCCGGCCGTGCAAGGCGTGATCTACAAGGTGTTCACCCGCTACACCGTGCGCGAAATCTTCTCCAGCAAGCGCCAGGAACTGCAGGAAGCGCTGGAAGCCGAGCTGCGGCCGCGCCTGGCGGCCGACGGCATCCTTCTGCGCTCGGTGCTGATGGGCAATGTCGATCTTCCTTCCGACTACCGCGCCGGCATGGACAAGCTGCTGGCGGTGGAACTGGAAACCGAGAAGATGAAGTACACGCTGGAACTGAAGGAAAAGCAGGTCAAGGAAGCCGAACTCGCCGCCGATGCGGAAAAGATCACGCGCGAAAAGGCGGCCCAGGCCGCGGCCTCGGAGCAGATCATCGCGGCCAGGGCGCAGGAAGAAGCCATGAAGCACGTGCTGCCGTTCAAGCAGAAACAGATCGAGCAGCGCCAGCTGGAGGCGGAGGCCGAGAAGACCTCGCGCATCAAGCTGGCCGAGGCCTCTGCCGAAGCACGCCGCATCGAGGCCGCCGGCGAAGCCGATTCACGCCAGAAGCTGGCCGAGGCCGAAGCCTTTCGCCTGGAGCGCCTGGGCAAGGTGCAGAGCGAACAGATGGCGCGCGACGGCGAGCTGGTCACGCGCCATCCGCTGCTGATCCAGAAAACCCTGGCCGATAAGCTGTCGGACAAGGTCTCGGTCATCATCGCACCGCCGCCGGCCGGCGGCGGCTTCATCGGCAATACGCTTCTGGGCGCAACCACGGTGGCGCAGCAGGGCGGCGCTGCCGCCGATGCCGGACAGTAGGCGCGGGGCAACCATGAAAAACTGTTTTCTTGCAGTGTTGTGCCTGCTGTCCGGCGCGGCCGCGGCGCAGAACGCGGCCAGCGCCGCCACGGCGCAGACCGAACCGGCCGCCGCGACGGCGGCCGAAGCCGCCGCCAGCGCCATCGTGGTACAGGACCAGATCGCCCTGCGCGCCGCGCCCAGGGATTCAGCGCCACAGCAGGCCGTGCTGTGGCAAGGCGATGTGCTGGAAGTGCGCGGCGAGCGCCAGGACTATCTGCAGGTGTATGACCATCGCCGCGAACGCGGCGGCTATGTGCGCGCCGCACAGCTGCGGCGCGTGTCGCTGCAAGCCGAAGCTGCGCCGGAACTGCTGGCCGTGGTGCGCTTCCTGCGCGACACGCCGGGCGCCGAGGCGCTGGGCATGGCCTATGTCGCCAGCTACCTCAAGGCCGCGCCGGCCGCCGCCATCGACAGCGAGGCCTTCGCCGCGCTGGGCAGCTTCGCCGACCGCCTGGCCCGGCGCGCCTCGTCGCGCCATGCCAAGGCCGACGATGCCGTCATCGCCGCACATCTGGAAGTGGCGGCCAGCCTTGGCGTGGCGATCAAAAGCTTCGAGCGCGAAGGTCGCATGCAGCTGTGCTACGACGGCGAAGCCTGGCGCCGCGTGCTCGCAGTGCCGGCGGACGATCTGCAGCGCGCCCGCGCCGCGCTCGCGCTGACCCGGCCTGATTGCATCCCGCCGGACCTCGGCATTGCCGACCGCTACGCGCTGGATGCCTGGCGCGTCGAAGTGCTGGCGCGCGCGCCGCGCGAGCGGCTGCCGGAACATTGGCGCAACCGTCTGCGCCTGCGCAGTGCCGGCGTACAGGCCAGCTTCGCCTTCCAGCGCGCCCGCCGCGGCGAGGACGCGCGCGCGGCCATGGCGCTGGCGCTGCAGGAGCTTGCCGGCGTGAACAAGCTGGAATTGGCCGAGGAAGACAACAGCGCCTACACCGACGCCGCCGTGCGCGTAGGCGCCTCGCGCTGGGCCGCGGAAATCGTCCCGCCCGTACCGCAGGGCCTGCGCGTGGCCACGCGCGCCGGCGAACAGGCCGGACAGAGCTGCGTGCTGCTGCTCGACGCGCAACACGACAGCAGCGCACCGCTGGCCCAGCGCTGCACCTACGGCCTGGTCTGGACCGCCTCGGCCAGCGCCAACGCCGCCGGCACCGCCCTGGCCCTGGCCGTGCAGCCGCTGGACGGCTGGCGCGAGCTTTGGCTGTTCCAGCAAGGCAGCGATGGCTGGCGCATCGACGTACTGCCGCCGGGCCTGGACGGCCCGGACCTGGGCTATATCGAATTCGCCGGCTGGGTTCCCGGCAAACCGCAGTTGCTGGCCGCGCGCGAGGCGCGGGTCGAAGGCCGCTTCAAGCGTACCTTCGAGGTGATCGACCTGGGCACGCTGGCGGTGGAGAAGCAGGCCGACAATCCGGCTTCGCTGAGCGTGTTCTACCGCTCGCAGGATCCCGCGTGGAAGCGGCAGAGTGTGGCGTTGCGGTGACGGGGCGGGATTCGGGATTCGGGATTCGGGATTTGCAAATGCGGACTCGGCGCAGCTGTGGGATTTCCGGGATCAGCCGCCGCGACTCCGAATCCAAGCGGAAAACTGTCGCTTACTGAGCGCGATTGGGAGAGGTGCGAGCGCGCAGTTCGAGGACAGGCGCCGGAACAAGCAGGACCGGATGCAACAGCCGGCACCTGCCCGGCAATGCCTGGACCCCAGGCCGTCCTCGACATTCCGCTGCGATCAGCGAGACTGGGTCCGATCGCCGCTTCCCTGACCGCGGCCTCTCACCCACACCAGACACCGGTTGTTCGCCGGCATCGCGTGGTCGGCCATCTGCGCGAAGCCCTGCGCCGCCGCCAGTTCCGCAACCGCCGCGCGATCACGGATGCCGCGGTGCGGCGCCGCCGCGCGCAACGAAGCGTCGAAGGCGGCGTTGCTTTCGCTGGTGAAACGGCCGTCCACATTGAACGGGCCATAGATCGCCAATACCGCATCAGGCGCGGCACAGCGGCCCAGGCCGGCGAACAGCCGTTCCACCTCGGCCCAGCTCATGATGTGCAAGGTATTCGCGCTGAAGATCGCGTCGAACGGGCCGGCGGGCCATTCGTCCGCGGCCACGTCCAGCTGCAGCGGCGGCGGCGTGTTCGGCAGCGCGGCTTCGTCCAGCCAGGCGCGGATGCCGGGCAGGTTTTCCGCGCGGTCCGAACTCTGCCAGCATAGCCAGGGCATATGCGCGGCGAAATGCACCGCGTGCTGGCCGGTGCCGCTGCCGATCTCCAGCGCCGCGCGGCGGCTGGCGAAGGCTTCGCGCAGCACGCCGAGTATGGGCTCGCGGTTGCGCTCGCAGGCGGGCGAGAACGGCTTGCCGCTCATGCGCCCAGCGCTTTCTTCGGTGCCGCCGGCTCGGCTTTCGCGCGCTTGAGCACGGCCACCGGCTCGGCCCAGGTGCTGTTGGGCCGGCGCTTGGTCGTGGTCAGCACCAGGTCGGTGGGATGGAAGACATTGAGATTGTGCGTGATCGGCGTGGTCAGGATGTACTGGGCCTCGGTCGCGCGCAGGAAGCTTCCCACTTTCTCAATGTTGAAAACGTCCAGATGGGCAAACGGTTCGTCGATGAAGACGAAGCCGCCCGGATGGGTCTCGTCGCGCAGCAGGGCAACCAGCAGCAGCAGGGATTTCATCACCTGCTGGCCGCCGGAGGCTTCGCCGTCGTCCAGGCCTATCCAGCCCTTGCGGTCGAAATCGAAGCGCACGGCCAGGCCGGCCTGGGCCAGGGCGACGTCGTCGTTGGCCAGTTCGGGCTGGTCGACTTCCACATTGATGCCTGACAGCTCGCCCAGCGCGCGCAGATTGCGCGCGTATTGCCGCACCGTGGCGCGCAGCACGTTGATGTAGGCGCCGCGGGCCTCGTCGGTAATGCGGCGGGCGCGGGCGAGGTGGGAGTCGCGCCGGCTCAGCGTGGTCTCCAGCAGTTCGTGATCGGCGGCGATCTTGTCGCGCAGGGCGACGCAGGCATCGTCGGTGATATAGCCGCCGCGCTCGATGCGATGGGCCAGGCGTTCCAGTTCGCGCTGCACTTCGTGATCGGTCTCGAACTCCGCCCGCGCCGCCTCCAGCACCGCGCTGCTGCGCCAGGCCGGCGGCAGCAGGCTGCGCTGGCGCCGGTATTCCAGAATGCGGCGCACCTGGCTCTGGCGTTCCTGCGCCAGTTGCTGTTCCTTTTCCGCGTGTTCGCGGCGCAGGGCGGCGCGCTCGCCCTGGCGCTTCTGCGCGGCGAGTTCCTCGCGCTTCTGCGCTTCGCGCGCGGCGTCGACCGCGTCGCGTGCCGCGCTCAGTGCCAGTGCGGCATCCTGCGCCGCCTGCTGCAGCGCGGGCAGGTTCTCCGCTGCGCTTTCAAATTCCGCCGCGCGGGTCAGCAGTTCCTGCGCCGCATCGAGCTTGAGCAGGCGCGACTGGTTGGCATCCAGCCGGCGCGCCAGCGCAGCGAGTTCCTGCGCGCGCTGCTCCAGCATCGGGCCCAGTGCGGCGCGCTCGGCCTTCAGCGCCTGCAGCTGTGCGGCGCGCGCGCCGGCGCCGAAATTGCGCTCGTCGGTGCCGATATGGCGGCCGCCGCGGTGCTCGCGCAGATAGCCCTTGGGCGTGATCCAGTCCTGGCCTTCACCCAGGCGCGCGCCGGCGGCGACATCGGCGACGCGGCGCAGCTTGTCCAGCTGGCGCGGCAGCCAGGCCGGCGGATCGGCCGAGAAACGCAGCACTTCCAGCAGCGAGCCCGGCGTGGCCTTGTCCACGGGGCTGCGCTGGGCGACGACGAAATGGCGGTACTGGAATTGCTCACCCAGGGCGAAGGCCTGCTTCGCGTCCGACGGCGAAGCCAGCAGCACCAGGTGGCGGTACGGATGCAGCACGGCTTCGACCGCCGCCTCCCAGGCCGGATCGGTGACCTCGACCACATCGGCCAGCATGCGGTGGGCGATGCCGGCCTGCTCCAGCGCACTGCGGAATTCGCGCTCGAAACCGGGCGCGTAGCGCTGGCCGCTGGCCAGCGCGGCGATCTGCGCGTCGAGTTCGGCGCCGCGGTCCTCGCCCTGTTCGGCCTTGAGCTTGAGTTCGGCCTGGCGGCGGCGGTCGCGTTCGACTTCGCGCAGCAGCTCGGCCACGTCGCCGGCGCCCTGGCTGGCGGCCAGCTGCTCCAGCTGCTCGCGCCGGCGCGTCAGATGCTCGGCATCGCGCGCCGCGTCGCGCGCCGCGAGGAACGCGCTTTCGGCGGCTACCGCGCGCGACTGGGCCTGCTGCAACTGTGCCGCATCGTCGCGCAGCAGCTGCGCGGCGCCGGCCTCGGCCTGGTCCAGCTCCTGTTCGCGGCGCAGGCAGTCGCGCAGGCTGCGGCGCAGGCCGGCCAGGCGCGGACGCGCGCCTTCCAGCCCGGCACGGCGCTCGGCCAGCGCAACTTTTGGTGCAATTTCCACTTCCAGGCGCTGCTGTTCGCGCAGGATTTCGCCGTATTCCTCGAACGAGCGCACATCGGCCTTGGCCGCTTCCAGCCGCGTATGCAGCGCGGCCAGGTCCTGGCCCAGGGTCTTGAGTTCCTGTTCCGTGGCGAACTGCTCGGCGCGGGCGCGCTGGTAGTCCTCCAGCACGGGTTTCTCACCGAACACATCCCACACCAGTTGCAGCAGCTCGCGCGGCGGGTACTGGCACAGCTTGTCGGTGGCGCCCTGCTCCAGCGTGAGCACGCGGCGGATCGCGCGGGTCAGGCCGGCGCCTTCCAGGCGCACGCGGTAATCGCGCAGGCCCAGCCATTCGCCGCCCTGGGCCTCGATCGCTTCCACGCTGACATCGCCGCCGAGGATCTGGTAATCGCGCGACCAGTCGCCGCCTTTCTTGCGGATGCGGCAGGCCAGGGTCACTTCCGCATCCATCAGCGGGAAAAACGGCCGGCGGCCGTTGCGGTCGGGCCGGTTGCTGACCAGGCCGCGCAGCCAGGCGAAGGATTTGCCGTTGTGGCGCAGATAGGTCTTGTAGTCGCGCGCGGTCTCGCGGTCCTCGATCGCGAGCAAGGTGCGCAGCGCGTCGAGCAGGGTGGTCTTGCCCGAGCCGTTGGGGCCGACCACGGTGACGATGGAGGAATCCAGCGGCAGGGTGAAGCGTTGCCAGTAGTCCCAATGCACCACTTCCAGCGCGCGGAACTCAAACATGGCCGGCCTCCGCCTCGTCGTCGACCGCATCTTCGCGCGCGGACTGGCGCGCCTGCTCCACCACGAAGGCGAGCGCGCCATCGAGCACGCGCCGCGCCGTGCGTTCGTAGTCGAAGGCCAGATCCAGCAGCGGCCCTTCGTAGATGCGTTCCTTGCGCCGCACGATGAAGCCGTGCCGCGCCAGCGCGCCGAGGTTCATGTTGATGCGCATTTTGCCGCCGAGGCGGTCGCCGAAATCGGCCAGCAGGGTGCGCTCGGCCAGCGGTTCGGCGACTTCCTCGCCGACCGGCACGGGCTTCATCTCGGCGAAGATCTGCGCCTGTTCCTGATCGCGGTCGGCCTCGATGCGGCTGATCTGGCGCTGGCGTTTGGGAAGAATCAGCAAACTCCACAAAACCACAAGCAGCGCCACCGCATCGCGGTCCAGACCGAGGTTGCTGGCCGACCAGGCCTTGGGCCCGGCAAACACCGCGGCTTCCTGCGCCTTGGCCACGGCGATGCCGACATGTGCGGCGTAGGGATGATCGAGCAGACGCAGCCCGGCGGCGGCCAGGCGCCGGTCCAGTTCCTCGCGGAAGCCGGCGTCGGTGAGGGCCTGGCGCGCGAGTTCGTCCTCGCGCGGCAGCCAGCGTTCCGCCAGCAGGCGCGCGATCAGTGCGGCGACGGGATCGTTCATGCGTTCTTTTCCTTGCCGCGGCGGCGCACAGGCGCCTTGGCCGCGGTTTCCTGCGGTTCGGGTTCGTCGTCCAGCGGCGCCAGGCTGCCGGCGCTGATCCAGCCGACTTCACCGCCGGCCACCGCCTGCAGCTCGCCGCTGAGGCGCAGCCGCAGCGGCAGCCGCGCCAGCTCGGCCAGCGGGCCTTCGCGCGCATCGGCACCGGGATCGCCCAGCAGTCCCAGCAGCGAGAGGCGATAGGCCGAGGCGGCGAAATCGTCGCCGGGCACCAGGCTGGCCAGCGTGGCCGCCGCCGGCAGCGCGGCCAGCTGCGCCTGCCATTCCTGCGCCAGGGCGTAATCGTTGCTGGCGATCGGCGCGGTCTCCTGTTCGGGTGCGCCGCAGGCGTCGGGCAGGGTTTCGACGACGCTGCTCTCGCGCTCGCGTTCCAGCAGCTCGTAGTCGGCCACGTCCAGGGCGATGTCGCCGAGCACGAAGGCCGGCGCCAGGCGCTGCGCGAGCACATCGGCGGCCAGCGCGGCCAGGCGCTCCGCATCGAGCGAACGCAGCCACTGATTCACGTCCGAAGACGACAGCCCGCTGCCGCCCAAATGCACGCGATGGCGGTCGAGCTGGTTCAGCGCGCGCTGGAATACCGAGGCCTGGCGCAGCATCGCACTCTGGGCGCGGCCGATCTGCTGGGCGACGCGGTGGGTGGCGGGATCCAGCTCCGTATCCTGGGCGATCATCCGCACCACGGCCGTGCCTTTTTCCACCCAGCGCCACACCGATTTCAAGGTTGCCGCAGCCGCGCGTATGCGGTGTTCCGAGCCGCTGAGCACGGCCCGGTCGAAGTCGTCGCGCAGCTCGTTCAGGCGCGACAGCAGGTGCTGAAGATCTTCGCTGCCGACGCGGCCGGTGGCTTCGCCGGCGGCGATCTGCGAGGTCACATAGGCCAGCTCGTCGCCTTCGCCCTGGAATTGCAGCAGCAGGCTCAGCGCCGACAGCGCCTGGCGGCCGACCGGGCTGACCCGGTAGCGCTGGGTCTCGCCGTCCCAGGTCAGCAGGCTGTTGTCGCGCAGGCGGAACAGCACCGTGTCCAGCTTGGTGCCGTCGATGTAGGCGAAATGCTCGCGCAGCTCCTGCGGACTCCAGTCCGGCGCCGCGCCGCGTTCGCCGATGGTGCGCAGAATCAGCAGGCGCACCATGACCGCGTCCTCGCCGCCGTGGAACAGCGTGGAAAAGGCGCGCAGCAGCTCGCGCGCCTTGCGCAGGCCGAACAGGGCGGGGATGTCGTTGACGAGCAGGCCGGGACGCAGGAAATCCTGCAGGCCCTCGTCGGACGCGGTACGGGACACGGAATTCCAGACAGCTTGTTGCGGCCGGCAATGGTCGGGCATGGGCGGCGGCGAGGCAAGCGGCGGCGGCCGGAGGCGGCGCGGACGCGGAAGTCAAGGCCCGGCAGGGAGGATGGCGCCGCAAACCCGCCGCCCTGCGCACGACCGGGCCCGGCACCGTTGAAAATGTAATTGTTTATACAAAGATTGCGCCTGCGCGAGCGCTCTGTCGCCTTGCGCGGCACAAGGATTTACTATTCCTGCAGCGCTGCGGCCGCAGTTTCCACACCTTGCGGCAGGGCCGGCGCAGTCAAGCAGGAAATCACGGATATGGCTTCGATTCGGCGTGTTCTGACTTCGTTCTGGCTGATCGCTGCGGCGGCATCGGGCAGCACCGGCGCACTTGCCGGTACCTGCCGCTGCGAGCCGCCCGCGCAAACCGTGGACGCCGACATCGCCGCGGCGGCGCACGTGTTCCGCGGCGTGGTCGTCGGCGCCGAAATCGTGCGCACCGCCGACGGTTTCGCCACCGAGATCTACGTCGGCGAGACCATTCCGCTCAAGGGCGGAAAGCCCCCGTTCTACAAGATGGTCTCGCCGCTGCCGCGCGCCTGCGGCCTGAATGTGTCGGTGCCGCAGGAGTATTGGTTCTTCACCAATGAAAAAGGCCTGATCGCGCCGTGCTCGCGCTCCGGCCCGGCCGCCGGCACCGATTTCGTTGCGCTGGAAGCCCAGGTACGCGATGCGCTCGCTGCCAGCCGTGCCGGCGACTACGACGCCGATGGCTACGCCCGCGCGCCCTCGGGCCTGCTGTCCGTGCCCTATCTCGCCGCCGGCGTCAGCATCGTGGTGTTCGTGCTGGTGGTGCTGGGACTGAGCTGGCGCGCAGCGCGGCGAAAATAGGCGGCGCACCGGCGCCGCGGCCGGGTGCCCGTCCGCCCTCAATTCGCCATCAGCCTGCCCGCCGGCAGACAGGCAGGCGTGCTTCGCTGCAGCCCTTCGCCCAGCCATCCACCACAGCGCCTCGCAGGAACGCTACCATGCCCTGGCTTGCCGGCCTGATGTTCTCTTTCGCCACCGGCGCGGTGCCCGAGCCCGCGACACCGAGCTTCGACTGTGCCAAGGCAAGGACACGCGCCGAGCAGCTGGTTTGCACCGATGCCGAACTGGCCGGCCTGGACCGCCGCCTGGCCCGGATCTACGCGGAGCTGCATCGCACGCTGCCCGCAACCCGACGCAAACAGCTGATCGCGGACCAGCGCGCCTGGCTGGCGGAGCGCGATGACTGCGGGCCTGCGACGCCCTGTGCCCGCAACGCCGCGATTTCGGGCACCGCCTGCCGCAGCAGCGCGCAGTGCCTGTATTACCACTATCGCAGCCGCATCGCGCAGCTGCTGCCGCAGGCGCCGGCCCTGGCGCCCGAGGCCATCCACGACGCGGCGACCATCGCCTCGGCCCTGCGCCTGTTCGATGCGATGACGCCGGAGGATCTGAACGAACTGGCGCAGCACCGCCCCGACGAACACCTGTCCGAACTCTCCTGCGACTACTTCCGCCGCCAGCCGCGCGAGGCGGAGCGACTGTTCGGCGCGCATTTCTATTCCACCCGCGACGGGTGGCAGCCGCTGTGCCGCACGCTCGACGTGACCAGGACCGTGCCGGAAACCGCGCCGCTGGTCGCAGCGCTGCGCAGCGCCTACAGCGCCGATGGCGACAACACCGGCTGCAAAGGTTCGATGACCGTCGGCTTCGCCCGCGAACAGCGCGTGGCCGCGATACTCGCCGTGGTGGAAACCGCGCCGGATATACGGGCCCGCGATGAAGCCCGCGCCGCGCGGACGGCCAAACTGGGCTATACGCCGGGACTGGCGCACTGGGCGCAGCAAGGCCTGTGGGAAAAGCGTCAGGCCGCGCGGATAGAGCAACTCGCCGTCCACGCACGCACCGCCCTCGACCGCTACTACCGGCAGCAGCACGGCCTGAAACCGGCGCAGGCGGCCGCGACCGCCGGCTATCACGTACAGCGCCTGCTCGACGTCTATACCGGCCGGGTAGGCGCTTCGTCGACGCTCAGCTATACCAGCTACTGCTACGACAGGAAGGACCTGGACGCCTATCTCGCCAACGACGCGCTGCCACAAAAGAGCTGCCCGAACGGCGAATTCATCAACACCGCGCCGGCGGCCGTGCGGGGCTATCTGCTGGCGCTGGCCCTGGTCAACGACTATCCACAACCAGCCGTCGAACGCCTGATTGGCGCCGGCGCGGAACTGAACCCGGCGCCCTACAAGTTCCTCTCGCCCCCCGAAACCCCGCTGATGCTCGCCGCCGCCCGCCCGCAGGCGATAGCCGCACTGCTCAAGGCCGGCGCCGAGCCGAACCGGCAGAACAATTTCGGCAAGACGGCCCTGATGTACGCAATCGCGGAAAACCAGCCGGACAGCGCGCGCGCCCTGCTCTCCGGCGGCGCCGACGCCAATCTGGCCACGTACCCCGATCCGCACATCGGCTGCAACCAGCTCAAGGCCGGCAGCCGCACGCCGTTGATGTACGCGGCCTGGCACGCGACGCCGGCCCTGGCCCGGCTGCTGCTGGATCACGGCGCCGATCCCGCGGCGCGGGACAGCACGGGCGGGACGGCACAGGACTATCTGCGGCTCAATGAAAAGCTGACGCCGCGCCAGCGTGCTGAAATGAAGCGTCTGTTGAAAATGCCGCCGTGAATTCACCGCAGCCTGCTTCTGCCGAAATGCCTGCGGCCTGTCCGCGATGAAAACCGGGACTGTATGAGAAAAAAAAAAACCGGCCGACAACGCATCGGCCGGTTCGACCGCCCGGCAGGCGCCGCGCTCCGGAGCGAGGAGCGCGGCGAGGCGGTCAACAGCGGGGTGGATCAGTGCGCGTGGGCCGGCGCCGCGGCCACCGGCAGCGCGGGTTTGCCGCGCGTGGCCAGCTTGCGGATCAGCACATAGAACACCGGCGTCAGGAACAGGCCGAACAGGGTCACACCGAGCATGCCGGCGAACACGGTCACGCCCATGGCGTGGCGGATTTCCGCGCCGGCGCCGTGGGCGAAGACCAGCGGCAGCACGCCCATGATGAAGGCGAGGCTGGTCATGAGGATCGGGCGCAGGCGCAGGCGGCAGGCTTCCAGCGCGGCGTCGACGATGGCCATGCCCTGCTTGTGTTCCAGTTCGCGGGCGAATTCCACGATCAGGATGGCGTTCTTGCAGGCCAGGCCCATCAGCACCACCAGGCCGATCTGGGTGAAGATGTTGTTGTCGCCGCCGGTGAACCAGACGCCAGCGATGGCCGAGAGCATGCACATGGGCACGATCAGGATGACCGACAGCGGCAGCGACCAGCTCTCGTACAGCGCAGCCAGCACCAGGAATACCAGCAGCACGCACAGCGGGAATACCAGCAGCGCGGCCTTGCCCTGGGTGACCTGCTGGTAGGTCAGGCCGGTCCATTCGAAGCTCATGCCGTTGGGCAACAGTTGCTGCGCCAGCGCCGCGGCGGCCTGTACCGATTCGGCCGAGGACATCAGCGCCGGATTGACGCCGCCCTGCAGGTCGGCCGCCGGATAGCCGTTGTAGCGGATCACCGGATCCGGGCCGTAGGTCTGGCCGATCTTCACCACACTGCCGATGGGCACCATGTCGCCGGCGGCGTTGCGCGTCTTGAGGTTGGCCAGGTCGCTGACCTCGTCGCGGAAGTTCGCGTCGGCCTGGGCGATCACCTGGTAGGTGCGGCCGAAGCGGTTGAAGTCGTTGACATAGCGCGAACCCATGTAGACCTGCAGTGTCTCGAACAGGTCGGTCAGCGCGACACCCTGCTCCTTGGCCTTGGTGCGGTCCACGTCGGCGGTGAGCTGGGGCACGTTGGATTGGAACGAGCTGATCGGCCGCTCGAACCCCGGCGTCTGCATCAGGGCGTGGCTCAGCGCCTCGATCTGGCGCGTGAGTTCGCCGAAGCCCTGGCCGGAACGATCCTGCACGTACATCTCGTAGCCGGCGGCATTGCCCAGGCCCAGCACCGGCGGCGGCATCAGTGCGAACACCAGGCCTTCGTTGATCTCGGTGAAGAAACGGCCGTTGAGCTGCTGCACGATCTGCTCGGCGGTGAGGCCATTGCGCTGATCGAACGGCTTCAGCGGCAGGAACACCGTGCCCATGTTCGGCGTGTTGGTGAACTGCAGGCCGTTGAGGCCGGGGAAGGCGACCGCATTGGCCACGCCGGGATTTTCCAGCGCGATGGCGCTCATGCGCCGTATTACCGCCTCGGTGCGATCCAGCGACGCGCCTTCGGGCAGTTTCACGCCGGCGAAGAGATACAGCTTGTCCTGGGTCGGGATGAAGCCGCCGGGCACGGCGCGGAAGCCGACCACGGTCAGGCCTATCAGCAGCGCATAGACAATCAGCATCAGCGGCGCGCGCTTGAGGGCCGGCCGGCCGCCGTTGGCATAGCTGTCGCTGGCGCGGCGGAAGAAGCGGTTGAACGGCCGGAACACCCAGCCGAAGGCCTTGTCGATCACGCGGGTGAGGAAGTCCTTGGGCGCGCCGTGGGGCTTGAGCAGGGCAGCGGCCAGGGCCGGTGACAGGGTCAGCGAGTTGATCGCCGAGATCACCGTGGAGATGGCGATGGTCACCGCGAACTGGCGGTAGAACTGGCCGGTCACGCCGTCGATGAAGGCAATGGGCACGAATACCGCGCACAGCACCAGGGCGATGGCGATGATGGGGCCGCTCACTTCGCTCATGGCGCGGTGCGCGGCTTCCAGCGGCGCATGGCCTTCCTCGATATTGCGCTCCACGTTCTCGACCACGACGATGGCATCGTCGACCACGATGCCGATGGCCAGCACCAGGCCGAACAGGGTCAGCACGTTGACCGAGAAGCCCAGCATCCACAGCACGGCGAAGGTGCCGACCACAGACACCGGCACGGCCAGCAGCGGAATGATGGAAGCGCGCCAGGTCTGCAGGAACAGGATGACCACGATCACGACCAGGGCAATGGCCTCGAACAAAGTGGTGATCACCGCCTTGATCGAGTCGCGCACGAATACGGTGGGATCGTAGACCACGTCCCAGGCCACGCCGTCGGGGAACTGCTTGGCCAGCTCGCCCATGCGCGCGCGCACCGCGTCGGACATGGCGATGGCGTTGGAGCCCGGCGCCTGGAAAATCGGTATCGCCACGGCCTGCTGGTTGGACAGCAGCGAGCGCAGCGCGTATTCGGACGCGCCCAGCTCGATGCGCGCGACATCCTTGAGGCGCGCGATGTTGCCGGCGTCGTCGCTCTTGATGACGATGTTGCCGAATTCTTCCTCGGTGACCAGGCGGCCCTGGGCGTTGATCGACAGCTGCACGTCCGAGGCCATCTTCTGCGGCGGCGCGCCGATGGAACCGGCGGAAACCTGCAGGTTCTGTTCCTGGATGGAACGCACCACATCGCCGGCGGTCAGGCCCAGCGCCGCGACGCGGTCAGGCTGCAGCCATACGCGCATGGAGTAGTCGCCGGCGCCGAAGATCAGCGCCTGGCCCACGCCCTGGATGCGCGCGAGTTCGTCCTTGATGTGCAGCACTGCGTAGTTGCGCAGGTAGGTGACGTCGTAATTGCCCTTGGGCGAGAGCAGGTGCACGACCATGGTCAGGTTGGGCGACTGCTTGAGCGTGGTCACGCCGAGCCGGCGCACGTCCTCGGGCAGGCGCGGGGTGGCCTGGCTGACGCGGTTCTGCACCTGCACCTGGGCCAGATCGATGTCGGTGCCGATCTTGAACGTGACGGTCAGCGTCATCACGCCGTCGGAGCCGGCCACCGACTTCATGTAGATCATGTTCTCCACGCCGGTGATGGCTTCCTCCAGCGGCGCGGCCACCGTCTCGGCGATGGTCTTGGGATTGGCACCCGGATACACCGCGCGCACCTGCACCGAGGGCGGCACCACGTCCGGGTATTCGCTGATCGGCAGTATCGGTATGGCGATGAGGCCGGCGACGAAGATGATGATGGAAAGGACGGCGGCGAAGATCGGCCGGTCCACGAAAAATCTGGAAAAGTCCACGGTTACACTCCTTTACCTGGACAGGACATAGTGCGTTTTTCTGGCGCGGCGCTGCAGTCGCGGCGGCGGCCGGGCAAGCCGGCGGCAACCCCGCCGGTGGACGGGGAAGCCGTGCGTCCTGCGGGCCGCGGCGCCGGGCCGGTGCTAGTGCGATCCGGCCGCGCCGGCGCTGGCCACCGCGGGCGGCGCCTGCTCGGGCTTGTCCATGGGCACGTCCAGCGGCGCTACCGGCATGCCAGGGAAGAACACCTTCTGCACGCCGTTGACCACGACGCGGTCGTTGGCGGCCAGACCGTCGGTGACGATGCGCAGGCCGTCCACCGCCGCGCCCAGCTTCACGTCGCGGCGCAGGGCCTTGTTCTCCGGGCCGATCACGTAGACGAACTTGCGGTCCTGGTCGGTGAGCACGGCGCGGTCGTTGATCAGCAGGGCCGACTGGGCGCCGCTGCCGAGCAGGCGGATGCGGGCGAACAGGCCCGGCGTGAACAGGCCGTCCTTGTTGGAGAACACGGCGCGGGCGCGGATGGTGCCGGTACCGGCATCCAGCTCGTTGTCGACGAAGTTCATCACGCCTTCGTGCGGGTAGCCCTGCTCGTCGGCCAGGCCCATGCGCACCGGGTTGCTGGCGATGCGGGAGGACTGGCGCTCGCCCTGGCGGTCCAGGCCCTGGTAGCGCAGATAGGTGTTCTCGTCGCCTTCAAAGCTGACGTAGACCGGATCCATCGACACCACCGTGGTCAGCAGCGAACTGCCCGGCGCGACCAGGTTGCCCTGGGTGACCAGAGCCTTGCCGACGCGGCCGTCGATGGGCGCGGTGATGCGGGTGAAATCGAGGTTGAGCCGGGCCTGCTCGGCCGCCGCCTGGGTGGCCTTCACGTCGGCCTGGGCCTGGGCCAGTTCGTCCTCGCGCAGGTCGAGATCGTTGCGCGCGACCAGCTTGTTGCTGACCAGCTGGCGCGAGCGCTCCAGCTGGCGCTGGGCCAGCGCGGCGCGCGAGCGGGCGCGTTCCACCTCGGCCACGGCGCGGGCGTGGGCGGCGCGGTATTCGCGGTCGTCGATCTGGAACAGCAGCTCGCCCTTCTTCACGTCATGGCCTTCCTCGAAGTTCACCTTTTCGAGATAGCCGGCCACGCGCGGGCGTACTTCCACCTTGTCCACGGCCTCGATGCGGCCGGTGAATTCATCCCACAGGGTCACGTCCTTCTGCACCACGGCCGCGACATTGACCTGCGGCGGCGGCATCTGCGGCGGCGCGCCGCCGGACTTGCTGCAGCCGGCCAGGGCCAGGCCCAGCAGCATCAGCAGAGCGGCGTTCGCCAGCGCGGGCCAGACGGGTAAGGTTTTCGTACTCATTTCCCACTCCTTCGGATCTTCAAGGTCATTCAACAGGTTCGGGACTGCCGCCGGGACGCAGTTCCAGCACCGCGGCGCTGCCGTCGGAGTGCTGCAACAGGTCGATCGCGGCGCGGCCCACGGCGTCGGCTTCCAGCCATTCGCTGCAGGCGCAGTGATCGTTGCGGTAGGTGCGCACCAGCCCGGCCAGGGCCAGCTGCTGCACGCGCACCGGCAGGTCGCGCGATTCGGCATGGAGCACCTTGGCCAGCATGCGCAGGGCCGCATTGGCGATGGAGAAATGGCCGAAGCCGGCCCAGGGATGTTCGGTGGCGGCGCTGGACACGCCCAGGAACAGCGCGTTCGGCGAGTTCTGCGCCAGGAACGGAATCAGGTGCCGCGCCGCGCTGAACTGGGTCACGACGTGGGCGTGCAGGCGGTCTTCCAGGAAGACTTCATCGCGCTCCAGCAGGCGGCCGCATTCTCGCGGCGGGCCTATGGCGACCACGGCGCCGGCGAAGCGGCGGCGCAGGCCGGCCAGCTGCTGCACCAGGTCGCGCGCGGCGGTCTCGCTTTCCACGCTGGCCGGCAGCAGGGTCAGGCCCGCCGGGCGCTGCAGGCGGTCGGCCAGGTCGAGCAAGGTGTCGCGGTGACGGCCGACGCCGACCACCGGATAGCCCTCGGCAAGCAGGCTGGCGACCACCCCGCTGCCTATGCCTCCGCTGGCGCCGACGACGATGACACTGGATTTCATGAAGACCGCCTCGTGGACAGGTACGAACCCGGGCTGGCGCCGCTGTCGGGTGCATGGCCGGGACTTCGGTCCATGGACGGGACAGTTCCCTCGCCGCCGGCGGGTTGACTGGGTTTGCTAGGTAGGAACGGCCGCGGACTTTCATTAGTGGGCCGATTCGGGAATGATTTTCCCATCGCTGGAACAATCGGCCGCTGTCATGACGCGCGATTTCAATGAAACCCTGATCTTTGTGCGCGTGGTGGATCACGGCGGCTTCTCCGCCGCCGCACGCGCGCTGGGCCTGCCCAAGACCAGCGTCAGCCGCAAGGTGCAGGAACTGGAACAGCGCCTGGGCCTGCACCTGCTCAAGCGCACCACCCGGCGCATAGGCCTGACCGAGGCCGGCGCGCTGTATTACGAACACTGCCGCAACATCGCCCGCGACCTGGATGCGGCCGAAAGCGCGGTGAACCAGCTGCACGGCGCGCCGCGCGGCTGGCTGCGCGTGACCGCGCCCTACACCCTGGGCAACAACGCGCTGGCGCCTATCCTGCCGGAGTTCCTACGCCGTCATCCGGAGCTGCGCGTGGAGCTGGTGCTGAGCAACGACCGGCTGGACCTGGTCGCCTCGGAGATCGACCTGGCCCTGCGCGTGGGGCCGCTGGCGGATTCCAGCTTCAGTGCGCGCCGCCTGGGCAGCTTTGTCGCCCAGGTCTATGCCAGCCCCGACTATATCGCCCGCCACGGCGAGCCGATCACGCCGGAGGAACTGGCCCATCACCAGACCCTGGCCATGAGCCAGCACCGCAATGCCAGCGGGCGCTATGTCTGGAGCCTGCGCAACGGTGCGGCGGGCGGCGACTTCGCCGTCTCGCCGGTGTTCGTCGCCAACGATCCCACCGTATTGCGCAGCGCCCTGGTCAACGGCAGCGGCCTGGCCCTGATCAGCGAGAGCCTGGTCGAGCCGCTGGTCGCCGGCGGCAAGGTGCGGCGCGTGCTCAGTGCCTGGCAGGGCCCGGCGCTGGATCTCAACGCGGTCTATCCGCCGGGCCGCTCACAGCTGCCCAAGGTGCGCGTGTTCGTGGATTTCCTGCTCGAACGCATGAGCCTGACCGAGTGGTGGCACCCCTGCGAGCAGATGGCGCAGAACGTGCGCTTCGGGCCTCAGGTGCTCCACTCGCCGGCGACGTAGTACCAGTGGCCGTCCTCGCGGCGGAAGCGGCTGAGTTCGCGCAGCCGCTGCATGCTGCCGCCGCCGACCTTGTACTTGGCGACGAACTCGACGAAGGCGTTGTTCTCGTCCACCGGCTGATAGCGCAGCACCTTGAGGCCGTGCCAGCGCGGCGCCGGCTTCTCCCGCGCCAGATTCAGCGCGGCGGGGCGGGTCGAGCGGTGCCAGCTCGCCAGCAGATAATCCTCAAGACCCAGCACATACGCGGTATAGCGCGAGCGCATCAGCGCTTCGGCGGTGCTGGCCGCGGCGCCGGCGTGCAGCGGCATGCAGCACTCGGCATAGGCCTGGTCGGAACCACAGGGACAGTCGATACGGTCGGACATAGGGCTGGAATCGGGACAACGTCCCATTCTGGCGGCAATCGGCCGCGGCGTCAGCCCCGGTGCGCAATCGGCAAAGCGGAACCTGTGTCATTCATGACGCCGGGCGCAGCGATATGATGCCGCCCATGGACAGGGGGGAGTTGCGACGATGGCTGGGCCGCGGCGGCGCGCTGTGGCTGTTGTTCTGCGCCTTGCTGGCGCAGGCGGCCGAGCCGGTCGCGCTCGGCCGCGACAGCGGCTTCCGCATCGACCTGCACGCGGGCCTGTCCCTGCTGCGCGATCCGGGCCATGCGCTGGACCCGGCCCAGGCCTGGCAGGCCCTGGCCGAGGGCCGCTTCCGGCCGGTGCAGGAATCGGCCAGCTACGGCTTCAGCCATGACGCTTTCTGGTTCGCCCTGCGGGTGGAGAACCGCGACCATCCGGCACGGCGCTGGCTGCTGACGGTGGAACAGCCGCGGCTGGACCGCATCGACCTGTGGTGGCGCGATGCGGCCGGCGCCAGCCACACGGCCCGGCTCGGCGACGCCCTGCCCTTCGCCGAACGCAGCGAACCGCACCGTTTCCCCAATACCGCGCTGGACCTGGGTGCCGGCGAGGCGGTGGACATCCTGCTGCGGGTGGAATCCAGTTCCTCGATCCAGCTGCCGCTGGCGCTGTACACGCCCAACGAGCTGTACCGCGCCAGCTACGACGGCCAGGCCGGCGCCGGGCTGTACTACGGCCTGCTGCTGGCCCTGCTGCTGTACAACCTGGCCGTGCTGCTGTCGATCCGCGACCCGACCTATCTCTACTACGTCGCCTATGTCGCCGCGTTCGGCCTGCTCATGCTGTCGTTCAACGGCGTGGGCTTCCAGTACCTGTGGCCGGACTCGCCGGAGTGGCAGAACACCTCGCTGCCGTTTTCCATAGGCGCGGTGCTGTGCACCACGGTGATGTTCGCGGCCAGCTTCCTCGATCTGAACCAGCACCTGCCGGCGCTGGCGCGGGCGCTGCGCTACAGCGTGGCGGTCTTCGCCGCGCTGATCGCGTTCGCCTTCACGCGCTGGCGCTACGACATCACCATTGTCTTCAACCTGGGCGTGATCGCGCTGGGCCTGGTGGTGACCGCGGCCGCGGTGATCTGCGCCCGGCGCGGCTACCGGCCGGCCTGGTATTACCTGATCGCCTGGACCTTGCTGATCGGCGGCGGCATCGCCTTGCCGCTGTCGTCCTTCGGCGTGATCCCGCGCACGGTGCTGACCGAGTACAGCGTGCAATTCGGCTCCGCCGCGGAAATGCTGCTGTTGTCGTTCTCGCTGGCCTATCGCATCCACCTGCTGCGCGATGCCAACGAGCGCCTCGCCACCGAAGCCCGCGAGCTGCTGGAGCAGCGCGTGAGCGAGCGCACGCTGGAGCTGGCCGCGACGGCGCAGCGGCTGGAACAGGCCAACCGCCAGCTGCGCGAATCCTCGCTGCGCGACGGCCTGACCGGCGCCTACAACCGGCGCTATCTGGACCAGTCGCTGGATGCGATCTGGCAGGCGGCCCAGGCCGGCTCGCCGCTGTTCAGCCTGCTGATGATCGACATTGACCACTTCAAGGCCATCAACGACAACCACGGCCATACCGCCGGCGACGACTGCCTGCGCACGGTGGCGCAGCGCCTGCGCGATGCCTGCGAGGTACCCGGCGGTTTCGTCGCGCGCTACGGCGGCGAGGAATTCATGGCCGTGCTGCCCGGCCTGGGCACGCACGAGGCGGCCACCATGGGCCAGCGCCTGCGCCTGGCGGTGAGCGCAAGCCCGGTGCCGATCGAAGGCGCGGCGCTCACTGTCACCGTGAGCATAGGCGTGGCCAGCTTCGATGCGCGCCACACCGGCAGCCTGGCCGAACTGCTGCGCCTGACCGACCAGGCGCTGTACCGGGCCAAGCGCAGTGGCCGCGACCGCGTCGTCGCGGCGGTGGACTGAAGCAGGGTCAGCGGCAGGAGAGCCGGCGGATCGCCGGGGTCACCGGCACTCCGCGCCATCCCGCGGAATCGTCCGGCGCACCGGCCGGCGCGGCGCTAGGCCGACTTGCCGCGCAACATCTCGCGCAGGAATTCAAACGCATTGCCCAGCACGATGCCGACAAAGCGGAATGCCAGGGCCAGCAGCCAGCCCAGCGAGTACATCACCAGCGCGATCACGGCCAGCGGCAGGCAGGCGACCAGCAACAGCAGCCAGAGCAGGACTTTCCGCATGGACACGCCTCGATGAACTCCCTGCCCAGGGTGCCCCAGCGGCGGCTTCGGCGGAAGTGCCAGAGGGTGAGACAAGCGATCCGTGGCGCCAGTCACGCCGCGGTCGCAGGCACCGAGACGGCGCGGCCGCATGCTGCGCGCCCGCGACGAGGAGACACTTTATGCACAACCGCATTCCCTATACCGATCCACTTCTGGAACTTCTGGACTGCATCGAGGACGCGGTGCAGCTGGTCGCCTTCGACTACTTCGCCGCCGCCGGCGATGAAGTGGCCCGCGCCCAGCGCCTGCTCGACGGCGCGCTCAAGGACTGGCAGGACGAGGACGCCGTACTGGCGCGGCAGTGGCTGCGCCAGGCCGCCCTGGGCCGCGGCAAGGCGCGCGAGCGCCGCGGCGTTTGCGCCGGCGCGCTGTGGCGGGCGCGGCGGGCGGTGAAGCGGCACTGGCTGACCGGGCTGGGCGTGGCCTGGGATCCCTACGACGCCGCGCTCGCGCCGCCGGGGCCGCGCGCCACCTTGCGCCTGGTCGGCGGCGGCGACGGGGAGAACCAGAAACCGGCGTGAACTGCGGCGCGCCGCCGCTCAGCGCGGCGGCGCGCCGAGTTCGCGCACATCGAGATAGCCGTTGCGGTTCACATCCTGGCGGCGGAATACCTCGGCCAGGCGGGCGCGGTGGCGGGCCAGCGAGATCGGCCGCGTGTTAGGGCCGACCACGGCCGGATCGAATTCATCCAGATCCACGATGCCGTTGCCGTTGCGGTCCATCTGCAGGAAGGCGTCGCTGAGCTTGTCCTGGTATTCGGCCAGGCTGACCCGGCCGTCGCCGTCGCGGTCGAATTCGCGCAGGTAGTCGCGCGTGGTGTCGGCGAACTGGGCCGCCGCCGGCAGCGCCGCGAACAGCAGCAGCAGCGGCATACGCGCCGCTTTCACGGCTCGGCCGCCTCCGGCCGCAGCGGCGCGGCGGCGGGCCGGGTCACGCGCCAGGCCACGCCCAGCGCCACCAGCAGCAGCACCGCGGAAAACAGGAAGGCCGCGCCGGGAAGGTGCCACACCGCGTCGCTGGCCACGCCCCAGGCGAAGATCTGCGTATGCAGGCCCGGGCCTACGATGCCGGCGATGCTGGCCAGGCCGGCGATGGCGCCCTGCAGGCGGCCCTGTTCCGACGGATCGACCTGGCGCGTGACCAGCGACTGGGTCGCCGGACCGGCCATGCCCCACAGCGCCAGGCAGGGAATCGCCAGCAGCGAGATCAGCCCCGTCGTCGCCGAACCCTGCCAGGCGAAGCCGATCGCGCCGAACACCAGGCCGGTGAAGATGGTGCGGCGCTCGCCCAGGCGCGGCACCACCTTGCGCACCAGGCCGGCCTGCACGACGGCGTTGCAGATGCCGACCAGGCCCAGGGTCAGGCCGACTTCCCACGGTCCCCAGTGGTAGCGGTAGTCCGCGTACAGCACGAAGGTGTGGTTGAGCACAAAGTGGGCGAGGTTGGACAGGAAGATCACCAGGGCCAGGCCGTAGACCTGCGGATAGCGCTGCAGCAGCCGCAGCGCACCCAGCGGATTGGCGCGGCGCCAGTCCAGCTGCGGCGTGCGCTTTTCCGGCGCATGCGACTCGGGCAGCACGAAATAGCCGTAGCAGAAATTGGCCAGGCACAGCCCGGCGGCCACCCAGAACGGCAGGCGCAGGTCGGCCTCGCCGAGCAGGCCGCCCAGGGCCGGCCCCAGTACGAAGCCGATGCCGAAGGCCGCGCCGAGCAGGCCGAACGCGGCGGCGCGCCGCTCCGGCGGCGTCACGTCGGCGATGTAGGCGTTGGCGGTGCTGAAGCTGGCCGAGGTCATGCCCGAGATCACGCGCGCGACGATCAGCCAGGGCAGGGTCTGCACCAGGGCCATGAGCACGAAATCCAGGCCCAGGCCGAGATTGGACAGCAGGATCACCGGGCGCCGCCCGTAGCGGTCCGACAGCGCGCCCTGGACCGGATTGCAGAAAAACTGCACGGCGCTGAACACCATGCCGATGACGCCGTACCAGGTCGCCGCCGCGCCGGTGTCGCCGCCGACCATCTGCTTGATCAGCTGCGGCAGCACCGGAATGATGATGCCGAAGGCGAGTATGTCCAGCAGTACGGTGACAAAGATGAAGGCCAGCGCGGCCTTGCGCGCGGGCGAAACGGGAGCGGGGGAGGACACGACGGTTCCTGCGGGTGCGGCGGCGCGCAGTCTAGCAGACCGTTCCGGCCGGTCCGCACGACCGGCCGGCGCCGCTCGCTGCTGACTTCGTCCGCCGGCCGCGGCGCCCGGCCGGCGCCGGGCCTCAGGCCAGGAAACCCAGGTCGCGCACGCTGAAATTCGCCAGGTTGGGAAAGCACAGATCCAGCAGCGCCGCATCGCTCACGCCGAACCAGCGCGCCAGCGTGGCGCCGTACTGATCCACCGACAGTTTCGGGATCAGGTTGCCGTCGCCGGCGAAATCGGTGCTGCCGGGCGAAAGATCCGGAATCGCGCCGTAGACGCGGCCGCCGTTGACCGCGCCGCCGAGCGCGAACAGATGATTGCCCCAGCCATGGTCGGAGCCGTCGCCGTTGCTGGTCAGGGAGCGGCCGAATTCGCTGGCGGCAAATGTCGTGACGGCGTTTTCCACATTGAGGTCGCGCGTGGCCTGGTGGAACGCGGCCAGGGCCTGGTCCAGGCCGCTCAGCAGTTCGGGCTGATCGGCGCTCTGCGCATCGTGAGTGTCGAAGCCGCCGAGCGAACAAAAGAAGATCTGCCGGCGCTGGCCCAGCGCGGCGCGCACCGAGATCAGCTCCGCGGCGCGGCGCAGCTGGCTGCCCAGGGCATAGGCGAAGCGCGCGGACGGCGGATCGCCCGCTTCCGGCGCCGGCGGAAACACGGTCGGCAGCGCCGGTGCGGCGGCCAGCACCTCGCGCAGCACGGCGTAGTTGTCGATCGCGCTGCGTGTGGCGCGGCGGTATTCCTCGACCAGCGGATTGCCCTGGCCCAGGGCGTAGACTGCTTCGAGTTCGGCCACGGCGCCAGGCTCGCGGTCGCTTTCGACGGCGCGGATGGGACCGCTGTCCACGCTCAGCGCCTCGCTGGCACTGCCGGCCTGGAACGGATTCGCGCCGGCCAGGGACAGGTTCATGGTCAGACGGCCGCAGGGGTTGTGGCTGTCCTGGATCAGCTCGGCCAGGCGGCCGGCCCAGCCGGTCGCCGGCGTGATGTCGGTAGGCGAGCGCACCTGCAGCGACTGCCAGAACGCCTGCTGGTCGTTGTGCGAGAACAGCTGCGGCGGCAGGCGCGCGGTGCGGTCGTCGTACTGCTGCCGGCTGACTGGCTGCAGCAGCGCGCCGACATTGCCGATAACGGCCATTTTTCCCGTATTGAACAAATTCGCCATCCGCGTCATGGCCGGATGCAGGCCCAGCGCGAACGGTGCGCCCTGGGCCTGCAGCGGCAGCAGCTGGGCCTGGGGAATGGAGAGGCCGCGGCGGCGCTGGGCGTAGTGGCCGTATTCCACGTTGCCGCGCGGCACGACCAGGTTGTGGCCGTCGTTGCCGCCGAGCAGGAACACGCAGACCAGCGCCTTGTAGTCGCCGCCGCACTCGGCGCCGCGCTGCTGCGCCCAGGCACTGTTGATGAGGGACAGGCTCTGCGGCGCGCCGAAGAAGCCGGCGCCGCCGGCCAGCGCGGCCAGGCTGTTGCGCAGGAAGCGCCGGCGCGAGGCGTTCTGGAAATCGTTGCTCATGGGCATGCTCCTAGCGCTGTACCGCGAATTCCGGCGAAGTGGCCATCAGATAGATCGCGTTCTGCACGCGGCGCAGCGGCTCGTCCGCCGGCAGCGCCAGCACGCGGCTGCGGATGCGGCTGCGCAGCGCCGGCGAGATCCGCCCGCCCAGCAGCAGCTCGGCGCAGCGGTCCAGCAGGCGGTCCACCGCGCCGGCCGGCGCCTCGTTCTCGCCGGCGGCCGGGCGCAGCGCCTGTTCCCAGCGCTGCAGCTGGATCAGCCGCACACGGTCGTCGAATTCGTCCATGGGCCCGCCGCGATAGCCCCAGAACACGCGGTTGGACACATCGTTGGCCAGGCTGATGGCGAAGCTCGCGGTGATGATCTGCATTTCCGGCGCCACTTTCCCCGCATCGGCCAGGGCGCCGCCGGGGGCGTAGGCGGGCGAGAAGAAATTGAATACCGACGGCGAGAACAGCGGCGACTGGTTGTGCGTCTCGTGGATCTCGCGGTCGTTGGGGAACAGTTCGTCGTTCTCCCACATCACGTCGAAGGCGCGCCACAGCGCGGTCAGGCGCAGCAGCGGTTCGCGCACCTTGCCGAAGGCGGCACTGTCGGGCTGCGGCGTGCGCGCCTCGCGGTCGAGCAGGATGGCCGCGACGGTGGCGGCGAGATCGCCGCGCACGCCCTGGCCATTGTTCTCGAACACGCTCGCCACGCGCTCGACATAGGCCGGCGACGGATTGCTGGTGACCAGGCGCTGGATCAGCTGGCGCGAGACGAACGGCGCCACGTTGGGATGCTGGAACAGGATGTCCAGCGCGTGCTCCAGCTCCGCCCGGGCGGTCACGCCGGCCGGCAGCACCACACCGTCGAGCACGCGCTTCTCGCCCTGATCGTGGTAGTTCTCGTACGGCACCATCTCGTGCTCGGTGCTGCAGGTGAACGGCTCCACCGGGAAGGGATCGGCCGGGCAGGGCTGGCCCGGTCCGCAATGGCAGGCCCAGCCGGTGAACACGCGGGCGAAGCCGCGCACCACATCGCCGTCGTAGGTCGGCACGGTCTGGCCATTGACCAGCACCGGCGTACCGTCGCGGTTGAGCTTGACCAGGCCGATGGAGAACAGCTGCATCACCTCGCGCGCATAGTTCTCGTCCGACTGGATGTTGTTGGCCGGATCGGGCTTGCGGTTGCGGTACATGCTCAGGTAGCGGCCCATGGCCGGGCTCAGGGTCACGTCCTCCAGCAGCTGGCGGTAGTTGCCCAGTGCGTTGCGCAGCAGGATGTCGTAGTAGGCACCCAGGGCCAGGCCGTCGTTGCCCAGGGCGTTGCCGCGTTCGGACACGACCAGGATCTCGCTCAGCGCAAAGGCCACGCGCTGGCGCAGCTGGTCCGGCGCATCCAGCACGCGCACGAACCAGGCCTGGCGGAAATAGTGGAAGGGAATCGGTTCCAGCGGATTGCCGATGCCCGCCTGGGTGCGCATGTAGGGCAGCACGAAGCTCGGCGGCAGCGCGGTCTGGGCCTGGATCCAGGCGGCGTAGTCGCTGGCGGCCAGCGCATCCACCGTGCTGTCGGAAGGCCCGAACGTGGCCTGGGTCAGGAAGCGCGCCGCCTCGCCGCGCGTGGCCGGGCGCAGGGACGTCTCGAAGCCGTCGCGGAAGACCAGCTCGGCGGCAAACGCCGGCAGGGCCGGCCAGAGCCCGGCCAGCAGGACCAGGGCACGCAGGAACAGCCGCATGAGATTTCCCCTTCTCTGTCGTATGGATCCGCAGGACGGGGAAGGCGGCGCGGAACTGTCGGGCGGCGACTCGGACTGGCGCAGCATTGCAACATCTGGGCGCTGATTAGCCAGAAGACCTGAAACAGCCCGCGCTACTGTGCGGTCCTGCTTCCGACAGCCCATCATCCACAGCCCGCCGCCGGCGCGGCGTCCAGCGCGAGGATCCGCATGCCGCACTCTTGGCCAAGACTGCTCAGCCTGATCGGCCTGGCCGCCCTGTCGGCCGGCGCGGTGCAGGCCGCGCCGCTACAGAGCGAGCATCTCGCCGTCGAACTGGTGGCCGAGCGCCAGGCGCTGGTCGCCGGCGCGGCGAACTGGGTCGGCCTGCGCCTGGAGCACGAGGAACACTGGCATACCTACTGGCAGAACGCCGGCGATACCGGCCTGCCCACACGGTTTGAATGGACGCTGCCGCCCGGCTGGAAGGCCGGCCCCATCGCCTGGCCGGCTCCGGAGCGGCTGCAGATCGGCGACCTGTTCAATTTCGGCTATTCGGGTACGGCCCTGCTGCCGGTTGCGATCGAGGTGCCGGCCGCCGCGGCCGGCACCGAGGCGACCGTCCGGCTGGCGGCGAACTGGCTGGTGTGCAAGGAGGAATGCATACCGGGCAAGGCCGAGCTGACGCTGACCCTGCCGGTCGCCGCCGCCGCCGCCGCGCCGGCGGACAGCCCGGCTGCCGCGGCCGTCCGCGCAGCGCTGGCCCGGCGGCCGGTCGCGGCAAGCTGGAAGGCGGCGGTCAGTGCAGACGGCGAGCGCATCAACATCCGCGTACAAGGCGCCGATCTGCCCGCGGCCGACGCCCTTGACGTGTTCGCCCTGCAACCGCAGGTGCTGGCCAATGCGCCGGCGCAGATCGCGCGCGACGGCGCCGCGCTCGTGGTGAACGCGGCGCGCAGCGAATATTTCGTCGCGGCACCGGCGGCGCTGGACCTGGTTTTCGTCGAGCGCCGCGGCGAAGCGCTGCGCGCCTGGCAGGTTGCGGCGCCCTGGCCGGCGGCCGCCGCCGCGGCGGGACCGGCCGCCGCGGAGACGGCGCACGGCGCCGCGCCGGGCGAGGTCGGCGGCCTCGGCATCGCGCTGCTGCTGGCCTTCCTCGGCGGCATCGTGCTGAACCTGATGCCCTGCGTATTCCCGGTGCTGTCGCTCAAGGCGCTGGGCCTGGCCGAATCGGCGCATGCGCCGGCCGCGGCGCGGCGCGACGGCCTGGCCTATCTCGCCGGTGCCGTCAGCGGCTTTCTCGTGCTTGCGGCGGTGCTGCTGGCCCTGCGCGCGGCCGGCCAGAGCCTGGGCTGGGGCTTCCAGCTGCAATCGCCGCTGCTGGTCGCGGCGCTGGCCTATCTCATGGTCGCGATGGGCCTGAGTCTTTCCGGCGCCTTCGTCATCGGCGCGCGCCTGATGGGCGTGGGCCAGTCGCTGGCCGGCGGCGGCGGCGCGCGCGGAGCTTTCTTCACCGGTGTGCTCGCCTGCGTCGTCGCCAGCCCCTGCACCGCACCGTTCATGGGGCCGGCGCTGGGTTTCGCGCTGACCCAGCCGGCGGCGGCGGCACTGGCGGTGTTTGCCGCGCTGGGCGCCGGCCTGGCGCTGCCCATCGTCGCGCTGAGCTTCATCCCGCTGCTGGCGCGCTGGCTGCCGCGGCCCGGCGCCTGGATGGAGACCTTCAAGCAGGTCATGGCCTGGCCGCTGTACGTGACCGCGGTCTGGCTGTTCTGGGTGCTGATGCGCCAGGTCGGCGCGGATGCGGCCGCCGTCGCGCTGCTGGGCCTGGTCGCGCTGATTGCGGCGCTGCTCTACCACGGCCGCAGCCAGTTGCAGCCGCAGGCCGGCTGGGGGCGCCGCCTGGTCTTCGCCGCCTTGTTGTTGCTGGCGCTGGCGCCGCTGTCCGCGCTGACCACGCTCGCCGTCCGTCCCGGTGCCGAAGCCGGCGCAGGCCAGGCCTGGCAGACCTGGACGCCGCAGCGCTTCGAGGAACTGCAGCACCGCGGCGAACCCGTCTTCGTCAACATGACCGCGGCCTGGTGCATCACCTGCCTGGCCAACGAGCGCATCGCGCTGTCGTCGGAGGATTTCGCTGCGCGCCTGCGCCGCGACGGCATCCACTACCTCAAGGGCGACTGGACCAACCAGGACGCCGCCATCACCCGCTACCTCGCCAATTTCCAGCGCAGCGGCGTGCCGCTCTACGTGGTCTACCCGCGCGGCGGCGGCGCGCCGGAAGTGCTGCCGCAGCTGCTCACGCCCGGCCTGGTCGACGCAGCCCTGGCGCGCGCGGCGGCCTCCCCGTCCCCGTCCTATTCAACTTCCGGGAGTTCCCCATGAAACGGATGTCCGCCCTGCTCGCCGCCGTCCTCGCGCTGAGCGCCACATCGCTTTCGGCACGTGTCGACGTAGGCCAGCCCGCGCCGGCCTTCAGCCTCGCCGACAGCAACGGCAGGACGCGCACGCTGGAAGAATTCAAAGGCAGGACCGTGGTGCTGGAATGGACCAACGCCGAATGTCCCTTCGTGCGCAAGCACTACGACAGCGGCAACATGCAGCGGCAGCAGAAGGAAGCCACCGCCGCCGGCGTGGTCTGGCTCGCGATCAATTCCGGCGCGCCCGGCAAACAGGGCGAAGTCGACGGCGGCGACGCCAACCAGCAGATACAGATAGACCACAGCGCACCGACGGCCTACCTGCTCGATCCCACCGGCGCCACCGGCCGGGCCTACGGCGCGGCCACCACGCCGCACATGTACGTGATCGACGGCCAGGGCGTGCTGCGCTACAAGGGCGGCATCGACTCCATCATCAGCGACGATGCGGCCGACATTCCCAAAGCGACGCAATACGTGAAGCAGGCGCTGGCCGAACTGGCTGCAGGCAAGCCCGTCAGCGTGCCGCTGTCCGCGCCCTACGGCTGCGCCGTGAAATACGCCCCGAACTGAGTACGCACCGGCGCCGCGGCCGGCAGCGCCGGCGCGGTTGCCTCCGATCCCCCGCCAGCTGGAGTGCCTCATGAAACACCTGTCCGCCTTCCTCGCCGCCGCCCTCCTGTCCACCGCCGCCCTGCCCGCGCTCGCCAAGGTCGAAGTCGGCCAGCCCGCGCCGGCCTTCAGCCTCGCCGACAGCAACGGCAAGACGCGCACGCTGGAAGAATTCAAAGGCAAGACCGTCGTGCTGGAATGGACCAACGCCGAATGCCCGTTCGTGAAGAAGCACTACGGCAGCGGCAACATGCAGGCGCAGCAGAAGGAAGCCACCGCCGCCGGCGTGGTCTGGCTGTCGATCAATTCCGGCGCGCCGGGCAAGCAGGGCGCCGTGGACGGCGCCGGCGCCAACGCCATCGTCAAGACCGGCAATGCCGCGCCCACCGCCTACCTGCTCGACCCGGAAGGCGCCACCGGCAAGGCCTACGGCGCCAAGACCACGCCGCATATGTACGTGATCGACGGCCAGGGCGTGCTGCGCTACATGGGCGGCATCGACTCCATCCAGAGCGCCGACGCCGCCGACATTCCCAAAGCGACGCAATACGTGAAGCAGGCCCTGGCCGAACTCGGCAGCGGCAAGGCGGTCAGCGTGCCGGTATCGCAGCCGTACGGCTGTTCGGTGAAATACGGTTCCTGATTTCAGGCAGGCCGGAACGAGAAACGGCGGGCCAGGCCCGCCGTTCTCGTTTCCGCATCGGGACGGCTATGCCGTGCGCGTTACTGCTGGAAATCGTCGTCGAAGATGAATTCCGACACCAGCTTGTGGATCTGGCCGTTGGAACGCACGATGTAGACGTAGCCGTCCTCGTCCTCGCCGAAGCCGTAGATGTTGCCGCTGCCGAGGGTGAGCGAGTGCTCGCCGCCGCTGTCCCAGGTTGCGCCGGTGCTTTCGCTCCACCAGAGCTGGCTGTTGCAGGAATCGCCGTAGAAATAGGTGCCGTGCATGCGGCGCACAGGGCCGCGGAAAACGAAGCCGCCGCTGACCGCGCAGCGGCTGCTGTGGTCGTATTCGATCACCGGCGCGACGGTATTGGTGGTCTGCGGACAGGTGGTGCCGGTGCCGGAAGCGTCGTCGTAGTGGCGGCCTTCGCAGCGGCTCCAGCCATGATCGAGACCGCCGACGCCGGCGGCGCTGACGGTGATTTCCTCGTACGAGCCCTGGCCTACGTCGCCGATGATCAGGCGGTTGTCGGCGCGGTCGAAGCTGAAGCGCCAGGGATTGCGGAAGCCGGCGGACCAGATCTCGTCGCAGGTCTGGCTGGTGCCGACATGCGGATTGCTGGCCGGGATCGAATATTCCGCCGGGCTGATCCCGCTGGAACCGCACATGTCGGCGCTGACCGTGCCGCCGCGGTTGTCCACGTCGATGCGCAGCATCTTGCCGAGCAGGAAATACTGCGTGCCGCTGGGATTGGTGCCGCAGCTGTTCTTGTTGTTGTCGGCCGGCTTCTTCCACAGGCATTCGGCGAAGCCGTGCGGATTGCCCTGGGCGCCGCTATCGCCGGAGGAAACGTACAGATAGCCGTCGGCGCCGAAATGGATGTCGCCGCCGTTGTGGTTGTCCTGCAGGTCGGGCAGGCGCAGCACCAGGGTGCCGGCGGAATTGGCCACGTCGGCGTCGGGCGTGGGCACGGTGAAGCGTGCGACGACTTCGTCTTCGTACTGGCCCAGCTGCGGATCGGACGAAGGCCGCGTGTAAAAAAGGTAGAACTCGGTGTTATGCGGCAGGCTGGGCTTGCCGAAGTTCGGATGGAAGGCCATGCCGAGCAGGCCGCTTTCGCTGCCCATGCTGGTGGGGACGGTGATGAAGGGCGCGGTCAGCAGCGCGCCGTTCTTGATGACGCGGATGGTGCCGTTGCGCTGGACCACGAACAGACGGCCGCTGCCGTCGTGCGGGGCGCGTATGGCGACGGCGCTGGAGAACGTGGTCGAGCTGTTAGGCACACGCACCGCGGCGAGATCCGGCGGCGGAGCGGCGAACGAAGGCACAGCGGCGGCGGCGAACAGCGCGGCCGCGAACAAGCCATGGAAGCGAGACATGGGGAATCTCCCGGTGCGGAAAAGACTCCCCGTTGTACGCCAGCGCCGCAGCGGAAACCAGCACGGCAGCGCACTGGCGTGACGCCGTGCACAGGAGTTCAGACCTGCGGCCGTTTCAGCCGGATCAGCGCGGAGATGTCCTCGTCGCCATGGCCGCGCGCCAGCAGCTCCGCATAGTCGTGCAGCGACTTCTCGATGATGCTGCGGTCGGTGCCGGCCGCGGCGGCGAGCGACTGTACGATACCCAGGTCTTTGTACAGCAGGCTCAGCTTGAAGCCCACGCTGAACTCGTTGCGCAGCATGGTCGCGCCGCGCTTTTCCAGGAACCAGTTGCCGGCGGCGCCGGCGCCCAGCGTCGGCAGCAGCACGGCCGGATCCAGGCCCAGCGCCTCGCCCAGGGCCAGGCCTTCGGTGACGGCCTGGGCGATGCCGGCGATCAGCACCTGGTTGACCGCCTTGGTGTTCTGCCCGGCGCCGATGCCGCCCATGTGGCTGATGCGCGCGCCGTAGGCCTGCAACACCGGCTGCACCCGCTCGAGCACGCCGTCGCGCGCACCGGCCATGATCGACAGCTTGCCGTTGCGCGCGCCTTCCACGCCGCCGGAGACCGGCGCATCGACGAAGTCCGCGCCGGCGGCGCGCAGCAGCTCCGCGGCTTGCATCGCCGTGGCCGAGGACACGGTGGAGTGGTCGATCACCACGCTGCCGGGGGCGGCGTTCGCGGCGACCGCGCGGCAGACGTCGAGCACATCGGCATCGGCGCTCACACAAAGCACGATCACATTGCAGCCTTGTGCAATTGTCTGCGCCGTGGCGGCGCCGACGCCGGCGTGTTCGGCGGCGAAGCGCTGCGCCTTCTCCGCGCTGCGGTTGGCGACCGCGGCCAGCAGGCCGAGACGGTGCAGGTGCGCGGCCATGGACCAGCCCATGGCGCCCAGGCCGACGAAGCCGGCGCGGATAGCTTGCATAGCGGATTCCGTAATCAGGCGGGACTGGCCCGGGACCGCCTAGTTTAGCCGCCGCCGCGCGCCGCGGCCCGGGCCGAATTTCAGCGTCCGGCGCCCAGCCGCTGCGCCGCCCAGACGGCGAGCTTCTCGCGGCCGATCTTGGCGTTGTGGCGGATATCCACCGGAAAGGCCGGGTGGAACAGGAAATGCGCCAGGTCGCGGGTATGGGCGTACTGGCGCGCGCGATTGCGCGCCTCGGCCTCGATGCGCTCGGCCGCATCGGCGGCGCCGCGCTCCAGCTCCAGGCACAGCACCGCGCGCTGGGCGCCGGCGGGGCCGATGCCGACCAGGGCGCTGCGGCGCACGCCGGCGATGGCGTTGAAGATCGGTTCCACCTGTTCGGTATAGATGTCGCCGGCCGCCGCACGCACGCGCTGCGACTTGCGTCCGCAGAACCAGAGCCGGCCGTCGGCGTCGAAATAGCCCAGGTCGCCCATGCGGTGCACGCAGCGCGCGCCGTCGCGGATCTTGGCCAGGGCGGTCGCCTCGGGCCGGGCGTGGTAGCGCTCGGTCGTGGTCGGGCCGGCGACGGTGATCTCGCCGACCGCGCCGGGCGGCAGTTCCACCACCGCGCTCCAGTCGGCGATGGGCGCATCGCTGACAGCGATGATGCGCACCGTGTTGGCCGCCAGCGGCCGGCCCACGCAGGTGCCGGCGCCGGCTTCGGTGCGGGCGCGCTCCCGCAGCAGTTCGCGGCTTTCGATCACCGCCAGCGGCAGGCATTCGGTGGCGCCGTAGGGTGTGTAGATGCCGGCATCCTCGTCCAGCAGCGGGCGCAGCCGCGCCAGTATCGCCGGCGCCACCGGCGCGCCGGCCGAAATCACCCGGCGCAGGCCGGACAGGCGCACGCCGTGGCGCTCGCAATGGCGCGACAGGGTATCCAGCAGCGCGGGCGAACCGAACAGCATGTCCACGCCGTAGCGTCCGATCGCGGCGACCAGCTTGCGCGGATCCGCCGAGGCCGGCCGGGTCGGGTCCATATCGGGAATGACCGAAGTCGAGCCCAGCGCCGGATCGAACAAGGCAAAAGGTGGAAAGGTAGGCATGTTCACCAGGCCCGGCGCCAGCGCGAAGGCCTCGCGCAACAGCTCGACCTGGGCGAGGAAATGCCGGTGCAGGTATTCCACGCCCTTGGGCACGCCGGTGGAGCCGGAAGTGAACAGGATGGCGGCCAGTTCATCCGCCTGCGTCGGCGCCGCCGTCAGCCGCTGCGCCGGCACGGCTGCGCGCAGCGCGTCCAGGCGCTGGCCGCCCCAGGCCAGGCGGCCGCCCACGGTCACCTTGATGCGCACCGAGCGCCGCGCCCAGCCCAGCAGGATGCGCGCAATCTGCGCCAGCGGTATGCCGACGAAGGCTTCCGGCGCAGCCTCGGCCAGGCATTGGCGCAGGGCGCGGCGGTCTATGCCGGGGTCGATCAGCACCGGCACCGCGCCCAGCTTGAACAGGGCGAACATCAGCTCGAACAGGGCGCGCCCGGGCCGCACCATCAGCGCGGTCTTCATGCCGCGGCGGATGCCGGCATGGGCCAGCGCCGCGGCGCAGTGGTCGCTGCCGGCGTCGAGGTCGGCGTAGCTGATGTCCAGGTACGGCGGCAGTTCCGCGCCGCGCGAGGCCCGCTGCGGCACGCGCAGGGCGATGGCTTGCGGGCGCAGCCGCGCCATCTCGCTCAGCGCGTGGGCGATGTTGACCGGGCCGCCCATGCGCTCAGCGCACCGGCGCGGCGACGGCCGGCGCGGCGCGCTTGCGGTAGGCCGCGCGCAGGGTCCAGGCCAGCATGGCCAGCGACACCGCGGCCCAGATCACGGTCCAGATCACCGCCGGTATGCCGGTGGCCTGGGCCATGCTCATGGCGTCGGTCTGCACGTTGCTCGCCGCGGACAGGCGCAGCAGGATGAACAAGCTGTTGAAGCCGTCCAGCACCAGCTGCAGGGCCAGCACGAGCAGGGTCAGGTCGCTCCAGGGCGGGCGCAGCCGGCTGCCGGCCAGGAACAGCAGCGCCGCCAGGCCCAGCCCGGTGACGATGCCGAACAGGTTGCGCACGAACAGCAGGCAGAGCACGGCCAGGCCTATGCCCAGGGCCAGCAGCAGATGGCGTGCGGCGATGCCGCGCGCGGCAGCGAGGATCAGCACGCCGCCGAACACCGCACTGCCGACATAGCCCGCGCTGGAAATGACCCAGCGCCAGCCACCGGCGGACCAGGCCAGGCCGGAGAGATCCGGACTCACCGTGAAGCGGTGGAAATCGCCGCCGGTGGCCAGCGCGGCCAGGCCGTGGCTGATTTCGTGCACGAAGGTGCCGAACAGGCGGAAGGGATAGACCAGCAGGCCCACGCCCGGGACTTGCGCCAGCACCAGCAGGATCAGGGTGAGCCCGGCCAGTCCGGCCAGCTCGGTCCAGCGCCAACCGTCGGAGAAACCACTCATCGCCGTCTCCTTTGCTGCGGGTGACTCAGCCGGTGCGCTGCAGGAAGGCGCGCACCGCCGGCAGCAGCCGTTCGTGCGCATCTTCCAGCACGTAGTGGCCGGCGTCGGCGTATTCGTGCGCCTCCGCGCCGGGGAAGCGGCGGCGCCATTCGGCCAGGAAGGCGCGGTCGAACACGAAATCGCGCAGGCCCCAGCCGATGAACATGGGACGGTCGCCGAACTGGGCCAGCTCGCGGCCGGTGGCCTCCACCAGCGGCCAGGCGCGGTCGCCCGGTCCCAGCGGAATATCCTGCACGAAGCGCGCGGTGGCGATGCGGTTGGCCGGCGAGTCGTAGGGCGCCAGCAGTGCTTCGCGCACCTCCGGCTGCAGCGGCCGCGTCACGCCCCAGCGCGCAGCGCCGCGGGCAAAGGCGTTGTGTTCGCGGATCAGCCATTCGCCCAGTTTTGAATCGCGCCCCAGGCGCAGGCTGGGCGGCAGGCGCCGGCCCTTGGGATTGGGAAACCCGGCCGTGTTGGTGACGATCAGGCGCGCGATGCGCTCGGGCCGGCGGCAGGCCCAGGCCATGCCGATCATGCCGCCCCAGTCGTGTACGGCCAGGGTCCAGCCGCGTTCGGGCGCGCCGGCGCGGATCAGGTTGTCGACCAGCGCATCCAGGTCGTCCACGCGCGACTGCAAGGTATAGGCGTAGCGGCTGTCGTCGGGCTTGTCCGACAGGCCCATGCCGATGTGGTCGGGCACGATGCAGCGGTAGCTGTCGCGCAGGCCCAGCACCAGGCGGCGCCAGTAGTACGACCAGGACGGATTGCCGTGCAGCATCAGCACCGGCGGCGCGTCGGGCGCGCCTTCGTCGAGGTAGTGCTGGCTCAGGCCGTTGGCGTGGGTGAAGCGCAGCCCGCGGAACGGGTAGTCGGGTAGTACGCGCATGCGCGGCGTAGTCACTCGTCAGGCGGCAGCTGCCGCGGCGGGCGCATGATAGCCGACCCGCGGGCGCGGCCGAGGCCGGCGCAGGGCCGGCCCGGCGGCGGTCAGGAACTTACCAGACGACTTCGGCCATCGAGCAGTTCAGGCCCGAGCCTATGCCGAGCAGGGCGACACGCTTGCCCTTCTGCAGCCGGCCCATCTCGCGCAGCTTGGACAGCACGATGGGCACCGAGGCCGGACCGATGTTGCCGTGCTCGGGGAAGATGGCGTGGACCTTCTTCGGATCGATGCCGAGCAGGCGGCAGAATTCCTCGGTGTGGACGCGGCTGATCTGGTGGATCACGAATTCGTCGAGTTCATCGATGGCCCAGCCCAGCGCGGCACGGGCGGCCTGGAAAGTCTTGCCGGCGAGCTTGAGGCCTTCGACCAGCAGGCTGCGCGTGTCGGTGATCATGCGGTCCAGGTTGCCGCGGCACAGGTGCGAGAATTCCGTCGCCGCGCGCGTGACCGAACCCAGGAACTGGTGGCCTTCCGGCAGCAGCTCGGCACGGCCCATGACCATGGCGGCGGCGCCCGAGCCCAGGGTCAGCGAGGCGAATTCGCTGCGGAACTCCTTTTCCTCGATATCCGGCGAGAGCATGCGCTCGATGGTCTTCTCGGTGATCAGGTTCGAGGTTTCGCCGTCGACGATCAGGGCGTATTCGATGTCGCCGCGCTCGATCATGCGCGCGGCGATGTCCATGCCGTTGAGGAAGGCCAGACAGGCATTGCCGACATCGAAATTCTGGCAGGTGTCGGCCAGGCCCAGGTTGCCGTGGATGATGCTGGCGGTGGACGGTTCCAGGTAATCCCGGCAGACCGAGGTGTTGATCAGAATGCCGATCTTCTCGTGCGGCACGCCCGACTCGGCCAGCGCCTTCTGCGCCGCGGCGGTGGCGGCTTCCGACGGCATGGTGTCCTTGGCCCAGATGCGCCGGGCGCGGATGCCGGCGATGTCTTCCAGCACGTTGTCGCGGATGCCCAGCCGCTCGATCGTCGGTTTCAGCCGCTCGTTGAGTTCGGCCGAGGTCAGGCGGACCGGCGCGTCGATATGAGCAACGCTGGCGATGGCGACGTGCTTGAAGAGCATTTGGTGAGGTGCCGCAATGGGGTGACCGCGAAGGCTATAGGCTAAGTCCCTGGCCCGCAACCGATGTGACGGCCAGGAAACAGGCCGGGCGGCCCTGCACTCTGCACGCCGCGGCGGCCGCCGTGCAGTGCGGACTGCCCGGTGCGGCTCTCGTCCGGATCAATTTCTCGTTAACAAAACGTTTTTACAACAAGGGCTTGGAGCCAGGCCCGCGCGAACCTGCGAGTATGCAGGCTGGCACGCCGCCTGCGTGGACCGGCAGCGAAGCCGGCTCAACGCCGGGTTCAGACTGGGCCGGATAAGTTCGGCGTCCGTTGCAGCTCTAGGGAGAAAGCCTATGAACATGGGAATGCGCGTCCTGCTCGGCGGCCTGCTGGCCTGCGGTCTGGTCCAGGCCGCGGCGGCGGTGCAGGAGATCGAGGGCCAGGCCGCCTCCGGCGCCTATTACAAGATCGCCGTGCCCGACGGCTGGCAGCCGGGCGGTGCGCTGGTGCTGTATCAGCACGGTCTCAATTTTTCGCCCGACACCGATCCCGGCCTGGGCCCGCTGCGCGACATCGCGCTGCAGCAGGGCTATGCCATTGCGGCGTCGGGCTTCAGTTCGCGCGGCTGGTCGCTGCTGCGCGCGGTGGACGAGAACAAGGAGCTGCTGCAGATCTTCCGCGCCCGCGTCGGCGCACCGGGCGAGCTGGTGCCCTTCGGCGGCTCCATGGGCGGGCTGATCGCGCTCAAGCTCACCGAGGACCGCGATCTCAACCCCCTGATCAAGGGCGCCCTGGCGCTGTGCCCACCAGTGGCCGCCTCGCGCGCCTGGGACAGCGGCCTGGATGTGCGCCTGGCCTATGACGTGGTCTGCGCCGACATCGACCACGGCCAGCTCAAGACCGGCGCGGAGCCCTATCCCTGGGCCTACAACATGGACGACATCCCGGACGACCTGGACAACCTGGAATTCGATCCGGACGTGCGCAGCGCCCTGCTCAACGTGACCGTCTGCACCGGCATCACCCTGCCGCAGAGCATACGCACCAACGGCATGCGCTCGCGCCTGGCGCGGCTGCAGGCGATCACCGGCATCCGCGACGAGAAATTCCTGCTCACCAACATCGCCTATTCCACCTTTGTCATGAGCGACGTGCTGCGCGCGGCGGACAAGATGGGCGGGCGCAATCCCTTCGGCAACATCGGCGCGGCCTACGCCGACGCCGATCTCGACGCGCGCATACGCCGCGTGACGCCGCAGCCGGCGGCGCAGGTCGAGTTCAACTGGCATTCCAATTACCGCGGCGACGTGGGCTCGGCCAAGATCCTTTCGGTGCATACCAGCGGCGACGAGCTGGTCGTGCCGCAGCACCAGTACGTGCTGCGCCAGCTCACGCCGCCGGCGCAGCTGGTCAGCAGCGTGGTGCGCGAGGCCGAGCCCAGCCACTGCGGCTTCTCCGAACGCGAGGGCCTGGTCGCCTGGGAGGCGCTGCGGCGCTGGAAGGACGGCGGCGCCAAGCCGACCGTGGCCCTGCTGCAGCAGGGCTGCCTGAGTGTCAGCGGCGATGGCGAGTGCCGCTTCGACCCGGACTTCGAGCCGACCTCCTTCGACGCCAAGGTGCCGCCGCGCAGCGAACCCGTACTGGTGGACGCGCGCTTCAGCGGCAGCTGGTTCGATCCGTCGCGCAACGGCGAAGGCATCATGCTGGAGATACTTCCCGACAACCGCGCCATTGTTTATTTCTTCACTTTCCCGCCGCAGGGCCAGACGCCGCCGCAGGCCTGGATACTCGGCGAAGGCCGTGTCGTGCCCGGCGGCATCGCCTTCGAGCAGGCGGCCTACCGGCCCAGCCGCCCCGACGGCGGCCCGCTGACGCCTGAGGCAACGAACTGGGGCCGCTTCTGGATCGGCTTCAGCGACTGCAACAACGGCGAACTGCGCTGGGAAGGCCCGGACGGCTGGGGCCGCAAGACGGTCAAGCTCAGCCGCATCACCGCGCTCAAGGGCCTGGGCTGCGGCGACAGCGGCCCGGCGCCGGTACAGGCCAGCGGCTCCTGGTTCGACCCGGCCCATGCGGGCTCGGGCTTCCACGTCGAGGAACTGGGCGACAATCGCAGCCTGATCATGTACTACGGCGCGCCGGGCAGCAGCGACTTCGTCGGCTGGGCCAGCGCGGTGGTCGACGGCAACCTCGCCACGGAACGCGACATCTTCATGGTCACGGTGCGCGGCCCGGTGTTCGGCGACAACTACGATCCGGCCGCGGTGGTCATCACGCGGGATGCGCTGGCGCTCAGGATCCGCCTGGGCTGCACCCGCGGCACGGCCCAGCTGACCAGGCCCGGCAGCGCGCCGGTGGCGTTGAACCTGGAGCGCCTCAGCCTGCCGGACACCATGCCGCACTGCACCGACTGATGCAGCGCTTCCGGCGGCGGCACGGCCGCCGCCGGAAAACGGGCGGGTTTTTCAACGTACCGGAAAGGTCTCGGCTTCGCCGCCGCGCGCCGGCGGCGCGGGCGGCGGATTTTCCCGCGCCGCGCCGCGCGGACCGGCGCCGCAGCGGTAGGCGTCGAAGGCCTGCGCACCGTTGTGCGGCTCGCCTTTTGCCACCAGGGTGTCGGCGGGCATGCCGGCGGCTTCGTTGCGCGCCAGGGTTTCCAGTTCGTCCTTGACCTTGAGGCCATTGCGCTCGTACAGGCCTACGCGGTCCTTGACCGAGACGCTGACCTCGCCGACCCGCTCGCAGCCGCCGACGCGGCCGTCGTAGGCCACACGCACGCGCGAGCCGGCATCGTCGAGCTTGACCCAGGTGCAGCCGGCGAGCAGCGCGAGGGCGGAAACAGGCAGCAGGATTTTCTTCATGGCGGGGTTCCCTGTCGGCAGCCGCGGCGGGACGCGCGGCATGACTGCCGCAGCGTCGCCGCCGCAAGCTGAGAAAGCTCTGAACAGCCGGGATCCGGGATCGAGGATCCGGGATGTCCCGCCTCCGTTCTCAATCCCGAATCCCGAATCACCAATCCCGGCTCTCAGCGCAACGGCTTGCCGTCGGCGTCGACCACCTTGACTTCGCCCAGGTTCAGCGCACGCATGCCGGCCTCGATCTTGGCCACATCGCCGACCACGACCCAGGTCATACCGTCGGGCTTGATCACCTCGCGCGCAGCGGCGCGGATGGCATCGTCCTTCTGGCCTTCGACGCGCGCCTTGTAGGTCTGCACGTAGTCGTCGGGACGGTTGTAGCGCACGATGTCGATGACCGCGCCCAATACCGCGCCTATGGTCTCGAAGCGGCCCGGCAGCTCGCGCACCTCGTTGCTGCGCACGCGCTCGATCTCCTCGCGCGTGATCGGCCGGGCGCCATTGATCTCGCGCACTTCCTTGACCAGTTCGGCCACGGATTCGGCGGTCTTGTCGGTCTGCACCGGCGCGTACAGCATCAACATGCGCTGGCCTTCGGCGGCCTGCAGCAGGCTGTAGGCGCCGTAGGCCCAGTGCTTGTCCTCGCGCAGGTTCATGTTCAGGCGCGAGGTGAAATTGCCGCCCAACACCGTGTTCATGGTGCTGATTTCCAGATAGTTCGGCGCGCGCGAGGACGGCGCCAGCGCGCCGGCGAGGATCAGCGACTGCTGCGCACCCGGGCGGTCCATCAGGAATACGCGCGGCTTGGCCGGCGGCGCGACCTGGGCGATCTCGGGCTTGCGCAGCGGCGCGGACGGCGCCTTCCAGTCGCCGAATACGGCGTCCAGCTCGCGCGTGATTTCCGCCAGCGTGGTGTCGCCGGCGACCAGGATGCGGGCGTTGTCGGGGCGTATGAAATCGCGGTGGTAGTCGGCCAGATCCTGCGCCGTCAGCGCCTTGACCGATTCCAGCGTGCCGGTGCCGGTCAGCGGGATGGCATAGGGATGGCCCTGGCCGTAGACCAGCGGCGGCAGCAGGCGCATCGCGATCGAGGTGGGCTGGGTGCGTTCCTGCGCGATGCTCGACAGCCACAGGCCGCGCACGCGCTCCATGTCCTTGGCGCCGAAGGCCGGGTTGCGCACGATGTCGGCGTAGAGCGCCAGCGAAGGCTTGAGTTCGGCCTTGAGCGCATTCATCGACACCGCCGCCACGTCCAGGCTGGCGCCGGCGTAGATGCCCACGCCCAGCTCTTCCTGGCGCCGCGCGATTTGCAGCGTGTCCAGCGTTTTCGTGCCCTCGTCGAGCATGGACATGGTGAACGATGCCGTGCCCAGCTTGCGGCCCTGGTCGGAGGCGTAGCCGCCGTCGAACTGCATGCTCAGCTGCACCACCGGCAGGGAGCTGCGCCGCGCCAGCACCACTTCGATGCCGTTGCGCAGCTTGCCGCGCTCGATCGCGGGGAAGCTCAGGTCCGGGAAGCGGTCGACCGTGGGCGGACCCTTGCTGCGATCCACCGTGTCGGCGCTGGTGTTGAATTCGGGGAAGGGTTCCACGATCAGGGTGTAGTCGCCGCGTGCGATCCAGGCTTTTGCCGCATTGTGCACATCGGCCAGCGTGGCCGCGTCCATGCGCGCCAGGCCCTTCTTGTACGAGGCCGGATCGCCGTTGAACACCTGGCCTTCGGCCAGCACGCGCGCCTTGCCGCCGCCGCCGACCTTTTCCAGGCTGCGCACCATGCCGGCCAGCGCGCTGGTCTTGACGCGCTTGAGTTCATCCTCGGTCGGGCCCTTGTCGAGGAAGCGCTGCCATTCCTCGGCGATGACCTGCTCCACCCGTGCCGGATCCACGCCGGCCTTCACATCGACTTCCAGCCCGAACAGGCTGGACAGCTCCATCGCATCCACGCCCACGCTGACCGAGTCGGCCAGCTGCTCGCGGTAGATCAGGCGTTCGTACAGGCGCGAGGTCTTGCCGCCGCCAAGCACGGCCGCGGCCAGCTGCAGCCGGGTCAGGTCCTCGGTACCGCGCTGCGGCACATTCCAGTGGCGCAGGATGCGCACCTGGGCGACGCGGTCCTGCATCACGTCGCGGGTAGATTCGGTGCGCGCGGCCACCCAGGCCTCGCGCCGCGCCACCGGCGGGCCGGATGCGATCGCGCCGAAGTATTTCTGCACTTTTTCCTTGGCCGTGGCGACGTCGATGTCGCCGGCCAGCACCAGGGTGGTGTTGGCCGCGCCGTAGTAGTCGCGGAACCATTGCTTGACGTCGTCCAGCGTGGCCGCATTGAGGTCTTCCATCGAGCCTATGGTTTCCCAGCGGTAGGGATGGCCTTCGGGATAGCTGGCGCGGAAGACGTGTTCGTAAGTCAGGCCGTAGGGTTCGTTGTCGCCCTGGCGCTTTTCGTTCTGCACCACGCCGCGCTGCTCGTCCAGCAGCTTCTGGTCGATCGCGCCGAGCAGGTGGCCCATGCGGTCGGATTCCAGCCACAGCGCCATGTCCAGCGCCGTGGTCGGCACGGTCTCGTAGTAATTGGTGCGGTCCGGATTGGTGGTGCCGTTGCTGTCGGTGGCGCCGACCAGCTCCAGCGGCTTGAAGAACTCGTCCTTGTGGTTTTCCGAACCCTGGAACATCAGGTGCTCGAACAGGTGGGCGAAGCCGGTCTTGCCGGGACGCTCGTCCTTGGAGCCGACGTGGTACCACACGCCGACCGCGACCACGGGCGCCTTGCGGTCCTCGTGCACGACGACGGTGAGGCCGTTGGCCAGTTGGAATTTCTCGTACGGGATGTCGATGGCATCGGCCGCGGCGGCGAAGCTGCGGCCGGCGGCGAACAGGGCGACGGCCGCGAAGGCGAGCGTCTTGCGCATGTATCACTCCAGGGCAATGGTGCGGCGAGGCGGCAGGCTAACCAGCCGCGCCGCCAGTGGCAATTGCCCGGCCATGACCGCAAGGCATGTACGACAGTTCACCGCCGCACGGCCGCGGTTGCCAGGCCGGCGCGGCTGCCGCAGCATGGAGCGGCCATCGCAGCGGAGCCGCCCATGCCTGTCGCCATCGTCAGTGGAGCCAACCGCGGCCTGGGCCTGGAAATGGTGCAGCAATTATTGCAACGCGGCTGGCGCGTCATTGCCGCCTGCCGCGACACCGGCCAGGGCCTGCGCCTGACCGGCCTGGCCGGCGCGCATCCCGGCCATCTGCATGTGATGCCGCTGGACGTGACCAGCGAGCGCTCCATCGCCGCCTTCGTCGGCGAGGCCGGCCTGGTCGCCGACAGGCTGGATCTTCTGGTCAACAACGCCGGCCTGCTGGTCGGCGGCGAGCGTTTCGGCGCCGTCGAGGCGAAAAACCTCGCCGCGAGCTTTGCCGTCAACGCCAGCGGCCCGCTGCTGCTGACCCAGGCCTGCGCCGCGCTGCTGGCCAATGCGGCGGCCGCGCGTGTGGCCAACATTTCCAGCGTGATGGGTTCGATCGCCCGCGCGGAAGTGTTCCGCAGTCCCAGCTATGCCATGAGCAAGGCCGCGCTGAACATGGCCACGCGCCTGCTCGCCGCGGAACTCGCACCGCGCGGCATCCGCGTGGCCAGTTTCCACCCCGGCTGGGTGCAGACCGACATGGGCGGGCCGAACGCGACCCTGGACGTGGAAGGCGCGGTGAGCGCGCTGCTGGAGCGCATCCTGCGCCTGGACGCCGAAGGCAGCGGCCGCTTCTTCGGCAGCGAGGACGAGGAACTGCCCTGGTGACTCAGCGCGCCGCGGCCATGGCCGGCGGCGGTGCCGGAAAACGTACGGCCGGTCCCTGCGGCTCCACGCCCGGCGGCAGCGCGGCGGGCGCGGCTTCGCCGGCCTTGCCCAGCGATTTCACCACCAGCCAGATCGCGTCCAGATCGCTCTCCGCCATCTGGTTGAGCGCCCAGTACGGCATCGGCGGGCGCGCCTTCATCGCCTTGGCGAAGGCGCGCCATTCGACCAGGCTCATGTCGTTGAGGCGCAGGCGCAGATTGGTCGCATAGCTGGTGCCCCAGGGTCCGTTCCACCCCAGCTTGTCGCCGATCAGCCAGACCGATTCCGGCGCCGTGCCGCCGGCCATGGCAAAGCCTGGCGTATGGCAGTCATGGCAGCCGCTGGTGAACAGCAGCTCGCGGCCGCGCTTGAGGGTGGCGGCATCGGCTGCCGGCGGCTGCGCCAGCGCGGGCAGCCCGGCCGCACACAGGGCGAGCAGCAGCAAGGTCTTGTACATGGCAGTTCCTGGGAAAGAGCCGCGGCGTGCGGCGTATGTGCCAGAGGACGCAGCGGGGTTGCAGAAACTGTCAGCTGGCGCGCTTTCGCCGCGCTGGTGATAATCCCGCGATGCTGCATGTCGTCCTGCACCAGCCGGAAATTCCGCCCAACACCGGCAACGTGATCCGGCTCTGCGCCAATACCGGCGCGGCGCTGCACCTGATCCGTCCGCTCGGTTTCGAGCTGGACGATGCGCGCCTGCGCCGCGCGGGCCTGGACTATCACGAATACACCCGCCTGCAGCTGCACGACGACTACGCCGCATTCCTGAGCAAGGTCGCTCCGGCGCGCGTATATGCGCTCTCCACCCGCGGCACGACGAGTCCCTACGCCGTGCGCTTCGAACGCGGCGACGCGGTGCTGTTCGGTTCGGAAACGCGCGGCCTGCCGCAGCAACTGCTCGATGCGCTGCCGCCGCAGCACTGCCTGCGCCTGCCGATGCGGCCGGACAACCGCAGCCTGAATCTCTCCAACGCGGTCGCCGTGGTTGCCTACGAGGCATGGCGCCAGTTCGGATTTGAAGGATCGCTCTAAATTTCAGCGAGCGGTTCAGTGTGATGAATCCGCCGTAAACACAGCCGTACGCCTGCCTTGGTTTCGCGCCGATGCCCCATAGGTTGCTGGCCACGGCGATCTGCCGTTTGGAAAGCCAAACAGGAATACAACAATGAAGCGTACTGCCCTCGTCCTTGCTGGTCTGCTGGCCCTGCCGTTCGCTGCTGCGCAGGCGTCTGATCTGAGCTACAACTGGCTCGAAGCGGATTACGTGCATGTCAACCCCGACAATGCCGACAACACCGACGGCGTCGCCATCCGCGGCTCCGGCGAACTCGGCGCCAATTTCAACGTCATCGCCGGCTGGAACAAGCTCAACGTCGATGCGCCGCTGGCCAAGGATCTGAAGTCCTGGTACCTGGGCCTGGGCTACCACACGCCGATCAGCGACCGCACCGACCTGTTCACCGACGTTTCCTACCTCAAGAACACCACGCTGGATCTGGACGGCTACGGCGCCCGTGTCGGCGTGCGCTCGGCCCTGACGCCCAAGTTTGAAGGCGCGGCCTGGGTCGGCTATGAGAAGCTGGACCACACCGACAGCAATGCCTCGCTCGGCGTCTCCGGCCAGTACAAGTTCACGCCGGTCTTCGGCCTCGTCGCCGAGGCGCGCGTGGCAGAGAACGACAAGTCGTTCCTGGTCGGCCCGCGCCTGACCTTCTGATCCACCGCTCATCACCGCGCGCAAGCGCAGCACTCCGAGCCCGGCCTTGTGCCGGGCTTTTTTGTTCCGCTCGCATCCGGATCCGCAGCGCGATCCGTCCCGGCGCGCTCGGCCGATAGAATCCCCTGCTGCAAGCCTGGGTGGACTGTATCGACAGCGGCCCGCCGGAAATCCGGCCGACCGCAGGGGAGGAAGGATCTTGGAAAATCACGAACTCGCAGAAAGCGCGGCCCGGGTGATCGCGGCGAAAGCCCGGCGGCTGGCGGCAGCGGGCAATTTCGACGCCGCCCGGCTGGCGGTGCGGCAGCAGCGCAGCCGGGCATTGCTGCAGATCGCCGCGCAGCTTTCGCCGGCCCATGCGCAGGCGGCGGCGCAGGCATCCGGCGGCGAAAGCGTGGCGATCACACCGGAAGACCGCAGGGCCGCCGCGAACGAGATTTACGCGCTGCTGCAGCGCCGCTCCGGCAACGACGTGGTGCTTCTGTACGACATTGCGCTGGAACTGCACTACGAATCGTACTGGGCCTATCTGCGCGGTATCCAGCTGAGCGAGAACGGCGACCCTGCCGCGGCCTGTCAGGCGCTGGAAGCCGTCCGCGGAGACTATGAAGGCGCGGCCACGCATCTTGCCGAGCAATACCGCCGGCAGGCGGCCGGCATTCCCGACGAGCTGGAAGATGCAGCGCAACAGCTCTACGAGCGCATGGTGGAAGAGGCCGGCAGCGAGGATGCACTGCACAAGTCCTTCAACGAAATGTGGGCCTCGGTGTCCGGCATGCCGCCGCCCGAAGGCGATGACGGGGAAAACGAGGAAATCGCCGTCGAAGTCAACCTCGCCGACGTGGATCTCGCTGCGGAGACCGGGCAATGCTTCGTCGAGCATCTGGTTGACGGTGATTTCGACGGCGCCACGGCCCTGCTGGGCGAATCGCTGCGGGATCTGTCCGCGGATGAGCTGCGCCGGGAATACGAGCAGCTGATCGAGGCGGGACGGGACGGCGAGGAAGCGGTCGAGAACGAGGAAATCGACGTGCTGCCCATGTCGTCGGACAGCGAAATAGTGGATCTGGAAGGCGGCGAACTGGCTTTGGTCTATGTATCCCTCAACGGCGCCGGTTTTCATGAAGCCGTCATCGTCACCGTGGCGCGCGAACACGGCCAGGCACGGATCACGAGTATCGAATGGGGCCGTACCTGACGGGAGCGTGAAGCGAGAGCTGCGCGGATTCCCGCGCAAACGACGCAGGCGCAGCCGGCACTGCTGCGAAAACGGGAGAGAAGGTCATCCGACGCCAGGCGGCGCGATACGCGCCGCCTGGCGTGGCGAGGAAGGTGCCTGGCCCGGTACCGGTGATCGGGGGGGGGAGGAGGGAGTCAGCCGGTACCGGGGCAGGCGGGGAACCCGGTTGTTGCCTAGGTGAGGACACGTTTCGCGTCTTCAAGTACAGCAGCGAAAAAATCGCCGTTTTTTCAGTTTCCCTGACCCGGCCACCTGGCAACGGAGGGCAGGGAGGAGCACGGACGGACCGGACCAGGGAGTCCTGTGGCGGGCGTCCGTGCGCCGCGTTGTTTAGGGCGGATGGTTCGGCGCCTCGATCCCGTGCAGCAGCAGATCCAGCAATTGCTGTTGCAGTTCGGGCCGCGTCGCCAGTGAACCGGCCACCGCCAGTTTCTCATTCAGACGCTCGGTCTGGAATCCGAACAGGTTGAGCGAAAGCACCACCTTGGCCACCAGGGCCGGGCTGATTCCTTCGCGCATCTGATCCGAAACCTCGGCCAGCAGCGCCACCACACGATCAAAGTTGCGCCGCACCAGCTCGAACACGGGATTGCGTTCCAGCACCGTCGGCGAACCGGTCAGCTCGCGCAGTATCAGGCGGGTGCCGTGCGGCCGCTGGTACAGGAAGGCGTTATGCCATTCCACCAGGCGGCGCAGGCGCGTCGCGAGATCCTGCTCCTTCAATTCCAGTGCATTGAGCGAACGTCCGAACGCATCGCAGGCCTGGGCGAGTACGCGCTCGTACAGATCCTGCTTGGTCGCGAAATGATGAAAGACATTCGCCTTGCACACACCGGCGGCCAGGGCGACTTCGTTGATCGAAACCCCGTCGAAGCCACGCTGCGCGAACAGCATCTCGGCTTCGGCCAGGATCCGCGTGAGCGCCGATCTCTCGGCGATTTCAGGTGCGGATGCCAGCGGGATAGGGACCACAGAGACTGCAACTGACCGATTGGTTGGTAAGCATTATCCCGTCGCGCGGCGGCCCGATGAATAGGACAAAAGTCGTATTACTTTGGTCAGGGCCAGCGCAGATTTTGTATGACAAAGCCGCAGACGCAACGGAAAACGACAAATACGGATGACGGACTCAGCCGTCGGCGAGATCGCCCGGCACATCGACATCGCGCGCCAATGCCGCATTCTCCACTACCTGCACCTGCGCCGCCCGGGCGCGCAGCAGATCGCGCGCGCCGCGGTCGCCGTCCAGCGCGGCATCCCGCAGCCAGCCGCGCGGCAGCAGCACGGGCACGCCCAAGGTCTGCGCGTAGCCGGTCGCGGCGGCCTGGCGCGGGTTCGCCTGCCAGGCGCGCAGCAGGGCCTGGAGATGTGCCTCGTCCAGCGCCGGCTGGTCGCACAGCACAACCAGCACACCATCGCAGCCGGGCGCGAGTTGCGCCACGCCCTGGCGCAGCGAATGGCCCATGCCCTGCTGCCACTGCGCGCCCAGCACGCAGCGCGCCGGCAGATCGGCGATATGCGCGGCCAGTTCCTGCGCCGCGTGGCCCAGCACCACGACGGTATCGCGCGGCGCCGTCGCCAGCACGCAGCGCAGGCTGCGCCGCAGCAGCGATTCGCCGTCGACCTGCACTAACTGCTTGGGCCGGCCCAGCCGGCGCGAGGCGCCGGCCGCGAGCACGACCGCGCCGTGGTTGCTCATGGCGTGCCGCCGGCGATGTGGCTTTGCAGCGCCGCAACGATGGACAGGGCGATGGCCTCGGGCCCTTCGCCGCCCAGGCGCAGCCCCACCGGCGCCTGCAGGCGCGGCCGCAGCCGGGCGCGGCTGAGTTCGTCCAATTCGCCCAGCAGGGCGTCGCGCCGCGCCGGCGGCCCGAGCAGGCCTATCCATGGAATATCGCTTTGTGCACAAAGCCGTAGCGCGTCCAGATCGCGCGAATAGTGATGGCTCATCACCAGCGCCGCGTCGAACGCGCCCGCGGCCAGCAGCGGCGCCAGTGCGCCGGCCGGCAGGTCGTGGTGGCTGTCCGCGGCAGCGGCGGCGGCGGCCCAGCGGGCGCGCTGCTCGACCAGTTCGCTCTGCCAGCCCAGCAGCCGGGCCAGGCGCAGCAGCGGCACGGATTCCGGCCCGGCGCCCAGCAGCAGCAGCCGCGGCGGTGCGCGCAGCCGCAGCCGCCAGCGCGGCGGCGCAGGCATGGCGCCCGGCCATGCCCATCGCTGCGCGCCGATAGCGGCCATGCCGCCGCCTGCCGTATCCAGCTGCAGATCCAGCGGCCCGCGCAGAGCCAGCGCGCACAGGGCCTGGCGCAACGGCGCCTGCGCCGTCAGCGGCAGCAGCATCAGTTCGACGATGCCGCGGCAGCCCGAGGCCGAGCCGAATACCAGATCGTCGTCGCTGCGCGTGTCGAAGGTGAGATGGCGCGCGCGGCCCTGGGCGGCGACTTCGGCCGCGGCCTGCTCCAGCTCGGCCTCCAGGCAGCCGCCGGAGAGCCAGCCGCGGCGCTGCGCGCGCGCCAGCAGGATCAGCGCACCGGGCTTGCGGTAGGTAGAGCCCTGCGTGTCCACCACCACGGCCAGCGTGGCAGCCTGGAAACTGTCGGCGCCGATTGCCTGCAGCAGCGCGCGCAGGCTGCCGCCGGAGTCGGTGCCGTTCGCTGTGGGGTCGCCCATCGCTGCCTGCGGTCGAATCGGTGCGGCGATTCTACGCACGCCCGGCCCGCCGGCGGCAACGGCGCGGCGCGGACGCGGCTCGCCCGGCCGCATCCGCCGCCAGCGCCGGATTTACCAGGCGTAGCGCGCGACCAGCTGGTAGACCGGGCCGGCCTTTTCGCGCTCGATTTCGTATTCGTCGTAGTCGCGGCCGAGCTGATCGTCCAGCGTGTCGAACTTGTGGAAATATTCGTCCTTGGACGCGTCCAGCAGGTTGGTGCCGGTCAGGCGCACCGACCACTGCGTGCCGAAACGCTTTTCGATGAAGGTTTCGAGATCGGCGCCGTAGCGGGTCTCCACTTCCTCGGCCAGCACCCGCGACAGCGCCTGGCCCTGGCGCCGGTAGCTCACGCCGAAACTGGCCTGCAGTCCGGGCAGATCCTGGATGAAGCCCACATTGAGCACCGAACGCGCCTGGTCGTTGAAGCGGCGCCGGCCCAGCGTGTCGCGCACACGGCTGTCCAGCCAGGAATAGTTGAGGAATACGCCGGTGTCGGGCAGGTTCAGCGCGGTCAGCGGCGTGGACAGGTCGAACTCCACGCCGTAGACCTGACCGTCGCCGACGTTGGACGCGGTGTAGACGAAGCTGTCCGGATCCAGCACCGGATAGCCCGGCGTGGCCGGGGTGGCGCCGGGATTTTCCTCCAGGAATTCGGCAACCTCGTCCTCGAAATCCTCCAGCGCGGTGGCGCTGGCGGCGCCGGTGTTGCTGATCTCGATGAGGTCGGTCACGTCGCGGTAGAACAGATTGACGCCGACCACGCCGTGCCTGCCCAGGCGGTGCTCGAAGCCCAGATCCACGCCCCAGGCCTTTTCCAGGCTCAGGCGCGGATTGCCGACGAAATCGTTGTCGCCGTATTCGCCTTCCAGCAGCACCGGCAGCAGGTAGTTGAAGTTGGGCCGGCGCACGGTGCGCGCGACCGAGAAGCTCAGGCGGTCCGCATCGCCGAGGTCCCAGCGCAGATGCGCCGAGGGCAGCGGCAGCTTGTAGTCGCGCGTGTGGCGCTCGCCGCCGGCACCGACTTCGCTGCGCGTGGTCTCGTAGCGCAGGCCGGCTTCCCAGGACAGGGCCCGGCCCTTGCCCGAGAACATCAGATAAGGGTCGGCACGACGCTCCCTGATGCGGCTGGCGCTGGTATCGAACTCGACGTAGGGCGGCAGCGGCGCGCCTTCCTCATCGGTGTCGACTTCGCTCAGGTCCAGGCGGAAATCGCGCCGCTTGTCGCTGTAGTCCAGACCGAACTCCATGCGCGCCGCGCCGGCGCTGCGAGCGTGCGAGAGGCTTATGCCGCGTTCGCTGTCGCGCAGGCGCGACAGCTGCAGCGCGCCTTCGGACTCGTCGAAGGACGGCGGCGTATCTTCATCGTCGTAGCCGATTTCCTGTTCGACATCGCGCGTGGCGTCCTTCATGCGCGCGTAGCTGAAATCCAGCGCGGTCCGGGCGCCGTCGGCGTGGTCGATGCGGTAGTCGCCCTTGACCGCGATATTGTGCTGGCGGATAGCGGCGACCTGGTCGTTGAGCGACAGCAGGTTGTCGCGCGCAGTGCTGCGGCGATCGTTGTATTCCAGCGAGTGCTCAGTCTCGCTGCGGTCGGTGCGCACGTACAGGCCGGACAGGTTCAGCTTGCCCGCGCCGATCTCGCGCGCATAGGACAGGTTGAGCGAATCGTCGGTGCCGTCGCGCACATCGCTCTGGTCCTCGCGGTTGTCGAACGCGCCGCGCGGTTCGTCATAGCGCAGGCTGAGCTTGCTCTTGGGGTTGTAGCGGCCCTGGTGGCTGACGCCGGCCAGCAGCCGGCCGCCGGCGAACTCGCCGCTGGCCACGGCGGCGGCGGTGGGCTTGTTCTCGCCGTCGTCGAAATGCGAAACGCCGGCGCGCAGATAGCCGCCGTCGAATTCGTAAGCGTCGCGCAGCACGATGTTGATGGCGCCGGCGACGGCATCGCCGGAACGGTTGGCGCTGGCGCTGCGCACGATCTCGATGCGCTCGACCACTTCGGCCGGAATGCGGTCGACGAAGAAGGAACGGTCGTCGCCGCCGCCCGGCACTTTCTTGCCGTTGATCAGGATCTGGGTATAGCCCGGATCCAGGCCGCGCAGGCGCGCGCCGTCGTATTCCAGCACGTCGGACACGAAGGCCACGCTGGGCACGCGCTTGAGCATGTCGCCGACCGTGCGCGGCTCGAAGCGCTGGAAGAACTCCAGGTCATAAGCCAGCACCGGCGCGATCTCGTCGGCGCGGTCGCGATAGGTGATCTCGCCGGTGACCAGGACCTTGTCCAGCTCCGTGACCGGCGCCGCATCCGGCTGCGCTTCGGCGCTGCCTCCGGCCAGGACGGCGCCGCTGGCGGCGAAGCCGGACAGGGCCTGCAGCAGGGCCAGTGCAAGCACGTGCTTCTTCATGTCCACTCCCTGAAAAGCACGGCTTTTTAATCAGGCTGCATGGCGCGGCGATGACAGGGAGTTTTCGGCCGCCCTGTCACGCAGTCGCCAGGAATGCGCAATCAAGGCATGCTAGAAGCGCCGTCTCCCGCCAACCTGGAAACCGCCCATGCTCTCTTCCCGCTTTCGCGCGCTGCTCGTCCTGGGCCTGACAGCCGTCCTCGCCGGCGGCTGTGCCACCCGGCAGACCGTGGAGCGCGAACCCGACGAGCAGGCCGCGGCCGAACCCCGGCTGGCCACGGCCGGCATCGCCCACGCCAGCCTGCGCGAAGCCTTCGTCACGCCGGCCACGCCGCAGGACAATGTGGACTCTCCCGCATTGTGGATGAGCCCCGACGGCAAGCCCCTGCTGCTGGCCACCGCCAAGGCCACGGGCCGGCTGATGACCTACGATGGCGACAGCGGCGCCGCGCTGGGCGTGCGCGGCAAGGCCGGCAAGGGCGCCGGCGAATTCGACCGTCCCAACGGCATCTTCGTCGTCGACGACCTGGTGTTCGTGGTCGAGCGCGATAACCGCCGCGTGCAGGTGCTGCGCCTGCCGGAATTCCAGCCGCTGGGCTCCTTCGGCCCGCACGAACTGCAGCAGCCGTACGGCATCTGGCTGCGCCGCCTGGGCCCGCAGCGCTTCGACGTCTTCATCAGCGACGCCTACATGGCCGGCAAGGACGCCAAGGGCGACGACGTGGTGCCGCCGCTGGCCCAGCTGGACAAGCGCGTTCGCCGCTACAGCGTCAGCGTCGGCACCAGGCTTGAAGCCCGTTTCGACAGCAGCATCGGCGATACCGGCGAAGCCGGCGCAATCCGCATCCCGGAATCGATCTGGGGCGACAGCGCCCACGACCGCCTGCTGATCGCCGAGGAAGACACCGCCACCGGCACCGCCGTGCGCGAATACGACCTCGATGGTCGCTTCCGCGGCCGCAGCATAGGCCTGGGCCTGTTCAGGGCCCAGGCCGAGGGCCTGACCCTGTGGCAATGCAGCGACGGCAGCGGCTACTGGATCGCCACCGACCAGTTCAAGGACCGCTCCCTGTTCCACGTCTACGACCGCAATAGCCTGGAGCACCTCGGCGCCTTCGCCGGCGCCACCGTGGCCAATACCGACGGCATCTGGCTGCACCAGGCCGGCACGAAACGCTTCCCGGACGGCGTGTTCTATGCCGTGCATGACGACCAGGCGGTGGGAGCGTTCGATTGGCGGGATATTGCCAAGGCGCTCAAGCTGCGGGTGAATTGCGAGGCGGCCGGAAAGCGCTGAGGCGGGCGCGCAGATCGGCGGGTTTTCAGCGGACTCACTCGCGCCGCTCCAGCCGCCGGTACTGGATCGCCTCGGCCAGGTGCACCGAGGCGATCGCATCGCTGCCGTCCAGATCGGCGATGGTGCGCGCCACGCGCAGCAGGCGGTGGTAGGCGCGCGCCGACAGTCCCAGCGTATCCACGGCCCGCTCCAGCAGCGCGCAATCGCGCCGCGTGAGGGCGCAGTCGCGTTCGGCCTCGCTGTTGTCCAGCGTTGCATTGGTCTTGCTGGCGCGCGCCCATTGGCGCTCGCGCGCGGCGGCGACGCGGGCCGCCACGGTTTCGCTGGATTCGCCGCAGGGCGCCGAGCCGTGCAGTTCGGACATGGGTACGCGCGGCACTTCCAGCTGCAGGTCCAGGCGATCCAGCAAAGGCCCGGACACGCGCGAACGGTAGCGCTGCACCTGGTCCGGCGTGCAGGCGCAATTGCCGCGCGGATCGCCGGCGTAGCCGCAAGGACAGGGATTCATCGCCGCGACCAGCTGGAAGCTGGCCGGAAATTCCGCTTGCCGCGCGGCGCGTGAAATCAGGATGCGCCCCGTTTCCAGCGGTTCGCGCAGCACGTCGAGCACATGCCGGTCGAACTCGGTCAGTTCATCGAGAAACAGCACGCCGTGATGGGCGAGGCTGATCTCGCCGGGCCGCGGTATCGAACCGCCGCCGACCAGCGCCACCGCCGACGCGGTGTGATGCGGCGCGCGGAACGGCCGCTGGCGCCAGCGCGCCAGATCCACACCCTGGCCTGCGACCGAACGCACGGCGCAGGATTCCAGCGCCTCGCCCTCGGACAGCGGCGGCAAGATACCGGGCAGACGGCTGGCCAGCATGGTCTTGCCCGTACCCGGCGGGCCGACCAGCAACAGGTGATGCGCGCCCGCGGCGGCGATCTCCAGCGCACGACGCGCCTGCGACTGCCCGCGCACATCGGCCAGATCCGGCCCGCCGGGCGCTGCCGGCGCGGCGCACGTATCGTCCTGCGTGGCCCGCGACAGCTCGCCGGCGCCGCGCAGAAAGCCGCAGACTTCCAGCAGGCTGTCCGCCACGCGCACATCCGCCGATCCCAGCAGCGCCGCCTCGGCCGCGTTCGCCCGCGGCACTACCGCCTGCCGCCCGGCCCGCTGCGCCTGCAGCAAGGCCGGCAACACGCCGCTGACCGGACGCAACTCACCCGACAGCGCCAGTTCGCCCATGAATTCGCACTGCGACAAGGCGTGCCGCGGCACATGTCCCGACGCCGCCAGTATTCCCAGCGCAATCGGCAGATCGAAGCGCCCGCCGTCCTTGGGCAGATCCGCCGGCGCGAGATTTACCGTGATACGGCGGCCCGGATATTCCAGCCGCGTATTGAGTATCGCCACGCGGACACGATCACGCGCCTCCTTCACCGCGGTTTCCGGCAAACCGACGATGGAAGTGCCGGGCAGGCCGCCGGACAGATGCACTTCCACCGTCACCGGCGGCGCGGCTACGCCTTCCTGGGCGCGGGAGTGGACTATGGCCAGGCTCATGGGCGTGGCCTGTGCGCAGAGTCGCGCAATGGCGCCGTGTGCCGAGAGGAACTGCTGCTCGCCGGGATCTTCATGGAGCGATGGTGGCCCGGCGGCGGCGCACGGCGCATGGGTTCGTTGCCGGATGGGAGATCGGAAATTTCTGGTAGTGCCGTCGAGGTCCCAGTCGCTCACCAACTGCAAGATGCGAGCAAGCTGGTGGTGCTGTGCCGGCGCTGGCCGACCTGACTGACCGGCAATCCGCGCGTCCACGGTGTCGTCGTATTACGCGCGCAGGTTGCCTGCGCGCTTGGCTTCCGGACTGAAAGAAGGAGCGGAAGGACAGACGCCGCCATCTTTGGCGACAAGTCCTGCACTCCAGGCAATCGCGCAAGGGCTGCATGAGCAGCCCCCGACGCATCCTCAGACGAAGGATTCCTGCCGCTTCAGATCCGTCACCAGCCACGGATTCTTCTCCCGCATCCGGGCAATCAGCGCCTCGGTCCGCGTCGCCGTCGGATCCTCGCGCGGCCACTCGTATTCCGCATCGGTCAGTACGGCCAGTTGCAGCTAGCTCACGCGGTCGTGCGGCGTGTCCCGTGTGCCCAGCGCCGGATCGGGCACCAGGGCCAGGGCGGTGATCCGGATGTCGGTTTGCAGGCGTGCCGGGCCGTTGGCGGAGATGAAGCGGTAGGACTCGAGCCCGTTGCCGCTGTTGGATACGTAACAGGCGAGGTTCTTCATCACGGCCATGGCCCCAATGGGGCGCGTGCGCGTGGGCGCCGGCGGCCGGGTCGCCGGCGAAGGGCAGTACGCGCATGCTGAATTCAAAGCCCCAGCCGCTGTATTTACCGCCGGCGCTGTCTTCGTCGTAGTACACGCGGACATGCCGTAGCTGACGATATACCGGTGCAGGGCACCGCCTTCGCGGCAGTCGTAGATGCTGCAGCCGTCCAATGGATTGTCGCCGCCCCGGGCCCAGCGCAGGGCGCGAGCGTAATGGCGCGGTTCCTGGGTGCCGTAGACGGTTTGCAGGTGCCGGTCCAGGCAATCCCAGCCTATGGCGTCGTCTTGGTTGAACTGGCGGCGGTATTTTTACGGCGTCATGGCTGGGCGGCCCCGGGTTTGCCGCCGCGGATTGCGCCCCGTCGCTGCTTCTTGCCCGATGAGCGCAACCGCCGCTTGCATACAGCACTGGCGTGAACCGCGCGGGAAAGGTTCGGCAGGTGCAGCGGATGTTGCACAGGCCAAGGTGCGGCGGATGTGGCGCGGGCAGCCGGACCGGCGGTACCGAGACCGAAGCAAAGTGGGTGGCCATCCGTGGCCGGTTTCCACATGACCAGCGAGGCTGGGCGAGCGGATTCCTGACTTGCCGGGACTTGCGTCCCTTCGGGGCAAAACGTTGCCGCAGCCGCGGGCGGCGGCCGGCCTGACTGGCTCGTGTCCGGTACCGGCGATGCCGGTCCCTCGCTGCGGTGACGCTCGCCTGCAGCCGGCGCGCTATCCGCGCCGGTGCTGAGCCGCCCTAGGCCGCAACGCGGCGGCTCAATGCCGTGGCGCCTGCAGCAGCTGTTCCAGCTGCGCGACGCGGGTTTCCAGTTCCTCGACCTTCTCGCGGGTGCGCAGCAGCACGCAGCGCTGCACATCGAATTCCTCGCGGGTGACCAGGTCCAGCTTGCGCAGGCCGGCCCGCAGGGCGTCCTTGACGTTGTCGGCGATGTCCGCGCCGGCGGCGCTGGCGCCGGGAGGAATCAGCTCGGCCAGACGGCGCGCGAGTTCGTCTAGGGTTCGTGCATCGATCATTGCGACTTCTCCAGCGGAAAAACCCTGCGCATCCCTGGCAGCGACAGGTACAGCCCCGGCGCGGCATGCCCGGCGGGTGCGTCGACGGCGAGCCGGGCTGGCCTTCGACCTGCAGCTAGTGTAGCCGCTGGCCGGGGGCTTGGCCTCAGGATTCCGCTGGGCGATCCCTAGGAAATTTCCTAGCTGCGCTTGCGGCAGATGCAAGCCGCTGGAATGGCGGGGAAAAATCTGCGCATCCGGCGCGCCGGGTGCGGCAGACAAATGCAGCGCCCGGATTCCGCTGCCGGCCACAGCAGCCACGCAGCAGCAGACTCCACCACCCGTCGCAACAACCCCACAGGGCCGGGTTCCACTGCCGGCCGCAACAGCCGCACAGCAACCGGGTTCCAACGCCAACCGCAGCAGCCACACAACCGCCGGGCTCCGCCACCCCGCACCGCAACGCGGGCGCCGCAGGCTGGGCCTGGGCTATATTGCCGCCGTCCTCGTCCATGCCGGAACTGCCATGAAAATGATCACTGCCATCATCAAGCCGTTCAAACTCGATGATGTGCGCGAGGCCCTGGCCGAAGTCGGCGTGCAAGGCATCACCGTGACCGAGGTCAAGGGCTTCGGCCGGCAGAAGGGGCATACCGAGCTTTACCGCGGCGCCGAGTACGTGGTCGATTTCCTGCCCAAGATCAAGCTGGAAGTGGCGGTCAGCGCCGACATGTGCGACCGCGTGGTCGAGGCCATCATGCAGTCGGCCAACACCGGCAAGATCGGCGACGGCAAGATCTTCGTCTACCAGCTGGACCAGGTACTGCGCATACGCACGGGCGAGATGGACGCCGAGGCGCTGTGAACCCGGCCCTGGCCTGCGCCGCCTGCGGCAGGCCGCTTGCGACGGCCGACGCCGTCTGTGTCTGCGAAGAAGCTCGCACTGCCGCCGCGGCGGCGGCGCAGAACGCCCGCGAGGCGCGTATGGCGCACGCCCGGTTCCACGTCTGTCCATCCTGCGGCGGGCATTTCAGCCGCGCCGAACTGCTGACCCGGCTGTTCGATCCGCCGCGCCGCCGCTTCGGACTGCCGTGGCTACGCCTGTCCTGCCCGCACTGCGCGGTGGAGCTGCGCTCGCGGCATGCCACGTCGATGTTGTTCCGCGTTGCGATCCTGCTCTGGCTGACCGGCCTGCCGCTGTATCTGCTGACGGATCTGCCGGCGCTGGAAAAGCCGGTCATGCTGGCAGGGTGGTTCGCGCTGGCGGCGGTCATGGGCCTGCAGGAATGGCGCGAGTCGCGCGATCCGCAGACGTTTGAAGCCGTTGCGCCGACGCCGGGATAGCCCGGCGGGACCCGCGCGCCCGTTTCCGCCAGCGCAGCGCCCCGCCTTCGGCGCAGCGGCAGGCAGCGGCGCCGCCACGCTGAGGCCCAGATCCCCGACTAGCGCCCGCGCCGCAGCGCCGCCAGCGCCGCGTGCAGCCCGGCCAGATCAGGCGTATCCGCCTCCCCGCCGCCACGCAGCGCCTGTTCCAGCGCTGCAGCCTCGGCCGCCAGCGCGTTGGCGCCGACCAGCCGCGCCGCGCCCTTGAGCCGGTGCGCTTCGCGCGCGGCGCCGGCGCAGTCGCCGCGCTGCAGGGTGGCCTGCAGGGCCTCGGTGTCCTGGGCCGCGGTGGCGATGAATTCGTCCAGCAGACGCCCGGCTTCGGCCGCGTCGCCGCCGGTGATTTCGGCCAGTACGCGCGGATCGAAGGCCGGCTCGTCCACGGCTGGCGCGCCAGCATCCTCTCCCGCGGCCGCGCGGAAATCTCCCGCGGCCGCCTCGCTCGCTGCCGAGGCCGGGCCGCTCGCTGCTGCAGCCGTCCGGCCGTCGACGGCCGCAGCGCTGCCCGCCTCCGCGCCGCGATCGGCCGCGGACGCGATGTTCTCCGCCGCGTCCGTTGCGCCACCGCGAGCAGCCGCCGGTGCCGCGCCGCCGGCATCCACCGGTCCCGTCCGACCCGGCGCAGGCACCACGGCGACCGCCGCCGGCAACGCCCTGTTCGCGGCGAAGGACACATGCGGCAACCAGATGCGCAGGCGCGCGGCGAGCTGGCCTATGCTGACCGGCTTGCCCAGGAAATCGTCCATGCCGGCGGCCAGGCAGCGTTCCGCCTCGCCCTTGGTCACGTTGGCGGTGAGCGCGATCAGCGGCGTGCGCACGCGGCCTTCGCGCTGCTCGGTCGCGCGTATGGCCGCGGCCATGGCATAGCCGTCCATGCGCGGCATGTGGATGTCGGCCAGCACCAGGGCATAGCGGCCGCTGCGCCATTCCTGCAGGCCTTCCTCGCCATCGGCCGCGGTCAGGCAGGCGTAGCCGGCCTTGGCCAATTGGCGCGAGATCACTTCGCGGTTAGTGGGGTGATCGTCGACCAGCAGGATCAGGCTGCGTTCGCGTTCCGCCGTTTCCACATCCGGCGCGGCGCGCTGCGGCCACTGTCCGGCTGCCTGTGGGCGCGCCGGTGCGTCGGCGGCGACGGCTTCGGCAGTGCTCACCGGCAAGGTCAGCACCAGGCTGACCGAGGTGCCTTCGCCGAGCTGGCTGCGCAGGCCGATCTCGCCGCCCAGGGCCTGGGCCAGGCGCTGGCTGATGGCCAGGCCCAGGCCGGTGCCACCGTAGCTGCGCGCGATGCCGGCCTCGGCCTGGGCGAAGGGCGTGAACAGCTTGTCCTGCTGTTCCTGGCCTATGCCGATGCCGGTGTCGTGCACGCGCAGGGCCAGGGTCTGGCCGTTCTCGTCCTGCATCAGCAGTTCCAGCTCCACGCGCACGCCGCCCTTGTGAGTAAATTTCAGCGCGTTGGAGATCAGGTTGGAGAGGATCTGGCGCAGCCGCAGCGGATCGACCAGGTGCGCCGGCGCCACGTCCTGGTCTATGCGCAGGCTCAGGTACAGGCCGCGCGAGGAAGCGACGCCGAGGAAGTTGTTGACGGTCTGTTCCAGCAGCAGGCGCAGGTCGGTGGCGCGGCTGGCGATGTCCAGGCGGCCGGCCTCGATCTTGGAGAAGTCCAGGATGTCGCCGATGATCTGCAGCAGCGCCTGGGCCGAAGTCTCTATCACGGTGACGCAGCGGCGCTGCTCGGCGTCGAGATCGGTATGGCCCAGCAGTTCCAGCATGCCGACCACGCCGATCATGGGCGTGCGTATCTCGTGGCTCATCGCGGCGAGGAAGGCGCTCTTGGCGCGGTTGGCCTCGGTCGCCAGGGCCTCGGAATGGCGCAGCTCCACCTCATTGCGCGCCAGCGCGTCGCGCATGTCGACGAAGGCGTGGGCGACCTGGCCCAGCTCGCCGCGCGGCCACTCGCCGACCGCGCGGGTGTAGTCGCCGGCGCGGGTGGCATGGGCCAGCTGCACCAGCTTTTCCACGCCGCGGTAGATGTGGCGCAGGATGCGCCGGCCGGCAACGAACACGATCGCGAACGCAAGCAGGCTCAGGCCCACGCGCCAGTAGCTGATGCGCGAGGTGCGCCGCGCATCGGCATCGAGGTTGGCATTGGCCGTGATCATCTTCAGTTCCGAGAGGAACTTCAGCCGCGTGGTGACCGGATCTATGGCCGGGTACAGCTCGGTATCGGCGAACACGCCCAGGTCGTCGATCTTGCGCGAGATCAGGATGGCGCGCAGCTTGGCCGCAGCGCGGTCGGCGGTCTCGCGCTGGCGCCGCACGTCGTCGAGCAGGGTCTGCTGCACCTCGGTGAGGTGGGTGTTGGCCAGCTTGTCCCAGTTCTCCTGGATGGTCAGCGCGGCGCGGTCCAGCACTTCCACGCCCTGGTCCCAGCCCATCAGGTGGTTGCGCACGCGGAAGGTGGTATCGACCACGTCCAGGCCGTAGGCGTCGGAAATGTTCTTGACGTAGCGCAGGCCGGCCAGCGAATCCTCGCGCAGCTGGGTCATGGTGCGCACGGTGGCGCGCTCGTTGAGCGTATCCAGCACCAGCACGGTGGCGCCGGTGAACAGCAGCAGGCCGAACAGGCCGAGCAGCTGCTGGCGGATGCTGAGCCGGAACACGCCCGGCTTCATTCCTGTAGCTGCGGTGATCTCCAATGGCGCACCTGCTCGATCAGTGCGGCGCCGGATACCGCGGAGCCGATCAGATAGCCCTGGGCGTAGTCGCAGCCCAGCTCGGCCAGCATCTGCCAGTCGTCGACGGTTTCCACGCCTTCGGCGACCGTGCCCAGGTCCAGCTTGCGCGCCAGTTCCAGGCTGGTCTCGACCACGGCGCGCTTGCGCGGCTGGCGCACGGCGCCGGTGACGAAGCCCTGGTCGATCTTCAGTTCGGTGAAGGGAATCCGCGACAGCTGCGACAGCGAGGAATAGCCGGTGCCGAAATCGTCGATGGCCAGGCCGAAGCCCTTCAGACGCAGGCGCGCGAGCACGTTGAGCGCGCTGGCGGCCTCGCCCATGACCGAGCCTTCGGTGACTTCCAGCACCACATCGCGGGTGCGTACGCCGGCCTGCTGCACGATCTGCTGGTAGCGGTCGGCGGTGTCCACACGGGCGAGATTGAGCATGGACACGTTCACCGACAGGCGCAGGTCCAGCCCGGCCACGGCCCAGCGCGCGCGCCAGCGGCAGGATTTGCGCAGCATGCTTTCGGTCAGCGCGTCGATCAGTCCTTCGCGCTCGATCTGGTGCAGGAACTGGGCCGGCTGCAGCACCTGGTCGCCGCGCACCCAGCGTGCCAGCGCCTCCACGCCGACTGCATGGCCGCTGGCGATGGCGACCTGGGCCTGGAACCACGGTTCGATCTGCTCGGTCTCTATCGCCTCGATCAGTTCGTCGCGCTCGAATTCCAGCGGCATGACATAGCCGCTTTCCTCGGGCTCGTGGTGGAAGTGGCTCAGCACTTCCTGCAGCTTGGTCACGGTCAGCGGCTTTTCTATCGCGCCGAGCACGCGCAGGCCAGAGGCACGCGCCATGGTCTGCACCGTGTGCAGCAGGGCCGGATCCAGCGCCGACAGCACCACGATGGCGCGGGCCAGGCGGCGGCTGGCGATATGCCCTATCAGTTCTATGCCGTCCATCTCGGGCAGATCCAGGTCGACCAGCGCGACATCGGGCTTTTCCAGCAGCTGCTCCAGGCGGTCCAGGGCTTCGCGGCCGTGGGCGGCTTCGTAGGCGCGTTCCACGCCCAGTCCGGCCAGCAGGCGCAGCGCGATGCTGCGCTGGAAGCTGTGGTCTTCGACCACCATCACCGACAGCTGAGCGATCCGTGAACTCATTCAGCCCCCCTTGCCTGACCGCCCGAATGTACCGCGAACCCGGGGCAAGTGGGTGAACCGGTCTCGCCGCTGCCGGCGGCCCCGCCGCGCCGCCTGTCGCACGCAAGCGCAACAAATGGAAATCGCCGCGCCCGGACCAATGACCGGACAGGTTTCGATGGATTGCTCGGATCGGATCTGCGACACCGGATTGGAACCTTTGGCCCGGACCGCACAGCAGCAAGCGGCACTTGCTTTTGGTTATTTGACGCATCGCAGCATCTGGGGTTTAACTCGAAGCGCAAGACGCCAGCGCAAAACTCACAGTCGCGACGGATCGCGCACTGCCCAAGCCTTGCCCGGTATGGCCGCACTGGAACGGCCGCCGCGGCCTTGCCAGGAATTCAGCATGACGCAACGCCGCACGCCACGCCTGTACGACCCCGCCTACGAGCACGATAGCTGCGGTTTCGGTCTCATTGCCCAGATCGGCAACCGGCCCAGCACTTGGCTGGTCGACCAGGCCTTCGCCGCACTGGGCCGCATGGCCCACCGCGGCGGCGTGAATGCGGACGGCGTCACCGGCGACGGCAGCGGCATGCTGTTCTATCGCGCCCACGACTGGCTGCGCGCGCTGGCGGAGGCGGCCGGCATCGCGCTGGCGCCGCGCTTCGCCGCCGGCCTGGTCTTCCTCGATCACGATGACAGCGTGGCCGCGCACTGCGTGGCCCGGCTGGAAGCCCTGCTCGAGGAGGAAGGCGTGCAGGTGGCCGGCTGGCGCGAGGTGCCGGTCGATCCGGCCGCCTGCGGCCCGCTGGGCCAGGCGCATGCGCCGCGCGTGCGCCAGCTGTTCGTGAATGCGGCGGACGCCACCGACGAGGCCGCCTTCGAACGCCACCTGTTCCGCGCGCGCCGCCGCGCCGGCCATGAGTTGGCGGCCGCGTCAGGCTTCTACATCGTCAGCCTGTCGGCCGCGACCATCACCTACAAGGCCATGACCGCGCCGGGCGCGCTGCGCGCGGCGTTCGCCGATCTGCAGCATCCGGCCCTGGCCGCCAGTGCCGCGGTATTCCACCAGCGCTTTTCCACCAACACCCTGCCGAACTGGCGCCTGGCACAGCCGTTCCGCCTGCTCGCCCACAACGGCGAGATCAACACTATCCGCGCCAACCGCAGCTGGGGCGCGGCGCGCGCGGCCAGGATGGTGTCGCCGCTGCTGGATCTTTCCGACATAGGCCCGCTGGTCAACAGCACCGGCTCGGATTCGCAGAGCCTGGATGAAATGCTCGACGTGCTGCTGGCCGGCGGCATCGACCTGCTCACCGCCATGCGTATCCTCGTGCCGCCGGCCTGGAGCGCGCGCGAGGACCTGGACGAAGACCTCGAAGCCTTCTACGAGTACTACGCCCTGCACAGCGAACCCTGGGACGGTCCGGCCGGTCTGGTCATGTGCGATGCGCGCTACGCCGCCTGCACGCTGGACCGCAACGGCCTGCGCCCGACGCGCTGGCTGCGCACCGAGGACGATCACCTTGCCATCGGCTCCGAGGCCGGCATCTGGGACATTGACGACGCGGCCATCATTGCCAAGGGCCGCCTGGGTCCCGGCGAAATGCTCGCGGTGGACCTGCAGCAGCAGCGCCTGCTCGACAACGCCGCCATCGACGCGATCAACCGCGCGCGCGCGCCGTTCAAGCAATGGCTGCGCGAGGAAATGACCTACCTCGAATCGCACCTGATCGACCCGGCACTGGCGGCGGAACCCTTCCCGCCGGAGGTGCTGGCGCGCTTCCAGAAACAGTTCGCGCTGACCCGCGAGGAACGCGACGTGGTGCTCAAGGCCCTGGCCGAGGACGAGTCCGAGGCCACCGGCTCCATGGGCGACGACACGCCCATCGCCGTGCTGTCGCAGCAGTCGCGGCCCCTGTACGAATATTTCCGCCAGGCCTTCGCCCAGGTCACCAATCCGCCGATCGATCCGCTGCGCGAGCGCCTGGTGATGTCGCTGGTCACCCAGATCGGGCGCGAAGGCAATGTGTTCGAGCTCAAGCCCGAGAACGCGCGCCAGGTGCTGCTGAATTCGCCCATCCTGTCCCAGCGCAAGCTACGCCAGATCCAGGCGCTGCCGCAGGCGCAGGACGCGCAGATCAAGCTGGACCTGTATTACGACCCGGCAATCGGCCTGAAGGCCGCGATCGAGCAGCTCTGCCGCGATGCCGAGGCCGCGGTACGCGCGGGCGTGCTGGTGGTGCTGCTGTCGGACCGCTATCCCGTGCCCGGCCTGCTGCCCATCCACGCCTTGCTCGCCACCGGCGCGGTACATGCCCACCTGCTCAAGACCCAGCTGCGTTGCGACTGCAACCTGCTGATCGAAACCGGCACCGCGCGCGACGCGCATCACTTCGCCTGCCTGATCGGCTTCGGCGCGACCGCGGTGTATCCGTATCTGGCCTACCAGACGCTGTTCGACATGAACCGGCGCGGCGAACTCAAGGGCCTTGAAGGCGAGCCGCCGTCGGAGATCGGCCGCAGCTACCGCCGCGGCATCCGCAAGGGGCTGCTCAAGATCCTGTCCAAGATGGGCATAGCCACGGTCGCCGGCTACCGCGGCGCGCAGCTGTTCGAGATCGTCGGCCTGGCCCGCGACGTGGTGGAGCTGTGCTTCCCCGGCGCGCCTTCGCGCATAGGCGGCGCCAGCTTCGCCGACATCGAGGCCGAATACCGCACCCAGCTCGCCGCGGCGCGCGATCCCAGCTATGCGCTGCCGCCGGGCGGCCTGCTCAAGGCCGTGCCCGACGGCGAATACCACATGTACAACCCGGCCGTGGTCGGCAGCCTGCAGGCCGCGGTGCGCACCGGCGACAGCCGCCGCTACCGCGAATACGCCGAGCACGTGAACGGCCGCGCGCCGGCCGCGCTGCGCGATCTGTTCACGCTGCAGGCGGCCGCTGCACCGCTGCCGCTGGACGAAGTCGAGCCGGTTGAAGCCATACTGCGCCGCTTCGATTCCGCCGGCATGTCGCTGGGCGCGCTGTCGCCCGAGGCGCACGAAGCGCTGGCGACGGCGATGAACCGCCTCGGCGCACGCTCCAATTCCGGCGAGGGCGGCGAGGATCCGGCGCGCTACGGCACCGAGCGCAGTTCCAAGATCAAGCAGGTCGCCTCGGGCCGCTTCGGCGTGACGCCGGCCTACCTGGTCAATGCCGAAGTGCTGCAGATCAAGATTGCGCAGGGCGCCAAGCCCGGCGAAGGCGGCCAGCTGCCGGGGCACAAGGTCAACGGCCTGATCGCGCGGCTGCGCTATGCCAAGCCCGGCATAGGCCTGATCTCGCCGCCGCCGCACCACGACATCTATTCGATCGAGGACCTGGCCCAGCTCATTCACGACCTGCGCGAAATCAACCCGCGCGCGCTGATCTCGGTCAAGCTGGTCTCGCACGCGGGCGTGGGCACCATCGCCGCCGGCGTGGTCAAGGCCGGCGCGGATCTCATCACCGTCTCCGGCCACGATGGCGGCACCGGCGCCAGCCCGCTGACCTCGATCCGCTACGCCGGCTCGCCGTGGGAACTGGGCCTGGCCGAGACCCAGCAGACCCTGGCCATGAACGGCCTGCGCGACCGCGTCATCGTGCAGACCGACGGCGGCCTGAAGACGGGGCTGGACGTGGTCAAGGCGGCCGCGCTGGGTGCGCAGAGCTTCGGTTTCGGCACCGCGCCCATGGTCGCGCTGGGCTGCAAGTTCCTGCGCATCTGCCATCTGAATTCCTGCGCCACCGGCGTGGCCACGCAGAACGACGTGCTGCGCCGCCAGCATTTCCACGGCATACCGGAGATGGTGCAGAACTATTTCCGCTTCGTCGCCGAGGAAACGCGCGAGATCCTCGCCAGCCTGGGCCTGCGCAGCCTTGATGAAGTCATCGGCAACCAGTCCCTGCTCGCGCGCACGCCCGGCATCACGCGCAAGCAGCAGCAGCTGGAACTGGACGGCCTGCTCGACGCGACGGCGCCGCCCGCCGCCGGCGCTGCCTGCGGCCCCTGCATCGCGCCGCCGGCACCCGACGGCCTGGCCGCGCGCATCAATGCCGACACGGCGGCCGCGGTCGCCGCGCGGCAAGGCGGCGAATTCCACTATGCGATAAAGAACACCGACCGCTCGATAGGCGCGCGCCTGTCCGGCGAGATCGCGCGCCGCTGGGGCGACGAAGGCATCCTCGACACGCCGCTGACCCTGCATCTGAGCGGCAGCGCCGGCCAGAGCCTGGGCGCGTGGAATGCGAGCGGTCTGCACCTGGTGCTGAGCGGCGAGGCCAACGACGGGGTCGGCAAGGGCATGCACGGCGGCCGCATCGTGGTACGGCCGCCGGCCACGGCGCGCTATGCCAGCCAGGAATCCGCCATCGTCGGCAACACCTGCCTGTACGGCGCGACCGGCGGCGAGCTGTACGCCGCCGGCCGCGCCGGCGAACGCTTCGGCGTGCGCAATTCCGGCGCGCTGGCCGTGGTCGAGGGCGTGGGCGACCACGGCTGCGAATACATGACCGGCGGCGCCGTGGTGGTGATCGGCCAGGCCGGGCTGAACTTCGGCGCCGGCATGACCGGCGGCTACGCCTACGTGCTGGACCTCTCGCGCGATTTCGTCGACCGCTACAACCACGAGCTGGTCGACATCCACCGCATTTCGCTGGAAGGCATGGAAAACCATCTGCAGCATCTGCGCAGCCTGCTGCGCGCGCATATCGCCGCGACCGAAAGTCAGTGGGCCGCGCGCCTGCTGGCCGACTTCCGCGATGTGCTGCACAAGTTCTGGCTGGTCAAGCCCAAGGCGGCGAGCCTGGATGCGCTGGCCGAAACGCTGAGGCGCGCCGCATGAGCGAGAAAACCTTTCCCTTCCTCAAGTTCCACCGCGCCCTGCCGCAGGAAGTGCCGGTGCCGATCCGCGTGCTCGGCCACGGCGAGATCCACGGCGGCTTCGTCAACGGCGATGCGGGCGACCAGGCCGCGCGCTGCATCGACTGCGGCAATCCCTACTGTTCCTGGGGCTGTCCGCTGGGCAACCGCATTCCGCAGTGGCTGCAGCTGGTGCGCGACGGCCGCATCGAGGATGCCGCCAGCCTGATGCACGAAACCAATCCGCTGCCGGAGATCTGCGGCCGCGTCTGTCCGCAGGACCGTCTCTGCGAAGGGGCCTGCACACTGGAGGAAGGCGGCTTCGGCGCGGTCACCATCGGCGGCATCGAGCGCTGGGTCACCGACGAGGCGCTGCGCCGCGGCTGGCGCCCGGCGCTGCATACGCAGGAGCGCAGCGGCCGGCGCGTGGCCATCGTCGGCGCCGGCCCGGCCGGACTGGCGGCGGCGGACCGGCTGGTGCGCGCCGGCGTCGAGGTCGACGTGTTCGACCGGCACGAGGAAATCGGCGGCTTGCTCACCTTCGGCATTCCGGCGTTCAAGCTGGAGAAAAGCGTGGTGCGCACCCGCCGCAGCGTGCTCGAAGAACTGGGCGTGCGTTTCCGCCTGGGCACCGAGGTCGGCCGCGATCTGCCGTTCGCTACGCTGCTGCGCGAATTCGACGCGGTGTTCCTCGCCACCGGCGCGTATACGAATGTCGATGCACAGCTGCCGGGACAGCAGCTCGACGGCGTGTATGCCGCGCTGCCGTTCCTGATCGCCAACACGCGCCGCCTGCTCGGCACCGCGGGCGCGGGCGATGCATTGCCGGATCTGGCCGGCAAGCGCGTGGTCGTGCTCGGCGGCGGCGATACGGCGATGGACTGCGTGCGTTCCTCCATCCGCCTGGGCGCGGCGCGCGTGAGCTGCGTCTACCGCCGCGACGAGGCCAACATGCCCGGCTCGCGCCGCGAGGTGAAATACGCCCGCGACGAAGGCGTGGAATTCGTGTTCCAGCGCCAGCCGCTGGCGATACACGGCGAGGGCCGCGCGCAGTGCGTGCGCGTGGTGCAGACCGAACTGGTGAGCGATGGCCGCGGCCGCGCGCAGAGCCGCGCCATTCCCGGCAGCGAACAGGATCTGCCGGCCGACGTGGTGATCCAGGCCTTCGGCTTCCTCGCCAGTCCGCCGGACTGGTGCGCGGACCACGGCATCGCCACCGATGCCAGCGGCCGTATCGTGGTCGGCGGCGCCGGCCGCGCGCGCCAGCAGACCAGCAATCCCAAGGTCTTCGCCGGCGGCGACACCGTGCGCGGCGCGGATCTGGTGGTGCGCGCCGTGCTGGACGGCCGCGAGGCCGCGCGCGCCATCCTCGCCCAGCTGCAAGCTGTGACGGCGGCCACATAGCGGCTTGCAGCCGGGCAGGACGCCCCGGAGAATCGCCGCGCCCGGGAGGGGCGCGGTGGAGCCGGATCTGATGCGTGCCGTAATGCTTTCGATGCTGTCGCTGGCGGCGCTGCCGGCCCTTGCCGCCGGCCCGGACGAGGCCCGTATCGAGCAGTTGCTCGCGGCGAAACCCGAAGCCGCCGCGCCGGCAGCCAAGGGCAAGCCGGCCCGCGGCAAGGCCGCCGAAACCGACAGTGCGGCCAGCCTGGTCGGCCAGCGCGTGGTGGTGGAGACGCGCAGCCAGGGCGTCTATCTCGGCACCCTGACCGCCGTCAGCCGCGATGCGCTGACCCTGGCGATAGAGCTGCCCGCGCGCAGCGTCAGCTACACCCTGCCGCGCGCCAATGTCGCGCGCATCGCGCCGCGCTGAGGCAGCATCATGACCCTGGTCCTCGTCGCCTATCTGATCTCACTGGTGTTCGGCATCCTGATGGTGGTGCGCGTCTGGCGCGCCAGCACGCTGGACGGCGTGCTCACCCTGCTGCTGCCGTTCTATTTCATCGTCGCGCTGATCAAGTACTGGAACGACCCGGATCACAACATCCGCTTCCACGTACTGGGCATCTTCATCTGCAGCGTGGTGGCGATCTGGTCCGCCAGTAGCATGACCCGCCACGCCGGCGGCATGAGCGGCGTGGGCGACAAGGCCGACCTCCAGGCGCGCAGCCAGGTCATCAAGATCATGCGCGAGCAGGGCCTCACCATCACCCCGGAACAGGAACAGCGCCTGCTCAGCGAGGACGAGGCCGTATCCGACGCGGCCTGGCGTGAGCTGGGCGTGCGCGACGAGGGCGACGGCAGCGGTGCAGTGGCAGCCGGCGCTCACGGCAGCGGCGAGCCGTCGCGCGCGCGCGACGCGGAGTTCGACAATCCGCGCCCGGTCGCCGCGCAGGAACGCCCCGTCGAAACCCTGAGCTATGCGGAAGCCGCGCGCCGCGCCGTGTTCAACCGCGGCCGCTGGACGCGCGATTCCACCGGCTTCTCCATCGACGTTCCGGCGAAGTTCCGCCTGATCAGCGCCGCCGACGCGCGCCGCCTGGACAGCGCTCGGGCGCGACCCGAGGACAGCCGCATCATGGCCTGGATACTGCATGAGAACACGCCGCTGGCCGACCCGGACAGCTGGCATGTGAAGGTGCGCTGGATCAGCGACGGCTGGGTCGCGACCCAGGCGCTGGAACCGGTGCAGCTGCTGCAGACGGCGCTGGATAACAAGCAGCCGCAGCCGCGCGTGGCGGCCAGCAGCGGCGACCTGCTCGGCTACGCCGTCGCGCCGCGGTTCGACGGCCAAGTGCTGGAATGGGCCGAGGAACGTGTGCTGGTCAATTCCGACCACCAGGTGGTCGACTGCCACGCGCTGCGGCCGGGCCGGCGCGGCGTGCTGGAATTCAGCATCGTCGGCATGGCGCCGGGCCAGCTCGCGCTGTGCCAGGCCACCGTACGCCTGCTGGCCGACCGCACCAGCTTCCTCGAAGGCAAGGAATACCCGGCCGCACCGCCGGACGGCCTGCGCGCGCCGTATACCCTGGCGGCGCTGGCCACGCATATGCCGTGATTCGGGATTGGTCGGAGCAGCCAAGGCCGGTACTTGCGAATCCCGAATCCCGGCCTTCTGACCAGGAATTGAGGGCTTGGTCAACGCAGCCGAAGCCGGCTCTCACGAATCCCGAATCCCGCTCCTACACGTTGTAACCCTTGTACAAGGTGCCATGGGCCGCGCGCTGTTCCTCGGCCGGGCGCTGGGTCGTGTAGTAGTACAGCGCGATGGACTGGCGGTAGACGCCGTCGGGCGCGGCCCAATGGTTGGGATGGCCATGGAAGGTGTCCGAGCGGGTGTTGAACACCACGGCACGGTTGAACAGCGGCTCCACCGTGCGTACGCGGCGCGTGCCGCTGGTGTCCCACAGCTCCAGCTCGCCGCCATAGCCGGTTTCCCAGTGCGGGCTGAGGTAGATCAGCAGGTTCAGGCGGCGATGCGCCTGCAGGCCTTCATGCCAGTTGAAGTCGGCATGGATGCCCAGATGATCGCCCTGGCGGCTGAGATGGATGCCGCCGCCGACCAGGCCGGGATCCGGCAGCAGGTGGTCGATGCCGCTCAGGCGCTCCAGGAAGCGGATGAAAGGGCCGGAATTGAGGTCGTGGATGGCGCGGCGCAGGGCGGCGGGAAAACGCACCTCGTCGGACGAGCCCAGCTTCACTTCGTAGCCGATGGCGCCGAAGCGGTCCCAGGAAAGGCGATCCTCGGGCTTGGGAAACACCGCCGCCAGCTCGGCCACGGCTTCGGGCCGCAGGAAGTCCTCGAACACCGCATGCGGGTAGGGATCGGCGGCGCGGAAACCGGCGGCGCCGGTTTCGGCCAGCAGCCCCAACCTGTCAAGATCGAAAACGTACGGCATAGAATAAACAAGCGCCCGGAAACGTCCGATGATAACAGGCGCTTCTCCCTCAGCCGCAGGAAGGCGAATCGTGACCAGCAAGCAGCGCGTAGGCATCATCGGCGGGGTTCGCATCCCCTTCTGTCGCAACAACACCGCCTATGCCGACGTCGGCAACCTGGGCATGTCGATCAAGACCCTGGGCGCACTGGTCGAGAAGTTCGGCCTGCACGGCGTGGAAGTCGGCGAAGTGGCGATGGGCGCGGTGATCCACCATTCCTCGGACTGGAACCTCGCGCGCGAGGCGGCCCTGTCCTCGGGCCTGGCCCCGACCACGCCGGGCATCACCATCACGCGGGCCTGCGGCACTTCGCTGGACACGGCCATCTACATCGCCAACAAGATCGCCGTCGGCCAGATGGACTGCGGCGTCGCCGGCGGCTCCGACACCACCAGCGACGTGCCCGTGGTCTACGGCCGCAAGCTGCAGCAGCGCCTGCTCGCCGCGGCCCGCGCCAAGACGCCGCTGGACAAGGTCAAGACCGCGCTGCGCGGTTTCAGCTTCAGCGAACTCAAGCCGCATTTCCCCGGCGTGGCCGAGCCGCGCACGGGCAAGTCCATGGGCGACCACTGCGAACTCATGGCCAAGGAGTGGAAGATCGCCCGCGCCGACCAGGACAAGCTGGCCTGGGAGAGCCACCAGAAAGGCGCCGCGGCCTACCAGCGCGGATTCTTCAAGGATCTGGTCATACCGTTCCGCGGCGTGGAGCGGGACAACATCCTGCGTCCGGATACCACGCTGGAAAAGCTCGCCACGCTCAAGCCCGCCTTCGACAAGACCTCGGGCCAGGGCACGCTGACTGCCGGCAATTCCACCCCGCTCACCGACGGCGCCTCGGCGGTGCTGCTGGGCACGGATGAATGGGCCGCCGCGCGCGGCCTGACGGTGCAGGCCTATCTGACCCATGCCAAGGTCTCGGCGGTGGATTTCGTCCACGGCGAAGGCCTGCTGATGGCGCCGACCGTGGCCGTGGCGCAGATGCTCAAGGCCGCCAACCTGACCCTGCAGGATTTCGATTTCTACGAGATCCACGAAGCGTTCGCCGCGCAGGTGCTGTGCACGCTACGCGCCTGGGAAAGCCCGGATTACTGCAAGAACCGCCTGGGCCTGGATGCGCCGCTGGGCAGCATCGATCCGGCGCGCATGAATGTGAACGGTTCGTCGCTGGCGCTGGGCCATCCCTTCGCCGCGACCGGCGCGCGCATCGTCGCGACGCTGGCCAAGCTGCTGGAGGAGAAAGGCTCCGGCCGCGGCCTCATCTCGATCTGCACCGCCGGCGGCATGGGCGTGACGGCGATCCTCGAACGGCCGTAGGCACAGCACCGCGCGCACGCCGCCCGCCGCGGGTTGCGCGCCGATGCTGAAACGGTAAAGTCGGGCCAGCGCGCCGGTCCCGGCGTGCGCGTCATCTGGGGATCACAATGGAAAACACCAAACACGCCCTGGTGCTGACCGGCATCGTATTGCCCGGTCACGCCGCGGAATCGGTATGGCCGGCCCTGGCCAGCTATTTCCGCATGGAACCGGACAAGGTCAGCGCCCAGCTGGTGCCGCGCGCGCCGGTAACGCTCAAGGAAAGCGACGACCTCGGCAAGCTGCAGGGGCTGCAGGACGGCCTGCGCGGCATCGGCGCGGAAAGCGAGATCCATGTGCTGGACGAGCGCGGCAGCCTGTTTGCCGTCGTCGGCGGCAAGCCGCGCGGCCCGGTGCCGCATGCCTTCATCGAGCGCAAGGTCGCCACCGGCGACTGGTCGGGCAATGTGGAAGTGGCCAAGGTCGGCGAGAACAACTGGGGCCCGTTCAGCCGCCTGTCTCCGCCGCCGGCCGCCGCGGTACCGCCGCCGCCGCCGGCACCGCCTGCGTTCCGCGCCGAGCCGCCGCCCGGCGCCTACCAGCCGATAGAACCGCGCGCCGCCGCCGCGCCGCCGGTGCTGACCGCGGCCGAGGAATACTCGCCCTATGCCAACCCGACCGAATACTCCGATCCGGTCAACAGTGGCGAAATCCTCTCCGACGAGCCGCTGCCCGCCGGCGAAGCCATCCATGCGGGTTTCTGGCGCCGCACCAGCGCCTACCTGATCGACAGCTTCCTGATCGGCATTGCCAACTTCATCGTCAGCTTCATCCTGGGCTTCGCCGGTGCCATGACCGGCTCGGCCGAGGTGGCGCTGGGCGTCAACCTGCTCGCTTCGCTGGTCGGCATCGTCATCGGCTGGCTCTACTTCGCCAAGCTCGAAGCCGGCGACGCCCAGGCCACGCTGGGCAAGCGCGCCATGCAGCTGAAGGTGGTCAACGAATTCGGCAACCGCATCAGCTTCGCCCGCGCCACCGGCCGCCATTTCGGCAAGATCCTGTCCGGCATCATCCTCGGCATCGGCTTCTTCATGGTCGGCTTCACCGAGCGCAAGCAGGGCCTGCACGACATGCTGGCCAGCACCTTCGTGGTCTTCGACACGGTGCAGCCGGGCCAGCCCCTGCCCACCGACCGCTCGCCCATGCCCTGGTACGGCTGGCTGATCAATATTGTCTGCCTGTCCCTGCCGCCGCTGTTCTTCCTCGCCGCGATGGCCTTCGTCGCCGCGATGCGTTGATCGCCTTGCCCGCCGCCGGTGACGGCGGCGCGGTTTCGCTGGAACAAGAAAGCGCCCGCCGGGCGCTTTTTTGTTGGCGGCGAATGCGGCGGGAATGCATGCATGACGCTGCCGCAGGTCGCCGTGGCTGCGTCGGACTGCCGCGCTCCTGTGCGAGCACCTGCACCGGCTCCGCGCAGACTTGCCGAGCCAATGGAGATCACCGCCGCGTACTCTTTTTCGCGGCGCTACCGGCGCTGTGCGGCGCCGCGGCCTGCAACTCGCGCGCCCGTGCACGGATTGCCTGGGTTCCCGGCTGCTCGGGTTCGGCCAGGATGGCTTGCAGCTGCGCCAGCGCCGCCGCCGCGTCGCCTGCGGCCAGCAGCGCCTCGGCCTGTCCCAGGCGGAACTGCAGCACGATGATGTGGCCGGCGGCGTAGCGCCGCGCGGCCAGCTCGCGCGCGCGGCCGCGCAGCGCCGCCGCTTCGGCGGGCCGGCCGGCGGCCATGCAGGTATCGCCGAGCGCGCGCAGCACGAAAGTCAGCTGATAGGCGTCCGCGCCCATGATGCGCTGCATCTGGGCCAGGGCCTCGCGCTGGGCGGCCTCGGCCTGGGCCATATGGCCCTGCGCCAGCAGCGCGCGGCCCCATTCGCTCTGCGCATACCAGGCCAGCGCGTCCTGCGGCCCGCCGGCTTCGCGGCGCAGGCGCAGGGCTTCGCGCAGCACCTGCTCGGCCTCGTCGGCACGCTTGAGGTCGATCAGAGTTTCGCCGCGCGTGGCGAGGATCTGCGCGCGCGCCTTGTCGGCGCCGTCGGGCAGGGCCTGCTCGGCCAGGGCCAGCTGGGCCAGGGCCGACTCGGGCTGGCCGGCGTCCTGCAGCACATTGGCATAGCGCGAGTACAGCGTCGCGGTCGCGTGGTGGCGCGCGCCCAGATGCCTGAGCGCCAGGGCGATGGCGCGCTGGTACAGCGCACCCGCCGCGGCGAAGTTGCCGCGGCGTTTTTCGATGCCGGCCAGGTAGCGCAGCGCGTCGGCCAGCTGCGGCGAATCGGCGCCGGCCAGGCGTTCCAGCCGCGCGATCAGGTCGCGCGCCAGCGGTTCGGCCTCGTCGTCGCGGCGCGCCTGTTCGAGCAGGCCGATCAGGCTCTCGCGCACGTCCAGCACATCCAGGTTGTCCTCGCCCAGGCGCGCGCTGACACGCGCGTAGCTGGTGCGCATCAGCGCCAGCGCCGGCTCGGTCCTGCCCTTTTGCAACAGGTCGTTGGCCTGGTAGACCTGCAGGCGCGCGGCGAACACCTGGTCCTGCGCGCTGCCGGCCAGCAGCAGCGGCAAGGCCGCGTCCAGCCGCGCCACGCCCTCGCCGTCATGGCCCTGCTGGATGGCGATGCGGCCCAGCAAGGCTTCCAGGCGCGCCGCGGCGGCGCTGCCGGCCGGCGCTTCGGCCAGGGCCTGGCTCAGCACCGCCTGCGCGGCGCCCAGGTCGCCCAGGTTGGCCGTCGCCTCGCCGAGCACGGCCAGCAGGCTGGCGCGCAGCTCCGGCTGCTCGGCCAGGTCGCTGCGCGCGCGGCGCACGCCGTCGGCCACCAGTTCCTGCGCCGAACGCGGCCGGCTGCCAGGGCGCTCCAGCGGATCCTGCTCGCGCAGCAGGCCGGTCATGAAATCGGCGATGCGCTCGGCCCGCGCGGCCTGCAGATCGGCCCGGCGCGCCTGGGCGCGCGCCTCGCCGGCCTGCCACAGGGCCAGGCCCAGGCCCAGGGTCAGCGCCAGCAGCGCCACGGCCGCGGCGACAACGCCGGTGCGATGGCGGCGCACGAACTTGCGCGCGCGGTAGCGGCGCGTGGCGGGCCGCGCATTGACCGGCAGGCCGTCGCAGAAGCGGCGCAGGTCGTCGGCCAGCGCGGTCACCGCGGCATAGCGGTCGCGCGGATCGGCCGCCGTGGCCTTGGCCAGGATGGCATCGAGGTCGCCGCGCAGGCGCGCCGCCGGCACGGGTGCAGCCGGGTTGTCCTGGGCCTGGGCGGAGGCCGGTTCCAGGGTCTGCTCGCGCAGCGCCAGCTCGGCCACCGAAGCCTGCTGGCGCGAGCGCGGCAGCTCGCCGGCGAGCAAGTGGTAGAGCAGCAGGCCCAGCGAGAACACGTCGGTCGCGGTGGATACCGGCGCGCCGCGGAACTGTTCCGGCGCACCGTAGGCGAAGGTGAAGGCGGGCTGCCGGGTCTCGGCATCGGCGGCGGCGCCCAGGGCCTTGCCTACGCCGAAGTCCAGCAGCTTGGGCGTGCCGTCGCGGCTGACCAGGATATTGGCCGGCTTGATGTCCCGGTGCAGCACCAGGTGGCGGTGGGCATGCTCGACCGCCTCGCACACGCGCAGGAACAGCGCCAGGCGCTGTTCCAGGCCGTAGCCGTGCGCATCGCAATGGCTGTCCAGCGCTTCGCCGTCGACGTATTCCATGGCCAGCCAGGGCAGGCCGCGGCCGTCGTGGCCGGCGTCGATGAAGCGGGCGATGTAGTGGTGTTCCAGCCGCGCCAGCAGGCGCTGCTCGCGCTGGAACCATTCGGCGAAATGCTGCTGGCTGATGCGCAGGAACTTGACCGCCACACGCTGCTCGACCTGGCCGTCGGCGCGTTCGGCCAGCCAGACCTCGCCCATGCCGCCGGCGCCGAGCCGGCCGCGCAACCGGAACGGCCCGACCCGGTCGCCTTCCTGCGGCTCCGGCCGCGGCGCGGCGGCCGGCAGCGGCTGGCTGCGCAGTGCGTCGTAGCCGGCGAACACGCTGCCGATCACATCCAGTGCGGCCGCCTCGCCAGCCGAGAGGCCTTCGAGCGGACTCGTCTGCGCAGTCTCGCCCGGCGCGCCGGTGAGCAGCCGCTCTATGAGTCGTTCCAGTGCCCGTTCATTGCTCATGCGCGCCGCCCATCGCCGCCACCATCTTCTTAAGCACGCGATTGAGCTTGATCCGAACACCGTCCGGCGTTTCGCCGAGTTCGGCGGCGATCTCCACGAAACTCATGCCGAACTCGAACCGCATCACGACCAGGGCCTGGTGCGGCGGCGGCAGGCCGGCCAGGGCCTGCTCGTAGGCGAGCAGGTTGTCGCGGCCGACGATGCGCTCCAGCGCCGAACCTTGGTCGACCAGTTCGTGCTGCACTTCGTCGAAATCCACCGCCGCGCCCGGCCGCACTTCGTTGGCCAGGGTGCGGCGCAGCGCATTGAGCAGGATCTGGCGCAGATAAGCGAAGAAAGCGCCGGGATGGGCGGACTCGAACTGCCCGATGCGGCCCAGCGCACTGAGCAGGGAAACCTGGACCAGATCGGCCGTATCCACCGCGCCGCGCGCCCGCGCCGGCAGGCGGCCGTGGGCCCAGCGCTCGAATAGCGGCAGCACGCGCCGCACCAGTTCCTCGCGCGCGGCGCCGTCGCCGTCGCGGATGCGTGCCAGCAGCAATTGCGTGGTGTGCACGGATACCGCGGCAGGGGCGGGCGGGGTGTCGCGCATGATTTGCCATCCTTGCGGCCGGAAGGCCGCCGCGTGTCCGGATTCTGCACCGCGCCTGATCGGCGCAACCGTGACCGCCGGCAGCCCCGGAGATCCGCGCCTGCCTTCAAACCAAGCTACTCCCGCCGTTCGCTGCGGTGCAAGCCGGTGCGTGGCGTACGGCACGGTATCGCCGCCGCCGGCGCAGATCGCCCGGCAGGGAATGCAGGCCGAAAGCGGTCCGATCAGCCGGGATGTCATGCACGGCCGCCGCAAACAGCGGCGACGGCACCGGCGGCAGCCCTGAAGTTGCATTTTCTACAATGTAACTTGCGGCATTTCAGCGCGGCTGACACCGATGCCTCGTGCAGCGTCATCGAAGGCGGTGCAGCGGAGCACCAGACGCCAGCCGTCCGCGCACACCCGCCGCAGCGCGAACAGTGGCTGCCCCGTCCGCCGCGGCACATGCCGGCGAAGGATGAAGCCGCGTTCACCCGCAGCACCAGGGCGCGCGTTCGGATTTTGCGCCAGCCCTGCTTGGACCCGCAGTGGCACGGCAAGCCGCGTCCACAGCCTCCATGCAAAAGGAACTGGTCATGCGCGATATTCCGAAAACCAAGGCCCGCCTGCTGCGCCGGTGCCTGCTGGCTCCGCTGTTCCTGCTGGCGGGCTTTTTTGCGCCGCCGGCGCTGGCGCTGCAGGATTTCTGCGTCGACAGCAATGCACTGCTCGATGCCGCACTGCAGGACTATCTCGACGAAGGCGAAGATACGATCGTGCGCCTGGTCCAGGGCACTTACGCCATCCGTCCCGAGGTCGCGCAGTTCGACAACGACCTCACGCTGATCGGCGGCTATGCCGATGCCAGCTGCACCGCGCGCAGCGTCGATCCGGCCCTGACCGTGCTGCGGCCGGCCATCGGCGAGAGCCTGACCATCTACGCCGACAACCTCTCGCTGAACTCGCTGAGCTTTCGCGATTTCGGTGGCGAGGTGTATCTGAGCGCGACCGGACCCGTGTTCGCCAACGCCCGGCTCGACGCCGCGCGCCTGCGCTTCGAGGGGCCGGCCGTGCTCGGCAATGTCCTCTCGGGCGAGGAGGTTTCCGTCACCGACGTGCTGGTGCATTCCAGCGGCGGCCCCGATACGGCGGCCGAGCGGCACTGCGCGCTGACCATCCGCTCCCTGGTCGACAGCGACGACGCGCTGACGATGAACCACAGCACCATCGCCCACAACCCGGCCAACGGGCTGTGCATAGGCTGGCGCCGGGGTTCCGGCGACGGCGGCGCCGCGGTGCGCCTGGACAACAACATCTTCTGGGGCAACGGCCTGGATCTGGATATCGCCGGAACATCCAACCATGTCCGCCGCAACAACACGCTGAGCAGCGTCAGCGTCGAGTTCGCCGGCGCGGCCAGTTCCAGCGGCTCGCTGTCGTTCGATCCGCTGTTCGTGAATCCGGCGGCGAAGGACTTCCGCCTGCAGAACGCCTCCACCGCCATCAACAGCGGCCTGATCGCGCCCAGCGGCGGCCTGCCGCAGTACGACATCAGCGGCAATCCGCGCCATATCGGTCCGGCGCCCGACCGCGGCGCCTACGAGTCGGCCGTCACTGGCGTCGGCGGGGAAATCCTGGTGACGCGCAACGACGACGGCAGCGGCATAGGCACACTGCGCTGGGCGCTGAACCAGGCCAATGCCGATCCGGATTATTCGGTCATCCGCTTCAATATTCCCGGCGCCTGCCCGCGCGTGATCGCACCGGACAGCGAGCTGCCGCTGATCCTCTCGCATATCGGCATAGACGGCTATTCGCAGCCCGGCAGCGCGCCCAACACCGCGCCTATAGGCAAGTCCACCAACGCCACGATCTGCGTCAGCCTGACCGGCATCAACGGCCTGCACTACGGCCTGCGCCTGCCGCAGGCGGCCGGCAGCACGGCGCAGCTCGGCGTCAGCGGGATGGCGTTCTCGTTCTTCAGCGAGGCCGGCATCGCGCTGGAGGCCGGCCAGGGCTCCAGCATCGCCGGCAATGAATTCCTGGCCAGTCCGCTGGGCGTGTTCGTGCGCGGCAGCGCCGAACAGACCGCGATCGGCGGCGCCGATGCCTGGCGGATCAACCTGTTCGGTCCCGGCCTGCGCGACTACGCCATCGCGCTGAACTGGCCCAGCACGCGCAGCCGGGTGGAGAACAACCTGATCGGCCTCAAGGCCAGCGGCAACGAAGCCACCGGCGGCAACGGCGTGGGCGTGGGCATCAGCAGCCACGACAACGTCGTCGTGGACAACGCCATTTCCGGCACCAGCTCGCCGCTGGCCTTGTTCGACGCCTCGCGCAACCAGATCCGCGACAACGTGCTCGGGCGCCGGGTCGGCTTCCAGTTCTGCCCCGGCGGCGGCTGCGACAACGACCTGTCCAACAGCAGCCACGGCGTGCTGATCCAGGGCAGCTCCAGCGACAACCGCATCAGCGGCAACCAGATCGCCAACAGCGGCGGCGCCGGCATCCGCCAGACCGGCGGCCAGCGCAACAGCTTCATCGGCAACAGCATCTGGGACAACGCCGGGCTGGCCGTGGACCTGGGCAGCGACGGTCCCGAGCCGCTGGACTACGACGGCAGCGCGGCCGCCGCCGCCCAGCCCAATCGCGGCATCAATGCGCCGGTGCTGCTGATCGCCGGCGGCCCGGCACAGCGCGGCAGCGTGAGCGGCAGGCTGCTGACCAACGCCGGCGAGTACCTCGTCGAAGCCTTCATCGCCAGCGACTGCATCAGCGGCACCGAAGCGCGCCAGCCGGCCGGCTGGGCCCTGGTCACCGTCGGCAGTGCGCCGCCCGGTGTGAACGGCCTGGCGGCGTTCAACCTGCCGCTGCGTCCGCGCAGCCCGCTGGCACAGCTGACCAATGCCCGGGTCACGGCCATCGCCACGCAGATCGGCGGGGCGCACAACGGCGCGAGTTCGGAGCTGTCGGCCTGCCGCACTTACCAGCTGGATTCGATCTTCCTGGACGGGTTCGACTGAGCTTCCCGCCGCAGCGTCCCGGCCTGGACCCCGCGCCGGCGCCGGAACGGGAAACGGCCGCCGGCAAGGTGGCCGCGACGGGCCGGCGACCGGCGGGCAGATCCGGCCTCCGGCGCAGACAGGCCGCCCATGCCGGATCCGCACGCTGCAACGCAGGCCGCCGGACCGTCGCGCCGCCCCATACGCAAAGACCCCGGCCGGGGCCGGGGTCTTTGCGGTACTGCCTTGTTCGCGGAACCGGTTCAGCCGAAGCGGAACAGCGTCGGCTTCCAGGAACCGGTCGCGCCGCTGTAGGAATCGCGGCGGCGGCGGCGCATGCGGTCCTGCAGTTCCTCGCGGCGGCCTTCCAGCCACTGCGCGCGCTGCACATCGTGGCTGGCCGGGTCCACGCCGAGGCGGGCGGCTTCGTTGTTGCGGAAATCGCAGAAATCGTCGTAGGCGTCGAGTTCGTGCTTCAGCTCGCGCACGCACAGCTCGATCATGATGGCGTCGTCGAGGAAGCCCAGCACCGGCACGGTGTCGGGGATCACGTCCTTGGGATCGGCGAAATAGGTCAGCGCCGACAGCACGCGGCTTTTGTCCTCGTCCGGCAGGGCCCAGCCGGCGTCGTGGACCATGGCGATCATGGCGTCCAGCTTGGCCAGGCGCTCGGCGATGAAATGCGGCACGGTGACGTTGGCCGAATCGGCCAGCAGCTTGCGGGCGGCGTCGGTGACCTGCTGCGCGCTGAGGTGCTTGGTTTCCTCCTGCGCCTTTTTCATGCCGTCTATGAAGTGCTGCAGATCGGCGTCGCCGAGTTCGATGGTGATGGTGAGGGACATGGCTGGTCTTCAGGCTGCGGGAGGCGTAGCAGCCTGCCAGCGCGGGGCCGTGACGTCAATCGAGGCGGGGCCGCGCGCGGCGCGGCGCAAAACGGCGTGGCGGTGTACCGGTACACCCGGTCGCGGCGGTGCTGCGCCGCGGCCGGCCGGGCTCAGAGGATTCCGACCAGGCCGGCGCCGAAGGCGGTGACGATGCGGGTGTAGATGCTCTTCAGCGGCAGGTTCACGCCGGGGAAATCGCCGACCGGCTCGTAGCAGTCGTAGAAGCCCGGATCGGTGCTGCGCAGCGGCTGGCAGCCGGGCTTGAGTTCAAAGCTGGTGGCGTAGCGGAACGGCCAGAAGTCGAACAGCGGCAGGGCGGTGGAGAAATCGTTGATCGCGTTGTTGATGCGGTCGACCAGCACCGGCCGCGGCCGGCGCGCGATGGTCCAGGCGTTCTGCGGCTCGGTGTCGCGCAGCACCGAGCGGCGCAGCGCCTGTGCGAAGGCGGTGTCGTGAATGATGAAGCCGGATTCGGTGTTGTAGTTGTCCGAGCGCGGATCGAAGTTGTGCGAGCCGATCAGGCTGATGCGCCCGTCGATGACGATGGACTTGGCGTGCAGGCCCAGGCGCACTTTCCTGTCCTCGTCCGCGTGCAGCGGCACCGGCGCGAGATCGTCGTCCACGGCCAGCGGCTCGGCCGGCCCGGACAGTTCCTCGTAGCCCTGGATCATCTGCGCCGCATCGCCGGGAAACGGCTTGAATTCGTGGATCTCGAAGCCGAGGTGCTTGATGTAGCGCTTCTTGTATTTGTGCGACAGCGCGTAGACGTAGAACGCATCGGTCGCCGCCAGGGAATTGGTCGAGACGATCACGCGCAGTTCCGGCGTACGTTCGCGCAGCGCGCGGAACACGCGCCGCGCCGGCCGGCTGATGACCAGGTACGGCGTCTGCAGCACGATCTCGTGGCGGGCGCCGTCGAGCAGGGTGATGATGTGCCGGGTCAGTTCCTTGTCCGCGCGGTTTTCCGGTTCCAGCGGCTTGTTCGGCGAATCGGAAAAGTAATCCACCTCGGCCACGCGGAAGCTGGGCGCGACGAAGCGGCTGGCGATCCACTGCGCGTCGTCGGCCTGGCGCGAGATCGCCGCGACCCGCGCGGGCCGCACCCAGGCCGGCGTGCTCCACGGCGGCGCAGGTTCGCGCGTGACCTGCAGCAGGCGCCGGTTGACGTCCTTGAGCTGGGCCATGCTGCGGGTGCGCGGATGGGCCCAGAACTGCTCGAACGAGGCCTGCATCTGCGCGCCGGCGCGCGCGCCGGTGACGACGACGTCACGGTCGCGGTAATCGAATTCCGGATCCCAGTCGAAATAGCGGTCCTCGTAATTGCGCCCGCCGGCCAGGCCCGTCTCGCCGTCGATCAGCAGCAGCTTGTTGTGCATGCGCTGGTTGAACTGGAAGAAGCAGCACAGCAGATTGGCGGCGAATTCCAGCGGCTGGGTGGCGGCGTCGTCGAAGGCCGGGTTGTACAGGCGCAGCTCGAAATTCGCATGCGCCCGCGCCAGCCGCGCGAGCAGGGTGTAGTCGCCCAGCGAGAACAGCTGGTCGGCGATCACGCGCACCTTGACGCCGCGGCGCGCGGCCTTGATCAGCTCGTCCAGGAACAGATAGCCCGAGTCGTCGGCGGCGAAGATGAAGGTCTGCACCTCGATGCTTTTCTTCGCGCTGCGCACCAGATGCAGGCGCAGGGCCAGCGAATCCGCGCCGTGGTCGAGCAGGGTGACGAAATGCAGCGGTCCGGCCGCCTGCGCGCTTTCCTGGTACAGGCCGTGATACGGCGACGGCGCGGCGCAATGGTCGGGCTGGCCGCAGCTGGCGCTGTGGTCGCGCAGCTGCTCGATCACTGCATCGGCGCGGCGCACGCGGTCGCGCGACAGCGAGCAGCCGCCCAGCAGCAGGGCCAGGCCGGCCAGGAACAACAGGGATAGGCGTCCGTTCCACATGATCATTTCAAGGCTGCACTGCTTTCTTCGCCACCACGCTCAGGTGCAGGCGCACCTTGTCGGCCAGGGTTGCCCGCCGCGTGCGCATGCCGAAATCGCTGCGCTGCAGGCTGCCGTCGGCGATCACCGGACATTCCAGCGCAGCCGCGCCCGGGCATGCGGTGGGGCGCAGGCGGAAACGCATGCTGCGGGTCACGCCGCGCAGGCTGAGGCTGCCGACGATGTCGCCGCCCAGATCCAGCGTGGCCAGCGGGAACGGTTCGGACTGGAACACGATATGCGGATGCCTCTCGGCGTGAAAGAACTCGTCGGACTTGACCCATTCCTCGTAGCTGTCCCGGCGCATCTCCACGCCGCGCACGTCGATCTGCGCGCGCACCGTGAGGCTGCGCGCCTGCCGGTCGAAATCCACTTCGCCGGTGACCTCGCCGAAGCGGCCGCCGACGTCGAACATCCACATGGCGCGGATCTCGAAATCGGCGCTGGAGCGGGCCGGATCCAGCGTGAGTACTTCGGCCTGCAGCGGCGCAGCCCCCAGCGCCAGCAGCAGGCCCAGGCGGCGCCACAGGGTTGCCGGGGAACCTCTGAACAAGCCGGGATCACGCTCGGGTTTGCGCCGTCCCATTGAATCAAGGAGGCGGCCGAACGCCTGCGCAGCAAGCGTCCGGCGGGTTTGTAGGGAAGAGAGGATGGGCATGGGAGCCGCGCCGCGGACCCTTTGTCCAGACCTTCCTCAAGGCGACCAGAAAGCCTTGAGGCTGCCGGCGCCGGGTTCGATCTCGCCGCCCAGCTCCAGCCAGGCGATGCCGGCCGGCGGCATGCCGCGGAATTCGCCGGACTGGCCGGTGGCCAGCAGCGCGACCAGGGTCTCGATGCCGGGGTTGTGGCCGACCAGCAGCACCTGGTCGGCATCCTTGTGCGCGTCGAGCAGGCCCATCAGGTCGCCGGCGGTGGCTTCGTAGATGGCCGGTTCGTAGCGTGTGTCGGAGTATTCGATCTTGGCCAGTACCCGTTCCAGGGTCTGGCGCGTGCGCGTGGACGGGGAACACAGCACCCGCTGCGGTCGCGCGCGATGGGTCTTGAGCCAGGCGGCGGCGGCTTCCGCCTCGGCCTCGCCGGTCAGGCTGAGCGGGCGGTCGATGTCGCTCTGGTCCGGACCGCTGGCGCCGGCGTGCGCGTGACGCAACAGGATGAGTTCTAGCATGGCTGGCTTCCTCGCCTTTCGGAGTGGCTTATGGTGCACCAAGCCCGTGCGGGTTTGGCGACACTCATTCGTGTTCGAAAACATAGCCGGAGTAATGCAGGCGCACACGTCCGCCGCCGCGCTCCACGCGCAGGCGCTCGCCGGTGGCCCAGCCCAGGCCGGGCACGCGCAGGATGTCCGGGCCTTCGGGCTGCAGCGGCACGCGCGCCTCCAGCAGGGGCATATCCAGCGGATAGGTGGCGCAGAGCACGCCGTCTTGCAGTTCCAGCCGCATCCCGGCAATGCCCAGCTCGCCGCTGAGGCGGTCCGGATTGAGCAGTTTGTACGACCCGGCCAGGGCCTGGAACGAAGCATCCAGCGCCGGCGGCTGCCAGGCGGTGCCGATCAGGAAGCGTCGCCGCGCGCTCCACAGCATCAGCACGCGGCGCTCGGCCAGCACGGCCGGCGCCACCAGGATCCGGCGCAGCGGCCCCAGATCCAGCGGCAGGCCGAGCAGGCGCAGATGCAGCCGGTACCAGCCGTCGGCGCGGCGTTCGGCGCGCAGGCGCAGGCCGAGCACGCGCACGTCGAGATCCTCGCCGTCCGGCGTCAGCGCGATCAGGCCGGCGGCGCTGGAGTAGTAGCGCGCCGGGCTGTCGCGCTGCGCGGCCCCGGGCCATTCGCCAACCTCCGGCAGCGTGGCGTTGCGCTGGCGCGGGGCAATGCCGTGGGCCGCCTGCAGCCAGGCGTCGAGCAATCTGTCGGTGCTTTCATTGACCGCCTCGCCGGCTTCGTCGCCGTTGGCGAGCACGATGACGGCGACGCGCTGGCGCAGGGCGACATCCAGGCGGCCGCGGAAACCGGGAAATTCGGACACCAGCCGCGCCACCGTGCCGACCTCGTTGCGCTGGTCGGCGAACAGGGAGAAGGCCAGGCCGTTGCGGTAGTCCAGGTCCAGCACGCTGTCGCCGTTGTAGGTCCGGAACAGGGCGGCGAGGTCGACGGCGGGCTCGGCCGCGGTCAGGTTGGCGGCGAAGCGGGCCAGGTCGGCGATGCTGGCGCGCAGGCCCAGCGCAGCCTGTTCGCGCGCCAGCAGCGGCGCGACCGGACGGCCCTTGCGGTGGCCGCGGGCGTCGTCCTCGCGCGGTACGAAGCCGGCGCCGTCCAGGCCCAGCGGCGTGAGCACGCGATCCTGCAGCAATTGCGCGTAGCCGGCGCCGCCGGCCGCGGCCAGGGCCTGGGCGGCGAGTTCCATGCCGATATTCGAATAGGCATAGCTCGTCCCCGGCGGCTGGGTGAAATACAGCGCCTCGGCCGGCGGCGAGCGCGCCGGCGCAGGCTGGCCCGCTTCGCGGTACATGCCGGCGAGCTGGTTCGGCGGCAGGCCCGCATGGTGGCTGAGCAGGCGGTCGAGGCTGACGGCCTGCATCTCGCCGCCGGCGATCTGCAAATCCGGCAGGTAGCGCGTGACCGGCGCCTGCGGCTCCAGTTTGCCCGCGGCGGCCAGTTGCAGCGCCAGCGCGGCGATGAAGGGTTTGCTCAGGTCGCCCAGGGCATGCCGGGTGTCATTGCCCAGGGCGCGGCGGCTGGCACGATCGGCATGGCCGAAGCTCTCGATCCAGCGCACCTGGCCGTCCACGACCAGGGCGACGGACAACCCCGGCACCTTGCGCGAGCCGGCTAGGCCGGCGAATTCGACACGCAGCTTCTCCCGCACGGCCGGCAGCGGGTCCTGCGCCAGGGCGGCGCCGCCAAACAGACTGATGAGCAGAACGAAACCGCGGGCGATCCGGCGCATGCCCGCAGTGTGACGGGTCGCGGTGAGGATTGCGCGAAGGGCGCCCCGGGATGGGAGATCCGGGTTTCGGGACTGGTGAAGCCGCAACGTGGCAGCAACGCAGAAGCGCAACCGCTCAGCACCCGGCACCGCGGTCACGAATGCCGGATCTGCAGCCCCGGATTCCCGCCTTCAAACCTTCTTCAGCCACTTCAGCAGCGGCTTCCAGTCGTCCTGGTGCGAGCGCACGGTCTCGGCGTGGTAGTCGAACAGGCTCTTGCCCAGGCCGGTCGCGGCGACGTAGCCCTGGGTGTCGCGCAGCTTGGCGATCACCGGCAGGGCGAAGCCCTGCATCTGTTCCAGCGCGGCCTGGCTGGCGTGGGTCCACGGCCGCAGGCGGTTGGCGACGATGCCGGCGGCGACCTTGCCGCGCTTGATCCGGCCGAGTTCGGCCACGGCGGCGACGAAGGGGGCGCAGGCTTCCAGGTCGAACGGGGACGGCAGCACCGGGATCAGCACAGCGTCGGCGAAATCCAGCAGGGCTTCCACGTCGTCGGCGCTGGAACCGGCCGGGGTATCGACGATGACGCGCTCCACGCCATCAGGCAGGCGTTCGCGCCAGTTGCGCCGGGTGCCGTCGATAGGCAGTACCGCGCTGGCCAGGCCGGCGCGGCGTTCGCACCAGTGCCGGCTGGAGGCGAGCCGGTCGCAGTCGACCAGCACGGTGTTCCTGCCCTCGACCGCGTAGTGCGCCGCCAGATGCGTCGCCAGCGTGGTCTTGCCGCAACCGCCTTTGCAACTCGCAATCAGGACTTTCAGCATCGAAGCGTCCTCGCGCCGGGCAAACGGCCCAGGCTGAGGGTACACCGTGTCAACAAGGCTGCAAATTGCAGCCGGTCGCGTTGCGGCGGATACGGCGGTATTCGCCTGCGGGCAGCCGCGCCCAGCTCGCTGATGCAACCGGGGCGACACGCCGGCCCAGGCCGGCGCGCAGCAGGCGATGCAGGCTCATGGCAGCAGCCGTCGCGATTTGGGTGGCCAACAGGGAATGGCTGCCGGGCTGACGGCACGGCCGGCAGCCTGCGACGTCACGCATCCCCGGCCTTGCCGGCAATGGCGATGGTGCGTGGGTCATAGGCGGGATGAACCTGTCTTCGCGCTGCGGGTTACACGGCGCGGTACGGCGGCGCCCGTGCGGCGCCGATCTGCCTGGACAGACCTCACCGGCCACCGCCTGGACGAGATACGGAGTCAGGCTGGCCTCCCTTCCAGCCCTCACGGCTGGCCCGCTCGACCGCCGTGCTACTCCGCTTATGTCCAACCGGATTGCGGCGGAAAAGATGATCAGGAACTGCGGCAGCCGCGCAAGCGCGGCAGGTACCGACGACAGCGCCCGTTGTCATGGGCCCGGGCGCTGGTTCGGCCGGACAATCCCCGGCCATGGCGTTTGCGGCTGTCCCGCGTGGGCGCACGCGTTGCCGCCTGGCCGCCCGGCAGCAAAGGGCGTCAATGCCGCCAGTACGGCTGCCTGGTCAGAATCGCTCGTCCGGGGGCGCGGCGGCGGATGGGTCGGCTTCCGCATCAGTTTCTCCGGCGGCGGCGTCCGCGGCTTCCTCGTCCGCGTCCAGGGCGTCGTCATCCGGATCGTAAGAAAGCTCCTCCGGCTGCCAGAACGGCGGCGGCGTCAGCGGCAGCCCGCGGGCCTGGGCAACCGTGCGCATTGCCTGCTGTTCGTTACCGCTGCGCAGCCATTCGGCGGCGACGTCATTGTCCACGTCGGGGCTCTGGAAAATCACCGAAGTCAGCCACTGGTATTCCCGCGCGGCGGCTTCAGCCGCCGTATCCCGCTCGCCGAGCTGATGCAGCAGGCTCAGTCCCGCCGTCTGTAGATCCGACGATTTGCCCAGGCGCAGCATACGCTGGGCCACATCGGCGCAGATCGCGCGCCGCGTGGGCTGCAACGGCGTCGACTGCGGATCGCCGCCGCAGACGCTCAGCAGCAGGAGCGGGTAGGGAGAAACTCTCTCCGCCTCCATGATCCCGAAGGCCTCTGCCGAGACTTCGTCGCCGGGTTCCTGCGGCGGCTGGCGTGGATCCGCCTCCCGCACGATCTTGCTCAGGGTCTGCAGCAACTGCGGATGGTCCGCATGGAATTGCGCCAGTACCTTGGCGAAATCATCTACGTGATCGTCGAAGCGCTCGGCCGCGGCCATGCGCGCCAGCGCCGCGTCCATGCCCAGCGCGTCGTCGTTCTGGTAGGCGTGGCTCAGCACCGGCAGCCAGGCCAGGCCGTTGTCGCTTTCCAGGCGCAGCACGTTGTCTATGTTGGCCGGCAGGCCGGCGGGTGCGGCGCAGCCCACCTTGCCGCCGTCGCCGGGCATGGCCGTCATCGCCACCCACTGTACCAGGGCATCGTCCGGCGCCGCCGCCGCCGCGTTGCGCAGCAGTTCGGCGCGCACCTTGCCACTGTAGGCGGGATCGAGCGGATCCAGCAGCGTCTGCAGCTGCGAAGCCAGCATCCAGTCGCGCGGCGCGGTGCTGACGCTGAGATCGCGAAAGACCGGCCCGGCTATCTCGTACACCCTAGGAAGGGATTGCAGGATAGCCTTGGCTTCGGCGATAACAAGTTCCATTTCGACCGCCGTAGCATCCTCAGCCGCCGCCGCATCCTGCGCCGGGGCGGCATCCATCAGCAGGGCCAGCAGTACGCCAGCGGCAATTCGGGTGAACATGGCCATCACTCCGGCAAGGAAAGGGGCAGAGTCAGGCCGGCCTCCGTGCCGGCGGGCACGGACGGCCGATCCCAAATACAGCCGCCGCGTGACTCTGCTCTTCTTCACTACCGCAATCCGGCGGCGAAGATGATCAGGTCCGGCGCCGCCGCGGCATTCAGTAGCCCGCAGCCTGCCCGTCCTTGCGGCTTTCCGAAGCGCCGATCCAGACCTGGTTCTTCTCGTCCCAGGCGATGGCCTGATAGCCGCCGTAGGGGCCATCGGCATAGGTGACCTTGTGGCCCTTCTGCAGCAGGCCGCGCACGGTTTCCCAGCTGTAGCCGGTTTCCAGGTTGATCTCGCCGCCGTCGCTCATGGCGGTGGCCTGGCCAGTAGGTTCGGTGGAGCCGTCGTGCTGGATGCGCGGGGCGTCGCCGGCTTCCTGCAGGTTCATGCCGAAGTCGATCAGGTTCATCACGATCTGCACATGGCCCTGGGGCTGCATGGCGCCGCCCATCACGCCGAAGCTGAGCCAGGGCTTGCCGCCCTTGGTGACGAAGGCCGGGATGATGGTGTGGAAGGGCCGCTTGCCCGGGGCGTAGCTGTTGGCATTTCCGGGCTTGAGCACGAACATCTCGCCGCGATCCTGCAGGATGAAGCCCAGCCCCGGCGGGGTCATGCCCGAGCCCATGCCGCGGTAGTTGGACTGGATCAGCGAGACCATGTTGCCGTCCTTGTCCGCCGTGGTCAGGTAGATGGTGTCGCCCTCGTCCAGCGGCGGATGGCCGGCATCCACCGATTTTGCCGCGGTATCGCCGATCAGCTTGCGCCGCTCGGCGGCGTAGTCCTTGGCGATCAGGCCTTTCAGCGGCAGCTTGGCAAAGGCCGGGTCGGCGAAGTGCTGGGCGCGGTCGGCGAAGGCGAGCTTCTTGGCCTCGGCGAACAGATGCACGTGCTCCACGCTGCCGAAAGGAATCTTGCTGAAATCGTAGCCTTCCAGGATGTTGAGCATGGCCAGCGCGGCCACGCCCTGGCCGTTGGGCGGCAGTTCCCATACGTCGTAGCCGCGGTAGTTGGTCGACAGCGGCTCCACCCATTCGCCGCGGTGGGCAGCGAGGTCGGCAGCGCTGAGGAAGCCGCCGTTGGCTTTCATGTAGTCGCCGATGGTCCCGGCGATGCGGCCCTTGTAGAAGGCGTCGCGGCCGCCCTTGCCTATGGCCTCCAGGGTGTCGGCGAGATACGGATTGCGCCAGCGCTCGCCCTTGGCCGGCGCCACGCCGTCGCGGGTGAACTGTTCCTTGAACCCGGGATATTTCGACAGGCGCGGCACCGAACGCTGCCAGTACCAGGCGATCAGCTCGCTGACCGGAAAACCGTCGCGCGCGTAGGCGATGGTCGGCGCCAGCAGCTTCTTCATCGGCAGGCGGCCGAATTTGTCGTGCAGGGCGAACCAGGCGTCGACGCAGCCCGGCACCGAGACCGGCAGCGGCCCGGTGGGCGGGATGTCCGTGATGCCCTGCTGCTGGAAATACTCCAGCGTCAGCGTCGCCGGCGAACGGCCCGAGCCGTTGTAGCCGTAGAGCTTGCGCGTCTTCGCATCCCAGACGATGGCGAACAGGTCGCCGCCGATGCCGTTGCCGGTGGGTTCCATCAGGCCCAGGGCGGCATTGGCGGCGACGGCCGCATCCAGCGCGCTGCCGCCCTGCTTGAGGATGTCCAGTCCGATCTGGGTCGCCAGCGGCTGCGAGGTCGCTACCATGCCGTGCGGCGCGATGACTTCCGAGCGCGTGGCGAAGGCTTTTCCGGTGACGCGGTCGGCCGCGGCGGCAGCCAGCGGCAGGGTGAGTAGCAAGGCTAGGGCCAATCGCGACATGCTGCGTGCTCCCGGGGCGGAAACCCGCAGCATAAGCCGGCCGGATCCGCCGTCCATGGGTAGGACGGCTGGGTACGGCGCCGACCATGGTCTAGGGTCGGCGGGACTGCCTCAATGCCGGGGTAGGTCGATCACAGGCATCTCGATCTCGCCCGTGCCGTCGCCCTCGGGTACGAACTGCTCCACGTAGACCGCGCCGCTGCCGTCGGCCTGTTCCACATCGGCGGCAAGCAGCAACGCCTCGCTACCGTCGGCCAGGCCGCGCAGCTCGATGCGGCCCTGGGCCTGGCTGGCATAGGCAAGGGCGCGCTTGGCGATCACACGGCCGGCGCTGTTCAGGACACGCAGCTGCACCGGGCCGCGCTGGTCGGGCTGGGCCTGCCTGTAGGCCACGGCCATGCTGCCGGCGGCGGTGGCGCCCCAGGCCAGAGGGGTGCGGGCCAGATCAGCCAGTTCCGGCAGCTCCGTCCAGTCGTTGCGCTGGGCGTCGAATACCAGCAGGCCGAGGTTCTTGCGCACGTCGTCGATGGTCGGGATCAGCGCGCCGCCGGGGAAGCGCACCGTGTCCTGCAGGCGGAACTGGCCCGGCATGGCGAGCGGGTCTTCCTCGCCGTCGATGCTGATGACGCGCGCCACGTGTTCGCCGCTCGCGCTGTCGGCCTGCTCGATCACGAAGCGGCCCTGGCCTATCGCGCGGGCGCCGATGACCGGCGCGGCGCTGTCGGCATAGGGCCAGCTGTGGCGCTTGCTCAGCGTACTGCCGTCGGCCAGATCCACGCTGCGCACCATGATCTGGCCGCCGCCGTTGGCCGGCGTGTCCTCGCAGCGCGCGACCACGGTCAGGCGCGGCACCGGCGCGGGCTGGAAATCGGCGGCGAGGATGCGGGCGGGCTGGAAATCGTTGAGCGGACAGCCACCGGTCATGCGCGACCAGAGCACGAACTGCGGGCCGCCGATCAGCAGCATGCGCGGTCGCTGGTAGGACTGCGGATCCTCGTAGACCACCAGCGCGCTGCCGTTGCCGTCGCTGGCAGCGAAGACGGCCTGGCCGCTGACGCCGGTGACGCGCTCGTGTACGGCCTGGCCGGGGAAGTAGGAATAGAACGTGGATTGCACCGCGCCGCCGCCGTAGGCGCGGTCATACCAGCTGACGCGGTAGCCGTTGCGCGCGGACACGGCCTGCGCGACCGTGCTGGCATTGGCCGGCTGCAGCGCGCTGGTAGTCAGCGCGGTCAGCGGCGCGCCGTTGCTGTTGAGCGCGTACAGGCGGCCCGTGGCCGTGCTGCCGGCGGTGCTGAGTGTCTGTACGTGGATGTTGCCGTCGGCACTGTTGTCCAGCGCCTGGCTTGCGGCCAGCCGGGTGGATTGGCCGGGCGCGGCGCCCAGCAGCTGGTTCCAGTTCTGCGCCTGGGCGAACGGCGCCAACAGCAGGCCGGTGACGGCCAGCAGGTATTTCATGGACTGACTCCCCTCTGTTTTTGGTGGTTGCGGCCCGGTCATGCTGGGGCCGGCGAATGGCGCGCCGTGGGCGAAAAGCGGCGCGGCCGCCGGCCAACCGGGCCGGAGCGCTGCAACGGATGGCGCAGCGGTGGCGGGGTTGAAGCCCCGGCGCGGCGGGCTCCGCGCCGTGGCGGCCGCTATCGCCGCGGGCGGCTCCCGGCAGATCCGGGTCTGCCAGGCGGGCGAACGGCGGCGCGCAGGAGCCGCTGTCCAGCACGGCGAACCGGATCAGGTACATGCCGCTGCTGGCATTGCGCGCGCGGTCCACGGCCAGCACGAATTCGCCGCTGGCCGCTGCGCAGGCTGGTTATTGCAGTTCTTCCACCGCAGTGCGCTTGGCGCGGCGGATCAGCCAGGCCACGCCGCGCAGATCGGCGATGCCGACCAGGGCGCGGTTGAGGTTGTTGTACTTGGACACGCCCGCACCGCGCGCGCGGTGGTTGACCGGCACGCTGACCGTCTTCCAGCCGGACCGCTGCATCAGCGCCGGCAGGTAGCGGTGCATGTGGTTGAAGTAGGGCAGGTCCAGGAAGGCTTCGCGCTCGAACAGCTTGATGCCGCAGCCGGTGTCCGGGGTGGAGTCGCGCAGCAGGCGCGAGCGGATCGCGTTGGCGATCTTCGACGCCCAGCGCTTGCTGCCGGTGTCCTGGCGGTTGATGCGCCAGCCGGCGTAGAGCTTGACGTCGGCCGGGCCGGCGTCGCGCGCGGCAATCAGCTTGGGTATGTCGGCCGGGTCGTTCTGGCCGTCGCCGTCGAGGGTGGCGATCCAGGCGCCGCGCGCGGCCTTGACGCCGTTGCGCACCGCCGTGCTTTGTCCACTCTGCGAAATGTGCCTGATGATGCGCAGCTCCGGTACGGCCGGGCGCAGGCCCTGCAGCACGGCCAGGCTGTCGTCCTTGCTGCAGTCGTCGACGTAGACGATCTCGAAATCCTGCCGGCCGCGCAGGGCGGCGACGATCTCGTCGATCAGCGGTTTTACATTGTCGCGCTCGTTGAACACCGGCACGACGACGGATAGCTGGGGCATTGCGGGGAATCCGGGAGCGTATGCGGCGCGCATTATCGCCGGAGCGCCGCCCAGGCCCAAACGCTGCGGAGGCGCGGGCTCAGCGGCTGCCGGCGGCGACTTCGGCCTCGCCTTCCAGGCTGCGCCGCCAGCTGCTTTCCAGGGCGTCGAAGCGGCCGTCATCGGCGGCGACCAGGGCCAGGGTGCCGCCGGCCATGGGCACGGCGCGCACGCGCATGCTGCCGCGGCTGTAGTCGCCGCGCCGCTCCTGGTGGCTGGGCAGGAAGAACACGGTCACCGGGCCTTCCGGCTCGGGCATGACCATGTGCACCGACGGCAGCAGGCCGACCGGGCAGGGCTGGGCATAGCTGATACCGGCCGGCAGCGGCCCGGCCAGACGTACGCCGCGCTGGGTGAAGCGCTGCAGCACGTCCTTCTCAGGCAAGGCGGCGCGGGTGAGCAGGGATTCGGGCTCGTGGCCGAGGTGGGTGATGAGCTGTTCCGGCAGGGCGGAGAACAGGCGCAGCTGATAGCTGCCCAGGCCGATGACGGCCAGCAGCACCGCGGCCGCCGCGATCCAGCCCAGGCGGCGCCGGCTGCGGCCGCGGTTGCCGCGCTCGGCCGTGGTCTGGGCCAGCAGGATGCGTTCGGCCAGGCCGTCGGGCAGCGGCACGCTGAGGGAGCGCTTCAGCGCGAGTTCGAAGCCCAGCGCGCGCGCATGGTGCGCGGCGCAGCCGGAGCATTCGCGCCGGTGCGCCTGCATCGCCGCGCTTTCGCGGCGCGGGTCGCTGGCGAGCAGGCGGCGGTATTCCAGGCAGTTCATGCGCTGGCCTCGCTGCGTTCGCCGCCGAGCAGGCTCTTGAGCTTCTGCCGCGCGCGGAACAGCTGGGTCATCACCGCGGCGGCGCCCAGGCCCAGCTCGCTGGCGATCTCCTCGCAGCTGAAGCCGCCCAGCACCTGCAACAGCAGCGGTTCGCGGTATTTGGGTTCCAGTTGCAGCATGGCCGCACGCACGATGGAGTCCTCGCCCAGTTGTTCGGGGGTCAGCAGATCGCGGTCGTCCAGTTCCAGCTCGCTGATGTCGGTGGTGTCGAAGCTTTTGCGTTCGTACAGGCGCGCGTGTTCGCGCCGCAGAATGGTGATCAGCCAGGCCTTGGCCGCATCCGTCTCGCGCAGGCTGTCCAGCGAGCGCCAGGCGCGCAGGAAGGCTTCCTGGGTCAGGTCCTGGGCCAGGGCGGAATCGCCGCACAGCCAATAGGCGTAGCGGTACAGATCGCCGCTGTGCGCCCGGACCAGGGCGTCGAATTGGCGTTGTCGGCTGCTCACCCGCATATAGACCCTCGCTGCGGCGAATCCCTTTCACGCGGCCACGACAACGGCGCTCACTTGATGCGCGCGAGTATGCCGTCGAGTTCTTCCAGGCTGTGGTAGCGGATGGTCAGCTTGCCGCGGCCGTTGCGGGCGTGGGTGATGGCGACGCGGGCGCCGATGCGGTCGGACAGCTCGCGCTCCAGCGATTCGACATTCGGATCGCGCGGCGGCGCGGCCGGCTTGGCTGCCAGCACGCGCGGCTCGGTCTGCGCGGCGCGGGCGGCGTCTTCCAGCTCGCGCACCGACCAGCCGTGTTCGGCCGCCTGGCGCGCCAGGCCCAGGGCCAGGGATTCGGGCAGGGTGAGCAGGGCGCGGGCATGGCCCATGTCCAGCTTTTTGTGTTCCAGCAGCTGCTTGATCTCGGCCGGCAGCTCCATCAGGCGCAGCAGGTTGGACACCGCCGCGCGCGAGCGGCCGACGGCGTCGGCGACCTGCTGGTGGGTGAGATCGAATTCGTCGATCAGGCGCTTGAGCGCCTGGGCTTCCTCCAGCGGGGTGAGTTCCTCGCGCTGGATGTTCTCGATCAGGGCGATGGCGACGACGGCGCGGTCGTCGACTTCGCGCACCAGGGCCGGGATCTCGCTCAGGCCGGCCAGCTGGGTGGCACGCCAGCGGCGTTCGCCGGCGATGAGTTCAAAGCGGTCGCCGGCGGCACGCACCACGATGGGTTCGATCACGCCCTGGGATTTGATCGAGGCGGCCAGTTCTTCGAGTTTTTCCGGATCGATGGTCTGGCGCGGCTGGTACTTGCCGGGGAAGATCTTGCCGACCGCGATCTGGCGCAGCGCGCTGGCGCCGTCGGCCGCCTCGGCGGTCTCCGGTTCCAGGCTGCCCAGCAGCGCGTCCAGGCCGCGTCCCAGTCCCCGTTTCTTGGCTGCCGACATGATGATCCTCAGTGGTGCTGCTGGGCCGCCGCCGCGCCGCGCTCCAGGCGCAGCATCTCGCCGGCCAGGCCGAGATAGGCGATGGCGCCGCGCGATTCGCGGTCGTACAGGTTGATCGGCTTGCCGTGGCTGGGCGCCTCGGCCAGGCGGATGTTGCGCGGGATGATCGAGCGCAGCACCTTGTCGCCGAAATGCTTGGTGAGCTGGGCGGAGACTTCGTTGGCCAGGTTGTTGCGCACGTCGTACATGGTGCGCAGCAGGCCGTCGATCTCCAGCCGCGGGTTGAGGCGGCGGCGCACGGCCTCGATGGTCTCGCGCAGGCTGGCCAGGCCTTCCAGCGCGAAATATTCGCACTGCACCGGGATCAGCACGCCGTGCGCCGCGCTGAGCGCGTTGATGGTCAGCAGGTGCAGGGTCGGCGGGCAGTCGATCAGGATGGTGTGGTAGGTGTCGCCGAGCTTGGCCAGCTGTTCCTTGAGGCGGCTCTCGCGCGCCAGCGCGTCCATCAGCTTGAGTTCGGCCGCGGTCAGGTCGGAGCTGCCCGGCAGCAGGTCGAAGCCGGCCTCGGTGGTGACGATGGCGCGTTCGATCGGCGCCTCGTCCAGCAGCACTTCGTAGCCGTTGGGCTTGGCCTGGCGCTTGTCCACGCCGGAGGCCATGGTCGCATTGCCCTGGGGATCGAGGTCGACCAGCAGGATCTTGCGCCGGGTCTCGGCCAGGGCCGCGGCAAGATTGACGGCGGTGGTGGTCTTGCCGACTCCGCCCTTCTGGTTCGTGATGGCAATGATGCGCGTCATGGGAAAACCGGTCTGTTCAAGCCCTGCGTACAACGATGAGGTGGCGTTCGCCTTCGCTGCCCGGCACTTGCAAGGGCAGAATCCGGGCTATCTGGAACCCGGCCGGCAAGGCCGCGATTTCTTCTTCCTGCAGGCGGCCTTTCATGGCCAGCCAGCTGCCGCCCTCGGCCAGCAGTCCGCCGGCCCAGTTCAGCATGTCCGCGAGCGTGGCAAACGCGCGCGCGGTGATGCAATCGAATTGTCCCGGCACATCCTGCACGCGGCCTTCGATGACGCGCACATTGGCCAGCTTCAGCGTGCGCACGGCCTCGCGCAGGAACCGCGCCTTCTTGCCGTTGGAATCGACCAGGGTCACCTGGCGTTCCGGCGCGACCAGCGCCAGGGGAATGCCCGGCAGGCCGGCGCCGCTGCCCAGGTCGGCCAGCGTGGCGCCGCTGACGTGAGGCGCTATCGCCAGCGAATCGAGCAGGTGGCGATGCACCATCTCCCCCGGATCGCGCACCGCCGTCAGGTTGTAGGCGGCGTTCCAGCGCGCCAGCAGCTCGACATAGTCGATCAGCCGCTCACGTAGCGCTGCCGGCAGATCCTGGCCCAGGGCCGCGAGGCCTTCATCGAGCCGGTGACGCAGCCGATCACGTTCCGCCATCGCAGGCCGTCCGTATCGAAAAGGCCGGCAAGTATCCGGGCCGCGGTGGCTAAAATCCAGTCACAGACACAAAAAGACCCGCCGTGGCGGGTCTCGAAGAGGTAGCGGAAACGCTGCCGCGGCGGGCTTGCGGGCCTCAGGCCAGGGCGATCTGGACCCGGGTGACGACGATGCCGACGTCGCGCAGGCTGTCGTTGAGGGCGGCCTTGAGCCTGCTGTTGCGCGCCTCGGTGGTTTCCTCGGCCGGGTTGTCCACGGCGCGGGCGGCGTTCAGCGCGCGGGCGCGGATCAGTTCGTCGGCGCGGTCGATCAGCGCATCGGCGCGGGCCGCATCCAGCACCTGCCAGTAGATCTTGCCGCTGAGCCGGGCGCTGCCGCTGTGCAGCGGGAACAGCTCGTCGAGGGGCAGCACGTGGCCGGTCAGGGAAATGCGGTGGACTACACGCTCAAGCAGCGGCCAGATGAGATGGGTGCCGGGCTGCAGCGTGCGCGCCTGGCCGTTGAAGCGGCGCAGGGTGTAGACAGTGCCTTCCGGGATGCGCTTGACCGAAAACAGCGCAATCAGGACGGCGGAACTCAGGACCAGTAACAGCAAATTCTGTGACATGTTAAATCCCTCTTTTTTCAAGAGGTTACGACTTATTCTTAATTGCCCCGACCAGACCGCGATCCAGTCTCATGATAAAACGCGAATTAATTATTCCTTAACGGGATAAAACTGTCGCTGAACAGCGTCGCGGAAGTCACGGACCTGGTTCACAGTTTCCTCATGTGACTCCGGCCGGCAGCCGCGACAGCGTTTGCAGCATGCGGGCCAGCCGCGTCCTTCACGCTGAAATCACCGCTGACTGGACGGGCGAGCAGGCTTTTTCCCCCTACGCGGGCGGCTGAAAGGTGCTTACGTACTGAAACCGGACGGGCGAACGCCGCGAGGCGCAGATGTGAAACTGCGACGCCCTTCGGCGGACTGCCTCATCGCCGGGCCGTTCGCGACCGGAAAGCAAAGCACAGCGGCCCGGTCACTCCGGGCGGACGGCCTCAGCCGTGCGGAAACAGCGCCGCGAAATCCACGCTGCGCAGCGGACGCGGTTCGCCGAGGTAATTGCCCTGGGCGTAATCGGCACCGGAGACGCGCAAAGCTTCCAGGGTGGAGAAGCTGTCCACGTGTTCGCCGATGACGCGCAGCTTGAGCGACTGGGCTAGCTGGGTGATGGAACCGACCATCTTGCGGTCCAGTTCGCTGCCCGGCATGCCCTGCACGAAGCTGCCCTCGACCTTGACGAAATCCACCGGCAGGTGGCGCAGGTGGGTGAAGCTGGAGAAGCCGGTGCCGAAATCGTCCAGGGCGAAGCGGCAGCCCAGTTTCTTCAGCGCCGAGATGAACTTGCGCGCACTGTGCAGGCTGGTGAGTTCGGAGGTCTCGGTGATTTCGAACACCAGCTGCCGCGCGGGTACGCCGGAAGTGCGTATGGCCGCCTCGATCAGCTTGAGCGAGTCCGGATCGGCCAGGGTCATGTTGGACAGGTTCACGTGGAAGGCGACCGGCGCCTTCACCCCGCGCACGCCGGCGAGGTAGCGCAGCAGGCGGTTGAGCACCCACAGGTCCAGCTTGGGCATCATGCCGACGCGCTCGGCCAGCGGCACGAACACGCCCGGCGAGATCAGCTGACCGTCCTTGCCGACCATGCGGATGAGGATTTCAAACAGGTATTCCTGGCCCGCCGTGCCCGAGCCGTTGACGCGCCAGCCCTGGCGCTGCACCACCGCGCTCTCGGTACGCGGCAATGCGGCGATGGGCACGATGGGCTGCACCAGCAGCACGATGCGTTCCTGCTCCATGGCCTGGCGCAGGCGCTCGGTCCAGCCGGCCTCGATCTCGCGCGCGATGCGCGCGTCGTGCTCGCCGACGTAGATCTCGGTCTGGTCGCGGCCGCGCTGCTTGGCGGTACGGCAGGCCAGGCGCGCGTGTTCGACCACGTATTCGGCCGAGGGCGTGTCGCGGCTGATCACCGCCACGCCTATGGACGCGGTGATGGGCCGGCTGACGCCGCCGGACTCGTATTTGCACTGGTGCAGCAGCTCGCGGTAGCTGTCGGCCAGCGGGAACAGGTTTTCCAATTGCACGCCGGACAGCATCAGGGCGAGCCGGTCGCCCTCGATGCGCGCCAGTACGTCGTGCTCGCGCAGGCGCTTGCCCAACACGGTGGCGATCTCCACCAGCAGGCGCTCGCTGGCCGGCACGCCGGCGGCGTCGACGATGGCGCTGAAGCGGTCGAGATCTATATAAAGGATGGCGGAATAGCCGCCGGCCTCGCGCCGGCGCAGCAGTTCCTGCGCCACCTGGTGGGTGAAATGACGCGCATTGACCAGGCCGGTGAGCTTGTCGTGGGTCATTTCCCAGCGCAGGCTGTCGGCGCTCTTGCGCTCGGAGATGTCGCGGAACACCACGACCGAACCCTGGCGCCGGTTCTGTATCGCCAGTGGCAGCACCGAACATTCCACCGTCATGCCGGTCCTGTCGCGGCGCCAGAACACGGTCTCGTGACCCTTGAGCGAATTGCCCGCGGTATAGGCCTGGCCCAGGCCGGATTCGCCGCCCTCGTCGCCTTCCTCCGCCGCCTGGTGGATCAGGCCCTGGGCCGTCTTGCCGATGAGCTGCTCCTCCTCGGAATAGCCGAGCAGGCGCAGGCCGGTGGGATTGATGAAGGTGATGACGCCCTGCTGGTCGACGCCGTAGACGCCATCGCCGACCGAACCGAGGATGCCGTCCAGGCGCTGGCGCTCGGCCTCGACCGATTTCTGCATCTGGATCTGGCGCGACAAGGTCTTGACCCGGGCCAGGAACAGTTCCTTGGCCTCGTTCTTGAACATGCACTCGATCGCGCCGGCGTCCAGGCTTTTGACGATGATGTCTTCGCGGTAGGTGCCGGTGATGACGGCCAGGGTCGGCGCGCCGGGCAGGCCGGACAGGCTGCGGCAGAGTTCGTCGCCGTTGCCGTCGGGCAGGAAGTAATCGACGATGGCCAGGTCGAAGGTTTCCTTCGCGGCCTTGTCCGCGGCCTCGCCCAGGGTGCCGGCGGTGGCCACGGCATAGCCCTGGCGCTCCAGCAGCTGCTGGTAGGCGAGACGCACACTTTGCGAATCGTCCACAAAAAGTATTCGTATACCCTGCGACGGCACCGCGGCCGCCTCGGGCTGGGCCGCCAGCTGTTCCGGCCGCGGTTCGAGCTGGGCCAGCACGGCGGGGATACGGCTGAACTGGGTCCACAGCACGATCGCCGCCTTGCCGCGCTGGCGCACCCAGTTGTCCAGGTCGGCGCTCTGCTCGTGCACCATCAGCAGCACCGGCAGGCTGCGCTGGCTTTCGCCGGCGAGGAAGTCGAGCAGGGCCAGGCAATCGCGCGTGGGCCGCGCCGGCACGCCGACGATGAGCATGCCGTAGGGCTGAGTCAGCTCCTGCGAATGCCTGAGGTGGTCGACAGTGTCCAGGTACGCCGCCAGCTCGCTGCGCGGCGTGAGCGCGGCAGCCGCCAGGGTGCGCTTGAGCAGATGGCTCAGCGTCGTTGAGCGTTCGACGACCAGAATACCGGACAAGGTGTAGTTTCCTGCTGGACCGCGCATGTCGCGCAGGCCTCATGCCCGCGCCACACCCCCAAAGCGGCCGCCCAATATGACCAGCTCATGCCAGTCATTTCAAGTCTGCAGACAGCCTATCCGGCAATTGCTGCACGCAGTGCCGCCCGGGTTCTGAATACGGCAAAGCGTCGCCAAAGCTGGCATCGGTGCCGCGGCATGCTGTCGCGCCGCGGCAAGCCGCGGCGGCCATGCGCTACCCTGTCGCGCTATCGTCCGATCTGACGGAGTTCCGCCATGGCCTTTCCCGCCACCCGTCCCCGCCGCATGCGCCGCGATGCGTTCTCTCGCGCGCTGATGCGCGAAACCGTGCTCGGCCCGGCCGACCTGATCCTGCCGGTGTTCGTGCGCGAAGGCAGCGGACGCGAAGCCATCCCGTCCATGCCCGGCGTGGAGCGGGTCGGCATCGCCGAGCTGCTGGAAGTCGGCGCCCAGGCCCAGGCCCTGGGCATTCCGGCCCTGGCCCTGTTCCCGGTCACGCCGCCCGAGGCCAAGAGCCTGGACGCCGCCGAAGCCTGGAACCCCGACGGCCTGGCCCAGCGCGCGGTACGCGCGCTCAAGCAGGCGCTGCCCGAGCTTGGCGTGATCACCGACGTGGCGCTGGACCCGTTCACCACCCACGGCCAGGACGGCCTGATCGACGATTCCGGCTACGTGGTCAACGACATCACCGTCGCCGCCCTGGTGCGCCAGGCCCTGTCCCATGCCGAGGCCGGCGCCGACGTGGTCGCGCCCTCGGACATGATGGACGGCCGCATCGGCGCGATCCGCCAGGCGCTGGAGGCCGCAGGGCACATCCACACCCGCATCCTGGCCTATTCGGCCAAGTACGCCTCCAGCTTCTACGGGCCGTTCCGCGATGCGGTCGGCTCCGCCGGCAACCTCGGCAAAGGCAACAAGTACACCTACCAGATGGATCCGGCCAACAGCGACGAGGCCCTGCGCGAGGTCGCGCTGGACCTGGACGAAGGCGCCGACATGGTCATGGTCAAGCCCGGCCTGCCTTATCTGGACATCGTCCACCGGGTTAAGCAGAAGTTCGGCGCGCCGACCCTGGTCTACCAGGTCAGCGGCGAGTACGCGATGCTCAAGGCCGCCGGCCAGAACGGCTGGATCAACGAGCAGGCCTGCGTGCTGGAAGCCCTGACCAGCATCAAGCGCGCCGGTGCCGACGCCATCCTGACCTATTTCGCCCTGGACGCGGCGCGCTGGCTCAAGGGCCAGGGCTGAGGAAGCGGCGCGGACCTGCCGGAACCGGTCGACGGGTCCGCCCGGTCCGTCAGGCCAGCAGCGGCAGCGGCCGGTGCAGCGCGATCCCGCACGTGGATACGGCGCACTGCCAGGCCAGCACTTCCACCCCGCCGCGGCGCGCCGCCTGCAGCGCGCGGGCGTAGGCCGGGTCGATCTCCGATGCCGCGCGCACCGCCAGCACATCGGCACGCTGCACGCAGAACAGCAGCACGCCGCGGCCGCCGGCGTCGACCACGCCCTGCAGTTCCTGCAGATGGCGCCGGGCGCGCTCGCTGACCGCGTCGGGGAAGATGCCCAGCTCGAACTCGTCCGCCGCCGTCACCGATTTCACTTCGACATAGCAGTCGGGCCGGCCTGGCCCGCGCAGCAGCAGGTCGATGCGGCTGCCGGCCGCGCCGTAGCGCACCTCGCGCAGGAATTCGGCATACCCGGCCAGGGCCGGGATGCGGCCGGCGCCGATGGCTTCGGCGGCCAGCGCATTGGCCCGCGCCGGATGCACGCCGACCAGGCTGCCGCCGACTTCCGCCAGCTCCCAGGTCCAGGCGCAGCGGCCGGCCGTGGTGCGCTCGCTGGCCCAGACCGTCAGCCCTGGCCGGGAATAGCCCAGCATGCGGCCGGTATTCGGGCAATGAGCCAGGATCTCGCGCCCGTCGTCCAGGCGGATATCCGCCAGGAAGCGCTGGCGCCGGGCCAGCAGCACGCCGCGGTGCAGGGTGGGAAACAGCATGCGGTCCGCTCCGGCGGGCAAGTCGGCTGAAGAACAAGGAAGATCGCGCCGCCGGCGCGGCCGGCGGCTGTCCCAAGCTGGGGTTGCGGGCCGGGCCGCGCAAGGCGGCTGGTATCATGCGGCGATGAAACCTTCCGCCAGCAGCAATCCCCAAGTCCAGCTCAAGATCGAGCGCCGTTCCAACCATCCCTGGATCTTCCAGAAAATGGTGGAGAAACCCGCCGAGCGGCCCAAGCCCGGCAGCGTCGTCGATATTTACGACCGCGACGGCACCTTCGCCGGCCGCGGCTTCTACAACGGCCATTCGCGCATCGCCCTGCGCGTGCTGACCCAGGATCCGGACGAGGCCGTCGACGCCGCCTTCTTTGAACGCAAGATCGCCCAGGCCGTCCAGCTGCGGCGCGAACGGCTCAAGCTCGACGCCGTCACCGACGCCTACCGGGTGATCCATTCCGAGGGCGATGGCCTGTCCGGCCTGGTGGTGGACCGCTTCGCCGACACCTTGGTCATCGAATTCTTTTCCGCCGGCATGTTCCGCCAGCGCGACCTGATCCGGCGCTGCCTGCTGGAGCACTTCCCCGACAGCCAGGTCTATGCCTTCGCCGAAGACCACGTGCAGAAGCAGGAAAGCTTCGACTGCTCCACCCCGCCTACGCCGCGGCCGACGGTGATCCAGGAACACGGCGTGAAATTCCACGCCGCGCCGGGCACCAAGCACAAGACCGGCTTCTTCGCCGACCAGCGCGACAACCGCCTGGCCCTGGCCGGCTTCTGCCAGGACAAGCGCGTACTGGACCTGTGCTGCAATTCCGGCGGCTTCGCCATCTACGCCAAGACCATCGGCGGCGCCAGCGACGTGGTCGGCGTGGACCTGGACGAGGAAATCCTTGAGGTGGCCGAGTCGAATGCGCGACTGAACAAGGTCAAGGTGCGCTTCGTCCAGGCCGATATCTTCCACTGGCTGCGCGACATCGCCAACGGCCGCGCCGAGAAGTTCGACGTGGTCGTGCTGGACCCGGCCAAGATGACCCGCGACCGCGACCAAGTCATCCCGGCGCTGAAGAAGTACCTGGACATGAATAAGCTGGCGCTGAGCGCGGTCAAGCCCGGCGGCATCTTCGTGACCTGTTCGTGTACCGGCCTGGTCAGCGAGGAGCAGTTCCTGGACATGCTGCGCCGCGCCGCCTTCTACGCCAACCGCACCGTGCAGGTGCTCAAGGTCAGCGGCGCCGGCCCGGACCACCCGTGGCAGGCGCATGTGCCGGAATCGCGCTATCTCAAGGCAGTGTTCTGCCGCGTCGACTGAGCGTGACGGCGATCACGAATTATTTTTGATCCGGCTTGAGCCGCTGCCGGGTCGCGATCCGAGTAATTACAACAAGGCGGTCATTCGCCTTGCCAAGGCGCCACCGTAGGACACCCCCTGAGTCCTGCGGTGGCGTTTTGGTGCTTGATCCCCGCAAATTGCACGTTCTGTGCAGCTTCCGCAAATCCCCACGCCTGCTACGAATTTCCCCTGCTGTGCAGCCTCCGCCGCAGCCGGTTGTGCGTGCATTTTTTCCTCGCTGGCAGCGGATCAACCTTGCGGCGGATACTGCCCCGCCATGCAGCGGAATCCCTGGTTGCGGCCCACAAAAAAGCCCGCGGCACTCCACGAAGGATTGCCGCGGGCATTCAGACCGTCACGGCCCGCGCGGCCGCGACGCTTTCCTCAGTCGAACACCTGCACCGCGATGACCTTGGCGCGTCCCACCGAGCTGCAGACGCCGGAGTCGAATACGACCCGCAGCTTGCGCTTGGCCACGTAGGACGCAGTCGTCAGATTGTTGATGATCTTGTACGCCGGATGGGTGGCATCGACCGAGAAGACCTCGTTGCCGGCGGCGCAGCCGGTGGCGATGGTATTGCCGGTGATGCGGAACACGAAGGCTTCGCCGTTCCAGCCGTTTTCCAGGTAGTCCGGCACCTTGGAATCGCTGTAGGTGATCGCGGCGAAGCTCTGCGCGGAAACCAGCAGGGTAGCGGCCAGCAGCAGGGATTTGATCAGCGTTTTCATAGTTCCAACTCCATTTGTGTTTTTGGGAAAGTTGCGATTTGTACGGAACCGGCTGCGCCGGGCGCGCAGGCCAGGCTCAGTCTTCGTCGTCGAGCAGGATCGGCAGTGCGCGCACCGCGCAGCTGGGGCCGTCGACCGGATCGCTGACCGGCAGCGCATCGAGCGGGAACTCGTCGCGGTCGGAAAGCTGGTCGCAGTCGGAGTCGGCGAAGCCCGGGTCGGTGCCGACGGTCGTCTCGAAGCCGTCGATCAGGCCGTCGCCGTCGCTGTCGACATTCGGATAGACGAAACCGAGCAGCGCATTGCCGTAGGTCGCCATCGGCGGTTCCGCATAACCGGCGAGCACGCCACCCGGTGCTTCGAGGCCCAGTTCGCTTTCCAGCACCAGGATCCAGTCGTCGGTTGCGGCGTTGTAATGGCGGAACAGTTTCTCCGTCCCCGGCGGCTGCACCAGATCGCTGTCGTCGCTGGTGCTGTTGGGCGGGTTCGCGCGCCACAGATAGCCTTCGACCACGTCGACGTTGTAGCCCGACGATGTCTCGCTCGCACTGCAGGCGGAGCTGCGCGACTCGAAGAAACCGCGCGTGCCGGGTGCGCCCGGCGTATCGCCTTGTTCCACGACATAGACGTGCTTGCGGAAGTTGCCGCAGCGGCTGCTCATGCGCAGCAGCGGCACCAGATAGCTCCGCCCGCCGGGAGACGGCGCTTCGGTGCCGAGCTTCGGATGCCGCTGACCGGTGAACAGGTAGGCCGAGGCACCGGGCTGGAACTGGCTGGCCAGCACGCCGTTGCGGAACTGGTAGGCCGGAGCCACGCTCTTGCCCAGCGCCGCCGTGAGCCGCGACGAGGGGAAGTACTGCACCGGAATCGAGCTGCCCGCCAGATTCGCCGGCGAGCCGCCGGACGGCGGCGGCACGTAGTACAGCTCGGACTTGGCCGCGGCGACCGCCGTTTGCGGACTCGAGGTGAACAGCCAGGAATCCGAACGCTGCTGCACCGGCAGCGCAGTGCAGTCGTCGTTGGCCGAAGCATCCAGTCCCGGGCGGCAGGCCAGCTGCGAAAACAGCGGCGTCACACGGTTGAATACGACGTTGCCGGCCACCGTGCCCAGGGTGCGCTTGAGCGCAGCCTCGGCATCGGGAATGCCGGCGCCCATCTGGTTCTGCGTATAGCCGGGCGTACGCGCCGAGCTGGCCTTGATCACCGCCTCGGTGTCCTGCCATTTCAGCAGCGGATTGAGCGAACGCACCAGGCCGGCCAGGCCCGACACATATGGCGTCGCCATCGACGTGCCGGTACACACGCCGTACAGCGCGCGGCCGCTGACCGGATCGGTGGTCGAGGTGCAGGGCGGCACATTGCCGCCAGTCGGGATGTAGTCGCTGGTGATGGTGGAGATCACCTGCGCACCCGGCGCCACCACGTCCAGTCCGGTGCCGTAGTTGGAGCCGCACTCGCTGCCCTGGCCCGTACCCGGACACAGCGTGGTTCCGGGAATCACCGTGCCGGGATGCGGCACGGTATAGGCCAGCCCTTCGTCCCACAACCGGCGCTGGTTGTCGATCGCGCCCACGCCGATGACTTTGCTGCTGGAGGCCGGGAAGTGGATCGCGCTGTAGCGCTGGTTGCCGCTGGCAGCGACCAGGGTCACGTCCCGGTCGGTGGCGGCATCGATCACTGCGCAGGCGAGCATGGGCGGATTGAAGATGTCGTTGCAGACACCGGCATTGCTGCCCAGGCTGAAGTTCAGCACCGCCGCGCCGTTGCTGGTGGCGAACTGGGCGCCGACGCTGACGCAGCCGTTGGGCTGGGTCTGCATCATGATCAGGCTGCAGCCCGGACAGCTGCCGCTGACGCCGGTGTTGCCGCCGGCGCCATTGTTCGCCGGCGCAGCCAGGATGCCGGCGACGTGCGAGCCGTGGCCGAAATACGGCAGGAAGCTGTTCCAGGCATAGCCCAGACGTGCGGGCACGTCGCAACGGTAGGTCGGATCCTCGCCGGATCCGGGCAGGGTATAGGACAGGTGGCGCCGCACATTGGCTTCGAGGTCGGGATGGGTGGGATAACCCGACTGCGGCGCGCCGCTGCTGGTGTAGAAACCCGGCACACCGCCGTCGACCGCGCCGATCAGCACACGGCCGCGGCTCCAGTCGAAGGCCGCCGGCAGATTCAGCGCATCCAGCGCCCACTGGCGACGATTCGGGTCGGTGCTGGTGCTGGCGTACAGCTCATCGTTGATGGCGTAGGAAAGCTGGTAGTCGGGATCGGCGGCGATGCTCTCGAAAAGCGCGGAATCGGCCAGCTGCTTGCGCAGATCGGCGCTATTTTTCGTGGTCGCGTTGTAGGTCAGGCTCAGCCAGCGGCGCAGACGCGCGTCGCCGGATGCGGGATCGCTGTCCAGCGCGGTACTCGCATCCAGCGGCGGAAGCGGCAGCGCCGGACGCACGGAGAGCGGTTCGCCCAGCTGGCGTTGCAGCTTGGGATCGCTGCGCAGCAGACCGGCAATTTCATCCGCGCTGGCCTTGCCCACCGATTCCTTCACCAGCACGTTCAGCGTGAAGGTCGGCGCCTGCTGCGCCAGCGCCGGCGCCGCGGCGATGGCCGAAAGGATGGCGAGCGCCAGCATCTTGGGCCAGCATTCCGGCCTTCGGCGGTTTCCTGGATATTTTCGATACATGGAAATTCCCTGTAGTCCTTGTCCGTGATTTGAAGTTCCCTGCCGGCTCCCGCCGTATCGCAACGGGATCGTCTTCGATGGCGTTGTGCGCGGTGGTTTGCACGTGTCCTTGGCGTTCCGTTCGCGAACAGGCGAAGCGGGCTTCGTTTACGGGGAAATTGTGCGTTTCCGGCACGGCGGCGCGCGGTTTGCGCGCGCGGCGGGAGCGGCTGGGAAGCCGTTTCGATCAGATGACGTTCATCGATCACCTCCTTGTCATGATCCGTCTTGAAGACGGCGGATCTTTGGTACGCAGGGCGTTGCCGCGCCTGCGCCGGCATTCCGGCATCCAATCCGGAAAACCTGCCGCCGGCACCGTCGCACGGTTTCCGGACCGTGTCCTCGCCGGTTTCCCTGGCGATGCGGCGGGCCGGCGGCAAGTGAGAAGCATTGTGCAGCAGCGGGATCGCAGGGACCGAGACAGCGCGGCGCCGGGGGGCGGGCCTGTTCATGCAGGCAGCGCAAGGCTGTCCGCGCCGGCGGGTGTTTCAGCCGCAAGATCTGATATTCAGTGCGCCGCGGAAATCGTCAACCTGCGCAGTTCCGTAAAATGGCCCCGGAATATTTGAGTCTCAGTGCGCTTCCATCGCCGCCATGTAGGCAGCGAATCCTGATTTCTCATTTTCCAGAAAGGAAATTTCCAGCATCACGCACTCGCGGATGCGGTCCAGGCGGAAGTTGCGGAAGTCCTGGCGCAGCCGACACCAGGCGCCCAAGGTCCAGCTGCCGCCCCAGAAGGCGAGGCACAGGGGCTGGATCTCGCGGGTCGAGGCCGCGCCTCTCTCGTCGGCATAGCCCAGCGCGATCACGCGGCGCAGGGCGATGGCCTGGTGTATGTCGTCGATATGCGCCTTTAGCGCGGCGTGCTGGCCGAAGTCCGGCGCGAATACGCGCGAACGCTCGCTGCGTTCGCGCAGCCCGGCCGGCAGTACGGCATTGATCTTGAGCAGGGCGGCATCGGCGGCGCGGCCCAGGCGCTCGCCGGCGAAGGCCTGCACGAAGCGCGTGCCGACCACCAGGGCTTCGAGTTCGTCAGGCTGGAACATCAGCGGCGGGATGTCCGCGCCCTTGCGCAGCACATAGCCGATGCCGGCCTCGCCCTCGATGGGCACGCCGGAGCGCTGCAGGTCGGCCACATCGCGGTAGACGGTGCGCTGGGACACGCCCAGCGTATCGGCCAGTCCCCGCGCCGGCAGCGCGGTGCGGCGGCCGCGCAGGGCGTGGATGATCAGGAACAGGCGGTCGGCGCGGCGCATCGGTCAAGCATGGCGCAGCCGCGGCGGGCCCGCCAGCGCGGAACCGGCTCCGCGGCGTGCGGGCCGGCTCCGCGCTGCGGCGCGGGTTCAGCGGGCCGACCACAGGCCGACGCGGTTGCCCTCGCTGTCGCGCAGCTGGGCGAAGAAGCCCATGTCGTCGGGCAGTTCGGTGCGCGGCACCAGTACATCGCCGCCGCGGGACTGGGCACGTTCCAGCACCGGCGTGAGGTCTTCCACGCTGAGGTAGACGGTGCTGCCCTGCACGGTGGGATGGCATTCCGCGTTGCGGATTAGCGCGCCGCTGACATGCGGCTTGCCGCCGTAGGGAAACACCGCGAGTTCGGCCTCGCCCATGGGTTCGCGGCGCAGGGCGACGCCGAGCATGTGTTCGTAGAAAGCCTGGGCCCGGTCCAGGTCTTCGGTGGGAATTTCAAACCAGGCGGGAACGGTGGGATTGAGCATGGGAAGCGTCCATTCGATGCACTGTGCCGATTGCACCGGCGCATGATGGTCCCGGGCCACTGCCAGCATGGTGTCAGCAGCTTCGTGCCGCGCGGGCGGCAGCTGCGCTGCTGTCGCGGCACCGATAGGCCAGCGACGCGAGCAAGCCTTCCGCGACCGCCGCGCAGCTGCCGCCCCCGGCGCCCAAAAAGAAGGGCCGCCTTGCGGCGGCCCTTCCGGTCAGGCAACAACGAACCTGCGGCTTACTCTTCGAAACCGTCCTTGAAGATTTCGTCCGAGGACACCGGCGCCAGCGCCGGCTGCAGGCAGAACTGGGTGATGCTGCCCGTATCCTGGCCGGCGCGGTCGATCGCCTGCAGGCGCCAGCCGGAGGCGAGGCTCAGGCCGTTGAACGCGGTCAGCGGGTTGGCCGGACGGCGCAGACCGCTGATGCCCGGCGGGGTGGCGGCGCAGGCCAGCGGATCGGCCGCGGCGTCGTCGAAGGTCACGTCGACGTTGTCCGTGCCGCAGCTGCTGGCACCCAGACGCGAACCCAGGGTCAGCGAGGTGCTGCTGGCCTGGTGCACCAGGATCAGGTCCAGATCGCCCGGATAGGTATGGGTGATCTTCACGGACACGTTCAGGTCGGTCAGCGTGCCGGTAGCGGCGACGGCCAGGTCGGCGCTGCCGCCGGTGGCGTTGTTGTCGGGGATGGCGACGTTGCCGTTGAAGCAGATGATCATGCCGGTGGTGAAACGGAACGTGCTGGAGAACGTGCCGTCACCGCAGGTGTTGCTGGCACGCACGCGCCAGTAGTAGGTCGTCGTCGTGTTCAGCGCCGGGCTGACCGTGTAGCTGGGCGTGGTGACCGTGGCGCTGGCAACGATGTTGCTGAAGGCGGCGTCGGTGGCGACCTGCACCAGATAGTTGGCGGCACCCGGCACGGCGGCCCAGGTCAGCACCGGCGAGGTGGCCTGGTCGACCGCGTTGTCGGCCGGCGCGGTCAGGCTGGCCGCGGCGGGCAGGCCCTGGGCCACCTTGACGTTGAGGCTGACCTGGCGCGTGATCGGCGGCGGACCGCCGGCGCTGCCTTCGATGACGACCGGATAGGTGCCGGTCGCCGCGCTGGCCGAGGTGGTCAGGTTCACCGTCACCGGCGTGCCGCTGCCGGCCGTCGGCGTGACCGGATTCGGGCTGGCGGTGGCGGTCGGGAACACGGAAGCGTTGAGACCGGGGAAGGTCAGTGCGACCGGGCTGGTGAAGCCGGAGAAGGCTGCGGCATTCAGCGTGACCGCGGGCAGCGGCTGGCCGGCGCAGACATCGAACGTGGTGGCGCCGGTGGCGCTCAGCGTAAAGGTCGGGCCGCCCATGATGTTGGTCACGCGGCCGGCGTAGGACGCCTGCACCGGCGATGCGCCAACGACGCGGTTGTCGGTCCAGGTCATTGCGACGCGGTTGGCGCTGGACACGGACAGGCCGTTGTAGTCGCCCCATTCCTGGCCGTTGGTGATGTTGACCGAGGTTGCGGCCGAGACACGGGTTTCCTCGATCCAGGTCGCGCCGCCATCGGCGGAGACGACGTAGTAGAAGTCCACGCCGGTGCGGTTGACCGAGTGGCGCGTGTCGTAGAAGCCCAGGTGTACGGCGCCGCTGGCATCCACGTCCAGCCAGGGGTGGAAGCGGTCCACCGTGGCCTGGTCGGCGGTTGCATGCGGCGTGGCCGCGACCTGCCAGGTCGCGCCCTGGTCGTCGGAGTACACGACCTGGATCCAGCCGTGCGTGGCCGAGGCCGAGCCGCTGCCGTTGCCCGGCGAGTTCGGCGCCTCGTCGGTGAAGGCCAGGTAGACGCGGCCGTTGTGCGGACCGCCGGACTGGTCCACATCCGCCGATACGTAGATGAAGGCGCGGCGCGACTCCATGGCCGGGATGGCGAAGTCGAAGCGGCCGCGCAGGTCGTAGGCCATGACCGCGGGGCCGAAGGTGGCGCCGCCGTCGGTCGAGGTCTTGACCCAGATTTCCGACGAGCCGCTGGTGGTGCTGGGCCAGGCGTAGTAGACGCGGCCGCTGGCGTCGGTGGTCAGGTCGCTGCCGATGCCGCGCTCGTCGCTGCTGAAGGCCAGCGGGGTGGAGAAGGTCAGGCCGCGGTCGGTGGAACGCGCGAACATCTGCACGTTACCTTCGTGCCAGCTGGCGTAGAGGTTGTCCTTGTAGGGCGAGGTCGGCGAGCGGTCGACGTGGATGTATTCCTTGTCCGAACTCGCGTTGGACACGCGCACCGCCGGTCCCCAGGTCTGGCCGTTGTTGGTGGAACGGTAGACCACGGTGCGGTAGCCCGTGCCGAAGCCCGAACCCAGCGAGGCGGTGTAGGCGACGGTGCCGTCGGAGGACCAGTCGGAAGCCGGGTCGCAGCAGGTATTGGGCAGCACGCCGGCGCTGGACCAGGTCACGCCGCCATCGCTGGAGTAGCTCATGGTCTGGCCGCCGGGACCGTTGGAGCCGGCGATGACGATGTTCGGGTTGACCGGGTTGTATTCGATGCCGGTCTCGTTGTTGCCGAAGATCGGGCCTTCGCCCTCGACCGGCGCGTTGGGCATCGGGTCGGTGGCCCAGCGCAGCGGCTTGGGCGGGTTCTGCGGATCGGGGTGCGAATAGATGCCCAGGCCGAACCGGTTGAGCACGCCGTTCTGCAGCAGGCCGCCGAAGCGGGTGGCGAATTCCTTGTCGATTTCGCGCGGATACAACTCATCCAGCAGCGGGCGGCCTTCGGCCGCGTATTCCTTGCGCTTGAGCACCTTGAAGAACGCCGGCACGTTGTACACGTAGCGGTCGTTGGCCGGCAGCAGGGCGAGATCGCTCGCCGTCAGGTCGTAGTTGCGATCATCCCAGGGACCGAACTTGCGCAGCGATGCGTAATCCACGGACTGATCGGCGCCACGCGCCTGATCGATCACCGCATCGTCGATCTGCGCCTTCACCGGCGACGGAGGTTTGGGCTTGTTGGATGCCGAGACTGTCCCCGCAGTCATGCCCAAGGCGGCCAGCAAGGCCAGGCTAATCAATGCACGCTTCATTTAATCCCCTCACAGAATTTGGGTGACCCGACCCACCTGCCTGCCCCTTCAGACGGATAGGAACGCTGGAAGCTACTCCGTATTTGGGCTTATGACAATCGGGCTTAAGGTCCTGCCGCAGACATATCGATATCCTGACCGTGGAGCGGCATGCGGTTGCCTCAGCGGGCTCTGCCGTGAGGTCATGGACGCCGGCCGTTCGCAGCGCGGACAATCGCGCCTTCGTCCGTCTGCCGCGCTCAGCCATGTCCCCGACCCGACCGATTTCCCTGACCCGCTTCCTGATCGAGGAGCAGCGGGCTCATCAGCACATCAATGCCGACCTGCGCCTGCTCATCGAAGTGGTCGCGCGGGCGTGCAAGTCGATCTCCATTGCCGTGGCCAAGGGCGATCTCGGCGGCGTGCTCGGCGAGGCCGGCAGCGGCAACGTGCAGGGCGAGGCGCAGCAGAAGCTGGATGTGCTGTCCAACGAGATCCTGCTCGAAGCCAATGCCTGGGGCGGCCACCTGGCCGGCTGCGCCTCGGAGGAAATGGACGATCCGCAGCCGATTCCGGACGTCTATCCCAAGGGCAACTACCTGCTGCTGTTCGATCCGCTGGACGGCTCTTCCAACATCGACGTGAATATCTCGGTCGGCACCATCTTCTCGGTGCTGCGCTGCCCGGACGGCGTGACCGAGCCCAAGGCCGAGCATTTCTGCCAGCCGGGCAGCACCCAGGTCGCCGCCGGCTACGCCGTCTACGGTCCCAGCACCCTGCTGGTGCTGACCCTGGGCCACGGTACCCACGTGTTCACCCTGGACCGCGAACTGGGCAGCTTCGTGCTGACCCGGCGCGACGTGCGCATCCCGGCGCAGACGCGCGAGTTCGCCATCAACATGTCCAACCAGCGCCACTGGGAAGCGCCGATGCAGCGCTATATCGACGAGCTGCTGGCGGGGAAGTCCGGCCCGCGCGGCAAGGACTTCAACATGCGCTGGGTCGCATCCATGGTCGCCGACGTGCACCGCATCCTGACCCGCGGCGGCATCTTCATCTATCCCTGGGACCGCAAGGATGCGTCCAAGCCGGGCAAGCTGCGCCTGATGTACGAGGCCAACCCCATGGCCTTCATCGTCGAGCAGGCCGGCGGCAAGGCCACCACCGGGCGCGGGCGCATCCTGGACGTGCAGCCCACCGCGCTGCACCAGCGCGTGCCGGTGTTCCTCGGCTCCGCGGACGAGGTCGATGTGGCCACGGCCTATCATCGCGATCACGACGCGGCGCAATAAAGCGTAACGCGGCCGGCAGCCGGCGGCCTGGCAAAGCCGCCGTGTTTGCGAGCTAGAATCGGCGCTCCACCACAGGAGCGCGCCATGAGCATTCTCGATTTCATCAAGAGTGAATTGCTGGAGATCATCGAGTGGACCGATGACTCGCGCGATACCTTGTCCTATCGCTATCCGGACGACGACAAGGAAATCAAGAACGGCGCCCAGCTCATCGTGCGCGAGTCGCAGATGGTGCAGTTCGTCGCCGCCGGCAAGTACGCCGACGCCTTCGGCCCCGGCAAGCACACGCTGACCACCGAGAACATTCCGGTCCTGTCCACCATCCTGGGCTGGAAGTACGGCTTCAATTCGCCGTTCAAGTGCGATGTGTATTTCGTCAACACGCGCCTGTTCACCGGCAACAAGTGGGGCACGTCCAACCCGGTGATGATGCGCGACAAGGATTTCGGCGTGGTGCGCCTGCGCGCCTTCGGCACCTACGATTTCCGCATCACCGATGTGCCGAAGTTCCTCAAGGAGGTCGCCGGCACCGACCAGAATTTCCGCCTGGACGAATTCGCCGACACCATGCGCTCGCGCATCGTCAGCGTGTTCACCGAGGCCCTGGCCACCGCCCAGGTGCCGGCGCTGGACGTGGCCACGCGCTATTCGGAGATGGGCGAGGCACTGCTGCCGATCATCAACCCGGCCATGACCAGCAAGTACGGCCTGGAAATCACCGCCTTCGTGCTGGAAAACGTCTCGGTGCCGCCGGAAGTCGAGCAGGCGATCGACAAGCGCTCCAGCATGAGCGTGATCGGCAACCTCAACGACTACGTCAAATACCAGATGGGCGTGGGCATGGGCCAGGGCGGCGAAGGCGCCGCGGCCGCCGCCGCGCCGGCGCAGATGGCGATTGGCTTCGGCATGGCGCAGGAACTGATGAAAGGCATGCAGGGCCAGCCGCAGGCGGCGCCGCCTGCGGCCGCGCCGGCCGCCGGCGGCATCGACGTGCTGACGCCGGAACAGGCCGCCCAGGCCCTGGGCGTGTCGGTGGAGGACGTGATGGCTTCGATCAGCGCCGGCGAACTCAAGGCGCGCAAGATTGGCAATGCCTACCGCATCGCCCGCGCCGCCCTGGACGAATTCCTGCGCGGCTGACCCGGCCCGTTGATGCGTTCGCCGCGGTCCAGGCCGCGGCGAATGCCGCAGCACCGTCCACCGCCGCCGGCCCCGACACCGTCCGCCGGCGTATCTTGCCTGCCTCGCCACGCCCGACCCGGAACCGCCGCATGAGCAACGCCACCGTCGCCAAACATCCTTGCCCGGAATGCGGCGGCGACCTGCAATGGAATGCGGCCAAGCAGGCCCTGGTCTGCCCCTACTGCGGCACGGTGGCAAAGTGGACGCCGGCGCAGCCGGCGGATCCGGGCACCGCGGTGGTGGAACAGGATCTGGAACAGGCCCTGCGCGACCCGGCGGTCAACCGCGACTGGGGCGAGCAGCGGCGCGAGATCCAGTGCCAGAGCTGCCACGCGATCTCGGTCTTCGTCGACGGCCGCGTGGCGCAGCGCTGCGATTTCTGCGGCTCGCCTTCGATCATCGCGCACGAATCGCAGAAGGACGCAATCACGCCGCAGAGCCTGCTGCCGTTCAAGATCAGCGACGGCCAGGTGCGCGACCTGATCCGCAAATGGTACGGCTCGCGCTGGTTCGCGCCGGACAAGCTCAAGCGCGCCGCGCTGACCGACACCTTGCACGGCATCTACCTGCCGTACTGGACCTTCGACGCCCACGTCTCCGCGCGCTGGACCGCCGAAGCCGGCTACTACTACTACGAGACCGAGACCTACCGCGACGCCCAGGGCAATACCCAGCGGCGGCAGGTGCGGCATACGCGCTGGCAGTCCGCCTCCGGCCAGCTCGCGCATTTCTTCGACGATGAACTGGTGCCCGGCACCGGCGGCGTGGATTCCGGCCTGCTCGCCGGCGTGGAACCGTTCCCGACCACCACCGACCTCACGGCGTATTCGCCCGAATTCGTGCGCGGCTGGACCGTGGAGCGCTACCAGATCGACCTGCGCAAGGCTTCCGAACTCAACCGCGCCGACATGGACCGGCAGGTCTACCAGCTGTGCAGCCAGCAGGTACCCGGCGATACCCAGCGCAACCTGCAGGTCAACGCCGCCTACCAGGGCCGCACCTTCAAACATGTGCTGATGCCGGTGTGGCTGGTCAGCTATACCTACGGCTCGCGCCGTTTCCAGATCGTCGCCAACGGCTATACCGGCAAGATCGCCGGCAAACATCCCTACAGCTGGGTGAAGATCTTCTTCGCCGTGCTGGCCGCGCTGATCGCGGCCGGCATCGTGCTGTATTTCATCGACTCGCAATAAGCCTCAGGGCGCGGCCGGCGTCAGCACGAAGCGGCTGACGTAGGCCGTGCGGCAGCCGTCGTTCCCGTCCGCCGCACTCAGGCGCAGCCGCTGTCCGGGTTGCAGTGAAAAACTGGCGATATCCATTTTTTCCGCGCCGCCGCCGATCCGCAGCTTCTGTTCGGCCAACACTTCGGCGGCACCGGAAGCATCGGTGCGTTCCACGCGGAAACCGGGCTCCAGCCCCATCTTGGCGCAGGACCTGCCCTCCGGCCTGGCTTTCTTGCGCAAGCCGAATTCAGCCTGCAGGCGGTACTCGCCCGGCGCCGGCGCAAATTCCAGCGCCGCCGGCGCCTGCATCAGCAGCACCGGCTGTTCGTCGTCGCCGGCATTGCCGTTGCCGATGCCGCGCGTGATGACGCCGCCGCTGCGCGCCAGCGGCGGCGGGTTTATGCCTGGATAGACCAGGCCGAGCATGTCGGCCGGCATGTCCGCCGCCGCGCCCGGCGCAACGCCGGCCGGCGCGAACGCGGCCTGGATCTGCGGCTGGAACAGCCAGCCCTGTCCCTCGCGCTCGGGCACCACGCGCAGGCGCGTGACGGCATAGGCATCCTGGCCGTAATACCAGCGCAGATAGGCGGCTTCGTTTTCCAGCGCCGGCGACAGCAGGAAGCCGGTCTGCGCCACCTGGCGCACCAGGCGGTTGGAACGCAGCTGTCCGTCGGCCAGCTGTACTTCGATCTTCAGCATGGGCTCGCGCAGCAGCAGCGCGCGCAGGCGGCCGGCCAGGTTGAGCCGGTAGTCCAGCTGCAGCACCTGCGGGCTGGCACCGTCGGCCACATCCACCCATTCGCCCAGCTGCAGCGCGCGCTGCGGCGCCAGCACGGGCTGCGGCGCGGGTCGCGCCGCCGCATCGCGCTGCAGCAGCACATAGCCTTTTTCTGCTGCGACGGGCCGGTAATTGCGCAGCACGGCGAGCAGGGCCAGGGCGTCGTCGCTGGCGGGCAGGCGCGCGTCGATGGGGCACATCGCGAAGATCACGAAGGGCGGCGCGCGCTCGCCCAGATAATGCGCCTCGTTGCGCCGCTGCAGCCCCGGCGTATAGGCCGAGTAGCTCTGGAAGATCGGCCGCGGCGCATAGTTGAAGCCGTTCCAGATGGCCACGGCCTGGGTGCAGCCGAACACATCGACGCGCTCGTTGCCGATGCGCTGACGGAACCGCGGCAGATCCCATTCGGCGCGCCTGGCCTGGTACTGCGCCTCATGCTGTCCGCGCAGCGTGCCGCCGACCGCGGCGCCGAGCTTGTCCGCGCCGCCGAGGATGTACTCCCGGTACAGGGCGGGCGACACCAGCAGATACACCAGGCCCACCGCGTACAGCGCGACGAAAACCTGACACGCATAGCGGATCAGCCGCCGCGGCCGCCAGCGTCCCAGCGCCCAGCTCGCCAGCAGCACGAAGGCCGCCAGCGGAAAGAAGAACGTGACGTGCCACATGTCCGCGCGCGTGAATGCATTGCGCCAGGCCACGAACAGGGCGAAAGCCAGATACGCCAGCAGGGCCAGCCCGCGCAGATCGCGCGGCGTTTCGCGCCGCCACCAGGCCAGCAGCAGCGCGATCGTCAAGGCCAGCATCAGCAAGCCAGCGGCCTGGATCGCCGGCTTGCTGTCCACGCCCATGGAGATGGAATAGCCCGCCGCGACTTCCAGCGAACCCTGCAGATAGCCCGGAAAGTCGGCCGCGCTCTGGCCGTGTCCCAGCCACAGCAGCGCCAGGCTGCCCAGCCACACCAGTACCCAGGTCAGCGCCGCCACCGGCCGGCGCTCGCGCAGCAGCAGCACGGCGCCGACGCCGCAAAGCAGCACGCTCAGCGGCAGCACGGTGAATTTCAGCAGGCCCAGCGCATTCATCATCAACGCCACCACGCCCAGCCCGAGCCAGGCCCACGGCGCGGCGCGCGAACGCCGGACCAGATCGTCCAGTGCCACCAGCGCGAAGACGGCCGTGCCCAGCAGCAAGGTGTCGGGCTGGCGGCGGCAGGCCAGCACGGCGATCAGCGCGAGCAGGATGCGCTCGGCCGTGGCCAGGCGGCGGAACGCGCAGGCGAAGATGAAGGTATAGCCCGACGCCAGCAGCAGCTGGCCGAGCAGGAAAGTGTCGAACAGCGGCGGGTAATACGTCGCGCGCGGAAACAGATAGCCCAGAGGTCCGTAGGTGAACAGCAGATCCTTGCCCCAGCGCAGATCCTGCAGCCGCGCCCAACCCATCACCGCGGCCCAGGAATCGTCCAGCGCCAGCGCCGCCGGCGCGCCGCTGCGTAACACGGCGAGGAAAAACACGGCGGCAAACAGCGCCGTCCAGTACCAGGCCGCGGCAGGTTCGTCCGTGCCGCGCGGCTCCCACCACCGCTTGCTCATCCCTTCAGCCCTTTACTGGCCGCGTCAGGCGCGCGGTCCGTTGCCTGGTCCAGAGTCTCGCATCCTGCCGGCCCCTTGCGCCTGCACCGGGGGCCGCCGATTATCACCGGTCTGTCCGCCGCACCCACCTGCCCATGCCGCCCGATTTCATCGAGGTTTACCCGGATGCCCTGGACGCCGGCACCTGCGCCGGGCTGATCCAGCGCTTCAACGCCAGCGGCAAGGCCGTGCGCGGCAAGACCGGCAGCGGCGTCGACGTGAGCATGAAGAACAGCTGGGATATCTGCCTCAACGACCATGCCGAATGGAGCGATGTCGTCGGCGGCTTCAACCAGGTGGTGATGGCCGGGCTCAAGCGCTACCTGCGCAAATACGCCCACGCCGTGCTGGCGCCGCTGCAGCTGAAGGTTCCCGACGCCGCAACCGGCGAGCTGCGCGCGCTGGATGCCGAGGCGATTGCCACCATCGACGACGGCATGCTGACGGCGATCATCACCAAGGTCTTCCGCCCCGGCACCATCAACATCCAGAAATACATTGCCAACGAGGGCGGCTATCCGTACTGGCATTGCGAGCTTTATCCCAAGGCCAACGACAACGCCGAAACCCTGCACCGCGTGGTGCTGTGGAGCATCTACCTCAACGACGGCTTCAGCGAAGGCGAGACTGAATTCCTCTACCAGCAGCGCAAGGTCGCGCCGCGGACCGGCTCGCTGCTGATCGCGCCGACCGCCTTCACCCATACCCACCGCGGCAACATGCCCAGGGGCGGCGACAAGTACATCGCCACCAGCTGGATCCTGTTCAACCGCTCGGAAGTGCTGTTCGCGCCGCCGCCGGCCGCGCAGGCCGCCGCGGCGCGCAAATAGACGGACGGCCCGGGCGCTGCGTCGCGCCCGGGCCGCCTGTGGTCCGCTTTCGTGGCAGGCGCGGCTTGTAGGTCGCCGCGCCCCGGCTCAGTTGCTGTGCCGCGCCGCCGTCGTCGGGCCTGCCAGGGTCGCCGGACCGACCGGCTTCATGCTGTTGCCGGCGGTGACGACGAGGCCGCCGGGATAGCGCTGCACGCCGCCGTTGGCGCTGGACTCATAGCCGTAGCTGAAATCGGCCCATCCGCCGCCGAGATAGCTGCCGTCCAGCCAGCCCGTACGCCGGAGCCGCATGATCAGCGCGTAGCTGGCGGCGGGATCGCTGCCGCTCAGCGGCCGCGCCAGATGCTGGCCGACCAGGATGGGCCGCTCGCGTTCGTCGAGCACCAGGTCGGTGACAGTGACGCCGCCGCCGCCCACGTCCTGGATGAAGCGGCCGGAGGCGCCGAAGCCGGTATCCAGGCTGCCGTCGGCCTTGAACGCCGTGGCCGCGGCCAGGCAATACAGCGTGCCGGCGGCGGGATCCAGCTCCTTGCACACGCTGCCGGCCAGCACCAGGCTGCCGTCCTTGCGCAGACTCACGCGGCGGCCGAAATCCTGTCCGCCGAAATCCAGGGTGCTGAAGCCGCCGAGGCCGAAGGTCGGATCGGGCGCGCCGCTCAGGCGGTAACGCGCCGCGACGAAGTCGTACTGCGCACCCGGCTTGGACGCACGGCCAGCTGCGACAATGCGGCCATCGGCCTGGAAGGTCAGCCCGGTCAGCCGGTTGCGCGCACCGGCGCCGCTCCACAGTCGCGAATACGCGATGCCGCCGCTGCCGAAACCGGCCACCGGCGCGCCGCCGAGCGTCAGCTGCACCAGCACGAAATCGTGATTGCCCGTGGCCGGGTTCATCGCGCTGGCCGCAATGCCGAGGTAATTGCCCCATTGCGCGATGTCGAACACCGGATAGATCGCATTCCCCACCGTGAATACCGCCACGCCGCCGCTGCCGAACCAGGCCTGCGCCGCGCCGTTGGTATCGAATGCGTAGACGTATAGTTTGTCGTCCGCCGCAACCAGCTGGTACAGGGTGTCGCGGAATATCGTCACCGCGCTGTACAGCGCGAGGTTCGGCGGCGGCGCCGCCGGCGTCGCAAACCCGCCGCTGCCGAAACTGCCGTCCAGCGTGCCGTCGGGCTTGTACTTGGTCAGCAGCGGAACAGCCGTGCCCGCCGTGGTGCTGGTCCCCGCCGTATACACGTTGCCCAGCCGGTCCACGACCAGATCATCGGCCTGGGCCAGGTCGCCGTAATACTGCCGGCTGATTCCGCCGGAGCCGAAGGTCGCATCCAGCTCTCCGGGCACCGCCGCCGCCGCCGTCGCACCACAACACAGCGCCGCCGCGCACAGCCAGGATTTCAGGGTGTTCATGATGATTCTCTCCTCCGCCCGGATGGGGTACTGCGCAATACGCAGTACGGAGAAGTTTGAAGACATGGCGCATCAGGGACCCTGCGCGGCTGCGCCGTGTTGCTGTCGACGGCTGGACAGAATCGGCGTGACGCGCATCACAGCCAGGAGCGTGCGCGGCGGACCGCCGCCACCGGAAACGCCGGACGCACGCCGAGACCCGGCTGCCGTTGCGAATTGCCATGTACGCGGCTACTTTGTTCCGATGTAGACAGATTCGCCCCTCATTCCCGAGCAGGACTGCTTGCGCCGTGAAATTCGCGTCCGTCTGTGTGCTGCTGATGGCTTTGCTGTTCTCCCGCATGGCGGCGCCTGATGTTCCGCCCCCGGCGCCGGGCCTGCAGCAACACTACGAAGCCCTGCTGCGCATCGACGACACGCTGCTTGAGCGCGATCCACCCTACGCTGCGGCCGCGCTGCTGCAGGCGGCGCAGCCGGAGTTGGCGATGCGGGATATTCCAGGGCTGGAAAACTCCGATCTGGAGCCCGCCTTTCGCATTGCCTTGCTGCTGGCGGCGCGGACGTTTGCCCAAGCGCACGTGGAAAGTGCCCGGCGGGTTCTCGACGAAATGCGCCACCGCTCACTGGCGAGTCCCGATCACTATGCACGCATGGCGGCGGCCTATCTGTCGATCTGGAAACCGGCGCCAGCGGCGCAATTGAACGCACACCTGCCGCCAGCGGAACGCCTGGTCATCCCGGCGCTGGAGGTTGCGGTGGCGCCAGGCCCAGGACCGACCGTGATGAGCCTGGGCGGCTCGGCCGATCACTGGACGCTGACCCGCCGCCGCGTGGATCTGTCGGGCAGGCGTGTCGTGGTCGTCGCTTCGCCAGGCTGTCCGTTCAGTCGCAAATTCCTTGAGCAGCTGAAAACGGACAGTGAGCTGGCAGGCTATGCAAAACAGTCGCTGCTCCTGTTTCCCAAAGGCGGCAACCTGCTGGTTCCCGAAGTCCACGCATGGAATGCAGCCAATCCGGAGCATGCGTTCGAGTACATGTACGCTGTCGATGAATGGCCGGACCTGGTCTGGTGGCGGATGCCGCTGTTTTATTTCCTGCAGGACGGAAAGGTGGTCCGCCGCATCGATGGCTGGCAGAACGGCGTGACGGACAAGCAGGTGCTGCCGCAGTACAGGGTCTGGCTGGGCCGGCTCGATCAGCCATCGGCGGCGGCATCAACGCCGATCCCGGGCAAACAACTCCCGCCGTAACTGCCCCTCTTCAGCAGCGGGCCGCGATAGCTGCCATCCAGCCAGCCTGCGGTCAGAGCCGCGGGAACAATGCGTAGCCGGCCGCGGAACGCCGGGTTGGGGTTATCGGCGCGCTTTTCCGTAATAGAGGCAATTCTTACGGAAGCCTGCCATGCGACTCCCGCTATTCGCCGTCTGCCTGTTTTCAGCCGCCGCCTATGCGCCGGTGCCCGCCCGTGCCGACATGATGATCGGCGGCTTCGCAACCAGCGCAGGCCAGAACCATCCTCTGCGCCACTTCCATCCCGGCGCCGTCGGCAGCGACGCGCCGGTCGGCGAGATCGACGGGTCGAACACGCAGCTGTATCAGCCCATGTTCGGCACCTACGAGCCGGCCGAGCAGGTCGTCTACATCTCCGATTTCGGTGGCAAGGCCATTCGCGTCTATCCGGCCTTCGCAACCGGCAACGTGGCTCCGCTGCGCGTGCTGAATCCGCCGCTGCTCGGACAGACACGGGCGAATGCGCCGATACCGGCCCACGGCGAACTCGGGGTGATCGCCTCGAACTGCTGCATCTATACCTATCCGCTGCGCGCCAGCGGCGAAAATGCCGCGCGGATCCGCGGCCTCAACTGGGGCGGCGGCGCCGATCCGACGACGCGGCTCAACAATCCCACGGCACTGATCTATATCCCCGCCACCGACGAATACGCGGTCAAGGACTATCCGCCTGCAACGCCGCTGGCCACGCATATCGTCTTCCACGCCCGCACGGCCAATGGGGCCGCGGCGCCGACGCGCCTGCTGACCGGCGCCGGCGTGGCCAACGCGGTCGGCCTGGCCTATGACGCGGGTTCGCGCCGCCTGTTCGTGCTGCGCCAGATGCCGCCCGACGGGATGGGCATACGCCACGGCATCATCGCCATCTTCGCCGACACAGCCAGTGGCGACGCCCAGCCGCTGGACACGATCGAAGGCAGCATGACCCAGCTCAATCTGCCGGACGGCCGCTATTTCTCCGGTATCGGCTTCGACCCCTATACCTCGCGTCTGATGGTCTCCAATCCCGGCAGCAACGCCGCCGCCAATCGCGTCCTGTTGTTCGACTACACGCCCGGCGTGGGCGGCAATGTCGCGCCCGTCCGCGTACTGCAGGGCAGCAATGTCAGTCCCTATACGGTCGGCATTCCGTTCGGGGTGCCGTCGGCGCCGCCGAACGTGATTTTCCAGAACGGATTCCAGTCGCAATGATGCCGTCATTGCAAAAATGAAATCACGCAAATAACTCGCCCTGCGGCGAAGCCTCCCGCGGCGGCCGGAACTGGCTGGTGTCCAGGTCGACTTCCACCGGCCGCTGCATGCCGAACCGCTTGCACGCCTTGTTCAGGCGCGACCGTATCAGCTCGGCGAACGGCCCTTCGCCGCGCATGCGCAAGCCAAAGCGCGCTTCATTGAGTTCGCCGCCGCGGATATTGCGCAGCACGCTGAGCACGTGCTGCTTGCGTTCGGGGTAGTGGGTTTCCAGCCAGTCCTCAAACAGCGCCTTAAGTTCGTAGGGCAGGCGCACGACGGTGTAGCCGGCGCTGCGCGCGCCGGCGGCGGCGGCCTGTTCGAGAATGGCCTCGATCCAGATGTCGGTCAGCGCCGGGATGATGGGCGCGACATTGACGCTGCAGGGAATGCCGGCGGCGTTGAGCGCGGCGATGGCCTGGATGCGGCGGTGCGGGGCGCTGGCGCGCGGTTCCAGGCGGCTGCTGAGCTTGTTGTCCAGCGAGGTGACCGAGACGAAGCAGTGCACCAGGCGGCGCCGGGCCATTTCCGCGAGCAGGTCGATATCGCGTTCGATCAGCGCGTTCTTGGTGATGATGGTGCAGGGGTGACTGCAGTCGAGCAGGGTCTGCAGGATGCCGCGCGTGATGCGGTATTTGCGCTCTATCGGCTGGTAGGGATCGGTGTTGGCACCCAGGTTGATCGGCGAGCAGCGGTAGCTGGGCCTGGCCAGGTCCTGGCGCAGCACTTCGACGGCGTTGGTCTTGGCGAATAGCCGGGTCTCGAAATCCAGTCCGGGCGACAGATTGAGATAGGCATGCGAGGGCCGCGCATAACAATACGAGCAGCCGTGCTCGCAGCCGCGGTAGGGATTGATCGAGACATCAAACGGCACATCCGGCGAGGCGTTACGGCTGATGATGTGGCGCGCGCGTTCCTCGCTGACCGTGGTGCGCGGCGGCGCGGCGGGTTCGCCGTCCTGGTACCAGCCGTCGTCGAAGGCCTCGTGGGTAGTCTTCTCGAAGCGGCCGGCCGGGTTGTCGCGCGCGCCGCGGCCCTTGATGCGGGCGGGTTTGCTCAGTTCGCTCATGACGGCGGAATCTGCCGGCGGCCGGTCGCAATCCCTGCGATGCCGCAACTATGAGGTCGCGGGCTGGACTTCGCCCGGCCCGCGCAGGCGGCGCCAGACCTTGCGCAGCACGCGCCAGAGCTTGGGCAGCAGCCAGATCATCACCAGCGCGAACACGCCGAACAGGCCGAGGAAGACCCAGGGATGAGCCCACACCAGATACAGGCCGCCGACCACGGCCACGTCCTCGCTGACGCTGGCGCCCCAGTTGCTGAACGGTTCGGGCGAGGTGTTGATCAGCGCGCGCGTGCCGGCCTTGGTCAGGTGAGTACCCGACGTAATGGCGCCGCCGAGCAGGGCCGCGGCCAGCTGCACGGCCGGCGTGGCCTCGTGGAACACGCCCCACGACAGCAGCATGCCCGCGGGGATGCGCACGAAGGTATGCGCGGCGTCCCAGACCGAATCGAAGGCCGGCAGCTTGTCGGCCAGGAATTCGCCGGCCATGAGGATACCGCTGACCCACAGCACCCAGTCGTCCTGCAGCAGGCTGAGGCCGCTGGGCAGGGTGACGACTTCATAGCGGCCGAGCAGGCCGATCAGGAATACGGCGGCGTACAGACGAATGCCGCTGGCCCAGGCCAGGCCGGTGGCGAGGGCGATGGATTGCAGCAGGTCCATGGACATGGTGAGCGGCCGTCAGGTGAAACCGGCATCCATGCTCGCCGCGATCAGCCAGCGTATCAAGCGTTGCGCCCGCTCGGCCGGCCAGGGCTGGGCCTGGGCGGCCAGCAGTACCTGCTCCAGCGGCGGTGCCGGCGCGGCGGCGGCCGGGGCCGGGCCGGGTGCATAACCCAGCCAGCGGTTGAGGCTGTCGAAACGCGCACCGATGGCCGCGTGCATGGCAGTGTCGAAATGGCTGCGCCATTCCTCGGCGCGGCCGGCGCGGATGAATTGCGCCTGCAAGGTGCCTTTGGCGATCAGGGCCTGCTCCGCCGCGCGCGCGACCTGGAAATCCGAGGCGGCCACGGCGCGGCCCAGCTCGGCCTCGGCCGCGCCGATGCCCAGGAAATCGGCCGCGCGGCGCAGTGTGCCCAGCGCGTCGGCACGGTAGTCCTCGTAACGCACTATCAGGTGCTCGCGGTCCTGCAGTGCCTGGCGCCAGGCGCCCAGCCACAGGGCGAGGAAATCCACCCGGCTCAGCGGATAGTGGAACCAGGGCCGGTGTATGAATTCGGCAAAGGGCAGGCCGGCGTCCTCCAGCCCGGCGCGGCGGGCGCGCTGCCAGAACGAGTACAGCGCATCGCGCGGATCGCGCACGAACAGGAGGGTGCGCGGCAGGTCGGCGCAGGTGCCGGGCCAGGCATGGGTCAGGCGCGGCACGGGCGCGGCGCGGAAGGCGAACTCGCGGCCGTGGCGCAGGCTGGGCAGCAGGCGGCGCCAGGCTTCGTCGTGGCGGTCGTAGCGGTAGCGCCGGCCGCCGCGCTGGCGCCAGTCGCCGCGCAGGTCGGCGCCCCAGGGCTTCCACAAAGCCACATTCAGTTCCAGCAGGCAGTTGGCCAGCCACGACGCACCGCTGGGCATCTCGGACGAGGCAATCTCGCAGTCGTAGCGGGGAAAGCCCTCGACCTCGGGCTGTTCGTGGAAATGCGGGCGCGGATCAAACATGGCGGCGGCGCCAGGCTTGCAGCAGCTGTTGCGCCAGGCGCGGCGGCGTGGCGCGGCCGCTGTCCAGGCGCAGATGCGGCGCAAGCGGGAATTCCGCCGCGATTTCCGCCCCCACGCGCGGTCCCTGCAGGCCGCGCGCGGCCAGGCGCTGTTCGCGCGTTTCCCCGGCGCAATCCAGCAGCACTTCAAAGTAATCCACGCCGGCGGCGCGGTTGTGCGCATGCACGGTATGGAAAAGCGAAATGGTGGAAACCACCGCGCAGCCGCCGCGCCGGCTGTGGGCGATGGCGAGGCCGGCGATATGCCTGGCCACGGCCAGGCGCTGCTCGCGCGTGTAGCCGCGGCCCAGCTCGCCCAGTTCGCGCCGCACGGCGTCGCCATCGAAGTGCCGTACGCCGGCGGCCGGCGCGGCCGCATCGCTGCCGATCACGGCGGCGACCAGCGCAGCCAGGGTGGTCTTGCCGGCACCGGCCAGCCCGGTGATCCAGAGCACGCTCATGCGGCGCCCTCGGCCCAGCGCCAGTCGTGGCTCCAGCCCGGGCAGCGGTAGGCCAGCCAGCGGTACAGGGCCAGGTCGCGCGCGCTGTCGACTTCGCACCAGCGTCCGTCCATGGCCACGGTTTCTATGGCCGCGCCGCGCCGCAGCAGCCGCGCGAGCAGGCCGGTGGTGTCGAGCTTCTGCGCGGCAGCCGGCTCGAGTTCGTCCAGCAGCGCCTGGGCCTGGGCCCAGCCCCGCGCGGAGAAGCGCACCAGGCCGGTGAACTGGCCTTCGACTGCGGCCAGGTCGTGGCTGCGCGCGCCGATCTCCAGCAGGCGGCCGTCGCGCATGCGCAGGGTCTCTGCGTCGCTGAGCACATCGGCGAAGCGCAGCGACCAGAGTTTGTGCCAGCGCCGGTCCACGGTGATGGCGATATCGGCACTGGAGGCGCGCAGCGCGCGGGCGTAGTCCGGATGGAATACGCCGTCGCCGTAGACCAGCAGCACGGTGCCCAGCCGCTGCGGCTGCGCTGCGCGCAGCGAGGCGATGGGACCGCTGTGCAGCCACTGCGGATTGCGCACCTGGCGCAGCACCGGGGGCAGGGCTTCGGCAGCGTGGCCGCCGACCACGCTGACTTCGTCGATGCCGGCCGCGGCCAGGGCGGCGAGCTGCCATTGCAGCAGCGTGCGCCCGCCCAGGCGCAGCAGCGCCTTGGGCCGCCGGCGCGTGAGCCGGCCCATGCGCGAACCGCATCCGGCGGCGAGGATCACGGCGTGCATGCAGTCCCCCGGCGCGCCCACCAGATGCGCGTGTGGAAAGGCACGGCGAGCTGCCCGCTGTCGCCGAATACCGCGTCGATGTCGCGCAGTACTGCCTCGCGCGCCGCGCCGGCCTGGCGCAGCAACGTGGCGTGGGCGCGGAAGCCCTCGACGAAATCGGTGCGCGTGGTGTGATGCAGGAAACGCTGCTGCACTTGCTGCACCGGGCCGAACAGACCGCTGCGCGCGATCTCGGCGGCGGGATCCTCGCGCCGGCTGCCGTAGCCGTAGCCGGGCACATGGCGGCGTATCGCCTGTTCCACGGCCTGCTGCTGCGGATCGTCCAGATCGCGGTGGTTCCACAGCAGCGCGATGACGCCGCCGGGGCGCAGCAGCCGTGCCGCTTCCCGCAGCGCCGCGGCGGGCTGCAGCACATTGAAGGACGAGCCGTAGCTGACCAGGTCGAAGCTGGCCGCGGCCAGGCCGGTGGCCTCGCCGCGCGCGGCGACGTAATCGAGGCCGTCCTGGCGGCCCACCGCGCGCATGGCCGCATTGGGTTCGACCGCAGTCACGCGCAGGCCGCGCCGGCGCAGCGGCAGGCTGAGCCGGCCGGTGCCGGCGCCGATGTCGGCCACGGCGGCCTGCGCCGGCAGCGCCAGTGCGTGCAGCAGCTGGTCCAGCGCATCCTCGGCGTAGGGCGCGCGGCGGTTGTAGTGCGCGGCCAGCGCGCTGTAGTCCCAGTCCAGCGGGGTCATGGGTTGTCGTCGCTCCATGCGGTGATGAGCTGGGCCTGGGCATCCAGGCTCAGATGGCTGGCGCGGGCCAGGCGCTGCCAGCGTTCCGGGCCCAGGCCGAGCACGGCCGGTATGCCCAGTTCGGCACAGCGTATGGCCATGTGCGAGTTCGGCCCGCCGTAGGCCGTGACAAGCCCCGCCGGCGCGCGGGTGAAGATCCAGTCGTAGCCGGGATCGGCGCCGGCGATGGCCAGGATGGCACCGGCCGGCACGGCGGCCGGCGCAGTGGCCGCATCCACCCGGCACAGGGGCGCGGTGGCGCGCCCGCGGCCGATGAAGGTCGGCGTGCCGGCGGCGATATGCACCTGCTGCAGCGGCCGGCGCGGATCCAGCACCAGCGGCAGGCGCAGCAGGGCATCGGCAGTGTGGACCGCGCGCGCCGCGGCGGCGGCAGCGGCGGCCTGGTCGCGGTGGAATTCCGTGGCGGCCGGCAGTTCCAGCCAGCTCAGGGTTTCGCGGTCCAGGCCCCGGGCGGCGCCGGCCTGGGCCAGCTGTTCCAGCACCAGCGATACTTGTTGCGAAAGGAAATATTTGCTTTTTTCCCGGGCTTCGCGCGTCCGCGCGTAACCGGCCAGCAATTGCTGCGGCGTCAGGCCGTAACCGCTTTCGCGCAGCAGCGCGGCCAGGGCGGCCTGCTCGGCCGGCGTCGCCGCGAACGGCGGCGGCGCGTGTGCGCCATGCGGCGGCACCGCGCCGACCAGTTCCAGCTGGGCCAGCCGCGGCGTGGTGATCTCGAAGGTGCCGGCGCGCAGGAAACCGTAGCCGCCGCGCGCGGCCGCGCCCTGGCGCAGGAAGGCGCGCGTGACACCGTGGCTGCTGCGCTGCAGATGCAGCAGGCGTTCGGCGCTGAGCGCGCCGCGTGCCACGGCCGAGCGCAGCAGGGCCTCGAACACGAAGGCCAGGCGTGCGATCAGCGCGAAAACCAGCCCGGCGCGGGTACAGGTGCGCCGGTTCGCGGCCTGATCCGCCGGCGGCCGCTGCGCCAGTGCGTTCAGCGCCGCCAGGGCCTGCTGCAGGGTCAACGGCGCGATGCAGCGCGCGGTGATGCGCCGCAGCCGTTCGCGGTAGCCGGCCAGGGCCGTCGGCGCGAGCAGGCCGGCATAGCGCTGCTGCCATTGCCGGGCAAAATCGAAATCGACGCAGGTCTGGGCGATCTCGAATTCGTACTTGTCGTGCAGCTGCGGCTGTTCCAGCAGGCGCTGCTGCCAGGCGTCGGCCAGCGCGGCGGCCTGGCCGGGCGGCAGCGGCGGCAGCAGGGAATTCGCACTGGCGCGCACGTCGATGTAGGGCCTGCCGGCCAGCGGCTGCAGCAACGGCACACCGCGCAGGCGGCGGTAGCCCAGCAGGCGCCGCGCCGCGTGCCAGGCGCGCGCGCCGATGGCATGGCGGAACAGGGCCAGGGCCAGCGGCCGCGGCTGGCTGCCGAGCAGTTCGGCGGTGTTCCAGTCGGGCATCAGGGCGAGTACGCGCAGCTCCCCGGCGCAGGTCGGCGAGGGCTGCGCCAGCGCGGCGGCCGCCTGCGCCAGCGCCTGCCGGCGCGGCGCGGCCGCCGCCGGTGCGCGGCGCAGCAGCAGCGGCCGCGCCTGCAGCAGGAATACTTCGTCGCCGGCGATCACCAGCTCGGCTTCCAGCGGCTGCGGCCCGCAGTGTTCGCGCAGTTCCCGCAGGGCGCGGTGCAGCAGGGCCAGGTCGTGCTGCGCCGGCGGCGGCGCCTCGTGGGCGAGATAGACGGTATCGACCGCCGCATCGCCGCGCGTCACCGCATCCGTGCGCGTGCCGGCGGCCAGGCTGAAGGCGTAGTAATCGGCGCCGTCCTCCACCGCGTGGGTGGCGGCGACTGCGCACAGGCGCGCGGCGGCCATGCGCTGCACGAATAATGCGTCGTCGGCACGGCACGGGCCGTAACTGGCGAATACCGCTTCTATCGCCGCGGCCAGGGCGGCGCCATCGCCGGCCGGCACATCGAGCAGGCTGCGATAGCGGCCGGCCTGGGACTGCTGCGCCGCATCCTCGTCCACCCGCGAACTGCGCACGGCCACCGCCACGCCGGCGAATTCGGCGCGCAGGCGCTGCAGGCAGGCTTCGCGTTCCTGCTGCCAGGCATGGCGGCTGAGCAGCTGGCCCGGCGGCACGCGGCTGTGGCGCAGCAGCGGCGCCAGATGCAGCAGGGTCGCGCCCTTGCCCAGCCAGGCGGAGGACGGCGCGACAGCCAGCGGCGAGGTATTCAAGCCCGGCTCCGCCGCGCCGCGGCGAGGAAATCGTCCAGCAGCGGCTGCGCCGGCAGCAGCCCGGCGCGGCCGGCATGGAATTCCGGATGCCACTGCACACCCAGCACCCAGCCGCTGCCGGCGCGCACGGCTTCGACCAGGCCGTCCTCGGCACACCAGGCCTCGACAGCGAGTTCGCCGCCCAGCCGGTCTATGCCCTGGTGATGGGCCGACGTCACCCGGCCGGCGCCGGCGCCATGCCAGCCCGCGAGCAGGCCGCCGGGCGCCAGACGCAGGGCGTGTTCGTGCGCGTCGTACTGCTGCGGCAGCGCGTGGGCCAGGCTGCCGGGGCGCTGCGCGGCCAGGTCCTGGTACAGGCTGCCGCCGTAGGCCACGTTGAGCAGCTGGCAGCCGCGGCAGATGCCGAGCACCGGCTTGTCCGCGGCCAGCGCCGCTTCCAGCAGTTCCAGCTCGAAGCGGTCGCGCTGCCGGTCGCCGCGCCATTCCGGCCGCAGCGCGGCAGCGCCGTAGGATTCCGGCGCCACGTCGGCGCCGCCCTGCAGCAGCAGGGCGTCGACGCTGGCGATCAGGTGCTGCGCCAGGCGGCGCAGCGGTGCCGCCGCGTAGCCGGGCGGGCAGGCCAGCACCAGCGGCAGGCCGCCGGCATCGGCGACGAGGCCGAGCAGGCTGCTCTCGACGCCGAGCAGGTCCTTGCGCCCGCCGCCGGGTGCGGCGGGGCTGCCTTCGCGCAGTCGGGCGCTGACGCCGACGCGCAGTGGAAATTCGTTTCCGATGTGGGCGCTTCCTGCGGGATCGACGCTGCCGATGCCACGACGGCCGGCGCAGCGACAAACGGCGGCTACGCTATCATCCGGCCGCGCGAACGAATGTAAACATGGAGTTAGCCATGCGGGTTTTCTGGGTTCTGCTGTCCCTTGCCGGGCTGACCCTGGCCATACTGACCTACAGCCCCGGCCTGATGGCCCTGGGACTGGGCATCGCCTTCATCGGTATGTTCTGCGCGGTATTCGCCTTCGCCGCGGCGCGCATCGAGGCGACCTCGCGGCCGGATTCGGCCCTGCTTACCCCGGAAGTGCTGGCCCAGGTGCGCGCCCGCGCGCAGCAGCAACAGCAACAGTCCCAGCAGCAGCGCGCGGCGGGTGCGCCGGGACAGGTTCCGCCGCCGGTGCGGCAGCGCACGCCGGACTGAGCCGGCCCTGATGCAGCGGCCGCGCCGGAGACCGGCGCGGCCGCATGGTTTTACTTCTTCACTTCTTGCTTATGTGACTTCAGCGCATCCGCCAGCCCCGGCACGCCGGCCGCGCCTTCCGGCACGCTGATGCTGGAACCCTTGAAGTCCTCGCCGATGGGCTGGGCGCGGCCGCCCAGGCACTGCGACAGGAAGCCTTCCGCCACCGCATTGAACGCCTTGCTGTTGGCCGGCCGGGCGAAGCCGTGGCCTTCATCCGGGAACAGCAAGTAGGTGACCGGAATGTTCTTGGCCTTCATCGCCTTGACGATCTGGTCGCTCTCGTCCTGCTTGACGCGCGGATCGTTCGCGCCCTGGCCGATCAGCAGCGGCCTTTTGATGTCGCCGACGCGGCTCAGCGGCGAACGTTCGGCCAGCAGCTTCTTGCCGTCCTCGGTGCGCGGATCGCCGACGCGCTTGGCGAACTGCTCCAGGAACGCGGCCCAGTACGGCGGAATGGTCGACAGCAAGGTGTTGAGGTTGGACGGGCCGACGATGTCGACGCCGCACTTGAACGCCTCCGGCGTGAAGGTCAGGCCGACCAGGGTGGCGTAGCCGCCGTAGCTGCCGCCCATGATGGCGACATCGTCTTTCGTGGTGACGCCGCTCTTCACCGCCCAGTCGACCGCGTCGATCAGATCATCGTGCATGGTCTTGGCCCATTGCTGGTCGCCCTTGCCGATGAAGGCCTTGCCGAAGCCGGTGGAGCCGCGGTAGTTCACGCTGAGCACTGCGTAGCCGCGGTTGGCCAGCCACTGGTGGCTGGCGTTGTAGCCGTAGCCGTCGCGCGCCCAGGGACCGCCGTGCACCAGCAGCACCAGCGGCAGCGGCTGGTCGGCCTTGCCGTCGTTGTTGGCGTCGGCGCCGCGCGGCAGGGTGAGGTAGCTGACCAGAGTCAGGCCGTCGCGCGCCTTGATCTCCTGCGGCCACATCGGCACCAGCGGCTTGCCTTCCAGCGCCGGACGGCCGGCGAACAGCTTGACCAGCTTGCCGGCGGCGCCGGGCTGGCGCTCGTAGCGGTAGTACACGACGGGGTTTTCCGCCGCGCTGTAGGCGATCACCCAGGTCTTGTCGTCCAGCGTGCGCGTGTTCACCGCGAAGGTGCCCGGGCCCAGGTTGCGCAGGGTTTTCAGATCCGCGTCTATGGCCGGATCCAGCGCCTTCCACTCGCTGCGCTGGTAGTCCACCGCGACCGCCTGGATCACGCCGGTTTTCGGATCCGCCAGCACTTCCTCGCCCACATCGGCGCGCTTGTCCTCGGCCATCACGGTCTTCTTGCCGCTGGCCAGGTCCACCGCGATCAGGCCGGCGGTGTCGCGGCCGCGCGAGTCGACGTAGTACTGGGTCTTGCCGTCGGTGGTATAGCCCAGCGCGGCGGTGGTCAGGCTGTCCTCGAACGGAATGTCCGAACTCTTTTTCCAGCCGCCCTTGCCGTCGGGTTCGAGCAGGTCCTGGCCGCCGTCCTTGCGCGCCTTCTGCACCATGCGCACGGCAAGGTTCGCGTCGGCGTAGTAGCCCGCGATCTCCTGCTCGTTCTTGTGCACCAGCTCGCGCTTGCCGTCGGCGAGGTTGACCTTGTACAGGTCGTGCCAGGTGGCGTCGCGGTCGTTCATGCCGACCAGCACGTGGTCCGGATGCAGATGGCTGGCCTGGACGAACTGGGCGCGGGTCTTGGGGTAGTCGCTGAGGTCGCGGCGCGTGCCGCTGGCCACGTCGACCGAATTCAGGTGGAAGTTCTCGTCGCCGCCGCTGTCGCGCAGGTACAGCAGGGTATTGGCGCGGTAGCTCCAGAAGTACTGGCGTATGCCGCGGGCCTTGTCGTCGGTGACGGCGCGGGCCTTGGACGGATCCTCCGCCGGCGCGACCCAGATATTCAGCACGCCGTCCAGCGGCGCCACCCAGCTCAGGTATTTGCCGTCCGGGCTGAGCTGCACGGCGCCCTTTTCTGGATTACCGAACAAGGCATCGCGGGAGATCAATTCCACGCCGGCGACGGCGGCCGGCGCGGCCGGCCTGCTGTCGGCGTGTGCCGTGCCCAGAACGCCGCTGATCGCCGCGGCCAGCATCCAGGAAGACCATTTCATCCGACTTGCTCCATTAGCCAGGGGAGGGCGAAGCGTCCTCCGACACAGGCCGCCTGGCAAAGGCCACAGGTCATGCGCCGGCACCGGCAGCGGCCGCAGCACGTAGAATGGCCGGCAATGGCGGCGGCGGAGCCTTGCGCGAAAAGCCCTGGCCCCATACCCGCGGCGCGGCTTGCGCGCCGCGGGCCCCGTCTACACAACCGTGCCGGGCCGCCGCCGCAGGCTCTTGCCGGGCCGTTGACGCCGGCGCTTGCCACAATCCAACGCACTCCCGAACCCTTCCGAGGCCGCCTATATGAGCGAAACTCCGCACCGCCACGCCGTTTTCGGCCATCCGATCAGCCATTCCCTGTCGCCGGCCATACACCGCAGCTTCGCGCGCGAGTTCGGCCTGGACCTGCGCTATGACGCGATCGACGCACCGGCCGAAACCTTCGCTGCGCAGCTGGCGGAGTTCCGTGCACAGGGCGGCGGCGGAGCCAATGTCACCCTGCCGCTGAAGTCGCTGGCGTTCGGACTTTGCGCCCAGGTTTCCGACTACGCCGCGCGCACCGGCGTGGTCAACACGCTGGAGCCGCTGCCCGGCGGCGGCTGGCGCGGCCACAATACCGACGGTCCCGGCCTGATCGCGGACCTGGTCGAGCGCCAGCGCCAGGACCTGCGCGAACGCGACCTGCTGCTGCTGGGCGCCGGCGGCGCGGCCCAGGGCGTGGCCTTCGCCCTGCTCGACGCCGGCGTACGCTCGCTGACCATTGCCAACCGCCACGCCGAACGGGCCGATGCCCTGGCCGACCGCATCGGCGAACCCGGCCGCGTGCATGTGCGCTACTGGGATGACCTGGCCACCCAGGGCAGTTGGGATTTCATCATCAACGCCACCTCGGCCGGCGTCGAAGGCGGTTCCATGGACCTGCCCTTCGCCATCGTCGCGCCGCGCGCGCTGTGCTACGACCTGTCCTACGGCCGCGGCGCCACCCAGTTCCTGGCCTGGGCCCGCACCGCCCACGCCGTGCACGTGTTCGACGGCCTGGGCATGCTGGTGGAGCAGGCCGCCGAAGCCTTCGCCATCTGGCACGGCAGGCGCCCCGACACCGAAGCCATCTACGCCGAACTGCGCGCCAGGCTGGATTCGGTGTGACCGCACTGCTTTTCGATGCGGCCAGCGGCCGCTATGCCTGCCGCGCCGGCTGCGGCGCGTGCTGTATCGCGCTGTCGATCTCCAGCCCGATTCCCGGCATGCCCGGCGGCAAGCCCGCCGGCGTGCGCTGTGTGCAGCTCGACGACGATTACCGCTGCCGCATCTTCGGCTCGCCCGAGCGTCCCGAAGTCTGCGGCCGGCTGCGGCCGGAACCCGCCATGTGCGGCGACGGCCGCGAACATGCCCTGCGCTGGATCGCCGAGCTGGAGACGGCGACGCGGCCGCGCTGAGTCCTGCGCGACCGCGGCTGCGCAAATTCCGCTCCCGGCGCAAACGGCGCGCTACAGGGTGAATCCAGCCGCATTCATCGACGCATCCAAGCCTTCGACGCCGCCGTTGCGCGGTCCACCCAGGCTTGTCCCAACCCAGCCGGCCGGTCGTCTCCCGCCAGGGAGCGATCTGCCCAGGAGTGCAGTCGATGAAACCCGCCCAACCCCTCCTGTTGTCCCGTCTCCGCCAATGCGGCCTGCGCGCCGCGCTCGCACTGAGCGTTTCCTTCGCCGCCGCCGCGATCGCCGGTCCCGGCGCGACGCTGCCGGATACACCGGACGGCAAGCTCGGCGCCGCGCTGATCGCGCACGTGAACAGCGACAGCCCCGAACAGATCCGCAACTGGGCGCCGACGATCCTGTCGCCCGAGATGGATGCCGCCGCCCAGGCCGGGTTCGCGACCAGCCTGGCCGACGCGGTACGCGACAGCGGCGGCGTGGAACTGACCGAGGCGCACGAGCAGCGCGGCATGCTGGTGCTGACGGTAAAGGCGCAGCGCGGCGGGCGCGTGGCCGTGTTCCTGCTGCGCAGCGATGCCGCGCATCCCGGCCGCCTGGCGCAGGCGGAGCTGGTGCCGATGGATGATCCGTCGCTCTACGCCGACTGGCCCAAGACCGCGCTCTCCCGCGACGAACTCAAGCGCCTGGTCAACGCCACGCTGGACAAGCTCGTGCGCGCGAACGATTTCTCCGGCTGCCTGAGCGTCGCCGACGGCAGCGAAACCGTGATCGACGAATGCCGCGGCCTGGCCGAGCGGCGCTTCGGCGTGCCGGTCGACCGTCAGACCCGGTTCCACATCGGCTCCATGGGCAAGATGTTCACCGCCGTGGCCATCGCCCAGCTCGTCGACGCCGGCAAATTGTCCTGGCAGGACACGCTTGCGCAGCGGGTGCCCGAATACCCCGATCAGGAAGCGGCGAAGCAGATCACCGTGTGGCAGCTGCTGCACCACACGGCGGGGCTGGGCGATTTCTTCGTGCCCGAGTTCTTCCAGCAGCGCGAGAAATTCGTCAACCCGGCCGACTATCTCGACCTCATCGCACGCCAGCCCAAGGCGGGCGAGCCGGGCAAGGACTGGAACTACAGCAACGCCGGCTACGTGCTGCTCGGCCGCATCGTCGAGAACGTCTCGCACGAGAACTATTTCGACTACATCAGGCGCCACGTCTTCGCTCCGGCCGGCATGACGTCGAGCGGATTCGACACGCTCGACGACATCGTTCCGAAACTGGCGGTCGGCTATTTCCGCGCGGGGGTGTTCTCCACCGAATGGAAGGCGGACTGGATGAAAGTCCCGTTCAAGGGCAGCCCGGCCGGCGGCAGCTACTCCAACACTGCCGACCTGCTGCGCTTCGCCAGGGCGCTGCGCGCGGGCAAGCTGGTCAAGCCGGCGACCTTGGCGAAGATGTTCGACGATGCCGTGCCGGCCGGCCCCGGCGCCTATGCGGCCGGTTTCGGCGACCGTCTCTCCCGCGGCAACCACATTCGCGGCCACTCCGGCGGCATCGAGGGCACGGACGCGAACCTGGCGATGGTCTGGGAGCGCAACGCCGACGTCGCCGTTACCAGCAACCAGGGCCCGGGCCAAGCCTGGCTGCTGGCCGAACGTATCGCCGACCTGCTCGCCGCCGAAGGCGCCAAGCCCTGAAGACGCGCGCCGCCTGGCCGATCATTCCTTTCCCGACGCCATCCGCTTTGGAGCCAATTCATGGAATTCATCTTCATCCCTCTCATTGTGCTGAGCGCGCCCGTGCTGATCGTCCTGATTACGCTGCGCTACCGCGACCGGCAGACGCAGGCGCGCTATCGCACCCTGCTGCAACTGGCGGACAAGGGCGTGGAACTGCCGCCGCAACTGCTGCTGGAATCGCAGCCCGGCGACGTGGAGCGGCGCCGCGCACTCGTGCTGATCGGCGGCGGCCTGGGCGTGATGGCGATGTTTCTCAGCCTGCCGGGCCAGTTCGACGGCAACGGCATGCACGTCAGCCAGCTCTGGGGCCTCGGCCTGCTGCCGCTGATGACGGGGCTGGGCTATCTGGCCAGCTGGTGGTTCAACCGGCGCGAGCGCGCACGTGGCTGACAGCGCCGCCGACGCGCGTGTCGACCGGGCCTTGGTCGCGCGCGTCCTGCTGGATGACGACCGGCGCGCCTTCGAGCAGCTGATGCGCAGGCACCAGGGCCTGGTGCGCGCCCAGCTGCGCCGCCTGCTGCATGGCGACGAGGCGGCGGCCGACGACATCGCCCAGGAAGTCTTCCTGCTGGCCTGGCGCAAGCTGGATCAGTTCCGCGGCGATGCGGCGTTCCGCACGTGGCTGTACCGCATCGCCTGGTCCTGTTTCCTGCAGGCACGGCGCAGGAAACCGGAGCCGGCCGAGGACGCCGACGAGGCGGAGCCACCGGCCGCGCCGGCTCATCCGGTCGAGCTGCAACTGGACTTCGAGCGCGCCCTGCGCCGCCTGTCCGAAGCCGAGCAAGCCGTGCTGCTGCACTGCGTGCAGCTGGGCCTGAGCCATGAAGAAGCCGCCTTCGTGCTGGGCATGCCGCTGGGCACGGTGAAAACCCATGCCACGCGCGGCAAGGCGAAACTGAAATCGTGGCTGGCGGCGTGGAACGCCGGAACCGCACAGGAGAATCCGACATGAACCCTTCCCAGCAAGACGACCTACTCGACACGCTGCTGCGCCAGCAGTTTGAAGGTGCGGTGCCCGACGCGGGTTTCTGCGACCGCGTGATGCAGCAGCTGCCCGCGCGGCCGCGCCGCCGCGCGTGGCCGCTGTGGAGCGGCATCGCCGCCGGAATCGCGGCCGGCGCGCTGAGCCTGTCGTCCACGCCGCTGGTTCGACTCGGCGGGCGCGACTGGGTCGGCGGGGAATTGTCGGCACCGGTGATCGCCTTGCTGCTCGCCTTGGCCGGCATGGCGCTGCTGGCCATGTGCTGGAGCCTGGCGGAAGCCGATGGTCGCTGAGGCAGGGCCGCGGGTGACGCGGACGTTTCGGGCGAACGGCGATCGTCCGCAGGTGATGACGGAACCCGGCCGGTCCGTCGCGCCGCCGGTCTAGATGGGACCGGCGGCATCCAGCCAGCGCACCACGTCGCCGAGTACCGCAGCTGTCCGTTCGCGGTGCGGTACGTGGGCGCAATCGGACAGGATGCGCAGCGTCGCAGCGCCGGGAATCTGCTGCGCGATGCGCTGCGGATGGCGGATGGAGCCGTATTCGTCGTGTTCGCCGTGGATGACCAGTGCCGGACAGCGCACCTTGCGCAGGTCGGCGTCCAGGCTCCAGCCGGCGAAGGCGGGCGCCAGCCAGCTGTCTATCCAGGCGCTCAGCACCCAGGCCGCCTTGTCGCCGTGGTATTTGCGCAGCCGCTCCAACTGTCCCGGTTCGGCGAACGCCTGCTGTGCGGCGCGGATGCCCTGCACGGTGCGGTCCTCGACGAAAGCCTGGGCGGATTCGGCGATCAGCCCGCGGCAGTCCGCCGGCCACGCCGCCGCACAGCTCACCGCCATGCCGCCGCCGACGCTGTGGCCGAAGGCGATGAACTCGGCAATCTGCAGGGCTTCGCGCAGTTGGCGGAAGCGCCGTGGGCTTCGGCGTGGATGAAGTCGGCAGCCAATCGGGCGGGGTGCGCGTCGGAGCGGCCGAAGCCGAGGCGGTCGTAGGCATGGACGCTGCGGCAGCTGGCCTGGGCCAGCTGCTGCGGAAAATCACGCCAGAGTTCGACGCAGCCGAGGGAGTCGTGGAACAGGATGATGGGTGCCGCGCTGGCCCGGGCACCATCTGCCGGCGTCCAGCTTTTCGCGAACACATCGCCGTGTTCGGTTCTGACCCGGAATTCGCGAATGCGGACGGTAGCCATGACTTGCTTCAGCCGGACAGGTTGCCTGGAAAGAAGTCCGCTCCCCCAAGCGCGTTCGCGCTTGGGGAAGCGGAGAATTACAGCATCCGGCTGTGGTGCGGCGATGTTTGGTATGTCCGTATCCGATGCGTCGAAAATTGGAACAGGGGTTTCCCAGGCGATGCTTCGCCGCCTCCGGATCCGGGCGATGGATTGTGAACCACGACGTCGCAGCAGCGTCTCGAATCCTGGATCCGGGACCTCGCTGCCCAGGCGCGAAACCCGAATCCTGCCCTCAGTCCAGATACTCGTTCTTCAACTCCACATACTTCTCCGCCGAGTAATACAGCCGCTGGATTTCCTCGTCGCTGAGCCGCCGCGTCAACCGGGCCGGACTGCCCAGCCACAGCTCGCCTTCGCCGACGATCTTACCCGGCGCGACCACGGCGCCGGCGCCGACGAAGCCGTGTTTGCGCACGACGGCGCCGTCGAGCACGGTCGCATGCATGCCGATCAGGCAGGCGTCCTCGATGGTGCAGGCGTGGATCACGGCGGCGTGGCCTATGGTCACGTCGTCGCCGATATGGGTGGCGAAGCCGCCGGGCGTATACGGGCCGTCATGGGTGACGTGGACGATGGCGCCGTCCTGAATATTGGTGCGCGCGCCGACGCGGATGCGCTGCACGTCGCCGCGCAGTACGGCGCAGGGCCAGATCGAGCTGTCCGCGCCGATCTGCACATCGCCGATGACGACGGCAGCCGGGTCTATGTAGGCCGTCGCGGCGACGACGGGAAGGATGCCGCGGTAGGGACGCAGGTGCATGAGGCGGAGATCGGCGATGGCGGGACGGCGAGGGTAGCGCGGCGCCGGGTTCGCGGCCAATTTGCGTACTGCCAGGTTCACAAATCGCGAATCCCGTCTACCATTGCCGCATGGACACTCCCGCCCACACCGCCCCTCTCCACGCCACGCTCGCGCGCCTGCGCGATGCCTGGAACGCGCAGCGCCCGGACTACGACCAGCGCATGGACGACCTGGCGCGGCTGCGCGCCGCGTTCAAGCGCCGCCTGGACGGACTGGTCGAGGCCATGAACGCGGATTTCGGCCGCCGGTCGCGGCACGAGTCCCTGCTCACCGACGGCATGACCGTGCTGCACGAGATCGACCTGGTGCGCAGCCGGCTGCGGCGCTGGATGCGGCCCCAGTCCAAGGGCGTTGATTTCACCTTCCTGCCGGCCAGCGCCGAGATCCGCTACCAGGCCCTGGGCGTGATCGGCATTATCGCGCCATGGAATTACCCGGTTAACCTGGCCCTGATCCCGCTGGTCAGCGCGATCGGCGCCGGCAACCATGTGATGCTGAAGCCGTCGGAGTTCACCCCGCGCACCTCCCAGGCCATGGCCGAGCTGCTGGCCGAGGTGTTCCCGGCCGATCGTGTCGCGACGGTGCTGGGCGATGCCGAGGTCGCCGCGGAATTCGCCGGACTGCCCTTCGACCACCTGCTGTTCACCGGTTCCACGCCGGTCGGGCGCAAGGTGATGGCGGCGGCGGCACCGAACCTGACGCCGGTGACGCTGGAGCTGGGCGGCAAGTCGCCGGCCATCGTCGCGCCGGGCTATCCGCTGGCGACCGCCGCGGCGCGCATCGCCGCGGGCAAGTTCCTCAACGCCGGTCAGACCTGCATAGCGCCCGACTACGTACTGCTGCGCGCGCAGGACCGCGAGCCCTTCGTCGCCGCGCTGCGCGACTACGTCGCCCGCCACTATCCCAACCTGCGCGAGAACCCGGACTACACCAGCATCATCAACGCGCGCCAGTACCTGCGCCTGCAGGGCCTGGCCGACGAGGCGCAGTCGCGCGGCGGTACGGTGATCACTCTGCCGGACGCGGCCGCCCACGACATCGACGCGCGCGTGTTCGCGCCCACCCTGGTGCTGGATGCGCCCGAGGACACCCGCGTGATGCGCGAGGAGATCTTCGGCCCCATCCTGCCCATAGTGACGGTGGAATCGGTGGACGCCGCCATCGCCTACGTCAATGCGCGGCCGCGGCCGCTGGCCCTGTACCACTTCGACAACGACCGCGCGCGCACCCGCCGCGTGCTGGAAAGCTGCGTGGCCGGCGGGGTCAGCGTGAATGACTGCATTTTCCACAATGCACAGAGCGAGCTGCCGTTCGGCGGCGTGGGTCCGTCCGGCATGGGGCATTACCACGGCCACCACGGCTTCCTGACCTTCTCCAAGCAGCTGCCGGTGTTCCGCCAGCTGCGCTGGTCCAGCCTGTCGCTGCTGCGGCCGCCGTACAAGGGCCTGGCCGGCTTCGTCACGCGCCTGCTGACCCGCTGAGCGGCGCGGTCCGCGCCCGGCGCCAACGCGCATGAGCGACGGCGTGTACTGCCTGGACGACCTCGTCGTCGACACGCGCCGGCGCCGCGTGCGCCGCGGCGCGGCCGAGCTGGAAGTGAGCGGGCTGAGCTTCGATCTGCTCGCCTTCCTGCTGCGCCAGGGCGACCGTGTGGTCAGCTTCGACGAATTGCTGGCGGCCGTCTGGGCGCCGACCGTGGTCGGCGAGGAAACCGTCACCCAGCGCGTGAAACTGCTGCGCCAGGCTCTGGGCGACGACGGCCGCCGCTCGCGCTATCTGCGTTCGGTGCGGGGCAGGGGGTATCAGCTGTGTTCAGTGCCGCGGCGGGTCGAGGCCGAAGACGAAGCGCGCGCCATCGCAGCGGAAAAGAATTCCGGCGTCGAGGTGGTCACGGGTGCCGCCGGCCGCGCAGCCGTCGAGTTGGAATCGCATGCCGGCGAAACGACGGCAGCCCGGGCCATCGCGGCAGAAGCCGCCGGCTCCCCCGCTACTGCTCCGGCCATCGCACCCGCGCACGCCGGCATCGCCAGACCGGCCCCGGCCAACACCGCCGCAAGCGCCGACACCGCCGCATCCGCCAACGCCATCGCCCCCGCAGTCATGCGCACTGCCGCACCGGCCGCGACACACCAGCCCGTCGCAGCCAGCAACGGCCTGCGCTGGGTCCTGCTGCTCACCGCACTGCCGCTGGCCGTCCTGGGCGTGCTCGCCTGGCAGCGCACACACCAGCCGCCGCCGGCGCCCACCGATACCCGCATCGAACTGCTGCAGCGCGCGCGCTACTACGCCGGCATAGGCCAGAAAGATGATGTGGAGCGCGCCATCACGCTGTACGAAACCCTGCTGCAGCGCGATGCGCGCGACAGCGCGGCGCAGACCGGCCTGAGCTTTGCCTACAGCGCCCGCGTCTGCCTGTACAACCAGGAACCGTACTGGGCCGAGCGTGCCGAAGACCTGGCCCGCGCCGCGCTGGAGCGCGAACCCGGCGACAGCCGCGCCGTGGCGGCACTGGCCTATTCGCTGGACTGCCGCGGCAAGCTGGCCCAGGCCATCGCCGAGTACGAGCGCGCCGTGGCGCTGGATCCGGCGGGTAGCGACAGCGCGGCTTCGCTGGCCTACCTCTACATGGTCAAGGGCAGCCTGGCCGAGGCGCTGCGGCGCAACCTGGCCCTGCGCGAGGCCGCGCCGCGGCCGCGCTATCTGGACATCCAGATCGCGCGCAATCTCGAACTGCTGGGCGCGACCGCCGCGGCCGAACGCGGCTATGCGCGCAGCTTCCAGCTGTATCCGGACAATGTGTTCTCCAATGCGGCCTGGCCGCGCTGCCTGTTCCTGCAGGGCCGCCTGGGCGAGGCTGAAACCGCCCTGGCCCAGGCGCGCCAGCGCAGCGAGCATCCGGAGCTGTATCTGCTGCAGGGCGAGCTGGCCCTGCTGCGCGGCCAGCGCGAACAGGCCGCCGCCGCCTTCGCCGCCGCGGCGAAACTGCGGCCACATGCCAGCCTGCCGCAGACCCTGGCCCGGCTATATGCCGAGCCCACGGCGGACGCCGGCTGGCTGGCGCAGCGCAGCGCGGCACTGGAAGCCAGCATCAGCCGCGACGACTGGCCCGAGGACCAGCTGGAACTGACCCTGCTGCGCCTGGCCCGCGGCGACAGGGCCGGTGCGCTGGCTGCATTGCAGGAAGCAGTGGAAGCCGGCTGGCGCGACCGCGCCTATCTGCAAACCTCGGCCCTGTTCCAGCCGCTGGCGGCGGAGCCGGGCTTCGCCGGCGTGCTCGAAGCGATCGCCGAACGGGTGCAGCGCGAGCGCGTGGCGGCGGCAGCGGATATCGCGGCGGCGGAGCGCGGAATTCCCTGAGCCGGCAACGTTGCGGCGAAATCCGCGAGGGGACTTTGGCGCCTGGCCACGCGCGCCGCGCACACCGCGCTGCCGCCGCACCCCATCAGCGCGGTCCAGCCAACGAATCCCGCCGCAGCGAGACGCGCCTGCGGCAATCGGCGCCGCACTCACCGCACCGGCATCGCCGCCAGCACGTAGTCGCGGAAAATCTCCTGCGAGCGCCGGTGCGATTCGCGCTGGTTGTAGGCGGTGCTGGTGATTACCGCAACCAGGCCGCGCTGCGGCGATACGAAGACGTAGTTGCCGCCGTTGCCCGACATCGCCCAGAACCATTCGTCGCGGCCCTGCAACGGAAAGCGGAAGCGCCAGAGCTGGTAGCCGTATTCCACCGCCTCGCGCGGCACCGCGCGCGGGGTCAGCATGGCCGTTATCCAGGCCGCGGAAATCACCTGGCGCCCGCGCCATTGCCCGCCGTCGCGCAGCAGTTCGCCGATGCGGGCGATATCGCGGGCGCGGTAGCGCGTGCCGCCGCCGCCCATGCCGGTGCCTTCCGAGGCGCGGTTCCATTGCACCCGGTCTATGCCCAGCGGCTGCTCCAGCACCGCGCGGGCGAACTGCGCCAGCGGCTGGCGCGCGGCGCGCTCGATGACGGCGCCGAGCAGGAAGGACTGCGCCGTGCAGTAGGAAAACGTGCGGCCGTAGGGGCTGTCCGCGGGCCGGCTTTGCCACGGCGCATAGCCGCGCGGCGGCAGGTCCAGCACGAACTGCACCCAGTCGGCGCTGAGGTACATGCGCTCCTCGTTGCCGGTGGAGAAGGCGTTCTCGTCGTCGCATTCCCAGGCCGCACTCATGGTCAGCAGGTCCTGCAGGGTGATTGCGGCGCGGCGCGCATCCAGCCTGCGCAGCGCGACCTTGTCGCGGAAGAACGGATAGACGCGCTGCTGTTCGTCCTTGATCAGCCCGCGGTCCACCGCCGCGCCGAGCAGCAGGGCGGTGACGGTCTTGGTGGCCGAGCGCATGTCGTTGAGCGTGTCGCGGCTGCCGCCGTTGAAATACTGCTCGTAGACCAGCCGCCCCTGCGCGGCGACGAGCAGGCTGGTGATGCCGGGATAGCTCTGGTCGGCGACCTTGGCCGCAGCGGCATCGAGCCGGGCCGTATCCCAGCCCAGCGCGGCGGCGTCGGCCGCCGGCCACTGCGCGTCGGATTCGGGGGGGGTGTAGGCAGCGCCGGTGGCGGCGAAGCAAAGCAGGACGGCGGCGGCGATCAGGCGCATGGCGTTCTCCGGAATGGGGAACCCAAAGCTGCCCGCGATGCGGCTGAAGCGCCTGAAAGCCGGATGAAGATTTCTGAAGATGCCGCGCGGCCGCGCTGCAATCATCGGCCGCTGCGGCGATCCGCCGCCATCCCGTGTTCTCCGGCCCACCGATGCCGGTTCGCGAGCCCGCCGCCGAACGCGGCGCGGCAGCTACAGCAACGGCGTATCGTCCGCCAGTGCGTCCTTCTGCCCGCCGATCTCGCGCAGCGCGTACTGGTAGCCCAGCTCGATCGCGCGCTCGTAGGCGGCCCAGTCGAGCAGGCCCACGCCGGTGACCGGCGGCGCCAGCAGCAGGCTGGCCTTGGCGCGGCGGTCGGCATTGGCCGCCTTGGAATTCACCATGCCGGCGCGCAGCAGGATGTCGACCACGCCGGGCCGGCGCGGCCGGCGCAGCTTGTCCAGCAGCAGCTGCCAGCCATGCGGCGAGGCGTATTCCTCCACCTCCGCGTGCAGCACGTCGTCGGCGCCGATATCGACCGCGATCACGTCGCCCACGGCCTGCTCGCGCATCACATCGGTGGGCAGGTTGTTGATCACGGCGCCATCGACCAGCACCTGGCCCTGGTGGAATACCGGCGGCAGCACGCCGGGAATGGCCGAGCTGGCGCGCAGCCAGTACCACAGCGGGCCGCTGCGGTGGGTCATCGCATCGCCGCTGGTCAGGTTGGCCGAGACGGCGAAGAAGGGCAGGGCCAGGTCCTCGATATGGCGTTCGCCGAAGGCATCCTGCAGCAACTCCGACACGCGCCGGCCGGTGGTCATGGCGACAAAGGGAAAGGTGTAGTCCGACAGCGGCCGTCCGGCGACGAAGGCGCGGCGGTAGCGCTCGACCATGACTTCGTTGTCCCAGCCCGCGGCCACGCCGGCGGCAATGATCGCGCCTATGCTGGTGCCGCCGACGGCGTCTATGCGTATGCCGGCCTCGCGCAGCGCGCGCACCACGCCGATATGGGCGAAGCCGCGCGCGCCGCCACCGGACAGCACCAGGCCCAGGCTGCGCCCGGCGATCAGCCGCGCAATGCGCAGCACATCGTCCCGCCCGCACCAGTGATGCAGACGCGCGCCGGGCGCCGCCGCCAGCCAGGCCGCGCCGCGGCCCAGGCGGATTTCGCCGGAACCATGCCGCAGCACCAGATGGCGCGGCCGGTGCAGTGCCTGCGCGCTGCCGTGGCAGGCACGCTCCTGCCAGGGCGAGGGCAGGCCGGCTTCATCGGCCAGCAGCACCAGGGCATCGGCCTGGCGCACACACAGTTCGCGCCAGTCGTCGGCGCGGTCGTCGGCCAGGTAGATGACGAAACGGTAGTTCTGTTCCTCGGCGGAAAACCAGGCGCTGGTGCGGCCCTGCGCCTGCTGCGCATCGAGCAGGCGGCAGCTGCCGTAGTCGCTCAGCGCCGTCTGCAAGGCCAGCGCGAAGCCGCGCGCGTCGACGCCGGCGTCATGCGGCAGCACGGCCAGGGTGCGCGGCGCCGACAGCAGATCGCCGCTGCGCCGCATCAGCAGGCGCTCCACCGCGACGCGGGAGGCTTCCAGCATGGCCTTGGGCTGGCGCTGCACCAGCGCGTTGAAGGCCGCGCGCGACAGCCGCAGCAATTCCGAGTCGCGCAGCGCGCGCACCGTGGCCGAGCGCGGCTGGTCGACGATCAGGCCCAGTTCGCCCACGCTTTCGCCGGCGGCGATCAGGCCTATGCGCTGCTCGCTGCCGTCGTCGCGGCGGCGGAACGCGCCCAGGCTGCCGGAGCGCAGCAGGTACAGCGAATCCGAAGCATCGCCGGCTTCGAACAAGGTGGTACCGCCCGGCAGCACGAACCATTCCAGCGCGTTCTCCAGCGCGCCGAGTTCGTCCTCGTCGAGGTGGCGGAACAGGCTGGAGCGGCGCAGCAGGTCGCAGACGCCCGGCTCCGGCGGAAAGTCGGTATCGCTCATGCCGCTATGCTACGCCCACGCCGGCCGCGCCGGCTGTGCTTGATTTTCCGGCGCCCGCGCTACACCTTGGCGCTTTGCCATCGCCGGAATCTTGCCCATGAGCACGACCAATCCCCTGCTGCAGGACGGCGAACTGCCGGCTTTCTCGGCCATTCGGCCGGAACACGTGGTGCCGGCGGTGGAACAGATCCTCAGCGACTACCGCGCCGCCATCGCCGCCCTGACCGACAGCGCCGGCGAGCGCGATTTCGTCAACACGCTGCTGCCGCAGGAAGCCTGGGACGAACGCCTGGGCCGGGCCTGGTCGCCGGTGTCGCACCTGCACTCGGTCAAGGATTCGGAGGAACTGCGCAAGGCCTATTCGGTCGCGCTGGAAGCCATTACCGAACACTCCACCGAGCTGGGCCAGAACCGTGAACTCTATGCCGCCGTCGCTGCGGTAGCCAAACGCAGCGATTTCGCCGGCCTGAACCGTCCGGCGCGCACGCTGACCGAGCATGCGCTGCGCGATTTCCGCCTGTCCGGCGTCGCGCTGGAAGAACCGGCCCGCTCGCGCTTCAAGGCCATCGCCAACGAGCTGTCGCGCCTGGCCACGGAGTTCGAGGAAGCCGTGCTCGACGCCACCGAGGCCTGGACCGAACACGTCACCGACGAAGCCGCGCTGGCCGGCATCCCCGAGTCCGGCCGCGCCGTGCTCGCCGCCTACGCCAAGGAAAAGGAACTCGACGGCTGGCTGGTCACCCTGCGCCAGCCCAGCGTACAGGCCGTACTGACCTACGCCGACGACCGTGCCCTGCGCGAGCGCGTCTACACCGCTTATTCCACCCGCGCCTCGGACCAGGGGCCGGATGCGGGCCGCTTCGACAATTCCGCGCGCATGGAGCAGATCCTCGCCCTGCGCCATGAAGCCGCCCAGCTGCTGGGCTTCGCCAACGCGGCGGAAGAATCGCTGGCCACCAAGATGGCCGCCTCGCCGGCCAAGGTGATCGACTTCCTCAACGACCTGATCGCCCGCGCCAAGCCCGTGGCCGAGCGCGAGCTGGGCGAGCTGCGCGACTTTGCCGCGAGCGAACTGGGCATCGCCGACCTCAAGCCCTGGGACATCGGCTACAGCGGCGAGAAGCTGCGCGAGCGCCGCTTCCAGCTCAACGAGGAAGAACTCAAGCCGTATTTCCCGCAGGCGGCGGTGCTGGAGGGCCTCTATGCCATCTGCGAGCGCGTGTTCGGCATCCGCTTCCAGCGCCGCGAAGGCGTGGACGTGTGGCATGACGACGTGAGCTATTTCGACCTGTATGACGCCGACGGCCGCCATATCGCCGGCGCCTACGTCGACCTCTACGCCCGCAGCGGCAAGCGCGGCGGCGCCTGGATGGATGTCTGCCGCTCGCGCTTCCGCGACGCCGACGGCCTGCACCGGCCCATCGCCTATCTGACCTGCAACTTCGCCCCGCCGACCGCGACCACGCCCTCGCTGCTCACGCACGACGACGTGCTGACCCTGTTCCACGAATTCGGCCACGGCCTGCACCATCTGCTGACCGAGATCGACTACCCCGGCATCTCCGGCATCAGCGGCGTGGAATGGGATGCGGTGGAGCTGCCCAGCCAGTTCCTGGAGAACTTCTGCTGGCAGCGCGAAACCCTGGACCTGTTCGCGCGCCACTACCAGACCGGCGCACCGCTGCCGCAGGAACTGTTCGAGCGCATGCTGGCCGCGCGCCATTTCCAGGCCGGCATGTTCCTGGTGCGCCAGCTGGAATTCGGCCTGTTCGATTTCCGCCTGCACCTGGAATACGACCCGGCCCGCGGCGGCCGCGTCAACGAGATCCTGCAGCAAGTGCGCGAACAGGTCGCCGTGGTACGCCCGCCGGCCTGGCAGCGCTTCGCCCACAGCTTCACCCACATCTTCGCCGGCGGCTACGGCGCGGGCTATTACAGCTACCTCTGGGCCGAGGTGCTGTCGGCCGATGCCTTCTCCCGCTTCGAGGCCGAAGGCATCTTCAACCGCAGCACCGGCGACGCCTTCCGCCGCGAGGTGCTCGCCGTCGGCGGCTCGCGCCCGGCGCTGGAAAGCTTCGTCGCCTTCCGCGGCCGCGAACCCGATGCCACAGCGCTGCTGCAGAGCTACGGCCTGGCCTGATTCCGCGCGGCCAGCCGGCTCCCGCCGCCCGGCGTGGGCCGGCAGGCGCCCGGCTGGTAGACTGCGCGCATGAAAATCGCGACCTGGAACGTCAATTCGCTCAACGTGCGCATGCCGCACCTCAAGCAGTGGCTGGCCGCTGCACAGCCCGACATCGTCGCGCTGCAGGAAACAAAACTGGAAGATGCCAAATTTCCAGACACCGAGATCGCCGCCCTCGGCTATCGCTGCGTGTTTTCCGGGCAGAAGACCTACAACGGCGTGGCCCTGCTGGCGCGCCACGACATGCCCGAGGACATCGTCACCGACATCCCCGGCATGGACGATCCGCAGCGCCGCATCCTGATCGCCACGATCGGCGGCCTGCGCATCGCCAACCTCTACGTGGTCAACGGCCAGGCCGTCGGCAGCGAGAAATACGCCTACAAGCTGGACTGGCTGGCGCGCGTGACCGACCACCTCGCCGGCGAAGCCGCGCGCCATCCCAATCTCGTCGTGCTCGGCGATTTCAACATCGCCCCGGAAGACCGCGACGTGCACGATCCGGTCGCGTGGAAGGACCAGATCCTGTGCTCGGTGCCGGAACGCGAAGCGCTGCGGAAGCTGCTGAGCATTGGCCTCAGCGATACCTTCCGCGATTTCCACCAGAACGACGGTGCCTTCAGCTGGTGGGACTACCGCCAGGCAGCCTTCCGCCGCAACCTGGGCCTGCGCATAGACCTGGTGCTGGCCAGCCACGCGCTGCGGCCGCGCCTGGCCGGCGCCAGCATCGACCTGGAACCGCGCCGCTGGGACCGTCCTTCGGACCATGCCCCGGCGCTGCTGGAACTCAACGCATGAGCGAACGCGAAACGCCTCCTCTCACCCTGGAAGACCACGAACTGGACGAACTGGACCAGTTCCTGCGGGCACATGCGCGCGAAAACGAGAGCGACCTGCTGCTGGACGGGGTGCACGGCCTGCTGACCCTGCTCGCCGTAGGCCCGGACCCGGCCCTGCCCGACGAATGGCTGCCGGAAGTGCTGCACGCGCCGTTCGAGGACGAGGAACAGGGCGAACGCATACTGTCGCTGCTGGCCAAGCTCAACGACTCCATCCTCGGCGAAATCGAAGCCGAGACCTACGAACCCATACTTGGCGAAGTCGACCTGGAAGACGGCGGCGTCGCCCTTTCCGCCGCCGGCTGGTGCGAAGGCGTCAGCCGCGCCATCGACCTGCGCGCCAGCGCCTGGGAATCGCGCCTGGCCGAAGACGCCCAGCTGATGGAAATGCTCGGCCCCGTCATGGCCCTGGCCGTGGACGAAGGCGTACTCACCGCCGAAGCCGAGTTCGAGCGCCTGACCGAACAGGAATACGACGACTGCCTGGCCCATATCCCGCAGGTCGTCGCCACCGTCGCGCAATACTGGCGCGTGCATCCGGCCAGCGAGCGGGAGAAGGCAGGCAGCGGCGCAGCCTCCAGCGAATTCCGCGATCCGCCGCGACGGCGCGGGGGGCGTTGGGTGCATTGATTCGGGATTCGGGATTCGGGATTCGGGATTCGGGATTCGGGATTCGGGATTCGGGATTCGGGATTCGGGATTCGGGATTCGGGATTCGGGATTCGGGATTCGGGATTCGGGATTCGGGATT
>NZ_JANFQO010000012.1 GCF_024437735.1 Tahibacter harae | reverse complement strand
ATGTGACCGTGCAGGTGCAGGACGCCCACGGCGCCAGCGACGACCAGGTGTTCCGCGTGATCGTGAATGCGGATCTGGTGGGGCATAGTCATGTGGGGAGGGAGTTCTGGTTCACCCATAGCCCCAACTATTGCGTAGCGGACAAGATCGGCTGTACTCCGGCCAGCGACCCCGCCCGCAGCCACTGGGTCACCGTGGCCGCGCTGGAAGGCGCCGAAGGCTATGTCGAGATCGCCGGACTGAACTACCGCCAGAACTTCACCCTGGCCGCCGGCGGCATTGCCGAAATCCAGCTGCCCTGGCAGGCGATGAATGTCGCCAACCTGATGGCGGCGAACAAAGGTATACATGTGGTATCCGACCGGCCGGTGACCGTGGTGTCGCTGAACCGGCTCATGGCTTCCACCGACGCGGCGGTGATCTATCCGGTGGAAGTGCTGGGCACGCACTACACCGTCATCGACTATCCGCGCCTGTTCGGCGAAGGCGGCCAGGCCGCGATCGTCGCGACCCAGGACAACACCGTCATCAGCATCGCGCCGCCGGCCACCGGCCGGCCGGTGCAGCGCCCCGGCGCCGCCGGCACAGACGCCTGGAGCGTCACGCTGCAGCGCGGCCAGGCTTACGCCATGAGCGCCTGGGAAGGCTTGTCCCACTTCGCGCCGTACAGCGGTACGCGCATCGTCGCCTCCGCGCCAATCGCGGTGTTCGGCGGCAGCCTCTGCGCCGATGTGCCGGACGAAGTCAGCGCCTGCAATCACCTCTACGAACAGCTGCTGCCGGACCGCAACCTGGGCCAGGATTTCCTCGCCGGCGATCTGGCCACCCGCGCCGTGGGCAATATGTACCGCTTCGTCGCGACCGAGGACGATACGGCCATCTATGCCGGCAACCGCCTGATCGCGGTGCTGCGCGCCGGCCATACCGCCCAGCGCATCCTCGACGGCCCGGTGGCCATCCACGCGACCAAGCCGGTACAGGCTTTCCTGATCGCCCTGGGCGAGCACGCCGACAGCGGCCGCCGCGATGTGCCGCCGGGCGTGCCGGTCTCGCCGTCCGGCGATACCGATGGCGACCTGCTCGATCCGTTCGCGATCGCGCTGCCGCCGGTGGGCACCGAGCTGTCGGACTACCTGTTCACGACGGCGCAAGAGCCGGCGATGAAGCTGCATTACGCCGGCATCACCATTCCGGAATCCGCCGTGGCCAGCCTGCGCCTGGACGGCGCCGCCGTCAGCGGCGTGACCTGGCGCGCCATTGCAGGCACCGGCAAGGTGCACGGCAACCTGCGCGTCAGCGTAGGCCGTCATCGCCTGGACGCTGCCGCGCCGTTCGGCCTGATCGTCTACGGCTACGGCTACTACGAAGCCTACGGCTACGCCGGCGGCCTGCTGATCGGCAACCAGGACCGCGTGCGCCGGCTCGAAGTCACGCCGCTGGCGCAGACACGCACCGTCGGCGACAGCGCCTGCTTCGCCGTGGTCGCCCGCGATGAGCAGAACAAGCGCATTCCCTACGCGCGCTTCGCCGTGCGCGTAGAAGGCCCGCTGCCGCGCGCCGAGTCGGGCTATCTCGACGGCACCGGCCGCGGCGAATACTGCTTCGACCAGCCGTTCCCGGGCCTCACGCCGGTCACCTTCCAGTCCGGCCAGGCCCAGCTCGAAGCCCAGGTGGAATGGCTGGCGCCGACCGACGGCGTCAACCGTGCGCCGGTGATCGTGTCGCTGCCGCAGCTGGAACTGCGCGATCCACAGTTCAGCTACGACCTGGACGCGGTCGATCCCAATGGCGACGTACTGGAATATGTGCTGGTCGCCGGCCCGGCCGGCGCGCAGATCGACGCGCAGAGCGGCGTGCTGAGCTGGACCCCGGCCATCCCGGCCAACCGCAAGGCGCTGCTGCAGGAGTTCACCGTGCGCGCCCGCGACGCGCAGGGCCTCTACGACGAACAGATCTTCGAAGTGCAGGTGCATTTCCCGCCCAAGCTGGAATTCATACCGCAGCCGGCTGGCTTCGATGACCAGGTTGCCTACGAGAACACCAACTACAGCGTGCCCATCCGAGGCCTCGGCGGTTTTGCCGCACTGCTGCGCACGGACGTCATACAGGGGCCGCCGGGCATGTCGGCCTATCTCAGCGACCGCGAGGGCTCCATCCTCTGGCGCGATGCGCAGTCTCCCGCCTTGCGCCATGCCGATACCTTGCAGCTGGGCAGCTGGGACAACCGCGTCGGCAGCGCCGACATCGCCATGGACACGGCCTGGAGCCAGACCAGCAACCTGATCGCCGTGCCTGTGTTTGGCCGGCCGCTGGATACCAATGCCGACGGCGTGGTCAATGCCAGCGACCGCCTGGTCGTCGTCGGCATCGGCGGCGGCCGCGTCATTGCGCGCTATGTCGATACCGGCGACCTGCTGCCCTGGTCGGGCACGCCCGTCGCCAATGCGGCGCTGGTGCCGGCCTTCGTCGATCTCAACGGCGACGGCAAGGACGAAATCCTCTACAGCAGCGGCAGCCCGCCCAAGCTCATCGCGATCAACGGTGCCAACCAGCGCGTATGGGCCACCGACCCGCTGCTCGGCGCGAATAATCTGATCTATCTGCAGTCCAGCATAGAAAGCGCCGACCTGGACGGCGACGGCAGCCCCGAGATCATCGCCGCCGGCAGCGTGCATGGTGCCGACGGCGTGCGCCGCTGGACCATAGGCACGACCAGCGCCGGCAATATCGGCTCCGACACCGTGCATCCGCTGATCAGCGACCTGGATGGCGATGGCAGCAAGGAAGTGCTGTTCTTCAATGAAGTGCGCCGCGCCAACGGCACATTGTGGTGGAGCGTGCCTGCGGACGGCATGCCCAACAATGCTTCGTCCGAGTTCGCCGTCCACGATTTCGATGGCGACGGCAAGAAAGAGGTCATCGCCCGCGTCGTCAGCAAGGGCGGCAGCGGCATCTATCGCCTGGAACGCCTGGCCTACAACGGCACGCGCCTGGGGCCGTCCATCACGCTGCAGACTGAAGGCTGCATGCCGTCGATCTTCGATATCGATCGCGACGGCAGCGCGGAAATCTACCTGCCCTGCGAGCGCAAGGCCTATGCCATCGACGGCAGCGTGCGCCTGGCGCGGCGCGCCAACATGCCTGGCGTGACCACGCACAGCCCGTTGCTGGGCGACGTCAATCGCGACGGCGCCGTGGAAGCCTTCGGCATGACCAGCGCCGCGCGCATCAGCGATGTGCAGTCGGACTGGATCTGGTCGACACTGCGTTCGGCCTCCGGCGCCGACAACCGCGGCCTGGGTGCCTTCGTCGACAGCGACGGCGACGGCAACGCGGAATTGTTCGTCGCCGGCTATTCCAATGCACTGGAAAAACCCATCCGCGGTGTATGGCCGATGGACCGCGCCGGCCGCCGCAGCTACCGCGACGGCGTGGAACGCCATGCCGGCAGCTTCGGCCTGGAACTGCCGCCGGCCACGCAAGTCGCCGGCCTGCGCTACGACGCCTGGATAGGCGATCTGCGCCAGCGCGCCGGCAGCGATGCCGCGCACAAGCGCTATGAAGTCAATGTGCGCAACCGCGGCCTGCGCAGCATGGATCATCCGCTGACGGTGAGCCTGTACGCCGGTTCCCGCGGCGGCGGCGGCCGCGAGCTGGCGCGCACCACGGTGGCAGCGCTTCGTTCCGACGCAGTGACGGCCGTGCAGTTCCCCGAAGTTCCGGTGCAGCAGCTCAGCGGCTGGATCTACGCCTATGTCGATGCGGCCGCCGCGGAAGCCACGGCCGATATCCGCCTGGACAACAACGTCATCGGCGCGCATGTGATCGAGGTCGCGCTGACCGACGGTGCCGACCGCCTCGACAGCATCGTGCACAGCGTGGAGGTGACCGAGAAGAGCATCGCGCTGAGCCTCAGCGGCGGCCTGCCGGAAAAAATCTATTCCGGCCATCCGGTCACCTTGCAATTGCTGGCCAACCAGATCGACGCCGACAACGCGCCGCATTTCTCCCTGGTCGCGCCGCCCAAGGGCGTGCGCATCGATCCGTGGACCGGCGTGCTGACCTGGACGCCGACCGCGGCCCAGGCCGGCAATCACAGCTTCTCCGTGCGCGTGAAGCTGTTCCGCGGCACGGAAGTGCTGCACACCTTGTACACCCAGGTCATCGCCAATCCGAACCGGCCGCCGGTGATCACCTCCACCGCGCCGGGCTACGCCGTGGTCGGCCAGGCCTGGAGCTATGCCGTCGCGGCAAGCGATCCGGACGGCGACACGCTGAGCTATGCGCTGGATGCGCCGGTACTCGCCGGCATGAGCATCAACGCCCAGACCGGCGTCATCAGCTGGACACCGGACGCGGCCCTGGAAGGCACGCGCCGCGCCACCGTGCGCGTGACCGACTCGGCCGCCAATGCGACGACCCAGCTGTTCACCGTCATCGTGCAGACGCCGGCGACTTCCATCCCTGTCTTCACCAGCAATCCGCCGGCGATGGCCAAGGTCGGCTGCGTCTACACCTACGACGCCAATGCGGCCAGCGCCAGCGGCGCGAGCCTGGTCTACGGCCTCTACACCAAGCCCGCCGGCATGACCATAGACAGCGCCAGCGGCGTGCTGCAGTGGACGCCGACCGCGGCCCAGGCCGGTACGCAGGCGGTTTCCGTTTCCGCGCGCAACACGACGTCCTATGCCTACCAGACCTGGAATGTCACCGTGGTCGGCGCAGAACGGCCGCTGCGGCTCGATGTGCTGGCGGAACCGCGCTACATCACGCTGGGCCAGAGTGCGCTGATCGGCACCGTGGTCACGGATCCCGCGGGCGCCTACACGCTGACCGCCACGGCCAACGGCACGCCGTTGACCCTGGATGCCCAGGGCGGCGCGAGCTATACGCCGGCCAGCATAGGCGCGCACACCATCGCGGTGAACGTGAGCGACGGCTGCCAGACGGCACAGGCCACGACTACCGTCTATGTCGCCGATCCGGCCGACGCCGACGCGCCGGCGGTGGACCTGATCTCGCCCGAACCCGATGCGGTCATCACCAAGCCGACCGCCGTCGTGGGCACAGTCAACGACAGCCACCTGGCCAGCTGGCGCCTGGCGCTCAAGGAAAACCAGGGCGACAGCCAGTACCGCGTCATCGCCAGCGGCACGAACAACTTCAGCAGCGCCGCGTTCGCGACCCTGGATCCGACCCTGCTGATGAACGGCATCCACATTCTGGTGCTGGAAGCCACCGACACCAGTGGCCGCAGCAGCACCGACTCGGTCGCGGTCAGCATCGAGGGCGACATGAAGGTCGGCCACTACTCGGTCACCTTCCTCGACGTGGAAGTGCCGCTGAGCGGCATCCCCATCCGCGTCACGCGCACCTACGACACGCGCCGCGCGCATGAGGATCTCGACTTCGGCTACGGCTGGAGCGTGGACTACCAGAACGTCAGCGTGCGCGAGAACCGCAAGCTCGGCTTCAGCTGGCGCCTGGCGCAGAGCGGCGGCGGCCTGACGCCCTGGTGCGTACGGCCGCTGTCGGATCCCATCGTGACGGTAACCCTGCCCCACGGCGAAGTAGAAAAGTTCAAGGCCTACTTCCATCCGGAGTGCCAGCCGTACACGGCGACGGTCTACGGCGAACTGCGCTTCGCGCCGGTGGGCAATACGCACAGCCAGCTGGAACAGCTGGACTACGGCACCATCCGCGTGATCGAACAGGGCGAAGCCGCCAACCTGGCCGATCCGGATTCGCCGAACGTGCCGCTGGATCCGGGCACCTACCGCCTGACCACCGAAGAAGGCCTGGTCTACACCATCGACCAGAACTTTGGCATCCGCACCATTCAGGACCAGGCGGCCAACACCATCACCTACAGCCGCGACGGCATCGTGCACTCCAGCGGCCGCCGCGTCGGCTTCGAGCGCGACGACATGGGCCGCATCGTGCGCATCACCCTGCCCGACGGCGAGGCGCGCAAGTACACCTACTCGCCCGCCGGCGACCTGCTCACCGCGGCCGATCCGCTCGACAACACCAGCCGCTTCGGCTACCTGCAGAACCCGCGCTGGCCGCACTACCTGGAGACCATCCACGACCCGCGCAACACCCTGATCGCGCGCCACGAATACGACGCCGAAGGCCGCCTCGTCGCGACCACCGACGCCAACAACAAGCGCATCGAATACACCCATAACATCGCCGGCAAGATCGAGACGGTGAAGAATCGCCGTGGCTTCACGACGACGTATGTGTATGACGACAACGGCTGGGTACTCAGCGAGACCAATGCGCTGAACGAGCAGACGGTGCATACGTATGACGAGAACGGCAATGAGCTGACGACCAAGGATCCGCTGAATCGGGTGACCATGCGGACGTTCGATGCGCGCGGCAATCTGTTGACGGAGACGAATCCGGCGGGTGAAACGATCACGCGGACTTACGGGCGGTACAACCAGTTGCTGACGGAAACGGATGGACAGAATCGTGTCGTCCTGACCAATACCTACTGGCGCAATCTGGTCGGAGAGCAGACAGGATTCCTGACCTCGTCGACGGATGGGTTGGGGAACGTCACTTCCTACGAGATGGACCTGTGCCTGACCATGACCTGTGCCAATACCGGCGATCTGACCTCGATCGTCGATGGCAACGGTAACCGGCTCTCCTTCGACTACGACCTGTACGGCAACATGACCCAGCAGACGGATGCTCAGGGCAATGTGACCGCGCGTCAGTACGACGCCATGGGCCGTGTGCTCACGGAAACACGCCGGCGCATGGTCAACGGCCAGCGCGAAGAACTGGTCACGACCAACGAGTACGATGCGGCCGGCAATCTCATCAAGAGCACAGCGCCGGACGGTGTGATTACCCTCAACACCTACACCGAAGGACTGCTGCAGCACGCGCAGGTCGGCACCTTCCGCAAGACTCATATCTACACGCCAGACGGGAAGGTAGACACGACCTACTTCGGCAGCTCGGGTGGTACCGAGCGTTCGATCTATGACGCCGAAGGCAATGTCGTGGAACAGCGCGACCGCATGGGCCGTGTCACCAAGATGGTCTACGACGCCGCCAACCGGCTGACCGAAACCATCCATCCGGACGGCACCGGCGGTGATACCGACAATCCGCGCAGCAGGCAGGCATTCGACAAGGCCGGTCAGCTCAAGACCAGCTGGGACGAGCGCAACCAGGCGACCTCGTATGAGTACGATGCGGCAGGCCGCCAGATCGAAGTACGCAATGCGTTGAACCAGGTCACGGCGGTGGAGTACGACGACAACGGCCGCCGTGTTCTTGAGCGCGATGCCTTGGGGCGTGACGTACACAGCATCTACGACATCGCCGGGCGACTCACACGGACCGTGCTGCCGGATCCGGTCGTGGAAGACCAGGACCTGTCCAACAATCCCTACATCGACTACAGCTACGACAGGATGGGCCGCAAGATTGCCCAGACCGACGTTGCTGCCCCCCTGTCGGGAATTCCGCCGAAAACGACGCGCTACGCCCATGACGCTGCGGGACGGCTGACTGCTGTTGTACTGCCCAACCCACAGACGGGCCAGAACCCGGAAGCCATCGCCGAGGCGCTGGCGCGCGGCGAATATCCGGCAGCCGCCATCAGCAGCAACGGTGTGCTGGTCACGCGCTACAGCTATGACGAACAGGGCAACAAGATCCGCCAGATCGATGCGCTGGGACGCGCCACGAACTGGACCTACGACAAGGCCGGCCGCGTCATACGCCGTACGTTGCCGCTGGGCCAGTACGAGGAGTTCCGTTACGACTCCCGCGGCGTGCTGGACTGGAGCACGGATTTCAACGGCCAGTTCACCAAGTACACGCACGACCCGGACCACCGGCTGACAAATACGCGCTTCGGCGACAACAGCGAACTCGTACTCACCTACGACAACCTGACGCGCCCGCTGACCTTGAGCTATGGCGGGATTACGGAAACCCGCCGCTACGACGAGCGTGGACGCATGGATCAGGTCAAGTGGTCCGACGGCCAGCAAATCGACTACGCCTATGACAAGGCGGGCAACCGCACGTCTATCGCCACCGGTACGCGAACCGTCACCTTCGGTTTCGACGAGTTGAACCGCCTGAAGACCGTCAGCGAAGCCGCCAGCGTCGCGCTGGGCCAGACCGGCGCAGCCAAGGTCACTACCTTTGGCTACGACGACATCGGCAATCGCGATCACGTCGTTCATAGCAACGGTACCCGCGTGGACTATCGCTACGACCGCATGAACCGCCTGGTCAGTCTTATGCACAAGAAAGGCGCGGCAGTGTTGCTGGCGCTGGGCTATACGCTGAATCCGGACGGCACGCGTGCGCAGATCGCCGAACAGGTGCAACAGCGCGATGCGCAGGGTCAGTACCTGGTCGACAGCCTGGGACAGCCTGTACTCGACAGTACGCGTACCACGGACTATGTCTATGACGCGGTCAAGCGGCTTGTCGAAGAGTCAGTCACCTCGGCGACTCCGGGCCATGCGCGAACCACGCAATGGAGCTATGACGGGGTTGGCAATCGGCGCAGCCAGATATTGGCAACTGCGGGAGGCGGGATGGTAGTGCCTTCGTCGACGACAACGAGCTATAGCTACGACGACAACGACCGGTTGCTGAATGAAACCGCCGTCAGCAATGGTGTCAGCCACACCACTACGAACCGCTACGACCTGAACGGCAATCTGACGGAAAGCATCACGCCAGAAGCAACGATCGCCTACCGCTGGAATGCCCAGAATCGTCTTTCACAAGCCGAGCAGCGTGTAGGAAGCCTGCTGGACATAACGCAGTACACCTATACGACGGAAGGGGTACGCCGCAGCCAGATACGCAGGGCCGGTACGCCTGACGCGAGGGAAATACGCTATCTGATCGACCCCAACCAGGCTCACGCGCAGGTGATTGAGGAGCGCATTGGCAATCCGCTGGCTATCGGTGGTCAGGTAAGCAGCCTTGCACTGAAGGCAGCCTACACCTACGGCGAAGATCTGCTTGGTCAATACGCGCTGCGTGATGCGACAGGCTCGCTGCTTCCGGGCGTCGGCTTGCCCAGTGGTACCCCGAACCCGGTTGCTGTCGCAGGTACTTTCCACTACGACGGTTTGGGTACTACGCGGCTGTTGACCGACGCCGCAGGCAATCCAGTCGACCAGTACGCCTATCACGCGTTCGGAGACCGGGACGAACTTGCAAGCGTACTGGCCGCGCCGGATCAGCCGGCTACGGACTATCAGTACACGGGAGAGCAGTTCGATTCGAATCTCGGGTTCTACTACTTGCGGGCAAGGTACATGGATCCGAAGGCCGGCCGTTTCACGGCAATGGATTCGTGGCTCGGTGACGTCGGCACGCCGGAATCGCTGCACAAGTATGTATACGCCAATGCCAGTCCGACGATGTTCGTGGATCCGACGGGTCACTACACGGCGGATTTCGGAAGAGCGGTTGAGGATGAAGTGTGCGACCAGTACATTACCCAGGTGCCAACTGGACCTGCTACCGAATGCGGAAAGGTTGTCTATTACGACCCCAGCAGCTACTTCAAGCCAGACATCATGGATTGGGGGATTTTCAAGTTCAACGAAATCAAGCCGCTGAGTCTGTCAGGTATTGCGAAAGGAATAGTGCAGATAGAATTGTATACAAAGGCATACCAGCAGTGGGGTTTCTCGCCGAATCTCTTCTGGGTTCCACAAACGGCCGTGGTAAATGGCGATCAGGTGGATTTCTTTAACCTGTCCGGCGTGATTTTCTATACGGATGACACAGCCCTGAGGCGGGAAATGGCTGCTGCCACCCTTGCGACTGCTGCCGCGATTGTGCGAAGGCATGCCGTGAGAATCACAACCAAGCTGGGGGCGGATGCCGTAGCCAGAGCCGCGCTGACGCGGGGGTTGATGGCTGTGTCAGCGGCGAATACGGCTCGAATCCATGCCACGTTTACCATGGCCTTGATGCCTCTATGAAAAGTCCATTGGACGATCTGTTTGCTGCAGCTCACAAGAATGACGCCAGGACAGTAGCGGCTGCGATTCGCGCTGGTGTCGATCCTGATGAACCGCATCCGCGGGCAGGAACGATATTGTTGCAGCTGGCTTGTCAAGGTGACGCTGTTGACGTCATCAGAGAGCTTATTGCTCTTGGCGCGGATGCGAATTTGCGGTTCACGCGGCGGTCGCGAGTCGATGGACACGTATTCGCCAACCACACACCACTGATGTACGTAAAAAGTGAGCTGGCGGCGAAGTTGCTGATTGATGCAGGAGCCGATGTCGATCCTGCCGATGAAAGGGGTTGGACACCGTTGGCCAAGGCTGCGCTAGCCGGGAATGTTGCGCTATCCAGGTACCTTTTGAGTAAAGGTGCCGACCCGGATGTGAAAGTCCAATACGATGGAAAGCAGATGAAGATCCGCGATGTGATTGGCTTCAACATTGCTGATCTCACCGAAGCCATCAGGGGCGGCCGTAGAGACTTGGTTGAGTCGTTGGACCAGCTGCGTGAGGTCAGGGAGTTGTTTGCGTCGTAGAGCGGATGCGAAAAATCGGTGTTGGATTCACCTGCGGCTGAAGCAAAAGCCCCGCATTCACGGGGCTTTTGCCAAGCTGTTATGGTCGATCTGCCGTGGTCCGGTATTGGCCCACAATGTTCCGCGCCTTCACAGGCGAAGCAGGGGCAGGAGAAGAGACAAGGAGAGGATGCTTCGGGAGAGTCTCGTACCTCAATGCACCACCGTCACCACCGGCATCTCAATCTCCCCCGTAACCACCCGGTTCCTCCCCGCGCTCTTGGCCGCATACATCGCCCGATCCGCTCTCCGCACCAGCTCGCCGAAATCACTGCGCTCGGACTTGCGGCTGGCCACGCCTATGCTGATCGACAGCGGCACGCGGTAGTCGCCTTCGCCCAGGTCCAGGCCGGCGACGGCGGCGCGCAGGCGTTCGGCGACCTGTACGGCTTCGGCTTCGCCGGTGTCGTCGAGCACGATGAGGAATTCCTCGCCGCCGAGGCGGCCGATCAGGTCGCCGGGGCGCAGTTGCAGGCGCGAGGCGGCGACGACGGCCTTGAGCACCATGTCGCCGACGTCGTGGCCGAAGTTGTCGTTGATGTTCTTGAACTTGTCCACGTCCAGCAGCAGCACCGACAGCGGGCGCGGACGGCGGCGGGCCTCGGCCAGCTGGGTGGTGACCAGCTGTTCCAGCATGCGCCGGTTCAGCGAACCGGTGAGCGGGTCGGTCGCGGCCAGCTGTTCCAGTTCGGCGCGGGCGTGTTCGCTGCACATCAGCACGAAGCCGAAGGTGGCGATCACCGGCACCAGCGCGGCATAGCCGAACATCAGGCCCTGCATGGGCGTGCTGGCCATGCCGCTGGTCAGCGGCGCCGGATTGACTGCCTCGAAAACGGCGCGCGCCAGCAGCAACAAGGCGCCCAGCAGGAACGTGGATGCGGTGATCAGGCGGCTGGCGGAACGCGGCCGCGGCGCACGCAATGCCTCATAGGTGGCGATCAGGAACAGCAGCAGCACGATGGTCGAGGTGACCACCGTACGCATCGGTACGTTGCTCTGCGGCCAGGTATACGCGGCGACGGGTGCGATGACGCTGAGCGCGATCCAGTTCGGCAGCTGCCAGTTGCCGCTGTTGCCGTTGAAGGCATGCAGGGCGCGCGAATACTGCGCGTAGGCCAGGCAGATCGCGGTATTGCCCAGCAGCACCGAGAGCAGATCCGGGATCAGGTCGCGCAGGCCCAGCAGCAGCCAGGCCACGGGTTGCAGTGCGGTGCCGTATACCCACAGCACCGCCGCCCGGCGCTGCGGGCCGCGTTGGCGCCACAGCGTGAACGCCAGGGCGATGGAAAGCAGGAAGGTGATTCCCGCCGTGAGCAGCATCGCCGTGCGTACATCGATCAGCACCTGGCCCCCTTGTTGCCGCCGGCAGGGTCCGGCGGCAACTTTCTATACTGCTCGCATCTAACTGCAGCCCGGGGGCGGCCGCAATTCAAGAATGGTTAAAGATTCTTGCCGCCATCGCGGATGAATTGCTCCACGCGCTGGTCCAGCAGCGGCAGCGGCACGGATCCGAGCGACAGTACGGCGTCGTGGAATGCCCGCAAATCAAAGCGTTCGCCCAGTTCCCGCTCCGCTTTCGCGCGCAATTCGCGAATGCGCAGCTCGCCGAGTTTGTAACTCAGCGCCTGGCCCGGCCAGGAAATATAGCGATCGACCTCTGTAGTTATTTCATGCTCGGAAAGCGCCGAATTGTCGCGCAGCAGGGCCAGCGACTGTTCCCGCGTCCAGCCCTTGGCGTGCACGCCGGTGTCGATGACCAGGCGGCAGGCGCGCCACATTTCGTAGGTCAGGCGGCCGAAATGATCGTACGGCGTCTCGTAGATACCCATTTCCACGCCGAGGTGTTCGGTATACAGCGCCCAGCCTTCGCCGAACGCGGAAATGTAGGCGTAGCGGCGGAACGGCGGCTGTTCGCCCTGTTCATTGGCCAGCGCGCCCTGCAGATGATGGCCGGGCACGGCTTCGTGCAGGGTCAGCGCGGTCAGTGCGTACAGCGGCCGCGCTTCCAGCTTCCAGGTGTTGACCCAGTAGAAGCCGGCAGTCTTGCCGTCGGCCGGCGCGCCGGCGTAGCGGCCAGTGGTGTAGTACGGCGCGATCGCGGCGGGCACCGGTGCGATACCGTACGGAAGGCGCGGCAGCTTGCCGAAATATTTGGGCAGTTCGCCGTCGATGCGCTTGGCGATGTAGCTGGCCGTCATCAGCAGCTCGCGCGGCGTCTTGGCGTAGAACTGCGGATCGGTGCGCAGGAACTTGAGGAACGCGGCGAAATCGCCGTCGAACTTCGCGTCCTTCATCACCTTTTCCATTTCCGCGCGGATCCGCGCGACTTCGCGCAGGCCGATGTTGTGGATCTCGTCGGGGCTGAGATCCGTCGTGGTGTATTCGCGGATCTGCTGCTGGTAGTACTCCTTGCCGCCGGGCAGCTGGTAGGCGCCCAGGGTCTTGCGTGCCTTGGGCACGTAGTCGTTGACGAAATACTTGTGCAGCTTGGCGTAGGCCGGAATCACCTTCTCGCGGATCGCCTTCTGCGCATCGCGGCGCAGCGACTCGGCCTCTTCGGCCTTCATCGTCGCGGGCATCTTGAGGAAGGGCTTGTAGAACGGGTTCTGCTGGATGTCGGTGCCTTCGGCGATGTCGCGTATCGGGCCGTCGCGGCCCTGCAGCACGACCTGGGGCAGAGTCATGCCGATCTTCACGCCTTTTTTCAGCAGATCGATGTGTTCGTCGAAATAGGCCGGGATGGCATCCAGGCGCTTGATGTAGTTTTCGTAATCCTCGCGCGTGGACTGCGGTGCGGATTCGCCCATCTGGGTGAGGTCGGCGTAGAAGCTGGAATCCGAGGTCATCGGCAGCAGGTAGGCGCGCACGCGGATCGCGCCGATGCTGTTGGCCAGCTGCTCGCGGTAGATGGCGTAGTTGACCTGGTCCGCCGGCGGCAGCTCCGCGGCCGGGATTTCCTGCAGTTCGCGCTGGAACGCTTCCAGCTGCTTGAGGCGGCGCTGCTGGCTGGCCTCGTCCACATGGCCCAGTTCGCCGTCGCGGGCGTGGTTGCCCACATAGGTTCCCAGCTGCGGGTATTCGTCCTGGCGCCAGCTCCATTCGCGCTCATACAGCGACTTGAAACGCTCGGCGGCGGTGGACGGCGCGGCGGCGGCGGTGCCGGCCAGGCCTAGGCAGAGCAGTGCGGCGGCGATGCGGGACAGTGTCATGATTTCCTCCTGGGCAACCCGCCAAGGCTAGCCCATGCCGCCCGCGCGCTGCCCCTGCAAAAGGTCGTAGCCGATTGTTGGCCAGCCCGGCCGGCCCCGGCTTGCGCAATCCGGCGGCCCGGGCGTGGCTGGGGCACTTTTCCGCCGCGGCGGCGGCGCCTCTTGTGCCGGCCGCTGCTGCCCCAACCTCGCCGCGATGGATACCTCAGCTCCCATTCCCCGCCGCGATACGCAGGAACTCCGGCGCGCCGGCTGGATCGCCCTGGCCTTCGTCGCCGTGCTCTGGCTGGTCAAGCTGGTGGAGGAATTCGCCGGGCTGGATTTCAGCGATTTCGGCGTGCGCCCCGGGGAAATCCTCGGTCTGGCCGGTGTGCTGACCGCGCCGCTGATCCACGGTTCGTTCCAGCACCTCATCATGAACAGCCTGCCGCTGGCGGTGCTGCTGGCCCTGGCCCTGTTCAACTACCCGCGCGGCGCCTGGCGCGCGCTGCTGCTGATCTGGCTGCTCGGCGGCCTGGGCATCTGGCTGATCGGCCGGCCGTCCTCGCATATCGGCGCGAGCGGGCTGACCCACGGCCTGATGTTCTACCTGTTCCTGCTCGGCCTGCTGCGGCGCGACCGCAACGCGACGGTGATCGCGATGGTGGTGTTCTTCCTCTACGGCGGCATGGTCATGACGGTGCTGCCGCGCGAGCCCGGCGTGTCCTGGGAGGCGCACCTGTGCGGCGCTGTGGCCGGCGCGCTGGCGGCGGTGCTGTGGCGCAGGCTGGATCCGCCGGAGCCGCTGCCGCGGCCGAGCTGGGAACTGGAGGAAGAAGCCGCCGCCGCTGCCGCCCGGGACGATGCCGATACCTACGAGCTGCCGCGCCCGGCCCAGGTGCCGGTGCTGTGGCAGCGCCTGCCGGACGAGCGCGGCGTGATCCTGGAATTCCCGCGCCGGCGCCGCGACGAGGACGTGCCGCCCACCCTGCATTAGCCGGCCGGCGCACTGCGCTGCGCCTTCAACTCGGCCGGATCAACTGGCCGCCGTACCGGACGGCTGGCGCAGCCGGCGTCCGCTGTCGCGGCGATGCCGGCGCGGTTTCCCGGCCGGACATGGCAGACTGCCGCGGATGCGTCCGACTTTTCTTCCGCGCCCGCCGCTGCGGCGCCTGATCGCTGCCGTCGCCGTACTGGGCGCGCTGGGCCTGGCTTGGTATTTCGTCGCCGCGCGCCGCGCGCCCGCGCCGCTGGCGCAGGATGTCTACGTCTGGCAGCGCGTCTGGGACGCACAGCTGCACGATGCGCTGCGCGAATCGCGCGATTTCCTCGCCGGCCTCGGCGTGCTCGGCCTGCAGCGCGATGCGCGCGGGCGCTGGGTGGAGCCCGCGGTCGATCTGGCCGCACTCGTGCGCGACGGCCGTCCGCTGCAACTGGTGGTGCGCCTGGATGGCAGCGCGCCGGACTGGCCGGCGGCGGAACTGGCGCAGCGCGTGCAGGCCGTGCTGCAGCGCTGGCGCGAAGCCGGGCTGGCACCGGCGCTGCAGCTGGACCACGACTGCGCCACCGCGCGCCTGGGCGACTACGCCGCGCGCGTGGCCGAGCTGCGCCGGCAATTGCCGCCGGGGCAGGGCCTTTCCATCACCGCCTTGCCCGACTGGCTGCAATCGCCGCAGCTGGAAACGCTGCTTGCTTCGGCCGATGCGAGCACTTTGCAGGTCCACGCCGTGCAAAGCCCCACCGACGGGCTGTTCGACGCGGCCCTGGCGCAGCGCTGGGTCCGGGCCTGGGCCAGGCGTGCGGGCGCGCGGCCGTTCCGCGTCGCGCTGCCGGCCTATGGCGCGCGGTTGAAACTCGATGCCGAGGGCGGCGTGGATGCGGTCGAAAGCGAGCAGCCACTGCCGCGGCGCAGCGCGCAGTCGCGCGAACTCAAGGTCGATCCGCGCGCAGTCGCCGGTTTTCTGCGCTGGCTGGAACGTGCGGATCTGCCCGGCCTGGCCGGCGTCACCTGGTTCCGCCTGCCGCGCGCCGGCGACAGCCGCGCCTGGGCGCTCGCGACCTTGCGCGCCGTAGCGCGCGGCGAGGCGCTGTTCGCGCAGCTGGAACCGCGCTGGCAGGCCCAGGCCGGCGGCGCGCTGGATCTGGAACTGCACAATACCGGCACGCTGGATGCCGAACTGCCGGCGCGTCTTGAACTGGCCGGCGATTGCAGCGCGGCCGATGCGCTGCCGGGCTATCGCCTGGAGCGCGCGGGCGCCGGCTGGGTGCTGCTGCGCACGGCCGAAGGCGAGCTGGGTGCCGGCCGCGGCCGCGCACTGGGCTGGCTGCGCTGTGCGGCGCGGCCGCGGCTGCGGGTTGGCGCGGACTGAAGGCGCGCAGCGCCGGTGTCGGCGCGCCGGCTCGTGTCGTTGGGCGCGGCATCAGGCCGGAATGCCTGTCCGCCAGGTGCGAAGCGGCGGCGCAGCACCGTGGCTGCGCCGCATCACCGTCAGGGGCCGCCACCGCTGCCAGTATCCGCACCTCACAAAGGCAGCGCGCCCGTCTGCTTCACCGTGCGCAGCACGAAACTGGAATTCACATCGGCCACGCCGGAATCGTTGAGCAGGCGGTCGAGCAGGAAGCGCGAGAAGTGGTCCAGATCCTCGACCACGACGTGCAGCAGATAGTCCATGTCGCCGGTCAGCGCATGGCAGGCCACCACCTCGCGCGATTCATTCACGCGCTGCACGAAATGATCGATCGACGGCGCATCGTGCCGCGCCAGCTGTACGCGCACGAAGGCCTGCAGTCCCAGGCCCACCGCCTGCGGATTCACCCGCGCCGCGTAGCCGGCGATCACGCCGGCCTGCTCCAGCCGCTGCAGCCGGCGCAGGCAGGCCGAGGCCGACAGGCTGACGCGCTCGGCCAGTTCGGCATTGGTGATGCGGCCGTCCTGCTGCAGCACTTCGAGGATGCGCAGGTCGGTCCTGTCGAGACTGGCGTCGGTCATTTATTGCTTTGACAAAGCGGATGGCGACGGAATATTGCGCCGAAACGCCGTACTGCCGCAACAAAGCAAGCCTCTTGCGCCGCCGCGCACCTAAACTGCGCACTGCCAGAACGGCTCCCCGGAGAACGCCATGCAGACCGCCGCCCAGAAAGTCGAACACCAGCTCACCGACAAGGGCTATGTGCCGGTCTATACCACCCGCGTGATCGAGCAGCCCTGGGACAGCTACAGCGCCGTCGAACACCAGACCTGGGCCACCCTGTTCCGCCGCCAGCGCGAGCTGCTGGCAGGCCGCGCCGCGCGCGAGTTCGTGGAGAACCAGGAACGCTTCGGCATGTCCGCCGACGCCATTCCCAAGTTCAGCGAACTCAACAAGGTGCTGCGCAAGGCCACCGGCTGGGAGCTGATCGGCGTCGAAGGCCTGCTGCCCGAACTCACCTTCTTTGAACACCTGGCCAACCGCCGCTTCCCGGTGACCTGGTGGATACGCAAGCCGGAGCAGCTGGATTACCTGTCCGAGCCGGACCTGTTCCACGACCTGTTCGGCCATGTGCCGCTGCTGCTCAACCCCGTCTTCGCCGACTACATGCAGGCCTACGGCGCCGGCGGCGTCAAGGCCGCGGCGATCGCGCCCGAGGCGCTGGTCAACCTGACCCGCCTGTACTGGTACACCGTGGAATTCGGCCTCATCAACACCGCCGAGGGCCTGCGCATCTACGGCGCCGGCATCGTCAGTTCCAAGGGCGAATCCATCTACAGCCTGGAATCCGCCGCCCCCAACCGCATCGGCTTCGACCTGGAGCGTGTGATGCGCACGCGCTACCGCATCGACACCTACCAAAAGACGTACTTCGTCATCGACAGCTACGAACAGCTGATGGAAGCCACGCGCCCGGACTTCACGCCGCTGTATGCGCGGCTGGCGCAGCAGGAATCGTTCCCGGCGGGCGAGGTGCAGTCCGGCGACCGGGTGTTCCAGCGTGGTAGTGGCGAGGGGTGGCTTGATGGGGGGGATGTTTGAGGGGGGTTTTTTGGGTTAGGGATATGGGGTTCGGGAGTCGGGGGCGGGAGTCGAGTCGGGAGTCGCAGGAGCAGGCCTCGAAAAAGCCCGCCGTCCCAAGCGCGTTCACACGCTTGGGGCAGCGGGTTGGATGAGTGGGCAGCGCGTCAGTTTGCGCAGGATTGCGGTTTTCGCCGGCTTTTCGTGAATTGAAGATTCCGGCGAAAATTCAAGCAGCTAGGCGTGTTGATCGTCGCCCCCTCACCCTAGCCCTCTCCCCCAAGCGAGCTTGGGGGAGAGGGGCCTTCCCGCTTCTTCTCGAAGCAATACGGCAAATTTCACTTGCCAAAAAACCTCGGATTCGCCGCAGAATGACTGCGAATCTCGAATCTCGAATCTCGAATCTCGAATCTCGAATCTCGAATCTCGAATCTCGAATCTCGAATCTCGAATCTCGAATCCCGCCCCTCACTCCACCTCGAACGACTGCAACATCACCGGCGTCGAAACGTCGATCGTCACTGCCGCGCCGGTTGGGTCGACCAGTTCCACACCGCCCTGCGGATTCGACAGCTGTACCGCGAACGTCTGCGCCGGTTCCGTGACCAGGTCGTTGACGATGGGCACCTGTATCGTCTTGCTGCCGCTTTCGCCGTCGTTCCAGTGCAGGCTGCCGCTGGTGGTGGCGTAGTCCTCGGGGGCGGTCGCGGTGCCGTCGGCGGTGGTGTAGTCGATATCGACGGCGCCTTCGCTGGCGCCGAAGCGTTCCACTTGTATGGTGGCCAGTCCTACGGACTCGGGCACCGTGAACGCGATGGAGGCGGACGCCACGCGCACCGAGCCCGGTATCGGCACGCGCACCGGTGCGGAGAATTCCGACGTGTTGTTGGCCGGGCCGGGCACGAGCAGTCCGGGCGGATTGGGTTCGCTCGCGCCGGGATCGGTGGGTTTCAGGTCAGTCACCGTGGCGGTGATGTATTTGCCGCGCGTATCGGTGGGCGTGGCCGGGTTCAGCGGCGCGGTGCCGCTGGCCAGGCCGGCGGCGTCCGTATTCGCCGTGGTTTCGCCGATGAAGGTCTTGCCGCCTGAACTGTTGTCGTCGTTGAGGTAGAACTCGATGCGGTACTGGCCGCTGGCGCCGGATTGCAGGCTCCAGCCGGCCGAGCTGGCGCCGCTGCCCGGGGTATAGCCGGCTGCGCCCAGCACCACCGTGTTCTGCTGCCACTGGGCGTAGTTCTGCGCCGTGGGCACGCGGTCGCCGCCGTTGCTGCCGTCGGTGGGATCCGCGCCGTTGTCGACCACGTCCAGATCTATGCCCAGGCTGCCCGCGGGCACGCCGTAGATCGAGTTCTTGCGCAGCAGGTTGGACCAGGCGAACGCGGTCTGGAATTTCACCCCGTGCGAACCGTTGAAGGCGATCACGTTCTTTTCCGCGTCGCCGTCGCCGCCGATGCGTGTATTGCCCGACAGCACCCACAGGCCTATGCCGGCATTGCCCTGGTCGGCGCCTTCCAGCGGCGGCGGCAAGGTGCCTATGGAATTGCCGCGCACGACATTGCGCACCGTGCCGCTGCCGCCGCGCACGACCACGCCGTGGCGGCCGTTGGCGCCGACGATATTGCCTTCGACCACGGTGGCGCCGCCGATCTCGTGATCCGTGCCGACGATATTGATGCCGTCGGCCGCATTGCCTATGTCGATGGCGCTGCCGTCGGGCGAGGACAGGCCGACGATATTGCCCCAGATGCGCACATGGTTGGAGTTGCCGTCGGTGACGACGATGCCGCCCTTGTCGTTGTTCGCATCATTCGCCGCCACGCTGGCGCCGCCGCGATTGTGGCCGACGATATTGCCCGGGCCGACCACCACCGACAGCTGCACCGGATTGGGCACCGGATCGGCATTGGTGGTGATGCGCGCATCGGCCACCCGTATGCCGGACTGCGCGTTGCCCAGATCGGTCACCGGATTGAGCGGCGAGAAGCCGACGAAATTGCCGGCAACGAAATTCGGGAATGGCACCTTGCCGGTGGAAATGTGGATGCCGTCCGACAGCGGCGAGGCATTGTTGCCGGCGACGCGGTTGTCGATGCCGACGAAGTTCAGATAGGCCGAGGCCGTGATCAGGATGCCGTGGCTGGCGCTGTTCTGGCCGTTGGGTACGGCTGCCGTGCCGCTGGCGTTGAGGCCGATGATGTTGTCGAAGATGACATTGGTCGCGGTGTACTGGCCGAAGACCTCGATGCCGTCGCCGTCGTTGCCGGAAATGACATTGGTGACGATGCCGTTGGGCGCCAGCGCCGGTGCGGCGCCGGCGACGAAGGCGAGGATGGCCGGCAGGTCGGCCAGCTCGCCGGGCAGCGGGATGCCGGAAAGATCGGGTATGTCGCCGTCGCTGATATCCGCGGAGATCGACACGCCGTCGCCGGAGTTGCCGTCGGCCGTGCTGCCGTTGGGCAGCAGGCCGATGTAGTTGTTGTAGACCACGTAGCCGTGGCCGTCGAGGTTGACGCCATTGCCCGAGCAGTTGTGGATGACCCAGTTCTCCACACGCGAATTGTTGGCCTGCGGCACCAGCGGATTGGGCGCCTGGCCGCCGCCGCCGGGCGAGGACAGGCTGAAGCAGCCGTTGCTGCCGTTGCCGTCGAGTTCGGCGCGGCCGCCGCCGAAGCTGCCGTCGATGACGACGCGCTCGGTGGCCGCGGGCAGGCTCTGCGCCAGGGTGATCTTGGCCCGGCCCATGGTGATGCGGTCGAAGCCGGCAGTGGCATTGGCCTGCTGTATCGCCGCATGCAGCGTGCAGCCGCCGCCGGCGATATCGCAGACATTGTTGGCCAGGTTGTTGTCGCCGGCCGAACCATCGGTGACGACGTTGAAGGTGGCCGCGCCGGCCGGCAGGGCGGCCAGGGCGAGCAGGGCGGTTGCGGCCCGGCGCAAACGTGGAGAAATGGACATAGCGGACTCCCTCGTGACGCGGCGCTGCGAGTTGCGCCTTCTGGCTCAACGCCCGCCGACGAACAAAACGAACGTTGCGCGGCGCAGGGGCCAGGAGGTTTTGGCAGGTTGTGCGAACGGTGTCGCAAAGCGCGGGTGAGATGCGCCGTCTGCAGCGGGCTGTGCAGGAAAACGCCGTGTTTGCGGGCCAATCCGCGCTTTCGTGTCTTGCAAACGACAGGGAGACAAGCGCGGCCTCGGCGACGCACGTTTCCGCCGCGCGCGAACCGCAGACCGCGTTTTCGGGTGGGCCGATGTTCGGCGCGTTCCCGGCGCGCTGCGGCTGGCGGGCCTGGGTTCCCGCTGGCGTGTAATCGGCCGCGTCTCCGGAATGGTGCTGCGTGGCGCCGCCGCGCGATATCGAGAGCTGACCGTGTTTCGGGGTGCACGGATGCGCGGGGCGCGTTCCGCGCGCTGCGAATGAGGGGCCGTGGGTTTCAGCCTGGGCCGGGTGGTCGGCCGTGTCTTCCGGATGATGCCGCGAGATGGAAGCGTTTCCGCGGCGGCCGCCTCAGCTCCAGCGCTTGCGCAGCAACCCCGCGCGCTGCGGCCAGCGCAGCGCGCCGGCGGCGAGATTGAGCAGGGCCGCGGTCACCACCACGCCGACGCCGGGCAGTTCCAGCGGCGGCCAGCCGCCCTGCAGCGTGGTCAGTACGGTGGACAGCAACAGGGCCGCGCCCGGAATCAGCTGGAATACCCAGCGCCGCCAGGACCAGTGCAGGCGCTGGTGCCGCGCGCGCCACCAGAACGGACCTACCAGCATGGGCAGCGGCAGGCCCAGCAGGGCCGGCAGGGGGAACATCAGGCTCAGCGGCGAAGCCAGCAATACCAGCTCCAGCGCCGCGGCGCCGAGCACGAAGGCAAAGGCCGCATCCCAGCGCCTGGCATGGCCGGCCTCGTCGCGGCTCCAGGCCGCCGCGCAGGCGAAGCCGGCGAGGGTGAGGCAGAGCAGGGCGAGGAGCAGCAGGTTGGCCATGGCGGCCAGTGTGGGCTGGCTTCGTGACAGTAGTGCTACGAGGCCGGGACTGGCGCTTCGGGAATCGCGCTTCCGGTTGCGATCTGATGCCGGACATTCGCATTCCGGATTGCGCGTAGAAATCGGGAAGGGGGAGTTCGCCGAATGCGCTGGGCCCGCATCTCGATCCCGGATCCAATCGCGAGCCCTGCGCCTGAGCCGCAGCCTGGAAAGCCCTGTCCTCCAAGCTCGCTTGGGGAGCGGGTTGGGTGAGGTGGCAGCGCGTCAGTTCGCGAAAGAGTCAGGATTTTGCCGGCTCTCCGTGTGTTGGATATTCAGGCGAAAATTCAACGGAGGGGCGGATTGAGCGTGGCCCCCTCACCCCGGCCCGCTCCCCCAGGCGAGCTTGGGGGAGCGGGAGCAGAGGAGTGAATCCGGATCCCGACCGCTGAGTCCCAATCCCCAATCTCGACCTCGACCCCGACGCCCGAACCCCGGCTCAAAACGCCCCGCGCCGCTTCCCCTGCCAAGGCCGGTAGAACTCGCGGATGCGCGCGATATCCGCCTCGCGGTCGTCGCTGAGCTGGAATACCGGCCCCAGGCCTATGGTCTTTTCCGGGTAGTGGAAATACACCGTGAACACCGGCACCTTGGCCTCGTGGGCGATCTGCCAGAATCCCGATTTCCACTTTGTGACTGCCTTGCGCGTGCCTTCGGCGGCAATGCCCAGCCACAGCCGTTCGCGTTCGTCGAAGCGCGCGACCATCTGCTCGACCACGCCGTGGGCCGCGCTGCGTTCGATGGGGATGCCGCCCATGCGGCGCAGCAGCCAGCCCAGCGGCCAGAAGAACAATTCCTTCTTGGCCATGAACGAGGCGTCCAGGCCGATCGCGGCCTTGAACATCAGGCCCCAGACGCCGTCCCACCAGGACGAATGCGGTGCGGCGACGAAGACCAGCTTGGGCAGGTTGGGGAATTCGCCGACCAGCTTCCAGCCGCACACACCCAGCAGCCAGGTGAAGAAGCGGCGATACCAGTTGCGCGGCGCCAGCGGCATCTGCGCCGACAGCTGTTCGGGACGGAACGCCGGGCTCACTCGTCTTTCCAGTTCTTGGCGCGGCCGCGCTTGTGCGAGGCGCGGGTCTTCTTTTCCTGCAGGCGGCGTTCCTGCGAGCCCTTGGTCGGCTTGGTCGCGATGCGCTTCTTCGCCACTACGGTGGCGGCGCGGATGATCTCGGCCAGGCGCGCGCGCGCATCCTCGCGGTTGCGGCCCTGGTCGCGGAAGCGGCTGGCGGAAATCACCAGCACGCCTTCGTCGGTGAGGCGGCGGTCGCGCCGGGCCAGCAGGCGGGCGCGCACGGCATCGGGCAGCGAGGGCGAATGGGCCACGTCAAAGCGCAGTTCGACCGCGCTGGCCACCTTGTTGACGTTCTGCCCGCCGGGGCCGGAGGAACGCACGAAGCTTTCGCTCAGTTCGTCGTCGCCGATGCGGATTTGCGGAGTGACTTCGAGCATGGCCTCAGTCGCGGAAATTTTCGTACTGCAGCGGCATGTCGATGTCCGGGCTCTTGCGCAGGAAGGCGATGGCCACCTGCAGGTCGTCGCGCTTCTTGCCGCTGACGCGCAACTGGTCGCCCTGGATCTGCGCCTGCACCTTGAGGCCGGCGTCCTTGAGCAGCTTGACGATCTTCTTGCCCAGGGCCTGGTCTATGCCCTGCTTGAGGGTGACCTTCTGGCGCGCGGCGGAAAGATTGACCTCGGCCTCGCCGATGTCGGCGCAGCGGATGTCGATGCCGCGCGCGACCAGGCGCTGGAGCAGGATTTCCTGCATCTGCTTGAGGCGGAATTCGGCATCGGCCTTGAGCGTGACGATGCCGTCGGCCAGCTCGGCGCTGGCGTTGGCACCGCGGAAGTCGAAGCGCTTGTCCAGCTCGCGGTTGGCCTGGTCGACGGCGTTGGCGACTTCGTGCTGGTCGAGTTTGGAAACAATGTCGAAGGATGGCATGGGCCGGATTCTAGCCGGGTTGACGGCCGACTCATGCTGCGCCGCGTTGCAGCCGCTGCAGCGGGGCCGTGCTGTGGGAAACTGCGGCTTCGCCGCCGCCCACGGAAGACGCATGCCGCCCGCCCCGTCCCAGGCCCGTCCACTGGCCGCACTGCTGCTGTTCTGCGCCAGCCTGCTGCCGCTGGCCGCGCCGGCCGAACCCGCCGCGCTGGTGCCCGGCGAGACCGCGGCGCTGACGCTCGCGCCGGGCCAGACCCTGCGCTTGCCGCTGGCCGTCAGCCCCGGCCAGGCTCTGCGCGTACAGGTGGACGAGCAGGGCGTGGACGCGGCCGCCGCCCTGGTCGGCCAGGCCCAGCGCTGGCCGGCCGAGGATGACGACATCCTGCGCTGGGGCAGCCTGCGCCTGGCCGTGGCCGCGGCTGAAGCCGGCCTGCAGCTGGAACTGCGCGCGCCGCGGCTGGGTTCTCCGCCGGCCACGGTGAAGGTGCGGCTGGAGAACGTGGATCTGAGCGACAGCGCCGCCAGCCGCGCGTTCGGCCTGGACCTGGCCGCGGCCGAGATCGCCCAGCGCTTCGCCGATCCACGCCGGGTGCGTGAGCCGGAGACCGCGCGCATGCTGCAGTCTCTGTGCGCAGCGCGGCGCGAGGCCGGCGACGAGGCCGGACTGCTGCGCTGCGTCGGCGTGCTGGAGCGCGTGCTCGCACGCCAGCAGCGCCGCGCCGAGGCCGTCGCCGCGCTGGAACAGGTGCTGCCGCTGTGGCGGCGCTCGTCCGACCGCCGTGGCGAAGCCTCGGCGCTGAACAACCTGGCCATGCACCACAATGCCCTGGGCGACGGGCGCCTGAGCCGCGCGCCGCTGCGCCAGGCACTGGCCGTGCTGGACGGCGTGGACGACAACCTGCTGCGCGCGGTGATCCAGAATAATCTCTGCCTGACCGGCGTCCTGCGCGACAGCCTGCAGTCCGCACGTACCTGCTACGAGGAAGCGCTGGCTTTATCCCTGGCCAGCGGCGATGAAATGCGCATCGCCACGGCGCTGAACAATCTCGGCGGCGCCTACCTGCTGCTGGGCGATGCGAGCCGTGCGGCGGATCTGTTCAGCCAGGCCATCGCCCGGCGGCGCCAGTTCGACGACCAGGCCGGCAGCGCCGATCCGCTGCAGAACCTGGCCCTGACCGACTTCGCCCGCGGCCGCTATTCCCAGGCCCTGCGCGGCTTCGAGCAATCCGGCGCGGCCTATCGCAGCGCCAACGACCGTGCCGGCGAGGCGCGCACCCTGCGCCACCGCGGCCATGTGCAGCTCGTGCTGGGCGAGCCCGCCCGGGCGATAGACCTGATGCAGCAGGCGCTGGAACTGCAACGCCAGGCCGGCCGCCGCAGCGATATGGCCAAGACCTTGTCGCGCCTGGCCGAAGCCCAGTTGGCCGAGCAACAGTTCGACGCCGCCCGCGCCTCCGCGCGCGAGGCGGCGGAAATCGCCGCCGTGGACGCCGATCCGGCCGTGCTGGCCGATGTGTGGCTGCGCACTGCGCGCGTGCAGCGGCGCAGCGGCGATCTCGCCGGCGCCGGCGAATCGGCGCGCCAGGCCGAGGCGCTGGCGCGCAAGCTGGAGCAATACAGCACGCTGGACCAGGCGCGGCTGGAACTTGCACAAGTGAAAATGGCGCGGAACGAGCCGGCCGCGGCACGCCGGCTCGCCGCGGCCACCTTGCAGCACGGCCGTCTGGGCCAGGTCTTCGCCCTGGAAGCGCGCAACCTGATCGCCGCCGCACTGCGCGCCCAGGGCCGCAAGGCCGCGGCGGAACAGGCCTACCGCGAGGCGCTGGCGGCGATCGAGAACGCCGGCTCCTACGTCTACGACCTGGAGCTGCGCGCGATCTTCCTCGCCACCCAGCGCGAAGCCCAGCGCGGCCTGCTCGCCCTGCTGCTGGAATCCGACGGCGCCGGGCCGGCCCGTGCCGCCGAAGCCCTGGTGCTGAGCGAACGCCTGCGCGCGCGCAGCCTGCGCGAACGTCTCGATGCCGCGCCGGCGCCGCCGCTGGCCACGGCCGAGCGCGAACAACATCTGGCACGCCTGGCCGAACTGGGACTGGCGCGCTGGAAATTGCAGGAGGACCGCGCCACGCCGGCGCGGCTGGCCGAACTGGATGTGCAGATCCGCGCCGCCGAAGCCGCGCTGCGCAGCGCCGACGCTGCCGCACAGGAAAGCGCCGCGCTGCCGCCGCCGGGCGGCCGGCGCGCCGACTTGGCCGTCGCCGATCTGCAGCAGGCGCTGCCGGCGGAGGCGAGCCTGGTCGTCTATCGCCAGCTGCCGCAGCAAAGCTACGCCTGGGTGCTAAGCCGCGACAGGCTGCATGCGGTACCCCTGGCCGACGAGAACGAACTGGGCCAGGCCGTGCGCGAAGTGCGCGCCGCCCTGGCCGGCAGCGATACCACCGCGGCGGCGGCGGCCCTGGAGCATGCCCATGGCCTGCTGTGGCAGCCGCTGGCGCCGTTGCTGAAGACGCCGCGCGTATTCGTCGTCGCCGATGCGTCGCTGGATGCGCTGCCCTTCGCCGCGCTGCGCCCGCCCGCCGGCGGCTATCTGCTGCAGCAGCACGAGATCAGCCTGCTGCCGGCGGCCTGGCTGCTGCTGCGGCCGCCGCCGCCGGCCCTGCGCGCCGACTACCGCGCCCTGCTGGTCGGCGATCCGGTCTACACCCGCGACGATCCGCGCCTGGGCGTGGCGCCGGAGGTCGAATACATCGCCGCGGCGCCGGTGCTGCGCAACGGCATCAGCCGCCTGCGCGGCAGCCGTGACGAAGTGCAGCGCGTACAGTACCGCCTCGGCGCCGCGCACAGCACCGTGCTGCAGGGCCTGGACGCCAGCCTGCCCGCGCTGCAGGAGGTGAACATGGGATCGTTCGACCTGCTGCACTTTGCCACGCACGGCGTGGACGGCCGCGCCGGCATCAGCGGCTCCGGGCTGGTGCTGTCGCTGTTCGATGCGCAAGGCAGGAGCGCGGACGGATTCCTCTCCAGCCGCCGCATAGGCGCCGGCCGCCTGGACGCCCGCCTGGTCGTGCTCGGCGCCTGCGATACCGCCGTGGGCCGCGCCATCGGCGACGAAGGCAGCGCCGGCGTCGCCCACGCCTTCCTGCAGGCCGGCGCCCGCCATGTCGTCGCCACCCTGTGGCCGGTGCAGGACGGCGTGATGCCCGAACTGATGACCGACTTCTACGCCGACCCCGCACTCAGCGCCCGCCGCCCCGCCCAGGCACTGCGCCAGGCGCAGCTGCGTTTCCTGCAGCGCTATCCGCAGGCCAGTCCCGCGTTGTGGGCCGGGGTGGAGGCCTGGGGCTGGTAGGGCGTGGCGGCGCGCGGGCTGTGGTTGGGGTGTGCGGGTGGTGGGGCGATGGTGTCTGGCTGGTTGCGAATTCCGGGGTGTGTGTTGCGCTGGGGATTCGGCATTCGGCATTCGGCATTCGAGGTTCGAGGTTCGAGGTTCGAGGTTCGGACTTCGAGACTCGGACTTGGAGATTCAGGATTCAGCACGTCACGCCCTGTATCCGGAGCCTGGAAAAGCCCTCTCCCCCAAGCGCGTTCACGCGCTTGGGGGAGAGAGGGTTGGGTGAGGGGGCGAAGCTTCAGATTGCGAAGAATTCCGGTTGTAGCCAGTTCTTAGCGCGTTGAATAATTCCGCGAAAATCCAAGCGGCGAGGCGCGTTGATCGTCGCCCCCGCCCCGGCCCTCTCCCGCGGCGCAGCCGGGGGAGAGGGAGTTTCCGCATTCCCCCGGTGGATCGTGGAGTTCCGCGCGCCGCAGTTCTTGCGTATCGCGGGCCGTCCGCTGCGGACCTCGCACGAGGCCGATTCCGGAAACGCCCGGACATTCCACCGTGCCGGACCTCGGCGCCACCACCCGCGCCCGTCCCGCCGCTTTCACCCAATCGATCCTGTCGGTAGCTAATCCCGTCGGCGGCTAATCCCGCCAGCAGCCAATCCTGTCAGCAGCCAATCCTGTCAGCAGCCAATCCTGTCAGCAGCCAATCCCGCCTGCCGCGCTTTTTCGGGCCAGGTGCGATAACCCGCATCCGCGATGCACTTGAATGCTGCGGGAAACGCTTCCCGTGCAATCGACCTATCAACGGCAAGATCAGGGGACTGTCATGGCACTGACCGATTTCGAACTGAAAGAATTCGCCATCCACCACAGCATTACGCTGACCGATATCGTCGCGGCAGCGGAGGACGATGTAATGACGATCGAACTGGACACGCTTCCCGTCAGCGGCGAGAAGTACATCAAGAGTCTCAACATGGACTCGGCCAACGCGGACTATGTGAACATCTGGAAGAACGCGACCAACGTGGCTTACAACGCCGCCTACGACAACATCACCGGCAACATCTATACGCTCGGCCCGATCGTCGAGGAGGAGCAGACCTATATCGAACGCAGCTTCTGCATGAGCCTGACCGGCAATCCGTCCGACCGCGGGATCTACCTGCACGTCTATGTCAGCGGCGCGGTCGGCGGCGGCGGCGGCGATCCGGACGACGGCAGCTGGACCGGCGATACCAACTGAGGCCGGCCTGAAAACGGGCGCCGCATCCGGCGCCCGTGCACCGCACAGGGGAGCGAGTGTCATGCTGCGCGACTTGCCCGGCCGCCCGCAGCGGCGGTTGCTGCTGCTGTCGCTGGCCTTGCTGGGGCTGAAGACCGGCCAGTTCGCCGCCGATCTTTCCGCCGCGGCGCGGGCGCAGGACGCGCTGCCGGCGATCTTGCCGCTGGCGGCCGCCGCGCTGCCGCGCTGCGCGGACGATGAAGCGCAGATGCCGGATCCGTCGGACCTGCGCTTCGCCGAACCGTACGACGCCCAGGGCGACGCCGGCGACACTGAAAATCCAGAAGAAAATTCAAGTGCCGCGGCCGCCGCGCCGCCGCCGCAGGCGCCGCCTGCCACCCTCCCCGCGCACTACGAGGATCCGCTGCAACCGCACAACTTCAAGCTGCTGGCTGCGATCCGTGCGCCGCGGGCGGCGCCGCGCGTGCATGTGGCGGTGCTCGACGGCGCGGTGCGCGCCGATCATCCCGATCTGCCGCCCCTGGTCTGGATACAGCCGCGCCTGCGCGCTGCCGACGGCGGTTGCGGCGGCGAGGACTGCTGTCCGCGCCGGCCGCCGCAGCGGCCCAGCGGCCATGCCACTGCCGTGGCCGGGCTGATTGCCGCGGTGCGCGAGAACGGCCGCGGCATCGCCGGGCTGGCCGAGGTCGGCGATCTGGTTTCCATCGCCGCACCGGTGGAGGCCGCCGACGGCGACCTGCGCCTGGCAGCGGCCCTGTACTGCGCCATCGAATACCGCGGCACGGACGGACAGCCGCTGCGCGTGGTGAACATGAGCCTGGGCCTGCAAGCGCTTCACGGCACCGCTCTGCGCGATGCGCTGGCGGCGGCCAGCCGTGCCGGGTTGCTGCTGGTCGCCAGCGCCGGCAACAAAGGCCGCGACATCGCGCGCCTGCCGCGCTGGCCGGCCTCTTTCAACTCGGATACGGCAATCACCGTGGAAGCGCGCCGCTACGACGGCGGCCTGGCCCGGAAGTCCAACTACGGCGCCGGCGTAGACCTGGGTGCGCCGGCGCCGGAGCCCGGCGAGGACACGCCGCTGTGCACCACCGCCCTGGCCGGCACCGCGGCAGACCCAGCGGCCTGCGCCGGCGATTACGGCGAATTCGACCGCACCTCGGCCGCGGCGGCGGTGGTCAGCGGCGCCGCCGCGCGGGTCTGGCGCGATCCGCGCTACGCCGGCTGCAGCGCGGCCCAGGTGCGCCGCATCCTGATGGCCGAAGGCCGCTACTGCCGCGATTCCGGCCGGCCCGGTGTCGCGCCGGTATGCATGCTGGACCTGGGTTTTCTCGATGAATCGCGCAGTGTGGAAGATTGCAGAAAATGAGGCTGTGCCGGGTGCCGTCTGGTCCGGCGCATTCATCCCGGCGGATGCGGCATCCTCAGTTTTCGTCCGTCGCTTCCTGCGCCAGCGCCGCCTCCCAGCCGAACGCCTGTATCACCCGCTGCCAGCTCGCATCCAGCGGCGCCTGCACGCTCATGCGCCGGCCGTCGGCGGGATGGTCGAATTGCAGCCGGCGCGCGTGCAGCAGCAGGCGGTGCATGGACCAGTGGATGCGGAACAGGCGGTTGTGATCGCCGCGGCCGTGCGTGGTGTCGCCGATAAGGTGGTGCGAGGCATGGGCGAAATGGCGGCGTATCTGCTGGTAGCGGCCGGTTTCCGGTTCCACCCGCAGCAGGGCGTAGCGCTGCTGTTCGTAGCGGCCCATGGCGATGGGCAGCTCCACCGTGGCCAGCCGGCGCCAGCGCGTGCGGGCCTCTTTCGCCGGGCCTTTCAGGCTGGAGCCGCTGAGCGGATGGTCGATGCAGCCGCTTTTCCCGGGCCAGCCGCGCACCACGGCGAGGTAGTGCTTGGCCACGCTGCGGTCCATCAATTGCTGGCCCAGGGCCGCGGCGATTTCGCGCGAGCGCGCCACCAGCAGCACGCCGCTGGTGGCGCGGTCCAGGCGATGGGCAAGGTACAGCGGCCCTTCGACCTGGGCGCGCAGCCGGTCGATCACGTAGTCCTCGTCCGCGCCGACCAGGTTGCTGCGGTGCACGGCCAGCCCGGCCGGCTTGTCCACTACGACCAGGCCCTCGTCCACATGCAGCAGGGGCAGGGCGCCCGCGGCGGATTCGCTCACGGTGCGGCCACGCCCATCTCGGCCAGCAGCGCCGGCGCGGGATAGACCTTTTCCATCAGGAAACGCAGATAGCGCATGTCGACATGCACGGCGCGCTTGTAGCGCGGATCGAACCACCAGCTTGCGCTGACCGATTCCCAGTTGCTGTCGAAATTCAGGCCGATCAATTCACCGCGCGCATTCAGCACGGGCGATCCGGAGTTGCCGCCGGTGGTGTCGAGGTTGGTGAGGAAATTCACCGTCTGCGTGTTCAGCGCCGGGTCCTTGGTATCGCCGAAGTCGCCGCGCGCAATCGCCGCCAGCAGCGGCTCGGGCGCGTTGAACGGTTCCTTTCCGGTGTGCTTTTCCACGATGCCGGCGACCGTGGTCACCGGCTGGTACTGCACGCCGTCGCGCGGGCTGAAGCCGCTGACGCGGCCGTAGCTCACGCGCAGCGTGGCGTTCGCATCCGGGAACAGCGGGCGCTGCTGGCTGCGGTACCAGCGCTTGAGCGCGGCCATGTAGGCCGGGCGCAGCCGCTGCAGTTCGCCTTCGCGCTGCTTGCGTTCCTGTTCCAGGCGCAACAGGGCCGGCTGCAACTGGCGGGCGAGGACGAGCAAGGCGTCGTCATCGGCGCGCACGCTGGCGGGTTCGGCCTTGAGCAGTTCCAGCCGCGCGGCTTCGTCGCCGAGCCGGGTCGCGCCGTAGACGCGCGCCAGCACAGCCCTGGCGCCGGCCTCGTCGCTGCCGAAAGCGGCGTCGAATTCGGCCACATGCTGTGCCGCCGGCAGCGCGCGGTAGCGCCGCAGCAGTTCCAGCAGCAGGGCCTGTTCGGTGCCGGCGGCGTAGCGGCGCTGCACCTGCTTGAGCTGGGCTTCGATCAGGTTCTCGTCGCGGCGCTGGTAGCCGGTCTCGCGTTTCGCATCGGGCTTGCCGCGTTCCAGCGCGAGGCGCTGCAAGGTGTTGGCCGCGCGCAGCAGCTGGGTCTGGTTGAGGATGGCGCCCAGGACCAGGTCGCGCTCGCGCGTCGCGCTGGCGGCATCGAGCTGGGCCTGCACCAGGCCGATGCGGCGCAGGGTCTCGGCGGCGCTCAGGCACTTCGCGCCGCTGTCGCAGCGCGCCGCGGCATCGCTGCGCAGCCAGTCCAGCATGGCCTTTTCCGCGTCGGTGCGCAGGCGCTGCGCGTCGCTGCGCAGCAGGCCGGTGCGCTCGCCGCTGAAACGCTTGGAGTTGTTCTTCAGGCTGGCCAGCTGGCTCGCGTACTTCACCGCCGCATCCTTGTCGGTGGCGCCTTCGCGCTCGATGATCGCGATGAGCGCATCGAGCAAGTCGACATTGGCGGCCAGGCCCCAGCCTATGCGCTCGGCGAATTCGCTGGCCAGGCGGTGGCGGTAGGTGATGCCGGGATAGCCGGCGAGCATGGCGAAATCGCCGTCGCGCGGACCGTCCCTGGCGATCTGCAGATGGCCGGGCGGCGTATACGGCTTGTTGTCCGGGCTGTAGTCGGCCGGCTGGCCGTCAGCGCCCACGTAGGCGCGCAGCAGGGTGAAGTCGCCGCTGTGGCGCGGCCACATGAAGTTGTCGATCTCGTCGCCGTATTTGCCGATCGCGCTGGGCGGCGCGTAGACCAGGCGTACATCGCGCAGTTCCAGCTGCTGGATGCGGTAGAACTCCGCGCCGTAGTCCATGCTGGCGACGCTGCAGCGGCGGCCGCGCTGGGTCTCGCACTCGGCGACCAGGGCCTTGCTCGCGCTGTCGACGGCGTCGAAATAGTCCAGCCCCTTCTTGCCCGCGGCGGCCTTGAGCACGCGCTCGGTGACGCGCTCGAAGCGTTCGGTCACCAGCACGCGGAAATCCGGGCTGCCGCGCAGTTCGCCGGCCTGGTCGGGCGCCGCGAAGCCCAGCTCCAGCAGGTTGCGCTCGGGCTTGCTGTTGTACTGGATCACGCCGTAGGCGACGTGATGATTGGTGACCAGCAGACCCTGGCCGGAAACGAAGGCGCCGGTGCCGCCGCCGGATTTGACCACGGCGTTGAGCGGCGCCGCGGTCAGGTCGGCCAGCGCGGCGGGATCGCCGCTGAAGCCGGCCGCGCGCAGCTGCGGCGCGATCTCCGGCAGCTGGCTGGCCATCCACATGCCTTCGTCCGCGGCGGCGGGCAGGGCCAGGCTCAAACAGAGGGCGAGGACGAGACGGCGCAGCGGCATGGCGGTTTCCGGCTGGGAAAGGACCGGCAACCATAACAACCCGGGCGCGGCCCCGGTAGTGCGGAAAGTCGCCGTGGTCCCGGCGTATCCGCGAGCGGTTGCGCGCGGCACTGCGGGTGGGCAGCCGCTCCGTTCCCGACCTCAGCCGGCCAGACGTGTCACCACGATGGGTTCGCCCCGGGTCACGATCAGCGTGTGTTCGTACTGCGCGGCCAGGTTGCCGGGAGCGGCTTTCAGGGTCCAGCCGTCCTCGGCTTCCTCGACCCAGTCGCTGCGCGTGGACAGGAAGGGCTCGATGGTGATGACCATGCCTTCGTGCAGCAGGCGCCGGTCGCCGGCGTCGAAATAGCCGGGAATGTGTTCCGGTTCCTCGTGCAGGGCGCGGCCTACGCCGTGGCTGCCGAGATTGCGGATGATGCGCAGCCGATGACGCTTGGCGACCTGCTCTATCGCGCGGCCCAGGCGGTTCAGCGGCGCGCCGGCGCGGGCCTGCTGCAGCGCGGCGTTCAAGGCCTGCTTCGTCGCATGGCACAGTTGCAGTTTCTGCGGCGTGACCGGCGGCACCGCGCGGCTGCCGCCGGTGTCGGCGAAATAGCCGTCGAGTTCGGCCGACACATCGACATTCACCAGATCGCCGGCCTGGATGCGCCGCGCGCCCGGAATGCCGTGGGCGACTTCTTCGTTGACGCTGATGCAGGTCGTGCCGGGAAAACCGTAGGTCAGCTGCGGCGCCGGCCGCGCGCCGGCTGCGGCGAGCAGGCGCGCGCCCAGGGCATCGAGTTCGGCCGTGGTCATGCCGGGTTCCAGTGCGTCCAGCATCTGCTGCAACACGGAGGCGACGACGCGGCCTATGCGGTGCAGGCCCTGGATATCGGTTTCGTTCTGTATGGTCATGGCGGCCTCCGGCGCAGAGGCGCGCAGTCTAGGCGCTGCCGCCGGGTTCGCGCAGGCCCGCGCCGGGCCTGGAGTTTTCGCCGCCGCCGCAGTGTTGCGCGGGACGCCGGACGCGCCGCCGTGCCGCCGTCTCAGGCTTCGCTCAGCGCAGCGAGCAGTGCCGCCGCCCAGCGCTGCCAGCGCGCTGCGGCGGCGTCGGTGACGGGATGCAGTTCGCTGCGCGGGTCTGCCGGCGGCGGGTTGTGGGCGGGAAACGGCTGCATGCGATTCTCCTGGTCGTAGGGCGCTGCGGGTGATCGGCCAGCCGCGGATGGCGACGGCTGTTCATTGAAAATATGTTGGAAATTGCAATCGCTGCCTCTGATGCGCGCGGGATCGGTGGCGATGGCGTCCGGCGCGATTGCGGTTGCGCCGTTCCCGGCCGGGCCTGGCCTGCCTCCGCCGTGCGCCGGGCGGGCGGCGATGGCGTCCTGTATCGCCATCAGGTCGAGGTTGACGCCGCTGCACTGGCCGACGCTGCCGGCGAACCGCGCGCTGGAGCCGGGGCCGGGCGCCTGCGCGCCGTGGCGGTATTCAGAAGGGACAGACGCATGAATGACCTCCGCCGGGATGCGCGAAACAGGGACTGCGCGCGCCCATGCCCGACACATACGCAGGCGCCGCCGCGCGGGGATCACGCGCGGAAAAAATTCTTCCCGCGGCGTTGATTCCGGGCGGCGGCCGGGATTGCCGCAAGCCCGGACGTCGGCGCCTGTCCTGCGCCGGCGCGTTTGCGTGCTGGCGGGGGAACACGCCGGGATTGCGCCCATGAACCGATCGCCCGCCCTGTTCCCGCCGCCGGCGCGGCTGCGCGGTGCTGTGAGCGCTGCTGCGCTGCCTACTGCCGCGGGCCGGGAAAACTATCCACGTAGCGGATGGTGAAGTCGGGGAAGCTTTCCACGATCTGGATCTTGTAATCGGGGAAGCTCTCGACGATCTGCCATTTGCCCGGCGCGTCGGGGAAGCTTTCCACGAGCTTGACGTGCAGGTCGGCGAAGCTGTCGACCAGTTTCACCTTGTAGTCCGGGAAGCTGGTGACGAACTGGATACGGCCGTGGATGCGCGCCACATCGATCTTGTCTCCGGCCGCAGCGGGCAGGGCGGCCAGCAGCAACAGGGCGAGCAGGACGCGCATGGGAAGGCTCCGTGGCGAGGGATGACGCTCCCAGCCTAACCCAGCCGTGCGCCGGTCTGCGCCATTGGTCATTCTTGCGGCGGCGCCGGCCGCCCTCATTGCCGATCCGCAGAGGCAGCGGGCGGGCGAGGCTTGTCATCGGCCAGCAAGCGGCCGCTGGTATCGCCTACACTGCGGCAGTCGGTTCCGGGGCGATGGGGAGATCGCAATTGAGCAGATTCCTGTGCGCGCTGCCGCAGGCGGGCCTGGTGCAGCGGGAGGAAAGGGCGGCGGCCTGCCGCCGCCGCATGGCTCGCGCCGCCGCCGCGGCTGCGCCGGCGGGCCCGCGGCTGCGGCCCTCGGTGCCGCTGCGGCAGGGGCGATCCGCGCCCGGCGCGCCGCCGGCCATCTGCACAGGCCGCGCCCTGCCGCCATCGCCACCGTACCGCGCCGCGCGGACGCCCGCGGATGCCGTCCGCCAGAGAGCCCTGCCGTGAACAAGATCAATCGTGGAGAACTGGAAAGCCTGGTCAACTTCAGCGCGCAGGAGCGGCTGGTGTACGAGGCGATCAGCCAGGCCCTGGGCGAGCCGCGCCAGCGCCTGCGTTTCCTCGGCCGCTACACCAGCTGGAACGGCCTGTTCGGTTCCGGCGTGGCTGCGCTGGCCGGCAAGATCGGCCGCGCGCGCCGCCTGTTCCTGGATCCGGACGAACCCATCCACGCCCTGGCCGACCGCAGCGTCTACGTCGCCAGCTTCTTCTTCGACGCCGCGCGCAACGAATTCGACGACCACGACAGCGTGCACCGCGACACCCACCGCTGCCTGGCCCAGGCCCTGCTCAAGGGCGTGCTGCTGCTGGAGGCGGCGCAGCTGCCGGCACTGTCCGACCCGCACAGCGCGAATGTCCTGCTGGCCGAGCCGGAGTGGCTGCTGCAGCTCAACCAGAAAGTCGCGCGCGGCTACGGTGCGCACAGCGAGGACGACCTGCCGGCGATCTTCCACGCCATCGGCTATCACCTGGGTTCGGCGCTGCTGGCCGATCGCGAGTTCTCCCTGATCGACGAGACCCTGCGCCGCACCGCGCCGGAACTGGTGCAGCACCTGCTGGCCACGCGCATCGCCATCGCCGGGCAGGAACACGTGGCCTACCACTGGATCGCGCTGCATTCCGGCCACGGCGGCGGCATGGAGGCCGACCATTTTGAATGGGCCACGCAGGGCGCGCGCCTGGCCCTGCGCTTCACGCCCGAAGCCGAGCACCCGGCGCTCAAGCGCGCACTGATCGACGGCTTCATCAGCTTCGCCCAGGATCACCGCCGCTTTTTTGAACAGGTCAACCAGGCCTGAGTCCGCGGCCAACCCATCGCAGCCCGCAAGGAGACTCCCGCATCATGGCAAGCATCAATTTCTTCGACCGGCTAGGCAACCTCTGGCGCGGCTTCGTGTCGCTGTGGATCGCCGACGTGGAAAAGAAGCACCCGGAAATCGCCTACGAGAACGCGATCAACAGCCTGGTCGCCAAGTACACCACGCTCAAGGGCGCGACCGCAGCCATCATCACCCGCCGCGACGAGATCGATCAGCGCGTGGAAAGCGAACGCCAGTCCCTGGCCGCGATCGCGCGCGACCTGGACGCCGCCCTGGCCACCAACCAGGACGATCTGGCCCTGGTACTGCTGCAGAAGAAGAGCGCGGTCGAGGCCGAGCTGACCTCGCTCGCCACGGAGGCCGAACAGGCCAAGGCCGAAGCCGACGACGCCAAGAACGCGCTGCTCGCGGTCAAGAGCGAGATCGACAAGCTCAAGGCCGAGCGCGACCGCATGCTGGCCAAGATGAAGAGCGCCCAGGCGCGCATCCAGATCCAGTCGCAGCTCGACGGCCTCAGCGTCGAGGCCGACGTGCAGGCGCTGGACAAGGTGCGCGACCACATCCGGAACACGATCTCCGAAGCCAACCTCGGCAAGGAACTGCGCGATTCCGACCTCGACGTGCGCCTGGACAAGCTGCGCCAGCAGTCCGGCGCCATCACCGCGCGCGCCCAGCTGGAAGAGCTCAAGCGCCAGCGCGCCGCCCAGGCCGCGGCCGGCAAGCAGATGTAAGGAGTGCCCCATGCCGGCCCGTCCTGCCGCCATCCTGCCGCGCTGGGCCGAAACGGTCCGGCGCAAGTACATCGGCGGCGAAGCCTCGATGTTCGTGCTGCACCACAACGTGTTCGACGAGATCCTGCACGGCGGCGAATTCCATTCGCTGGTGGAATTCCTGACCGAGGTGCTGCTCAAGGACAACAAGGACACCATCATCGTCTACGACCCTTCCGCCGGCGTGCGCTATGCCAAGCGCACCAGCACCCTGGGCACCGAGCCGGTGCGGCCGAACAGGCCGCCGGAAGAAGCGCTGGCGGACATCGAGCACGAGATCCTGCAGCGCCACAGCGCCGCGCTGATCGTGAGCTACGCCGGCAGCCTGGCGCCGCCGGGCGAGGAGAATTTCCTCTCCCACGCCGACCGCATGGCGGCGATACGCCTGCACCGCTGGTCGCTGAGCCCGGAGCTGGAGAGCAAGGACAACGTGGTGTTCCTGCTCAGCGAATCGCTGGCGGAACTCAATGCCAAGCTCATCGCCAACCCGCGCGTGGCCGCCGTGGAAATCCCGCTGCCGGACCTGGACGAGCGCGCCGCGGTGGTCCGCAGGGTCGACCCGGCCATGCATGAGGACAATGTCGAGCGCCTGGCCGAACACAGCGCCGGCCTGCGCGCGGTGCAGCTGCGCCAGCTGCTCACGCCGCGTTCCTCCGACAATGCCCTGGGCGACCGCGAGCGGCTGGAGCTGATCCGCTCGCTGTTGGGCAACAGCGCCGACGCCGCCCAGCGCGCGGCCAAGCTGGCGGGCATCACGCGCGGCATGGATACCGAGGAAATCCGCCACCTCATCAATCCCGACCTGCCGCTGCCGGAGACCGACGCCGGCGATCCCTACGCCGCGGTGATCGAGCTGGTGCACAAGCGCAAGCGCGAAATCATAGAGAAAGAATGCGCCGGCCTGATCGAATTCGTCGACGCGCGCCACGGCCTGGAGGCGGTGGGCGGCGCCGAGGGCATCAAGCAGGAACTGCTGCAGATCGCCGCGGCGATCAGGAACGGCGACCGCCACCGCGTGCCCCTGGGCCTGCTGTTCGTCGGCCCCATGGGCACCGGCAAGACCTTCATCGCCAAGGCCTTCGTCAAGTCGTCCGGCCTGAGCGCGGTCACGCTGAAGAACTTCCGTTCCAAATGGGTGGGCTCGACCGAGGCCAACCTGGAAAAAGTGCTGCGCATGGTCAAGGCGCTGGGGCCCATCATCCTCATCATTGACGAGGGCGACCGCAGCTTCGGCGGCCAGTCCGGGGAAACCGACGGCGGCACGTCTTCGCGCGTGATCGCGCGGCTCAAGGAATTCATGAGCGAGCCGGACAACCGCGGCCAGGTGCTGTTCATCCTGATGACCAACCGGCCCGACAAGCTCGACATCGACATCAAGCGCGCCGGGCGCATAGACCGCAAGATCCCGTTCTTCTACCCGGATACGGCGCAGGATGTGGAAGCCGTGCTGCGCGCCATCTTCACGCGCTACAAACTGGGCGATGCCCTAGATTGGACGGCGGCGCGGGAGACCACCAGCGCGAAACTGGTCGGCTATTCCAATGCGGACCTGGAAGCCGTCTGCCTGCTGGCGCTGAACCTGGCCGGCGAAGGCAGTACCGTGGACCAGGCCTGCTTCGAGCGCGCCATCGCCGACTATGTGCCGGCGCGCGACGCGGGCATGCTGGAATACATGGAAATGCTCGCCGTATTCGAAGCCTCGCGCCGCAGCCTGCTGCCGGCGCGCTACCGCGACATGAGCCAGGAGGATTTCACTGTGCGCCTGCGGGAATTGAAGCGGGAATTGCGGTTGTGATGGGTTGGCGGTGCGTCAATCGCCGCGGCCTGGTTTGCTTTCTTCCCGCCGCATGAAGATCTGCGGAAAACCCCGCAACACCATGTACTCCCTCTTCTCCGCGCCTGCGCGGGGGAGAGGGCTTTTGAAGATTTCAGCGGAATTCAACGGGACACCATCATGCCCACCCTGGAACTCTCCCACCTGCAGACCATCGTCCGCGCCATGCACGACATCGCCGTCACCGACGGTGTGCACGATGCCGAACGGGTGATGCTGCGCAGCTTCTACGAGAACTGCCAGCGCGAAGCCTCGGCCCTGGCGTCGTTTGACGACCTGATCGCGATGCCGTTCGATCTCGCCGCCGTGGCCGGCGATTTCCGTCAGCCCGGGCAGCAGGCCGCGCTGCTGCATTCCTGCCTGCTGCTGGCCCATGCCGATGGCAATTACTCTGCCGGCGAGCGCGCCAAGGTGCAGGAATTCGCTGCGGCGCTGGGTGTTTCGGCCGCCGAGCTGGGCCGTATCGAGGAAGGCGTGGCCGACCATCTGCTGCAACAGATCTCGCGTATCAGCAACATGGACGCGCTGCAGGAAGTGGCGAAGGAATTGCAGCAGTCCTGATCCGCCCGCGCCGGCAGCGCCGGCCGGACCCGCACATCGTTTCCCAACCCCTGGAGCAGAACCCATGAAAAAGACCGGATCGGCAGAGTGGAAGGGCAGTATCAAGGAAGGCGGCGGCACCATTTCCACGGAAACCGGCGTGCTCAACAACGCGCCCTACGGTTTCAAGTCGCGCTTCGAGGATGGCCCGGGCACCAACCCGGAGGAACTGATCGGCGCGGCGCACGCGGGCTGCTTCTCCATGGCCCTGTCCAATATCCTGGGCCAGAGCAATCTCACGCCGGAATACATCCGTACCCGTGCGGAAGTCAGCCTGGTCAAGACCGACGCCGGCTTCACCATCAACGCCGTCCACCTCGTCGTCAATGCCAAGGTGCCCGGCACCGATGCGGCCGGCTTCGCCGAGCATGCGGCCAAGGCCAAGGCCGGCTGTCCGGTGTCGCGCCTGCTCAATGCGGAAATCAGCATGGATGCGACGCTGGATGCATGAAGCCGCGGGTGCACAACGGTCAATGAGCCGTCTTGCGCCCCGCATCCCCGGATGACGGTGTGATCCGGCCTGCGCAACAAACCGGACTTGGCTGAATCCGTTTCCGGCGTGCGTGGATTTTCCCGCGCCGGACAACGCCGCAATTCGCTGCGCCAGCCGAAAAGAAGGAGGCCGCCTCGCGGCGGCCTCCCCGGTCGGCCCGATCGTCCTGATCAGCGGTCGATCACATCGCCTTCCTTGTACGCCAGCGCCTGCTGCGGCAGGTCGACGTAGAACACCGCGCCGGCCTCTTCCTTCGGCAGCACGCCGACCTTGAGCGAAGGCACGAACACGCGGCGGCCGTCCAGGCTCACCGGGCGCAGCACCACGGCCATCTGCAGATTCACCACCGCGCCGTTGGCCGCCTGCTTCACCTGCGGCAGGATCTCGCGCTTGAGTTCCTCGGCGCTCTTGAGCTTGAAGCTGGTCAGCTGCGGATGCAGCTGCAGCGCCGGCCAGCGCAGGCTCAGGCTGACCAGGTCGCCGCCGCTGCGCGAAGCCAGGCGGGCCTCGCTGCCTTCGACCTGCAGGCCTTCGATGCTGCGCAGGGCATAGGTATAGACCGAATCCGCTGCGAGCAGGGCCTTCTCGTCGCTCATGTCGGCTGACTGCGTGCGCAGCGAGACGATACCGCTGGTGGTGAACAGCACCTGCGCCGGCGAGATGCCCGCGCGCTGCAGCAGATCGAAGTGGCGCGCCTCGATCTCGCGCTGGCTGCGCTGTGCTTCCTCGAACGCCATCGGCGGCTGGCCTTCCAGATTGCGCGCGAAGTGCACGCGGCCGGAACCGGCGCTGATGCCGTAGGCGTGGGTCTTGGTCGCGACGTAGTCGGAGCCGCCCGTGGTCGCATGCGGCAGGCCCAGCAGCGCTTCGATGTCGCTGAGCTTGCGCAGCGTCACGGTGTTCTCGCCGTTGGGATATTTCTCGCGCAGCAGCGCCAGGCGGCGGGCGAGTTCGTCGCTGCGGAAGGCCGGCAGCGTGGCCTCGATCAGGCGCGCATAGTCCTCGGAAAAGAGCTGGGCGGTATCCGCCGGCGAACCCAGGTCGCTGGCGGTGGCGACGGCCGCGCCGGCGCCGGCCAGCGGTGCAAGCAGGCCGAAGCCGATCAGGCCGGCGAGGCCGGCGCGCAGGCGGAGTTTCTTCGTGATCATGGTGGTCTATTCCCTTAGTTCGGCAGCGCGCCGCCGCCGGTGGACGGATCGCAGCCGCTGATGTAGCGGGTCGTGGCCCAGTTCGCGGCCGTGTCCGACCACTTGCTCGCATAGCGCTCGTTGAGCACATCGGCCGAACGCGCCGCGGTATTGCCGAAGCCCATCGCCACCGGGCAGATGGTCTTGTAGCTGTTGTACCAGTGGTCGACGTGATGCATGTTGTCGACCCAGGCCTTGCCCACGCCCTTGGACACGGTACCGTCGGCGGCCAGTTCCTCGTACTCGTCCACATACTGCGAGCCGATGTACATGAGGCCGTGGAAACCGGCGATCACGTGTACGCCGCCCTTGGCTGCGCCGAACCAGGACAGGCGGTTGTCCCACTGCATGCTCTGGCACGAAGACATGTGGAAAAAGCGCAGCCGTCCACCCGAAGCCTTGCCCAGCTTCATCTGGTTGACGTTGAGGCCGCATTCGCCGCCTTCCCGCGTGTGCATGGTGCCGACCCAGCCGGGGCCGTCGATGGAACCGTGCGTGCAGATCAGGCCCGCGTCGTGCGCATCCATGCGGCTATTGTCGTAGGCCCAGCTGGTGATCGACGGATCCGCATACTTGCCGACCTTGACCAGCTGGAAGTTCTCCCACACCGGCACGAAACCGCGGTCGGCCATCTCATGGCGCCAGGCCATGCACATGTCGTCCCACCAGTCGCGCTGGCTGCCGGAGCAGTCGCCGTCCCACTTGGTGATGGCCGAACTCCAGACCGAATCGGCCAGTGCATTCCCTGCGCCGCCGAGCAGGGCCAGCACGAGGCCTGCGCCCAGCAGTGTCTTGCGTGTCGCTTTCATTTGATGCTCCATGTCGATGAATGACGCTGCGACTCCATGCGCGTACTTCACGATTCTGAACAGCGCGTCATTGTCGCTACCGTCGATGCTTTCCTGTCGCGCTTTCCCTTTCCCTGTGCGGGAAAACGCAACGGTTATACGAACGAAGCATGTGAACTAATCCGAACAGATTTTTTTCGGCGCGGTTGCGCCGGCGTTCATGCGGTGAAGTGGAGAGCGGCGCACACGGCGTATGTCGAGGCCGTCACAGCATGGCGCTGCCGCTGATGATTGGCGGAACGCATCCGTTCCGCGCTGCGGGTGCTGCTGCGGGGAAGATCTGGCACGATACGGCGCCAGCAAAGGAGCCTGCCGATGAATGCCGATACCGCTGGCGACAGCGACTCAGCCGACGCCAGCCTGGATTGGACGAGCTTCCCCGGACGCATTGCCGCCGCCGCGAGAGCTTCCTTCGCGGATCTGATCGAACGCAGAAAGCAGGAGGACTTCTACGCCTTCGCCCTGTACACCGACGCGGACTGCTATACGGTTCTTCCCTGCGCGAACTCCATCGAGAAACACAGCGAGAAGCTGTCGAAGGCCGGCGTGGACGATCCTGCGGAGATGGCGGGCTACCAGTGGTACATCGGCGAATGGGCTTACGAGGCGTGGAAGGATGAAGCGTTCACGGCGATCTGCCGCGATCTGAGTGCGGCGAGCCAGGCCGCCTGTGAGACGGGTTCGTTCGCCGCGTTCCGGCAGCAGGTGCATGCGTCGATGATCGCGGCGATGGCTTTGCTGGATGGAGAAGGCCTTTTCGCCCCGGCCGGAAGCGAGACCGTCATTTTCATTTCATCGACGGACCAGGACGAAGCCTTCGCGCTCGAAAACAACTCGGCGGAAGTGCTGAATTCTTCCACGGTCTACCGGAAGTTCCTGCGGCGCTACGCAGTTGGCGGGACGTGAACGGGACAGCGCCGCCGTTCAATTTCCCAGGGACAACTCCCGTTGCAGGAATGCCTTCGCCGCCCGTGTGTCGCGCTTGACCGTGGGCTCGGATACGCCCAGCAGTTCGGCGATGTCTTTCACTTCCAGGCCGGCGAAGAAGCGCATCTCGACCACGCTGACCAGGCGTTCGTCCAGGGCGGCGAGTTTCTGCAGGGCGCGGTCCATGCCGACCAGCTGTTCGGCCTGTTCGTCCACGGGCAGGGGCATGCCTTCGAGCGAGTCCAGTTCCACGTGCTCGGCGCCGGCGCCGCGGCGTTCGGCCAGGCGCGCGCGGGCGTAGTCGATCACGACCTGGCGCATGGCGCGGGCGGCGGTGGCGAAGAAGTGCTTGCGGTTTTCGTACTGGCCGTTGGCGCGCTCGAACAGCTTGAGGTAGGCCTCGTTGACCAGGGCGCGGGTGTTGAGGGTGTCGCCGCGGCGGTGGCGGGCCAGCTCGGCCCGGGCGATGCGCAGCAGGTCTTCGTAGACCAGGTTCAGCGCCTGGTCGCGCTCGGCCGAGCCCTGGCTGGCGGCGGCGATGCGGGCGGTGATCTCGTTCTCGTTCATGCCTTTCCCCCAGTTGGTGCACACCGTACTCCCTGAGTGCGGCGCCGGCAGCGCCTGATCCCTGGCGGCCTGCCGCTGCGTACGTCCCTGCGAGTGCCGATTGGGCACCTTTGAACCGGAGTATGCAATGAAGCGCTTCCTGATCGCCCTTGGCCTGTTCGCCGCCGCGGGTTCCGCCAGCGCCTGTGTCGGCTGCGGCATCAAGTTCAACGGCCGCAGCGACAATGGCATTGCCCTGAATGGCATCAATTTCAACGGGATGCAGACCAACGGCATCGCGCTCAACAGCTTCAAGCTCAACGGCATGGCGCTGAACGGCGTCCAGGGCAACGGCTATCGCTGGAACGGGATCGCCTTCAACGGCATGCGCATGAACGGCACCCGGTTCAACGGGGTGGATCTCAACGGCCTCAGCCTCAATGGCCTGAGCCTCAACGGCCTCCTGCTGAATGGTTTCAACCTCAACGGCACCAGCTTGCGGGGCGCGCAGCTCGGCAGCGCGGCCGATCCGGAGCGGGAAGCGGCTTTCGACGCCACGGCCTGGCAGGCGCCGGACTGGTCGGCGGTGCCGTTGGACCAGGTCCAGGTGCACCTGCCGGAGTCGCGCTGAGCCATGGCGCCGCGCTGGCTGGCACGGCTGCTCGCCCTGGCCGCGGCCCTGCCTGCGGCCGCTGCGCCGCCGGCGCGGCTCAGCGTCGAAGGCACCGAGTTCGTGCTGTACCGGCTGGACGGCCGCGTGCTGCGCAGCGCGGAGCTGATCGGCGCGGAGCTGGACCTGGGCGGCGGCCGCCAGCTGCGCATAGACGCGGTGCGACCGGATCCGTCCGATCCCAGCGGCACGGTATTGCTGCATCGTTTCAGCCAGCGCGAGCGCGGCGGCGCCTGGGCGCCCGCCTGCGAGGCCGACCGCGAAGGGCGCCAGGAAGGCTTTCCGGTGCCGGGCCGCTGGGTGGATGGACGCTACCAGCCCGGGCGTGACCATTTCGCGCTGAGCTGCACCGCCGGCGCCCAGGCCAAGTGCGTGCGCTGGGGCTACCGGCCCTGGGCGCCCGCCCCGGATGGCACGCCCATGGCGCCGATGTACGAAGCCTGCGTGCACATGGTGCGCGCCGATTACTGCGGCGACGGTACGGCGACCACGCGCGACGGCACCGCCATCGACATCTACGACGGGCACGGCGTGCAGCAGCCGGCCAATGAAGCCGGCTTCCGCTTCGAGGCCGGCTGGGCGCCGCACGGCGCGGTCTGCGTCAACCACGCGCGCGTGCCGCAGAACCTGAAGCTGGAAGACCTCGCGCAGCGCTGCCCGCGCCTGAAGGATGCGCTGGGGCGGCGCTGCGACGAAGCCAGCGCCAGGGCTGCGGGCGCGCTGCTGTTCAACCGCTCGAAATAAGTCGGCAGGAGCCGGATCGTCTGCTGTCGCCGCACAGCAGCCGCGTTGCGCGATTCGCGGAGCATTTTTCCAAACAGTGCCGCAATAGAAAAAACGGTTTGTTGCATCTGATTTATTTGCGCCGATGCGGGTATGCTCGCGGTTTGCAAGGCGACTTTGCGACTATTTATAAAGTTCATGTTAAGCAGATCGCGCCGCGCGAAAGCGGCTGTTATTTGCTTGGCGCGTGCTTCTGCGCCCCCGGCGCTGCTTTGTCGCCTGCGATCACGAACAGGTTCCGGCCTGCGCATCCGCGCCGGCCCACTGCGAGGAGAAAAGCGATGAAGGCTCTGCTTGTTATCGGTGTGATCGGCGCAGCACTGTTCAGTACCCAGGCTTCGGCGGTGACCTATTACGGCACCTGCCCGACCTGTACTCCGCCCATGACCAGCGTGTCCTGGCACACCGCCGCGGCCAACGTCGCTGCCTATTACGGTGCAACGACAGCGGACGACATCGCCATGTGCAGGGACGGCGGCGGCGGGACGCTGACGGCGGCGGTGGCGCAGTACCTGGTCATCAATGCGCCGGTCAGCGGTCCCGGCGATGTGCAGTGGAACTACACCCAGGGCTATGTCGACGCCACCTGCGCCGATCTGGGTTTCGAGTAAGACAGGCTTGCGGCTCCGCGCCCCGGCCGGGCGCGGAGCCGTTTCGCCGGCAGCGCCCGAAGGCGTGGATTTTTGCGCCGCCCCGCCGCGCCCCGCGGCAGCGGTCCTGCCGCACCGTTTTTGCACCCTCGCTGCGTGCGTCCGCGCTGTCGCCGCAGCGCAAAGCCGGCCGCCGCCGCCGGCATGCTGATCCCTGTGGCAGCGACTTTGCGTACGCTATCCACGGCGCTGTCCGTGGCGTCGTCGGCAGGCAGTCACCCATGGATGCGCAACGCTGGCGCCGCGCGCGCGAATTGTTCGATGAGCTGATCGAGCTGCCGCGCGAGCAGTGGCAGGAACAGCTGCTGCGGCGCTGCGGCGGCGACGCCGGGCTGGAACACGAGGTGCGCGAGCTGCTGGCCGCCGATGCCGGCGCGACCACCGGGGCGGGCCTTCCTGCGCAGGCGCCGGCGGTGCTGGCCGATATTGCCGCGCAGGAAGAAGCCGCCGAATACGCCCGCCTGCAAGGCCAGCGCGTGGGCCCGTTTCGCCTGCTGCGGCCGCTGGGCCGCGGCGGCATGGGCGCGGTATGGCTGGCCGAGCGCGCCGACGGCGCCTTCCGGCAGCAGGTCGCGGTCAAGCTGATCCGCAGCGGCTGGGATGCGGAAGCGGTGATGGCGCGCTTCCAGGCCGAGCGCCAGATCCTCGCCGGCCTGCAGCATCCGCATATCGCCCACCTCATCGACGGCGGCGTCACCGCCGACGGCAAGCCCTGGCTGGCGCTGGAATACGTCGACGGCGGCGATATCGCCAGCTACTGCGACCGCGAGCGCCTGGGCCTGGACCGGCGCCTGGCGCTGTTCACCACGGTCTGCGCGGCGGTCGCGCATGCGCATGCGCGGCTGGTCGTGCATCGCGATCTCAAGCCGTCCAACATCCTGGTCAGCGCCGACGGCACGGTGAAGCTGCTGGATTTCGGCATTGCCAAGCTGATAGACCCGGCCTCGCTGCAGGTCAGCGGCAGCCGCGTGTTCACGCCCGAATACGCTGCGCCGGAACAGCTGCGCGGCGAAGTGGCCACGATCTCGGTCGACATCTATGCGCTGGGCCTGCTGCTGTACGAACTGCTGACCGGCCGCCGTCCCTACCGCGCGGCGAATTCGACGCCGGCCGCCTACGAGCGCGCGATTCTCGATCACGAGCCGACGCGCCCCAGCCAGGCCGTGGTCGAGGGCGAGACCGGCAGCGACGCGCAGGCACTGGCCCAGGCGCGCGATCTCAGCCCGCGGCGCCTGCGCCAGCAGCTGCGCGGCGACCTGGATGCCATCGTGCTCAAGGCGCTGCGCAAGGATCCGGCCCAGCGCTATGCCACGGTGGGCGAACTGCTGGCCGATATCGCCGCCTATCAGGCGCAGCGGCCGGTGGCGGCGCGGCGCGGCAACTGGCGCTACCGCGCGCGGCGCTTCGTCGCGCGGCATGCGCTGGCGACAGGGCTGGCCGTGGCCGCGGTGCTGGCCCTGTGCCTGGGACTGGGCCTGGCGCTGTGGCAGGCGGAGCAGGCGCGTCAGCAGCGCGACCTGGCCGTGCGCGAATCGGCCCGCGCCCAGCGCACGGCCGATTTCCTCGCCGACCTGTTCACCCAGGCCGACCCCAACGTCAACCAGGGCAAGGAACCCGGCGCCGGCCAGTTGCTCGACGCCGGTGCCGATCAGCTGCTCAACGGCGAGCTGGACGAAGATCCGCACGCCAAGGCCGGCCTGCTGCTGGTGCTGGCCCAGGCGCGCCGGGCGCTGGGCGGCGGCAGCAGCGGCGATGGCCTGATCGCCGAGGCATTGCGCCAGGCCGAACGCAGCGGCGATGCGCTGCTGCAGCTGGAAACGCGCGAGCTGCACGGCGCCATGCTCGGTTCCGAATCGCGCCTGCCCGAGGCGCTGGCCTTGCTGCAGCAGGTGCACGCCGAACTGCCGGCGGACGATCCGCGCTTCCTGCGCCTGCGCGTGCGCACCGGCATAGACCTGTCCAACGTGGCCAGCGGCCTGGCCCGCGACGAGGACACCGAACGCTATCTGCGCGAAGCCTACGCGCTGCAGCAGCAATTGCCCGACGACGCGCAGACCTGGCGCGCCGACGCCGTGGTGCCGCTGGCCTTCCGCCTGATCCGCACCGACCGCGCCGCCGAAGCCGAAACGATGCTGCGCCAGGCCCTGGCCGCCGAGCAGGCCAAGCCGCGGCCGCATCTGCTGCGCCAGGCGCGCATCAGCGAAGTGCTGGGCATGAGCCTGCAGAACCGGCCCGATCTGTCGGAGGCACTGGAGTGGAGCCGGCGCGCGCTGGAACTCAAGGCCCAGGTCTACGGCAAGCGCCCGCACGGCGGCCTGACCACCTCGATCAACAACTACGGCGTGATGCTGATGCGCGCCGACCGGGTCGAGGAAGCTTTGCCGCAGCTGCGCCGCGCGCTGGAGCTGCGGCGCGAACAGCTCAGCCCGGAACACGGCTGGATCGCGCAGAGCCTGTACAACTACGGCCGCGCGCAGGACCGCGCCGGCGATCTGGCCGGCGCGCGCGCCTCGCTGGAGGAAGCCAAGGCGCTGCTGATCGCGACCGATACCGACAAGGGCCGCGACGAAACCGCGATCCGGCGCGAACTGGGCAGCATCGCCCGGCGCCAGCAGCGCTGGGACGCGGCGCGTGCCGAACTGGATCTGGCCCTGGAACGCTTCCGCGCCCTGCCCAGGCCGGATGCGGCCGAGACCGCGCGCACCCTGGCCGAGCGCGAGATGCTCGATGCCCAGTCCGGCAGCGCCCGGCGCGACTGCGCCCAGGCGCGCGAAGCGCAGACCCTCGCCGCGAGCGCCAGCCGCATCAACGCGGCCGAACGCGCCTTCCTGCAGATCGTGCTGGCCGGCTGCCTGGCCGATACCGGCGCGCAGGCCCAGGCGCGTGCCCTGTTCGCGGCCAATGCGGCCGCGGTGCGCGCGACGCCGGCCTATCCGCTGCGGCAGCAGTATCTGGCCTGGGTGGAGCAGCGCATCCGCTAGCCGCGGCCGCGGCGCGGCGTTGCGCGCCGGGTGCCGCGAGGTGCCGCTGACAGGACTGCGCCCGCGCTGCCGTTTTCCTGTGAACCTGCATGCAGGTAGCCGATACTCTGCCGCCGGGAGGAGCAGTGCGTGATGACGACGAAGAAAACCGGCGGCAGGGTCCGCAATCCGGCGCCGGACGGCGAGCGCGGCGCCGGGCAGACCAATCCGGGCGCGGCCCTCAACGCGGCGCGCAAACGGCAGGGGTTGACCCTGGTGGAACTGAGCGGGCGCTGCGGCCTGCCGGTCTCGACCCTGTCCAAGCTCGAAAACGGCAAGATGGCGCTGACCTTCGACAAGCTCACGCGCATCAGCGAGGCGCTGGGCGTGGACATCGCCGAACTGTTCGCCAGCGCCGGCGGCAGCGATCCGGCCCGCTTCAGTGGCCGCCGCAGCATCACCCGCGCCGGCGAAGGCTATGCCATCGAAAGCGCGATGTATGCCCACCGCTATCCCGCCGCCGATCTGCTCAACAAGCGCTTCGTGCCCATCGTGGCCGAACTGCACGCGCGCACGCTGGAGGAATTCGGCCCGCTGGTACGCCACGCCGGCGAGGAATTCACCTTCGTGCTGGAAGGCACGGTCGACCTGCATACCGACCTGTACGCGCCGACCCGGCTGTACGCCGGCGATTCCATCTATTTCGACAGCGGCATGGGCCACGCCTACCTGGTCGTGGGCGCGGGGCCGGCGCGGGTGCTGTCGATCTGCTCGGCCAGCGAACTGCACCTGCGCGAGACCATCATCGCCGACGCGAACAAGGCCGCCGCGCACAGGCCGGCCCGTGCCGGCGGCCCGCGCGGCCGCGGCAAGGACAGCTAGGCGCTCTCGGCGGCGCTTCGCGGCACCGGGACATCCGGCGCCGCGGCGGGAAAATCCGCCGGTTCGCAAACCGGCGCATCGCGCTGCCGCCCGCAACCATTCTGCGCCGCACGGCGGGAAAGTCCTCGCGTTTGCAAACCGCCACACGGCGGCGCCGTGCAGCGTGATCCCCGGGCCTGCGTTCTGCCGTATAAGTCCGGTTACACGCGGACCCTGGCCGCCGCGTCGATGAGCCGATTCCATGGATGCACAACGCTGGCGCCTTGCGCGTGAATTGTTCGAAGCCGTGGTCGACTTCGCGCCGGCGCAATGGGAAGACCAGCTGCTGCAGCAATGCCCGCACGATGCCGCGCTGCGCGAGGAAGTGCTGGCCCTGCTGCAGGCCGATGCGGCCTCCACCCGCGGCACCGCCATGCTCGACCGCGCCCCCGACATCGTCGCCGAGCTGGCCGAACAGCTCACCGGCAGCGCGCGCGGCGAGGCGCCCGGCGCGGTCAGCGGCATGCGCCTGGGGCCGTTTCGGCTGGTGCGCGAGATCGGCCGCGGCGGCATGGGCGCGGTATGGCTGGCCGAGCGCGCCGACGGCGAATTCCAGCAGCAGGTCGCGATCAAGCTGATCCGCGGCGGCTGGGACACCGCCGAGACCCAGGCGCGCTTCCGCGCCGAGCGGCAGATCCTGGCCGCGCTGCAGCATCCGCATATCGCCCATCTGGTCGACGGCGGCGTCAGCGCCGACGGCAAGCCCTGGCTGGCGCTGGAATACGTCGACGGCGTGGATCTGCGCGCCTGGTGCGACAGCCGCCAGCTCGACCTGCGCCAGCGCCTGCAGCTGTTCCTGACCGTGTGCGAGGCGGTGCAGCACGCGCACCAGCGCCTGGTCGTGCACCGCGACCTGAAGCCGTCCAACATCCTGGTCAGCCGCGACGGCGTGGTGAAGCTGCTGGATTTCGGCATCGCCAAGCTGATCGGCGCCGACAGCGCCGCGGTCAGCGCCACGCGCATCTTCACCCCCGAATACGCTGCGCCCGAGCAGGTGCGCGGCGAACTGGTCACCACCGCGGTCGATGTCTATGCGCTGGGCCTGCTCCTGTACGAACTGCTCAGCGGGCAGCGTCCGTACAAAATGGAAAATTCCACGCCGGCCGCGTACGAGCGCGCCGTGCTGGACCAGGAGCCGACCCGGCCCAGCCTGGTGGTGACCCGCGACGGCGCCCAGGCCGAGGCCATCGCGGCCAGGCGCCACCTCACGCCGGTGCGGCTGCGGCGCGAGCTGCGCGGCGACCTGGACGCGATCGTGCTCAAGGCCCTGCGCAAGCAGCCCGCGCAGCGCTATGCCAGCGTCGGCGACCTGGCGGCGGACCTGGAACGCCATCTGCGTCGCCAGCCGGTGCTGGCGCGGCGCGGCAACTGGCGCTACCGCGCCGCGCGCTTCCTGCAGCGCCATGCGCTGGCCGCGGCGCTGGGCCTGGTCGCCGTGTTCGCCCTGCTGGGCGGCCTGGGCGCGGCGCTGTGGCAGGCGCAGATCGCGCGCAGCGAACGCGACACCGCGCGCGAAGCGCTGCGCTTCATGACCACCTTGTTCGATAACGCTGATCCGGCCAACCAGAAAGGCGAGGCGCTGAGCGTGCGCGAACTGCTGGACGCCGGCGCGCGTGACATCCGCAGTGCGCTGGCCGGCCAGGATGCCGCGCGCGGTCCGCTGCTGGTCACCATGGCTTCCGCCTATCTCGGCCTGCAGCAGCTGGAGCCGGCCGCGCCGCTGCTGGACGAGGCCCTGGCCATTGCCCGCCGCCGCGGCGACCGCGCGCTGGAAGCCGCCGCACTGACCCAACAGTGCCGCCGGCTCGATCTGGCCAACGACAGTGCGAAATGTCCGCCGCTGCTGGACCAGGCCGAAGCGTTGCTGGATCCGCGCGATCCGGAACAGGCGCGGCTGATTGCCTACGGCCTGGCTCTGCGTGTGTACGGCCTGCAGCTGGAAAACCGCAACGACGAGATCGTGCGCCAGATGCGCCGCGGCCTGGCCCTGCTGGACGCGCGGCAGCCGGCGCACCGCTTCATGATCGTGGAGCTGAGCGGCCACCTGGCCTATGCGCTGAACGAACTGGGCCAGAACGCCGAGGCCGAAACCGTGCTGCAGCCGCTGCTGGCGCAGTTGCGCCGCGACAGCGGTGCCGAGCGCGTGCTGCTGCCCGACACGCTGGGCACCTTGTCGGCCGTGGTCGCCGAACAGGGCCGCACCGAAGAAGGCATCGCCCTGCAGCGCGAGGCGGTCGCGGCGATGGAGGCGCTGTATGGCAAGGACAGCCCCATCATCAGCGGTCATCTCAACGGCCTGGCCCGCGCGCTCAACGCCGCCGGCCGCGGCGAGGAAGCGCTGCCGGTGATGGAGCGCACCGTCGCGCTGGACCGCAGCCGCGGCCAGGCGGTGAACCCGGAGCTGGCCAGCGGCCTGTGCAACCTCGGCGTGCTGCGCCTGCAGCTGGGCCAGGACGACGCCGCACTGACCGCACTGGACGAGGCCGTGCGGGTGGCGCAGCGCTCGGATATCGCCATGGAGCTGGGCCGCAGCCTGCTCTGGCGCGCCAGCCTGCATGTGCTGGCCGGCCGCGCGGCTGCCGCCGCGGCCGATGCGCAGCAGGCCGCAGGCGTGCTCGCGCCGACCTATCCGCCCGACAGCGAGCTGATGCTGCGCGTGCGCACCGTCGCCCTGGCCGCGCGCCTCGCCGGCGGCGGCGCCGTGGCCGGCCTGCGCGAGGAAGCCGCCGCGATCGACCAGGCGTTCCAGGCCGGCAACGCCAGGAACGGCCCGGATGCCGCCTTCGCCCGCTTCCTGCGCGCGCGCACGGCGGCGGACGGCGCCGGCGCGGCCGCACTGGAACAGCTGCGCGCGGCATTGCCGCGGCCAGGCGACTACCGCGTGCGCATGGCGGGACGGCTGCCGGGCGGCTGACTGCAGCAGCGGAGTGATTTCCGCACGGGCCTGTCCGCTGGCAGGCAGCGACGCCGCAAGCGCCCGTCCGGTGTGATTGCCGCGCAGGCCAGCCCGGTATGCGAAGCGGACCGCCCGGCAAGGCAATGCCGCGAGCCGGCTGACGGCCGCCGTTGCTGCGCGGCGCCTTCGGTACCGCCCGGATGCGGCGCGCACTGCCGCGCCGCAGCCTGCGCGTTCGCGTCAGCCCGTATAGCGCTGCCAGAGCAGGTCGAACTGCCCGGCGAAGCAGCGCACCAGATAGGCGTCGTTGCTGACGATGAGGTTCTCGTCGTTGCTGTGGCTGGCGCTGCGCGTCCAGTTGAAGCTGCCGTTGGCAAGCAGGCGGCCGTCGAACACGGCGAACTTGTGGTGCATATGCGCCGGGCTGCGGTCGGTGCGCACGGCGATGCCGGCGCGGGCCAGGCTGAGGATGTCGCTGCCTTCGTCGTGGCGCTTGTCGTCGTCGGTGACGATGCGCACCTGCACGCCACGTTCGTGCGCGGCCAGCACCGCTTCGGAAAGGCGGTCGTCGGCCAGGGTGAATACGCAAATATCGATCTGGCGCCTGGCGCCGCCGCAGAGTTCGCGCAGTTTGCGCAGGCAGGCGTCGCCGGGCGTGAAATAGGCGCTGTGCGCCGCGGCGGCGACGCTGCTGCACAGGTCCAGGGTCTTCACCACCTGTTCCAGCCAGCGCAGCAGTGCGGCGGCCTGGGCCGGCTCGGCCTCGATACGCTCGCGCGCGATGGCGAAGGCGGTGTTGCGCAGGCGGCGCAGCTGCTCGGTCTGCAGCTGTGCGCCGATTTCGCGCAATTGGAACTTTTCCTCATTATCCAGGCGCTGGTCGGCGGCGCTGGCGCGCAGGGTCTGGTCCAGTTGTTCGAAGTTCATGGAGTGCGCCGCCGCGGGTGGAGAAGCGCATTCTGCAGGCGGCGGCGTCGCGCCGGAAGACCGGGCCCTGGCGGCGGCACCCTCGCCTCAGGCGTGGCTCATTCTCTGGCGACAATCAGGGGCGGCCTGGCACAGACCCTGTGTTTCGGGCTCGGTCTGCACTCCGTTTCTCTGGTCGTGTCGTCGCCGCCATGCCGTTGTGGCCTCGTGCCTTCATGCTTCAGCTCCAATCCCCGGACCGAACCGAACCCGAACTAGAACCCCGAATTCGAACTCCGCCTCCATCAACTGCGCCGGTTCGCCGCCCAGAAACACAGCGTCCCGGCGATCGCCGTGAACCAGGCCGTCCATGGCACGCCGCCGAAGCGCGGTGCGGCGCCGTCCAGTGCGTACAGCAGCACGGCGGAAAGGATCAGGGTGGCGCCCAGGGCCAGCGGCACGATCTGGGCGCGGCTGGCGCTGGCGTCGGCGTGCAGGTTGCGCAGGTCTTCGGAGTGCACGCGCATCTGGATGCCGCCGCTGCTGGCTTTCTGCAGGTAGTCGTGCAGCAGCTGCGGCATGTCGGGGGCGGCGGCCAGCCACTCGGGCACGCGCCGGCGCAGGGCCTTCCACAGGGCGGCGGGGCCGTGGCGGTCGCGCCACAGGCGTTCCAGCACTGGCTTGGCCACGGCCCAGATGTCGATTTTCGGATCCAGCTGGCGGCCTATGCCTTCGATATTGAGCAAGGTCTTCTGCAGCAGGATCAGCTGCGGCTGGATCGTGAGTTCGTAGCGGCGCGCGGTCTGGAACAGCTTCACCAGCACCTCGGCCAGCGAGATCTCGCTCAGCGGCCGGGTGAAGTAGGGTTCGCACACGGCGCGCGTGGCGGCTTCCAGTTCGTCCAGGCGCGTCGTCGCCGGCATCCAGCCGGCCTGTACGTGCAGCTGGGCGATGCGGCGATAGTCCTGGTTGAAAAGCGCGATGAAGTTTTCAGCGAGCCAGTACTGGTCGGCCTCCGGCAGCGAACCCATGATGCCGAAGTCGATGGCGATGAAGCGCGGCTCGGCCGGGCGCGTGGGATCGACCCAGATATTGCCGGCGTGGGCGTCGGCATGGAAGAAGTTGTCGCGGAACACCTGGGTGTAGAACAGCTGCACGCCTTTCTGCGCCACCTTGACCCGGTCTATGCCGGCGGCGTCCAGCGCGGCGATGTCGTCGGCGGGAATGCCGCGCACGCGCTCCAGGGTCAGCACGGTCTCGCGCGAATGGCTCCAGTACACCTCGGGCACGTAGAGATCGGGCGAGTCGCGGAAATTGCGCCGCAGCAGGCAGGCGTTGGCGCCTTCGCGCTGCAGGTCCAGCTCGTTGCGCAGCGTGGTCTCGATCTCGGCCACGACTTCGCGCGGGCGGATCTTGTCGGCGTTTGGGTGGAAGCGTTCGGCCAGGCTGGCGAAATCGTGCAGCAGGGCCATGTCGGCGGCGATGCGCCTGCCCACGCCGGGACGCAGCACCTTGACCACGACTTCGCGCCCGTCCTTGAGCTGCGCCGCGTGTACCTGGGCGATGGAGGCCGAAGCCAGCGGCGTCTCGTCGAAATGCGCGTACAGCTCGGCGATGGTCGCGCCCAGCGCGGTTTCCACCGCCGCGCGCGCCTGTGCGCCGGGGAACGGCGGCACCTGGTCCTGCAGCAGGGTGAGCTCGTCGGCGATGTCCTGCGGCAGCAGGTCGCGCCGGGTGGAGAGGATCTGGCCGAACTTGACGAAGATCGGCCCCAGCTCGGCCAGCGCCATGCGCAGGCGCGCGCCGCGACTCAGTGCGCGTACGTCGGCGTGGGGGCGGCCGAACAGCGGGCGCACCCATTTCAGCGGACGGAACAGGTGGACGGCCTCGACCAGGTCGTCCAGGCGGTAGCGCAGCAGTACGCGGGCTATGCCGATCAGGCGCGGCACGCTGGTCAGCTGCCGCTTCATGCGCGCTTTTCCGCGGCGGCGCGCAGCCGGCTCAGGCGCGCTTCCAGGCGCTCGGCGCGTTCGCGCAGGCCGTCGACGCCGTCGAGGAATTCTTCCATTTCCGCCGGCGCGATCAGGTCGCCGCTTTCCTCGCGCAGGTAGTCCGCCCCGTCGCGCAGCAGCGCCTCGCCGCGCTCGCGTGCAAAGCGCAATGCACCGGCGAAGCCCTGCGCCAGCTTCACCCCGATCACGTCGCCGAACACGCGGCTGAAGGCTTCCTCGAAATCCGGACGATAGCCGCCGGCGATCTTTTCCAGCCGGCGTGCGAGTTCGGCGTCGCCGGCGATCTCGACCTTGCCCGGCGCGATGGCGCCCTCGTCGCCGCGGCGCAGCAGCAGGCCGATCAGGCTGCCCGGCGAGGCCGCGACGCGCAGTGCGCTGTCGCCGGCGAAGGCCGGGCCGACTTCGAGCCGTTCGCCCGCCACCTGCAGGCGCAGCGCGAGCGGCGTATCGCGGAATGTCACGCTGAGGGCGCGGCCGTCCAGGCGGCGCAGCTGGGCGCGGGTATCGGGGTCCAGCGCCAGGGCGCGATTCAGGGCGGTTTGCAGCAGGCCGCCGAGCAGGGTGAGCAGAGGGTTGGGCTTGCGCGGAGTATTCATGAGGGGGCGATTCTACGTGAGCCGGCCGAACACGCGCGTTCGTGCGGCGATCTGTCGTGGAACGTGCGGATTTGCGCGGCGCCGCCGCACCGGCGCGCCTGGGCCGGCGCCGGAACGCAGGGCACGGGCGCGCCGCGCGCAGGTGTCGGCGTACCGCTGCCGTCGCGCTGAAGACGGCAGCGCTGTCGTGCCTGAATCCGCGTCGAAGCGGCTGTTGCGGGAATGTTGCGCTGTACCTCGCCGGCGCTCAGGCGCGCGGCTGCGCCGCCTGCTGCAACTGCGCCACGTGCGTGGCCAGGGCCTCGCGCAGCGCGTCCGGCGCGACGATCTCGAAACGGAACGGCAGGCGCGCAAGCTGGCGGGCGAACCAGTCCAGGCAGTCGGTGCCGCCGCGCAGGCGCACGCCTTCGGGCACAGCCTCGAACACGCCTATGCTGCCGAGGAATTCGGCCTGGACGCCGGCGAGGTCGGTATACAGCAGCACCTCGACCGCGACCGCCCGCGGCATGCTGGCCAGGCCCAGCGCAAGCTGTGCCGCGGCGTCGAAATTGGCCGGCCGGCCGAAACTCTGGTCCAGCGGCAGCACGCTGACGATGCGGTCCAGGCGGAATGAGCGCAGGTCGCGGCGCAGGTGGCAATGACCCAGCGCATACCAGCGGCCGCTGCGCCAGGTCAGGCCGTAGGTGTCGAAATCGCGCCGGCTGGTAACGCCGTCGGCGGCGCGGTAGTCCAGCCGCACCCGGCGCTGGCCCTGGGCCGCGGCGCTGAGTTCCAGCAGGGCTTCGGTATCGGTCGCGGTGACCGGGTGGCTGAGGTCCAGGGTCACCGTCTCGGCCACCGCGCGCACGCGCCGCTGCAGATTGGCCGGCATCACCCGTTCCAGCTTGGCCTGGGCGCTGGCCACGGCCGGCGCTGCATCGGCCAGGCCGAGCCGGCGCGCGGCGAGCAGGCCCAGCGACAGGGCCAGGGCCTCGTCGTCGCCGAACATCAGCGGCGGCAGCTTGAAGCCCGGCACCAGCGAGTAGGCGCCGTAGCGGCCGCGCTCGGCGGTGATGGGGATGCCGATGTCCTCCAGCACGCGGATATAGCGCCGCACCGTGCGCACATCGACCTCCAGCCGCTGCGCCAGCTCCACGCCGCTGATGCGGCCATGGGCCTGCAGCAGTTCGAGGACGGTCAGTACGCGGGAGGCGGGGTGGCTCATGCGGCAGGTGGCTCCGGCTCGGGGCAGGACGGTCTTGTCTGCGCCAGCGGCTTAAGCTTAGTTTGAATCAGGGCCAATTCCGCCCGCATTTGAGCATTATCCCGGACTTACCGGCGCGGCGGCGCCTTCGCTACGATCACCGTGATCCCCGTGCCCGACCGACCGATGGCCTTACCCGAGTCTTCCCGCGCGCCCGAGCCGCGTGTCGTGGGCTATCGCTTCGCCGGCGTGGCGCTGGACCTGCGCCGCGGCAGCCTGTCCATCGACGGCAACGACGTGGGCGCGACCCCGCTGCTGTTGCAGTTGCTGCAGATCCTCTGCGAATCCGAGGGACGCCTGCTGACCCGGCAGGAACTGTTCGACGCACTTTGGCCCGGTGGCCAGACTGTCTCGGATTCGGCGCTGTCGCAGCTGATCTGGCGCCTGCGCTCGCTGCTGGGGCCGTACGGCAGCCTAGTCACCACGCTGCGCCGCAGCGGCGTGCGGCTGGAGGCGCCGGTCAGCACCGAGTTCGACTTCCAGCGCAGCCCGCGCAAGGCGCTCCCCGAGCCGTCCGGCGCCGAACCGTCCGCCGCGCCGGTGCCGCCGGCCGTGGAGCAGGCCGGGCCGTTGCCGCCCGGGCCGCCACAGCCGGCAGGGGATGCCGCGGCGCCCCGGGCGAAGGACGCGGCGGTACCGCAGCCCGTGGCCAGCCCTGGGGGCCCGGCCGCGCCGCGCCGGCGAGTTCTCGCCGCGGTGCTGGTGCTGGCGGCGCTCGCGGCCGGCCTGGCCGCCTGGCTGCTGCGCGATCCGCTGATCTTCGACGGCTATGCCCTGCGCGAGAGCGACCTGCAGGCCGACCGCAGGGAAACGGCGGGCATCGCCCGCGCGGCCTTCGCCGCCGAGGAAGCCGGCGACCGCGAGCGGGCGATCGCGCTGATGCGCAGCCTGCACGCGAGCGATCTGGCTACGCCGGTGCCCGCGGCCATGCTGGCGTGGTGGCGCTCGCATACGGCGCCGGAGGAGGCGGCCGCCTGGGGCCGTGCGGCGCGGGCGCGGCTGCGCCCGGACACCCCGCCCTATCTGCGCCTGTTCGTCGACTATTTCGTGACCCGCAGCGGCAACGACTCTTACCGCGGCGCGCTCAATGCCGCGCTGGAGCTGCGCCCGGCGGCCTGGCGCATGCAGTACGCCCGCGCCCATGTGCTGCTGGCCGACCGCGACTTCGCCGGCGCGCTGCGCTCGCTCCAGCAGGTGCCGACACGCGGGCCCGAGGCAGGCTTGCTGGCCGACGTGCTTGCCGATCGCCTGTCGCTCGGCGACCCGGCTGTCGCGGCGATGGCGCGCGCGCTGCCGGCCATCGCCGGCAATCCGACGCTGCGCACCTACCTGCAGGGCCGCGAGGCCTACAGCGCCGGGCGCCTGGCCGAGGCCGTCGCGGCGCTGGACGAAAGCGCCCGCCATGCCCAGCAGGCCGGCGACTATCTCCGCCAGATCATGGCCACCGAGCTGGCCGGTATTGCCGCGTTCGAGGCGGCCAGCGCCGACACGCTGCCGCGGCTGTCGGCCACGCGCCGGCTCTGCCAGGACCGCGGCCGTTTTGACTGCGTGGCCACGGCGCTGGGCTTGCAGGCGGTCATGGAGGCGCGCCGCGGCGAAGCCGGCCGCGCCTCGGCATTGCTGGCCGAGGCCTGGCAGCTGGCGCCGCATCTGTGGATGCGCCCGGCGCTGCTGCTGGTCGCGCTGGAAAACCAGCTCGCCCTGCCCGGCGACCTGCGGGCCGTGGCTGCCGACATTGCCGACGACCCGGCCTTCGCCGGTGTCGCCGAGCTGCTGCGCGGTTGGCAGGCGCAGGCCCGGGGCCAGCCGGAACAGGCACGGCGCGAGCTGGACCTGGCCGTCGAGCGCGGCGTGCGGCAGACCTACAGCGCCGAGGACGCGCTGCTGCTGGCCGCGCGCCTGGGCGCGCCTGTCGCCCCGTGCCGCACCGATCCGCCTTATCCGAACCCGCTGCGGCTGAGCGCCTGCCTGCAGCTGCGCGAAAAAAAATAGTTTCGGATCAGTGATCTGGAACTCTGTGATGTTGCTGTTAACTTGTTCCTGGGCGGCAGTGAAGCAGGCCGCCGGGGGCAGGCCCAGGCTCCGTTCCGAAGCCGCCGCCGGCGGCATTGCCTACGGAGCCTGCCATGTCCTTTCTTTCCTGGATCACCCGCGCGATCTTCTGCTTCTGCCTGATGCCCGGCGGTCCGGCCGCCGCTGCCGGTGACCTTGATCCCAGCTATGCCAGCTACGGCTACGCCCGCCTGACCGGCGCCGGCGCGCCCGGGCCGCAGGCGCTCACCGTACTGCCCAACGGCAGTACCGTCTTCGCCGCCTCGCGGCCGACGACGGTCCACGACATCGTGGTGGGCGCGCTCAACCGCGACGGCCACCCCGATACCCGCTTTGCCGCGGGCGACCTGCTGCAGATCACGAGCACCGGCACGCTGTACCGGCCGCTGCTGCGCTATGACGCGCGCACGGACAAGACCCTGCTGGCCGCGAGCGACTTCCGCAATGGCGCCTATCACCTGCTGCTCTGCCGCATACGCCAGGACGGCACGCTGGATCCGACGTTCTCGACGGCCGGCTACACCAGCCAGACCGGTTGCGTCAGCATCCCGCCGCCGGCCTTCGCCGCCAGCGGCATCCTCGTGGCCGGCCTCCAGCCGCTGGCCGACGGCCGCATCCTCGTCGGCGGCAGTGCCTACAACTTCACGACGAACTCGTTCCGCGCGTTCGATGGCCGGGTTACGCCGCTGGACGTCGATCCCGGCCAGGCGCCGGCCATCAACGACGTGCCGAATCTCGACAATGTATTCATCAATGCCGTGGCCTTCGATGCGCCGTTGGGCGACGTCTACTTCGCCGGCTCGCAACGCTTCGTCACCGGCGATTCGGCCCTGATCGTCGCGCGCCTGGGCGTATCGACCATCCAGACCTATCTCTACAACGCCAACAACGTCGCCAACGGCAGCGAGGAAGCCCGCGCGATCGTGTTCCGCGGCAGCAGCGAGATCTACGTGGCAGGCACGATAGAGACCGCCGGCGGCAAGTCCGACTGCATGGCGTTCCGCCTCAACCGCACCATGCAGCCGGACTTCGGTTTCGGTCCGGGCTCCAACGGCCGCCGCACCGTGCGCTTCAACGGCGCGGCGCTGGACAGTGCTTCCTGCGACGCGGTGCTGACCGACGCACAAGGCGACGTCTACGTCGGCGGCCGCGTAGGCCTCAACGGCGACCAGTCCTACGAGGCGGCGGTGGCCAAGCTGACGCCGGGCGGCGATTTCGCCGCGAACTTCGGCCTCAACGGTGTGGCGCGCCCGGCCGGGGGACTGAATCCGCTGCGCAGCGAGCGCACGCTGGCGCTGGGCCTGCAACTCGGCCGCGTGATCCTTGCCGGCCCCAGCGAACTGGCGACCGGCGCCACGCCCAAGACGACCGACATGGTGCTCGCCCGCCTGACCCATGCGGACGTAATCTTCGATAACGGCTTCAACTGACTGTGGCGAATCAGGTCCGGACTGGTCCTGATTCGCGGGCAGACTGCCGCGGTCGAAACCCGCAGAGCGGATCATGGCGATCAGAAGAATGACAGGCGTGTTCCGGGTGGTTGGCGCGTTCGCGCCGGCCGGGTGCGGTCCCGGCGGCGCGGCGCATGCCGGGGCCAGGCCTTCTGCTGGCGCGAAGCGCCCGGTGCAGCAGCTGGCGGTGGCCGCATGCAGAGCCTGACCCAGCTGTGGCTGTTCTTTCTCATCGTACTGGCCGTGGTCATCCTGCCCGGCATGGACATGGCCTATATCGCCGGCAGCTCCCTGGTCGGCGGGCGCCGCCAGGGCCTGCTCGCCCTGGCCGGCATTGTCGCCGGCGGCATCTGCCATGTGATTGCGGCGGCCTGCGGCATAGGTCTGCTCATCAAGCTGGTGCCGGGTCTGTTCAACGCGGTGCTGCTGGCCGGCGCGGTCTACCTGGCCTGGATCGGCGTATCCCTGCTGCGCAGCCGCAGCGCCGCGGTGCTGGAGGCGCAGGCGCCGCGCCTGTCCGACCGCAGCGCCGTGTTGCGCGGTGCGCTGACCTCGCTGCTCAACCCCAAGGCCTATCTGTTCATGCTGGCCATCTTTCCGCAGTTCATCGACCCGCAGCGCGGCGCGGTCTGGCTGCAGGCGCTGGTGCTGTGGACGATCATCGCCGTGACCCAGGCCGGCATATACGGCGGCCTGGCCCTGGGCCTGGCCGGCGGCCGCGACTGGCTGCAGCGGCGGCCCAGCGGCGGGCTGCTGCTCAACCGCGGCGTGGGCGCATTGCTGCTGCTGACGGCGCTGTGGACGGTGACGGCCGGCTGGCAGCATTAATACAATGCGCCAAATGGAAAAGTAATTTATCGACGATTATTGCTGCGCTGCGGCCGCGCTGATGCGCAGTTCGCGCAGGACCAGCAACCGCTTGTGCTGCGGCCGCGTGAACGGATCGTAGGGCAGGGGCTGCAGTGCGCCGACGATCTGCAATTCCAGATCGATGGGCGCGCGCCGCACGCGCGCGGCCGGCACGACCAGGCTGGCGTCCGCGATGCGTCTTTCCGTACCTGCCGGCCAGCGCGCCAGTTCCTGCCCGTCCACGCGCGCGCTGATCGCCGTGCCCGGCGGCAGACGGTAGGCATCCAGGCTCAGCTCCAGGCGCAGGTCGCCCGGGAGCAGGAACAGCGGCAGCAGCACGTGGCCGGGCGAATGGATCAGGTTCGTGCCGTCGGCCTCGGCCGGCCACCAGCCAGCGCCCAGCAGCCGGGTTTCCTCGCGGCCGGCGCTGAACACCCAGTGCTGCGGCAGGCTGCGCGGCGCCAGCGGCCATTGCGCGATCTCGGCGCGGCGCTGTGCCTCGGTGTCGAGGAAATTGCGGCTGTGGCGGCGGAAATGATTCACCGCGGCCAGATACATCAGCCCCAGCAGCAGAAGCAGGGCGAACAAGGTGTAGCGGCGCCAGGCGGGATCGGTGCTCATAGGCTGACGTAGGCTCCCAGCGTCCAGGCGACCATGAGCCAGCCGCCGAGCAGCCCGAAGCTGGCCAGCGTCGCCGCCGTCGCCAGCGGGCGGCGGTCCAGTGCGTGGGCCAGCACCAGCCACAGCGGGAACAGCACGATGCAGTAGCGCAGCATGGCGTTGGAGATCAGCGAGATCCAGAACAGGCCGAACAGCCCGGCGCACAGCGCGAATTCCGCATACAGGCGCAGCCGCAGCAGCCCCAGCGACACCACCGCCGCGACCAGGCTGCAGATGGCCCAGAAGCGGCTGGGCCCGCCCTGCTGCAGGTGATTGGCCATCACACGCCAGGGCAGGTCGGCGGCCCAGCCCCAGCCCTGGCGTATCGTGGTCTGCTGCGCGAAGGCATCGCCGGTGGCGTAGAAACACCAGCTCCAGAACAGCAGCAGGCCCAGCGGCGCCAGCACCACCGGCACGAAGGCCTCCGGCCGCCGCCAGGGCTGCAGGAACACGCGCGGACCGAACTCCTGCACCAGCCAGGCCAGCGCGAACAGCAGGAAGAAAAACCCGTTTGGCCGCGCCGCCGAAAGTAGCGCCCCGGCCAGGCCGGAAACGAGGTAGTGCCGCCGGCGCAGGTGGTACATGGCCATCACCAGCAACAGCAGGAACAGGCTTTCGGTGATGCCGGCGGAAAACACATAGCTCTGCGGCGTGAAGCAGAGCAGGGCGACGGCGATCAGGCTGGCCTGCAGCGACAGTCCCACCAGCACCGCGTAGCGCTGCACATAGAACAGCGCGGCGATGAAACAGAGGTTGGTGGTGAGCAGCAATGCGTGCAGCGCATCCAGTCCCAGTGCGCCGACACCGCGCGCGAGCAGCGGCAGCAGCGGAAAAAACGAGTAGTTGGTCATGCCCGGCCCGTTCTCCAGGCTGGCCGTGGAATAGCCGCTGCGCTGCACCTGCAGATACCAGTCGCAGTCCCAGCGGCAGAACAGGTTGGCCAGCGGCTCGGCCACGCCATCGCCCAGGGTCTGCCGCGTCAGCGAGCCCACCGCGATCAGGCCCAGGCGCGAGAGCAGGTACAGCGCCAGGATCACCAGCGCGATGCGCGCGGGGTGGTCTTCCCGGCGCAGCGCGGCCAGCACGCGCGAGCCGCGGCTGCCGGTCGTTGCCGCATTCATGGGCCGCGGCCGTCTGCGCCTGTCCCGGCGCAGCGGGCGGGTTCTTGCCGCTGCGGCGCGATGGCGCAGGCGGTGCGGAAAAGGTTGGGCGCGATCATGGCAATCCGCAGCGGGGGCGAGAAAGGTGGATTGTGGCCAAGCCGCGCGGCGATGGCGATGGTCCGGCGGCCGCCTGGTGCAGATCCGTGCCGGCAACAGGCGGCGCGTGTCCGCCCGTACGTGCTGGCAGCGCAGACAGAACAGGCGCAAGGGTGGCCGGACATCGGCGGCCGCCGGCCGCGCTGCTGCGGGGCGCGAGAGCGCAGCCCCGCAGGCCCTTTGCCTGCGGCGGCGGTCACCTCAGCCGTTGAGACGGTGGTTGATCATGATTTCCGCGCGAATCCGTAAAGCTCTTCTGCAGCCCCGTGCAGGAAGCACGGCCGCTGCAGCGAAGCCCTCCGTCTATCGCCTCGTTTCCGCTCCCATCCGGCACTGCTGTCACGGCAGAGGCCGGTCCCTGGGCGAGGCGCGGCCGCGGGGATCGGTGATCGGGGGCCGGATGTCGCTCGACGTCCGGCAGAAATGAACTATCTCGGAGTTGCCCATGCATCGAGTTTTTTCCCAACGGCGGCGCGCGCTGCTGTTGCTCTACGCCCTGGCCCTGGCGCCTGCCCAGCAGGCTGCCAGCCAGACCATCGCCTTCCAGGATGAATACGCCAAGCTGATCGAGGCCGACCAGACCGTCGCGCCGCTCACCGACAACCTGTTCGGCGATTCGGTCAGCCTCTACAACGGTTCCACCGAGTTCGTCCAGACTGACGTCAGCCTGCCGGGCAACAGTGCAATACCCGTCAGCATCGGCCGCCGCTTCGCGGTGGAAAATCGCGGCGGCGGCGGCTTTACCAGCAATCGCTATGCATTCGGCGACTGGGACCTGGAAGTTCCCTACATCACGACAATACAGGCAGCGGGCACGAACTGGCCGGTGAGCAGCAGCGGCGATCCCCTGATGCGCTGCTCCGGGCCGCAGTCCGCCGACCAGGCCGTGCCGCCGATGGCGCTGGACATTGAAGGCAGCAATCCGGTCGAGGCCGACCTTTTCTGGTCCGCGCCCGCCCTGCACGTTCCCGGTGCGGGCAACAAGCCGCTGCTGTTCCGCGGCAACGGCGCCGTACCCGCGCCCACCGATGGCAAGAATTATCGCTGGCTGACCAAGGACAATTGGTTCGCCGCCTGCATCGTTCCCAGCGTCGACGACGGCAGCGGCGACGGCTTCGTGGTGCGCTCGCCCGACGGCCTGGTCTACTACTTCGACCACATGGTCAAGCTGACCCATCCCGCGGTCACGCGCAAGAAGCCGTCGGGCGCGTCCTCGACGGTGAACCGCGAGGAAGTACGCCTGTACGTCACGCGAATCGAAGACCGTTTCGATGCCGGCGGTTCGGGCAAATTCCCGCACAACTACGTGAAGTACACCTGGGTCGGCGCGCAGCTGCATGAAATCGCCGGCAACGACGGCCGCAGGATCACGCTGACGTACAACGGCGCCGGCCGCATCGACAGCATCAGCGACCAGACGCGGACCTGGACCTACAACTACAGCGGCGTCTACCACACGCTGTCCAGCGTGACTTTGCCGGACCAGAGTCGCTGGGAGTTCGGCCTGACCGCGCTGCAGGACGGCAAGACCAATTACGATCCGCTGGTCGCGCCGACCTACGAAGGCCCGCACTGCCATCGTCAGCGCGTGCTGCCGGCGGCCGGCGGCCTGAACCAGCGTTCGGGCACCATCACCCATCCCTCCGGCGCGACCGGCACTTTCGTCTTCGATGTGCGGCGCCATGGACGCACCAAGGTCGACTACGACTGCAGCCATGATCCCGGGAGTGGCGGCGATCCCAACTTCTTCACGCCCAACGGCGCGCCGGCCCTGTTCGATACGTTGGCCCTGATCGAGAAGACGATCACCGGGCCCGGCATCGCCAAGGGATACACCTGGAGCTACAGCTACGAGACCGTGGCGGCGACGACCTGCGGCGGTCCTTCGGGCTGCAACCTCGGCGACGCCGACAAAGACGTCAGCGTCACTGCACCGGATGACTCCGTCACACTGAACAAGTTCGGTGTGCGCTATGGCGAGAACGAGGGCCAGCTGCTCAGCAGCGAGACGTTTGAAGGCAGCGTTTCCAGGCGCCGCCAGGAATACGCCTACGTCACCAATGCCGAGGCGCCGCTGCATCCGTTTCCGCAGCAGATGGGCCATGTGCTCAATCCGCGCGTGGATAATCTGTCCTCCACCTGGCTGCGCCCGCAGAAGCAGCGCCTCACCATCCAGGACGGCGTTACCTTCCGCTGGACGGCGCAGAGCTTCGACGTGTTCGCCCGGCCGGTCGATGTCGCCCGCGGCAGCAGCCTGAGCGGTGTGGACCGCGTTGAGCGCACCGCCTATCACGACAGCTATGCGCACTGGCTGCTCGGCCAGATCGCCAGCGTCAGCACGGTATTCAGCGACGGCTCCAGCGTGGTCAGCAGCAACAAGACCTATCATCCGCTCTCGGCCCAACTGACCCAGGAATACAGCTGGGGCAAGCTGCAGAAGGAATACAGCTATCACGCCAACGGCCTGCTGGCGAGCGTGACCGACGGTGCCGGCGCCGCCCATGCGACGGCGCTCAGCGACTACTACCGCGGTGTGCCGCGCCTGGTGCAATACGCCGACGGAACGCAGGAGCGGGCCGAGGTGAACAATCTGGGCCGCATCACCAAGGTCTACGATGAGCTGAACAATGCGACGACGTTCAACTACAACCTGACCAACGGCCGGCTGGAGTCGATGATTCCGCCCGGCGGCGATCCGGTGAGCTGGACGGCGACCACCTACGTGCTGGCCAAGATCAACGCGCCGGAATTCGGCCTGGCCGAGGGACACTGGCGCCAGACCGTGACCACCGGCGCGCGCAAGAAGGTCGTATACCTCGATGCTTTGTATCGCCCGGTCGTGGTCGAGGAGTGGGACACGGCGCTGCCGGCGCAGAAGCGCTATTCGGTGCGCCGTTTCGACCATGCGGGCCGTGAGACCTTCTCCTCGACCCCGCAATTCGATGTGTTCGCCGATTTCGGTGCGGTCAGCACCGGCCTGAGCACCACGTATGACGCGATCGGCCGCCCCATTGGCACGGCCCAGACGGCCGAGACCGGCACGCTGCTGACCTCGACCACCTACCAGCCCGGCTTCAAGCGCCGCGTGGTGGATGCGCGCAACCAGGCGACGACGACGTCCTTCCTGGCCTGGGACGAACCCAGCTACGACTATCCGACGCGGGTGGAAGGACCCGAGGGGCTGGTTGTGGCCATCCAGCGCAATATCTGGGGCCAGACCACGCGCCTGCGCCGCGACGCCACGATCAACGGCGTGCCGATGTCGGTCAACCGGGTCTATTCGTACGATCAGCACAAGCGGATATGCCGCATCGCCGAAAACGAAACCGGCAGCACCATCATGGATTACGACGATGCCGGCAACACCCGCTGGGTGGCCAGCGGCCAGCCGCTGAATCTCTCGTCGACCAGCTGCCTGCGCGAGACGGTGGCCGAGACGGCGAAGAACATGCGCTACTACGATTTGCGCAATCGTCTGTACGGCTCCACGTATCCGGCCGGTACCGAGGGGGTATCGCACACCTATTACCCCGACGGCGCGCTGTGGACCATCAGTTCCGCCGGCGCCACCTGGACCTACGAATACAACAATCGCCGCCTGCTCGAAAAGGAAACGCTGACCTACGACGGCAAGACCTTCGTTTACGACTGGGGCTACGACAGCCTGGGGTCCGTTGCCTCCCTGACCTATCCCGACGGCCAGTACATCGACTACGCGCCGGATGCCTTCGGCCGTCCGACCAAGGCCGGCAGCTACGCCGCCAATGTGCAGTACCACCCCAACAGCGCGGTCAAGCAATTCACCTACGGCAACGGCGTGCAGCACAGCATGACGCAGAATGTGCGCCAGCTGCCCCAGCGCGCCACCGACAGCAAGAACGGCACGGCGGTGATCGACTACGGCTACAGCTATGACGGCAATGCGAATATCGCCAGCGTCGATGATTACGCGCAAGGCGGCATTGAATCCAAGGTCATGGGCTACGACGGCCTGAACCGCCTGACCAGCGCTTCTGCGGCCAACCTCTGGGGCAGTGCAAGCTTCCAGTACGACCTGTTCGACAATCTGCGCCGCACCCAGGTCGGTGTCCGGGTTTATTCCTATGTATACGATGCGGCGCGCAACCTGCCGCAGCGCATAGAGAACGGCGCCGGCCAGACTCTGTTCGACATCGGCCATGACCCGCGCGGCAATCTGAACAGCAAGGGCAGCCAGGGCTTCACCTTCGACGCAGCCAACCGCCTGATCGTGGCCACCGCGGCCCCCGGCGGCAGCGGCACCGAAACCTACGTCTACGACGGCCACGGCCGCCGTGTGTCGGTGCAGAAGAGCGGCCAGAGCGGCAAGCGCTACGCCGTCTACAGCAAGCAGGGCCAGCTGCTGCACGAACTCGATGCCCAGGGCAAGGCGACCGACTACGTCTATCTGGGCAGTACCCTGGTCGCGCGCCTGAAGGACGGCACGCCGAACCAGGCCCTGCTGCAGGTCGATCCGCCGGGCCAGACCAGCGGCAATTTCACGTTGAGCTGGACCAGCGTACTTACCAGCGGCAACTACCAGCTCAGCGTGCGGCGCGACAACGACCCGGCACAGAACTACACCATCGCCGCACCCGGCCTGAGCAAGCTGTTCACCAATCCCGACGGCGGTTCCTACGACTTCAGCCTGACCGCCTGCGCGCCAGGGAATACCTGCAGTACGGCCACGCTGAACGACTATGGCGTGACGCCCAAGCCGGTCGCGTCGATCGGCGTGCCGACGTCGCCGCAGAGCGGGCAGTACACGGTCAGCTGGCAGCGCTCCGTCGGTGCACGCAGCTATCGTGTCGAGGAATCCAAGAACAGCGCCGCGTATGTGCAGCTGGCGGATTCGCCGACGGCCAGCCTGTCGGTCTCGCGCCCCGGCAATGTCGCCGGCACCTACCGCTACCGCGTGACCGCGCTGAACGAGTTCGGCGAGCGCGCAGGCGTGATTTCCGCCGAGGTCACCGTACCGACCATCATCACCTGCGACAACATTCCCTCGCTGACCACGCCGACGATCTCGCCCATCACGCTGGGCAATCCGGCCAACAGCTATCGCGTGCAGTGGTCGGCTTCCGAATGCGCCACGGCGTATGACTTGCAGGAATCGCCCGACGGCCTGAACTGGTCTGCCGCGCCGGGCACCTTGGGTCCGGTGAGCACGACCTATTTCGACTTCAGCAGCCGTGCCAACGGCACCTACTACTACAGGGTGCGCGCCAGCCGGCCCGGCAATACGCCGGTACCCTTCAGCGGCTGGAGCGATACGCGCGCAGTAACGGTGAGCGTTGTGCTGTCGCCGCCGATTCCGGCCAATGTGCGGCTCAGGAGCGATGGTCAGGAAGGCACAAACATCATCGTCTATGGCAACAACAAGACGGTCGATGTGCTGTGGGACAGCGTGCCCGACGTCACGCATTACATCGTGCGCCAGGCAACCAGCCATCCCCAGTGCAGCGCGCTGCACGGCGGCGAATACCAGGTGCCCGCACTTCCGCCCAGCCTGCTGGGCCGGCCCGTGCCCTACCGCTGCAACAATGTGACGAACCAGCCGACGGCGTATGAGTTCACGGTCAAGGCCTGCAGCGGTGCGAACTGCTCGCTGGAGTCCGCCATCGCCATGGTCACGGTGGAGTCCGGCACGGGCGGCAGCGGCGGCAACGGCATGGAAGCGCTGACGGCCCTGCAGCCGACCTATTACCACACCGACGCCCTCGGCAGCCCGGTCGCGGAAACCAACGCGGTTGGCAGCATGATTCCCGCCGACATCACGCGGCTGCGCTACGAACCCTACGGCGTGCCGCTGAATGGCTATACCGATGCGCCGGGCTATACCGGCCATGTGGCGGATTCGCATACGCAGCTGAGCTATATGCAGCAGCGGTACTACGATCCGGTGCTGGGACGGTTCCTAAGTGCGGATCCTGTCGCGGTCGACACCCGTACAGGCCTGAATTTCAACCGATATTGGTACGCCAACAACAACCCATATACCTACACCGATCCCGACGGGCGCTATGTCGAGGCAGCGTTTGAAGCGGCAAGCCTCACTTTGGACGTGGTTGAACTCGACAGTGCAATACAGAACGGTTCTGCACTCGATGTGGCAGCGGCTGCTGGAATTCTGATAGCAGATGCAGTCTTGGCCGCATTGCCTCTCGCGCCTGGGGTAGTAGGTCTGGGCGTGCATGGAACAAGTGAGGTTGCCGCCGTGGGAGCCCGACTCCCCGATGAAGCGCTCGTGGTTCGTGGTGGATCAGCGCAAGGCGCCAATTCGGTCGATGGCATTGCAGCGGGTACGTCTAAGCACCATGACGTTGACGTCACCGGTTTTTCGGTCGAGAGTGCTGAAGGAGCGACGTTCTGCGATTTGTGCAGGAACGTGATTCATAATCAGGTGGGCACTACGACGGTTGGAGATATTCGCAAAGCTGGTGGCGATGTAGTGCCGACGCCAGGGAAATCGCCGACTCATGCCACGGTAACCGGGCTCTCGCCGGACAAGGCGAGCACGCTTCTCACGCCGACGCAGAAGAATCCAATTCCTAAGGATGAACGGCGTAATTTTGATTGAGGATGCGAGCATGATCGTGTTTGCCGATTTCAACAGCTTCGACAGCGATGGCTTCATCCGCCTGCACTATCCGAAAACTGAAGCCCAGCTGAAAGCAGCCAACATTGCAATGCGCGAAGGCCTTGAGCTGACGGTGTCAGACGGGGACATCACGGCTGATGTTGTGGTTTGCGCACCTGGCCCGGAGGGTATCTGGCGTGGAAAGATCGTTGGAGAAATGCATGACCGCTCGTAGCCCGCGTCAAGGCGGTTCGCTGAACTGATTGCGGAGCGCTTGCCAGCCAAGTTTCATCATCGCTGGAAAGCGAATTTCTATTCGCCGAGCGGCTGCTCAGGCCGCTCGGCATTTTGTTCTGCGGCAGATTGCTTCCGTGATATCCGCTTACGTCACCCCTTGCGCTGTTGCATCCTCGCCCGCGCCAGCTGCTCGCCCACCCGCACCAGCCCCTCGCTGGTGCTGACCTTCGGCGCATAGCCCAGGTCGCGCCGCGCGGCGGCGATGTTGAACCAGTGGGCGGTGGAGAGCTGTTCCACGATGAAGCGGGTCAGCGGCGGCTCGGACTTGAGGCGCAGCAGTTTCCAGATGCGCTCCATCCAGGTGCCGGCGAAGCGGGCGAAGTCCAGCGAGACGCGGCGGTGTTCCGGCGGCAGGCCGGCGGCCTTGAGCAAGGCATTGATCATCGCGTCCTGGTCCATGGGCTCGCCCTGGGTGATGAAGTAGGCCTTGCCGGCGATGGCGCTGCCCGGCTCCAGCCGGTCCAGCGCGAGCACATGCGCTTCGGCGGCATTGTCCACATAGACCGTATCGATTTTCTTCGGCTTGTCGCCGATATGGCGCAGGCGGCCCTTGTTGGAGCGGTCGATGATGCGCGGCAGCAGGTGCGGATCGCCCGGGCCCCAGATCAGGTGCGGGCGCAGCGCGACGGTGGCGAGCTGGGGCGAGTTGGCCGCCAGCACGCGCTGTTCGGCGCGGGCCTTGGTCTGCGGATACGGCGCGAGGAAATGCGTGGCGTACGGCGCGGATTCGTTGACGCCATTGAGGTCCTGCCCGTTGTGCACCACGCTGGGGCTGGAGGTGTAGACCAGCTTGTTGATGCGGTGGATCTCGCAGGCGGCGAGCACGTTGTCGGTGCCGCGCACGTTGATTTCGTAATACTCCTGCAGCGGCCCCCAGGCGCCGGCCTTGGCCGCGGTGTGGACGATGGCGTCGCAGCCTTCGGCGGCCGCGGCGACGAGATCGAGATTGCGCAGGTCGCCGGCATGCTGCTGCACGCCCATGGCCTTGAGTTCGGGATAATCCTGGCGGTTCAGCGCATGCACTTCATGCCCGCGCGCAAGAAGCTGCTTGCAGACGGCCTTGCCCAGGAATCCGCCGCCGCCGGTCACTAGCACTTTCATGGTTGGGCTTGCTCCTGGGCCTGCGGACGCCGCGGTCTGCGGCGGGTGTCGTGGGAATGCAGCTTTATAGCCGGAAATGCGCCGCGGGCGGCGCCGCCGCCCGCGGCGCGCCGGTCAGGGCGCTTCGGCCAGGTAGGTGTAGCCGGTCAGGCCGGTCTCCAGCACGGCCTCGAAGGCCTGTGCGGTTTCCTCGCCCAGGCCGGCCGCGGCGATCTTGTCGCGGTAGGCCTGGCGCAGTGCCTTGAGGTCGTAGCCGACGTAGTCGAGCATCACGTCGCAGGAGTCGCCGCGCTTGAACTGCGACAGCTGGGCCTGGCCGGATTCGTCCACGTGCACGCTGACTGCGTCGGTGTCGCCGAACAGGTTGTGGATGTCGCCCAGCGTTTCCTGGTACGCGCCGACCATGAAGATGCCCAGGCGATACGACTCGCCGGCGCGCAGCTCATGCAGCGGCAGGCTCACGTCCAGGCCGTCCTCTTCCACGTACTGGTCGATGCGGCCGTCGGAATCGCAGGTCAGGTCGCCGATCACGCCGCGCCGGGTCGGTTCCTCGTCCAGCCGGGTCAGCGGCACGATGGGGAAGACCTGGTCTATGGCCCAGACGTCGGGAATCGATTCGAACACCGAGAAGTTGACGAAATATTTGTCCACCAGGCGCAGGTCGAGTTCGTCTATGGCCTGGCGGTGGGCGCGTTCCTCGGGCTTCAGGCGCCGGCGCACCACGGTGACGATGGCGTAGAACAGATCGTCCAGGCGCGCGCGGTCGGCCAGCGAGAGCTGGCCCAGCGCATACAGGGTCTGGCCTTCGGCGACGTGGTGCAGCGCTTCCTGGTACAGCTCCAGCAGCGGACGTTCGTCCAGTTCGGCGTGGATTTCGCGCAGGTGGCGCAGCACGGCCGGCTCGTTCGCGCGTTCGGGCGGAATGGCGCCCTGCGGCGCCTGTTCCACTTCGCTGACGTTGACGATGAGCACGGCGTGATGCGCCGTCATCGCGCGGCCGGCTTCGGTGATGACGCGCGGCGCCTTGAGGCCGTGTTCGGAACACGCCTCCGCCAGCGGCTGCACGATGGTGGCGGCGTACTGTTCCAGGCCGTAGTTGATCGAGCAGAACGAACGCGAGCGCGAGCCTTCGTAATCCACGCCCAGACCGCCGCCCACATCCATGGTGCCTATGGGCAGGCCCATCTTGGACAGTTCCACGAAATAGCGCACGGCCTCGCGCATGCCCGCGGCGATATCGCGCACGTTGCTGAGCTGCGAGCCCATGTGGAAATGAAGAAGTTTCAGAGTGTGGTCGAGCTTGTGCGTGCGCAGCTGCTCGACCAGGTCCAGCACCTGGCGCGGGGTGAGGCCGAACTTCGCCTTGTCGCCGCCGGTGTTCTGCCACTTGCCGGCGCCCAGCGTGGCCAGGCGCATGCGCACGCCCAGCAGCGGCTCCACGCCGAGTGCGCGCGATTCCTCGATCACATGGCCGAGTTCCGAGGGTTTCTCGATGACGATGTAGATTTCCAGCCCCAGGCGGCGGCCGATCAGGGCCAGGCGGATGTATTCGCGATCCTTGTAGCCGTTGCAGATCACGGTGCTGCCGGGCCTGGCCAGGGCGAGCACGGCCATCAGCTCGGGCTTGGAGCCGGCTTCCAGGCCGAAGCCCGCGTCGCCGCGCCCGGCCAGCTCGCCGGCCACGCCGCGCTGCTGGTTGGTCTTGATCGGGAACACGGCGGTATAGCCGCCGGCGTATTCCCAGTCGGCCATGACCTTGGCGAAGGCCGCCTGCAGGCGCGCGCGGCGGTTGTGCAGGATGTCGGAGAAGCGCAGCAGCAGCGGCAGGCGCGAGCCCTGCGCCTGGGCCGCAGCGACGATCTCGTCCAGGGCCAGGGCCGGGCCGCCCGGACCCTGCGGCTGGGCGGTCATGCGCCCCTGCGCATCGATGTCGAAATAGCTCTCGCCCCAGTAGGGCACGGCGTAGCGCTGGCGCGCCTGTTCCACGTTCCACACGTTCGTCATTGACGGGGTTCCTCAAAGTCCGAAAGGTGCGTCGCAGCGGCGGGGCCTGGACGTAAAGCCGGCGGCATGGGCCGCCTTCACTATGGCCGGAAGCCTCGCACGCCGCGGGGCCATAGGGCCGGACATTGTACCGGGCCAAGGTCTAAGGTCGATGACGCCGGCGGACGCGACCAATCCGGACTGGGAACCGGTACAATCGCGCGCCCCGTTCACCCCCGAATCCGAGAACTGCGCCATGTCCGACAGCACCTGGTTTACCGAACAGCACGAGCACTCCGGCTCGTCCATCGGTTTTCGCGTGAAGCAGCAGCTGCACTCGGAGAAGACGCCGTTCCAGACCATCGAGATCTACGACACGACGGACTGGGGCAAGCTGATGGTCATCGACGGCTGCATGATGGTTTCCAGCCGCGACAATTTCCTCTATCACGAGATGATGTCGCACCCGGCCCTGTTCACCCACGCCCGCGCCAAGCGCGTGGTCATCATTGGCGGCGGCGACTGCGGCACCCTGCGCGAAGTGCTGCGCCACGACGAGGTGGAAAAGGCGGTGCAGGTCGAGATCGACGAGCGCGTCACCCGTCTGGCCGAGAAATATTTTCCCGAGCTGTGCGAGGCCAACAACGATCCGCGCGCGGAGCTGCTGTTCATCGACGGCATCAAGTACATGGCCGAATGCGAGCCGGAGTCGCTGGACCTGGTCATCGTCGACTCGACCGATCCGGTGGGCCCGGCCGAAGGCCTGTTCAACGCCGCGTTCTACACCAGCTGCTACAAGGCGCTGCGCCACGGCGGCATCCTGGTACAGCAGTCCGAATCGCCGCTGGTGCACCTGGACCTGATCAAGTCCATGCGCCTGGCCATGAAGAGCGCCGGCTTCCAGGCCGCCAAGACCCTGAGCTTCCCGCAGCCCTGCTATCCCACCGGCTGGTGGAGCTGCACCATGGTGCGCAAGGGCGCCGACCTCGCCGGCTTCCGCGAACGCGGCGCGGCCAGCAAGCAGTTCCCGACCCGCTACTACAACGTCGACGTGCACCGCGCGGCGCTGGCGCTGCCGGAGTTCATGCGCGAGGCGCTGGGCGAATAAGCCGTACCGGCATGCCGCTGGAAACCGCAGCGGCTGCCGTCAGGGTTCCGCTGCGGATGCCGGTTTCCCGGCGCGGCAGCTGATCCGCACACAGAGGCAGAAACCGCAGCGCGGCATCCCGCCGCTGCTTCGGTTTCTGCCTTGCTGTTTTGGGGCCCTGCACTTCCGACCATCGCCGCATTGCCGCGCCGCAACAAGCCGCCGATACTCGCGGCCCGATGAGCGTCCTCGCCTCCTTCGCTTTCGTCCTGCTGCTGATGGGACTGGGCCGCAGCCTGGTCTGGCGGCGGCTGGTGCCCGACAGTGCGCCGGATGCGCTCAACAGCGTGGTGCTCTACGTCTGCATGCCGGCGTCGATCCTGCTGCAGGTGCCGCGGCTGGAGTTCCAGGCCACTGCCTTCGGCGTGGTGCTGATTCCCTGGCTGCTGGTGGCCGTCAGCACCGGCCTGATGCTGCTGGCGGCGCGGCTCTGGCGCCTGGCGCGGCCGGATACGGCGGTGCTGCTGCTGGAGGTGCCGCTGGGCAATACCTCGTTCCTCGGCTACGCCCTGGTGCCGGTGCTGGCCAGCCAGGATGCGCTGCCTTTTGCCGTGCTGTACGACCAGTTCGGCAGTTTCCTGATCCTGTCCACCTTCGGTCTTACCGTTATCGCGATCTATTCCGGCGGCGCGCGGCCCACGCCGGCGGCCGTGCTGGGCCGGGTGCTGCGTTTTCCGCCGTTTCTGGCCCTGGTGTTCGCCCTGACCCTGATGCCGGCGCAGCCGCCGGAAGCGATACGCAACGTGCTGCAGCAACTCGCCGGCGCCATGCTGCCCCTGGTCGGGCTGGCCCTGGGCATGCAGCTCAAGCTGCGCCTGCCGCGCGCGCAGCTGCTGCCGCTGGGCCTGGGCCTGGCCGGCAAGCTGCTGCTGCTGCCGCTGCTGGCCTGGCTGCTGTGCCTGGCATTGCAGCTGGCGCCGGATGCGCGCGCCGCGGTGGTGCTCGAATCCGGCATGCCGCCGATGATTACCGCCGCCGCGCTCGCCGCCATGGCGCGGCTGGCGCCGGAGCTGGGCGCGGCCCTGGTCGGCTACGGTGTGGTGCTGTCCATGCTGACGCTGCCGCTGTGGCGGTGGTGGCTGGGGCTTTGAGGGCGGGGATCCGGGATTCGCGCGGCTGTGCGATGCCCTCGCTGAGTTCCGGCTCCGTCCGTCCGGCGCCTGCTCAATCCGCCAGCGCCAGCGCGTATTCCCGCAGCAGCGCCTGCGTACACCGCTCGGGATCGTGGTGCCGGCGCAGGTAGGCGCGGCCGGCTTCGACCAGGCTGGCGGCGAGTTGCGGTTCTGCGGCCAGCCGCAGCAGGGCCGCGGCGAAATCGGCCGCTGTGTCGGCGATCAGCAGCTCACGGCCGTGAACCACATCCAGGCCGGCGGCGGCGACGCGGCTGGCCACGGCCGGCAGGCCGCGGGCCCAGGCTTCGAGCAGGCGCATGCGCAGGCCGGAGCCGATCAGCAGCGGGACGGCAGCGATGGCGCCGGCGGGAAAGGCATCCACTGCATCGGCTGGCGCCGCATGCCAGCGCACGCCGGGCAGGGGCCGCGGATCGCCGCCGAAGACGTGCAGCGGCAGTCCGGCGGCGGCCAGACGCGGCGCCACGCCGGCCAGCAGCCAGTCCAGCGCCTGCCGGTTCGGCCACCAGCCGCCGCTGCCGGCGACGCAGACCAGCGGCCCGGCCTGTGGTGCCGTGCCGGCCGGCAGTTTTACCGGAAACGCCGGCGCCACCGCGTGCGCACAGTGCGGCGCGGCCGCGGCGCCGAGGGCGGCGGCGTCGCGCGCGGTCAGCGCGAGCGTGCGCGTCGCGGTGCGCAGTGCACGGATTTCGTCGCGGCGCAGGCGGCGCGCTTCCAGGCGCAGCGGCCAGGCGGCGGTGCGTGCGTCGGCAACTTGTTGCCAAAGTGAAGATTCCACATTCTGCATGCGCAGCACCAGCGGCAACCCGGCGTCCAGCGCCGGCGCCGCATTGGCCAGGGCCTGCAGCTGTTCGGCGTGGACCAGGTCGGGGCGCCAGTCTTCTATGCAATCGGCAACTGCCCGTTCCAGCACGGCATGATGATGGCGCGCGACGCTGAGCGCGCGGCCGGCGCGCAGGGCGGCCGCGGCGGCGGCCGGCCAGCTGCGCGCCGCAACAGGGATCAGCTGCGGATCGCAGAGCGTGCGCAGCATGGCGAGCGGTGGGGTTTCAGGACTTGCCTGGGTACTCGTGCCTACATCGACCCCGGCAGCACCGTCGCCGATGCCAGCACCAGCCGCAAGACTTTCGCCATCGCCATCGCCATCGCCATCGCGACCGGCCGCGCCGCCGGCCGGCACCGGCGCGATCAGGCGGATCTCATGCCCGGCCCGGGCCAGGCCGCGCAGGGTGTGCCACAGCACCAGCCGGCCACCGTCGCAGGCGGGCCAGGGCGGCTTGGTGGCAACCACGAGGATTTTCATGCGGGCGAGTGTAGAGAACCTGCGCGCCGGCCGGCTGCCTTGCGCCGCGTCGCGCGTCGACAAGCCGCCCGGCCGCGCCGCAGAATCGGTGCGCCATGCGCGTCCTGTTCATCACCCAACGCCTGCCGGCGCGGAGCGCGCGCGGCGATCAGTGCCGCGCCTTCGCGCATATCCGCGCGCTGTCGCAGCGGCATCGCATCACCTCGCTGAGTTTCAGCAGCGCCGGCGCGGCCGAGCGCGCCGCGCTGCAGCCGTATTGCGAGGATGTCATCGTGCTGCCGCGCTCGCGCCTGCGCGCCGCCGTGCGCGTGCTGGCGGCGCTGCGCGGCATACAGCCGCTGCAGGTGGCCCTGCATGCAGACGCGGGCAGGGAACTCGATCTGGCGGCGCTGCGCGGCCGCGGCTTCGAGCTGGTCCATGTGCAGCTGGCGCGGCTGGCGCCGGTGCTGGATGAATTCGCGCCATTGCCGCGGGTGCTGGATTTCGTCGATGCGCTGTCGCTGAACATGGCCCGGCGCGCGCGCTACGACCGCGGCCCGGCGGGCTGGCTGGCGGCGCTGGAAGCGCCGCGGCTGCGGGCCGTGGAGCTGGCCGTCAGCGAGCGTTACGTCACCACGGTCTGCGCGGCGGCCGACCGCGCCGCCATCCGCAGCGATGCGCGTGCGCCGCGGCTGGTGCGCAACGGCGTGGACCTGGATGAATTCCCGTTCCATCGCGGCCAGGCGCGGGCGGAGGAAATCGTGTTCGTCGGCAATCTTGGCTATTTTCCCAATGTGGACGCAGCCTGCTGGTTCGCCGCCGAGGTGCTGCCGCGGCTGCGGCGCGAGCGCCCGCAGCTGCGCCTGCGCCTGGTCGGCGCGCGGCCGGCGCAGGCGCTGCGGCGGCTGGCCGCGGCGCAGCCGAATATCGAGCTGGTCGGCCCGGTGGACAAGGTGCAGCCGTATCTGGCCCGCGCGGCGGCGGCGATTGCGCCGCTGCGCGCCGGTTCCGGCCAACAGTTCAAATTGCTCGAAGCCATGGCCCTGGGCACGCCGGTGGTCAGCAGCGCGCAATCGGCCGAGGCCATGGGCGCGGTGGACGGCGAACACCTGCTGGTGGCCGACGATGCCGCGGCCATGAGCGCGGCGCTGCTGCGCCTGCTGGCGCAGCCGGAGCTGGGCCAGGCGCTGGCGCTGCGCGCCCGCGCGCTGGTGCAGGCCGAGTATTCCTGGGCGCGTTCGGCGCAGGAGCTGGAAGCGGTATGGCAGGAGGCGGCAGCGGTCTGAGTGCGCGTGCCTGATCCGCTGTGCGGAATTGTCGGCGGCGGCTTCGCGGGGCGCCGCCGTCGCGGCAGCGGTGGCGCGATGCCGCTACGGCACAGGAGCAGGCAGCTGCGTCGGATTTGACGCCGGCGCCGGCCGCAGCGGCGGCGGCGCCGGGAGGTTTCCCGCGCGCAGCCGGGCTTCCAGTTCCGCGACCTGGCGCTGCAGCGTTTCGCGCAGCGCCCGCGGCAGCGTCGCCGTCGCCTGCGCGCTGGCCCAGGCCGTGCGCAGATAGGCCGCATCGGCGCCGGCGCTGTCGCCCTGGGTGGTGCGCGCGCGGCCGAGGTTGAGGGTGAATTCCGGCCGCTCGCTCGCGGCGACGGCGGCGTCGAGCAGGGACGCGGCCTCGCCGCCGCGGCCGCTCAGCAACAAGCCCACGGCGCGGGCCAGAGTGACGCGGGCATCGCCGGGCAGGGCGGCCGCCGCCTGCCCGGCCAGCCGCAGGCCCTGGGCGGCGTCCTGGCGGATCTGCGCCACATCGCCGGCCTGGCCCTGGCGGGCGGCCTGCTGCACGCCGTCCAGTGCGCGTTCCAGCTGCTGGTTCGCCGCGCGCAGGCGCCATTCGGCTGCGTAGCGCGGCAGTTCCGGCCACACGGCCGCAGCCAGCGCGGCGATGGCGAGCAAGCGCCACAGCCGGCTCACGCGCCCGCCTCCGCATCGTCCAGCAGCAGCCGCCAGGCGCGGCCGCAGGCCAGCAGCAGCACGACGGCGACGAACGGGATCTGCAAGGGAAACCAGGCCAGCGCGGCGACCATGCCGGCAACCAGCACGCCGAGCAGGATGCGCGCCTCCAGCGCCGCCGCGCGCCGCGCCAGGCGCAGCAGACCGCCGAGCAGGCAGCTCAGTGCGGCAAGCACGGCCAGCAGTACGGGCAGGCCGGCTTCGGCCGCCAGTTGCAGGTAGTCCTGGTGTGCCTGGCTGAAATACGTGCCCGGCGGGGCCGGCGCCAGGCGCTGGCGCAGGGCGATCTCGGCGGCGAAGCGCTGTGTCTGCGACTGCTCGGCATAGCTGCCCGGGCCATGGCCGGTCCAGGGCCGGCTGCGCAGCATTTCCAGCGCGGCGGCCCAGGCGCCCAGGCGGTAGGTGGTCAGCTGCTGGTATTGCTCGACGGTGTACGGCAGGCGCGCCCAGGTTTGCGCACGCAGCGCGGGCAGCGCCGCGCTGAGCGGCAGCAGCAGGGCCAGCAGCGCCGCCGCCGGCAGCAGCCGGCGCGTGCCGTGCCAGCGCAGGGCGAGCAGTGTCGCGCCGGCGGTGAGCAGCGCCGCGGCCGCGGTGGTCTGCCGATTGAAGGTGATCACGGCGACAGCCAGGCCGCACAGTCCCCAGCCCAGCCAGCGCGTGCGCGGCGCCGCCGCGGCCAGGCCCAGGGCGACGCCGGCCGCGCCGAGCAGGGCGCAGGCCAGGGCGACATAGGCTTCGTTGCCGAGCAGGGCGCCGGTGGGATAGCGCCCGCCGAGCTGGCTCATGGCCAGCGGCAGGGCCACGCCGGCGCCCTGCAGCAGCGAAAGCAGGGCGTTAACCGCGCTGGCGACCACGGCGGCCAGGAACACCCGGCGCGCGGCCGCGCCGTGCAGCGCCCGCGCCGCGCCCAGCGGCAGCAGCAGCAGGTACAGCAACTGCACGCGCAGGCTGTGCCAGGCGCCGGCGGGCTGGTCGGCGAACAGGGCGGAGAGCAGCAGGCCGGCCAGGGCCAGCGCCGCGGCAACCAGGCTGGCGCGGGCCAGTCCGCGCGTGGCCGCGGCGCCGTCAGGCCGGGCCAGGTCGCGCCGCAGCGCGTGCGTATTCAGCTGCCACAGCAGCAGGGCCGCGCCCGCGCCGGCCGCCAGCAGCGCGGCCAGGCGCTTGGGTGCGTCAAAGCCGGCCTGGGCGTAGGGATCGATCAGCCAGGCCGTGCCGACAAGGGCCGCGACCAGGCAGCCGGCGATGCCGCGCGCCGCCGTGGCGCCGGCTGCCGCCATCAGCGCGTTCCCGCGGCCGCGTGCAGGCGCCAGGCGCGGAAGCCGCCGCCGCCGGCGCACTGCGGGCCGCCGGTGCCTTTGTCGTCGCCGGCGTAGCTGACGATGAGTTCCAGTTTGCCGTCGCCGTCGATATCGGCCAGCGCGGCGCCGAAGGCGTTGCATTCGGCCATTTCCGCCGGCGGTGCGATGGTCAGGTCGCGGCTGAAGCCGCGGCGGGTCCCGGCGAAGCTCAGGATCTCGCCGCCGCTGCGCACGGCGACGAGGTCGTCCTGACCGTCGCCGTCGATATCGCCGGTAGCCAGGGCGACCACCGGATCGCGCGATACCGCGCTCCACAGCGCCAGCGCCTTCTCGCGGCCGCTGCCGGCGCCGTGTACCACTTGCAGCAAGGTACAGAACTGGCCGCCGCTCAGGGCGCGCGTGCCGTCGATCACTTCCTGGCGGCCGTCGCGGTCGAAATCGTGCAGCGCCACGGCGGAAATGGTCGCGTCCAGCGGCAGCGAGCGCAGTTCGGCGGACTGGAACAGATTGCCGTCGCCCAGTTGCAGCGCCAGGCGCGCGCCGCTGATCTGCAGGCCGAGCACCGCGTCGATATCGCCGTCGCCGTCGATGTCGCCGGCCGCGATGCTGTCGCCGAAGCTGGTCAGCGGGCGCTCGGGTATGGCGCGGTCCCACAGTCCGTCGCGGTTGAACCACAGCGCCAGCGCCTGGGTCTCGCCCAGGCCGCCGCGCAGGCTGGGGCCTTCGTTGATGGCGAGCAGGTCGGGCTTGCCGTCGCGGTTCCAGTCGGCCACGGCGATGGCGCGCGAAGTGAAGGCGGGGGCGCCGACCTGATCGGCCGGTGTCTGCAGCGCCAGGCCTTCGTTCCAGGGGGCGAAATTGCCCTGGCCTTCGTTGATCAGCACGGTCACGCCGCGCAGATGGGCCGCGAGGGCGATGTCGGGGCGGCCGTCGCCGTTGAGGTCGGCCGCCTTGATGTCGCCGTAGTCGTAGGGCAGGGCGGGAAAATGTGCTTTTTCCCACAGGCTGAAATGTCCACTGCCGTCGCCGCGGAAGATCAGCGGCTGGCCGCGGCCCTTGCGCGGCGGGCCGTGCAGCAGGTCCAGCCTGCCGTCGCCGTCCAGGTCGGCCAGATCGAAGCCGTTGCGCCACTGGCCGGTGTTGGGCAGGCCGGTTTCCAGCACGTCGGCGGCGAATCGGCCCGAGGCGGCCAGCTTGACCGGCGCACAGGCCGCCTGGGCGTCGCGCTGGCGCTCGGCCACCGCGCGCGGCAGCTTCTGCGCGCAGCCGGCGGCGCCGAGCAGGAGCGTGGCCAGCAGCGCCGCGGCGCCGTGGTTCAGGTGAGGACGGAAGCGGCCTGCGTGCACAGCATCACTCATGCGTAAGCGCCTGGCGGCGAAGCCGGGATAGTAACCGTGCCGGCGGCGGCGCGGCCAAGAAAAAGGCCCCGGGGTTGCCGGGGCCTTGGGAGTACAGCGCAGGTACCGGATCAGAAGCGCCGCAGCGCCGTCCAGCCGGCCAGGCTGAGCAGGCCGAGCAGGGTGACCAGGCTCCACAGCGACAGCGTCGGCACCGATACCGAGGTGAACGCGGTATTGATCGCGATGGCGTAGTTGCGCGTGCCGGTGAAGGCATTCTGGTCGGTCGCCGTGACGCTGAAGTTGTACAGGCCGACCGCGGTCGGTACGCCGCTGATGGTGCCGTCCGCCGCCAGGGTCAGGCCCGGCGGCAGCGTGCCACCGTTGAGGCTGAAGGTGTACGGCGCCAGGCCGCCCGTGGCCGTCAGCGAGACGCTGTAGGCCTGGCCGGCAATGCCGGCCGGCAGCGTGGGCGGATTGATGACGATGGCCACGCCGGTGCCGGTCGGCGAGTACTCGACGTCGTCCCACTTGCTGCTGCAGCCCGTGTCGGCCGGGAAGTCGATGGCGCCGTCGCCATCGTTGTCGATACCGTCGGAGCAGGCGCGGGTCAGTGCGTTGGACAGCTCGTTCAGATCGTTCGCGCTGGCGCAGCCCGGGTCGTTCGGGAAGTCGATCAGGCCGTCCAGGTCGTTGTCTTCACCGTCGGAACAGTCCGGCGCCTCGTGGTTGTCGCCGGCCGAGGTGCAGGTCTGATCGTTGGGGAAGTCGATCAGGCCGTCGCCGTTGTTGTCGATGCCGTCGCTGCACTGCGGCGCGTTCACTTCGCTGGTGTCCTGCAGCGAGGTGCAGCCGATGTCTGCCGGGTAGTCGATCAGGCCGTCGCCGTCATTGTCGAAGCCGTCGCTGCACTGGGTCTGCTCGGCATTGTTGCTGGCCACGCCGCCGCAGACCGGGTCGGCCAGGTCGATCAGGCCGTCGCCGTCGTTGTCCGTGCCGTCGCTGCACTGGGTGGTTTCGCTGTTGGCGCTGGCGGCGGGGCAGCTGGTGTCGGCCGGGAAGTCGATCAGGCCGTCGCCGTCATTGTCGATGCCGTCGCTGCACAGGGTGACTTCGGTGTTGGCGTTGGCATTCGGACAGCTGGTGTCGGCCGGGAAGTCGATCAGGCCGTCGCCGTCGTTGTCGACGCCGTCGCTGCACTGCGGCGCGGTTTCGCTGGAGTCGGAAGCCGAGGTGCAGCCCGGATCGGCCGGATAGTCGATCAGGCCGTCGCCGTCATTGTCGATGCCGTCGTCGCACTGGCCGAAGTTCTCGGTATTGTCGGTCGGGTTGTTGCACTGCGGGTCGCTGCCGACGTCGATGCGGCCGTCGCCGTCGTTGTCGATGCCGTCGGAGCAGGCGAACACGGTGTCTTCGATCGGGCTGTAGGCGCGCGGGCACTGCGGATCGTTGGGGAAGTCGATCAGGCCGTCACCGTCGTTGTCGGCGCCGTCGTTGCACTGCGGATTCTCGGTCGTGCCGGGGCCGTTGGCGGCGTAGCAGCCCGGATCGGCCGGGAAGTCGATCAGGCCGTCGCCATCGTTGTCGACGCCGTCGCTGCACGCCGGGAACGAGAGCGGCGGCGAGAAGGCCTGAGTGCGCGGCTGCGCGAACGCGGGCAACTGGGCGGTATCGCCGCTGAGTGCGGTGAAGGTGTTGCTGACGAAGGACTGGTTGGGGGCGCCGGCGACCTGCAGGTCATACCAGATGAAGCCCAGCGAGACCGGCACCAGCGCCTGGCTGCTGTCGCTCAGGCGCACCGACTGCGTGGCCAGCGGGAAGCTGGCGACGGTGCTCATGCCGGTGGCTTCTTCCTGGTGATCAAAGGCGAAGATGGTGTTGGTCGGCAGGCTAGCCGGCGGCGTGGCGCAGGCGAACGGCGTCACCGTGCCCGGATCGCGCCAGACCTGCACGGTGGTGTCGAACAGCACGTCCTGCAGGGAGAAGCGGCCGTGCCAGTTGGTCGGCAGGGATTCACGGTTGTCGGCGCCAGTATTGCCGACGCGGCGGGCGTAGAAGGTGTAGTCGCCGGCGCCGTCGGTGTCGGTATCCGAGGAACTGGCTTCGATATGCACCAGCGCATCGCCCTGGGCGCGGCCGAAGGCGGTGTTGTAGGTGGACTGTTCGCCCCAGAGCACGTTGTCGTTGCGTGCGATGCCGCTGCCGCCGAGCACGAAATAGCCGCTGTCGCCGGGCACCAGCGAGGTACAGGCATTGACCACGTCGACGGTGGCATAGCCGCGCGCGCGGCTGTCGCCGTGCGAGCTGCTGGCGCACTGGCCGCCGACCAGGGGCAGGCTGGAAGCCTGGCCGGTATGGGCGTTGCGCAGCGCGGTCAGGGTGGTGGCATCCAGTGCCGCGGCCGGCAGCTGGCCGGCGCAGGTGGCGAAGCCGCCGGCGCTGGAATTGGGCAGGGTGCCGTTGCGGAACAAGTCCGACAGGCTGATTTCCTTCACCCCGTAGCCGTCCAGGCGCACGTCGAAGGTATAGGTCGGCACACCGCGGTCACTCCACAGGGTGACGTGGGCCAGCTGCTCGCTGGCGCTGCGGTTGCCGATGGTGATGACGCTGTGGGCGGCCGGGCTGGCCGTATCGATCTCGAAATACGGCAGCAGCAGGGTCGCCGCCGGCACGTTGTCGTGGGCGTTGATGATGGCCTGGCTGGGGCCGGCGAAGGCGCCCAGCAGCAGGGCGGCGCCGAGGCTGAGCAGGGAAGCAGTCTTTTTCATGGCTAGGCTCCTGGCTCAGGGAACGGTCGGGTCGTCGCCGTAGGCGGCGTTGCCGAGCTGTATGCCCGGGACTACATAGGTCGCGCCGGTGCCGGCCGGCAGGCCGGACGGGATCTGACGCAGACTGAGCCAGGACTGGCGCACCGAACCCAGCGGGCCGGACGGTGCCGCGAGGTTGAGATTGGCGAACAGCCAGCCCAGCGGCGCGTTGATGCCGAGCGTGGCACCGCTGGTGCTGCCGGCGAGGAACGGGAACAGGTCGCCGCCGGGGGCACCGGCCGCGGCACCCTGATCGTTGAACAGGGCGACCTGGCGCTGGCTGCTGGGCAGGCCGGCGGGGGCGGTGCCGCAGGTGAACGGCGCGGTGACCGTGCCCGGGTCGCGCCAGTAGTCGACATCGGTGCGGCCGGCGGCGGCGCGGCCGGCCCAGGCGGTGGGCAGGGGCTCGCGGTTGTCGGCGCCGGTATAGCCGATCAGGCGGCCGTAGAAGGTCTGCTTGTTGACGCCGCCGCTGGTGAGCGGATTGGTGGGGCTGGCCTGGATGTGCACGGCGCTGTCGGCGATCACGCGGCGCGTCACCGGGTTGATGATGACGTAGTCACCGGTCATGGTGTTCTGGTTGGTCGCGTCGCCGCCGCCGCCGTTGATGAAATAGCCGGCCTCGCCGGGGAAGCGCCGGGTGCAGTTGTTGACCGTGTCCACGGTCACGTAGCCGCGGGCAATGCCGTCGCCGAGATTGCGCGAGCCGCACAGGCCGCCGAAGTAGTCGGCCGAGGGCTGGCCGCTGTGGGCGCCGACGATGTCACGGCTCAGCGCGCTGCCGTTCTGGACGTCGGGCAGCAGGCCGTTGCAGCTGGCGAAGTTGATGTCCTGGGAGATCGGCCCGTGCGGGCTGATCGTGTCGGTGGGATCCTGGCCGGCCGAGCCGGTACGCGGCAGGATGCGGCGGAACACCTGGCCCAGGTCCACCGTCTCCTGGTCGTAGCCGGTCAGATAGATCAGGAACTTGTCGGTGGGCAGGCCGTAGTCCGTCCACAGCACCACGTTGAGCAGGATCGCCGTGGCGCTGGCGTTCTGGATGGTCAGCACGGTGTTGGTGCCGTTGGCCGAGGAGGTGTCCACCTCGAAATGCGGGAACAGCAAAGTGGCGCCGGGTGCCGAATCGATGGTGCCGATCTGGTCCGGATTGAACCCTGCCCGTGCGGACAGGGCGAAAAGCGCGAGCGCGAGAAACGCGAAAAGACGGGCCAGCATGACTACCCCCGTTGCAACGTGGCTATTTGATCCCCTGGGCGCAGGCCCCTACCCCGGCCGGCGCGCACAAAGGTTAGCACCCTTCTGCGACCGGACAGATAGTGGCCTTCAGGCTGTTCGCAAAGACGCAACAATGTGCCGAGCCAGCCGGAAATACCCCACGGTTGAAGCGCAATCTGGCAGTGAAAACCATCACGGCGGCCAAAAAAGAAGCCCCGCGGCTGCAACGGTAGCCGCGGGGCCGGGAACGCGGCCGGTTTACTGCGGGCAGTTCACGCCGGCGATCGAGGTCACGCGCTCCAGCGGCAGGGTTCCGCTGGCGGTGAAGTTCGGATCCACCGAGGTCCAGTCCACCTTGCCGGCATTGCAGCCGGTGAAGGTGAAGGTCAGCGTGCCCCAGGGCGGGTTGGTGATGTTGGCTGGGTTGAAGTTCGGCGGGAAGCGGCCGCCCGTGCTCTTGACGGCCTGCATCACCAGGCGGTTGCCGTCGATGGTGCCGCTGCCGAAGATCCAGGCCTGGTTGCCGGCATTGTCGAAGGTGAACCAGATGACGATGGCGGTGGTGGCATTGACCACCTCGAACTGGAAGCCATGGCCGTTCTCGGCCGGATTGAACCAGTTGCCGCTGAGCGAGGGGCCGACGGCGAACGGCGGCGTGCCGTCGTCCTCGACGATGATGCGGCCGGACATGCCCACGCCGCCGGGACCGCCGTGGGCGCTGCAGTAATAGCCCTTGGTGCCGGTCTCGTTGAAGGCGACGGTCTGCGACCAGTTGCCGGAGACCGCGTTGCCGCCGTTGGGATTGCCCGGGCCGGCGCAGGTGGTGGAACAGCGGAAGGAATTGTCGTCGGCGACGACATTGTGCACACCGCCGCGATTGATGAATGTCACCGTGTCGCCGCGCTTGATGGTCAGCGTCGCCGGGCTGTAGCTGAAGCCGATGACGCCGCCGACTTCGACGGTATGGTTGGCCGCGCCGGCCTGGCCGGCCAGCCAGAGCAGGCCGGCGCCGGCCAGCCAGCGTACGAGTCGCAGATTCATGATGCCTCCGTAGCAGGGGAACGCCCGCGGCAGCACCGCCGGGCGAAACTCGGTTGCAACGCCGCTGCACAGGCGTTGTGCGAACTGAGTACCGCCGGCGCGGAGAATGGTTGTCGCCAGGCGCGGATCGCGCGTCGGCCGCTGCGCTGCGCGCCGCCTCAGAAGCTCCAGACCAGCGTGGTGACCCAGCGCGTGCGGTCCTGCGCGCCGGTGTTGTAGCGCAGCGCGCCCGGCGTGGACCAGAGTACGGATGAATAAATGTATACATCGCCTGCGCCGTAGCTCAGGCCGGCGCTGCCGTAGCCGTAGACCAGGTCGGCGACCTGCTTGAGGTTGGCATAGCCCAGGCCGAAGTTTGCCGCCAGGCGGCCGGCGACGGGCTGCTGGTAGCTGAGTTCGGCGGAGGCGACGAAGCCCACCTTGGCGCCGCTCGCGCTGAAGATGCCGGGCGTGTCCGGCGACAGCGCCAGGCTCAGGCGCCAGCGGCCGCGCCAGCCTATGGCGGCGTTGAGTTCGTTGTAGTTGAGTTCGTCGCGCCAGACGTTCCACGGCGACTCGTAATGCATCACGCCCAGCTTGGCCGACCAGTCCTCGTCCAGCTGCCAGAGCCGGTCCAGGTACAGGGTGAACTGGGCGCCGGAAGACTGGTACTGCGGCCGCTCGGCGCTGGCGCCCAGGCCGGCGGTCCAGTTCTCGTCGAAGCGGTAGTGCACGTCGGCCAGCCAGGAAGGCCGGCCGGAGGTCTGGCTGACGCCGCGGTACACATTGTCGCTGCCGAAACCCAGCGCGCCGCCCCAGTCCTGCGCCGCGGCGGGCAGGGCCGCGGCCAGCAGCAGGCCGGCGGCCGCGTGCGGCAGTCTGTCGAAGCGGGGTGAGGCCATGCCGCAGAATCTGCCTGGGTTCTCGGTTCTCACGCGACCTTACACTGACGGGGAACAGGGGTTTGCGGCAGCCTTCACGCCAGCGCGGCACCGGGGTTCCTGCGGGACGCAACCTTTCGCCGCCGGCGCGGCACTCACGGTCCAACAGGTGACCCATGTGGAGCCGATGAAATCTATCACCGACGAGCTGGAGACGCGCAACGGCGGCGAACCCGACGCCGACACCGCCGAGCGCCGCCTGCTGACGGCGGTGGCGGGCGGCGACCGCATCGCCTTCGAGCGGCTGTACCTGCGCCAGCATCCGCTGCTGGCCCGTTTCATCGGACGGCATACGGCGCGGCGCGACCTCGTCGACGAGATCATCAACGACACCTTCTGGGTGGTATGGCGCAAGGCGGCGGAGTTCCGCGGCGAGTCCAAGGTCGCCACCTGGATCGTCGGCATCGCCTACCGCTGCATGCTCAAGGCGCTGCGGCAGAACCCGCCGGCGGCCGAACAGCAGGACGAGGCTGGCCTGGCCGAACTGGCCGGACAGGAAAGCGGCGAGAGCGAGCAGCGCGAACTCAGCGACTGGGTGCGCCGCGGCCTGGACCTGCTCTCGCCGGAGCAGCGCATGACCCTGGAGCTGGCCTACTACCTGGGGCAGTCCTGCGAGGAGATCGCCGCGATCATGAACTGCGCCAGCGGTACGGTGAAGGCGCGCATGTTCCATGCCCGCCTGCGCCTGCGCAATTCGCTGCCGGGCCTGGGCGGCGAGCCCGCGCCGGCCGCGAACTCATCTTCGGTACGGAATTGAAGCCATGAACCAGGAACCCAACGCCCATTGCCAGACCTGGGAGCTGATTCCCTGGGTGGTCAACGGCACGGCCACCGCGGCGCAGCGCGAGCGCGTGGAAGCGCATCTGCGCACCTGCGCCGACTGCCGCGAGGAATTCGCGCTGCAGCAGCAGTTCCACGCCGCGATGCTGGCCCGGCCCGCGGTCACGTCCGATCCGCAGCCGGCGCTGGCGCAGCTGTTCGCACGCCTGGAATTGCAGGGCGAACTGGCGCCGGTCGAGACGGTGCCGCGCCGCCGCCACCGCGCCAACGCCTGGCTGGCCGCCGCCGTCGTGGTACAGGCCGTAGGGCTGGGCTTGCTCGGCGCCGCGCTGCTGCACCGCTCCGGCAACGGCAGCGCCGCGCCGGCCGAGGCCGGCTACCGCACCCTGAGCAGCACCGCCCCCGGCCGCGCCGCGGCCGCGATCCGTCTGGTCGCCGCGCCGGACATGACTCTGGCCACCCTGCGCCAGCTGCTGGGCGAGACCGGCCTGCACATCGTCGAGGCCAATACCGACAACAGCATCTTCGGCCTGGCGAGCGTCGATGCGGCGCAGACCGCCAATGCCGAATTCATCAATGCGGCCCTGCTGCGCCTGCGTGCCCAGCCTGGCGTGCTGCTGGCCGAACCCGTGGGCGATGCCGGCCGTGCGCCCTGAGCGCTGTCTTTCCGCCGCGCTGAGCCGCCTGCGGCATGCCGGCCTGTGCCTGTTGCTGGGCTGGGCCGCCAGCGTCGCGGCCGCGCCTGCGCCGCCGGCACCGGACTGGTCCGCGGGCCAGGACGCCGCGCGCATGATCGTCGTGGCCGTGGCCAACAAGCCCGATCCACAGCTGGGCGCCGGCGCCACGCCGCGCGGCTACGGCGGCCTGCCCGACTATGCCGGCGGCGAGCGCGCCGTGGCGCTGGCGCAGCGCCTGTCCGGCGACTACGGCCTGCGCGAACTGTCGGCCTGGGTGATCGAACCGCTGCGCCTGCGCTGCATGGTCTATGCCGTCCCCGCGGATACCGACCGCGACCAGCTGCTGCAGCGCCTGCAGCAGGACAGGCGCGTGCGCATCGCCCAGCCGCTGCAGGAGTTCGAGACCTTCAGCGCGCCGGCTGCGCCTGACGAAAAGGTATACAACGATCCTTATTTGCAGCTGCAGCACAATTTCTCCGCCATCGCCGCTGCGGGGGCGCAGCGCTCCAGCCGCGGCGACGGCGTGCGCATCGCCCTGATCGACACCGGCCTGGATGCGGACCATCCCGAACTCGCCGGCCGCATCCTGGAGCAGCGCGATTTCGTCGGCGGCGCGGCCATGCCGGCCGAGCGTCACGGCACCGAGGTGGCCGGCGTGATCTCGGCGGTGGCGAACAACAATCTCGGCATCGTCGGCATCGCGCCGGCGGCGCAGCTGCTGGCCTATCGCGCCTGCTGGTCGCTGCCCGGCGCCGCGGCCGGCGCGCGCTGCAATTCCTTCACGCTGGCCCTGGCCCTGACCGCGGCGCTGTCTTCGGATGCGCGCATCATCAATCTGAGCCTGGGCGGGCCGGCCGATCCGCTGCTGCAGGAACTGCTCAGCCACGCCATCGCGCGCGGCACCGTCGTTGTCGGCGCGGTGCCGCCCAGCCGCGATCTCGGCGGTTTTCCGCTGGGCGTGCCCGGCGTGATCGCGGTGGCGTCCAGCGAAGATCCGGCGCCGGATGCGCCGGTGCTGCGCGCGCCCGGCCGCGACATCCTGACCCTGGAACCGGGCGGCCGCTTCGACTACGCCTCGGGCAGTTCGCTGGCCACGGCCCAGGTCAGCGCGGCGCTGGCGCTGTTGCTGGCGCTGGAACCAAAACGCGATTCCGCGGAACTGTATACCTTGCTCAGCCGCAGCCAGGCTGCGGCCGGCACGAGCATCAATGTCTGCGCCGCGGTCGCCGCCCTCGGGCGCGACCGCGGCCATTGCCAAAACCGGACGCCACCAGCGGAGCATTGACCATGCCCAGCGCACCACACACGTCCGCCGCGAGGCGGGCGAGCGGGTTGCTGTCGCTGATTTTCCTGATCCTGGCCGCGCTGCCGGCTCTGGCCGCACAGACGCGCGAGGAACTGGCGCGGGAGCTGCCGGCGTCGGATCTGTCCGGCGGCGATGCCGCGCAAGCCGGACGGCGCTTTCTGGCCGCGCCCGGCTTCGCCACTGCCCGCGTCGCCGACAATCCGCTGGCGCCCGCGGCCGCGCCGGTGGGCGAGAAGATGTGCGTTTCCTGCCACCAGCTGGAAAGCGAGCACTTCACGCACACCTTGCACGCGCTGGGACTGTTTGCCGCGGCCAAGGCCGATGCGCGCATCCCGGTCTGCGAAACCTGTCATGGCCCCGGCTCGGCGCATGCGCAGCAGCCGGCCGCGCCCGGACTCATCCTCGGTTTCACGCGCACCTCGGCCACGCCGGTCGCGCAGCAGGTGAAGACCTGTCTCAGCTGCCACGCCGGCGGCGCGCGCGACCACTGGGCCGGTTCCATCCACCAGCGCAACGAGCTGTCCTGCAGCGACTGCCACAACCCGATGGCGAAGTTCTCCGGCGAAGGCCTGCTCGCACGCCGCTCGATCAACGACACCTGCGCCCAGTGCCACAACGACGTGCGCCAGCAGTTCAACCGCCGCTCGCACATGCCCCTGGCCGAGGGCCAGATGAGCTGCGTGGACTGCCACAACCCGCACGGCTCGCTGACCCAGCCCCTGCTCAAGACCGCGACCGTCAACGAGACCTGCTACCAGTGCCACGCCGAGAAGCGCGGCCCCTTCCTGTTCGAGCACGCGCCGGTGCGCGACAGCTGCCTCAACTGTCACACGCCGCACGGGTCCAACCAGCACGCGCTTTTGTCGGCGCCGGTGCCGTTCCTGTGCCAGCAGTGCCACAGCCAGCTGGGCCACCCCAACGACTTGCAGACGCCGGCCTCGCTGGCCGGTGGCGCGCATCCGGACGAGCGCCTGATGGGCCGCGCCTGCCTCACCTGCCACGCCCAGATCCACGGCTCGAACGCGCCGTCCGGGCCCAAGTTCCACGAATAGGGAGGCCAGCGCGATGCCCAGGACATGCATACCAGTTCGCGCGCCGCTGACTCTGGCGCTGCTGCTGGCCCTGCCCGCGGCGCAGGCCGACAGCGGCGTGGGCGTGGACAGCTGGCGCGGCAACAAGCTCGATCCCAGCGCCGGCGCGGCCAGCGCAACTACCGATGCACGCGGCATGAGCTGGCTGCGGCCGGATCTGCGGCGTTCGCCCGGCGGCCATCTGTACGTCTGCCCGGCCGAGTCGCCGCAAATGCAGCCGATTGGCGAATGGGAATATGCCGGCCGCGTGCAGCTGGGCTATCTCATCACCTTCGGCGACGACGCCAACGGCCACTGGAACCGCTACGTGAAATGGGACAGCGGCCTGATCCTGGGCCTGCTGGAAATCGCCCTGCGCCGGCCAGAGGACGGCAGCTACGCCGACATCCGCGCCAGCCGCATCAGCGATGACGATGCGTTCTTCCAGGCTGCTTTCGGCCGCGCCGGCAGCTATAAGGTCGAAGCCTTCCTGCGCGAGCTGCCCAACGTGGTCTCCGGCGATGCGCGCAGCATCTGGAGCGGCGTCGGCGGCAACGATCTGCGCCTGATCGGCGGCCTGCAACCCGGGCGCAGCAGCAGCGCCGAAGTGGCCGCGGCCGCCGCGGCCGCGCCGCGGCGCAGCCTGGAGGTGGTGCGCAGCAAGACCGGCCTGGGCCTGGATCTGTACCTGACGCCGCAGTGGAGCGGCTATGCCCGCCTCAGCGAGGACCGGCGCCGCGGCGCGCGGCCGTTCGGCGGCGCGTTTTTCTACAATTTCGTTTTTGCGCAGAATGCCGGCGTGCTGGAGACGCCGCGCCCGGTCGCCGACAGCACCATCAACATGAACCTGGGCCTGCGCTACGCCGGCAGCGCCTGGCGGCTGGATTTCGGCTATGACGGCTCGTTCTACCGCGACCGTTACACCCGCTTCGATTTCGACAATCCCTTCCGCATCGCGCCGTCCCAGCCCGGCGCAAGCGCGCCGCCGGTGGAGCGCGGCCAGTTCGCCACCGAGCCGGACAACGACTATCACAACCTGCGCGCCAGCCTGACCCGGCGCCTGCCGCTCGATGGCGAGTTCTCGCTCAGCGCCGCGGCCGGACGCCTGCGCCAGGACGACGACCTGATCGCGCCGGTGAACTGCCAGGGCCTGTTCGGCATCGACCAGGACGGCAGCGGCCAGCCCGGCCCGGCCAACCGTTTCCTGTATGCCTGCGCCGACTGGAACACGCCGGCCGCGCTGTCGCGGCGCAGCGCGGACCTGCAGATCGACACGCTGCTGCTGGACAGCCGCTTCACGCTGCAGCCGCTGCAGCGCCTGCACCTGCGCGGCGGCCTGCGCTTCAACCGCGAGGACTATCGCAACACCTACCTTGCCTACAACCCGCTGACCGGCGACTACGGCTACATCGCCGAGAACGCCGCGCCGGGCAGCATCCTCGGCGGCCAGACCGGCATCTGGAACCCGTTTGCGGCGCGCTCCATCCTGACCCGCGTGCGCAGCATCCCGCTGGACCAGCAGGAAATCGCCGCCCACCTCGGCGCCGACTGGCGCCTGTCCGAACGCAACAGCCTGGGCGCGACGTATACCTTCACCCGCGACGAGCCCAGCAACCGCGAACGCCGCCGCATCGACGACGACAGCCTCAAGATCGCCTGGAGCAACCGCGCCTGGGAGCGGCTGACCCTGCGCGCCAGCTACACCTGGCTGCAGCGCGGCGGCGACGCCTACGACTACCGCCTGTACGCGCCGGCCTATTCCTCCAGCCTGCCCGGTTTCGTCGCGCCCTTCGGCGGCCTGCCTGCGCCGGTGGTCGAGGCCATGCGCAAATACGATCTCAGCGACCGGCGCGAGCACAAGGTCGACCTGATCGCCAGCTACGCGCTGCGCGAGGACATGACGCTGAGTGCAAATCTGCGCGGCGATTTCAACAACTACGCCGCGCAGATCGGCCGCCAGGCCTATGACACCGGCGGCATCAGCCTGCAATGGGACTGGCAGCCCGGGCCGGATACGCAGGCCGGCGCCTATTTCGGCTACGACCGTTCGCGCCTGGTCATGGCCAATGTGAACGAGGAAGTGTTCGGCCCGGATCCCCGGCTCGGCGGCGAGACCTTTCCCGACACCGCGCGCTGGTGGGCCTACGACAAGCAGCGCAACCGCAGCGCCGGCGCCAATCTGGTGCAGCGCCTGGGCCGGGTGAAGCTGGACGCGGCCTGGAACCTGATTGATTCGCGCGGCATCACCAGCTTCCGCTTCAACTCGCCGCTGGCGCTGGCCTATTTTGAAGACGGCGCGGCTGCGCTGCAGGGCGCGTTCTCGCCGCTGCGCTACCGCGTCGACAGCCTTACGCTCGGCTTCAGCCTGGCGCTGACGCCGCGCCATTCGCTGCGCCTGTTCGACTACTACGAACGCGGCCGCCTGCAGGACTGGCACTACCAGGGACTGCAAGCCGGCAGCGTGATCGACCACCGCGTGTACACCGACGCGGGACCGCAGAGCTATACCGCCAACCTGATCGGACTGCTGCTCGACATCAGGTTGTAGGCGCGCGGCGCAGGGGCTGCGCGCGTTTCGCCGGCAACGGCCTCAGGCAGCACGAGAAGCACGTCCACAACATCGCAAGGAGAGAGAAATGATCCGACTGAACACCCTGCGCAACGCCGTCCCGCTGCTGTTGCTGCTGCCGTTCGCGGCCACGGCGGAAAATTTCGAGGTCGTGATCGGCCAGGGCGGCAACAACTTCTCGCCGTCGACGCTGACGATCAAGGTCGGCGACACGGTCACCTTCCGCCAGGTCGCCGGTTTCCACAACGCCATGTCCGCGCCCGGTGCGGTGACCAGCTTCCGCTGCGGCCCCGGCGGCTGCGGCAACGGCCCCGAGGGCGACGGCGGCGGCGGCACCTGGCAGCAGACCGTGCTGTTCCCGACCCAGGGCTCGGTGCCATATCTGTGCGAAGTGCATGGGCAGAGCATGTCCGGCCTCATCACGGTGAATCCGGTGCCGGTCACGCTGCAATCCTTCGATGTCGACTGAGTGCGCGCCGGCCTGCGCAGGCCGCAGGCCGGCGGCGATCACGGGAGAGCCGGGATGAAACGGATCACTGCACTGGGCCTGCTGTGTGCGGCGGCACTGGCGACGGCCGGCCCGCCGGACCTGCGCCGGGCCGGCCGCATCGAAGGCGATGCGGCGGCGGGCGCGGCCAAGGTGGCGGTCTGCGTGGCCTGCCACGGCCCGGAAGGCAATTCGGTGGTGCCGGCGTTCCCGGCGCTGGCCGGCCAGCGTGCGGCCTATCTGTACCAGAGCCTCGCCGGCTTCCAGCGCCGGGCCGATCCGGCTTCGCCGATGACGGCGCAGGTCAAGGATCTCAGCGACGCCGATCTGCGCAATATCGCCGCGTACTTCGCCTCGCGCCCGCGCACGCCGGCAGCGCCGGCGACGGCCGCGGGCAGCGGCGAAGGCGCGCGCCTGTTCCGCGAAGGCGACAGCGCGCGCGGCATTCCGCCCTGCCAGGGCTGTCACGGCGCCGTCGCCGGCGGCCATCCGCTGGCCGGCACGGCGCCGCGCTACGACTACTACCCGGCGCTGGCGGCGCAGCACAGCGACTATCTGATCGCGCGCCTGGGCCACTACCGCGACGGCAGGATCGCCGACACCAGCAATGCCCAGATCATGCGCGGCGTCGCCCACAACCTGGACGATGCCGCTATCCGCGCCCTGGCCGAGTGGCTGGCCGCCACGCCGCGCTGAGCGCAATTCCTTGGTGGAGAGATGGCGATGAAAACCCGACATACCGACGGTGCGACCGATGCGCGCCGCCGCGCGCTGCTGATCCTCGGCCTGTTCGGCGGCGGCGGCCTGCTTGCGGCCGGCCGAGCGCCTGCCCAGGAGCCGCTCGCGGAAACCGATCCCACCGCCCAGGCTCTGGGCTACAAGGCCGACGCCGCACAGGTCGACGCGGCCAAGTTCCCCAGGCACGCGGCCAACCAGACCTGTGCCAGCTGCAACTTCTTCAAGGCCGAAGGCGCCGGCGGCAGCTGCCAGCTGTTTCCCGGCAAGACCGTCAGTAGCAAGGGCTGGTGCTCGGCCTACGCGGCCAGGCCGTGACGGCGCGGCGGCGGCCGTGCCGCCGCCGGCTTATTCGGCCTTGTGTGCCATGCGCTGGTTGAGGTCGCGCAGCTTGGCCACCTGCTGCACCAGTTGCGGCACCTGGTCCAGCGCCATCACGTAGCGCCAGACGTAGGCGAAGATCGCGTACACGTCGCCGGCGCGGGCCGCGCCGGCTTCGGCCAGGCGCATCAGCGCAACCACGAACAGCACGATCACGGTGATCTCCATGGCGCCGAAGGCCCTGGCCTCGGTATCCGACAGGCGCACGCGCCAGCCGCTGAGGGCGCGGAAATGCCGCCGCACGGCCGCCGGACGGCCGCCGCGCAGGATCGCGACCTCGCGTTCGAGCCGGTCGTTGAGGCCGCGGTTGAGCACCAGCGAACGCCGCGCCAGCCACTGGTTGATCAGCGCCAGCGGCAGCACCAGCACCAGGCAGGCGGCGCCTACCGCGGGCTCCAGCCAGAACAGCGCGCTCAGCGACACGCTCAGGCCGATCAGCGCGTACAGCAGGGCCGGCACGTCGCGTTCGAGGAAGGTGACGTATTCCCGCGACAGCGAGGTGCGCGCGGCGATGATGGACGGATCCACCCCGGCCTCGTGCGCGCGCAGCACGAAGGCGCCGGCCATGGCCGCATACAGCCGGGTGAACACGCGCGTGTCGTACATCTTGGCGCTGACTTCCAGCACCAGGGCCGCGGCATGGCAGGCGACCAGCCAGCCGACCGCGGCATAGTTCTTCTCCAGCACGCCGTTGATCGCGAGCGCGGTGGCAAAGGGGTACAGCTGGCCGGCGATGCTGCCGGCCACGCCCAGCGACCAGGCGGCGCAAAGCCTGCCCAGGTAGGCGCGTACATGCGGAAAAATCATGTGGGACCTGCGTCAGAAACGGGGGCGACGACGCGCTGCGTCGCCGCCGGGCGTTTCCCGGCGCCGTTCCCGAATGGCGGCTGCGGCCGGCGCGCCGTCGCAGACGGCATGCCGGGGCGATCCGGCGTTGGATCGCGGGGAAATGGTCGCCATGGCGACGTGTTCCCGCGACGGCGCGCGCGTTCGCTGGCGCCGTCCTGCCGGATGACGGGCTCGCGCCCGTCCTTCAGAAACCTACCGCAGGCCGCGGCTCAGGCGCGGCGGGAAAAACGGGGCCGGAAAACGGACGATGAAAGGCTGTGGCAGCTATTCATTCTTCATCTCGCTCCTTGAGGAATCGCTAGCGCCTGCCCTTGTGCAGCGGCAGATCCGCCGCCTGCCACGCGGCCGTGCCGCCGGCGAGGGTGTAGACGCGGGTGAAACCCGCCTTGGCCAGGCGGGCGGCGGCGCCGGCGGAAGTCTGTCCGCTGCGGCAGATCACGGCCACGGGCTTGTCCTTCACCTTGGCCAGGTCCTTGTGTTCCGGATCGAACTGGGACATGGCCACGTTGCGCGCCGTGGGCACGTGGCCCTTCTCGTAGTCCGAGGCGGAGGAAACGTCGACCACCAGCGCGTTCTCGCCGTTGATCAGGCGGGTCAGCTCGGCCGGGGTCAGTTCCTTGTAGCCGCGGAACCAGCGCGTGGATTCGTTCGCGATCAGCGCGAGCAGCACGCCGAAGAACGCCATGGCCAGGAAAGGATGGTTGCCCAGGAACTCGGGCAGGCGATGCAGGAACTCGGACATGGGGCGGTGGAAATACGCGGAGGATCGGGGATTATCCGCGACGGCGGCGCCGGCGCATAGGCCGGAATGGCCGGACGGTCATCAAACTGTCCCGGCTGCGGCGGCTTCCGGGCCGCGGCGGCCTCAGTTCTTGGCGGTGATCGAAGGCAGTCCGCTGACCAGCCACCAGCGCTTGGCCTTTTCGTCCCAGCGCCAGGTCTGGCGGTCGTACACCACGCGCTCGGCCTGGCTGTGCTCATTGATGATGCCGATTTCGGCCAGCACCTGGATCTCGGTCTTGCTGACTTCCACCGGCGACTGCTGGCGGTAGTAGCTGACCCGGACCTGGCGGTAGCGGTTCATGTCGATGGTCGGTATCGGCCTGGCCGCGCGCACTTCGGGGTCGATGAAGGAGATGGCCTGCTCGAAGCCGCCCCAGCGCAGCGTGGCGCCGTAGTCGAGCAGGATCTGGTCCATGGCCTTGTCTTTACGGCTGCGCGCTTCGGCGGTGCCGGCGAACAGGACCAACAGCAGCAGGGGCAGCCACAGCCAGCGACGCATGGGGAAGCTCCGTAGGCGCAATCGGCGCCGATTGTGCCGCAAGCCCGGCCGGGAATCAGCCGGGGCGCAGGTCTGCGGTTCAGGCAGCGCTGGACTTGGCCTCGCGGCGCAGCGCGACGAAACGCGCTTCCAGCGTCGTCGCCGGCTTGCCGGATTCGTCGCAGACGCTGGCGACCAGGCGGGCGCGGCTCTTGCCGCGGGCGGCGAGCAGGTCGAAAAAGCCGTCCCAGCTTTCGCCCTCGGCCAGGCGGGATTCGGCGCGTATGCCGCCCCAGACCGGGGCCAGGTAGCGCAGCTGCGAATCCTGCACGTAGACATCGCAATCCTCGCCGGCCGCGCGCAGGCGCAGCACCACCAGGGCCCAGCAGGAAAGCGTCAGCAAACTGGCCAAACTGCCGCCGAAGGCGCAGCCTTTGTCGTTGATGTTCGGTGCCAGCGGCGCGCACAGCGCAAGGCGGTCGCCGTGATAGTCCGTCAGGCGCAGCTGCATGGCCTGGGCCAGCGGGATGTCGGTGAGGATTTCGCGCTCCAGCGCATGGATCAGGGCTAAGGTCATGGGTACTACGAAGGGCAGGACGGACAGGGCGCGCACGGTGCCACGGGTCGGTGAACGTAACAAGACTGAGCTTGCAACCCAGACCGTTCCGCAGCGTGTGGCGGCGCGCCTGGCGCTGCCCCTGGCCGGCGCCGGCGTGATCGTGACGCGGCCGGCCGGTACCGCCGCCGGCCTGTTGCTGCGGCTGCAGCGGCTGGGCGCCGATACCGTGACCTTGCCGGGCCTGAGCCTGCGTTCCGCGCCCGATCCCGCCGCCGCGCGCGCGGCCCTGCGCACGGCGCTGCAGGGCGACGGCCTGGTCTTCGTCAGCCCGGCGGCGGTGAAATTCGCCTGGAAATTACTGCCGGCGCTGCGTCTGCCGGCGCGCCTGCGCCTGGCCGCGGTGGGCGCGGCCACGGCCCGCGCGCTGCGCGCCCGCGGTGCGCGCGAGGTGATCGTGCCGCGCGGCAGCCAGGACAGCGAAGGCCTGCTGGCCGAAGCCGCCCTGCGCGGCGTGCGCGGCCAGCGCTGGGGCCTGGTCGCGGCGGCCGGCGGGCGCGATCTGCTCGCCGCCGGCCTGCGCCGGCGCGGCGCGCGGGTAGTGCCGGTGGAGGTCTACCAGCGCGCCGCGCCGCGCTGGAACCGGCTGCATTACGCCCGCCTGGAAACCGCGCCGCGGCCGCTGATCGTGCTGATTTCCAGCGCCCAGGCCCTGGCCCATCTGGCCACGCTGCTGCCGCCCGGGCTGGTGCTGGCCCTGCGCGAGGCCGACTTCGTGCTCAGCAGCGAACGCCTGGCCGCGCTCGCGCGCGAGCACGGGTTCACTCGTGTACATGTGGCCAAATCCGCGCTGTCGGCCGATCTGGTCCAGGCCGCCGAAGCCGCGCTCGCCTGCCACCGGCTGTGAGCGCCGACACATAACTTTCCCTGCGCCGACCTTGGTCGTTCTGATCCTCGACCCGGTTCTTCGGTAGGATTGGCACATGGACATGGATACGCCCGATTCCGCTCAGCCGGCGTCGTCACCCGCGCCCGAGGCCGTGACGCCGTCCCGTTCCCCCGCGCCGGCGCCGCGCCGGACCCTGGCGGCCGCCGGCCTCGTCGTCGGCGTCGCTGCACTGGCCGTAGGCGGTCTGGCCTGGTGGCAGGCCGCACGCGAAGGCAGCGCCAGCAGCGGCATCGCCACCGAACTGGCCCTGGCCCGCACCGATATCGACGGCCTGCGCCGCGCCATAGACCTCGACCGGCGCGAACGCGATCTGCTGCGCCAGCGCCTGGGCGATGCCGAAACCATCAACAAATCCCTGCGCGAGGAAGTGCTGGGCGTTTCCGAGCGCGCCCGCGTGCTTGAGGACGCCATCGCCAACCTCGCCGACAAGCGCCTGTCCGGCCACGACGCACTGCTGCTGAACGAGGCCGAGATGGTGCTGCTGCTGGCGCAGCAGCGCTACGAGCTGTTCCATGACGCCGCCGCGGCCGCGCGCGCCTACCGCATCGCCGACGAGGCCCTGGCCGCGCTGCAGGATCCGCTCTACGCCACCGCGCGCGAAACCCTGGCGGTGGAACTGCGCAGCCTGGAGCAGCTGAACCAGCCTGCCGCCGGCGCGGCCCTGGCCGAGCTTGCCGCACTGCGCGCCCAGGTGGCCGAGCTGCCGCCGGCCGCGGCCCTGGCCGGCAACCGTGCCGATCCGGATTCGCGCCTGTGGCGCGCCCTGGGCCAGTTCGTGCGCATCAGCCGCAGCGGCGCCGACGGCGCGGTCAACGATCCGACCCTGCTGCGCAGCTTCGTCGGTCTGGAACTGCGTGCGGCCGAGCTTGCCCTGCTGGAACGCAATGAAGCCGCCCTGCGCGCCGCGCTGGCGCGGGCGCGCAAGCAGCTGCAGGACGGCTTTGCCGCGGACGATCCGGCCGTGATCGCGGCGCTGGCCACGCTGGCCCGGGTCGAGGCGCAGAATCCGGCGCCGGCGGCCGAGCCGGTGCTGGGCGCCACGCTGAAAGAATTGCGCAACCTGCGTGCGGCCCAGGGCCTGCAGTCGGCGCCGCGGCCGGCCGTGGGGACAGAGCAGTCATGAGGTACTGGCTGGCGGGACTGTTGCTGGTGGCCCTGATGCTGGCCGCCGCGGTGGGCTACCACTGGCTGGCCAGCGATCCGGGCTACGTGCTGGTGCGCCTGGGCGATACGCGCTACGAAACCACCGCCGTGGTCGCCTTCGTCGCGCTGGTGCTGCTGTGGGCGCTGATCGGCGTGCTCTGGCGCCTGGGGCGCTGGCCGCTGCGGCTGTGGTTCCGCCGCGCGCGCAAGAAGAGCCGCGAGCGCCTGGCCAACGGCCTGGTCGCCCTGACCGAGGGCCGCTACCTGCGCGCGGAAAAGGAACTCGCCCGCGCCACCCAATACCGCGAACTGCGCGCGCCGGCCATGCTGGCCACCGCCCGCGCCGCCCTGGCCCTGGGCGAGAGCGCCCGCGCCGACGCCGCCCTGGACGAGGCCGCCGAGACCGCCCCGGCCGCCGCCCTGGCCCTGCGCGCCCGGCTCAAGCGCGAGCGCGGCGAACATGCCGAGGCCTACCGCCTGCTCGCCGCCGAGGCCCGCACCGCCAGCCTGGCGCCGTCGGCCTGGGTGGAATACATCGAAGCCGCCCTGGCCACCGGCGAAGCCGAGGCCGCCATGAGCGCGCTGGCGCCGCTGGCGCGCAGCCAGGCGCTGGCGCCGGCCACGTTTGCCGCGCTGGAAGCCCGCGTGCTGGCCGCCGCCCTGGCCGCCGCGCGCAGCGCCGACGGGCTGAACGCGCAATGGGCGGCGCTGACCCGCGCCCAGCGCCGCGTGCCGGTTGCCCTGGCCGCCTATGCCACACGCATGGCCGAACTGGGCCAGCCCCTGCCGGGCATGAGCGAGATCGAGGCCTACCAGCGCAAGGACTGGTCCGACCAGCTGGCCCTGGCCTATGCCGGCCTGGCCGGTGCCGACACCGGCGCCCGCCTGCGCCAGGCCGAGGGCTGGCTCAAGCAGCATCCGAACAACGCCGCCCTGCTCACCGCCCTGGGCCGGCTCTGCGTCGCCGGCAGCCTCTGGGGCAAGGCGCGCGAATACCTGGAGCGCGCCCTGGCCCTGCGCGAGGACGCCGCGACCTGGGAAACCCTGGCCGACGGCTACGCCGGCGAAGGCAACCATGCCAATGCCGAGCAGTGCTACCGCAACGCGCTGCGCCTGGCCCGCGCCGAAGCCAGCCAGCCGCTGCCCGACCAGGCGCCGCGCCTGGGCCTGGATACCAAGGCGCTGGCCTTCGAGGAACGCTCCGAGCACGGCGTGCCGCGCCTGCCCGATCTGTCGCGCTGAACCGGCGGGCCTGCGCGCCCGCTGCGTTGCCGGGAGTCCCTGAGCGGGCCGGAATGTCGAGCGGGTCTGTGCAGCGCTTGAATCCAGGGCTGCCCGCTGTCTGCGCAGCAAGTCTCCGGCGGGATTGCGGCGCCAAGCGGCCGGATGCGGCAGCCTCGCCGCGGATCCGCGCCCGGAACTTCTTCAAGGCATGTCCGCGCCGACGGTCTGCCGCACCGGAATGCCCTGCGGCGAAAAGTCCTGCAGGCAATACACGTTGATGCCGAAATAATCGGGCGTCACCCGTTTGCGGTGGAACGGATAGATGCCGCAGACGCGGCAGAAATAATGCGTGGCGGTGCGGGTGTGGAACTGGTATTCGCTGAGGAAGTCCGCGCCGGCGAGCAGGCGGAAATCGCTTTCGTGCACTTTTACCATCAGCGCGTTCTTCCTGCGGCAGATGGAGCAGTCGCAGGTGGTCAGCTCGGGGAAATCCGTGCGGATCTCGAAGCGGACCGCGCCGCAGTGGCAGGCGCCGGCATGGGTCTGGAGGGTGCGTGCGGGCGTTTCGGTCATGGCTGGATTTCCGGGCTTGCCGGCCGCCCGGCGCGGCCGCCGTGGAAGGGCGGTCGCTGCAACGGCGCGGCAATCATCATCACAGTATTGCCGCTGCCGGTGCGGCGAATGTTCGCGCCGGAGCCTCAGCGCCCTTCCACGTCCACGCTCTGCAGCCGCCCGTTGTGCAGCGTGAGTATGCGCAGCAGCTGGTTGGCGCCCAGGTCGTAGGTCCACTCCTCGCGCCTAACCGGCCGGTACTGCTCGTTGCCGCGGCCATCGCGGCGTACGACCGCCTCGCGCTGGGTACGTCGCGTGGCCGGCTCGCCGCAGTAGGCGACGATCTCGCCGGCGCTGGTGCCGGCGGGCAGGGCGTCGACATTGCAGCTGTCGCCGATGGCGTTGACGCCGTAGCCCAGGGTTTCCTCGTTCTGCAGCTCGCCGTTGCGGAAAACCAGGCGCACCATCAGGCGGCGCGGGCCGAAGTTGTAGTACCAGGCGTCGTAGAGGTCCTCCACCTGGGTTTCATACGGACCGTCCGCGCCGCGCACATCGATGCTGGAGAACTGCTCGACATAGAACGGCGCGCCGCAGCGCTCGCGCACGGCGAAGTCGCGGTCGCCGTCGTTGACCACGCGGCTGCCGCAGCGCAGGGCGTAGGCGGGTGCGGCCAGCAGCAGGAGCAGGCAGAGCAGGGCGAGTCGCTTCATAAGCCATGGATCCCGGCACGGTTGCGCAAGATTTCCGCCAGTACGTCTGGCGCGTAGTCGAAACTGTCGTAGTACAGGCGGTCCTCGTCCAGGCCCGCCGCGACGAAGCTGCGCCGGCCCGCATCGACCATGGCCGGCGGACCGCCCATGTAGACATCGAAGCCCGACAGGTCCGGGTGATCCTCGATCACTGCCTCATGTACGAGCGCGCAGCGCAACCCGTCGCTGAATTCGGGATCGGAGACCACCGGCACGTAGCGGAAGTTCGCCAGCTGGCGCTGCCAGGCCTGCGGCAGAGCGGCCTGGTACAGATCCTCGGCGCGCCGGGCGCCCCAATACAGCTGCATGGAACGGCGCGTGCCCAGGTGCAGGAAGTGTTCGATCAGCGCCTTGACCGGAGCGAAGCCGGTGCCGCCGGCGACGAACAGCATGGGCCGCTCGGAATCCTCCCGCGGCACGAAGGTCCCCAGCGGTCCCTCCACCTGCAGCACCGCGCCGACTTGCAGGGTATCGAACACATAGCCGGTGAAGCCGCCGCCAGCGACGTGGCGTATGTGCAGTTCGATCGCGGTGTCGCCTTCCGGCGCATTGGCGATGGAAAAGGCGCGCCGCTTGCCGTCGGGCAGCAATATGTCCAGGTACTGGCCGGCCAGCCGGTTCAGGCGTTCGCCGGGCGGCGGCTGCAACACCAGCTGCATCACGTCGGGCGCCAGCAGCTGCCTGCGCGCGACCGTGAGCGTGAGCACCCGCCGCGGCAGGTCGGCCACCGAGGCCACTTCGCGCGCGCGCAGGGTCAGGTCGCTGCAGGGCGCGGCCTGGCACAGCAGGATCTGGTGCCGCGCCTGCTCGCTCGCGTTCAACGCCGCCGGCGGATTGCGCGGATAGGCTACTTCGCCCTCGACCAGTACGGCCTTGCAACTGCCGCAGACCCCGGCCAGGCAGGAATAGGGCAGGGCCAGGCCGGCGCGCCGGGCGGCTTCGAGCACGCTTTCGCCGGGCTGCACGGCAAAATGCTTGCCGCTGGACTGCAGGGTGACGGTATGGCTCACACGGCGTTCCGCTGGAATTGACGCCGGATTGTCGCATGTGCGGAGCGGCCTCTGGCGAACCCCGCACTTCCGGCGCGGCGGACTAACCGCTCTAATCGTCTTCCCCATCCGCGCGAGCCGCCCATGAGCCTGTGGAAACAATCCTCCGATGTGGATGCCGTCAACCGCTGGAGCGAACGCACCGCGGCCCAGGCGCTCGGCATCGTCGTCACCGAGATCGGCGCGGACTACGTGCGCGGCACCATGCCGGTGGACGAACGCACGCGCCAGCCCTTCGGCCTGCTGCACGGCGGCGCCTCGGTGCTGCTGGCCGAGACCCTGGGCAGCCTGGCCGCCAACCTGTGCCTGGATCCGCAGCAGGAAGTCGCGGTCGGTCTGGACATCAACGCCAACCATTTGCGCGCGGTCAGCGCCGGCCAGGTCACCGGCACGGCCCGGCCCATCCATGTCGGCCGCACCACCCAGGTATGGGAAATCCGCATCGTCACGGACAAAGATGAACTTTGCTGCATCTCGCGCCTGACCATGGCCGTGGTGCCGCGGCGCCGATGAGCACGCCCGCGCCCTATGCCGACCTGACGCCGGAGCGCGTGCTCGCTGCGGTCGAAGCCGTGGGCCTGGTCACCGACGGGCGCCTGCTCGCGCTCAACAGCTACGAAAACCGGGTCTACCAGGTCGGTCTGGAGGAGGCCGCACCGGTCGTCGCCAAGTTCTACCGGCCCGGGCGCTGGTCGGATGCGGCCATCGCCGAGGAACACGCCTTCGCCGCCGAGCTGGCTGCGGCAGAGCTGCCGGTGGTCGCGCCGCTGCTGCTGGACGGCGTCAGCCTGCACCATGTCGACGGCCATCGCTTCGCGCTGTATCCGCGCCGCGGCGGCCGCGCGCCGCAGCTGGAATCGGCCGAGCATCTGGAATGGACCGGCCGCCTGATCGCGCGCCTGCACACGGTTGGTGCGCGCCAGCCGTTCCGGGCGCGCGGCAGCATCGACATCGCCACCTTTCTGCACGCGCCGGCCGCGGCCGTGGCCGCGTCGCCGCTGCTGCCGGCGGCGCTGCAGGCGCGCTACCGCGCCGCGGTCGGGGCGCTGGCGCCGCCGCTGCGCGAATGCTTGGACCAGGCCGGCGCACGCCACCTGCGCCTGCACGGCGACTGCCACCCGGGCAATGTGCTGTGGACCGACCAGGGACCGCATTTCGTCGACCTGGACGATGCGCGCCAGGGCCCGGCGGTACAGGACCTGTGGATGCTGGCGCCGGATCCGCGCGCGCTGGAACTGCTGCTGCAGGGCTATACCGAAATGCGCGATTTTGATTACGCCGAACTCGCCCTGGTGGAACCGCTGCGCGTGCTGCGCCAGGTGCACTGGGCCGGCTGGATCGCCCAGCGCTGGCACGATCCGGCCTTTCCGCAGGGCTTCCCCTTCGTCGGCGAGGCGCGCTGGTGGGAACAGCACGTGAACGATCTCATCGAGGCGCGCCTGCGCCTGGAAGAACACTGAACCGGCCGCGGACACAAAATTGTCACGCCGGCCGGCCGCGCCGGAGGGTGCCGGAACGGGGCCGGACACACAAAATCCGACAGGCGATGTTTTGAAACGCCGGCTCCGGCGCGTTGTTCATTGGCGCTGGCTGTTCCGCTTCGCTACCCTTGCACCGATGAACGCTACAGCCGATACCGCCGTGACCGCCGCCCGTCCCGACCGCCTGCGTCCACTGCGCTACCTGTGGCGTACCCCGCTGCTGCTGGTGCATATCCTCATCGCGTTGCCGCTGGCCCTGCTGGTGATCAATCCGCTGGGCGCGCGCCTGCGCATCGGCGGCCAGCGCCTGGATCACTGGATGACATCGTGGTGGTCGCGCTGGCTGGTGCGCTGCTTCGGCTTCCGCCTGCGCCGCTTCGGCCAGCCGCAGCCCGGCGCCACCCTGTTCGTCGCCAATCACCTGTCCTGGCTGGATATTGAACTGCTGCACAGCCAGGCTTTCATGTGCTTCGTCGCCAAGGCCGAGATCAGCCGCTGGCCGCTGGTCGGCTGGCTGGCCAGCCGCGCCGGCACCATCTACCACCAGCGCGGCAGCGGCCATTCCCTGGCCGCGGTCATGGCCGTGGTGGTGGAGCGCCTGCGCCAGGGCCTGCCGGTGGGCGTGTTTCCCGAAGGCGGCACCGGCGCCGGCGACCGCGTGCGCACCTTCCATGCGCGCATCTTCCAGGTCGCGGTCGAGGCCGGCGTGCCGGTGCAGCCGGTGGCGCTGCGCTACGGCAGCGACGGGCGCCAGGATCCGGCCGTGGCGTTCGCGCCGGGCGAAAGCTTCTTCGGCAACTTCCTGCGCGTGCTCGGCGGTCCGGGTATGGATGCGGAAGTGCATTTCTGTACACCGATACCCGTCGCGGCCGACGGCCGCCGGCGCCTGGCCGAAAGCGCCCGCGCCGCCATCTGCCAGGCCCTGGGCCTGCCGGAGGCCAACGAACGCAGCAGCGCCGCGGCCGCCGCGGACGACTGAACCCTCGTGGACATGAAGCAGCTGCCGATGCGCGCCACCGATTTCCGTCCCCACCGCCTGCTGCGCAATGCGCATGTGCAGTCGGTGCTGGCTTCCAGCAGCATCCGCCGCTGGCTGCTGCGCGAACGCAGCCGCGCGGTGGAGCAGGCTTCGGTCGAATACATCCTGGACTGCGGCCACGGCGTGCGCCTGCAGGGCTTCCATTCCGCACAGAACCTGCGGCCGCAGCCGCGCGGCCTGATCGTGCTGCTGCACGGCTGGGAAGGCAGCGCCCAGTCCAGCTACCTGCTGCATACCAGCGCGCGCCTGCTGGCCGAAGGCTGGGACGTATTCCGGCTGAATTTCCGCGATCACGGCGATACGCATCATCTGAATGCGGAAATGTTCCATTCTTGCCGTCTGGACGAAGTGGTCGGTGCGCTGCTGGAAGTGCAGCGCCGCTTCGCGCAGCGGCCGCTGGCCCTGGTCGGTTTCTCCCTGGGCGGCAATTTCGCGCTGCGCGTGGCGCTGCGCGCGCCGGCGGCGGGACTGGAACTGAGCTATGCGCTGGCAGTGTGCCCGGCGGTGCATCCGCCGGCGATACTGGAGGCGATCGAACGCGCGCCCTGGTTCTATCACGCCTATTTTATGCACAAATGGCGCGATTCGCTGCGCCGCAAGCAGCGCATGTTTCCCGAGTCCGCGCGTTTCAGCGCACAGGAGCTGGCCCAGTCCATGCGCAAGCTGACCGCGACCATGGTCGCGCGGCATACCGATTTCGGCACCCTGGACGCCTATCTCGACGGCTATTCCATCGCCGGCGACCGCCTCGCCGACCTGGCCGTGCCAACCACGATACTGACCGCCTCGGACGATCCCATCATTCCGGTCAGCAGCTTCCACGACCTGAAGCTTTCCGACAGCACCGAGCTGGAAATCGCGCCCACCGGCGGCCACTGCGGCTTCATCCGCGATTTCAGCCTGCGCAGCTGGACCGAAGACTACATCGCCGAACGGCTGGGCCGGCTGGCCGCCTGAGCCGGCGCGCGGCGCCTGCACGCCGCTGCGGCGCGTCTTCAGTCCGCCGCGACCGTGCGCTCGCGCGCCCAGTTGCGCAGATCCTCCACCTGCTCGGCCATCAGCACCGACAGCGGCCGGGTGCGGCGGATCTCCTCCAGCACGTCCTGCTGGATCAGTCCGCGCTGCGCCGCCGCGGCGGTGTACAGCGAGGCAACCACCGCCTGTTCGATCTCGGCGCCGGAAAAGCCGGCGGCTGCAGCGGCCAGCACCGCCGGGTCGCAGCCCTGCTTGTCCAGGCCGCGCTTGTGCAGGTGGATGCGGAAGATCTCGGTGCGGACGGCCGCATCGGGCAGGTCGACGAAGAAGATCTCGTCGAAGCGGCCCTTGCGCAGCAGCTCCGCCGGCAGCTCGTGCACCTGGTTGGCGGTGGCGACCAGGAACACGTTCGCCTTGCGCTCGGCCATCCAGGTCAGCAGATAGCCCAGCACGCGGCGCGATACGCCGTCGTCGGAGGTGCCGGCGGCCAGGCCTTTCTCGATCTCGTCTATCCACAGCACGCAGGGCGCGAGCAGTTCGGCGTTCTTCAGCGCGGCGCGCAGGTTGCGTTCGGTCTCGCCGTGGAACTTGTTGTACAGCGAGCCGAAATCCAGCCGCGCCAGCGGCACGCCGAAGCCGCCGGCGATGGCCTTGGCGGCGAGGCTCTTGCCGCAGCCCTGCACGCCCAGCAGCAGCACGCCCTTGGGCGGATCCAGCGGCACCGCGGTCTTGGCGCCGAGGAAGGCGCCGCGGCGCTGCGTCACCCAGGTCTTGAGCCGGTTCAGGCCGGCCACGTCGGCGAACTGCGCGGTGTGGTATTCGAAATGCAGCAGGCCGTCGCGGTTGAGCAGGGCGAACTTGGCCTTGGCCAGCTCGGGCAGGTCGTCCGGCCCCAGTGCGCCGTCGCGCCAGATCAGCTGGCGCACGATCTGGCGCGCGTCGCTCAGGCCCAGCCCGATCAGGTTGCGCACCATGGTGCGCGCAGCATCCGCGTCCACTTCCACGCGCTTGCCCGTCTCGCGCGAATAGGCGAAGGCTTCCGCGCGCAGCAGGTCGGCGATGGCCTTGGCATCGGGCAGGCTGAGCGCGACCCGGGTGGTATACGGCTGCAGTTCCTCGGGAATTTCCAGCTTGGGCGCGACCAGCACCACCGTATGCGGCGCGCAGCCGCCCTGGCGCTGCACGATCTCGCGCAGCAGGCGCAGGGTCATCGGGTAGCGCAGGTAGGGGTTGAAATCCAGCAGCAGGTAGATGCCGCGCCGGCTCTGCTGGCGCATGTACTGCAGGGTATAGGAGGCGTCCGGGGCCAGCGAATCGACGCCGTCGCCCTCGCTGTCCACGTCCATATCCAGCCGGCGCAGACCTTCGGTGATGCTCCAGCGGTGCAGTGGCAGCAGAACCTCGCCGATGGCGTGACGGAAACTGTCGATTACGCGCTCTTCCTCCGGCGATTCGATCACGAGCAGGGGCGTGGCGGCGCGGAGCAGGGTGACGAGGTCATGGTGGGTGCTGGACATAGGGGCCGAATGCTAGCAGTGTGGCGCCAGGACCGGGCGCCGCGCCCCGCGGCAGCCTGCGGCATAATGGCCGGCTCGCGGGTAATCCGCCCCTAGCCAAGTCGTGAATTCCATGCTGCAAGAACTTGTCCGCCTCCATTCCCAAGGCCGCCTCGACGAGGCCGAATCCGGCTACCGCGCCCTGCTCGCGGAAAACCCGGACAACGTCGACGCGCTGCACATGCTGGGCGTGTTGCGCCGCCAGCGCCAGGACCTGGGCGAGGCGCGCCGCCTGCTGGACAAGGCGCGCGGTCTGGCGCCGGAACGCGGCGACGTGGCGCTGGAGCTGGCGGGCCTGTATTTCCTGGAGCAGGACCTGGTCGGCGCGCGCGCACTGATCGAGAACGTGATCCAGCGCAATCCCAACCAGCCCGGCGCGCATACCCTGCTCGCCCGCATCGCCCTGCTGCAGAACGACCTGGCCAAGGCCGAATCCCTGTTCCGCACCGCGCTGCGCAGCAACGAACACGATCCGCACGCGATCTCCGGCCTGGGCCGGCTGCTGCTGGACCGCGGCGAGGTGCAGAAATCCCTGCCTTACCTCAGCCGCGCAGTGGAACTGGCGCCCAAGGACGGTGCCATGCAGTACGCCCTGGCGCGTGCCCTGGTGCTCAACGACAATCGCGCCTTCGGCGAGCAGGCCGCGCGCAACGCGCTGGCGCTGCAGCCGGAACTGCACGGCGCGCGCTACCTGCTGGCGCAGCTGCTGCTGGAAAGCGGCAAGCTGGAGGACGCCCAGGCCCTGTTCGCCGTGCTGACCGAGGCGCCCGGCCATCAGCTCATCGGCCATCTCGGCCTGGGCGATGTGGCGCGCCAGCAGCAGCGGTTCGACGCGGCGGTGGATCACTACCGCGCCGGCCTGGCGCTGGACCGCGACCACGCCCGCGCCGTGCGCCTGCTCGGCGGCTGCCTGGTCACCGTCGGCAAGCCGGAAGAGGCGCTGCAGCTGTACGCGGAATTCGTGGCGCGCAATCCGGACGTGGTCGCCATCGAGGCGGCCCTGGCCGATCTGCTTTCCCACGTCGGCGATGAGGCCGGCGCACTGCGCACCTGGCAGGGCATCGCCCGGCGCCGGCCGGACGACCCGATCCCGCTGGGCCGCATGGCCCTGCTGCACGAGCGCGCCGGCGACTATGCCGGCGCCCAGGCCCTGGCCGGCCGCGTCGCCGCAGCCCTGCCCGAGGATGCCGAGCTGATCCTGCTGCGCGCCCGCGCCGCGCTGCGCGAAAACCGCGACGCCGACGCGCTGGCCCTGCTCGAATCCCTGCGCGCGCTGCAGCTGTCGCCGTTCAGCGTGATGCAGGCGGCGCACCTCTACGGCGTGCTGGCCGACCGCCGCAACGACGTGCGGACCGCGGTGCCGGCCTGGCTGGAATCCCAGTCGGCCCTGCCGGCCCTGATCCACGAACAGGCCCCGCTGCCCGAGGCGCTGGAACAGGCCCTGGCCGCGCCTGCGCCGGCGGCCCAGGCGGACGCGCCGATTTTCCTGCTGGGCCTGCCCGGCAGCATGGTCGAGCGCGTCGCCGCCCTGCTGCACCAGCAGCCTGAGGTGAGCCTGCTGCGCGACCGCCCGTTCGCCCCGCAGCGCCGCGATGCGCTGAGCGAACCCGATTTCGCGCGCTGGACCGAAGGCGTGGACGAAGCCACCGCCGCCGCCGCGCGCGCGCAATGGGCCAGCGAGGTCGAACGCCTGGGCAGTGCGCCCGGCGCGCGCATCGTGGACTGGCTGGCACGCTGGGATGCGCGCTTCCTGCCGCTGCTGCGCCAGGCCTTCCCGGGCGCCACCCTGGTCATCGTCGAGCGCGATCCGCGCGATCTGCTGCTGAACTGGCTGGCCTACGGCTGGCTCGGCGGTTTCGCCCTGCTCGACGTGCTGGCCGCGGCGCGTTGGCTGGAATCGGCCCGCACGCACATGGCACGCTGTGAAAATGTGGAAGGATTGAAGGTGCTGCGCGTCGACGCCGACGCGGTGCTGGCCGATCCGGCCGGGCCGGCCGGCGCCGCCCTGGCCGCCCTGCTGGGCCGCGAAGCCCTGCTGCCCGGCGCGCCCCAGGTGGGCTTGGGCGGCTTGCCCATCGGCCTGCCCGCGGGACGCTGGCAGGCCTACGCGGACGTGCTGGCGCCCGGCTTCGCCGAACTGTCCCCGCCGCGCTGAGCGGCCGCTGCCGGAACCCACCAGGCATGAACGCATCCGCCGCCAGCTCCGCGCCCGCCCTTCTGGCCCAGCTGGAGCTGGCGCGCAGCAGTGCGTCCCAGGGCCGCATACTCGAAGCCGAGCAGGCTTTCCAGCGCGTGCTGGACATTGCGCCGGAGCAGGTCGAGGCGCTGAACTTCCTCGCCATGTGCGCACTGGCGCGGCAGCAGCTGGAACAGGCCGGCGCACTGCTGGAACGGGCGCGCCGGCTGCAGCCCGCGGATGCGGAAACCCTCAAGAACCTGGCCCAGGTGTACCGTCGCAGCGGGCGCCTGGAGCCGGCGGTGGAAGCGCTGCAGGCGGCACTGCAGGCGCAGCCGGACTACTTCCTCGCGCGCCTGCACCTGGGCCAGACCCTGGAGCAGCTGCAGCGTCCCGACGACGCCCTGCCGGCCTATTTCCGCGCCATCCGCGATGCCCAGGCGCGCGGCGAATGGCTCAGCGACGCCAGTACGCCGCCGGGGCTGCGCCAGGGCGTGCTTGCCGCCATGCGCTATGTCGACGCCGGCCGCCACCGCCTGTTCGACAACACTTTGCAGCCGCTGCGCGCGCGCTACGGCGCGGGAGAGCTGCGCCGCATGGAACAGGCCCTGGCCATCTACCTGGGCGACCAGCCGGCGAACTACCCGCATCCGGCGCAGCGGCCGCTGTTCCTGTTCTTTCCCGGCATCGCCTCGCAGCCGTATTACGAGCGCGAACGTTTTCCCTGGCTGGGCGATCTGGAAGCGCAGACCGCGGCGATCCGCCTGGAGCTGCTCAATCTGCTCGCCGCCGAGCAGGGCTTTGAACCCTTCCTGCATTTCGATGCCGACACGCGGGTGGAGGATTACCTGATCGGCAGGGAAGGCGGCGCGGCCTGGACCGGCTTCTTCTTCTACCGCCACGGCGAGCGCCGCGAGGAAAACTGCCGGCGCTGTCCGATCACGGCGGCGGCGCTGGAAGGCACGGCCATGGTGCGTATCCGCGAGCACGCGCCGGAAGTGCTGTATTCGCTGCTCACGCCCGGCGCGCATATCCTGCCGCACCGCGGCGTGACCAATACGCGCCTGGTCACCCATCTGCCGCTGATCGTGCCGGACAACTGCGCCCTGCGCGTGGGCGGCATCGACCATCATTGGCAGGAAGGCCGCTGCGTCGTCTTCGACGATACCTACGAGCACGAGGCCTGGAACCGCAGCGACCGCACCCGCGTCGTGCTGATCTTCGACACCTGGCATCCGGACCTGACCGAGGCCGAGCGCGCCGCCATCACCGACCTGGTCGGCGTGATCGGCGATTTCAACCAGCGCGCCGGCCTGAAGTGAGCGCCGACGCCGGCGGCGCCACGAAGCGGATTCCCGCCATTGCCACCTGCGGCTGAGCAGCCGGCGCAGTGCCGCGCCGGCCGCAGCCCATTCAATTGCGCAGCTTGTAGCCCGTGCGGAAGATCCACCACACCGCGAACAGGCAGACCGCCAGGAAGGCGCAGGTCATGCCGAAGCTCAGTGCTGCGTTGACGTCGGACACGCCGTAGAAGCTCCAGCGGAAACCGCTGACCAGATACACCACCGGATTGAACAGCGCGATCTTCTGCCACAGCGGCGGCAGCATGTTGATCGAATAGAAACTGCCGCCGAGGAAGGTCAGCGGCGTCACTATCATCAGCGGGATCACCTGCAATTTCTCGAAGCCGTCGGCCCAGATGCCGATGATGAAGCCGAACAGACTGAAGGTGACCGCGGTCAGCGCGAGGAAGCCCACCATCCAGAACGGATGGGCGATCTCGTAGGCGACGAAGAAGCGTGCCGTAACCAGGATCAGCAGTCCCAGGATCACCGACTTGGTCGCCGCCGCGCCCACATAGCCGATCACCACCTCGATCCAGGACACCGGCGCCGACAGCAGTTCGTAGATCGTGCCCGACCACTTGGGCAGATAGATGCCGAACGAGGCGTTGGAAATGCTCTCGGTCAGCAGGGTGAGCATGATCAGGCCGGGAATGATGAAGGCGCCGTAGTGCACGCCGTCGACCTCGCCCATGCGCGAGCCTATGGCCGCGCCGAACACGATGAAGTACAGCGACGTGGACAGCACCGGCGAGGCGATGCTCTGCATCAGCGTGCGCCCGGTGCGGGCCATCTCGAAGCGGTAGATCGCGCGGATCGCGTGCAGGTTCATGCGTTCGTCCTCACCAGGCTGACGAAGATCTCTTCCAGCGAGCTTTCGCTGGAATGCAGGTCCTTGAAGTCGATGCCGTGATCGGTCAGCCGGCGCAGCAGGCCGGCGATGCCGGTGTGCTCGCCCTGGGTATCGAAGGTGTAGACCAGTTCCTGGCCGTCGGCCGACAGCTCCAGCGGATAGCCGGCCAGCTCCGCCGGTATCGCCGCCAGCGGCGCCTGCAGCTGCAGGGTCAGCTGCTTCTTGCCGAGCTTGCGCATCAGCTGGGTCTTGTCCTCGACCAGGATCAGCTCGCCCTTGCTGATCACGCCGATGCGGTCGGCCATTTCCTCGGCCTCCTCGATGTAGTGCGTGGTCAGGATGATGGTGGTGCCGCGCTCGCGCAGGCCGCGTACCAGGTTCCACATGTCGCGGCGCAGTTCCACATCGACGCCGGCGGTGGGCTCGTCCAGGAACAGGATGGACGGTTCGTGCGACAGCGCCTTGGCGATCATCACGCGCCGCTTCATGCCGCCGGAGAGCGTCATGATCTTGGAATCTTTCTTGTCCCACAGCGACAGGTCGCGCAGGATCTTTTCCACCAGCGCGTGATCGCGCGGCTTGCCGAACAGGCCGCGGCTGAAATTCACCGTGGCCCAGACCGTTTCGAACGCATCGGTGGACAGTTCCTGCGGCACCAGGCCTATCGCGCTGCGCGAGGCGCGGTAGTCGCGCACGATGTCATGGCCGTCGGCCAGCACCGTGCCAGTCGTCGGATTGACGATGCCGCAGATGACGCTGATCAGCGTCGTCTTGCCCGCGCCGTTGGGGCCGAGCAGCGCGAAGATCTCGCCGCGGCGGATCTCCAGATCGATGTTCCTGAGCGCGGCAAAACCGGATTTGTAGGTCTTGCTCAAGCCCGTGATGCGGATGACAGGTTCCACGCAACCTCCCGGGTCCAGGCGTGCCGGCGACACGGTGAAACGGCCGGCGGGCGCAACAGCTGGGGGCGCATGCCGGGCTTGCAAGCGGCTGCCGATCTTGCACGAACGAAGCGGGCAGGGGTACTGGCGGGCCGGGCGGTGAGTATCGGGCTATTGCGGACAACCGCTGTCCTGCTTTGGATGAGGCTTGGCAGAAATGACGCCGGCCGGGGCCGTCATGGCCCCGGCCGGGATTGCTCAAGCGCGGGTCGGCGAAGTCACCGGTCCGCGCCGACTTCGACCGTGACGCGGTAGCGCCGCTGCGGATCGCTGTCGTCCGGCGCGATGCTCACCGCGGCGGCGCCGAAGGCGCGGATCACGGCCGCATTGGTCTCCAGATGCGGGCTGGGCCGCCCGGTGACGAAGCAGCCGCCGCCGGCAATCACCAGCGGCAGCAGCAGCTGGTCGGCCAGGTGCTCGCCGGCCGGCGCGCCGTGGGCGAGGTAGTGCAGCAATTCGTCGCAGGCGCCGTCGGCGACGCGCTCGGCGCTGACGCCGTGCTCGCCCAGGCCGACCACGATCTCGCTGACGTGCTCGAAATCCGCGCGCAGCACCAGTGCGTTGGCCGGGCCGAAGCTCTGCGGCAGGTGCTCGATCTGCGAGCTCGCCAGCGGCAGCCGGCGCAGCGCGACTTCGAGTTCGCGCTCGCCGATATGCCGCGGCAGCGTGCGCAGCAGCACATTCGCATCCATGCCCGCGCCGGCACCGCGCTGCAGCAGCTGCAGCGGGACCAGCGGCGCGGGCGTGATCCCGACCTCGACCAGGCCGCCGCCGGCCGGATAGAAGCCGTGCCGGTGCAGCTTCATCGACACCTGCGCACCCATGCGCCGCAGCTGCGGCAGGAACACGCCGGCGACGAAATCCGCCGACGGCGCCATCTGGTTGTGCGTGCCGCCTTCCAGCAGCAGCCGGCTGGGTGCGCCGGCGCGCAGCAGCGCGGGCAGTACGGTCTGCAGCACCAGCATGGTGCTGCCGGCGCTGCCGACCTTGAAGGTGTAGTCGCCCGCGCGCGTGGTGCCCGGCCGGAAGCTCAGCGCGGTGGCGCCGATTTCCGCGCCTTCCACCTGGGCATCGCAGACTTCCGCCGCCGCGCGCACGCAGGCCAGATGCTGGCGCATCAGCCCGGGCTTGCTGCGGCCGGCGCGGATATTGCTCATGCGCAGCGGGCGGCCGCCGAGCATGGACAGCGCCAGGGCGCTGCGCAGGATCTGTCCGCCGCCTTCGCCCTGGGCGCCGTCGAGTTCTATGGGGGAATCCGTTCTCTTGTTCATCTCGGTCTCTTCCTACCCGAGCTGCGAGAGACTCAGGCGTCGTTCTTCAATCCGTGTTCGCGCAGTTCGCGCGAACTGAGCTGGCGCTTGCGCACGATGGTGTAGCAGCCGTCGAACCACCGGATATGCGGTTCCACGCGGTAGCGCGGAGCGTAGGGCAATGGCGTGACCTCGGCTTCGAACCAGATACCGTTCCGCCTGAACTGGAAACGGTCCGGGGAAACTTTTCGCGTATCGCCTGATACCTCTCCCAAAAAGACCAGCGCTCTGCGTCGCCGCTCCGGCTGCTTCCAGCACAGCAGGCAATGGCGCGGATCCACATAAAGCCCGTCGACCAGATCATGCCCGCGTCGCTGTTCCTTGGTCACCACGCGCCGCCGCACCGGATCGTAGGCGCAATCGACGGCGACTTCGCGGCGCACATGCTCCAGCAGATGCTGACCGACTACGCTGCGCGAGTCGATGCCGCCGCACAGCTCACTCCATACCTTGTCCCACGGCCGGCCCACCTGATGCCGCAGCCAGCGTCGCAGCGGCGACAGCAGATCGTCGAAATGCTTGGTGCGCGGCTGCCTGGGCCGGTAGCTGCGGGCGTAATCGTCCTCACTGCCGGTCCATTCCCGTACACGAGGCTTGTTTCCCCGCGGCGTCTTCAGGCGAAGGCCGCCGCGGGGACGTTCTATCAGCACTTCATGCATGTCACTGCGCACGGCTCATCTCCCCTTAGCCCTTGACGCAGACGACCTGGCGCAGCGTGTGCACGATCTCGACCAGATCGCGCTGCGCCTCCATCACCGCGTCGATCGGCTTGTAGGCCGCCGGCGATTCGTCGATCACGTCCGCATCCTTGCGGCATTCCACATGCGCCGTGGCTTCGCGGTGCTCGCCCAGGGTGATGCGCTTCTTGGCCTCGGTACGGCTCATTACGCGGCCGGCGCCGTGGGAGCAGGAGCAGAAGCTTTCCTCGTTGCCCAGTCCGCGCACGATGAAGCTCTTCGCGCCCATGCTGCCCGGGATGATCCCCAGCTGGCCCTGGCGCGCGCTGACCGCGCCCTTGCGGGTCACGAACAGCTCGCGGCCGAAATGCGTCTCGCGCTGCACATAGTTGTGATGGCAGTTGATCGCCATGCGGGTGAGCTGGAACGCCGGCAGATGCTTGCGCAGTACCGTGAGCACGGTCTCCATCATCTGCTCGCGGTTCTGTGCGGCGTATTCCTGCGCCCATTCCACTGCGGCCACGTAGTCGTCGAACAGCACGCTGCCTTCGCTGAAATAGGCCAGATCGCGGTCGGGCAGATTCGCCTGCTGCTTCTGCATCTCGTTGCGCGCCTTTTCGATGAAGTACTGGCCTATCGCATTGCCGGCGCCGCGCGAGCCCGAGTGCAGCATCACCCAGACCTTGCCGGCCTCGTCCAGGCACAACTCGATGAAATGATTGCCGCCGCCCAGCGAGCCGAGCTGGCTCAGCGGCGACTTGTGCGAGATGCGCGGATGCCGCTCGACCAGGCGCCGGTAGCGCTGCTCCAACCCGCGCCAGCGCGTGCCGGCCGAGTTCGGCGCGATCACCCAGTTGCCCTTGAGGCTGCGTCCCGGCACGGTGACGAAGCCGTGCGGCACTGCGCGTTCAATATCGTGGCGTATGTCGCGCAGCGAGTCCGGTAGCTGCCCGACGCTCAGCGTGGTCTGGTAGGCCATCATGCCGCAGCCGATGTCCACGCCGACCGCGGCCGGGATGATGGCGCCTGCGGTAGGCACCACCGACCCCACAGTCGCGCCTATGCCCGCATGTACGTCCGGCATCGCCGCGACCCAGGGGCCGACGATGGGCAGGCGCGCCAGGTTGCGCAGCTGGTCGCGCGCCTTGCTGTCCAGGGTGACGCCGTTGATCCAGGCCTTGACCGGAACGGCGCCGGGATCCTGCAGAGTCTGGTGTAGTGAAGTGTCCATGGTGATTCTCGTTCTTCTTCTGTGTGCACTGTCGCGACAAGAGTCGCCAGTCGGATCGTTGCTCTACCCATCTGAGCTACGGCGCCGGCAGGAGCGTTCCGGCACCGGCGGGACTTGAACCCGCGACTCACGCATTAACTGTAGACCGGCAGGCATTCGCGACACTGCAGCAAGCGGCGACAAGGTCGTGGGCGAGATTCGTTTTGGGATGTAATCCCGCCCGGGATTCGCCGCTTGCGGCAAGGCCGCAGGCGATTCTGTGTCCAAAAAAATGTTGCTGCAGCAAACGGCAACAAGGTGCAGCTGGCGAGACCTTGCCATTCTGGAAAAATGTAGTCCCGCCTGGCATTTGCCGCTTGCGGCAGCAACACCGCTTCTATGGCGTCAGTGCGGTCCTGCGGCAAGCGGCGACGAGAGACAGCAGTCGCCGAGAGCGCGCACGTGACAGGTGTAGTCCCGGCGGGGCATTCGCCGCTTGCCGCAGGACCGCACTGACAGGTGTTGCCTGAAACTGGCGAGATCCTTTGTGCGGACGGGATCTCTTCGTCCTGGCCGGCGGTGCCGGGTTCGTGCGGCGGAGTTTCCACCTCGCAACGCCCTTGCGCGTTTCGTCCACTGATGCAGCCCTGCCGGGATCCGCCGTCGCATTCCAGCACACGCATTCGTTGCGGCGGCCACGGCGCCAATTCGCCGCGACCATTTTTCAGTCCCGGACTTCCGTTCCGGCCTCCGATTGCACGCCGCGGCGACAAATGGATCGCAAGACATTCAATCAGTGCGTCTGTATTCCGCCACGGTGTCTAACCACCGGCCCGGGACTTTCACCTGGGCATGCCTGAGCGCTGATTCCCTATGTAGTCCTGCAGGCATTCGCCGTTGCGGGCAACCCCCTGCTCCCTGCATCCCTGGCGCGTCGCGCCAGGGATGTACTGCTTACGGACCTTCCTGGTCCGAACGGATTGGACGCCCCGGCAACAGCGAGGCAAGACATGGTCGGCGCGGCCTGGTCCGTTGCCGTGGTGGCGCGCCGCCGAGGCGCGCCGCCTCGCACCCGTCAGGGAGCCAACCTTCTGTAGTCCTGCGGACATTTGCCGCGGCGTCCAAACCTCCGTATCCAATGCGGCCGCAGCGCCAATTCGCTGCGGCCATTTCTCCTGTTGCCGCGTGCGCCCGGGGCCAGGTCGGGAACCGGTGCGGCGGCGAAACAGCGCCGGCGGAAAAGGGAGAGGATTTGCCCTGTTCCGCCGTCGCCAGGCCCGCCGGCCCGGCACCGGCTCATCCCGGCGCGGAGTTCCTATATCAAGGGCCGTGCCAAGTGCGACGGAAATTCGATTTCCATTACAAATCAATTGGTTGAAATTTCATCTCAATTTCGATCCGCTATTGTTACCGCTCCAGCGGGCTCGTGTATTATCCGGTTGGATAAGCAAGGGGCAGGGATATGCGCAGCAAGCCACTGGTCGTGATCGGCTTCATCGGCACCGTGCTGGACGCGGCCGACGGCCCGGGGCGCTGGGAGCGCTGGCGGCCTACCGTAGCCCTGGGCATGTTCGAGGACCTGCTGGTCTCCCGCGTGGAACTGCTGCTGGACGAGCGCCGCTACGCCAAGCTGGCCGAGCGCATCCGCGCCGACCTGGGGCAGGTCAGTCCGGAAACCGAGGTGCGCCTGCACGACACCTTCCTGGCCGATCCGTGGGATTTCGAGCAGGTATTTGCCGCGCTCCACGAGTTCGCCCGCCGCTATCCGTTCGACAGCGAGCGCGAGGACTATCTGGTGCATATCTCCACCGGTACCCATGTCGCGCAGATCTGCTGGTTCCTGCTGACCGAGGCACGCTTCTTCCCGGCGCGGCTGCTGCAGACCTCGCCGCCGCCCAAGCAGCGCGTGGGCGATGCGGGCAAGTACACCATCATCGACCTGGACCTGGCGCGCTACGACCGTATCGCCCAGCGCTTCGCGCGCGAACGCGACGATACCAACAGCTTTCTCAAGAGCGGCATCGCCACGCGCAGCCCGACCTTCAACCGCATGATCGAGCAGATCGAACGCGTGGCCGTGCGCTCCAAGGCGCCGATGCTGCTGCTGGGGCCTACCGGTGCGGGCAAGAGCATGCTCGCGCGCAATTTGTTCGAGCTGAAGCAGAGCCGGCACAGCCTCAAGGGCCGCTTCGTCGAAGTGAACTGCGCCACCCTGCGCGGCGACGGCGCCGGCAGTGCGCTGTTCGGACATGTGCGCGGCGCCTTCACCGGCGCCCAGGGCGAGCGCGCCGGCCTGCTCAAGAGCGCCGACGGCGGCCTGCTGTTCCTGGACGAGATCGGCGAGCTGGGCCTGGACGAACAGGCCATGCTGCTGCGCGCAATCGAGGATAAGCGCTTCCCGCCGCTGGGCGGCGACCGCGAAGTCAGCAGCGATTTCCAGCTGATCGCCGGCACCAACCGCGACCTGGCCGAAGCCGTGGCCCAGGGCCGCTTCCGCGAGGATCTTTACGCGCGCCTCAACCTGTGGACCTTCTACCTGCCGGGCCTGAAGGAGCGCAGCGAGGATATCGAGCCCAACCTCGACTTCGAGCTGGAACGCTACGCGCGCCAGCAGAGTGAGCGCGTCACCTTCAACCGCGAGGCGCGCGAACGCTACCTGCGCTTCGCCATGAGCGTCGACGCGACGTGGCCCGGCAATTTCCGCGATCTGGGCGCGTCAGTCACGCGCATGGCCACGCTGGCACCGCAGGGCCGCATCACGGTCGAAGTGGTGGACGAGGAAACCCGCCGCCTGGGCCGTATCTGGGGCAATTCACGCCGCGGCGGCAACGGCGGCGATGACGACGCGCTGCTCGAAACCCTGCTCGGCGATCGCGTCGCCGATCTCGACCGCTTCGACCGCGTGCAACTGGTCGAAGTGCTGCGCGTCTGTGCCGCCTCGCGCAGTGCCAGCGAAGCGGGACGGACGCTGTTCCAGGCCAGTCGCGAAAAGCGCAGTTCCACCAACGACGCAGACCGGCTGCGCAAATACCTCAAACGATTCGAGCTGGAATTTGCGCAGATACGCGAGGCGGCGCGGGGATAGCTGGCGCGGGGATTGGTGGTTCGGGATTCGGGATTCGCTTGCCGGAAAAGCCGCACTCCGCCGCAAACTCCCCCGAATCCCGAATCCCGAATCCCGAATCCCTCCCATCACTGCATCAGCGAATAGCTCAGCAGCTCCACCCGGATCGGATCTTTCAGGTTGTAGAAGCCGGCGTCCTTCACCCGCACGATGAAGTCGTAGCGCTTGCCGCTGCTGAGCGGCGAGGGCATCAGGCGTTCGGTGTGCGGGTCGGTTTCGATCAGCACCTGGCGGCCGTTTTCGGCGCTGGCCTGCAAGGTATGCAGGTCGGCGTCGTCGGTGTCGTTGCGGTCGATGACCCACTTGGCCAGCTCGCCCTTGCGTGCGTCGAGGCTGGACAGGTCGGCCTGCAGGCGCAGGATCTGGCCGCGCACCGGATCCTTGGCCGGATCGTAGCGGCGGTTGTTCGCTTCGCGGTCGGCCTGGTCGGCGGCGTCGGCCGCGGCGAGTTCGGCCAGGCTCTGGTAGCGGATGGTCCAGGGCAGGAAGCGCGTGTCGTTGGCGATGTGCTCGGCGGCGCTGAAGAAGCTCTCGCTCCAGCTGTCGTTGCAGGCCGACTTCTTCTGGCACTGCGGCCAGCCCAGCTTGAGGAAGTTGCCCAGACGTTCCTTTTCCAGGCTCACGTAGGACTTCATGTGGCGCTGCACGCCCGGTCCCATGGCGACGCCGACCTGTCCTTGCCCCGGCGCGACGACCAGCACTGCGCCGTTGCCCACGTCGAGCTTGCCTACGCGCAGCTGGCGCATCATGGCGTAGGCGTAGTCGTCGGCGCTGAGGCCATGCAGATCCTTGACCAGCAGGCTGACGATTTCCACGTTGTGTTTCGCTGCATGGTCGAACAGTTTCTGCTCGAAGGTGGCGCGGGTGGCCGGATCGAGCAGGCCGCTCTCGTCGTAGACGAAACGGTCGAACTTGGAGGGCAGGGCGTTGGTATCGGGCACGGGCAGGGTGTCGACGGCGCCGCGGCCGGCGGCGGGTGCGGCGCGCACAGCGGCAGCATCGTCGCGGGTCGCCTGCGCGACGGCCGGCGTCGCATCGTCGCGCACAGGTGCTTGCGCCACCGCCGGCGCGTCGGGCGCACGGCCGGTGCCGAAGTCACCGCGAGTTTCCGGCGCGGATGCCGGCGCCGTGGCGGCCGTATTGTTCGCCGCAACGGCGGGTCCGGCCGGCTTGGCCGAGGTCAGCGCGATGCCGCTGCTGCAATCGCCCGACTGCTGCGTGCAGGCCTGCTGCCAGCCGTCGCGGATGGCCGCGACACGCTTGCGCCGGCCCGGATGGGTCTTGCCGTCCTGCTCCGGCACCAGGGTTTCCAGCGCCTTCTGCGCATCCGCCAGTGAAGAGCCCATCTTGTACAGCACGAAGCCGGAGAACTTGTCCGCTTCCAGCTCGGTCGGCGGCTGGCTGCCGCCGGGCGTGATGGTATGGCCGGAAAGGTGATGGCCGATCTCGTGCGCCATGATGCTGACCGGCGCCCAGTCGTTGTTGCGCGTGGCTTCGCGCACCTGTTCCATGAAGCGGCGGTTGTAGGCGATCACGCGGCGCGGCAGCTGGTCCGGCCCCAGCACGATCACCGCCGCGGCATTGGGCACCTGGCCCTCGATCACGTCGAAATTCTGCGGCAGACCGGTGAATTTCATGATTTCGGCGACCACTTTCGCGCCGGCGCCCTGGCCGCTGAAATTCAGCGCGGACTTGGACAGGGCCAGCGGCGAGCCGTCGTAGGAACAGGCCTGCAGCGAACTGGCGACTTCGGCGATGAGAGCCGCCTCGTCCGCCGGCGCGGCGGCGGGTGCCGCGCGCTGGGGCGCCTGGGCCAGGGTAGGCGCAGCGGGCTTGCCGCCGGGCTGGGCCGCGTCGCCGCAGCCGGCGATGGCCAGGCTCAGCGCGGCGCAGAGCAGGTTTCGGTGCAGCAGGATGTTCGCGTTCATGGCGGTTGCGTCTCGGCAGGGGTTCAGGAAATGAGCTTGGCCAGCACCAGCTTGACCAGGAGCCAGGAGTACAAATAGATAAGTAGCTTCTTGCTCAGCACGAACACGGCGGCGGCCAGCGCCAGGCGCCACCAGTGGCGGCGCAAATCGAGCTGGAAGAACTGGGTGCAGGCCAGCAGCACCAGGGCAAGTTCGATCAGGTCCATGTAGCGGCCAGACCAGGCCCGGTGCCAGGCCAGCCAGCCGGGCGCACGCAGGAACAGCAGCGGCAGCTGGTTGAGGATGTTGGCCAGGATGATCAGGAACTGGGTGTACAGCGCCAGTACCAGGTGTTCGGCGGCGTTGTAGCCGCGCCAGCGCCGGAACACGGCCATGGAGGCCAGCCAGACCGCGGCCAGGCCCAGCGAGAACGACCATTCGGCGTATTTGCGGATCACCGCCAGCGTCTTCGACACATTGGCGTCGGCCGAATCGAGGTAGCGCGTCTGCGCCAGCACGAGCAGCAGCACGGCGATGGCGAGCAGCAGCAGCTTGAGCGGATGGGTATGCCGCTTGCGCATGCCCAGTACGTATTCGTGGGCGACCCGGCCCGGGCCGGTCAGCAGGCGCAGGGCGGACTGCAGCGCGTCGATCTCGAACAGGCGCAGCTTCTCCCAGGCCTCGCTGCGCAGATTGCCCAGGCCCAGCCGCTGCGCTTTCTTCTGCCCGCATTGGGCGCAGTGTGGGCCGTGCAGCACCGCGCCGCAGTTGCGGCAGCAGGCCGCGGCGAAATAGGCCGTGCTGGGTGTGTGGTCGGGTTGCGGCAGGGACATGGTAGCGGCGGCAGCGGTGTCCTGGGGCAGTACGCAATCGCGCGGGGTTTTCTCCGGCGGCGGGCAAGGCCGTTAGAATCGGTGGTCCTGCCCGCCTGGAGACCCGCATGTTCCGTTCCGCTGCTGTGCTTTCCCTGCTGCTGCTGGCCGGCTGCGCGGCGGGTCCCACCCGCAACGCCCAGGCGCCCGCAGCGGCCGAACCGCCGCCGCCGGCCCTGAACTATGCCGAGACCAATCTCAACGCGACCCTGTGGGCGCAGGCCTCGCTGGAACATGACCTGAGCTACCGCGGCATCTACGCCCAGGCCACGCGCCAGCTCGGCGCGGCGCTGAAGCAGAAGGACTGGGACGCCCTGCCTAAGGGCGAGCGCAAGAAGCCGCTGAGCAAATCCCTGAAGCCCGCGGTGATCGTCGATGTGGATGAGACCGTGCTGGACAACTCGCCTTACCAGGCGCGCCTGATCCGCGACGGCAAGGAATACGACGAATTCAGCTGGGACGAATGGTGCCGCGAGCAACGCGCTATGGCCCTGCCCGGCGCGCTGGATTTCGCCCGCGCCGCGGCGGCCAAGGGCATCACCGTGTTCTACCTGACCAACCGCGCCCAGCACCTCAACGAGGCCACGCTGGCCAACTTGCGCAGCGCGGGCTTTCCGGTGTCGGACAAGGAAACCGTGTTCCTGGGCCTGGGTACCGTGGTAGAGGGCTGCGAGGCCAACGGCAGCGCCAAGGGTTGTCGGCGCGAGCTGATCTCGCGCAAGTACCGCGTGCTGGCCATGGTCGGCGACCAGCTTGGCGACTTCATCGACGTGGAAAACAATGCCCCGGCCGCGCGCGCCGAGGCCGCCCAGCCCTATCAGGCCTGGTTCGGCGAGCGCTGGTTCATGCTGCCCAATCCCACCTATGGCTCGTGGGATGGCGCGATCCTGGGCAACGAGCGCGGCGCCGATGCGCCGACCAAGCACCGCATCCGCCGCGAAGCCCTGCGCACGGAGTGAAGCCATGAGCTATGCCGCCAAGAACATCGACGTGAAAGACCGCCTGATCTTCGCCCTGGACGTGCCCACCCGCGCCCAGGCGCTGGAGTGGATGGACCGCCTGGGCGATGCGGTCAGCTTCTACAAGATCGGCATGGAACTGCTCACCAGCGGCGAGTATTTCCAGGTGCTGCAGGATCTGGCCGACCGCGGCAAGAAGATCTTCGTCGACCTGAAATTCTTCGATGTGCCGGCCACTGTCGCCTCGGCGGTAAAGGGCCTGACCCGCTATCCGGTGTATTTCTGCACCATCCACGGCAACGACGGCATGATGCGCGCGGCGGCCGAGGTCAAAGGCAACATCCGCGTGCTGGCGGTGACCGCGCTGACCAGCCTGGACCAGCACGACCTGGACGACCTCGGCTTCCAGTGCGACCCGCAGCAGCTGGTGCTGTCCCGGGCCAAGGCGGCCCTGGCCGCCGGCTGCGACGGCGTGGTGTCGTCCGGGCTGGAAGTGGCCGCGCTGCGGCGCGAGGTTGACCACGCCCTGATCACGGTCTGCCCCGGCATACGTCCGGTCGGCAACAGCGACGATCAGAAGCGCACCCTGGACGTGGCCGAGGCCTTTGCGGCGGGCGCCGACTACATCGTGGTCGGACGGCCCATCCGCCAGGCGCCGGATCCGCGTGCCGCCGCCCTGGCGATGCAGGCGACGATTGCCCAGGCGCTGGCCGCCGCGGGCTGATCCGGGCCTTGTCGTGGTCGGATCCGATACGCTCGGATCGGGAAGAAAATCGAATTCTTACAACGATTTGACGCACGGTATTTGAGGAGTTGCATTAACTTTGTTCACCAAGTACGATTCGCCCCGTACCTGAACCAGGCGCGGCTACAACTCCACATAGCCGACCGCGCCCTACAATGCGATTCCCCCTCCGGTTATGCCGGATTTGCCCGGAATGTTCACCCGAACATCCGGGTTTTTCTTTGGCGGGAATGCCCAAGCGCCCAGCCACGCCGCATACAAGTTTGCTGGAATGCCCGCCGGCTCTCGGCTACAGTGCATCGCTGTTTCACCTAAATTGAACCCTGGGGATTAACATGTCCACGAAATTCGCTCGCGTCGCGCTGGCCGCGGCTCTCGGTCTGGCTCTGGTTGGTTGCGGCAAGGAAGAAGCTCCGGCAGGTGCGCCGCCGCCGGCCGCCGCGGCCAAGGCCGCTGCTACTCCGGACGGAGCCATCACCGCCTCGGTGCAGCACCTGAAGGCCGGCAACATCGACGCGCTGCTGCAGAGCGTGCTGCCGCCGGATGAATACGCCAAGGCCAAGGCCGACTACGCCAAGGACATGAACAAGGAGCCGGCTTCGGAAGAAGACAAGGCCAAGTTCGCCGAGAACATGGCCAAGCTGACCGCCTCCGACGCCGAAGCCAAGCTGTGGGCCGAGCTGGAACCCAAGCTCAAGGAAATGGACGCCCAGATGGCGCAGCAGATGCCGATGATGGTCGCCATGGGCAAGGGCTTCATCCAGAGTTCGATCCAGCAGAACCAGGAACTGACCGAAGCGCAGAAACTGCAGGCCACCCAGGCCGTCGATGCGCTGGGCAACTGGGTCTCCACCGCCAAGTTCACCGATCCGGCGCTGGCGCAGAAGTCCATCAAGATCGTCTGCGACACCGCGCGCAAGATCAACCTCAAGACCCTCGACGAAGCCCGCGCCCTGAGCTACGAGCAGGCCATGGGCAAGTTCGGCGTGGCCTTTCTGGGCCTGAAGGACGTGCTGGCCGTGTACGGCTTCTCCATCGACCAGACCCTGGATTCGGTCAAGGCCGAGACCGTGTCCTTGGATGCGAACGCCGCCAAGGTCAAGATCAGCTACTCGCTGCTCAACACCCCGCTGTCGGTCGAGAGCGATCTGGTCAAGGTCGGCGACCGCTGGTACGGCAAGGAAATGCTGGAAAGCCTGAAGAAGAAGGACGAGGCTCCGGCCGAAGTCGCGCCGGCTCCGGCCGCTCCGACCAGTAACTGATTTTTTGGCGCTTTTAACGCGCCCGTAACGTAAACGACGCCGCCTCCGGGCGGCGTTCGTTTTTGTGCCGGTTACAATTCCCGCATGGACGACATTACCTCCTCCGCGCGCGCCGAAGCGCCGCGTGTACCCTGGCGACTGCGCCTGTTCGGCCGCCTGCTCGAATCCTGGATCCGCATCAAGCCCGATCCGGTCGACCCGAAAACCCTGCTGCTGCCCGGCGTGCCGGTCTGCTACGTGACCGAGCGCTACGGCCTTTCCGATGCGCTGATCCTGGAACAGGCCTGCCGCGAGGCCGGCCTGCCCTCGGCCCTGGTGCCGCTGGAGAACGTCACCACCCGGCGCAAGCGCAGCTACTTCGCCACCTCGATGCGCAACAGCCTGTTCTGGAACCCGGCCCGGCGGCGTCCGCCGACCGAGCCGCTGGCCGAACTGATGCAGCAGCTGCAACTGCTGCCCGATACCGATGTGCAGCTGGTGCCAGTGTCGATCTTCGTCGGCCGCGCACCGAACCGGCAGAGCGGCTGGTTCAGCGTGCTGTTCTCGGAAAACTGGGTCGTGGTCGGCCGCTTCCGCCGCCTGCTTGGCCTGATCCTCAACGGCCGCGACACCCATGTGCAGTTCTCCCAGCCGGTGAGCCTGCGCAGCGTGCTGGCCGAGGAACAGGGCCAGCCGCAGGAGCGCACGGTACGCAAGATCTCGCGCGTGCTGCGCGCGCACTTCCGCCGCATCCGCGCCGCGGTCATAGGCCCGGATCTTTCCCACCGCCGCACCATCGTCGATGCGGTGGTGAACGCCGAGCCGGTGCAGGAAGTGATCGCCTCCACCGCGCTGAAGGAGAACATCCCGCGCGAACAGGCGCGCAGCCGCGCCCACGACTACGCCCTCGAAATCGCGGCGGACTATTCACATACCGTGGTGCGTTCGCTGTCGTTCCTGCTCACCAGCTTCTGGAACAAGCTCTACGACGGCGTCACCATGAGCCACTTCGAGCGCGTGCGCGCCGCGGCGCCGGGACACGAAGTGATCTACGTGCCCTGCCACCGCAGCCATATCGACTATCTGCTTATCAGCTGGCTTTTGTATACCAATGGCATTGTTCCGCCGCATATCGCCGCTGGCGTGAACCTCAATCTGCCCCTGGTCGGCCCGCTGCTGCGCCGCGGCGGCGCGTTCTTCCTGCGCCGCAGCTTCAAGGCCAATGCGCTCTACTCGGCCGTGTTCACCGAATACGTGAGCCAGCTGTTCGGCCGCGGCGTGTCCATGGAGTATTTCATCGAAGGCGGGCGTTCGCGCACCGGCCGCCTGCTGCAGCCCAAGGCCGGCATGCTGGCCATGACCTTGCGCGCCTTCCTGCGCGAATCGCGCCGGCCGGTGATGTTCCAGCCGGTCTACATCGGCTACGAGAAGCTGATGGAAGGCAACAGCTACATCGGCGAGCTTTCCGGCCAGCCCAAGGAAAAGGAATCCCTGTTCGGCCTGCTGCGCTCGGTCAAGAAGCTGCGCCAGCATTACGGCCGGGTCGCGGTGAACTTCGGCGAGCCGGTATTCCTGGACGACCTGCTGCAGCAGGAGGCGCCGGACTGGCGCGCCAGCGCCAGCGAGGAAAAGCCCGAATGGCTGGGCCGCACCGTCGACGCCCTGGCCGAGCGCATCCAGGTCAGCATCAACCGCGCCGCGGACGTGAATCCGATCAACCTGCTCGCCGTCGCGCTGCTGGCCACGCCCAAGCACGCCATGGCCGAGGTCGATCTGATTGCACAACTGGATCTGTATAAAGCGCTGCTTGCCGAGCTGCCCTACGGCGAGCGCATCACCCTGACCACGCTGACGCCGGCGCAGATCATCGCCTACGGCGAGAAGATGCAGTGGATACGCCGCATCCGCCACCCGCTGGGCGATGTGCTGACCAGCGAAGGCAAGCAGGCCACGTTGCTGTCCTACTTCCGCAATAACGTATTGCACCTGTTCGCCGCCTCGGCCTGGATCGCCTGCTGTTTCATCAACAACCGGCGCATGGCGCGGGCTTCGCTGCTGCGGCTGTCGCGGCTGATCTATCCCTTCATCCAGTCCGAACTGTTTCTGCCCTGGGACGAGGCCGGCTTCATCGAGCGCATCCAGGCCACGCTGGATTTCTTCATCCGCCGCGGCGTGATCGCACTGGATGCCGAAGGCCGCGTGCTCAACCGCGGTGCCGGCCAGGGCGATGCCGCCTTCCAGCTGCGCACGCTGGCCCACAGCCTGCTGCAGGCCTTCGAGCGCTACTACATCACCATCGCCGTACTGGTGAAGCACGGCCCGCATACGATCAGTTCGGCCGAGCTGGAAAACCTCTGCACCCTGACCGCGCAGCGTCTGACCCTGCTGCACGAACTCAACGCACCGGAGTTCTTCGACAAGGCGCTGTTCAAGGGCTTCATCCAGCAACTGCGCGAACGCAAGGTGATCTGGACCGACGACGCCGGCAAGCTGGATTTCGATGCCGCGCTGAACATCGTAGCCAAGGATGCGAAGGTGATCCTGAGCCGCGAGATCCGCCACGGCATACTCAAGCTGGCGCCGGAGCCCAAGCCGGCGCCGCCGCCGCCTGCGGCGGCGGACAGGGCCGCCTGATACAGGGCCGCGGACGTAAGCGCGCCGCGGTCCTGGGAATACTGGGTCGGCGCCGCCGCCACGCTGCTGTGGTTGGGGGATCTCTGGCGGCACCGGCCGTTGCGGCTGTCGCCGCGGTTCGCGCCGCCGGGCACGGTGTTCGCCGCGGTGCAGATCAGCGATGCCGACTTCGACGGCGCGGCCGGCCGGCTGCGTGCCGAGGTATTCGGCCTGGACGCGCGTGTCGGCAGCGCCGAGGTGGGCAGGCTGGCCGCAGCGCAGTAATAAATCCGCTCCTGGTGGAGAAGGCATATGTCCAAATCGACATATGCGGCCGGTCTGCTGACATTTCCGTATGGCCGTCCAGCCGTCTATGCTGCTATGCAGCAAGGCGCCCCGCGCCCCCACTTCTGTTCTGGAATCGCCATGTCTTCCCCCGTTTCCGCCCGTGCGCTGCTGCCGCTGGGCCTGTTCCTGGTGCTGTTTCTCGGCACCGGCCTGTGGTTCACCTGGCAGGGCCATGCGGACGCCTTCTACCAGTTGCGTGCGCCCATCGCGATCCTGCCGGCGATCGCCCTGGCGCTGTGGCTGGGCCGGCGCGCGCGGCCGCTGGATACCTTTCTCGGTGGCATGGGCAACAGCGACGTGATGCTGATGTGCCTGATCTTCCTGCTCGCCGGTGCGTTTGCCGCGGTGAGCAAGGCGATCGGCGGCGTCGATGCGGTGGTCTGGATTACCTTGAGCCTGATTCCGTCCTGGCTGGCCTTGCCCGGGCTGTTCCTGGTCGCGGGCTTCGTCGCCCTGGCCATGGGCACGTCCATGGGCACCATTGCCGCGGTCGCGCCCATCGCGCTGGGCGTGGCCCAGGCCGCCGGCATAGAACCGGCGCTGGCCCTGGGCGCGGTGCTCAGCGGCGCCACCTTCGGCGACAACCTCTCGGTGATTTCCGACACCGCCATCGCCGCCTCGCGCCTGCAGGGCGCCAGCCTGCGCGACAAGTTCCGCGCGAATTTCTGGCTGGCCCTGCCGGCCGCCCTGGCCTGCCTGGTACTGCTGGCGGTGCTTGGCGGCAACAGCGCCCCGCCGCAGGTGACGCCGGCCTCGCCCTGGCTGGCCCTGCCTTACCTCGTCGTGCTGGTGCTGGCCCTGATCGGCATAGACGTGCTGATCGTGCTCAGCGTGGGCCTGCTGCTGGCCGGTGCGGCCGGGCTGGTGTTCAAGAGCGGCTACGGCCTGGCCACCTTCAGCAACGATATCTACGCCGGCTTCGAGGGCATGTTCGAGATCACCCTGCTGTCCCTGCTGATCGGCGGCCTGGCCGCCCTGGTGCGGGCCCAGGGCGGGCTGGCGTGGATAGCGGCGCGTATCGCGCGCTTCGCCGGCGGCCACGCGGGAAGGCGCAGCGGCGAGGTGTCCATCGCCGCGGTGGCGACGGTGACCGACCTGTTCACCGCCAACAACACCGTTGCGTTGCTCATCAGCGGCAGCACGGCGCGGGAAATCGCAGAGAAGCACGGCGTCAGCCCGGCGCGCGCGGCCAGCCTGCTGGACGTGTTCGTCTGCGTGACCCAGAGCGTGCTGCCCTACGGCGCGCAGATCCTGCTGGCGGCCTCGATCGCCAAGGCTTCGCCGCTGCAGCTGGTCGGCCAGGTGCACTACGGCTGGCTGCTGGCCCTGGCCGCGCTGGTCTCCATCGTGTTCGGCCTCCCGCGCGGACTGGTGCGGGCCCAGCCCGCCCCGGCGCTGGCGGCTCAGGCCGGCTGATCGGGAATCAGCTGGTTTTCCAGATAGGCGATCATGTCCTTGAGGCGCAGCTTGCGCTTCTTCAGGCGCTTGAGTTGCAGCTCGTCGCTGGCGTTGTCGATCGACAGGCGCTGGATCGCCGCGTCGAGGTCGCGGTGTTCGATGCGCAGTTCGATCAGCTGACGGGTGATTTCGGCAGGATCCTGGCTTTGCATTGGCGCTGAGCGTAGGGATTCGGCCGAGTGTAGCCGGCTTGCGCGGCTGCTCGTAAGGCGGCGCAGGCTGGCTGGGGCGAACGCCGCGCCGGTCCCGCTTGTTGATGCGAATGGTTCGCAATAACATGCGCGCCCCGAAGTCCTCCGATCCTGCAATGACCTCACGCCGTCTGCTTTGCCTCGCCCTGGCCCTGGCCTGCTCCCATACGGCTGCGGCCGTGGATGCCTCGGCGCCCGAGAAGCTGGAGCGCATCACCGTCTCGGCCTCCACCTCGCGCTCGCCGGATTCGGAAGCGGCCCTGCCCAATACCGTCACCGTAATCACGGCCGAGGAATTGCGCCAGCAGCTGACCTTCACCAACGACCTTTCCGTGGTGCTGGCCAATCTGGTGCCGGCCTTCGCGCCGGGGCGGCAGAAGCTGACCAGCTTCGGCGAGAGCCTGCGCGGTCGCCAGCCGCTGTATCTGATCGACGGCGTGCCGCAGTCCACGCCGCTGCGCGACGGCTCGCGCGATGCGCACACCATTGATCCCGCTTTCATCGAGCGCGTCGAGATCATCCACGGCTCCAACGCGCTGCACGGCCTGGGCGGCAGCGGCGGCATCATCAACATCATCACCAAGCAGGCACCGGCCGAGGATGGCCGCGCCCAGGAACTCAGCCTCAATGCCAGCACCGCGCTGCCCGACCGCGCCGACGGCAGCGGCTGGCGCGCGGCCTACCTGTTCGGCGCGCACAGCGGCGACTTCGACCTGGTCGCCGGGGCGGCCTACGCGCGCCAGGGCATCTATTACGACGCCGAAGGCCGCCGCATCGCGGTGAACACGGTGCAGGGCGAGCTGATGGATGCCGACAGCTACGATCTCTACGCCAAGGCGGGCTGGACGCCAGCGGAAGGCCAGCGCCTGCAGCTCAGCGTGAACCGCTACAACCTGCAGGGCGACGGCGACTACGTCTCGCGCCCCGGCGACTACCTGCGCGGCCGGCCGGCGACCTCGGTCAAGGGCGTGCCGCTGGGCGAGCCGGCGCGCAACCGCAGCGATTCGGTCAGCCTGGACTACAGCGCCGGCGCCGCCGGCGGCAATCTGCTGGCGCAGCTGTTCTGGGTCGATTTCAAGGCCCTGTTCGGCGGCAGCCTGTTCCGCAATTTCTACGGCACCGATCCGAATTCCACCTGGCTGGACCAGTCGCAGAATGTGTCGCAGAAAAAAGGCGGCAAGTTCTCCTGGTCGCGCGGCGACGTGGCCGGCCTGCCGCTGCGCCTTACCGTCGGCCTGGACCTGATCCGCGACCAGACCTACCAGCACCTGCAGATCAGCGACCTGGACTGGGTGCCGCGCACGGTCTACGAAAGCGTCTCGCCGCTGCTGCAGGCCGAATACTGGCTGGGCGACAGCGTGATGCTCGCGGCTGGCCTGCGCCACGAGCGCGGCAAGCTCAAAGTGGACGATTACACAACGCTGCCGTCCTACGGCCCGCAGCGCGTGCAGGGCGGCGAGCCGCGCATGAGCGAGACCTTGTCCAACCTCGGCGCGGTCTGGCATGTGACCGACGCGCTGAATGTGTACGCCTCGTACGCCGAGGGCTACAACGTCGCCGACGTAGGCCGCATCCTGCGCGCGATCAACCGGCCCAACCAGCGCGTGGAGGATCTGGTCGATCTCACGCCGGTGGTTTCCGACAATCGCGAGCTGGGCATCGAATACGACGATGGGCGCTGGTCGGGCCAGCTTGCGGCGTACTGGTCGGATTCGGACCTGGGTTCCATCCTGGTCTACGATCCGGCAACCGATGTATACAATGTCCAGCGCCAGGCGACCAAGATCAACGGCGTGGAAGCGAGCTTCGGCCTGCGCCTGGGCAGCGCCAGCAAGATCGGCCTGGCCTACGCCGCCGCCGACGGCTCCTACGCCAGCGTTCCCGGCGGCCGGCCCGACACCGATCTGCAGGGCATCAACATCGCACCGGACCGGCTCAACGCCTACTGGGAACAGCGCTGGAGCGAGAATCTGGCCACGCGCCTGCAGGCCAGCCAGAACCACAGCCGCAGTTTCGACAACGCTGCCGGCCGCCGCATCGCGCGCTTCGACGGCTACACCACGCTGGATCTGCAACTGCGCTACAGCCTGCCGCTGGGCACGCTCAGTGCCGGCGTGGAGAACCTGACCAACCGCCAGTACATCACCTACTACTCGCAGACCACGCCGTCCAACGACGATTACGCCGCCGGCCGCGGCCGCAGCCTGTCGCTGGGCTGGAACTACCGCTTCTGATTTCCGCGCCGCGCCGCCGCCGGGAGAACGCATGCGCCGTGTACTGAAATGGCTGCATCTGTGGACTGGGCTCAGCATCGGCTTGGTGTTCGCCATGCTCGGCCTGACCGGCACCTTGCTCGCCTATCAGCCGGAGCTGCTGGCTGCGCGCAGCGAGTTCGCCGGGCTGGAACAGGAAACGCGCGCCGACGCCAAGGTGCTGACCCTGCTGCAGGCCGACAGCCGCGGCGTGTCCTCGGCCGAGCCGCCCCGGCCCGGCCTGCCCGTGTGGCAGGCCTATGCCAAGGACGGCCTGCGCCTGTACCTGCATCCCGGCGACGGCCGCGTGCTGCTGGAGCGCAGCACCCGCAGCGATGCGGTGCTATGGCTGCGCGATCTGCACGTGCACCTGCTGGCGGGCAAGCAAGGCGAGGCGGTGCTGGGCATCTGCGGCATCGGCATGCTGTTCCTGCTGCTCAGCGGTGTGTACCTGTGGTGGCCGCGGCCCGGTGCCTGGCTGGAAAGCCTGCGCTGGCATGCACAGCCGCCGCTACGGCGCTGGCTGAGTTGGCATCGCAGCCTGGGCGCACTCACCCTGCCGCTGCTGTTGCTGCTGGCCGGCACCGGCACGCTGATGGTCTACGACGGTTTTTCCCGCGCCAGCCTGGGCTGGCTGTTCGGCAGTTCCGGCGCGGTCAAGGCACCGCCGCCGCTCAAGCCCGAACCCGGCCGCGCCATCGACTGGGATGCGGTGATGGCTGCAGCCCAGGCGGCGCTACCCGAAGCCCAGCTGCGCCGGATCAGTCTGCCGCGGGCCGACAACGCGCTGATTTCGGTGCGTGCCCGCATGCCGGGCGAATGGCATCCGGTAGGCCGCAGCACGGTCTGGCTGGACCCTTACCAGGCCAAGGTGCTCGCCGTGATGGACGCGACCCGCCAGGGCGCCGGCACGCGGGCCAACTACGCGGTCTATCCGCTGCATATGGGCGGCGGACTGGGCGAGGGCTATCGCACGCTGATCGCACTCGGCGGCCTGGTGCCGGCGGTGTTGCTGGTGACGGGATTCCTGTTCTGGCGCCGTCGCACGCGGCGTGGTGGTGAGTCGTCCGCAGGCGACTAGCCGCACGCAAAAGCCCTCGCCCCCAAGCGCGTTTACGCGCTTGGGGGCGAGGGGTAGGTGACGAGGCAGCGCTTCGGTCGCGAAGAAATCTGGTTTCGGGTTGAATATTCTGGTGAAAATCCAAACGAAGAGGTGCGCTGATCGTCGCCTCGTACCGCAATCCTCACCGGCCGGTAGAGCGTCCGGGAGCGTCAGAATCTGCGCTACCGGGCACCCGCCCCGCTCACCCCGGCTGAACTGGGGAGAGGCAGTTTCGCGCTTTCTTCCTGGCGATGCGCCGCTTAACCACTTGTTGTCGCTTTCCGCTGCAACGCTGTCCAGCATGCCTGCGACAACGACTCCCCGACGGCGCAGATTGCCCCCAGTCCGGCTGCGCATACGCGCGCCGTCTGCGCCATCGCCGAGCGAGGTATAGCCGCTGCCGCAGGATGCCGCCGCGCGCCACCACGCGCTTCTCCCCGGCCGACTGCATCCGCGCCGCCGGCCCGGCCTGAGGCGGCCGGCCCGGGCCGGGCAGCCCTGGTACAATCGGCCGGTTTCAGTACCGCCATGCGCCCATGAGTGCCGTCGCCGCCCGCAAGCAGGAAATCAACGCCAACAAGCTGGCCAAGCGGCTGCGCCGCCAAGCCGGCCAGGCCATCGCCGATTTCCAGATGATCGAGGAAGGCGACCGGGTCATGGTCTGCCTGTCCGGCGGCAAGGATTCCTATACCCTGCTGGACCTGCTGCGCCAGCTCCAGGCCAAGGCGCCGGTGAACTTCGAGCTGCACGCGGTGCACCTGGACCAGAAGCAGCCCGGCTACGATCCGGACACGCTGCCGCGCTATCTCGAATCGGCCGGCGTGCCATACACCATCCTGGAACAGGACACCTACAGCGTGGTCAAGCGCGTGGTGCCCGAGGGCCGCACCATGTGCAGCCTGTGCTCGCGCCTGCGCCGCGGCAACCTGTACGACCATGCCCATGCCGAGGGCTTCACCAAAATCGCCCTGGGCCATCATCGCGACGACATCGTCGAGACCCTGTTTCTCAACCTGTTCCACCAGGCCAAGCTCAAGGCCATGCCGCCCAAGCTGCGCTCCGACGACGGCCGCAACGTGGTGATACGGCCGCTGGCCTATTGCCGCGAGGACGACATCGCCGACTACGCCGCGCTCAAGGGCTTTCCCATCATGCCGTGCAACCTCTGCGGCTCGCAGGAGAACCTGCAGCGCAAGGCGATCAAGGCCATGCTGGGCGAGTGGGAGCGCAAGTTCCCGGGCCGGGTCGAGAACGTGTTCCGCGCGATCGGCGACGTGTCGCCCTCGCAGCTGGCCGACCGCAACCTGTTCGACTTCGCCAGCCTGGGCAGCCGCGGCGGCACCCGCCTCAGCGGCCAGGACTGGCTGCGCGGCGAGCCGGCCGACGCAGGATCTGAGACGGCGCCGGACTAGGTTCGGCGGCCCGCTTTCAGCCCATGACTTTCCATTGCCACGGCGGGCCGGGTGCCTGCCTCCAGGGGTTCCATGTTCTTCCGTAATCTGAGTCTGTTCCGCTTTTCCGAGGCCATGGCTGCATCCCTGGCCGAGCTGGAAACCCACCTTGAGCAAAAGCGCCTGCGGCCCTGCGGCCCGCTGGAGCAGTCCACGCGCGGTTTCGTCTCGCCGCACGGGCGCAACGCCGAGCTGTTGGCGCACCGTGCCGGCAACTTCGTCCTGGTGGCCCTGGGTGGCGAGGACAAGCTGCTGCCGGGTTCGGTCGTCAACGAGGAATTGTCTGCACGATTGCAGAAAATCACCGAAGAACAAGGCCGTCGCGTGGGCGCGAAAGAGCGCAAGCGCATGAAGGACGAAATCCTCACCGACTTCCTGCCGCGCGCCTTCGTCAAGCCGTTCCGCATGCTGGCCTATGCCGACCTCAAGAACGGCTGGCTGGTGGTCGACACGTCCAGCCGCAAATCGGCCGAGGAAATGCTGTCGGAGCTGCGCGAGGCCGTGGGCAGCTTCCCGGCCACCCCGATGGCGCCGGAAGAGTCGCCGCGCACCTTGATGACGGACTGGGTGGTTAGTGGCAAGCTACCGGCGGGCCTGGCCCTGGCAGACGAATGCGAGCTGCGCGATCCGGCCGAATCCGGCGCCATCGTGCGCTGCCGCCGCCAGGACCTTGAAACCGACGAGGTGCGCGAGCACCTGAAGACCGGCAAGCAGGTTTACCAGCTTGGCCTGACCTTCGACGACCGCATCAGCCTGGTGCTTGGCGAGGATCTCGTCATCCGCAAGCTGCGCTTCCTCGACCAGGTGCTGGACGAGCTGAACGAGACCGACGCCGATTCGGCCGCCGCCGAGCTGGACTCGCGCATGGCGCTGATGACGCTGGAAGTCGAGCGCCTGCTGGCCAAGCTGGACGAATGGTTCAAGCTGCCGCGGCCGACAGATCACTGAAACACCGGCCACGCAGACTTCACGGCAGGAACGGCCGCCTCCGGGCGGCCGGCAAGGCGAGGGATAGGCTGTTTGCACCGCCGCGCCCACCGGCGCGGCGGCGGTGAGGAGCAGGCATGACCCCGGACGACAACTACCTCGAACTGTCCACCCCGAACGGGGAGACGATCAAGGTGCTGAAGAAGGCCCATCCCCAGGCGCGCCGCCTGCGCCTGACCGTGACTTCCAGCGGCGCCCGTCTGTCCTATCCGGAAGGCACCCATCCGGCCCAGGTTTTCGCTTTTCTGCGCAAACACGTGGACTGGCTGGAGCGCAAACTCGACCAGCTCCAGCTCGACGGTGGCGGCCCGCCGCCGCTGCAGCCCGGCAGCCCCACCCTGATCCCGCTGCGCGGCGAGACCACCCAGATGGTCTGGCGCGAAGGGGTGTTTCCGGGCGTCGCCCACGACGGCGAGAAGCTGGTCCTGACCCTGCCGCATTCGCACAGCAAGCGCGCCCTGCCGGCGGCGCGCGGCCTGCTGCGCTCCTACCTGGAAACCCAGATCCGCCGCGACGTGTCGCGTCTGCTGGCGCGCTATACCGGCGAACTGCAGGCTTCGCCGGTGGCGGTGCGGGTCAAGCCGCTGAAAAGCCTGTGGGGCAGCCTGGACACGCGCGACTGCATGACCCTGGACCTCGCCCTGGCTCTGGCGCCGCCGGCGGCGCTGAAATACGTGGTGATCCACGAACTTTGCCACCTCAAGATCCGCAACCATTCGCCGCGCTACTGGAACCTGGTCGCCAGCTTCTATCCGGAATGGAAGGAGCAGCGCGATTGGCTGCGCGAGAAGGGGCACGCGCTCAAGGCGGAGCTTGCGCGGCTGATCGGCGGCTGAGGGCGGCGATCAGAGCGTAGCCGCACGCTGGGTCTGCGGCGGCCGCGGAGCCGCCCAGCTTGCCCACCTGCGGTCCGACGGCCGGCGATCAGGCCGGAGCGGCAGGCGCCTGGGCGCGGCTCAACCGTCCAGTCCGCAGAAATCCCGTATCGCTGCGGCCACCGGCTCCGGATTCTCCAGATGCAGATGATGATTGCCCGGCAGATGCACTACGTGCGCATCGGCCACGCAGGCGGCGCGCGCCTGCATCAGGCTGTCGGGCAGGTAGGACGTCGCCGGCTGGGCCAGCACTACCAAGGTTGGTGCGGCGATGCCGCGCAGGATGTTCTGGATCTGCGCCTCGGTATAGCGCAGCGGCGAGGCCAGGGTCAGGCGCGGGTCGCTGGACCAGGACCAGCCGCCCGGCACCGCGGCCAGGCCGCGCTCGACCAGGGCGCGGGCGGCGGCTTGGCTGAGGTCGTTGGCCTGCATGCGGGCGCGCACGGCCGGTTCCGCATCGGCGAACACGCGCAGCGGCCTGCCGCCGAACTCGGCGCGCTGGCGCAGGCCGCGGCGCAGCTGTTCCAGGGCGGATTCCGGCGCTGCGGTCAGCGGCCCCAGCGATTCGATCAGCAGCAGCTTGTCCACCGGCTCGGGCTGGGCCGCGGCGAAGATGCTGGCCGTGGCGCCGCCCAGGGAATGGCCGAGCAGGGAATAGCGCGACCAGCCCAGCGCAGCCACGACGGCTTGCAGGTCGGCCAGGTATTCGACGTAGTGATACCAGCCGCCGGGCGGGCGGTGGTCGGAGCGGCCATGGCCGGGCAGGTCTATGGCGACGATATGAAAATGCCGCGCCAGCAGCGGCGCCAGCGTGCTGAACGAGGCTGCGTTGTCGAGCCAGCCATGCACGGCCAGCAGCGGCGGCAGCGCGGCATCGCCCCAGCTCAGCGCCGCCAGGTTCAGCTGCGGCAGTTCCAGGCGCAGCTCATGCGGCATGGGCAGTCTCCGCCGCGGACCAGCCTTGGCAGTGCTGCAGCACCAGCGCGAGCAGGGCTGCGACCTGATCCTCGCCGTCGTTGAGGGCTGCGATGTATTCGTAGCGTTCGCCGCCGGCGTGCAGGAAGCGCTCGCGGTTCTCCACCGCGATCTCCTCCAGGGTTTCCAGGCAATCCACGGCAAAGCCCGGGCACAGCACCTGCACCGAGCGCACGCCGTTCTGGGCCAGCTCGGCCAGGGTCTGGTCGGTATAGGGCTTCAGCCATTCCTCACGGCCGACGCGGGACTGGAACGAGACCACCAGCCCGGCCTCGTCCAGGCCCAGGCGCTGGCGCAGCCGTTCGGCCGTGCGCCGGCACTGGGTGGCGTAGGGGTCGCCCTGTTCCACGCAGCGCCGGGGTATGCCGTGGAAGGACAGCAGCAGGCGCTCGGCGCGGCCGTGGCTCTGCCAGTGCCGTTCCACGCTGCGCGCCAACGCTTCCACATGCAGGGACTGGTCGTGGTAATCGCTGACGGTGCGCAGCTCCGGCGGCCAGCGCAGGGTCTTCAGGGTGTCGGCGACGGCATCGAGCGCGGCGCCGGTCGAAGTGGCCGAGTACTGCGGGTACAGCGGCAGCAGCAGCACGCGGCGCAGCCCCTGGTCGGCCAGTTCGGTCAGTACGGCGGGAATGCCAGGCTCGCCATAGGTCATGGCCAGGTGCACGCTGATGCGGCCGCCGCTGGCGGCGCCGGCGGCGCGGTCCAGGGCCTGGGCCAGGGCGCGGCTGTAGACCAGCAGCGGCGAGCCGGCTTCGGTCCAGATGCTCGCATAGGCCCGCGCCGAGCGCGCCGGGCGCAGGCGCAGGATCACCCCGTACAGTATCGGCAGCCACAGCCAGCGTGGCTGCTCGACTACCCGAGGATCGGACAGGAACTGAGCCAGGTAGCGCCGCACCGCGGCCGTCGTCGGCGCCTGCGGCGTGCCCAGGTTGACCAGCACGACGGCAATGCGGCCGCTCTCGTCTGCCGCCCGCGCCGGGGCGTGATAACGGGTTGTTCCGAACATGGCTTCCCAGGGGTGGCTGCGTTACGTGCGGCGGGCGTTCAGCCGGCTTGCCGGCGGGCGCGAAGCTGCTAGACTGGCCCGGCCGTGTCAGCGCCCGACCGGCCGACGATTACCAGAACGATAACAAAAGAAAGACGGTGGACAATGAGCCTGCGCGCACGCCCTGCCGCTGCGGCACTGCTTTCGCTGTTGGCCGCATCCGCGGCTACGGCGGATCCGCTTGCGCTCGCCCCGGCTTTTGACCAGATCTACAGCGTCGACCTGGCTACCGGCAAGGCAACCCTGGTCGGTCCCACCGGCGCCTATGCCGGGCTTCCTGTTCTCATCAAGGGCTTGGCCTTTTCCCCCGACGGCCGCCTGCTCGGCGCCTCGGACAACACCAAGACCCTGTTCCAGATCGACTACCGCCGCGCCACCACGGCGCCGGTCGGCTCCCTGGGTCTGGCCGGTCAGGGCGATCCGGCGCGCTTCGATGCCATGGACCTGTCCTATGCCGTGACCTGCGACGGCTCGGCCTGGCTGGCTTCCGGCGTCAACCGCAAGCTCTGGCGCGTGGATCCGAATACCGGCATGACCAGCCTGGTCGGTTCCACCGGTGTGCGCCTCACCGGCCTGGCCGCGCGCGGCCGCGAACTGTTCGGCACCGGCGACTACGAGAACCCGTCCCTGTTCAAGGTCGACACGGCCACTGGCGCGGTCACCACGGTGGGTTCGTTCAATCTCCCGGCCGCCACCGCCAACAAGATTTCTTCCGTCTGGCCAGCCTTCGATCCCAATGGGACGCTGTGGGCCGCGGTCAGCTATATCCCGCCGCCGCCGCCGGCTGCCAATCCGTTTCCGCCGGACTGGAGCGACCTGGCCCGCATCGACGCCAGCAGCGGCTTCATGAGCATCCTGGGCCCGATCACCGGCCCCGAGGACCTGCGCGGCGTGCCGTTGTTCGGCCTGGCCATTGCGCCGCCGCAGGCCTGTCCGCGCGGGACGCCGGATCCGCAGCCGGTTCCCGCCGGTTCGCCGCCGCTGAACCTGCTGCTGGGCGGCCTGCTCGCCCTGGGCGCCTGGTTCGGCCTGCGCCGCCGCGTCCTGCGTTAAGCGCCGATTCCCGCAGCCGCGGGGACCATGCCTGCGATCGCGGGCGCCTTCTGCCGCGATTTTTCCGCCTGCCGGCGGCGCCGGCTTCCCGAGTCCACCGCGAGGTTTCCGTGAGCAGAACCGCAGCCCGTTTCCTGATCCTCCTGAGCAGCCTGCTGCTGGCCGGCGCCGCGCTGGCCGGCGAAACCGAGGCCAAGCGCGCGCGCGAAGCCACCCGGGTACTGGACGAGATCATGCAGGCGCCGGACCGGCGCATCCCGACCAACCTGCTCGCCGAGGCCCAGGCCATCGCCGTGATTCCCGACCTGATCAAGGCCGGCCTGGTCGTCGGCGGCCGCCGCGGCCACGGCCTGATCGTGGTCAAGGGCGCCGACGGCACCTGGTCCAATCCCAGCTTCATCACCATGACCGGCGGCAGCGTCGGCTTCCAGGCCGGGGTGCAGTCCACCGACGTGGTGCTGGTGTTCCGCAGCAAGCGCGGCGTCGACTCCATCGTGCACGGCAAATTCACCCTCGGCGCCGATGCCTCGGCCGCCGCCGGGCCGGTCGGCCGTTCGGCCCAGGCCTCCACCGACGCCCAGCTCAAGGCCGAGATCTATTCCTACTCGCGCGCCCGCGGCCTGTTTGCCGGTGTCGCCCTCGACGGTTCGGTCATATCCATAGATCACGATTCCAACCAGGCCGTGTTCGGCAGCGGCGTCACGCCGCGACGCATCTTTGAAGGCGGTGTGGCCAATGTGCCGGAAGTCGTGGTCGATTTTCGCGACCGTCTGGAGGAGTACACTGCGCAATCGGCCGAGTGAACAGGCGGCGTCATGACCCCTGTGCAAAGCGCGGCTACACTGTCGCGCTTTGCCGTTCCTGACAGCGTCTTTCCACCGGCCAGCCAGCCCGGCGGAGCGCCGCCGCGGGGATGTGACAGCCGGCACGGCCGGAAAACCGCGAGCGGGCGCCGCCCGCCGCGGCCGTTCCAACCGGATGCGACGCCGCCGATCTTTCCGGGTCGGCGGACCACAAATGCAGGAGTGGGTAATGGGAAGTTTCAGCCTTTGGCATTGGTTGATTGTGCTGCTCATCGTGGTGCTGGTGTTCGGCACCAAGCGGCTGCGCAACATGGGCGGCGATCTCGGCAGCGCGATGCGCGATTTCAAGAAAGGCCTGCAGGGCGATGACGAAGAAGCCCCCAAGCTGAAGGCCGATCCCGCTCCCGACGCGGAAAAGACCGTCAGCGAAGCCAAGCGCGAAAAAGCCGAATAAGCCGCCGCGATGTTCGATATCGGCTTCAGCGAGTTCGTGCTGATCGGCATTGTCGCGCTGATCGTGCTCGGCCCGGAGCGCCTGCCCGGCGCCGCGCGCACGGTCGGCGCGCTGCTGCGCCGCGCGCGCAACAGCTGGGCCAATGTGCGCAACGAGGTCGAGCGCGAACTGGCCGCCGAGGAACTCAAGCGCAGCATGCGCGAGACGGCTGCCGCAGCCGACCCCAGCGAGGAACTGCGCAAGACCGCCGACCAGTTCCGCGACACCACCAGCGAAGTCGGCAGGAAGCTCGATGAGCGAAGCTGAGCACGACCCCGGCGCGGAAGCGTCGTTCTTCTCCCACCTGATCGAACTGCGTTCGCGGCTGCTCAAGGCAGTGCTCGCCATCGGCGTGGTGCTGCTGGGACTGCTGCCGTTCGCCAACAAGCTTTACGCCTGGCTGGCTGAGCCGCTGCTGCGCAACCTGCCCGCCGGCGGCCAGCTGGTTGCGATCGAAGTCGCCTCGCCGTTCTTCACGCCGCTGAAACTCGCCTTCTGCACCGCGCTGGTGATCGCCATGCCGGTGGTGCTGTACCAGCTCTGGGCCTTCGTCGCGCCCGGCCTGTACCGCCACGAGAAGCGCCTGGGCCTGCCGTTGCTGGTGTCCAGTGTTGTCCTGTTCTATCTGGGCGGGGCGTTTGCGTACTTTCTCGTCTTGCCGATGGTGTTCTCGTTCCTGGCCAAGATCACGCCCGAAGGCGTGGCCATGATGACGGACATTGGCAAATATCTGGATTTCGTACTTGTGATCTTCTTCGCATTCGGCCTCTGCTTCGAGGTGCCGGTCGCGGTGGTGATCCTGGTGGCGCTGGGCTGGGTAACGCCGGCGCAGCTGACCGAGAGCCGCGGCTACGTGATCGTCGGCGCTTTCGTGATCGCAGCCATCCTCACGCCGCCGGATGTGGTATCGCAGGTGATGCTGGCGATTCCCATGTGCCTGCTCTACGAAGTCGGCATCGTTGCGGCCCGCATGGTGGCAACGCGCGCCGTCGATACCGCTGCCTGATGGTTTTCCCGCGGCGTCCCTGCGTAAAGCGGAGCGGCAACGGCTCAGTGTTACGGGCGATTTACAATTCGTAACATGTGCCTCCGGCCCATTGCCGGTTTTTCATCCAACTGCCACGTATACTAATCCCGCAATACACGTAGCAGCACTTCTTAACTCAGGGTGAAAATTATGAAAAAGTCCGCCGCCGCAGCTGCCGCTGTTGACGAAGATACTCGCGACGCCAGCCTGCGCGTCTCCAAGCGCATGCGCGACAGCCTCAAGGCCGCCGCTGCCGTGATGGGCCGCCCGCTGTATGACGTCACGAACGAAGCCATCAATGATTATCTGGGCGGCCTGAAGCTGCCGGATCCGCTGGCCGGCCTGCGCAAGGGCGGCAAGGCCCGCAAGTAAGCACTTCTGCAACACCACGCCGAGGCGGCTGCGCCGCCTGCTGGCCGCTACGAACGCCGCGCCATTTGCGCGGCGTTCGGCGTTTTGGGGCTTTGCATTACTTTCGGCCTACGCGACCAAAGTCGAATACGCCACTTGTGTATTTGACCCGTTGTGACGTTGTAATCCGTCAAAACGAGTTGCATCTGTCGCCAAGACAGCGTCGCGGGACGTGGACTTTGCTGCACCGCGTCCGGCTGACAGGGCATTTCGGCCCGCGCATCGGCGGGCCGCGCAGTACGCCGCCCTGCGCCGGCGGTGCCTGTCGATCCAAAAAATACGTGATGACTTGTGCCTGACAGCCGGCCGCCGGCAATCCCGGTTTTGCAGCAGGTGGAAATTTGGGATCAGTCGCGTCGCGAGCGGGCCAAATGCACGAAGCGGCGCAGCAGCCGGCGCGCCGCCGGGGCCGGTCCGCATTCGCGCAGCAGGGTCTGCGGATCCTGGCCTTCGCTGCGTAGCCGCTCGCTGCGGCCGCGGATATAGCCGGCCATGATGCCGGCGCTGAATTCCGGATGGAACTGCACGCCCCAGGCGCGCTCGCCCAGGCGCAGGGCCTGGTGCGGATCCAGCGCGGAACTCGCCAGCACCGTTGCGCCCGGCGGCGCCACGGTCACCACCTGCTGGTGCGTGGTCTGGGCGCGGAAGTTTTCGTCCAGGCCATGGAACAGCGCATCGCCGCGCGCCGCCGCGGAGCGGCTCAGCGGTTTGGTGCCGATCTGGCGTCCGCGCGGGTTCCAGTCCACCGTGCCGCCCAGCCCGTGCGCGAGCAGCTGGTGGCCGTAGCACACGCCCAGCACCGGCACGGTGTCGGCGTGTACCAGGCGGGCCAGCCATTCCGCGCTGCGTTCGCTCCAGTCGGCGCGTTCAGTGACCATGCTGGCCGAGCCGGTGACCAGTACGCCGGCATAGCGCGTCGCGGCCGGCAGCGCCTCGCCGCGGTCGCAGCGCACCACATCGAATTCACCGCGGCCCAGGCCGGCGCCGCGGGCGAACCAGGCGGCGAAGTCGCCGTGGCGTGCGGCCAGTTGCGGCAGCGTGGAGCCGGTCTGCAGGATCAGCAGTTTCTGCATGGGTTTATTCGATCGGCGGCAATACCGTCATCACCTCGGCCACCGTGGTGACGCCGCGGGCGACCTGGGCCGCGGCGGAGATGCGCAGCGGCCGCATGCCTTCGGCCAGCGCCGCCTCGCCGAATTTGATCAGGTCGGTATCGGCCTGGATCAGCTGCCGCAGCTTGGTCGATATGCGCATCATCTCGTAGATGCCGGTGCGGCCCAGGTAGCCGGTGTTGCGGCACTCCAGGCAGCCCACCGGTCCCTGGGTGCGTTCGGGCAGGGCCAGGTTCCAGCGGTGCGTGAGCGCGTCCCAGGCGCGCGGATCCACTGCCAGGGTGGTCTTGCAATGTGGACAAAGCGTGCGGATCAGGCGCTGCGCGACCACGCCGGTCAGGGTCGACTGGATCAGGTAGTGCGGCACGCCCAGGTCCAGCAATCGGGTCACCGCCGTGGGCGCGTCGTTGGTATGCAGCGTGGACAGCACTAGGTGGCCGGTCAGCGAGGCCTGCACCGCCATCTGCGCGGTCTCCAGGTCGCGGATTTCGCCGATCATGATGATGTCCGGATCCTGGCGCAGCAGTGTGCGCACGCCGGAGGCAAAATCCAGGTCGATGGCCGGCTGCACCTGCATCTGGTTGAATTCGGGGCTGACCATTTCAATAGGGTCTTCCACCGTGCAGACGTTCAGGTCCGGCGTCGCCAGATGCTTGAGCGTGGAATACAGCGTCGTGGTCTTGCCCGAGCCGGTGGGGCCGGTGACCAGCACGATGCCGTGCGGCCGCTCGACCATGGCGCGCCAGAGGTTTTCCTCGTCCATGGAGAAACCGATCTGACGGAACTCCTTGACCACGATGTCCGGGTCGAAGATGCGCATGACGATCTTCTCGCCGAAGGCCGTCGGCATGGTCGAAAGACGCAGTTCCACCTCGCGCCCGCCGGGCGAGCGGGTCTTGATGCGGCCGTCCTGGGGCCGGCGCTTCTCGGCCAGGTCCATGCGGCCGAGGATCTTGATGCGCGCCGTCACCGCCGTCATCACCGGCGGCGGGAACTCGAACACCTTGATCATGTTGCCGTCGATGCGGAAACGGATATTGCCGGCGTCGCGGCGCGGCTCCAGGTGGATGTCCGAGGCGCGCTGATCCAGCGCGTACTGCAGCAGCCAGTCGACGATGTGCACCACGTGGCGGTCGTCGGCGCCGATGTCCCCGGACTTGCCCAGCTCCAGCAGCTGCTCGAAATTGAGCAGGGTGGACGGGTCGTAGCCGCTGTCGCCCTTGGCATCCTTGGCGCGCTGGATCGAGCGCTGCACGCCGAAGAACTCGGTGAGGTAGCGGTTGACATCCAGCGGGCTGGCGACCACGCGCACAATCTCGCGCCGCAGGATATGGCCCAGGTCGTGCACCCAGCGCGTGTCGAAGGGTTCCGCCGAGGCGATGGTGACCTTGTCCGGCGCGACCGCGACCGGCAGGATGCGGTAGCGCGTGGCGTACTGGTGCGAGATGACCTGGGTCACCGCGGCCACATCGATCTTCATGGGATCGATGCGCAGATAGGGCAGGGCGGCCTTTTCCGCCAGCCATTGGGTCAGTATCTCCAGCCCCAGCGTCTTTTCCGGCGTGCGCTGATCCGGCGGCTTGAGATTGGCCACCAGCACCAGCGGATGCAGGGCCAGCTTGTCCTTGCCGCTGCGCGAATCGGCGCGGATGCGGCGGGCGTCGTCGGTGGCGAGCAGGCCGTCCTGGACCAGGGCCATCAGGGTCTCGTCCAGTTCCAGGCGGCCGTGCAGGCCCAGCCGGACCGGGCTGGCGGCGACCGGCGCGTTGGCCGCGGCGGGGCGCTGGGGAATGGTGGCCATATCGGTTCCTGTGGGACGGCAAGGCGCTCGTTATACTAACGCGCTTTGCAGCGCCTTCCGTGAGCCCAACCATGTCTACGCCCACGCCCACCTTCCAGGATGTGATCCAGACCCTGAACCGCTATTGGGCGGAGCAGGGCTGCGTCCTGATCCAGCCCTTCGATACCGAAGTCGGTGCCGGCACCTTCCATCCGGCCACCTTCCTGCGGGCGCTGGGCCCCGAGCCCTGGGCCGCGGCCTATGTGCAGCCCTCGCGCCGGCCCACCGACGGCCGCTATGGCGAGAATCCGAACCGCCTGCAGCACTATTACCAGTACCAGGTGGTGCTCAAGCCCAATCCCGACAATATTCTCGATTTATACATTGGCTCGCTGCGCGCACTGGGACTGGACCCGCTGGTGCATGATCTGCGCTTCGTCGAGGACAACTGGGAATCGCCGACCCTGGGCGCCTGGGGCCTGGGCTGGGAAGTCTGGCTCAACGGCATGGAAGTGACCCAGTTCACCTATTTCCAGCAGGCCGGCGGCCTGGAATGCCGCCCGGTTACCGGCGAGATCACCTACGGCCTGGAACGCCTGGCCATGTACCTGCAGAACGTGGACAACGTCTACGACCTGGTCTGGACCGTCGCGCCCCACGGCGTGGTGACCTACGGCGACGTGTTCCACCAGAACGAAGTCGAGCAGTCCACGTATAACTTCGAGCACGCCAACGTGGCCGAACTGCTGCACTGGTTCGACGTGTGCGAAGGCGAGGCGAAGAAGCTGATCGAGGCCAAGCTGCCGCTGCCGGCCTACGAACAGGTGTGCAAGGCCTCGCACAGTTTCAACCTGCTCGATGCGCGCCGCGCCATCAGCGTGACCGAGCGCCAGCGCTACATCCTGCGCGTGCGTACCCTGGCCCGTGCCGTGGCCGAGGCGTACTACGCCCAGCGCGAAAAGCTGGGCTTCCCCGGACTGAAGAACCGCCAGGAGAAGGCGCATGGCTGAGCAGCCCCTGCTGATCGAGATTGGCACCGAAGAGCTGCCCACGCGCAGCGTGGATGAACTGGCGCGGGCCTTCGCTGCCGGCATCGTCGACGGCCTGGCCAAGCGCGGCTTCGCCGTATCCAGCGAAAGCGCCGCTGTGTATTGCTCGCCGCGCCGCCTGGCTGTGCTGCTGCCGGCCGTGGCCGCGGCCCAGCCCGACCAGACCATAGAACGCCGCGGCCCGGCTGCAAACGCCGCGTTCGGCCCGGACGGCGCGCCGAGCAAGGCGCTGACCGGCTTCGCCGCGTCCTGCGGCACCACGGTGGAACAGCTGCAGAAGCTGGAAACCGACAAGGGCGCTTGGTACGTGTTCCGCAGCGAACAGGCCGGCCAGCCGCTGGCAAAACTGCTGCCCGACGTCATTGGCGAAGCGCTCAAGGCCCTGCCCATTCCCAAGCCCATGCGCTGGGGCGATCACGACTACGCCTTCGTGCGCCCGGCGCACTGGCTGGTGATCCTGCACGGCAGCGACGTGATCGACGCGGAACTCCTCGGCCTGCGCAGCGGCCGCGATTCGCGCGGCCATCGCTTCCATCACAACCGCGCCGTCGCCATCGCCGATGCCGGCAGCTGGCTCGCCAGCCTGCGCGAGGCGCGCGTGCTCGCCGATCCGGCCGAACGCCGCGCACGCATCCGCGCCGAGGTCGCCCGCGCTGCGGCCGAGACCGGCGGCCAGGTCCAGCTCAGCGATGCCCTGCTCGACGAAATCGCCAACCTCACCGAATGGCCGGCGGCCATCGCCTGCGCCTTCGACGACGACTTCCTGCGCGTGCCGCAGGAAGCGCTGATCATGACCATGGAGACCAACCAGAAATTCGTCTCTGTGCTCGACGCCGAAGGCCGCCTGACCCGCCATTTCATCGGCGTGGCCAATATCGACAGCACGAATCCCGCCGAGATCCGCAAGGGCTACGAGCGCGTGATCCGACCGCGCTTCGCCGACGCGCGCTTCTTCTTCGACGAAGACCTCAAGACTCCGCTGATCGACCAGCTGGAAACGCTGAAGAACGTCACCTACCAGCAGGCGCTGGGCTCGGTCTGGGACAAGGTGATCCGCGTGGCCGAGCTGGCCCGCACCATTGCCAACCGCGTCGGCGTCGATGCGGGCGCGACCATGCGCGCCGCGGCCCTGGCCAAGTGCGATCTGATGACGCGCATGGTCGGCGAATTCCCCGAGCTGCAGGGCGTGATGGGTCGCTACTACGCAGCGGCCAACGGCGAATCGGCCGAGGTCGCCCAGGCCGTGGACGAGTTCTACTGCCCGCGCTTCGCCGGCGACGGCATCGCCCGCGGCCGCATCGGCCAGGTGCTGGCCATCGCCGAGCGCATAGACACCTTGTGCGGCATCTTCGCCGTCGGCATGAAGCCCAGCGGCAACAAGGATCCGTTCGCGCTGCGCCGCGCCGCGCTGGGCCTGGCGCGCACCTTGATCGAAAGCGGCCTGAGCCTGGAACTGCCGCCGCTGCTGGCCGAAGCCCTGGCCCAGCTGCCGGATGCCGCGCTCGCCGCCGGCCTGCCCAAGGGCAAGGACGGCAAGGCGCCGCCGCTGGATCCGGCTGCGCGCCGCAGCGAACTCGCCGCCGAGCTGTACGACTTCATCCTCGACCGCCTGCGCGGCTACTACGCCGACGCCGGCGTCGGCGCCAACCGCTTCGAGGCGGTGCGCGCGCTGACTCCGGCCGACCTCGGCGATTTCGACGCCCGCGTGCGCGCCGTGTCCGCCTTCGCCGGTCTGGCCGAAGCCGAGGCCCTGGCCGCGGCGAACAAGCGCATCGCCAATATCCTGCGCCAGGCCGACCCGGCTGAAAGCCGCGGCAGTGTAAATCCCGCCCTGCTCGCTGCCGGTGCCGAGACCGCGCTACACGCCGCGCTGAGCGAGGCCCGCGGCGCGCTGGAACCGCTGCTGGCCGCGCGCGATTACGTCGCCACGCTCAAGCGCCTGGCCGGCCTGCGCGATCCGGTCGATGCGTTCTTCACCGATGTAATGGTGATGGCCGATGACCCCGCCGTGCGCGCGAACCGCCTGCGCCTGCTGGCCGGGCTGCGCGAGAGCTTCCTGCAGGTCGCCGACATCTCGGTGCTGTAAGCGCCGGAATTGGGGCTTCGGGACTGGCCGGGCGGCAGCGGGGTTGTTGCGGAGCAGGGGCCTCGATCCAGCGTGAAACTCCGCTCTCCCGGGCGCGTAATGCGCTCGGGAGAGCGCCCTCAGGCTGCACGGGGTTTTCCTCGGCCCCCGGCCGGCGCCGCTCTCCCGGGCGGTAGGACATATTTGTCCTCAGGACAAAAACGCCCTCTTCTGGCGGCCCCGGCCGTACCAGGCCGTCCACGTCTAAAAACCCCGCCCGGCCGGCCGCCTGGCCTCAAAACCATTGACGCCGCTTAACGTTTTGACTACGTTCAGCCACAGGGAGTGCCGAACGTCATGCGCGAGGTTGCAGCATCAATGCTTCGGTAAGCCGGCCGGCACGGGGATGCCGGCGGGCGAGAGACGGTCTGGGGTATACAGCGTGGTGCATGGGGATGGCGGCGGTTCGCGAGAACCGCCGCGGCTTTTTCCGGCATCGGAAAAGCACGCCCGCCTGAGCCGTGACGGCAGCCGGTACACTGGCTGCCGTTTTTGTTGCGGATCCCTCCATGTCCCTGCTTGAGATCCTGCTGCTGGCCGCCGTCGTGCTGTTGCTGCTGCTGGCGGTGATGCTGCTGATCCTGCTGCAGCGCAGCCGCGCCGATGTGCTCGCGCCGCTGCGCCGCACGCTCGAAGAACTGCACGCGGACGGCGAGCGCCTGGAGCGAGCCCTGCGCGAGGAACAGCGCGCCGGCCGCGGCGAGCAGTCGCAGCGCCTGGAACAGCTGCGCGATGCGGTGCAGGGCCAGTTCGGCGCGCTGGCGCAGATGCAGCACCAGCGCATCGAGGATTTCGGCCAGCGCCTGGAACAGACCGGCCTGCGCAGCGATCAGCGCCTGGAAGCCTTGCGCCAGGCCCTGCAGGAAGACGCCCGCAAGGCGCGCGAGGAAGGCGCTGCGGCCCTGGGCCGCTTCGGCGAACTGCTGCGCGCCGGCCTGCAGGAACAGGCCGAGCACAACCAGCAGCGCCTGGGCGAGATGCGCGCCACGCTGGAAAGCCTGCGCCAGGTGTTGCAGGACGATGCACGCAAGGCGCGCGAAGAGGGCGCCGCCTCGCTGTCGCGCTTCGGCGACCAGCTGCGCCAGGGCCTGCAGGAACAGGCCGAACACAGCCAGCAGCGACTGGGCGAAGTGCGTGCCACGCTGGAAACCCGGCTCAAGGAGCTGCAGGCCGACAATGCGCGCCAGCTCGACGCCATGCGCGTGACCGTGGACGAGAAACTGCACGCGACGCTGGAAACGCGCCTCGGCGAATCCTTCAAGCTGGTCTCCGAACGTCTGGAACAAGTGCACCGCGGCCTGGGCGAGATGCAGGGCCTGGCCCAGGGCGTGGGCGATCTCAAGCGCGTGCTCGGCAATGTGAAAACCCGCGGCATCCTCGGCGAAGTGCAGCTGGCCGCGCTGCTGGAACAGCTGCTGACGCCGGAGCAGTACGCCAGCAACGTGGCCACCGTGCCCAATTCCAGCGAGCGCGTCGAATTCGCCATACGCCTGCCCGGCGGCCGCGACGGCGGCGCGCCGGTATGGTTGCCGATCGACGCCAAGTTCCCGCGCGAGGACTACGAACGCCTGCTCGACGCGCAGGAGCGGGCCGATGCCGAAGCCGCCGCGGCGGCCGCCCAGGCGCTGGAGCGGCGCGTGCGCGAGGCGGCGCGCGGCATCCGCGACAAATATATTTCTGTGCCGGCGACGACCGAGTTCGCCATCATGTTCCTGCCCACCGAAGGCCTCTATGCCGAGGTGATACGCCGGCCCGGCCTGTTCGAGGCGCTGCAGCGCGACCTGCGCGTGGTCGTCACCGGCCCGACCACGCTCAGCGCCACGCTCAACAGTCTGCAGATGGGCTTCCGCACGCTGGCGATCGAAAAACGCTCCAGCGAGGTGTGGCAGCTGCTGGGCGCGGTCAAGACCGAATTCGGCAAGTTCGGCGTGGTGCTGGAGAAGACCAGCAACCAGCTGGATACGGTGCGCAAGAGCATTGACGCCGCCGGCGTGCGCACGCGCGCCATCGAGCGCAAGCTGCGCAGTGTGGAATCGCTGAGCAGCGAGCAGAGCCAGGGCCTGCTCGGCGACGAAGGCGCGGACATGAACGTCGACGAGGAAAAATGAAAGGATGCGTGACAGCTTGTTTCACCGGCCCGCGCCGCGGGGTTTAATCCGCCACACCGGCCCCACCTAACCCTGCCCCGCTCATGCTGCCGTTGCAGCGCAGCCCTGCCAGGAGTCGCCATGCGCACGATGCTCGCCCTAGGAATCGCCGCCGCCATGACCAGCACCGCCCTTGCCGCCGATGCGGCGCCCGATTACTCCCTCACCATCTACAGCTCCGCCCAGCCCGGCCAGGTCAACACCGAAAGCCTGGCCAACTACGGCCCGGCACTGCCCGGCTATGCGCTGGTGCGCGACGGCCGCAAGATGAGCCTGCAGGCCGGCAACGGCGTGCTGCGCTTCACCGACGTGGCCAAGCGCATAGATCCGACCACCGTCGCCTTTGAATCGCTGACCGACCCCGCCGGTACGCGCGTGGTGGAACAGAACTACCAGTTCGACCTGGTCAACCGCGACAAGCTGCTGGAGCGCTACGTCGGCCAGCCGATCACGGTGGAACAGCAGCGCGGCGAAACGCTGGAACGCATCGGCGGCGTGCTGCTCTCGGCCGCCGACGGCAGCCTGATCCTGCAGCGCGATTCGGGCGAGGTCGTCACCATCGGCACCTACAGCAACGTGCTGTTTCCGAGCCTGCCCGGCGGCCTTATCACGCGGCCCACCCTGGTCTGGCTGGTCAATGCCAAGCAGGCCGGCACGCACGACACGCGCGTGAGCTACCAGACCCAGGGCATGACCTGGTGGTCGGACTACAACGTCACGCTGCGCGAGAGCGCCGGCGGCTGCGACATGGATCTGTCGGCCTGGGTCACCATCGTCAACCAGTCCGGCGCCAGTTATCCGCAGGCCCAGCTCAAGCTGGTCGCGGGCGAGGTCAACCGCGCGCCGGCCGCGCCGCAGCCGGCGCCGATGCTGATGAAGCGCGCCATGGCCGCTTCGGTGGCCGAGGCCGATGCAGGATTCCAGGAATCCTCATTGTTTGAATACCACTTGTATACCCTGGGCCGGCGCAGCGACCTGCCCGACAACTCGACCAAGCAGCTGGAACTGTTCCCGACTGCGGTGAAGGTCGGCTGCAGCAAGCAGCTGGTGTTCACCGCCGCGCCGCAGCCCTGGTCGCACTGGGCCGCGCCGATCTCCGACCAGGGCTATGGCGCCACCGGCCAGGGCACGGTCGGTGCCTTCCTCGAATTCGACAACAAGGAGGCCAACCGCCTGGGCATGCCGCTGCCGGCCGGCCGCGTGCGCGTGAACCAGGCTTCGGCCGACGGCACGCTGGAGTTCATCGGCGAGGATGTGATCAAGCACACGCCGCGCAACGAGACCTTGCGCATCAAGCTGGGCAACTCCTTCGACGTGGTCGGCGAGCGCAAGCAGATCAGCTTCAACATCGACATGGCTGCCAAGACGATGGACGAGAGCTTTGAAGTGATGGTGCGCAACCGCAAGAAGACGGCGACCAAGGTGATCGTGCGCGAATACCTGTACCGCTGGAGCGGCTGGGACGTGACCGCGAAGAACCGCGAATTTACCAGGCGCGACGCCTCGACCATCGACTTTCCCGTCGAAATCGCCGCGGACGGCGAAGCCAAGGTGACCTATACCGTGCGCTACAAGTGGTGAATCAAGATGTGAGACAGCGCGGGCGCCCGAGGCGCCCGCGGGTTTTCACTGGACCGGAAACGGCTCGGGATATTCCGGTTTCTGCTCGCGTGCCAGCAGCAGGCGCAGACCTTCGGCCGGCGTGATTTCCTCGTGCAGCACGCGCTGCACATGCCGGGCGATGGGCAGTTCCACCTCGTGGCGCGTAGCCAGGCGCATCACCTCGTCCACGGTCTGCACGCTTTCGACTACCTGGCCGATCTCGGCCACGGCCTGTTTCAGCGGCGTGCCGCGGCCCAGGGCCAGGCCCAGGCGGCGGTTGCGCGACAGGTCGCCGGTACAGGTCAGCACCAGGTCGCCGAGGCCGGCCAGGCCCATCAGCGTTTCCGCCCGCGCGCCCAGGGCCACGCCCAGGCGCAGCATCTCGTTCAGGCCGCGGGTGATCAGGCCGGCGCGGGCATTCAGGCCCAGCTGCATGCCATCGGCGACGCCGGTGGCCACGGCCAGCACGTTCTTCATCGCGCCGCCGAGTTCGGCGCCGAGCAGGTCGCTGCCGGTATAGGCGCGGAAAGTCGGCCCGTGCAATTGCTCGGCCACGGTCTGGGCGAAGTCGGCGTTGTCGGAATGCACCGTCACCGCGGTGGGCAGGCCGTCGACCACTTCGCGCGCGAAGGAGGGGCCGGTGACCACGGCGCCGGGCTGGCCGGGCAGGATCTCCTCGACCAGCTCGTGCAGGAAGCGGCCGGTGCCGGGCTCGAAGCCCTTGGTCGCCCAGGCAATGCCGTGGAAGCGCGAGGGCAGCGTGGCGAGTTTCTCGATCAGTTCGCGGAAGGCGTGGCTGGGGGTGACCACCAGCAGCCAGTCGGCCCCGGCCACGCTGGCGGCGAGGTCGGCGCTGTAGTGCAGGCTTTCAGGCAGCGGGCTGTGCGGCAGATAGCGCACATTGAGCCGCTGTTCGGCCATGCCGCGCATCGCCGCGGCATCGCGTCCCCACAAGGTGGTATGGACGCCATGCCGGGCGAGCAGGCTGGCCAGCGCGGTGCCCCAGGAGCCGGCACCCAGGACGGCAACCCGGGCTTGCGCGCTCATGGCTTCAGGCGTTCAGGACCGGTGCTTCGCCGCCTTCGCTGGCGCGGCGCGACATCGCCTCGGCGTAGAGCGCGTCGAAATTGATCGGCTGCAGGAAGAAGGGGGGGAAACCGCCGTTCTGCACCATGTCGGAGATGGCCTGGCGGGCGTAGGGGAACAGCACGTTGGGGCAGTAGCTGCCCAGCACGGCGTCGCGGTTGGCATCGTCGAAACCGGCCACGCCGAAGATGCCGGCCTGCTGCACTTCGCACAGGTAGGCGATCTTCTCGCCCAGCTTGCAGGTCACGGTCACGCTCAGCACCAGTTCGTACACGTCCTGCGCCAGGGCGTTGACCTGCTGACCCAGCTGCAGCTGGATCTGCGGCTGGCCCTGCTCCTGGAAGATGTGCGGCGCGGCCGGCGCTTCGAAGGAGGAGTCCTTGATGTAGATTTTCTGCACGGACAGCTGCGCCTGGGCAGCAGCCTGGCCGTTGGCGGCGGTATCGGACATGGGTGTCTCCGGTGGGAACGGTGAGAAAAGGAGCGGGAGTATCCCATAACTCCGCGCCTGCGGTTCATGCGCCGGAGGTACCGGGCCGGAGCGATGGCCGGCTATCTGCCCGCTTGCCTGCGCGGCGCTGCCCTGCTATAAAGCGCGGCTCGCTTTGCGGCGCCCGTATTCCCGGGCCAGGAAACCCGGCATGCGTTCCGGGGTTTTCGCGCAGCTTCCGCTGACGCAGGCGTCTTCCAGCAACGCATGGCATGCCCGCATGCCGCTGGGCCGATACCGCCCTGGCCAAGGGCGGCCCAATGAATCTGATGAGGTACGTATGGCCCGTAAATGCCAAGTTACCGGCAAGGGTGCGCTGAGCGGCAACAACGTCTCGCACGCCAACAACAAGACCCGCCGCCGCTGGCTGCCCAACCTGCACGAGCGCCGCTTCTGGGTGCCGAGCGAGAACCGCTGGATCAAGCTGCGCCTTTCCAACCACGCCCTGCGTACCATCGACAAGAAAGGTATCGAGGTCGTCGTCGCCGAGCTGCGCGCTCGTGGCGAAAAGATCTGAGGAGATAAACCATGGCATCCAAGCGTGACAAAATCCGCCTGATCTCCACCGCCGGCACCGGCCACTTCTATACCACCGACAAGAACAAGAAGAACACGCCGGAAAAAATGGCGATCAAGAAGTACGACCCGGTCGTGCGCAAGCACGTCGAGTACAAGGAAGCGAAGATCAAGTAATCGGCTGCTTCCGGCTGAATTACCAAAGCCCGCCGTAAGGCGGGCTTTTTCGTTCTGGCGATGCGCCCGCGGCGAAGCGGGCTTTTCATTTCGCCGATGCACCGCTCATCCGGCGGGATTCTCAGGCCGGAGCCTGACGGCTGGCCGGCTGCCTTTCCGGCCCGGTTGTGCAGCGCAGCCGGCGCTCATGGCCGGATGCGGCGTGCTTCCCACGGCTCTCACAGCTTCCATCCCACCGCATTCCACACCCAAAGCCCCCAGCCTGTAGCCAGGAATACGGCCACGGCCGCGGTATGCCGCAGCTTGCGCCAGGCGTTCCAGTCCCGGCTGCGCCAGGCCGGCCACAGCAGGGGCAGGCAGAGCAGGGACAGCAGCAGCGCCGGCAGGGCCAGCCACAGCGCCACGCGCAGCAGCGGCGTGGGATAGTGGAACAGAGCCAGGGCTTCGTCGCCGGCGAGCTGGGCAAAGGCGACGGCGAAGGTGCCGGCGAATACCAGCCAGGCAGCCGCAGCCAGGCCCAGCCAGCGCGCACTGGCGACGGCGGCGCCGGGCCGGCGCGGCTGGCGGCGGCGCTGCCACAGGCCGAACAGCACGCCCACTGCGCTCAGGGCGCTCAGGCCCAGCAACAGCAGCACGTTCTGCGAACTGTCGAAGAAGCCGGCGCGGTCGAATACGTCGTGGCCGCCGGGGCTGACGAAGCCGCCGATCCGGCCGCTGCCGTCGCGCAGGAAGACCAGCCGGCCCGGGCCGCGTTCGGCGCGGAATACGTCGGGTTTTTCCGGCAGCCAGCGCGTGCTATCGCCGTTGGCGCTGAGCACCAGATGATCCTTGCCCACGCGGATCTCGGCATTGGAAGAAATCAGCATTTTTTCAAACGTGGTGTAGGTGCGCCGCTCGCCCAGATAGCTGCCGGCGTAGGCCTGGGCCGTGGCGGCGAAATCCGCCGGCGCCGCCGCGGCGGCCGGTGTGCGGGCGCGGGCGAAATAGCGTTCGATCAGCAGTCCCGGCAACTCGGCGGCGAACTGGCGGCCGATGTCGGTATTGGTGGAGACGAACACGCCGAAGCCCAGTTCCGGCAGCACGACCAGGTTGGAATGGAAATACAGGGTCGCCCCGCCGTGCTCCAGGCTGGTGACCTCGCCGTAGCGCTTGCGGAAGAAGCCATGGGCGAAACCGGTGGCGTCGGGCGCGTTGCGCACCAGCGGATCGTCTTCCAGGCGCTGGAAGACGCCGGGCGGCAGGATCTCGCGCCCGTCCAGCCGGCCGCGGTTGAGCAGCATGCGCAGGTATTTCGCCATGTCGGAGGCGCTGCTGGAGACGGCGCCGGCCGGGCCGATCTGGGCGATGTATTCAAAACCTTTGCTCTCGAAGCCGCCGTCCTTGCGCGCGAAGCCGGCCGAGCGCAGTGCCTGCAGCGCGGCCGGCGCGCTGCGCGGATCGCCCGCGTCCAGCGGTTCGCGGAAGCCGCTGTCGTGCATGCCCAGGGGCTGGAACAGGTCGCGCTCCAGCAGCGCCTCGAAGCCCACGCCCTCGACCTGGGCCAGCACGGCGCCGAGCAGGGCCACGCTGTAGTTCGAATACACCGCATGAGTACCGGGTTCGCGCACGCGCGCCGGACGGTGGCGTTGCAGATAGTCATTCAGCGGCAGCGAGGCCTGCGGCGTCGCGGCGAACAGATGGCCCAGGGCAGAGTCCTCGAAGCCGGCCGTATGCGTCATCAGATGCCACACCAGCACCGGCGCATAGCCGTCCTCGGGCAGGCGCAGCGCCGGCGGCAGGTAGTCGTTGGCCGGCGCATCCAGCCTGAGCTTGCCTGCGTCGGCCAGTTTCAGCGCTTGTAGGTAGGTGAAGGTCTTGGACACCGAGCCGATGCGGAACAGACTGCGCTCGTCCACCGGCCGCTCCGGCTCCAGCCCGGCGAAGCCGTAGCCGCGCAGCAGCAGCGGCCCCTGCGCATCGACCACGGCCACACTGACGCCGGCCAGGCCGACACGGCGCCGGTAGGCCTCCACCGCGCCATCGACGAAGGCCGCCAGATCGGCCGCATCCAGCCGCGCCGGCGCTGTTTCGGTGATCGCCGGCGCAGCCCCCGGTTCCCGCGCGGGCCTGGGCGGCGCGACCGGCGCAGGCAGCTGGGCCTGGCCGGCGCCGGCCAGCAGCGCCAGGACGAAGCCAACGGCCTGGACGGAACGCGACGGCGTGCGGACGGCGGGAGCGGCTGGCGTCATGATGATTTCCGGGATTTTCCAATTCAGAAAATATTCCCGCCGACTATAGCAACGCCCGCCCCGTTGTGAAGTGCCGCGGCCGGCTAGCGCGCCGGCGCCAGATCCTGCTGGTAGGGCGGCGAGAACCAGAACGGGATGCGATAGACGACCGGCGGCGCTGCGGTGCCGGATGCGCCGGCGGCGGTGGGATTCGCGGGATTGGGGACACCCACTTTTTCGCTCATCGGCGCGAGATTCGGGACACTCGCGAGATTCGCAGTGGGATTCGGGACATCCACTTTTTCAGTGGGATTCGGGACACCTGGGGAATTCGGGACACCCACTTTCCCCTCTGCTACTGCAACAGAATCCGCCGCCCCAGGAGCCATCCCCGGCGCCGCTTCCCCGGTTTTCGCCGCTTCTCCCATCACCGTCTGCCCGTTCTCCAGCGCCGCCGCCCCCTGCCACTCCACCCGCAGCTCATGCCGCCCCGGCGCCAGCCCGGACAGGCTCAGATAACCCTGCAGGCCGCGCATGCCCAGGTCGCGGCGCTCGGCCACGATGAAGTCGTCCAGCGCGGCCGGCCTGTCGTCGATGCGCACTCGCCACAGGCCGGCCAGACAGCGGCGGCGCGCCGGCTGGTCGCCGGCCCCGGGACAGCCTTGCCGCAGCTTCGGGTTGTCGCGGCCGGGCAGGTAGGGCAGGAACAGGCGCAGATGGCCGTCGGCGACCATGTCCGCCGGGATCAGCGGCACCCGCGCCAGGGCGTCGCGCTCGCTGCGCAGGTTTTCGTAGAAGGCACTGCGCAGGCCGCCCTCGGCGTCGCTGTCGCTCAGGTAGTCGTAGCTGGAGATCGGGGCGAACTGGCGCAGCAGCTTCTCCTGCAGGCCGCCCAGTACCACGCTGACGGCCACCAGCAGCAGGAAGATCGCGGTGAAGATCCAGCTCGGCAGGTTGCTTTCCAGCGACAGCTGCACCGGCAGTATCAGGCGTTGCGGAAACAGCAGGCTTTGCCAGCGGGTCAGCTGTTCGATCACCGCGCGCCGACGCGGCCCGGGCGGGCCCAGGCGGCGGCGCAGCCAGTCGCTGTCGAGCAACATCGCGGGCATCACGACCAGGAAGGTCAGGCCCATGAAGAAATTGAAGCCCCAGCGGCCGGCGTCGTCGTCGCTGGCGCCCAGCAAGGCGCCCACGCCCATCGCGCCAAGCAGGACCAGGCCCATCAACAGGCCTATCCACAGCATCGCCAGCGTAACCAGGCTGACCAGGGCGAAGATGATGGAGGCGGCGCGGTCGGCCTTGTCGATGGCCTTGTCCAGGTCGACCACATGGGCGCGCTGGTAGGCGCGGGTGACCTCGCCCATGCTGCGTATGGCGTGCCAGCGTATGCCTTCGGGAAAGGTAGCCTTGAGTCCGATCAGGCCCACCCAGTAGGCGCGCACGGCCAGATGCAGCAGGAAAGCGACGGCCAGGGTCATGCTCAGGCCGCTGACGATACGGAAGCCCAGCGCGAGCAGCACATGGCGCTGGCCTTCGGCATGCAGCTCCAGCTGCAGCCAGTGCTGGAACAGCCAGGACGGCAGGGCGAGCAGGGCCAGCAGACTGATACCGGAGATGATCAGCTCCAGCTCGTCGGTGCGCTCGCGCAGGTTTTCGAAGGCAATGCGGCCGGCCTGGCGGGCCTGGCCGGCTTCGTTCGTTGCGGCGGGTTCTGCGTCGCTCACGGCGGCTTCCGGCGAATCAAAGCGCGCAGTGTAGCGGCCGCCGCGACAGCAGCCGCGTCCGCCGTGGCGGGCGCGGCTGCGAAAGCGGGACTTACTCGCCCTGCGTGGCGGCCTGGCAGCCGAGCAGGTCCTTGTCGGTGATGACCCAGGTGTCCTTGGTCGCGCACAGGCCGACGTCTTCGATGATGCACTCGTCGCCGTCCTCGTCGACCACGCGCACATCGTAGGCGGCGCACGGCACGCCGCTCAGGGTGAAGGTCTCGCCGGTGTTGATGGTGTGGTTGCCCAGCTGATCCGGGCCCCATTCGCGCTCGCTGGTGGGCGAGAAATACAGCTGGTGTATGGCCCAGGCCGACTGGTTCTTCAGTACGACCTTGGAATCGTTCTCGCTGGCGGAGGCAGCGGTGGAAGCGAGCACGGCAACGGCGGCCAGCAACAGCCCGGAAGACTTGATCATGGATTTTCCCCTATGCGCAACATGCGCAACGGGATGGTCTGACTTCTCATGCCGCCGCGCAATATGCAAATTCCGTCACATTCCGCCGCGGCCCGGCCGGGGGCCGGAAACGGCGAGGGCGCCCTGGGGCGCCCTCGCTATTTCAACGGCCTGGCTGTGCGGCTCAGTGCGCGGCGGCCAGCGAATAGCCCTTCAGGCGCGAGGCGAACTCCTGCAGCGCGCGGATGCCGCTGGCCTCGGCCTCGCGGCACCATTGCTTGAGCGCTTCCAGCATGGCATCGCCGTTGCGGCTTTCCATCAGCTCGTGCAGGCGGCCGCGGTATTCCATGACGGTGGCCATGGCCGGACGCTGGTTGACCCACTGGCCCAGGCGTTCGCGTGCATCGTTGTCCAGCCAGCGGCCGCCGCTGGACAGGCCCTTGCGCAGACGGCGCGGCAGGTCCTTGAGGTTGTTGCCGGCCTGGGCGGCTTCCTCGCGCAGGGTCGGCGCGATGACGTTGCCGAAGTAATCGGTCATCACCTGGAATTTGTGTGCGATCAGCGCCTTGATGGTGTCGCCGTCGGGCAGGTGCATGTTCGGGCGCACGTCCAGGCTGGGCGCGACGCGCAGCACCTTGGCCAGGCCCACCGACTTGAACGCGCAAATCGCGATCCAGCCGATGTCCAGTTCCCACTTGCGCAGGGCGAACTTGGACGAGCTGGGGAAGGCGTGGTGGTTGTTGTGCAGCTCCTCGCCGCCGATGATCAGGCCCCAGGGGCTGAGATTCGTCGCCGTGTCGTTGCTTTCGAAATTGCGGTAGCCCCACCAGTGGCCCAGGCCGTTGACGACGCCGGCGGCCCAGAACGGTATCCAGATCATCTGGCAGGCCCAGATCACCACGCCCCACAGGCCGAACAGGGCGAAGTTGAGGAACAGCATCAGGGTCGGGCCGACTTCCGGATACGGCGTGTAGATGCGGCGCTCCAGCCAGTCGTTCGGCGTGCCCAGGCCGTACTTGTCCATGCACTCGCTGTCGCGGCGGGCCTTGCGGTAAAGGTCCACGCCGTCCCACAGCACTTTCTTGATGCCGTAGATCATCGGGCTGTGCGGATCTTCCTCGGTCTCGCACTTGGCGTGGTGCTTGCGATGGATGGCCACCCATTCCTTGGTGATCATCGCGGTGGAGAACCAGGTCCAGAAACGGAAGAAATGGTTCAGCACCGGATGGAAGTCGACGCCGCGATGGGCCTGGCTGCGATGCAGGTACAAGGTCACCGAGAAGATCGTGAGCTGGGTGACGAGGACGAAGTACGCGATCAGCCATGGCCAGCTGGCCTGGGTGAGGCCGCCGGTCAGGAATTCGGTAACGGCGTTAAACATAGGTTAAGGGACTCAGGAGGAAGGAGAAGGCAGGCGGGCACTATACGCGACGCTGTTGGTGGGGACTACGTGAAGCAAACCAAGTGCCATCTGCGCAAACGTTCGTTTTTGCACGGCAATCTGAACCAGTGCGCTTGGCAGCGCCGCAGCGTATGCCCACAATCCCGCCCCTGTGACCGACCCCAGCCCCGCCCCCCTGCTGCAACTGGACCGCATCTCGCGCAGGCTCGCGGGGCGCGCGGCCGTGGAAGAACTGAGCCTGGAGCTGGCCCGCGGCGAAGTGCTGGGCCTGCTCGGCATCAACGGCGCCGGCAAATCGACCACCTTGCGAATGATCGCCGGCGTGCTGGCGCCGGACGGTGGCCAGGTGCGCCTGGACGGCGCCGACCTGTATGAAAACCCCGAGCGCGGCCGCCGCGGCATCGGCTATCTGCCCGAGCGCGCGCCGCTGCACGCGGAACTGGGCGCGGATGAATTTCTCTACTTTTGTGCGCGCCTGCACGGCCTTTCCGCCGCCGCCGCGCGCACGGCGGTGAAGCGCGAGATCGAACGCTGCGATCTGGGCGAAGTCGCGCGCCGCCCGCTGGGCCAATTGTCCAAGGGTTTCCAGCAGCGCGTCGGCATCGCCCAGGCCCTGGTGCACGGGCCGGCCCTGGTGGTGCTGGACGAACCCGCTTCCGGCCTGGACCCGGTCCAGTCCCTGCGCATGCGCGATCTCATCGCCAGCCTGCGCGGCGACCATGGCGTGATCCTGTCCACCCATCTGCTGGCCGAGGCCGAGGCCTGCTGCGACCGCATCGCCGTGTTGCACCGCGGCCGCCTGCGCCATCTGGAAGCCGTGCACAAGGGCGAGACCGAGCGCCTGGAACAACTGTTCCTGCGCATCGCCGCCGATCTGGAACCTGCCGGAGCCGGCGCATGAGCGCGCTGCTGCTGATCGCCGCCCACGAATGGCGCCGCCTGTGCGCACAGGCCTGGACCTGGTTCCTGCTGGCCGGCCTGCTGGCGGTGCTGGCCTGGATCTTTCTCAGCCATCTCGACAATTTCCTGCTCGCCCAGGCGGGCAGCGGCAACACCGCGGCCGGCGTGACCAGCCTGGTCGCCGTGCCTCTGCTCGGCCGGCTGGTCCTCCTGCTGTTGCTGCTGGTGCCGCTGCTGGGCGCGCGCCTGATCGCCGGCGAACGCCGCGCGCATACCTTAAACCTGCTGCTGGCCTCCGGCGTCAGCGACGCGGCCATCATCGGCGGCAAATGGCTGGGCCTGTGGCTGTGGCTGTTGCTGCTGATCGCGCTGACCGTGCTGATGCCGCTGTGCCTGGCCGGCGCCACCAGCCTGGACCTGGGCCGCCTCGCCGCCAACGTGCTCGCCCTGTGCCTGCTGGCCGGCACGCTCGCGGCGATCGCGCTCTACGCTTCCAGCGTCTGCGCCCAGCCGGTGCTGGCGACGGCGCTGGCGCTGCTCATCAACGCCGTGTTCTGCCTCATCGACCTCGGCGCCCGCGCGGCCGGCCTGCGCCATGGCCTGATCAACTGGCTTTCCCTGCCCACGCATTACGAAGGCCTGATGGAAGGTGTGGTGGCCAGCGGCGATCTTGCCTGGTTTGCCATCGTCGGCGCCGTGTTCCTGGCCCTGGCCACGCGCCAGCTCGCCAGCCTGCGGAGCGCCGACTGATGCGCGGCGGCCTCTCCCGCCTGATACACGCCTTGCTCTGCGTGGCGCTGGCTTTGCTCGTCGGCTTCCTCACTACCCGCTTCGGCTTCCGCAGCGACTGGAGCGCGAACGGACGCAGTTCGCTCGCGCCGCAGTCGCTGGAACTGCTCAAGCGCCTGGACGGGCCGGTGGAAGTGGTGTCCTACGTCGGTCCCGGCGGCACCCGGCGCGCCGAGATCGCGGGCTTTCTCGCGCGCTATCAGCGCGAGAAGCCCGACATCAGCCTGCGCTTCGTCGATCCGGCCGACGATCCGGCGGCGATGCGCGAACTCGGCGTCAGCGAAGGCGGCGAGATCGACCTGCGCTATGCCGGCCGCAGCGAGCGCCTGACCCTGCTCAGCGAAAGCTTGGTGTCCAATGCGCTGCTGCGCCTGTCGCGCCGCGAGGAACGCATGGTCGCGTTCCTGGCCGGCGACGGCGAGCGCAAGCCCGACGGCGAGGGCAATGCCGACCTGGGCCAGTTCACCCGCTACCTGCTCAACCAGGGCGTGCGCTGCGTGCCGCTGGTGCTCGGCGCCGGCGCGCGCATTCCCGACAACACCGATCTGCTGGTCATCGCCAACCCGCGCGTGGCCGTGGCCGCGCCGGTGCGCGAGGAGATCGTCGACTGGGTCGAACGCGGGGGCGCCGTGCTGTGGCTGACCGAGCCCGGCGAGAACGCCGGCCTGGACAAGCTGGCCGAGGCGCTTTCCGTGCGTGTGCTGCCGGGCGTGCTGGTCGACGGCACCGGCGCGAGCCTGGGCCTGGGCGACCCGCGCTTCGTCGTGCTGGCCGGCTATCCCGTGCACGCCCTGACCAAGGGCCTGGAACTCACCACGCTGTTTCCCCAGGCCGTCGCCCTGGCTCAGCTCGGCGCGCCGCGCTGGCAGCTGCAGCCGTTCCTGCGCAGCAGCGCGCAGAGCTGGACCGAGACCAGCGCGATCAGCGAACGCGGCGACAGCACCGTGCGCTTCGACGAGAACAGCGACGAGATGCGCGGGCCGCTGGACCTGGGCTTCGCCCTGTCGCGGCTGTCGCCGCGGCCGGACAGGCGCGAACAGCGCGCCGCGGTGATCGGCGACGGCGATTTCCTCTCCAACCAGTTCCTGGCCAACGGCGGCAACCGCGATCTGGGCCTGCGCCTGTTCAACTGGCTGCTGGCCGACGACAGCCTGATCCAGCTGCCGCCGCGCGAGCCCGCCGATCGCCTGCTGCAGCTCAGCCCCGGGCGCACGACTCTGATCGGCGTCGGCCTGCTGCTGGCCCTGCCGGGACTGCTTGCGCTGATCGGCGGCCTGACCGCCTGGCGCCGCAGGCGGCGGCGCTGAGATGCGCCGCAGGCAGCGCCAGAACCTGCTGCTGGCCCTGATCACCGGCATTGCCGCCGCGCTGGTCTGGTGGGTGGTGCAGCGCGAACAGCAGACCCGTCCGGCGCCGTTGACCAGCCTGGACGCCGCCGCCGTGCGCCGCCTCAGCGTGCGCAGCGCGCACAAGCCGCCGCGCCGCTTCGAACGCGCCGCCGACGGCTCCTGGTGGATGCGCGAGCCCTACGACCTGCCGGCCCATGCCGACGCCGTGGCGCGTCTGCTCGCCATCGCCTCGGCGCGGCCGCGCACGCCGCCGCAGCCGCGCGATCCGGCCAAGGTGGGCCTGGATCCACCCCAGGCCGTGCTGGAACTGGACGGCGAGCGCCTGGAATTCGGCCTCACCGACGCCATCAACGGCGACCGCTACGTGCGCAGCGCCGCCGGCATCGCCCTGGTGCCGGACCGCTTCAGCGCCTGGCTGCTGGCGCCGGCCGAATCGGAACTGGACCACCGCCTGGCCGCGCCGCTGGGCGGGGTGCGCGAGGTCCGTGTCGACGGCCTGGCGCGGCCCGAGCTGGCTGCAGCCTGGGGCCGCGTCGCCACCAGCCAGGTCGGCGCGGCCGAGGCGGCGCCGGCGGCCGGTGCGGTCCAGGTGGAACTGCTCGGCGACGCCGGCCAGGCTGTGCGCTATACCGTCTGGCGCCGCGAGGACGGCCGCTACGCGGCGCTGCGTGCCGAGCCGGCCCTGCTCTATCCGCTGGAAGAAGCCCAGCTGCAGTTCCTGCTGCCGCCGGCCCTGGCCGCTTCCACCGAACCCGCGGTGCGCTGATGCCTGAACTGCCCGAAGTCGAAACCACCCGCCGCGGCCTGGCGCCGCACCTGGTCGGCCAGCAGGTGCGCGGCCTGATCGTGCGCCAGGCCCAGCTGCGCTGGCCCATCGCCCAGGCCCTGCGCGATCACCTGCCCGGCCAGCGCGTCGAGGACATCGAACGCCGCGCCAAGTACCTGCTGGTGCATACCCAGGCCGGCAGCGCCCTGCTGCACCTGGGCATGTCCGGCTCGCTGCGCGTGCTGCCCGAGGCCACGCCGGCCGGCCTGCACGACCATATCGACTGGCGCCTGGGTTCGGGCCATGTGCTGCGCTATACCGACCCGCGCCGCTTCGGCTGCCAGCTGTGGCAGGAGCCCGGCGAAGTGCATCCGCTGCTGGCCGGGCTGGGCCCGGAGCCGCTGGGCGACGGCTTCGACGGCGACTACCTCTGGCGCCTGTCGCGCGGCCGCAAGAGCGCGGTCAAGCTGTTCCTGATGGACCAGAAGATCGTCGTCGGCGTCGGCAACATCTACGCCGCCGAAGCCCTGTTCGCCGCCGGCATCCATCCGGCGCGCGCGGCCGGCCAGGTGTCGCTGGCGCGCTACCGCGTGCTGGCCGCGCAAGTGAAGCGCATCCTGGCCTATGCCATCCGCCGCGGCGGCACCACCCTGCGCGATTTCATCAGCCCCGACGGCCTGCCCGGCTATTTCGAGCAGGAGTTGTTTGTCTATGGCCGCGCCGGCGAACCCTGCCGCACCTGCGCCACGCCGGTCAGATCCATCACGCTGGGCCAGCGCAGCACCTTCTTCTGTCCGCGCTGCCAGCGCTGAGCCCGCCGTTTCACGGTTGCGCACCGGACTGCGTACTCCCCGACAGCGGCCACAGGCGGTGGCCATGCAGCGTGGAGAATCCGATGCGATCGCGTCTTCTGTTGGTCCTGCTCAGCACCCTGGCCGCCGCGGCCGCATTCGCCGACGCGACCGTTCCCACGGCCGACAAGGCCGGCAGCGCCGATCCCGCCGGCCTGGGCCGCTACGAAGGTGCCTTCATCGTCGAGCAGCAGGCCAAGGCCTATGACGAAGTGGTGCTGCCGACCGCCGCGCTGACGCTGCATCCCGACCCGGACAAGCGCGACGGCATGAACAACCGGCTGCTGCAGTCGGCCACGCAGCTGGCGCTGGAAGGCAAGCTGACGCGCACCGTCTACGTGCTGCCGGAAGGCCGCAGCCCGCTCGAAGTGCTGCGCAACTACCAGCAGTTGGTCAAGGAAAAGGGCGGCGAGTCGCTGTACGAATGCAAGGCCGAAACCTGCGGCGGCGACGTGAACTACGGCGCCGGCCACGGCGGCGGCGAACAGGGCCTGATCAACTACCTGCTGCCCAAGGACGCCATTCCCGGCCCGGCCTTCAGCAACGGCGCCTGCGCCGTGGAGATGAACTTCGCCGACCTGCGCTACGGCGTGCTGCGCCTGAGTGCCGGCGGCAGCGAGACCCATGTCGGCGTGCTCGCCTATACCGCCAGGGACGATCTCTACTGCAAGGCGCTGAACGGGCGCACCGTCGCCGTCGTCGTCACGCTGGAGGCCAAGGCGCGCGAACAGAAGATGGTCACCGTGAAGGCCAGCGAGATGGCCCAGGCCATCGCCAGCGGCGGCAAGGTGGCGCTGTACGGCATCTATTTCGATTTCGACAAGGCCACACTGAAGCCCGAATCGAAGCCGCAGCTGGAGGAAATCGCCGGCCTGCTCAAGGCCGACGGCGCGCTGAAGCTGGTCGTCGCCGGCCACACCGACAACCAGGGCGGCGCCGCCTACAATCTGGATTTATCCAAAAAGCGCGCCGACGCGGTTGTCGCAGCGCTGGTGGCCGACTACGGCGTGGCACCCGGGCGCCTGCTCGCCCAGGGCATGGGCAGTGCCGCGCCGGTCGCGAGCAACGACGACGAAGCCGGCCGGGCGAAGAACCGCCGCGTGGAGCTGGTCAAGCAGTGAGGCGGCGCGGGCTGCCGCGCTACAGCGGCAGCTCGGCCTGTTTCAGCTCGATGCGGCCTTCGCCGCTGACGATCTTCTTGAACTCGGCACGGCTGACCGAGACATAGCGGTCGTTGCCGCCGATCTGCACCTGCGGCCCCTGGGTCACGGCCCGGCCCTGCTCGTCCACGCGCACCACCATGGTCGCCTTGCGGCCGGTGTGGCAGATGGTCTTGATCTCGGTGAAGGAATCGGCCCAGGCCAGCAGGTACTGGCTGCCTTCAAACAGCTCGCCGCGGAAATCCGTGCGCAGGCCGTAGGCCAGCACCGGAATATTCAGCGCATCGACGATCTCGGTCAGCTGCCACACCTGGGCCTTGCTCAGGAACTGGGCCTCGTCCACCAGCACGCAGTTGAGCGCGCCCGCGGCGGCGACATCGGCACGCACCAGCTCCAGCAGATCGTCGTCGCGCTCGAAGATGCGGCCGTCGGCCTTGAGGCCTATGCGCGAAGCCACCACACCGGCGCCGTAGCGGTCGTCCAGTCGCGGCGTGAAGATCAGCGTGCGCATGCCGCGCTCGTGGTAGTTGTGCGCGCTCTGCAGCAGGGTGGTGGTCTTCCCGGCGTTCATGGCCGAGTAGTAGAAGTAGAGCTTGGCCATGGCGGGCGCGGGAACTGGCGGAGCCCGGGATGATAGCCGGGATTGGAGATTCGGGATTGAGGATCGGGATTGGGGATTCGCAAGAGCGGCGGCGGCTCTGCCTTTGCCAATCGCGAATCCCCAATCGCGAATCCCGGCTTTAGAATAGGCGACCGTGCCGCGCCTGCCCGCGGTCCGCCATTGCCGATCAGAACCATGCTCAATCCCGCCCAACGCGCCGCCGTGGACTATTGCGACGGCCCGCTGCTGGTGCTCGCCGGTGCCGGCTCGGGCAAGACCAGCGTCATCACCCAGAAGATCGCCCACCTGGTCTCGCGCCGGCATATCCCGGCCAAGAAGATCGCCGCGATCACCTTCACCAACAAGGCCGCGCGGGAAATGCGCGAGCGCGTGGCCAAGCTGGTCTCCAGCGAGGCGGCGAACGATCTCACCGTCTGCACCTTCCACGCGATGGGCCTGAAATTCCTGCAGATCGAGCACGCCAAGCTCGGCCTCAAGCGCGGCTTCTCCATCCTCGACACTGACGATGGCGAATCCATCATCAAGGACCTGCTGCCCAAGGGCCTCAAGCCCGACCAGCTCTGGGCGCTGCGCAACCTGGTTTCCACGGCCAAGAACAACGGCCTGGATCCGGTCCAGGCCCTGGCCGCCGCGCGCAGCCCGCGCGAACTGGAAGCCGCGCAGCTCTACGAGGGCTACCAGAAGCGCCTCAGCGCCTTCAACGCGGTGGATTTCGACGATCTGATCCGCCTGCCGCTGAGCCTGCTCGAAAACGACGAGGAAACCCGCAACGCCTGGCAGGAACGCATACGCTACCTGCTGGTGGACGAATACCAGGACACCAACTCGGCCCAGTACCGCTTGATCCGCAATCTCTGCGGCCCGCGCGGCATGTTCACCGCGGTGGGCGATGATGACCAGTCCATCTACGCCTGGCGCGGCGCGAATCCGGAAAATCTCGACGACCTCGCGCGCGATTATCCGGCGCTGAAAGTGGTCAAGCTGGAGCAGAACTACCGCTGCGGCCGGCGCATCCTGCGCGCGGCCAACAAGCTGATCGCGAACAACCCGCACAAGCACCTCAAGCAGCTGTTCAGCGACCTGCCCGAAGGCCCGCCCATCCGTGTGATGGAGTGCAAGGACAACGAGCACGAAGCCGAGCGCGTCGCCGCCGATCTCACGCATCTGGCAGAAAAGAACCAGGCCAAGTGGATGGAGTTCGCCATCCTCTACCGCGGCAATCATCAGTCGCGCGCGCTGGAAAAGGCGCTGCGCCTGGCGCGCGTGCCGTATCACATCAGCGGCGGCACGGCTTTCCTCGACCGCGGCGAAGTCAAGGACATCCTGGCGTATCTGCGCCTGATCTCCAATCCGGAAGACGATTCCGCCTTTCTGCGCATCGCCAACGTGCCGCGCCGCGACATCGGCGCAACCACGCTGGAGAAACTCGGCGAAATGGCGCAGCAGCGTCACGCCTCGCTGCTGCAGGCCGCGCAGAGCGACGGCGTGCTCAAGCAGCTGGCGCCGCGCTCGGCCTCGTCGCTGGCCGGCTTCGCCGATCTCATCGCCGGCCTGCGCGCGCAGTCGCGCCAGCTCAGCGCCGCCGACCTGGTCGATGAACTGATCCGCCGCACGCGCTATGCCGAACACCTCGTCGCCGAAATCAAGGATCCCGCCGCGCGCCAGCGCCGCCTGGACAACCTGACCGAACTGGCCGAGTGGTTCCGCGCCATGCAGAAAACCCCGGCCAGCGCCGGCGACCTCGCCGCCCAGCTGGCGTTGCTTACCCATTCCGACCGCGACGATCCCGGCAATGCCGTGCGCCTGATGACCCTGCACGGCGCCAAGGGACTGGAATTCCGCTATGTCTTCATCGTCGGCATGGAAGACGGCCAGCTGCCGCACGAAGGCAGCATCGAGGAAGGCCGCCTGGACGAGGAACGCCGCCTGATGTACGTCGGCATCACCCGCGCCAAGGAACGCCTGTGCCTGAGCTACGCCGCGCGCTCGCGCCGCTTCGGCGAAGTGATGCGCAACGACCCCAGCCGCTTCCTCAGCGAGATTCCGGCGGAAGACCTGCACTGGGACGGCCGCGACGCGGAACAGGATGCCCAGGCGAAGAAGGACGTGGCGGCGGCGCATCTGGCGCGGCTGGCGAGTTTGCTGGCGGATTGAGGGTGCGGGACGTCCGTTCCCGGTGCGGCGGCTGGCTTCGCTGGGTGCAACCTTCGTCCACGACGTGTATTGAAACGTCGCGGCGGGCCGCTCACTTCTCGCCGTCGATCCCGAACAGCTCCGCCAGGTCGCTCTCGTCAAACCGCAGCGCCTGCGTAGTCCCGCCTTCCAGCACCGCGCGGGCGAGATCCGCCTTGCGCTGCTGCATCTCCTGGATCTTTTCCTCGACGGTCCCGCTGCAGATCAACTTGTATACGAATACCGGCTTTTCCTGGCCGATGCGGTGGGCGCGGTCGGTGGCCTGGGCTTCGACGGCGGGATTCCACCAGGGATCGTAGTGGATGACGGTGTCGGCCATGGTCAGGTTCAGGCCCACGCCGCCGGCCTTGAGGCTGATGAGGAACACCGGCACGCGGCCGCTCTGGAAATCCTCGACCAGTTCGGCGCGGTTGCGGGTCTGGCCGGTCAGGGTCTGATAGGGAATGGACTCCTCCGCCAAGGCCTTTTCGATCAGTTCCAGCATCTCGGCGAACTGGGAGAACACCAGCACGTGGCGGCCTTCGGCGACGAGTTCGCGCAGCAGGTCCAGCAGCAGGTCCAGCTTGGCCGATTCGGGCGCCTTGCGCGCGCGTTCGAGCTTGACCAGGCGCGGATCGCAGCAGACCTGGCGCAGCTTGAGCAGGGCGTCGAGCACGACGATGCCGGACTGGGCCAGGCCGCGTTCGCGGATGGCCTCGCGCACGCGCTCGTGCTGGGCCAGGCGCAGGGATTCGTACAGTTCGCGCTGCTTGCCGGCCAGCTCCACGCCGCGTTCGATCACGGTCTTGGGCGGCAGCTCGATCAGCACGTCTTCCTTGCGCCGGCGCAGCATCAGCGCGGCGATGCGCTTGTGCAGCTTGAGCTGGCGCTCGGCGTCGCCGTGTTTCTCGATCGGCGTGCGGTAGTGGCGCACGAAGGAGCGCTCGTCGCCGAGCAGGCCGGGTTCGACCGCGTCGAACTGCGCCCAGAGTTCCCCCAGGTGGTTTTCCAGCGGCGTGCCGGTCATGGCCAGGCGCCGGCGCGCGTCCAGTTCGCGCACCACCTTGGCGGCCTGGGTACGCGCGTTCTTGATCGCCTGGGCTTCGTCGAGGATGACCAGGGCGAAGCGCTGTTCGACCAGGATCTCGCGGTCGCGCGCCAGCAGCGGATAGGTGGTGATGACGAGGTGGTGTTCGGGAATCGCGGCGAAATTCGCGTCGCGCGCGGCACCGTGCAGAATCAGCACCTTGAGGCCGGGCGCGAAGCGACGCGCTTCGGCGCGCCAGTTCCACACCAGGCTGGTCGGCGCCACCACCAGGGCCGGCTGGTCCAGTTCGCCGCGCTGGCGCATGGCTTCGAGGTGGGCCAGTACCTGCACCGTCTTGCCCAGGCCCATGTCGTCGGCCAGGATGCCGCCGAGATTGGCGCGGCCGAGGAATTCCAGCCAGGCCAGGCCGTCGCGCTGGTACGGGCGCAGGGTGGCGCCGAAGCCTTCGGGTTCGCTGACCGGTGCGCGCTCGGCGCGCAGCTGGGCCAGCATGTCCTTGAGGCGGTTGGCGCCGCGCCAGGGCAGGGCGGCGGCGCCGTGGGAGAGTTCTTCCACCACTTCGGCCTGGGCGCGGCGCAGCTGCAGGCTGCCGCGGGCATTGCCCTGCTCCAGCCATTCCAGCAGCGGCGCGATCAGCGCGCGCACGCGCGCCACCGGCAGCGGCACGCGGCGGCGCTCGTCCACCGGCGCCAGCCAGACCGCGTCGGCGGCTTCCTTGGCCGGCGGCGTCAGCGGGAAGGACGGATCGGTCAGCGCGCGCTGCAGTATCGGCAGCAGGTCGACGCGCTCGCCGGCCACGTCTATGCCCAGCGAAAGATCGAACCAGGCGTTGCCGCTGTCGTTGACCTCCGCGTGCCAGGCTTCGGGCGCGGGCAGGATCTCCACCGGCGAACCGGCGTCGAATTCGAGCTGGAAGCCGTCGGCCTGCAGGCGCAGCGCCAGGGCCAGCAGGTGGTCCGGTGGGGCGAGTTCGTTGCGCCCGCGCTCCAGCACGAAGGTGCCGGAATACAGGTTGGGCAGGCTGATGCCGTGGGCATAGGCCACGTCGCCGACTTCGACCAGCTTGTGCCGGTCCAGCCGCTCGCAGGCCGCGATCTCGGCGCTGCGGTCGCGGCGTATGTCGATGATGCGGCCGTCGACCAGGCGGCGTTCGCGCTGGGTCGCGCTGCCGTATTCCAGGCGCTGGCCGGCGTAGTCGAAGCTCATGTGCAGGCAGCCGGCGACGTAGCTGCCGGCGCGGCCGGGCTGGCGCGCCTTGAGCGTGCCCAGGCGCAGCACCGGCGTGGGCGCGGCCTGGATCACCTCGATCTCGCCGTGATCGGCCGGCATGGGCAGGGCGGCCAGGGACTGGGTGTTCTTCCAGCGTTCGCGCAGCAGCGGCGCCTGTTCGGGCTGCACCGAGGGCGCGCGCAGCAGGCGTTCGGCCATGCCGACGTCGCCCTCGACCGGGCCTATCTCGTTGCTCTGCGGATCCCAGTACCACAGCCCGGCGATGCGCAGCAGCTGGGTCGCGGCGCTGGCCTCGCAGATGCGCGGCGCCATGTGCTGGGTGCCGTCGCCGTGGGTCTGCCAGGTCCATTCCACTTCGCGGCGCGGGCCCAGCTTGAGCGCGGCGCTGCCGGGCTTGCCGAAATAGCAGGGCGTATGCGCCAGCACATCGTTGAGCCAGGCTTCGTGGCGCGGCGAGGCCAGCCGCTGCCAGCTGCCGTTGCGCAGGTATTCGGCCTGGGCCATGCGCAGTTCGGCGATGCGCTGGAATTCATCCGGCGAAAGCCCGACCCAGGGATCGCCGCGCCCCTGCGCCGGCTGCACCGGCCGCGGCGAGACCAGGCCGCCGCGCTTGCCGTGGCGGAACCACACCGCCTGGGCGCAGAGGCCGGCCGGCGCGCCGGAGGCGGTCTCGAACAGGAAGCCCAGTACGCGCGCCTCGGCCGGGCCGCTGCTGGGCGTGGCCGGCAGGTTCAGGCTGGACAGCCACTGCTCCCACGGGCGCAGATCGGGCTTGGCCTGGGCCGGCGACGGCGGCGGGCTGAGGACGAAGGCGTCGTCGTCCTCGTCCTCGGGCCAGTCTTCCTCGCCCATGGCTTCCAGCATCATCGCCGCAACGTGCTTGCAGTAGCCGCCGACCGGGCAGCTGCAGAAGGTGTCGACCTCGGCGCGGCGGCCGCGCGGCACCAGGCGGATGCCGCAGCTGTACGGCTGCGGGGCATTGCCCTGCACCCGGCCCAGCAGCACGCCGGCGGCGCCTTCGGCCTTGTAGGTCTTGTCCAGCACACGGCCGCTGTCGACGTAGTCGGAACCCCGGCTCAGCGTGTGCACGCTGAACAGCGCATCGAGATCGGCTCGCGCCAGCAGCTGGACAAAATGCGACCTATCCATGGGTCTCCCGGAGAACTAACCCCACGCTTCGGCGTGACAGCTAAACGCCGATTATGCCCTCAATCGCCAGGCAGGAAGCTAGCCGCCGGAGCGGATGCGGATTGGCGCGCCGCCGCCGGCGCCGGAGATGAATGCGTTGCTCGTCCGAAGCGGTGGTGCGATGTGGGCGGGCTGAATGCAGGCGGAGCTGCGGCCGCGGGCGGCGGCTGGCATCTGGCCCGCAGGCTTCGCCTCGGCTGGTGTCCGGCGGGGCCGCAGCGGACCGGCGATCTTCCGCGCCGGCCCGGTAGACAAATCCACGCGCCGGATAAAGCGCAATTGCCACAAAGCCGGGTGCGGATCGAGGTGTGTAAGTGCTGCGCGGACGCAGCGGTCTGCTGCGACGGCCTCACGTTCGCAGCGCGCGGCGGCGGAGCGCTTGCGTTCTTGCGCCCGCACGGCGCGCGCCGTGCGGGCGGATCGACACGCGGCTCAGGCGACCAGCTTGACCGCCACGGCCTTGGGATTGCGCCAGGTCGCCAGCAACGCGTTCCAGTGCTCCCTGGCCTTGGCCTCGTGCGCTTCCTTGACGTGGCCGTAGCCGCGGATCTGCTCGGGCACGCTGGCGATGTCGACGGCGAGGCTGCGGTTGTCCGCGTTCAGCGTGCGCAGCAGTTCGTCGACGGCGGCGAAGTAGTCGGCGATCCATTGCCGTTCCATGCGCCGCTCGGCGGTCTTGCCGAAGATATCCAGCGCGCCGCCGCGCAGGCCCTTGAACTTGGCCAGCAGCTTGAACGCACCCAGCATCCAGGAACCGTATTCACGCTTGACCAGATGGCCTTCGCTGTCGCGCCGCGCCAGCAGCGGCGGGGCCAGGTGGAAGTGCAGCTTGTAGTCGCCGTCGAAGGTCTCGGCGATCTGCTGCAGGAACTGCGGCCGGGTGTAGAGGCGGGCGACTTCGTACTCGTCCTTGTAGGCCATGAGCTTGAAGGCGTAGCGCGCCACGGCCTCGGTCAGGGCGTGGCTGCCGGCGGCCTGGGCCGTCTCGGCGGCGCGCACCTTGTCGACCAGGGCGCGGTATTTCTGCGCGTAGGCCGCATCCTGGTATTCGGTCAGGAAGGCGACGCGGCGGGCGATGACGGTGTCCAGGTCAGGCGAGATCTTGCGGTCGTCGAGCAGGCTGTCGCCGCCCAGGGCCAGTGCATCAGGCACTCCGGGCTGGCTGTCGTCCTTGCCGGCGGCGGCGAGCACGGCCTTGGCATCGTGCGCGGCCAGGCGGCCCCAGTTGAACGCGGCGCGGTTCTGTTCGATCGCCGCGCCGTTGAGTTCGATGGCGCGGATCAGCGCATCCAGGCTCAGCGGCACCCAGCCCTTCTGCCAGGCGTAGCCCAGCATGAACAGGTTGCCCATGATGGAGTCGCCGAGCAGGGTGGTGGCGAGGCCCGTGGCGTCGACCAGTTCGGGCGCCTCGGCGCCGAGCGCGATCTTGACCGCGTCTATGATCTGGGCCGACGGGAACTGCATGTCCGGGCGCGTGGTGAAGGTGCCGGGCATGGCTTCGTAGGTGTTCAGCACCGCATGCGTGCGACCGGCGCGGATCTTGGACAGCGCCCAGTAGTCGTTGACCACGACCATGTCGCAGCCCAGCACCAGGTCGGCCTCGCCCGCGGCGATGCGCACGGCGTGGATATCGGCCGGCGCGCGCGCGATGCGCAGGTGGCAAGTGACCGCGCCGCCCTTCTGCGCCAGGCCGGTCTGGTCCAGCACGGTCGCGCCCTTGCCTTCGAGATGGGCGGCCATGCCGACGAGGGCGCCGATGGTGACTACGCCGGTGCCGCCGATGCCGGTGACGAGGATGTTCCACGGCTGCGCCAGATCGCTGGCGAAGGTCGGCTGCGGCAGCGCGTCGAAGTCGACCTTGCCCACGCCCTTGCGCTTCTTCAGCCCGCCGCCGTGCACGGTGACGAAGCTGGGGCAGAAGCCCTTCACGCAGGAATAGTCCTTGTTGCAGTTGCTCTGGTCGATCTCGCGCTTGCGCCCGAACTCGGTTTCCTTGGGCAGCACCGAGACGCAGAACGACTTCTTGCCGCAGTCGCCGCAGCCTTCGCACACCTGGGTGTTGATGAAGACGCGCTTCTTCGGATCTTCCATCTTGCCGCGCTTGCGCCGGCGGCGCTTCTCGGTGGCGCAGGTCTGGTCGTAGATGATGACGGTGACGCCGGGCGTCTCGCGCAGGCGTTTCTGCACCGCGTCCAGCTCGCTGCGGTCGAGGAATTCCACGCCCTCGGGGAAGATCTCCGGCCGCGTCCACTTGGCGATGTCGTCGGACAGCAGCACGATGGTCTTCACGCCTTCGGCGCGCACCTGGTGCGCGATGTCGGGCACGGTCAGCGTGCCGTCCACCGGCTGGCCGCCGGTCATGGCCACGGCATCGTTGTAGAGGATCTTGTAGGTGATGTTGACCTTGGCCGCGATGGCCTGGCGTATGGCCAGCGAGCCGGAATGGAAATAGGTGCCGTCGCCGAGATTCTGGAAGACGTGCCTGGTCTCGGTGAACGGCGCCTGGCCGCACCAGGTGGTGCCTTCGCCGCCCATTTGGGTGAAGGTTTCGGTGCGGCGGTCCATCCAGGTCACCATGTAGTGGCAACCGATGCCGCCCAGGCCGCGCGAGCCTTCCGGCACCACGGTGGAGGTGTTGTGCGGACAGCCCGAGCAGTAGTGCGCGGCGCGGGGGAAGCTGGCGCGCGGCAGGGCCAGTTCCTTTTCCTTGGCGGCGAGGAAGGCGAGGCGGTTCTCGATGGTTTCCGAGGTGAAGAAGCGCGCGAGCCGCTTGGCGATGACGCGGGCGATGCGCGCCGGCGTCAGTTCATTCGTCGACGGCAGGATCCAGTTGTCCTCCTCATCGTACTTGCCGACGATGGAAGGCCGCGTGTGATGATCCCAGTTGTACATGTGTTCCTTCATCTGCGATTCGATGAAGGAGCGCTTTTCCTCGACCACGATGATGTCTTCGAGGCCGCGGGCGAATTCGCGGATGCCGATGGGCTCCAGCGGCCAGGTCATGCCGACCTTGTACACGCGCAGGCCGATATCGGCCGCCTCGCGCTCGCCTATGCCCAGGTATTCCAGCGCCTGCAGCACGTCGAGATAACTCTTGCCGGTGGTGACAATGCCCAGGCGCGCCTTGGGCGAATCCATCACGGTGCGGTCGATGCGGTTGGCGCGGGCGAAGGCCACGGCGGCCTGCACGGCGTACTGGTGCAGGCGCATTTCCTGTTCCAGCGGCGGATCCGGCCAGCGGATGCTGAGGCCGCCCGCGGGCAGGATGAAATCCTCGGGGATGACGATATCGAGCTGGTGCGGATTGACGTTGACCGAGGCCGAGGATTCCACCGTCTCGGCGATGGTCTTGAAGCCGACCCAGCGCCCGGTGAAGCGGGACATGGCCCAGCCCAGCATGCCCATGTCGAGAATGTCCTGCACGCCGGCGGGATTGAGCACCGGCATCATCGCCGATACAAATTCCAGTTCGGAACCATGCGGCAATGTGGAGGAACGGCAGGCGTGGTCGTCGGCGGCCAGGGCCAGCACGCCGCCGTGCCTGGAGGTGCCGGCGGCGTTGCCGTGCTTGAACACGTCGCCGCAGCGGTCCACGCCCGGGCCCTTGCCGTACCACATGGCGAACACGCCGTCGTATTTCGCGCCTGGGAACAGGTTGGCCTGCTGCGAGCCCCACACCATGGTCGCGCCCAGATCCTCGTTCAGGCCCGGCGTGAATTCGATGTTGGACGACTTCAGGTGCTTCTTCGCCTTCCACAGCTCCAGGTCGAAGCCGCCCAGCGGCGAGCCGCGGTAGCCGGAAATGAAGCCGGCGGTATTCAGGCCGGCAGCGCGGTCGCGCATCTGCTGCATCAGCGGCAGGCGCACCAGGGCCTGTACGCCGGAGAGATAGATGCGGCCTTCGCTACGTGTGTACTTGTGTTCGAGGCTGTAGTCGCGGTCGATCGCGGCGGCTGGCTGTATGGCTGGCACGGACATGGGCAGAACCCGTTGGGCGAGCGTGGGGAATCGCAAAGTTTAACTGCCGCGGCATGGTGCCATGAGTGGGGCAGGTCCGGACAACTGGGCTCGGGGCCCGGATTCGGCAGTGGGATTCGGGATCCGCAGGGTCGGAGCCGGGGCGTATGGAGGCCGGCGGCTTACTCGTCGTCGCCGGGTGCGGCGGCTTGTTGCAGTGCGGCGGGGGCGTCTTGCAGCCAGCGCGGCCACTCGGGCCAGAAGAACCAGGCCGAAGGCGTCTGGCGCAGGGCGCGGTCCAGCACATCGGCCAGGGCCTGCAGGGTGGCCGGATCGGCCGGGTCCAGCGGCTGGCCTATGACCAGGCGGCGCACGCCGCTGGCCAGGTCGAATTCCATCCAGTACGGCACTACCGGCAGGCCGGCGGCCCGGGCCAGTTCCAGCGCGCCGTCAGGAAAGCACACGTCGCGGTCCAGCAGCCGCACCGGGCGCTGGCCGCGCGGCGCCAGCCGCGGCGGGATGTCGAACAGGCTGACCACGACGGCGCGCTCGGCCAGCACCTGGGCCAGCTGCGCGCGGGCGCGCGGGCGGAACACCACCGGGCGGCCGCCCAGGCGTTCGATATCCGCGCCGCGCAGGCGGCCGTACCAGTAGCGCAGCGGCACGCCGGCGTAGTCGGCGCGCTGCCAGCGCGCGGAAATGAAGGTGGAATTGAAGCCGGCGCGGGCCAGGCTCTTGAACACCCAGTGGCCGTTGCCGTGGTGGAAGCTGGCGGCGACGAAGTTGGTGTCGCGGGGCCACTGCCCGACCTGCTGCACATGCCATGGGAGGGCGCCGAGGCGCGGCCGGCGCAGCGACAGATACAGGTCGGCTACGTCCAGCAGGCAGTTCAGGCGCACGTTCGCGGCGAACGCGGCGGTATCGGCCAGTTCCAGGTGCTGCGGCGCGACCGCGACCGCAGCCCGGGCCGGCTCGTCGAAGGCGCCGCCTTCGCGCCGGCTCAGCCAGCGCAGCCAGCGGTAGCCCAGGCGCCAGGGCAGCAGGGCCGCCAGCGCCGGCGCCAGGAAGTATTGCCAGGCATCGGAAATCTGGGTGCGAAGCCTGGCGATCACGAAACCTGCGGCAATGGGCGGCGGAACGCGAATGCTACACTCGCCGGCCCTCCGCGCACGCCTTCCGCCGGCGAACAGCCTGATTCCATGACCGAAATCCTGCACAGTCCCGGCGTGCTTGCGCTGGAGCTTTCCCAAGGCGGCGCGCCGGCGCGCCTGAGCCTGAGCCGCGACGAGGCGGCCGAACTGGCCGCGCATATCGCCGCCGACCTGGCCCGCCTGCTGCCGGCCGGCCCCGCCGGCCCCGGCGCCGAGGCGGTCGACCTGATCGTGCTCGGCGCGCTCTACGACCACGCCCAGCTGCTGCGCCCGGGCTGGCCGCTGTACGCCGAGCTGGCCCAGCTGTCCCAGCCCAATCCGGCCCTGCAGGACAGCGGCGAGCGCCGCGTGATCGCGTTCGGCAGTCATGCGGGGGCGATGCCCACGCCGGTGCTGGCGCCGGAAGCGGGCCTGGGCGGCGGCGCGATGCTGCTGCTGCCGTGGATGCTCAGCGGCGCCGAGGCCCTGGTGCAGCAGCTCGGCCAGCGCATGGAGCGCGATTTCGTCGCCCGCGGCGAGGCCGGTTCGCGCACCGCCGACTTCCTCATGCGCACCCTGGGCATGCGCCTGGAACATGCGCGCTACCTCACCCGCCACGATGTCTGCGCACTGACGTGCGTACAGATGGAACATGCGGGCTTTTCCGCCTTGTGGCAAATGCTTGAACTGGCGCTGCTCTCGCCCGAGCGCGGCGGCAGCGCGCTGACTTCGCGCGGACGCAGCCTGCGTTATGCCGACGGCGCTGTGTATTGCGCGCTGCCGGTCTATGCCGACTGGCTCGCCGCCCACGGCCATGCGCTGGCTGCGGCCGAACGCGCGCACGCCTACGCGGGCTGGCTGTTCGAGCTGCGCCAGTGCGCCGCCCTGCTCGCCGCCCACGGCCTGCCGCTGCGTTTCGAGGATGACGCGGGCTATGCCGGCCTGCCGTTGCAGGCCATCGCCGAGGCCGATCCGGCGCTGCCACCGGCGCAGTTGTATGCGCACGAGGCGCGTGGGCTGGGCCTGGTCGTGGTCAGCGTCGCCCAGCCGCGCGTACAGGCCGCGGCGCGGCTGCTGGCTCAGGCCTGGCCGGTCGATCCGGCACAGCTGGATACGGCGCTGGCGCAGCTGGCCGCGCGCTATGGCGCGGCGCCTTCGCTGCAGCGGCTGGGCTGCATCCTGCTCGATGCGGCGGCGGCGGATCTCGCGGTGCCGGATTCCGGTCTCAGCCTGCACTGAGCCAGGCGCTGCGCGGGAAAAACAAGGGGACGGCTGCGCGCAGTTGCGCCTGAAAAAGCCGGGTGCTATTGCCCCTGTGCTTTTGCTTCCGGAAAGAAGGCTGGTTTTCCGTGCTTGCGCCAGCAGAAAGCAGGGCGCGATTGCCCGCGTCTCCGCTTCAAAAAACAAGGCGCGGTTGCCCGCGCCCTGCCAGAAAAAGATCGGCGCTTCCCTGCACCGCGGCGCGCCGTGCGCATCCCGCACGCCGGGCCGTACTGCACTAGCGGCTTCCCTGCGGCACTTCCCTGTGCCGGATCATCCGTGAAACTCAGCGCTTGACGTTGTGGGTCCAGCCCAGGGTCCAGTCGTCGCCGGCGTTGCGGAACGCGCCGATGTATTCACCCGGCTGGAACCAGTTGGCGGTCGGAGCCAGGCCGCCGTCGAGCAGCGGCGAGCCGTTCTGCGGCAGGAAGCCCTGCAGCAGCGCGTTGCCGGTCTTGTTGCCGGCCTGGGCGTTGTAGAACTGTTCGGCGGTCCAGGGCGCGTCGGCGGCCTGGGCGAAGTTCAGCGCGTCGCAGGAGACCAGGTTGTGGTCCATGGTCAGCGTGCCGGTCAGCGCGGCCGGCGTGCCGGCGGCGGCGAAGGTCGGGCCGTTGGTCAGGTACAGGCAGCCCTTCTTGAAGCCGGCGAACAGCGAGTTCTTGATGCGGCCGCCGGTGCCTTCCTTGAAGTACACACCGTAGCCGCCGTTGCCGTTGCCCAGCAGGGTCAGGTTGGATACGGTCGGGGTGGCGCGCGGGGTGGCGTCCTGGTTGGCGTTCTGGTTGGAGGCTTCGATGCCGTTGTCTTCGCCCAGGCCGGTGCCGTGCTGCAGCAGCACGTACTGGATGTTGCCGCTGTAGCCTTCGTCCCAGTCCAGGCCGTCGTCGCCCGCTTCGGTGATGACGGCGTGCTTGACGTTGACGTTGCCGCCGAAGAATTCGATGCCGTCGTCCTTGCCGCGGTAGGCCTGGATATGGTCGACCACGGTGCCGTCGCCGACGGACTGGAAGGTGAAGGAGTTCACCTCGCGGCCGGTCTGGAAGATGTAGCCGGCGTAGCGCGACTGCACGTACTGGATCACGCCCGAGCTTTCACGCGGCTTGTCGCCGCCGTAGCGCAGGTTGGGATCGAATTCGCTGCGGCAGTCGAACGGCGCGGCCAGGCATTTGTTGTTCGGCGCATTGCCGGAGACCACGATGCCGCCCCAGTCGCCCGGCGCCGGCGTGGTGGAACCTGTGCCGTCGGCCGGGCTGGTGAAGATGATGGGCGCGCCCGGCGTGCCCTGGGCGAAGATCTGCGAACCCGGCTCGACATAGAGATAGTCGGCGGCCTGGCCCGAACCCGTGATGAGGGTGCCCGGCTCGATGGTGAGCTTGACCTTGTTGCTGTTGTCGGCGCCGACCTTGACCAGGCCCTTGAGCACCCAGGTGGTCTCGTTGGTCAGGGTCATGTTGGTGGCGATGGTGCCGGTGAGCTGGCAGGTGCGGTCGGCAACCAGGGTGGAGCCGGCCGGGCAGGCGGTGAACTTGCGCTTCTGCACGCACTTCTGGTTGATCGCGTCATTGCCCAGCGAGGCGGAGAAATCGGCACTGGCGATGAGGGTCTGGCTGGAGTTGGGCAGGCCGGTCGCGGCGTCCGGGCGGATCGCGATTTTCAGCTCGCCGCAGCTCATCAGTTCCACGTCCATCTTGCCCGACAGCTTGATGTCGATGGGGTTGGGCCAGTTCTCGCCGAAGCGGCCGCCGGCGGTCATGGCGAAGGGAACGTCGGTCTTCTTGTACTGGAATTCGCCGATCTCGAAGTTCGTGGTCAGCCAGATCTGCTTGCCGGCTTCGTCATAGGCCGCGCCGTACAGGTACAGCGTGCCGCCGCCGGTGGAGCGCGGAATGAAATCGACCACCCAGCCGCGGTTGCGCACGGCGTCGGAATACAGGCCGTCGGTGGCTTCGGAGAAGCGCACGGCCGCATTCACGGTCGGAGCCGCGATCAGCGCGGCGGCCAGCGCGCCGCCCAGGGCGCTCAGTTTCAGCTTGTTGACACGCATCATTTCAACCCTCGGTTTGCTTGGCGGAGACGCCCTGCGGCGCGGTAGCCGGGAGAACTTAGCCGAGGGAGGTGACGGTCTTTATTCGGGTCTGTGACGCTTTGGCGGCAGCGGGCGCGGCTGGCGCAAAAAACGACAGCGGCAGCGCCGCGGAACTCGCGTGCGCTGCCGCACTGTTGCCTTGTCTGCAGTTGCTGGCGGGGTTGGCGTCTTACTGCGGCTTCCACTCCAGGGTCAGCAGCAGCGAACGGCCCTTCCTGTATTCGCGCGTGGTCTCCGCACCCTGCGTATAGCGCACCGCCGGATCGAGCAGGTTGCGCAGGCGCAGCTTGAACGACCAGTCCTCGCCCAATTCGCGGCGGTACTGGAAATCAAGCTGGCGGAATGCTTCCTCGTAGATGTCCGGCTGGCCGGCCACGCCGACCGCGGCGATGCGGCGGCCGGAGACGTTGTACAGCAAGGTGGCTTCGCGGCTGCCGTCGCCGCTGTGATGGCCCAGCTGCAGGTTGGCCACGTACGGCGACTGGCCCTGCATGGGGCGGTTGAGATTGGTCTGGAAGCTCGCGTCCAGCGGATCGAGCTGGATGCTGGACTTGATCCGCGCGTAGTTGAAGCCGACGCTCCAGTTGGCCCAGTCGCCGTGCACGGAGCGGAAGCCCGGCCAGTCGGCGACGAATTCCAGGCCCTTGCTCACATCCAGTTCAATGCCGTAGTTGCGCGCGGACTGGGCGTTGTCCAGGCTCAGCAGCACGCCGGAGCCGGGCAGGCGGGTTTTCTCGATCGGATCCTCGAATTCCTTGAGGAAGTAGCCGATGGAGAGGCTTTCCACCGGCGAGAAATAGTATTCCCAGCGCAGGTCGTAGTTGCGGATGCCGGCCGAGACCAGGTCGGGGTTGCCGATCACCTGCACGTCCAGCAGCGGATCCAGGTACGGCGCCGGCGACAGCTCGCGGAAATCCGGCCGCGACAGGGTCTTGGCATAGCTCAGGCGCAGCTGCGCATCGTCGCTGTAGGCCCAGGTGAACGCGGCGGCGGGCAGGGTGGAGCGGGTGTCCTCGCCGGCGACTACGGGCGGCGCTTCCGGGTTAGACAGGGCGAAGGTGGTCACCGCCTGGTCGTTCTTCTCCCGCCGCGCGCCCAGTGCAATACGGTACTTCTGCGCAATGTTGGCATCGATGCCGAGGAACAGGCCGGTCAGGTCCTGGCGCGCGAAATAATTGTCGGTGGGCAGGGTGGATTCGGTCAGCACGAAGCCGTCGGGGCCGATGTGGTCCGGGCTCAGTACGTCGTTGATGGGCCGGCCCAGCAGCGCAGGGTCGCGCGCGAGCGGACCGATTGCGTTGAACGAGAAACTGCGCAGGCTGGCGTCGCGGTTGCGTTCCACGCGCTCGCCGCCGAAGCTGACGTCCAGGGTGTTGCCGCCGAAATCGAAGGGCAGCTTGCCCTTCACGTTGAGGCCGCGCTGGTGGTCGTCCAGCTCGGCCCAGCTCTGCTGGTTGGAGTCCGAGCGCTGCGAGAAGGCGAGCGAGCCGTCGCTGTCGCGGTCGTAGCGGTAGCGGCGCGTGTCGGGTTCCTTGCGCGTGGCGCGGGCCCAGGTGTACTGCCAGTCCAGCGAAAGGTCGTGGGCGGCGGGGAACAGGTGGTTGCCGCCGAACTGCTGCGCGAACAGCTGGTTCTCGGTCCAGCGCAGTTCGGTGAACAGCGCGGCCTGTTCGTCCTGCACGCCGTCGGACAGCTTGGTGCGGTCCTCGGTCTGGCGCAGCAGCACGCTGGTGGCGCTGAAGCGGTGCTGCCGGTTCAGCTCGTAGCCGATATTGAGAAAAGCAGAAAAGTCCACATTGCGGTGCGTGTCGTCGACCTGCAGGCGGTCGGCCAGCTCCAGTCCGGCCGAGGACGCCTGGAAGGTGCGGCGCACTTCCTCATTGCGGTCCCAGCCCTGGTTGTAGCGCAGCGCAGCGATGAAGCCGAGCCTGGATTCCCCGCCCAGCTCCCAGCGGTTGCCGACCGCCGCCGATACGCCCATGTCCGGCGCCAGCGTTTCGCGCTGCACGCCGTAACCAGCGGCGGCGACGTCCTCGCCGTAGCGTTCCAGCTCGGCCGGCGTGGCGCCGCCGGGATTGAGCGGCGTCTGCGGCCGCAGCACGGTGCCGCCGGCAGTAGCGCCGGCCAGCGAGCCGGGCAGCGCGCGCGCGCCGTTGTCATGGCCGGTCCAGTCGCTGCCGCCGCCGTCGTAGGTATAGCCGTCGTCGAAGCTGGTGCCCTGCTGGTAGCCCAGGGTGCCGTTGATGCGGAAGAAGAATTTGTTCGGCACATCGCGCGTGCGCAGCAGCACCGAGCCGCCGCCGAATTCGCCGGGCATGTCCGGCGTATAGCCCTTCTGCACCACCACGCCGTCGAGCAGGTCGGTGGGGAACAGGTCCAGCGGCACGACGCGGCGGGTCGGATCGGGGCTGGGAATCTGCGCGCCGTTGAGGCTGACGCTGGAATAGCGCTCGCCCAGGCCGCGCACGTAGACGAAGCGGCCATCGACCAGGGTCAGGCCGGTGACGCGCTTGAGCGTGGTGGCGGCGTCGGAGTCGCCGGTGCGGGCGATCTGTTCCGCGCCCAGGGTTTCGGCCACCACCGGCGCGGCGCGCTTCTCGTCCAGATACAGCGCTTGGCCACCGCGCTGGTAGCTGCCGCGCACGTTCACGCCGCCCAGGGTCTGGGCGCCTTCGCCGGCGTTGCTGTCCTGCGCCAGCGGCGCGACCAGCGCGGCGGCGGAACCCAGCACCAGCGTGGCCGGGGTTTCGGCGCCGGCCTTGACCACGAAGCCGTCCTGGATCAGCAGGTCGAAGCCCTCGGCCTGGGCGGTGAGGCCGAATTCGCCGGCCGGCACGCTGGCCTGGAAGCGGCCGTCGGCGTCGCCGAGCAGGTCCTGGGAAATGTTCTGCACCGCCTCAGACATGCCCTGCACGGTGACCTTGGCGCCGGCAACCGGCCGCTGGTCCGGACCGAGCACGCGGCCGCGGATCAGGCCCTGGCGCTGCGCCGTGGCGCTGGCGGCGGGTTCGGCGGCCAGCAGCGGCTGGGCCAGGCTGGCGGCGAGGAAGACGGACAGGAGGGTGCGGCGCAGGGGCAGGCGTGTGCAGTACATGGGCATTCCGGCAGCGGTGCCGGCACGGTCCGAGCCGCGCCGGGCCGGCGGCGCGGAGGCTACTGGCTGCGGCTGTCGGGCGGGGAGCGCCGGCGCGTTCGTGGGGACGGTTGTCGGCGCGCAGCCTAGGCAGTGCGGATTGCGCTTGCGTGACTGCGGTGAGTCAGCCGGAAGTCAGCAGCGGCGCCGCCTGCAGCCGTAGTCAAGCGGTATTTACAAGGTTATGCACATGCGCTGCCGGGCCGGCCGAGCCCGCCTGCAAAACTGCGAAGCACGTCCGTAAACCGCGCTAACTGTTTGACAAAGCTGAACTCTTGCGCGGCGCCGGGAAAAATTTTCGCCCCACCAAATACAGCCCGGGCGCAAAGTCCGGACGATTGCCCACAAACTTATCCACAAGCCTGTGGACAGCGGCCAGATCGGGAATCCGCTCAAGCGTTTGCTGCCGGCTTTTGCATTTCCTGCGAGCAAGCGGCGCCAAGCGGCCGGTGATTAACGAATTGTTGCAACGCATCAGGCGGGAAACCCGGTGTTGGCTTGGGCCGGCGCCGCGGCCCGACTACAATCGACGGCCTTTCCCTGTTCCGGCTCCCCCGTGAAAGACTTCCTCCGCGACCAGCTGCTGCAGGCGCTGGCAGCGCTGCAGCGCAATGGCAGCGTGCCCGCCGACGTGCCCACCGCGTTCGTGATCGAGCGCACGCGCAACAAGGAGCATGGCGATTTCGCCGCCAATGCCGCCCTGCTGCTGTCCAAGGCCGCCGGCCAGAAGCCGCGCGACCTGGCCCAGGCCCTGGTCGCCGCACTGCCGGAATCCAGCCAGGTCGCCAAGGTGGAGATCGCCGGCCCGGGCTTCATCAATTTCTTCCTCAGCCCCGCCGCCTACCGGGCCCAGGTGCGCAGCGTGCTGGAGCTGGGCGCCGCCTACGGCCGCAACGACAGCGGCGGCGGGCGCAAGGCGCAGATCGAATTCGTCTCGGCCAACCCGACCGGCCCGCTGCACGTGGGCCATGGCCGCGGCGCCGCCGTCGGCGACTGCCTGGCGCGCCTGCTGCAGGCCACCGGCTGGGACGTGACGCGCGAGTTCTACTACAACGACGCCGGCCAGCAGATCGCCAACCTGGCCGTGTCCACCCAGGCCCGCGCCAAGGGCGTGGCGCCCGGCAGCGAAGGCTGGCCCGAGGACGGCTACCGCGGCGACTACATCGCCGATGTGGCCCAGGCCTATCTCGCCGGCGAGACCGTGCATTCCGACGGCCACGACGTCACCGGCGCCAAGGATGTCGAAGACCTCGACGCCATCCGCCGCTTCGCCGTGGCTGCGCTGCGGCGCGAGCAGGACCTGGACCTGCGCGCCTTTGGCGTGGAATTCGACGTGTACTACCTCGAATCCTCGCTCTACACCGACGGCAAGGTCGAGGACACGGTGCAGGCGCTGATCGCCGCCGGCCATACCTACGAGCAGGATGGCGCGCTGTGGCTCAAGACCACGGACTTCGGCGACGACAAGGACCGCGTCATGCGCAAGGCGCAGGGCGGCTATACCTATTTCCTGCCCGATATCGCCTACCACGTGACCAAGTGGCAGCGCGGTTTCGGCCGCGTCATCAACGAGCAGGGCGCCGACCACCACTCCACCGTGACGCGCGTGCGCGCCGGCCTGCAGGCGCTGGACATCGGCATCCCCAAGGGCTGGCCGGAATACGTGCTGCACCAGATGGTCACGGTGATGCGCGGCGGCGAGGAAGTGAAGCTGTCCAAGCGTGCCGGCAGCTACGTCACGCTGCGCGACCTGATCGACGAAGTCGGCCGCGACGCGACGCGCTGGTTCCTGGCCGCGCGCAAGGCGGATTCGCAGCTGACGTTCGATATCGACCTGGCGCGCTCGGCCACGCGCGAGAATCCGGTGTACTACGTGCAGTACACCCATGCGCGCATCTGCCGTGTCGCCGACCGCTTCGCCGAGAAGGGCTGGAGCTGGGACGCGAACAACGGCCTGGCCAAGCTTGAGCGGCTGGACACGGTGTTCGACCAGGACCTCATGGTCGCCCTCGCGCGCTTCCCCGAAGTGGTGGAGCTGGCGGCGACCAACCTGGAGCCGCATGTGATCGCGACCTACCTGACCGAGCTGTCCGCGATCTTCCATACCTGGTACGACAACAACCATATCCTGGTCGACGACGCCGACCTGCGCGACGCCCGCTACGCACTGGCCCAGGCCGTGCGCACGGTGGTGGCCAACGGCCTGGATCTGCTCGGCGTCAGCGCGCCGCAAAGCATGTGAGCAAGGAATAGACGATGGCCGCCAAGCGCAAGCAAGCAACCCGCAACGGCAGCCCTGGCGCGGCCGCGTGGCCGGCCTGGGTGTGGCTGGCGCTGGGCGTACTGCTCGGTCTGGGCATAGCCACCCTGCTATTGCTGCAGGGCTGGGCGCCGACCCTGCGCAAGTCCAACTCGCCGCAGCCCAATCCGCAGGCCACCGCGGCCAAGCCCAGCGAGCCGGCCGTGGCGGACGAAGCCAGGAAGTCCGCCACCGCGCCGCGCAAGAACTACGATTTCTATTCGGTGCTGCCGGAAATGGAAGTCGTCATCCCCGACGCCGAACTCAGCGCCAAGGCCCGCGCCGAACAGCAGCGCCAGCAGTCCGCCGCGCAGAACCCAGCCGCGACCGGCACCCCGCCGCCGCCGGAACCCGCCGTCGCCGCCGGCGGCGCGCGCTACGTACTGCAGGCCGGTTCCTACCCGGACCCCAAGGCCGCCGAGGAACTCAAGGCCAAGCTCGCCCTGTCCGGCTTCGTCGCCCGCGTGCAGTCGGTCAACGTCAACGGCAAGACCTGGCACCGCGTGCGCGTAGGCCCCTACAGCAGCGCCAGCGACGTCGAGACCGCCAAGGCCGGGTTGTCGGAGGCGGGCGTCAACGCGATCGCGTTGAAGGATGCGGGGGAATAGGAGCCGGGATTCGAGGCTCTACTGGATTCGAGCCTCGATCTTCAGGTTTCGGGCTTGAGGCTTCGAGATTCGAGATTCGAGATTCGAGATTCGAGATTCGAGATTCGAGATTCGAGATTCGAGCGGCGGCGTGTCGCGACAGCGCCCGGACTCCCTCTCCCCCGCGCTTGCGCGGGGGAGAGCAACTGTCTTGCCCCTCACGCCGAAACAAGCGTTTAGACGGCCGCCAGCGCAGATAGCTCGTCGCGCACACGCGCATTGAGAATGATCAATAGCTTTCGCATGCAGGCCACCAG
>NZ_JANFQO010000011.1 GCF_024437735.1 Tahibacter harae | reverse complement strand
CGGGGCTGCCGCAGGCGCGGCGGGCGGCGTCAGGCGCACCGCGCCCGGCAGCGCCGCCGGCGCAACCACCGGCCGCGCGGCCGGCTGGGTGGCCGACGGCGGCGGGGCCAGCCAGGCGTCGAGGATCTTGCGCCCCAGCGGCGCCGCGTCGGCCGAGCCGCTGGCGCCGTATTCCATCACCAGGGCCAGGGCGATCTGTGGCTCGTCCACCGGCGCAAACGCGACGAACAGGGCCTGGTGGCGCTGGGCGTCGCTCAAGCCGTGGGTATCGACCTCGTCGCCGCTGCGCGAGAAGCGCTGCGCCGTGCCGGTCTTGCCCGCGGCGGTATACGGCGCGTCGGCGAACACCCGCGCCGCCGTGCCGGTGGGCCCGGCGACCACGGCGACCATGCCGTCGCGCACCCGGTCCCAGTTGGTCATGTGGACGATGAAGCTGGGCTCGGCCGGCCGCGGCGGCGCGGGCTCCACCGGCGCGTTGAAGCCGGACTGGGTCGCGCGCAGCAGGTGCGCCTGATGGTGTACGCCGCGGGCGGCCAGGATGGCGGTGGCATTGGCCAGCTGCACCGGCGTGACCACCCAGTAGCCCTGGCCTATGCCGGCGATCACGGTCTCGCCCGGATACCAGGGCTTGTTCAGCGCGCCGCGCTTCCATTCCTTGGACGGCAATATGCCGCTGCCCTCGCCGGCCAGGTCCAGACCGGTGGGCTTGCCGAAGCCGAAGCGCGACAGGTAGCCGGACATGCGATCTATGCCCATGTCCAACGCCAGCGAATAGAAATACGTGTTCACCGACTGGGACAGGGATTCGACCAGGTCGACCCGGCCGTGGCCGCCGCGGCGCCAGTCGCGATAGCCGCGGCTCTGCCCCGGAATGAAGAATTCGCCGGTGGACAGCACCGTGTCGTCGGGCCGGCGCACACCCTGCTCCAGCCCGGCCACGCCCATGAAGGGCTTTACCGTCGAACCCGGCTTGTAGGTGCCGACCAGGGCCCGGTGCAACAGCGGCCGCAGCGGCGAGGAAATCAGCGCGCGGTAATCCGCATGGCTGATGCCGTTGACGAACAGGTTGGGATCGAAGCTGGGCACGCTGACCATGGCCAGCACCTCGCCGTTGCGCGGATCTATGGCGACGGCCGAGCCCGGCTTGCCTTCAAAGATCGCCTCGGCCGCCTCTTGCAGGCGGATGTCGATGCTCAGGTACAGGTTCTTGCCCGGCTTGGGCGGCGTGCTGTTGAGCACGCGCAGGGCGCGCCCGTCGGCATTGGTCTCCACCCGTTCATAGCCGGGCTCGCCGTGCAGCAGGTCCTCGTAGTAGCGCTCTACGCCGGTCTTGCCGATGTGCGTGGTGCCGGCGTAGCGGCCGGTGTCCAGTTCGCGCAGGTCGTTTTCGTCGATGCGCGCGACATAGCCCACCACATGGCCGAATTCCGCCCCGCGCGGATAGGTGCGCGTGAGGTACGGCACCACTTCCACACCGGGAAAGCGCCAGCGGTTGACGGCAAACTTGGCCACCTCGTCCTCGGACAGGCGGAAGCGCAGCGGCAGGCTGTTGAAGCCGCGGCGGCCCTTGCGCTGTTCCTTGAAGCGGTCGATGTCCTCGTCGGTCAGCGGCACCACCTGGGCCAGGGCGGCGAGCATGGCATCCATGTCCTTGACCCGCTCCGGCGTCACTTCCAGGCGGAAGGCGGCGGTGTTGTCGGCCAGCAGCACGCCGTTGCGGTCGAAGATCAGCCCGCGCGCCGGCGGGATCGGGCGCAGCTTGATGCGGTTCTGGTCGGCGCGGGTGACGAACTCGTCATGGCGCACCACCTGCAGATGGACGAAGCGCGAGGCCAGCACGCCCAGGCAGACCACGATGATGAGGAAGCCGGCCAGGGCGCGGCGCTGGAACAGCGCGACCTCGCGCCCGCTGTCCTTCAGCTTGGAACGGCGCGGGCTCATGCCTCGTGGACGCGCAGGCGTGCGCGCAGATCGTCCAGCAGCAGGAACACCCAGGGCCAGGCCAGCATGCCGGCCACCGGCGCGTACCAGAACGACAGCGGCGGCAGCGGATCGCCGGTGAAGGTGCGCTCCATCAGGCTGAGCACGCGATCATTCAGCAGCAGGGCGAACACCGCCAGCGACTGCTGCCACATGGGAAAGAAGCGCAGGCGCGAGCGGAAGCGCAGCACGATGAAGGCCAGCGCGGCCAGGCGCAGGGCCTGGTCGCCGAGCAGGTCGCCCTGCAGCACGTCGCCGACCAGGCCAAGCAGGAAGGCCCGGCCCAGGCCAATGCGCTCGGGTTCTTCCAGCGCCCAGTAAATCAGGATCAGCCCCAGCCAGTACGGCCGGAACGGCAGCAGCAGGTCCGGCAGGGGCATCAGCTGCAGCAGGCAGGCCAGGATCAGGCTCAGCATGAACAGCAGGAAATGGGCGCGATGCCGGTTCATGGCGCGGCTCCCGGCACGGGCCTGGGCGGTTCGGCGGCGGGCGGCGGCGGCGTGGCCGCGGGCGGCACGGCGGGCTCCGTTGCGGCCGGCGACGGGGAAACCGCCGGCGCCGTGGCGGCCGGTACGGAACGCGCCGGCGGAGCCGCCGGTGTTGCGGTGGCCGCAGCCGGGCCGGCCGCCGGAGCCGCTGGCGTAGCGCCGGCAGACGTGGACGGCGGCGGCGCGGCCGCTGCCGTGTTTGCGGCGGAGCGCGGTTGCAGGTTGGACTGCGCCGCGATGCCCGGCACGGCGGCGTTCGGCGCGGCGGTGCCGGAGCCGGAGCCGGCCGCCGCGGACGCCGCGCGCGGCGTTGCCGGGGCCGCGGCGGCGGCCGCATTCGCCTGCAATTCCTCCGCCGGCGGCGCCGGCGGGCCTGTTTCGTTGCGCAGGGCCGGCGGGCCTACCGGCTCGGCCAGCGGACGCAGCAGCAGCACTTCGCCGCTGCGCTCCAGCGCGGCGGCCGGCTTGGCCACGGCGACGGCGAACATGCCGCTGGGCTCGGCGCCTATCGAAGTGATCTCCCCGACCGGGAAACCGGCCGGGAAACTGCCGCCCAGGCCCGAGGTAATCAGTTTGTCGCCGGCCTTGATATCGGCGCTGACCGGGATATTGGGCACGTTCAGGCGGTCGCTGCTGCCGCTGCCGTAGGCGATGGTGCGCAGGCCGGTGCGCTCGACCATTACCGGCACGGCGTGGCTGGAATCGGTAATCAGCACCGCGGTGGAGGTGGTCGGCAGCACTTCGCTGATCTGGCCCATGACGCCGTAGGCATCCAGCACGGCCTGGCCGGTGACCACGCCCTGCCTGGCGCCCGCATCCAGGGTGATGCGCTGGCGGTAAGGGTCGAGCACGATGTCGATGAGCTTGGCCAGCTGCACGCCCAGGCCCAGGGAATGCTGCACTTCCAGCAGTTCCTTCAGCCGGGTGTTCTGCTCGGCCACCGCGCCCAGACGGTTCAGGCGCGCCTGGGTCAGCAGCAAAGCCTCGCGCAGGCGCTGGTTTTCCTCGGTCAGGGCCTGGCGGTCGGCCACGGCCAGGCGCAGGTTGCGCGCGGCATCGGCCGGCATGGCGGCGGCGCGGTAGACCGGCTCTACCGCGACGGCGGCGTACTGGCGCACCCGCGCCAGATAATGGCCGCGGTAGTCGGCCACCATCAGCACCACGCCGGCGGCGAGATAGACGATCAGGCGCAACGTGCTGGTCGCACCGGAGCCGAACAGGGGACTGGTGTCGGTGCGCGCAAGCGGCATGGGGAATCAGGCCAGGAGAAGCAGCCGCGGCGGCTGGCGCCGCGGCCGGTGACGCGGGTTATTCGGGAGCGAAGAAGTCGCTGCCGTGCAGGTCGATCAGTTCCAGCGCGCGGCCGCCGCCGCGGGCGACGCAGGTCAGCGGTTCCTCGGCCACCTGCACGTGCAGGCCGGTTTCCTCGGAAATCAGCCGGTCCAGGTCGCGCAGCAGGGCGCCGCCGCCGGTCAGCACGATGCCGCGCTCGGCCACGTCGGAGCACAGCTCCGGCGGAGTCTGTTCCAGCGCGCTGCGCACCGCCGAGACGATGCCGGCCAGCGGCTCGTGCAGGGCTTCCAGCACTTCGTTGGAATTGATCGTGAACATGCGCGGCACGCCTTCGGCCAGGTTGCGGCCGGAGACTTCGATCTCGCGCACCTCGCTCTGCGGATAGGCGCAGCCCACTTCCAGCTTGATGCGCTCGGCCGTGGCCTCGCCGATCAGGGTGCCGTGGTTGCGCCGCACATAGTTGACGATGGCCTCGTCGAAGCGGTCGCCGCCGATCCGCACGGACTGGGAATAAACGATGCCATTCAAGGAGATGACAGCGACTTCCGAGGTGCCGCCGCCGATATCCAGCACCATCGAGCCGCGCGCCTCGTGGACCGGGATGCCGGCGCCGATGGCCGCGGCCATGGGCTCCTCGATCAGGAACACGTCGCGGGCGCCGGCACCTTCGGCCGACTCCTTGATCGCGCGCCGCTCGACCTGGGTCGAACCGCAGGGCACGCAGATCAGCACGCGCGGGCTGGGCCGCAGCATGCGGCTCTTGTGCACCTGCTTGATGAAGTGCTGCAGCATCGCCTCGGTCATGGTGAAGTCGGCGATGACGCCGTCTTTCATCGGCCGTATGGCGACGATGGAGCCCGGCGTCCTGCCCAGCATGCGCTTGGCGTCGGCGCCGACGGCGGCGACGCTGCGCGGACCGCCGGGACCACGATCCTGGCGTATCGCCACCACCGAGGGTTCATTCAGGATGATGCCCTGGCCCCGGACGTAGATCAGGGTATTGGCGGTGCCGAGGTCGATCGACAGATCGTTGGAAAAAAGACCGCGAAACTTTTTGAACATGGTCGCCCAGGCTGTAGATGGGGGGGCGGAAAAGGCCGCACAGTCTAGTGTTCGCCCCCCTGATGCGCAAGGTAACGCCTCGTTAAGAAAGCATTTTTGGTCCGGACAGCCGATCCGGCCGGCGGCCCGGTTATGCGCTTTGGTGCATTGCAGCGGCGTGCTAAGTTCGGCCGCTCCACCCCGTCCATGCCACCCGACATGTCAATTGATTCCGCAACGGTACGTCATATCGCCCGCCTGGCCCGTCTGGCCGTGGCCGAGACCGAGCTGGAAAGCGTGCGCTCCGACCTGGCCCGCGTCCTGCACCTGTTCGACGATCTGGCCGCCGCCAATGTGGACAATTTGAATCCGCTGGCGCATCCGCACGACCAGGTGCTGGGCCTGCGCGACGACGTCGCCGACCAGCCCGACCGCAGCGAGGAACTGCTCGCCCTCGCGCCGGCCGCCCAGGGCGGCTACTACCTCGTGCCGAAGGTGATCGAATGAGCAGCGCCAGCCTCGCCGCACTCGGCGCCGATCTCGCCGCCGGCCGCACCAGCGCAGCCGAACTCGCCGCACAGGCGCTGGACCGCGCGCAGCAGCACGCCGCGCTCAACAGCTTCATCAGCCTGCAGCCGGAAGCCGCGCTGGCCCATGCAAACAGCGTGGATGCCAACCGCCGCGCCGGCCGCGACATGCATGCGCTGGCCGGAATCCCGTTTGCGCACAAGGATATTTTCTGCACAAAGGGAATAGCCACCACCTGCGGCTCGCGCATGCTGCGCGGCTTCGCCCCGCCCTACGATGCCCAGGTGGTCGAACGCCTTGCCGCCGCCGGCGCGGTCAGCATAGGCAAGACCAACATGGACGAGTTCGCGATGGGCTCGTCCAACGAGAACAGCGCCTACGGCGCCGCGCGCAATCCCTGGGATGCGGCGCGCGTGCCGGGCGGCTCCTCCGGCGGCTCGGCCGCCGCGGTGGCCGCGGGCATAGTGCCCTTCGCCACCGGCACCGACACCGGCGGTTCCATCCGCCAGCCGGCCGCGTTCTGCGGCATCACCGGACTGAAACCCACCTACGGGCGCGTGTCGCGCTACGGCATGATCGCCTACGCCTCCAGCCTGGACTGCGCCGGCGTGCTGGCGCGCTCGGCCGCCGACTGCGCCAGCGTGTTCAGCGCCATCGCCGGCCATGACGGCCGCGACGCGACCAGCGTGGATCGCCCGCTCGAAGATGTGCAGGCATTGCTGCCGCGCCCCCTGCGCGGCCTGCGCATAGGCCTGGCGCGGGAATACTTCGGCGGCGGCGTGGATGCGGCCGTGGCCGCGCAGGTGCGCGCGGCGCTGGCCGAGCTGGAGAAGCTCGGCGCAGTGCTGGTCGACATTTCCCTGCCCAGCGCGCATCACGCGATTCCGGCGTACTACGTGATCGCGCCGGCCGAGGCATCGAGCAATCTCGCCCGCTACGACGGCGTGCGCTACGGCCACCGCGCGGCCGATGCGCGTTCGCTGGACGAGTTGTACAGCCGCAGCCGCGCCGAAGGCTTCGGCGCCGAGGTGCAGCGGCGCATCCTGGTCGGCACCTATGCGCTGTCTGCCGGCTATTACGACGCCTACTACCTGCGCGCGCAGAAGGTGCGCCGCCTGATCGCGCTGGATTTCGCCGCCGCCTTCGAGCAGGTCGATCTCATCGCCGGCCCGACGGCACCGACCACGGCGTTCCGCCTCGGCGAGAAATCCGACGATGCGCTGGCCATGTACGCGGCCGATGTGAACACGGTCGCGGTCAACCTGGCCGGCCTGCCGGCCATTTCCGCGCCGGCCGGCTTCGTCGACGGCCTGCCGGTGGGCCTGCAGCTGATCGCGCCGGCCTTCGCCGAAGCGCGCCTGCTCAACGCCGCGCACCAGCTGCAACAGGCAACGGACTGGCATACGCAGGAGCCCCAGGCATGAACGCCCAGATAGCCCCCCCGCCGGCCGCCGCCGGCTGGCAGGCCGTGATCGGCCTGGAGATCCACGCCCAGCTCAGCACGGCGAGCAAGCTGTTCTCCGGCGCGCCCACCGCCTACGGCGCCGAGCCCAACACCCAGGCCTCGCTGGTCGACATCGCCCTGCCCGGCACCCTGCCCGTGCCCAACCGCGCGGCGATACGCAAGGCGATCCAGTTCGGCCTGGCCATCGGCGCGCCGATCGCGCCGCATTCGGTATTTGCGCGCAAAAACTATTTTTATCCCGACCTGCCCAAGGGCTACCAGATCAGCCAGTACGAGCTGCCCGTGGTCGGCCCCGGCAAGCTCAAGGTGCGGGTGGACGACGGCCGCACGATCGAGGTCGAGATCCAGCGCGCCCACCTGGAGGAAGACGCCGGCAAGTCCGTGCACGACGCCTTCCATGCGGAAACCGGCATCGACCTCAACCGCGCCGGCACGCCGCTGCTGGAAATCGTCTCGGCGCCGGTGATGCATTCGGCCGCCGAGGCGGTGGCCTACATGCGCACCGTGCATACCCTGGTGCGCTGGCTGGGCATCTGCGACGGCAACATGCAGGAAGGCTCGTTCCGCTGCGACTGCAATGTCTCGGTGCGCCGCAGCGGCACGGAACAGCTGGGCACGCGCACCGAGATCAAGAACGTCAACTCGTTCCGCTTTGTGGAAAAAGCCATCGAGTACGAGATCGAGCGCCAGATCCGCGCGCTGGAGAACGGCGAGGCCATCGTGCAGGAGACCCGCCTGTACGACCCGACCCGGCACCAGACCCGCTCCATGCGCAGCAAGGAATCCGCCGACGACTACCGCTATTTCCCCGACCCGGACCTGCCGCCGCTGGCGATCGGCGCCGCGGAGATCGAACGCGAGCGCAGCGCCCTGCCCGAACTGCCGCAGGCGCGGCGCGAACGCTACATCGCTGTACTCGGCCTGCCCGAAGCCGACGCCGACCAGCTCTGCAGCGACCGCGCCACGGCGGATTATTTCGAGGCCGTACTGGCCGGCGTGCCAGGCCAGGCCAAGCTGTGCGCGAACTGGGTGCTGGGCGAAGTCGCCGCGGCGCTGAACGAGAACGCGGTCGAGATCGCCGCCGCCCCGGTGGACGCCGCGGCGCTGGCCCAGCTGCTGTCGCGCCTGCGCGAAGGCGTGATCTCCGGCAAGATCGCCAAGGACGTGTTCGCCGCGATGTGGGCCGGCGAAGGCAGCGCCGACGTCATCATCGAGGCGCGCGGCCTGAAGCAGATCTCCGACACCGGCGCGCTGGCCACTGCCATCGACGCCGTGCTGGCCGAATACGCCGGCCAGGTCGCCGACTACCGCAAAGGCAACGACAAGCTGCTGCAGTTCTTCGTCGGCCAGGTGATGAAACGCACGCGCGGCCAGGCCAATCCGCAGCAGCTCAACGAATTGCTGAAGCAGAAGCTCGCCGGCTAGCGGCAAACCATTACTCCGGCGGAAAAGCCGCGTGCTTTCCGCCGGTGCGCTGCAGACGGCGCCAAAACTCGGCCAACTGCGCGGCGCGCACCGCCGCGCTCAATCCAGCCCGTTGGCGAACAGCTGATCCTGCCGCAGCACCGGCCGCGGCTTGGACGCGAGCACGGCGCGGCCCACGCCCAGCGGGCCGAGCAGATCGTCGCCCCAGCAATGCAGGCCGCCGGCGCGGGTCGCCGCACAGACATGGGTACCGCGTATGGCCAGCGGCCCGGCGGCGATATTGCTCATGCCCAGCACCGGCGTCGGCACCAGGCGCCGGGTGCGCACCGGGCCGCCGTTGCCCAGGTCGCCTTCGTAGTCGGCGCCCCAGCACAGGGCGGAGTCGTCATGCACGGCGCAGGTCACGTCGTCGCCGGCGACCAGGTTCTGCACGCCGCTGTCCAGGCCTACCACGGCCTGGGGCACATAGCTGGCATCGTCGTAGATGCCGTTGCCGAGCTGGCCGTAGCCGTCGTAGCCCCAGCAGCGCGCGCCGCCGTCGACCACGGCGCAGGTGTGGGTATAGCCGCCAGTGAGCAGGCTGACGCCGCTGGCCAGCCCGCTGACCTGCTGCGGCGTGCTGCGCAGGCCGTCGTTCGTGCCCAGGCCGAGCTGGCCGTCGGTGTTGATGCCCCAGCATTTGGCGGCGCCGAACTGCACGGCGCAGGCGTGGCTGACGCCGGCGGCGATGGCGCTGACGCCGCCGTCCAGGCCGCTGACCTGCACGGGCGTATAGCTGTCTTCCGTCGCGCCGTTGCCGAGCTGGCCGTTGGCGCCGGCGCCCCAGCACCAGACCGCCCCCAGGCGCAGCGCGCAGGCGAAGTTCTCGCCGGCGCTGACCTGGCTGACGCTGTCGGCCAGTCCGGGCAACAGCCGCGGGATCTCCTGGGCGGGTTCGTCTTCGCCGATGCCGAGCTGGCCGAATTCGTTGTCGCCCCAGCACCAGACGCCGCCGTCGTAGACCGCGCAGGTATGGTCGGCACCGCCGGATACCGAACTCACCGCATGGGTGAAGCCGCGCACCAGGTTGGGAATGGAATCGAACACGCTGAACTCGCCCAGGCCCAGCGCGCCCGAGGCGTTGTAGCCCCAGCACTTGAGCCCTTCCGGCACCGCTGCGCAACTGTGTGCCGAACCCGCGGCGACCGCGCTCACGCCGCTGCCGGGCGGCAAGGTGTGCACCGGCGCCGTGCGCAGCAGGGCCGAGGCGTCGCCGAGCTGGCCGCGCAAGTTGTAGCCCCAGCAGGCCAGGCTGGCATCGTCGAGCCGCGCGCAGCCGTAGTAGGTGCGCGCGCTGACGTCGGCCACGCCGCCGAGCGTGCTGAGGTTGACCGGCACCGCGCTGCCGTCCGGATGGCTGCCGATCTGGTTGTAGGTGTTGTCGCCCCAGCACTGCACGCGGTCGCCGACCCGGGCGCAGCTGTGCAGGGCGCCGGTGGCGACGGCGCTGGCTGCGCCGGCCAGGCCGGTCACGGCAACCGGATGGGTGGCCGGGTCCGAACCGCCGGTGCCGAGCTGGCCGGAACCGTTGGCGCCCCAGCAGTACACGCTGCCGTTGGCCAGTGCGGCGCAACTGTGCTCGCTGCCCGGCGCGATACGCACCACCGCCGCCGGCAGGCCATCCACCGCGACCGGTTCGTACTGGTTCAGCCGGGTGGAATTGCCGATCTGGCCGGAGAAGTTGTAGCCCCAGCACCACAGGCCTTCGGCGTTGACCGCGCAGGTGTGCAGCAGGCCGGCGGCGATCTGGCTGAAGGGGCCGCTCAGGCCGGCCGCGCTGACGGGCAGATAGCTGTCGTTGTCGTCGCCGTTGCCGAGCGAGCCGTAAGCATTGGCGCCCCAGCACTTAATCCCGTTATCCACAACTGCACAGGTGTGATAGTAGCCTGCGGTCACCGCCGTGGCGGTGCCGCCCAGACCCTGCACCTCGACCGGGACGAGGTTGCCGTCTGGGTTGTTGTTGCCGAGCTGGCCGTAGTCGTTGTTGCCCCAGCACCAGACCTTGCCGCCGGCCACCGCGCAGCTGTGGTACATGCCGGCGGCCAGCGACACCGCCGCACCGGGCAGGCCGCGCACCAGGGTCGGATCCACCGTACTGGTGTCGTCGCCGCTGCCGAGCTGGCCGTAGAGGTTGTAGCCCCAGCAGAACACCTTGCCGCCTTCGGCGATGGCGCAGGCATGGTTCACGCCGTTGGCCAGGGCCGTGACTGGCTGCAACGGCAGCGCGATGCCGCGCGCATCGCCGGCGCGGGCCGCCAGTGCCGGCAACAGCGCCAGCAGGCCGGCCAGGGCCAGGTGCGGCAATCGCAAAGGACAGTCAGACATGCCGGTATCCGCAGCCAGGACAGGGCCGCATCATCGCCCGGCGCCCGGCCGCTGTCACTGCCGCCGGCGCCGCCCGGCTGGCGTGCGGCGGTGCCGGCGCATTTCCGTCCGCGGCGCCGGCGCGCCTGCCTGTTCCGGTCCGCAGCGCCGACCTGTTTCAGTCCGCAGCGCCGCGGCGCCGCTCGCGGTAGCGCAGCGGGGTGGCGCCGGTCAGCGCCTTGAACTGGCGCGTGAACGCGCTCTGGTCGCTGTAGCCGCAGGCGCTGGCCACGCTGGCGACGCTGTCCTCGCCTTCGGCCAGCAGCCGCGCCGCGGCCTCGATGCGGGTCTTGGCCAGCAGCTGCATGGGCGTCAGGTCGAACAGGCGCCGCACCAGCCGCTCCAGCCGGCGCGTGCCCAGGCCGGCGGCCCTGGCCAGGGCTTCCACGCGCAGGGCCTCGCCGTAGTGCTGGCGCATGTACTCCACCGCGCGGGCAACCTGGGCGGCGCTGGCGTCGTCCGGATCGACGCTGCGGCAGATGCCGCACAGGCCGACCACGCGGCCGTCTTCCAGTATGGGAAATTTATACGATATGCACCAGCTCTCGGCGCCGCCGGCGGCGGGCAGCGGCTGCAGCAGGTCGTGCAGCTCCACGCCGCCGTCGAGCACGGCGCGGTCCTGCGCGTAGTAGCGCCCGCCGTAGGGCGGAGGGAACAGTTCCTCGGCGGTGCGGCCGAGCAGGTCGCGCTTGGAACGCACGCCGCAGCGGTCGACCAGGGTGCGGTTGACCGCGACATAGCGCGCCTCGCGGTTCTTGACGAAGAACAGCGTGTCCTGGGCGCAGTCGAACAGGCGCTCGGCCACTACCGCCGCGCTACGCATGGACACGGAAATGCCGCCCGGCATCGCCGTGCCGGGACGCTCCAGGACTGCCGTCATTGCTGCCTGCTCCCCACAAGCCGGACGCCGCCGCGCCGGTGGCGCGGCCCCTGCCCGATCCGACACCCCGATTGTCGGATCCGATCAAGACCAAGCCTGACCGGAGCGGCGATAGTAGCCAAGTTTCGGCCCTGACCGAAGCTGGCGGCCCTCTTCCGCCATCCGTGCGTGGTTCCCCTGTCCTCGTGTGGAGAATTGCCAATGAATCCGCAGTATCGTTTTGCCGCTTTGTGCATGGCGCTGGGCCTGGCCTTCGCCGGCACCCGCGCAGTCGCCGCCGACGCCGCGCCGGCCGCGTTCAGTCATTCGCTGCGCCCGCTCGCCAACGTCGCGCACGAACTCATGCCCGCCGTCGATGTCGCCGCGCTCGCACGCGAAGACGCCAGCCGGCGCGCCAGCGACCTGCCGCCGCGCTTCGCCGCGCCGATCGCCGTCGGCATCACGCCGGCCAAGGCCGGCACCTGGGAAGAACTGGACGCACAGAATCTGATCTGGCGCCTGCGCATCAGCTCGCCCGGCGCGTATTCGCTCAACCTCGGCTTCACCCGCTATTTCATGCCCGAAGGCGGCCGCCTGCTGGTCTATCCGGCCGGCCTGCGCGCCGGCGCCGATCCCGCGCTGGTACGCCGCTTCGACAGCAAGGACAACGCCGAGCACGGCCAGCTGTGGACGCCCATCGTGGCCGGCGACGACATCGTGGTCGAAGTGGTCGTGCCCAGGCAGCAGCGCCATGCGCTGGAACTGGAGCTCAGTTCGGTCAACCACGACTACCGCGGCTTCAACCGCGTCGCTGCGGAGATCAGCGGCGGCCGGGCCAAGGACGCGGGCGATGTGTCGGGCTCGTGCAATGTGGACGTGATGTGCCCCGAGGGCGATCCGTACCGCGACCAGATCCGCTCGGTCGCGGTCTACTCCACCGGCGGCAGCACCTTCTGCACTGGCAGCCTGCTCAACAACACTGCACAGGACAAGAAGCCCTACTTCCTCACCGCGGCCCACTGCGGCATCAATTCGGGCAATGCGGCTTCGCTGGTGGTGTACTGGAATTTCCAGAACTCCTACTGCCGTCCGGTCGGCAGCGCGGCCTCGGGCCAGGCCGGCGACGGCACCACCAACCAGTTCCAGACCGGCGCGTTCTTCCGCGCCTCCTACTCGCCGTCGGATTTCACCCTGGTCGAGCTGGACGAAGCGCCGTCCGCCGCCGCCAATGTGTATTTCAACGGCTGGGACCGGCGCAGCCAGAACTTCCCCTCGGCCTTCGGCATCCACCACCCGGCCACGGCGGAAAAGCGCATCAGCCTGGCCAACGGCGCCACCGCCACGACCAGCTACAACAGCACGGCCGAACCCGGCGACGGCACCCATGTGCAGGCGCGCTGGCGTCCGGGCATCGGTGTCACCGAAGGCGGTTCGTCGGGTTCGCCGCTGTACAGCAATGAGAAGCGCGTGATCGGCCAGCTGCACGGCGGTCCGTCCTCGTGCAGCGCCACCGACACCAACAAGCGCGACTACTACGGCCGTGTGTCGGTGTCCTGGACCGGCGGCGGCAGCAATGCCACGCGCCTGTCGAACTGGCTGGACCCGGGCAACACCGGCGCCCAGACCCTGGACGGCCTCAACAGCGGCGGCGGCGGCAATGTTCCGCCCACGGCGAATTTCTCCTATGTCGTGAATGCGCTCAGCGTGAACTTCAGCGACGGCTCCAGCGACAGCGACGGCTCCATCGCCGCACGCAACTGGAACTTCGGCGACGGCACCACGTCAACCTCCGCCAACCCGGCCAAGACCTATGCCGCCTCCGGCACCTACAACGTGGTGCTCAGCGTCACCGACAACGGCGGCGCGAGCAGCAGTGTGACCAAGGCGGTGACCGTGGGCTCGGTCGCCGGCAACACGCTGAGCAACGGCGTGCCGGTGAACAACATCAGCGGCGCGGCAGGCAGCCAGCAGACCTGGACCCTGGCCGTGCCGGCCGGCGCCAGCAATCTGAAGTTCGTCACCAGCGGCGGCACGGGCGACGCGGACCTCTATGTGAAGTTCGGTTCCGCGCCGACCACGGCCAGCTACGACTGCCGCTCGCAGGGTTCCACCAACGCCGAGACCTGCACCATCGCCACCGCACAGGCCGGCACCTACCACGTCATGGTGCTGGGCTATTCGGCCTTCTCGGGCCTGAGCCTCACCGGCAGCTTCAGCACCGGCGGTGGCGGCACGCAGACGTATACCAACACCACCGACTACGCCATCAGTGACAACGCCACCGTGGACAGCCCGATCACGGTCTCCGGCCGCAGCGGCAATGCGCCGAGCAATGCCTCGGTCACCGTCGCCATCGTGCATACCTACCAGGGCGACCTGAAGGTGGATCTGGTCGCGCCGGACGGCACGCTCTACAACATCCACAACCGCAGCGGCGGCGGCACCGACAACATCAACAAGACGGTCACGCTGAACCTGTCCAGTGAGTTGCTCAACGGCACCTGGAACCTGCGCGTCAATGACAACGCCGGCGGCGACACCGGCCGCATCGACAGCTGGAGCATCACGTTCTGAGCGATTGCGCCCAGCCTGCAAGCAGCGGCCCCGCGGGATTTCCCGCGGGGCTTTTCCTTGCCGCGCCACGCCACCGACCTGACTGACCCGGCCGCGCGTTTTCAAATCCTTCCACGCGGCGAAAGTCCTGCTGCAACGCGCCGGACTGCAGGGTTTCCCGCGTGATCGCCGCACAGGCTTGGCACCCTCCGCGCCGCTTGACGCCGCCGCCACCATCGCGAATTCTCCGGCAGGCCGCTTCGTCATCGCCAGGTGCGCCCGTGAATCCCATCGTCTACGCCACGCCGGTCTTCTTCGCCCTGATCGGGCTGGAGCTGTGGCAGGCCCACCGGCGCAAGGCCCGCGCCTACGACTTCGCCGACACGCTGTGCAGCATAGGACTCGGCGCGGTGTCGCAGGTGACGGAGGTCTTCTCCAAAGCGCTGATGCTGGGCATCTACGTGCTGGTCTACGAGCACCTGCGCCTGTTCACCCTGGATGCGCACAGCGTGGCGGTATGGCTGGGCGCGCTGCTGCTGTACGACTTCCTCTACTACTGGCATCACCGTCTCGGCCACGAGGTCGGCGTGCTGTGGGCGGCCCATGTGGTGCATCACCAGAGCGAGGCCTTCAATCTTTCCACCGCGCTGCGCCAGACCAGTTCGAATTTCCTGTTCGGCTGGATTTTCTACCTGCCCCTGGCCGTACTCGGCGTGCCGCCGCTGGTGTGGATAGGCGTGGCGCTGATCGACCTGCTGTACCAGTACTGGATCCACACCGAGCAGATCGGCAAGCTGGGCTGGTTCGACCGCGTCTTCGCCTCGCCGTCCAATCACCGCGTGCACCACGGCGTGAACGACCGCTACCTGGACAAGAACTACGGCGGCATCCTGATCCTGTGGGACCGCCTGTTCGGCACCTACGCCGACGAGGACGATGACGAGCCGGTGATCTACGGCACGCGCGCGCCGCTGCGCCGCTACGATCCGCTGTGGGCCAATCTGGAAGGCTACGCGGCGCTGGCCCGCGACGCCTGGCGCACGCGCCGCTGGGCCGACAAATTCAACGTGTGGATAAAGCCGCCCGGCTGGCGCCCGGCCGATCTGGCCGCGGCCGATCCCAAGCCCGCCTTCGATCCGTATACCCGCCCGCGCTACGCGCCGGCCGTCCCGCGCGCGGTACAGCTGCATGCAGGCCTGCAATTCCTGCTGCTGATGCTGGCCGGTACCGACTGCCTCAGCCGCGCGCCGCAGCTGCCCTGGGCCTGGGGCGCAGCCTACGTCGCCTGGAACGTACTGAGCATGACGGCGATCTGCGCCTGGCTGGAAGGAAGCCGGCGCGGACTGGCGCTGGACCTGATCCGGCTGCTGGCCGCACTGGCCATGCTGCTGTCAGGCGGACGCTGGTTCGGCGCGCCGCTGGATACCCTGCCGCTGCTGGGCCTGGCTGTGCTGGTCGCCGCCTCGGCCGCCGCCGCGCTGCTGGCCGCCTTCAGCGGCCGGCGCCGCACGGTCGCGGCCTGACCCGGCGCGGCTTGCGCGCTGCCGCGCCGGATGCTGCAGGAATTCGCGCAACTCAGCGCCGGCGCATATACGAGGGCAGGTACTTGTCCGGCACGTTAGCCGCCTCGGTCCAGTTCATGTCCTTGTCCATGGCCATGATGATCTCGGCATTGTCCAGGCGGCTGCTGCCGAGGTTGCGCGCAGCCAGGCGCATCACGCATTCGCCGGCGCCGGCTTCGAAGCGGATGCTGGCGACGTACTGGTCGGCATAGTTTTCCGGCGCATTGAAGCCTTCGTCGCCGTTGCGCGGGCAGCGCTGCTGGGCAACGAAAAATTCGGCGACGGCAATGCGCTGCGCCCTGCCGGCCAGTACGACCTGGGCCACGCGCGAACGGATGGTGTAGTCCTGGTAGGCCGGAATCGCGATGGCGGCGAGGATGCCGCCTACGCACAGGATGAAGAAGAACACCACGACGAGCACGATGACCCAGGTGCTGGAACCCGACCTGGGCGGCCGCGCGGCAATCTGCCCCGCTGCCGGCCGGGGCCGCGGTGGCGGCGGCGGCGCCACGTTGCGCAGACCCAGTTCGGCGGCGACCTGGCTCAGCGGCACCCAGCCGGGCAGTTGTTCGTGCCAGACCAGGCTGGACATGTCCACTTCGCCGCGCTGCAGTGCCGCGAGCAGGCCGTCGCTGCTGACCGGCCCCTGCTGCTGACGGCGGCGGTCGGCGTAATACCAGTTCTTGCTCATGCGTTTCCCCTGAAGATCCCCAGTGATTCTCGCCGCGGCAAGGCGGCGGCGACCGCGCGCCAGCCCACAGCTGCGCACGCTGGCCCGGCACGCGCTGCGCAGTCCCCGCCGATGCCGCGTTCCGCCGCGGAATGATGCCGCATCCGCGCCAAAGCCGCGTTTCCCGGCCGGCAGCGCCTGCTACAGCCGCGCCGCGCGCTTGACCGCGAGGTAGTGCTGCACCAGCGCCGCGGGCAGCTCCGCACAGGTCACGTCCAGCACGTCGGTGCCCTGCGAGCGCAGCGCCTCGTGGGCGCGGCTGCGCTGTTCGATGTACTGGGCCAGCGCGCCTACGCCGATGGCGTCGGCCAGATCGGTCACCGGCTGTTCCGGCGGCCGCTCCAGCACTTGTTCGCGCAGGCTGGCGACGCAGACCAGATGCCGCTTCTGCAGCTGGCGCACAGCCTGCAGCAATTCGTCGATGTCCTCGTCGCGCACGTTGGTAATCAGCAGCACCAGCGAGCGGCGCTGCTGGCGCAGGCCGAGCTGGGTGGCGGCGTCGAGATAGTCGGTGGCCAGCGGGGCCGCGTGCAGGTCGAACACGCTGTTGAGCAGCGCATCGACCGTGCCCAGGCCGCGCCGCGGCGCGAAATAGCGGCTTTGCCCGCCGGCCGCGAGCAGGCCTACCGCATCGCCCTGGCGCAGGGCGATATAGGCCACCATCAGCGCGGCGTTGAGGCAATGATCGAAATGCGCCAGCGCGCCGTCGCGGGCGAGCATGCGCCGGCCCGTGTCGACCAGCAGCAGCACCTGCTGGTTGCGTTCGATCTGGTAGTCGCGCGAGATCAGCTTGCGCGCGCGCTGGCTCGCCTTCCAGTCGATCTGGCGCAGCGCGTCGCCGTTGCGGTATTCGCGCAGCTGCTGGAATTCGGTGCCTTCGCCGCGGCGCCGCTTGAGATGCGCGCCGACCACGCGCGAGGCGCGCTCGGCGCCGATCAGCGCCAGCTTGGCCAGCGGTGCGAAATTCGGATACACGCGCACCTGCTGCGCCAGCGGCACTTCGCGCTGCAGCCGCCACAGGCGCAGCGGCGAGAACAGGCGCAGCGCGACGCCGTCGAAGCGGAACGCGCCGCGCTCGGTCGGCGTGAGCTGGTAGGACAGTTCCGTCTCCCGCGCCGGCAGCAGCTGCACCTGACGCGGCAGGCCGAACACCGGCCATTCGCCCGGATGCAGGTCGTGCACTTCGGCGCGCAGGCGGCGGCCGCTGAGATTGCGCAGGCGCAGCACCACGCTGCGTTCCACGCCCACCGGCACGATCTGCGGCAGGTCACGGCTGATTTCCGGCAGCGGCGTGCGGCGCAGGGCGAACGCATCGGGCAGGGCCAGCGCCGACAGCGTGCCCACGGCCGCGAGCAGCGCCGCCAGCGGCAACAGCCCGGCCACGCACAGTGCGCCGATCGCGGCGCACAGCAGCAAAGCCAGCAGCAGGGCCGGCGCAGGCCTCATCGGCGCGGCGCTTCCACTTTGGTGAGCAGCGCTTCGAGCACGTCGTCGATGCGGCGGCCCTCGATCTGCATTTCCGGCGCCAGGCTGACGCGGTGGCGCAGACAGGGCTTGGCCACGCCGCGCACATCGTCGGGCGTGACGAAACCGCGGCCGTCCAACACCGCCTGTGCGCGCGCCGCACGCACGATGGCCAGGCTGCCGCGCGGACCGGCGCCCATGCTCAGGCCCGGCCACTCGCGCGTGGCGCGGGTGATGCGCACGGCGTAGTCCAGCACCACCGGGTCGATCGCGACCAGGGCCGTGCCCTGCTGCATGGCGACGATGTCCTCGGGCGTGGCCACCGCGCGCACGCGGCCAAGGTCGAAATCGCTGGCGCTGCGGCCATGGCTAACCGCGGTGACCATGCGCACTTCGTCGCCGAGTTCCGGATAGTTCATCAGGATCTTGACCAGGAAGCGGTCCAGCTGCGCCTCGGGCAGCGGATAGGTGCCTTCCTGCTCGATCGGGTTCTGCGTGGCCACGGTCAGGAACGGCGGCGACAGGCTGAAGCTGCGCGATTCGATAGTGACCTGCTGTTCCTGCATCACTTCCAGCAGCGCAGCCTGGGTCTTGGCCGGGGCGCGGTTGATCTCGTCGGCCAGCAGCAGGTTGGTGAACACCGGACCGCGGCGGATCTTGAAGCTTTCCGTCTTGGGATCGTAGAAGGCGTGGCCGCTGACATCGCTGGGCATCAGGTCCGGCGTGAACTGCACGCGGGCGAAGCTGCATTCCAGCGCTGTGGCCAGGGCGCGCACGAGCAAGGTCTTGCCCAGGCCGGGCACGCCTTCCAGCAGCACATGGCCGCCGGCCAGCAGCGCGATCAGCAGCTGGTCCAGCACTTCCGCCTGGCCGACGAAGGCCTGGGCAATCTGCTGGCGGATCGCGTCGGTGCGCTCGACCAGGGCCGTGCCGGTGATAGCGACAGGAGCTTGCGCGTTCATGTGAGGGCTCGCAATTGCATGAGGGTACGGATACTGACGAGGAAGTGTTCGGGACGGCCCAGATCCTGCGGCTGCAGGGCCTGGCGCACGCGCGCCAGCGGGATCTGGTGGCGCTCGGCCAGGGTCTGCAGCAGGGCTTCGCCGCTGAGCGCCGCGGTGACCGGGTCGCGCCGGCGCAGGCGCTGCTGGAAGGCGCGCAGCACGGCCGCATGCAGGGCCGCGCCGCGGCCGCGGGCGAAGGCGAATTCGCCGGCCGCCTGCACATGCGCCAGCAGCGCGCGCCGGTGCGGCGGCGCCTGCTGCAGCAGCGGCCCCAGGCGCTGGCTGCGCGCCCACAGCCAGGCCAGCAGCGCCAGCAGCAGCGGCAGCAGCACCGGCCAGCCATAGCGCAGCAGCAGCACGTACCAGGGCAGCACGTCGGCGGCATACACCAGGAAGGCGCGGCCTTCGCCCAACGAAGGGCCGATCAGCTGCCAGGCCAGGGCCTGGTAGCCCGGGCTGTCCAGCGCGCTGTTGTGCAGCGGATCGAAGTCCGCCGCCACCAGCACGCTGCCCTCGCCCCAGGGATGACGGCCGAAGATGAAGCCATCATCGCTGTTGCCCCAGAGCCAGTCGAAATCGGTTTCATATTCCGCATCGGTGGTGAAGCGGAATTCGCTGCAGAAGCGGCCACTGCCGGCCTTGTCATTGCCGAAGCTGGCGCCGAACAGGCGGCGCAGCTGTTCCAGCGTCCGGGCGAGATCCTGCGCGTCGGCCTTTGCAGGCGCTGCGCCGGCCGCTTCCTTCGGCGCTTCGGCTGCGTTCTTCCCGCCGCTGCCGGACGTCGCCGCGGCGGCTTCGGACCACTCGTGGCAGCTGAAATGCGACTTCACGCGCAGGCTCAGGGTATCCAGCAGTTCGCCGGAACGGCCTTCGTCGCCGGCGGGCAGGCGGAACAGCAGGTGGCCTCCGCCTTCGACCCAGCTCATGAGCGTCTCGACCTGGGCCGCAGTCAGCGTGCGCACGTCGATGTCCAGCAGCAGCATGTCCTGCGGCGCCAGCGCCATGGCGTCGAAGTTGAGATCCTTGCGGCTGATCGCCTCGACGCCGTAGCCCTGCAGCGTCTTGCGCAGGGCATACAGCGGGTTGTAGCGCGCCTCGCCGCGCGGCGGCAGGTGGAATTCGCGCTCGACCCGGTGGAAGGTAGTGAGGAACCAGGCCACCAGTCCGCCCAGCACCAGCAGGCCCAGGCCGGCGATCAGATAGCGCACGTTGCGCTTCATGCGGCGCCCCGCGGTGCCGACCAGGCGGCCAGCAGCGCTTCCAGCTCGGCCGGCTCCGGCAGCCGGCGCGCGTAGGCGGCGGACTGCCAGGCACGGACTATACGAGTGAACAATTTTGCATAGTCGCCATCATCCAGACGGCGCGCGCGGCGCAGGCATTCGGCCTCGGTCGCACCGGGCGGCAGCGGCAGGCCCAATGCCTCGTCCAGGCGCTGCACCGCGGCGCGGTAGAACAGCGCCAGCGCGGCGCGCTGGCGGCCTTCGCGCCACAGCGCACGCACCGCGGCGGGCAGGTCGTCGGGCAACTGTTCGGGCAGGTCCAGGTCGTGCACCTGCACCGGATCGGGCTGGCGCTCGCGTTCAAAGCGGTCGCTGACCCAGGGCAGCCAGTAGCGGTGGTAACGGATCAGCAGCACCACCAGCACGGCAAGCAGGATCCACAGCGCGTTCTCGAACAGGAAGGCCAGGCCGTTGCCCAGCGGCTTGAGCCACTGCAGCGCCGGCGGCTTGGCGTCGAACCTGGCGGGATCGCGCTCGCGCGGCTCCCACACGACCTGGGTGGTCCTGGGATTGAGATCGCCGTCGGCATAGGCCTTCTTCGCCGCCGCCTCGAAGGCTTCGCCGTCGGGCTGGTACTGACCGCCGAACACGCGGCGCAGGCTGCGCGGCGGCGCATCGGCCAGGTCCTGCTCCGCGCGCTCGGCGGCCATGCCGCCGATGCGGTCCTTGGACGAGTCCTGTGCGCCGGCCTTGGCCAGCTCCTCCAGCAATTGTTCGGCGCCGGGCGGATCCTCGGCCCAGGCCGGCGCCGGCGCGAACGCGGCCAGCACGGCCAGGGCCAGCACCGCCGCGGTCGCGGACAGGCGCTGGGCCAGGCGGCGGAAGGCCAGTTCCACATCCCAGGCTTCCAGCTGGGTGCGCCGGTTGAGGTACTGGCCGAAGCCGGCGCCGACATAGAACGGCTCCATCAGGCTCATGGCCAGCCAGGCGATCAGGTTGAACAGCAGCTTGGCCCACAGCGGCGGTTCCTGGATCAGGTTGTCCCATACGGCCTTGGCCGCGTCGGACATGAATTCCACCGGCACGAACATCAGCCCCAGCAGCACGATGGAGAAGTTCAGCATCAGCTCCATGTTGACCGCGAGCAGCAAGGTCAGCGCCGCGGTGCCGCTGGTGGAGCGCTGCAGCACACGGACACGTTCGCGCCGGCGCGCGCCGCTCAGGCCTTCGAGCAGGTCCACCGGCAGCAGCAGCGAACGGCAGGGATGCAGGCGGCGCCAGGTCAGCCAGGCGAACATGCTGCGCCAGCCCCAGCGCAGCTGGGCGCGCGCGGCCTCGGCCACGCCGGGCGCGGCGCCGAACACTGCGCGCGACAGGATGTACAGCGGCACGCGGTCGAACACGGGCTTGAGCCACCACAGCAGCAGCCCGGCCAGCCACACCTGGCCCAGCAGCAGGCACAGGCCGTTGAGCAACAGCAGCACCGGCAGGGTCACCAGCAGCCAGGCGCCCCAGATGCGGCCCGCATGGCGCCGCACCAGGGCGAAGCCCAGATCGGTCGCCTCCCAGGCCGTACGCGGCCGCAGCGCGACGGTCAGGCCTTCAAGCCGCATGCGCGACTCCGCGACCGCCGCGCCACAGCCACAGCAGTATGCCCAGCCACAGCAGCCCGCCCACGCTGAACTTGACCGCGTCGGGCATCCAGCCGATGGAGGACCAGAACGCCTCGACGAAGGCGGCGAACAGCAGCAGCGCGAACACGCCGAAGATCAGCCGTGCGCCGATCACGCCGGCCTCGACCAGGGCGCGGCCGCGGCTGCGCCGGCCCGGCGCGATCAGGGCGAAGCCCAGCTGCAGGCCGGCGCCGCCGGAAATCACGATGGCCAGCAGCTCCGGCGCGGAATGGCCGACCACGAAGCGCCAGAACGGCCCGCCGTAGCCGATCGCGGTCAGGTGTCCGGCGACGGCGCCTATCATCACCCCGTTCATCACCAGCACGAACATCGAGCCCACGCCGCCGAGCAGGCCGGCGGCGAAGGTGCGGAAGCCGATGCTGATATTGTTCATTATGTAAAAACCGAACATTTTCATGTCACTGCCGCTCTCGCGGCCGAGCTTCTCGCCGACGGTGGCCGGGTTGTACATGGCCTCGTATTCGGCCAGCTGGGCCGGACCGTAGATCGAATGCACCAGCTCGGGGCGGTACTGCAGCAGCACGATCAGGCCGATCAGCGGCAGGAACAGCAGCGCCGCGGCCAGCGCCATCGCGCGCCATTGCTGGCGCACCAGGCGCGGGAACTCGGCACCGAAGAAATTCGCCACTGCCTGCCAGCGCGGCGAGCGCGGCCGGTACAGCACTAAGTGGCCGCGGTGGACCAGTTCCTGCAGCCGCTCGATCAGCACCACGCTGTAGCCGCGGCGGCGCGCCAGGGCCAGGTGCTGGCAGACGCGGCGGTAGGCGGCGGGGAATTCGAGATCGCCGAACACGCCTTCGGCGTCGTGCGCGCGGTCGCGCGGCCGCGGCCGCTGGCGCTGCTTCAGCCATTCGTCCAGGGCGCGCCATTCCGCCTCGTGCCGCTGCTGGAAGACATCCTGTTTCATGCGGCCTCAGTCGCGTCCGAGGAAACTGTTGGCCAGCCCGAGCAGGCGCTGCACCGCGACCGCACCACGCGCCTGGGTCAGCTGCGGCAGCAGTTCGGCCAGTTCTCGCTGGCGTTCCGGGGTGAGCTGGCGCGAGCGCTCGGCGAAGGCGACGATGGCGCCCTGCTCCGCCGCCGGCAGCGGCAGCGGCGAAGGCACCGCCGGCACTACCGGCGCCGCGCTGTGGCCGTGGGCCGGCTCCACATGCACTACCAGGGTGCCGGCGACGATGTCGCCCAGACGCCGGCTGCTGCGGTCGATCAGGCCCGAGACCAGGCCGAAGCCGTACAGGATCGGCAGCATGTCCACGGTGCGCATCAGATTGCGCACGATCGAGGCCACCCAGCCCACCGGCGTGCCGTTGGCATTGACCACGCGCAGGCCCAGGGCCATCTTGCCGGGCGTCTGGCCGTCGCGCAGCACTTCGAACAGCACCGGATAGCCCCAGGTCAGCGAGAACATCAGGATCAGGTTCAGCGCCATGCCGAATTCGCCGGCCAGGGCGAACCCGATCGCGCACACCCACAGCACGCCTATGCGTATGGCCAGGTCGATGACCCAGGCCGCGGCGCGCGGCAGCATGCCGGCGGCGCGCAGGCGCAGGGCGATGCCCTCGGGCGTCTCGACCAGGGTCAGGGTATCGACCAGGGTCACGGGCGCGTTCGTACTCAGACTCTCACCACGATGGTGTCGGCGAAGATGTCGTGCAGGCAGCGCCGCTCGTCGCCGAAGATCATCAGCGAATCGACCAGGAAGATGATCCAGCCGATAAAGGGCAGCGATTGCAGCAGGCCCGACGCCATCACGCGCAGCACGATGATGCGCCACAGCTCGCAGCGGCTGCCGTCGGTGCGCACTATGCGTATGCCGACGATGCGCTTGCCCAGGGTCTGGCCATGGCGATGCAGCAGCACCAGGTTGAAGCCGATGTAGGCGAGAAAACCCAGCAACGCAAGGATCACGCCGGCGGCGCGCGCGCCCTGGCCCGCGTTCTCGAACACCGCGGATACCGCCACCAGCGCGATGGCGAGCACGACGATGAAGACGCTGTCCAGCAGGTAGGCGCCCAGGCGGCTGCCGCGATCGGCCAGCTCCAGGTCCGCCTGCCCGGGCTGTTGCTCGACCTGGGCCAGCGGCGCCGAGTACGGGTTGTAGCTGGGCAGCGGCGGCGGGGACGCGGCCGGCGGAAGCGGCGGCGGTAGCCGGGCGGTTTCCGGCAGCGGCGGCGGTTGCGTCATGCAGTTCCCCTGGCGTCCCTGTTCACCGCGCCACTGTAGCGAGCCGCGCCATCAGTCACAAATCCGCCGCGGCCGGCGCTGCCGCGGCGGCCAGCGGGCTCAGGTCCGGCGCCAGTGCGACGCGCTCGTCGAACACGAAACAATGGCCGCTGTAGCCCAGGCCGCCGATCTGTTCGAAATAGCCCAGGATGCCGCCTTCGAGTTGCAGCGCCTGGGGAAAACCGTTGTCGCGCAGCCATAGCGCGGCCTTCTCGCAGCGTATGCCGCCGGTGCAGAAGCTCACCACGGCCGCATCCGCCAGGGCTTCGCGCTGGGCGTCCATCGCGGCGGGGAAATCGGTGAAGCGGTCTATGGGCAGGGTCAGCGCGCCGGCGAAACTGCCCAGGCGCACTTCCTCGCGGTTGCGCGTATCCAGCAGCACCAGGCGGCGGCCGGCGTCGTCGTGGCCGGCGGCGATCCAGCGCGCGAGCGTCGCGGGATCCACCGCGGGCGCGCGGCCCTGCAGCGGATCGCAGCCGTCGCGGCGGAAACTGATGATTTCAGGCTTGTGCTTGAACTTCAGCCGCGCGAACGGCGGGGTTTCGCTGCGGCTGAATTTCACCGCGATCGCAGCGAAGCGCGCATCGGCGCGCAGCCGGTCGAGGAAGGCGTGTATGCCCGCATCGGCCCCGGCCAGGAAAATATTGATGCCCTCGGCCGCGACCAGCACGGTGCCGCGCAGTGCGTGCTGCCGGGCCACGGGTTGCAGCTGCGCGATGAGCGCCGCCGGGTCGGCGATGGGCGTGAAGTGATAAGCCGCGATATTCAGGATCATGCGGCCATTGTAGCTGCCCGCCCGGGAGCGGCACTGCGGCACGACGCCGCGCGCCGGCGCTCAGACCAGGGCGAACTTGGCCACGAACACCAGCGCGATCGCCGCCACGGCCGGCGGCACTTCGCGCCCGCGTCCGGCCAGCAGCTTGATGCCGGCGTAGCTGATGAATCCGAAGGCGATGCCGTGGGCGATGGAAAACGTCAGCGGCATGGTCAGCGCGCAGATCAGTGCCGGCGCGGTTTCGGTCAGATCGTCCCAGGGCAGCTCGGCCAGACCGCGGCTCATCAGGATCGCCACATAGATCAGCGCCGGCGCCGTGGCGAACGGCGGCACCGTCGCCGCCAGCGGCGAGAAGAACAGCGCGGCGAGGAACAGCAGGGCCACCACCACCGCGGTCAGCCCGGTACGCCCGCCCACGGCGGTGCCGGCGGCGCTTTCGATATAGGCCGTGGTCGAGGACGTGCCCAGCACGGCGCCGGCGGCGATGGCACTGGAATCGGCCAGCAGCGCGCGGCGCAGCCGCGGCAGGCGCCCCTGCGCATCGAGCAGGCCGGCGCGATGGCTGACCCCGACCAGGGTGCCGGTGGCATCGAACAGCTCCACCAGGAAGAACGTGAGCACGACGCTGACCAGCCCCGCCTCCAGCGCCGCCCCTATGTCCAGCTGCAGCAAGGTCGGCGCCAGCGACGGCGGCGGCGCGAACACGCCGGCAAAGCGCGCGTGCCCGCCGAGCACCGCCGCCACAGTTACCGCGAGGATGCCGAGGATAATGCCGCCGCGCACGCGGCGCGCCTCCAGCCCGAGGATCAGCAGCAATCCGCCCACGGCGTACAGCACGCCCGGCGCATGCAGGTCGCCCAGCCCGACCAGCGTCGCCGGATTGGCCACGACCAGTCCCGCGTTCTTGAACCCGATCATGGCCAGGAACAGGCCTATGCCCGCGGAGATAGCCAGCTTGAGCGAGGCCGGAATCGCATGCACCACCCACTCGCGCACGCGCAGCACGCTGACCGCGAGGAACAGGCAGCCGGAAATGAACACCGCCCCCAGCGCCGCCTGCCAGGAAAAGCCCAGCCCCTGCACCACGCCGTAGGCGAAATACGCGTTCAGCCCCATGCCCGGCGCCAGCGCGATGGGGTAGTTGGCATACAGTCCCATCACCGCCGAACCCAGGGCCGCGGCGAGACAGGTCGCGACGAACACCGCCTCGCGCGGCATGCCGGCCGCGGCGAGGATCTCCGGATTGACGAACATGATGTAGGCCATGGCCAGGAATGTGGCCAGCCCCGCCAGACACTCGGTACGCACGTCGCTGCCGCTTTCGCGCAGGTGGAACCAGCGGTCGAGCATGATGGCGTCTCCGGGGTCTGGGGCCTGCCGAGCATAGCCGCGGATGCGCGGGCAAGGAACGCCGCGCGGCGGGATTGGTGATTCGGGATTGGTCAGGCGCGGCGGTGCCGCGCCAAACACCGAATCCCGAATCACCAACCCGAATCCCGGCCCTACAGCTCGAAGCTGTCGTCGAAGATCGCGTCGCTGCCCGGCGTGATCGTGAAATCCGGGGCCGAGACGTTGAAGAAGATATTGCCGATGCAGGAAACGCGCAGACGCGCATGCGTCGTCGCGGTGTTGGGCACGGTGATGCTGGCGCTGCCGGTGTTGGGGAAGGTGCCCAGGTTCTGCGGGAAGGTGAGGCCGCCGTCGCTGGAGAGGTCTATGCCGACCTGGCTGCAGGAGATCGGCGCCGCATTGGTGCCGGCCACGTCCCAGGTCACGTTCTGGCTGCTCAGGCCGGCCCAGTTCACCGCAGTATTGGGGGCATTGACCTTGAACGCGCTGCCGGTCGCCACCGACTGCACGCTCATGTCCGCGCTGCTGCTGGTGCCGCCGCCGGGCACGTTGTCGCGCACGGTGAGGCGGAAATGCAGGGTGCGGTTGGTGGTGGGCAGGATCTCGCCCTTGAGCGTGGTGCCGGCGAGCAGGTTGGACAGGCGCGGGATCACGCGCACGCCGGTCGCGGCCGGAGTGAGCGAACGGATGATGGGACCGGTGCCCGGGTCGTTGGCCAGATTGTTGTTGGTCGCGCCGGTGTCGTTCTGCTCCCAGGCATAGCTCAGCGTGCCGCCGCTGGCGGTGGTGGCCGAGCCGGTCAGCACGAACGGCGTACGCGCCGGGATGATGAAGTTCGACAGCGGCGCAATCACCGGCGCAGCATTGGGATTCGCGGTATTGCCGGCGCAGCCCGCCCCGTCGCCGGCGGTATAGGTGTGGATCTCGCTCAGGCTGCTCGCGGTGAAGTACGGATCGGAATTCGACTGCAGATCGGCCGCACCGCAGATGCCCGCATAGGCCATCACTGTCGAACCGCTGCCGGGCTCGAACGCGGTAGCGCCGTTGCGGTTGCCGCTGCAGAAACTGGTGGTGGAATTGAACGTATGGTCGCCGCCGAACTGGTGACCCATCTCGTGCGCGACGTAGTCGATCCAGAACGCATCGCCGGTGGGATTGCCCGAGCCCGTGGTGCCGTCGCCCTTCCAGCTGTCCTGGCAGACCACGCCCAGGCCGGCGACGCCGCCCGAGCCGGTCGTCAGAACATGGCCTATGTCGTAGCTGCCCACGCCGATGGTGGTGTTCAGGTGACTGGTGTTCATGTCGACGGCAGTGTCGTCGTTCGGGTACGGATCGGTGCCGGCCGAGGGATAGATCAGCTGGTCGTTGTTCGCGTACAGGGTCATGTGGATGGAGAAATCCTGCTCATAGACCTGGTTGACGCGGTTCATGGTCGCGACCACGCCGGCCAGGCCGGTCGCCACGGTGGCGCCGCCCGACGGGCTGATCGCGGCGACATAGGCGCTGTTGGCCGCGACGGCAGCGACGTAGTTGCGCTTGACCGCGCCCGTCACCGTCATGGGCGCGGGCACCGCGCGCAGCGCGGCATCGACGCGGCCCGGTGCCGGACGGCCGTGCACGCCGCAGCGGAAATCCTTGCCCGCCTGCAACTGGCCGCGGGCAAAGCTCATGTACTCGGCGCGGTCGCGGCCCTGGGGCTGCACCATCCATACGCCGTCGCCGGCGAACACCATGGCCTGCAAGCCCAGCGGCGACACGTCGATGCGCGCCTGGGTGCCGTCGGCGGCGACGCCGACATAGCTGCGGATCTGCGGATACTTCGCCGCAAGCTGCGGCGGCATCACGCCGGAATCACTGAGCACGAACTCGTTGAAACCGCCCTGCGGACGCGGCAGCGCCAGCGCCTCGCCCTGGCGCGCGGCACCGTCGAGGAAACGCTGCAGCGCGCCTGCATCCAGCGTCAGCGCGCGGAATTCGCGGGCCGGCGGCGCATCCGCCGCCGGCCGCTGCGCCGCGGCGTCGCTCCAGAAATCCTCGCCCGCGGCGAAGGCCGCCGGCGCCGTCATGGCCAGCAGCAGGGCCGCCGGCAACCCGTGAATCTTGCGCATACAAAAACCCCCGATTGGAAAACAGACCCTCGATGCAAATTTCCCACAACCGCACAGCGCACACGACGGTGCTGCGGGCGCCGCGGCCGTTGCGCGGGAAGCGGCCAGCATGAGCACGCCGGGCAGGGATTTCGCAGGACCACGCGACCGAATCTGCGCTAGGCCCACAGGCGGAAGACGGCGGCGCCGGGAGCCGGGCGCCTGCGCTGACGAATCCGCGCAGCTGCATGACACCAAAATCGAGCGGAAAAAATTTTCATCCCGCGCACTGAAAAACAGCGCCAAATATAAAATTCCACACCGTGCGAAACTCAGTTTTTCCGCACCAGCCTCGCATACAGCCAGCCGGCCAGCACACCGCCCAGCACCAGCGCGGCCAGTCCTCCGGCGCGGCGCGTGGCGAACACCAGCACCTCGATGCCGGCGAGCAGATCGGCGCTGCGCAGCGCCGCGGCCACCGCCGCACCGCCGGCCGGCAGGTACAGCCACTGCCGCGCCGCACCGCGGCCCAGCCAGCCCGCTACGGCGAAAGCCGGCGCCAGCCCGACCAGGCAGATCGCGGCATACAGCGGCATGAAACGGTACAGGTCCTGCAGCGTGGCCGATAGGCGCGTGGCGACCGGAATGTTCAGGCCCAGCCGCTCCAGCTCGTGCAGGTTGAACTGGGTCTGCCAGACCGATCCCCAGACCGCGCAGGCCAGCACGGCCAGGGCGAAGGCACGCAGGCGCGGCAGCCAGGTCGATCGCGTCATCGGTTTTCTCCTGCGGCACGCTTGCGGCCGGCGCAGTGTGCCGCAAGCGCGCCGCGGCGCCCAGGCGCGAGTCTGCTAAGGTCGGCTTCTCTCCGCCCGGAAGCGCGCCATGCGTCCCGCCGCCCTGCTGTTGCTGCTGCTGAGTACCGGCGCCGGCGCTGCCGGCTATCGCGTCGGCACGCTGGCCGCGGGCCTGGATCACCCCTGGTCCCTGGCCAGCCTGCCCGACGGCCGCCTGCTGGTGACCGAACGCGCCGGCCGCCTGCGCCTGATCGAGAACGGGCGTCTCAATCCCGAACCGGTACAGGGCGTGCCGGCCGCGTTCGTGAAAAGCCAGGCCGGCCTGTTCGATGTGCTGCCGGACCGCGATTTCGCCGCCAACCGCACGCTGTACCTGTCCTTCGCCAGCGGCGATGCCCAGGCCAATGCGACCCGCGTCGTGCGCGCACGCCTGGACGGCGCGGCGCTGGCGGATCTCAGGACCCTCTTCACCGCCACGCCGCTCAAGCGCGGCGCCGCCCACTACGGCGCGCGCCTGGCCCAGCTGGCCGACGGCAGCCTGCTGATCGGCCTGGGCGATGGTTTCAGCCAGCGCGAGCAGGCGCAGAACCTGCGCAGCCACCTGGGCAAGATCGTGCGCATCCAGCCCGACGGCAGCGTGCCCGCGGACAATCCGTTCCGCGGCCGCGACGACGCCCTGCCGGAGATCTACAGCTACGGCCACCGCAATGTGCAGGGCCTGCTCTACGACGCCGCATCCGACCGCATCTACGCTCACGAACATGGTCCGCGCGGCGGCGACGAGGTCAACCGCATACGGCCGGGCAGGAACTACGGCTGGCCGCTGGTCACCTACGGCCTGGACTACACCGGCGCACTGGTCTCGCCGTATACCCAGCGCGAAGGCCTGGAACCGCCGCTGCTGCACTGGACGCCGTCGATCGCGCCTTCGGGCATGGTGCTGTACCGCGGCGATGCGTTTCCGCAGTGGCGCGGCAGCCTGATCGTGACCGCGCTTGCGGCGAAACAGGCACGGCGTATTCCGCTGCAGGACGACCAGCCCGGCGCGCAGGAAATCCTGTTCGCCGAACTGGGCAAGCGCCTGCGCGATGTGCGCGTCGCGGCGGACGGCGGGCTGTACCTGCTGGTCGATGCGGACAGTGGCGAGGTGCTGAAGGTCGATCCGCAATAAATCATCGCGACAGATCATCGCGACCATCGCCCATCCGGCCAGCACCCGCTTATGGGCTTGCAGCAGGCGCCGCGACGAGGCCAGATACCCGTTTACCCAGCCGCAGGAACCGCCATGATCCACCGTTTTGAAACCGGCCCGCGCATGTCCGAAGCCGTGGTGCACAACGGCACCGTCTACCTCGCCGGCCAGGTCGCCGACGACGCCAGCGCCGACATCGCCGGCCAGACACGCCAGATCCTCGACGCCATCGATGCCCTGCTCGCCCGCGCCGGCAGCGACAAGTCAAAGATCCTGCGCGCGCAGATCTACCTCACCGACCTGGCCGATTTCGCCGCGATGAACGCGGTATGGGAACAGTGGGTGGTGCCCGGCCACACACCGGCGCGCGCGACGGTGCAGGCGGCGCTGGCCAATCCGCAGTGGAAGATCGAGATTGTGGTTACTGCGGCGGTGTGAGGGACCGGATTCCGAGTCTGGATTCGGACTCGGACTTCGGAATCGGGGTTCGGAATCGGGAACCAAGAGCCAGGAACCAGGGGCTCGGACTCGAATCTGAGCCTGTGGAAAGCCCTCTCCCAAGCGCGTTCACGCGCTTGGGAGAGGGTTGGGTGAGGGGCGACGCACCCGATAACCTCGAAATACAGTTTTCGCCACCAGCCAGCTGGCCAGAGTTTTTTCGCGGCAATCTGGTTTCACGCCGGGATTCGACGTCGCCCCCTCACCCCAACCCTCTCCCCCAAGCAGAGCTTGGGGGAGAGGGAGCTGGCGTTCCCGGGATCGGGGAAACGCTGACAACCATCGCTCGCCAACTGCTACAGCGACAGCCCCTGCCCCTGCACCTGCAACAACAACACCATCCCACACTTCGTCACACCTCGAACCCATCCGCAAAAATCCCATCCGGCAACACGTCTCCCTGCCACACCGGCCCATCCGCGCCGACGCTGATCCCCTGCACATCGCCCCGCAACGGCACCGCCGCGGCGCCGCCCAGCGCGACGCTGCCGCCCTGGGAAATCATGCCCTTGGCCAGCACGATGCTCGCCGTGCCCTGCACTGGATCGGACAAGGTCAGCGTCCAGCTGGAACCGTTGTCGGCCAGGCTCGCGCCCAGTGCTGCCGCGCCGCTGTCGCGGCCGTGTACCACGTTGAGGAAATAACTCTCGGCACTGCCGCTGGAATCCAGTTCCAGCCGGTGCTGGCCGTACAGTTCATTGCCCGGCACGTCCTCGGCGACCACGCGGAAATTCGGCGCCGCCGGCAACAGCGTGATCAGCTCCGCCACCTGGTTGCCGACATTCGCGCTGGCGCGGTTGCCACTCAGCGCGGGCGCAGTCTCAAAGTGCATCAGGAACGTGCGCACCACGGCATCGGCATTCACATGCACGGCCAGCGGATCGGCGCCGCTGCCGCCTTCGGGGCTGTTGATCCAGTTCGGCGTGAAATAGAACGGCAGCTGGGAATCGCTGCTGCCGCGCAGGCGGTCGAGGATGATCAGGGCATTGAAGCGGCGCAGGAACAGGAATTCGCGCACGGCCTTGTCCGCATAGGGCCAGTCCACGCGCGGACCGTCGGTATTGCGATACGCCTTGGAATAATCGGCGGCGACGTAGCCGAAATCGGCGTGGTGCTGCAGGCGCACGACTTCGGGCAGTCCGTCCGGATTGTCCTGGCGCGGCTGGCCCGGCGGAATCACGCGCGGGCCGGAACCGATCCAGCGGCCGGTGGTGCGCCCCTGGAATAGCAGCCCGTTGTGCGCGACGTGGTGTTCGGTATCGACCGTACCGCTGCCGCCGAAGCCCACCAGGGGCTTGGAATAGCCCGTGCTTTCGCGCGTGATCCAGCGCCCCTTGCGCCAGAACTGGAAATTGCCGGCGTCGCGGTGGCGATGCTGCACGCCCCCGGGCGTGCCCAGCTGGATATGCAGGGCGCTGGCATTGGCGTCGTGGCCGCTGCGCGCATAGAACACCGCCGCGCCGGGGGCGAAGTAGTCCAGCGGCAGCCCGTTCAGGTCGGCGGCATTGCCGCTGCCGCCGAGTGCGTCGAACATCCAGCTGCGCCCGGCACCGGTCGCCGCCAGCCAGGCGCGCATATGCCGCGCATTGCCGCTGGCCGCATCGCGCTGGCCGAAGAAGCGCGCGACGTCGCCGTAATAGCTGCGCACATTGATCGGCGAACCCTCGAAGAACGTCGCATCGTCATTGAACGGGAACAGCACGTTGCCGCCGGAGAAGGCGCCGCTGATGCTGGTCGGTCCCGGCGTGCTGCCATAGATCAGCGCGTACAGCGCCTCGCGGAAATACGGCGTGGTGGCGTAGGGATCGAAGCCGAAGTCCGCCGCGCTGGCGAACGGCACGATGGGATAGGACAGCGTCACCGAGCCGTAGTCCGCGCCTTCGGGAAACACGCCGCCGCGGCCGAAATCGGCGTACCACTGCGGAAACCAGTTCTGCAGGCGGGTCTGCAGCGCGTTGTCGATGAATTCCTGCGCACGCGGATTTTCGCCGTAGCTGGCAATGCCCCAGAGCAGGTTATTGCGCACGCGGCCCCAGAAGTAGTTGTTTGCCTCCGACCCCTGGTTGGCGAAATCGTCGCCGTTGTCCCGGTCCATGTAGCCGTTCCACAGCGTGACCAGGCTGCTGATCTGGGCCGGGCTGAGGCGGTGATGGCACCAGTCGTAGATCAGCAGCAGGTTCTCGCCCTGCTGCCGGGTCGCGTCGCGGAAGCCGCCTATGCCGGCGGGCGCGCGCCAGGCGTCGAGGAAGGCGACGGCCTGGTCGCAGTCCCCGGCATTGTTGGCGAGCAGGCCGCGCAGCGCGCGGCCGAAGTTCAGCACCGAGCCGTCGCCGGACGGCGTGAACGGCGTGGCCTGGTGATGCGCCCGCGCCTGGGCCAGGCGCGCGGCGTTGCCGTACCAGTTGCGCGGATAGGTGGAAGGAATGTTCAGCACGACGGCCTGGGCTGCGCCGCTGAGCAGCAATGCCAGCAGCAGCAGCCAGGCCGCGAACGAAGACGGGACGGCGGCGCGGTTCGGTTTCATGGGCGGAGCTTCGTGAAAAGGCTTGCCCCCATGATGCGCCGCCGCCGTCCGCCGCGTTATGACTGCGGTCGCGCGGCAGCTGTCCGGCCGCGCCGTCTGTCGGCCGTTCTTACCGTTTCGGCACGGGCGGCAGCAGCTCGCGCAGGACCAGCGTCGCCGTGGCCGGCTTGCCCGCGCGTTCGTAGCCGATCGCCACGCGGCTGCCCGGCTCGCCACGGGCGAGCAGGTCGCGCCAGTCGGACAGGCTGCGCGCGGCCACCGGCTCGCCGCCGATCGCGGTGATGCGGTCGCCGCTCTTGAGTCCCGCCGCGGCCGCCGGCCCTTCGGCCAGCACCTCGAAGGCCTTGAGCGCGCTGCCGTCGCGCAGCAGCATCAGTCCGCTGCGGTCGCTGCGGAAGGGTTCGGCGTAGCTCGCGTTCGGCGCCAGGTACATGATCTTGGCGGCGTAGTCGAAGGCCACGGTGAAGCGTCCCAGCACGCGGCCGCCGAGGTTCGCATCCACCGTGGGCGAGGCGAATGCGCCCTTGTCGCCGGTGTACAAGGTGGCCGCGACCGCCGGCAGGGCGAAGCCGCCCAGTTCCAGCTCGCCCAGGCGCACCGGCCAGGATCGCATGGGGCCGCCCACGCCCCAGCCGGAAATCTGCTCGAAGCGCGGCGCGTAGTGCTGCTTCAAGCCATGTTTGGCCACGAAGGGCGAATGCAGGTCCAGCGCACCGCCGGAGCCGGTGTCCACGCTGATCCGCGCCGGTTTGCCGTCGATGCGGCCTTCCACCAGCGGTATGCGTTCGGCCAGGGTGAAGGGAACGGCCGTGGCGCCGGCCGGCGCGGTGAATTTCTCGCGCGTGGCCAGGATCATCTCGCGCGCGGCGTAGTCGATGGTGACGCCGAAGCGCTGGAACAGCTCGTAGCCGATGACGCCGTCGAAGTCCTCGCCTTCCACATCGGGAATCCGGCCGAAGTCGATGATGTAGAACAGCGGTTTTTCAAATACGACGCCGCCCAGGCGCAGCAGTCCGGCGCGGCCCAGGGCGACCTGCGCCGATTGTTCGCCTACGCCGCGCGCGCTGAGCTGGCCCTCGCTCTTGAGGCCCAGGCGCTGCACCGCCGCCGGCAGCAGGATGTTCACGCCGCCGGTGTCGACCAGCATCTTCACCGGCTTGCCGTCGACTTCCGCCTGGATGTGGATATGGTCGCGCACCAGACGAAATGGAATTCGCGTGATGCCGCCGGCATCGGTTATATGAGCGCCGCCGGTTGTCTGCGGCGGCGCATACTCGGCGGGATCGACGGTGGCCCCGGCGGTAAGGCTGGCGTAGCGGATCTCGACGCGGTTGGCCGATTCCACGCCGCTGTCGACCACGACGTGGAACGGCAGGCGCAGGCCCTCGGCCTCGCGCCAGTCGCCCAGCGTGGTGACGACGCGGTCCTGCGCGGTCAGGCCGGTGACGGTACGCTCCAGCAGGCCGCTGTCGCGGGCGAACCACAGTTCCACCGGCTCGCCGCCGGCGGGTTCGGCGCGGATCACCTGGTAGCTGCGGCCGCCGTCCTCGCGCGCGGCCGGCGCGGCCAGTACCGCGGCGCCGCGGGCCGGGAACCAGTAGGCGCGCTGGCTCAGCCAGGCGGCGGTGCGGGCGCGCTGGCGCGCCTCGGGCGCGTCCTGCAGGGCGACTTCGCCGCCCGGATCCTGGCTCCAGGCTTGCTTGCCGTCATAGCCATTGGCGCCCTTGAACAGGCCCAGGCTGTAGCGTGCGACGCTGCGGCCGTCGCGCAGGTCTTCCCGGGTCTCGGTGGTGCCGCTGAGCCCGGCTGCCTTCATCTCGCCCTGGCCGGCGAGGGTGGCGACGGCATCCCAGGCCGCCCCGCCGCTGGCGGCCTTGGCGCGGGACAATACGGCGGCGGTATCGTCGGCCGCCACCGCGGCGCAACTTGACAATAACAGCAGCAACAGCGATAGCGGTCGTAGCGACATAATCTCCTCCGGCGGGCGCCGGCCGCGGGCAAGGGCGGCGGGCGCGGATCGAACCAGTCAAGATTGAATTTTCATTGAAATTTTCAACACAGGCAACCCAACCGATGGCACAGCCCGGCAAGACCCGCACAACGACGCGCAAGCTCCCGAACAACCGCGCAGTGGAAAAGCCGCGCGAGATCGCCCTGCTCGCCTCGCCCGCGCGGCAGGAACTGGTGGATACGCTGGAGGCGCTGGGCGGCGAAGCCTCCGTCGCCGCCCTGGCCGGGCAGCTCGGCCGTCCGGCAGACGGCCTTTACTACCATCTGCGCCTGCTGGTCCGCGGCGGCCTGCTGGAAGAACTCCCCGACGAGGGCGACGGCCGCCGCTACCGCACCCGCGTCGACAAGGGTGCGCGCCTGCAATTGCGCTACCGCGGCGGACGCAACGCCGGCGCGGCGGCGGTGGAGAAAGTAGGCGCGAGCATGCTGCGCATCGCCTCGCGCGATTTCGCCAATGCGCTCAAGCGCAGCGATGTCGCCACCGAAGGCCCGCAGCGCGAAGTGTGGGCCTCGCGCAGCAAGGGCTGGGTGGACGAACGCGACCTGGGCGAGATCAACCGCCTGCTCAGCCGCGCCCTGGAACTGCTGCACAAGCCGCGCAGCGGCGCGCGCAACAAGCTGATCGCCCTGACCTGGGTCCTGGCGCCGCTGCCGGTCAAGCCGAGCCGGCGCGGCCAGGACGACGAGGATTGAGGTCGGGCGAACCAGCGGCCGGGACATAGCCCTCTCCCCAGGCGCGAATGCGCTTGGGGGAGCGGGCGTGGTTCCGTTTTTGCCGACGGCGCAGTAGCGATCATGCTTTCGCCGGCACCGGGAAGCCCCTCGGATTCCGCCGGTTTCGGAGAAAGCGGCGGCGGCGCCGGCGCTGCACGATTTCCACTCGCCGGGCCGCAGTGGCGAAAAATTGCTCAGCCTTCGCAGCCAGGCCACCTCCGCCGCAAACCGCAGCCTCGACGCATTCCGCCGGCATCTGCGCGACCTGCCGTTTCAGACCGCCGCGGTTCATGCGCCGCCGCCTAGTCTCCGTCGCCACCCCCCAACTTCTTCTGCGCACCCGGCCATGCTGCGAGCCACGCTTTCGCTGTGCCTGTCGTTCTGCATCTTCACCGCCCATGCCGCCGCGCCGGAAACCGCGCCGGCCACGCCATCGCCTGCCGTCGCCGTACCGCCTTCCGCAACAACTGCCACGGCCGTGCCCTCCGCGCCGGCGCCAGCCGCCGTACTGGAAACCGTGGTGGTCAGCGGCGAACAGCCCGGCCCCGGCTTGTGGAAGATTTCCAAGGGCGAACATGTGCTGTGGATACTGGGCACGCTGTCGCCGCTGCCGAAGAAGATCAGCTGGGTGTCGCGCGAGGTCGAAAGCGTGATCGCCGGCGCGCAGCAGGTGCTGCTGCCGCCGCAGGCCTCGGTCAAGATCAAGGGCGGCATGGTCGGCGGCCTGTTCCTGCTGCCCAGCCTGCTCAAGGCGCGCAACAATCCCGATGGCAAGCGCTTGGCCGACGTGGTCCCGCCTGACCTCTATGCGCGCTGGCAGCCGTTGAAGCAGAAATACCTGGGCCGCGACCAGGGCGTTGAAAAACGCCGGCCGATTTTCGCCGCTAGCGAGCTGTATGGCGAAGCCCTGGACAAGGCCGGCCTGCGCGGCGGCGGCAAAGTGGCCGATACCGTGGAAAAACTGGCCGAGCGGCACAAAGTGGAACTGGTCCGGCCCGAAGTCGCGCTCAAACTGGACGGCGCTCGCGACACCTTGCGCGATTTCGCCAAGTCCGAGCTGGACGACATCGACTGCCTGCGCCGCACCGTGGACCGGCTCGAATCCGACCTGCCCGCCATGCAGCTGCGCGCCAACGCCTGGGCCGTGGGCGATATCGAAGCGCTGCGCGCCCTGCCCTACGTGGACCAGAACCAGGCCTGCACCGAGGCCATGCTGCAGAACAGCGCGGTGCAGGAACACGGCATGGGCGACCTGCGCGAGCGCGTCGCCCGCGCCTGGCTGGAAAGCGCGGAAACGGCGCTGGCCCGGCACACGGTCAGCCTGGCCGTGCTGCCCATGGACCAGATCCTCGGCGCCGACGGCTATGTCGCCGAACTGCAGCGCCGCGGCTATACGGTACAGCCGCCGGAATAGGCGGCCGCGCGTCTTTCGCGCCGGCCGCCGCGGCGGCGCCGCCAAGGACCGGCCAGCGACAGCGCCGGCAGCCGCCACGCATCGCGGCCGGATGCGACACCCAGCGCTCCCGCCCGCCGGAGTCCGCGGCTGCGCAGCGGCGCGGCCGCGGCCCGTGTTCACGCCGCGCCCGTCCGCGCCGCGGCTTCCGGCCTGTTCGAAAACAGCCGCCGGATCAGTCAGTTGAGAAATTTAAGGAAAACGTGAGACGCCCTTGAAGCCAGCCCGCGAGGGATTCGCTGAAGTTAACCGCGCGGCGTGAGCCGCGCATCTTCATCGAACAAGGAAATTGTCTCCATGACTCTTCTGCGCTTCCTGGCCCGGCTTGGGCTGGGCGGGGCCGCATTGGCCTCTTCCGCGTTTGCCGCCGACTACGAGGTGAACCAGACCGGCGACTCCGGTTCCGGCAGCCTGCGCAGCGCGCTGGCGCTGGCGAACGCCAATCCCGGCGCCGACCGCATCCTGATCCACAGCGCCGGCCCCATCGTGCTGAGTTCCGGCCCCGTGCCGGTCACCGATTCGGTGGAAATCCTCGGCACCGGCGCAGAGCCGGCGGTACTGGCCGGCAACGGCCTGGGGCGCCTGCTCCTGATCGAGGGCGACGGCAACGAGGCCTGCCGGGTGGATGTGCGCTTGGCACGCCTGCATCTGCGCGACGGCTATTTCGACGGCGACGGCGGCGCCGTGCATGCGTCCTATGCACGCCTGCGCGTCGAGGACAGCCGCTTCAGTCAGAACCGGGCAGGCGGCTGGGGCGGCGCCATCTTCATCGACGACTGCGAACTCAGCCTCGTCTCCAGCCAGTTCGACAGCAATATCTCGTACAAGCTCGGCGGCGCCGTCGCCGTGAGCGAAGCGCGCCTGGTGGCGCGGCGCAGCCGCTTCAGCGGCAACGAGGCCGAATTCGGCGGCGCGATCTCCGTCCACGGCGTGACCGCCAGTGCGGAACTGGGCGACAGCTACCTCTACGGCAACCGCGCCCAGTACAGCGGCGGCGGCCTGCTGGCGTCCGCGACTTCGCTGCACATTGCCGGCAGCACGTTCGCCGACAACCAGGCGACGACTTCCGACGGCGGCGCGCTGCATCTGACGACGCCGCTGGAAGGCGCTATCTCGGTGATCGAAAACACTACGTTCAACGCCAATCGCGCGCCGGAAGATTCCGCCAGCGGCGGCGCCGTCTTCCTCGGCCACGGACGCCTGATCCTGCGCAACAGCACCGTGGTCGGCAACAGCACGGGGCCGGCGAGCGGCGCCTTTACCAGCGGCGGCGGTGTGTTCGTCGGCGGCGATGCCAGCCGGCTCGACCTCGTCAGCAGCATCGTCGCCGGCAATACCCAGGGCCCGGCCGCAACGCCGCGCGATCTGGTGCGCGAGATCGACCCCGATCTCACGCCGGCCACCGTTTCGGCGCGCCGCAGCCTGGTCCAGGCCCTGCCCGACGTCAGCACCGTCAATGGCGAGGATTTCGAGAACCGCTGGCAGCTCGATCCGCAGCTGGAGCCGCTGCGCGACAACGGCGGCCCCACGCCGACGATGGCGCTGACGCTGGGCAGCCCGGCCTGCGAGCGCGGCGAGAACGACGCCGGCCTCGCCACCGACCAGCGCGGCGCGGGCTTCGCCCGCGGCTACGGCCGCACCGATATCGGCGCCTATGAGTACCGCGGCGACACGATCTTCTACGGCGACTTCGAACTGCACGATCCGGGCGAGTTCGGTTGCGCGCGGCTGCCTGCGGAGCAGTTTCGGTAGCGGTTCCTGGGGTTGGGAGTTGGGAGTCGAGATTCGGGCTTTGGGCTAGGGCTCGGGCTTCGGGCTTCGGGCTTCGGGTTTCGGGTTTCGGGTTTCGGGTTTCGGGGTTGGATTTGGGATTTGGGGTTGGATTTGGGATTTGGCAGCCGGAGGAACGGGCTTCGAAAAAGCCCGCTCCCCCAAGCGCGTTTACGCGCTTGGGGGAGAGGGTTGGGTGAGGGGGCAGCGCGTCAGTTCGCGCCGAAATCGGGTTTTCGCCGACGCTTCGCGCGCTGAAAATATCGACGAAATTCAAACGCAGAGGCGCGTTGATCGTCGCCCCCTCACCCCGGCCCGCTCCCCCAAGCGAAGCTTGGGGGAGCGGGAGATTCCCGCTTTTTCTCGAAGAAATTCAGCAATTCCGTTTGCCGGAAGCCCCGGGGGGTTCGCCGCACGATTCCAACGACTCCCGACTCCCCGGCTCCCGGCTGTCGACTTCCGCCCCCACTCCCAACCATCAGCCAAAAACAACCATACTCTGCCGACTCACCGCCACCGGACTGCCGTCCGGTGCCCAGATCAGGGTGGATTGGCTGGTATAGCCGTCGCGGGCGGCGACCATTTCCGCATCCACCAGCCAGCCGTCCAGGGGCTGGCTGGCATAGTCGTCGCTCAGCAGTTCCAGCATCCAGGTCAGGGAGCTGCCCGGCGAGACGGTTTCCATCCACGACAGCGCGACCGGCGGCACGAAATCGGCCAGGGCCAGCAGGTGCGATTCGCTCATGCCGGTGTCGTCGCGCAGGCCGACCTCGAAGCGGTTGGCGAACACGGGCGTGTTGCTGAAGGGCATTGCGCCTTCGCGCAGGCGCACCTTGAAATGCTGCATGAAATTCGGCGTGACGCCGGGCAGGAAGGGCAGCGGCACCGCCGCCTGCGCGGACGCCGGCGCACGTACCGGCTGGCGCTGCACGCGCGAGGCGCGGCCGCGGCCGAATACGCCGATGACCAGGGCGAGCAGTTCGCCGGCGGCGTCTTCCAGCCGCGCCTGCACGTGTACCGCGCTCTTGCCGCTGCGCAGCAGCGTCGCGACGGCGCGCACCTCACCCTGGCCCACCGGCGCGATGAAGGTCATCTGCAAGGTACGCAGCGGCAGTTCCGCAGCGACCTGGCCGCGCATTGCGGCGACGGCGATGGCGGCCTGCAGGCCGCCGAACACGCTGCGGCCCTGCAGCCAGTCCTCGCCCACCTGCACGCTCAGGCGGCCGTCCCCGCGCGTGGCCGCGCCCAGCAATTCAGACAACTTCATCGGCAATGCTCCCGCCGGCTTGCGGCATTGATCGGCAGCGTCCGCGCGGTGGATCCGCCGGCGCCGGCGCGGCGGCTTGCCGCGCGCATCCGCGTAGCTTAGGCCATGCTCCGGCGCGCAGCCGGTGCAGGATTCGCCAGCCGCCGCCGGTCCGGCGCTTTCCGCCACTGACCCCGTTCGCTTTGCGCCCGCCGGCGCATTTCACAGATTGCGCGGCCGCGGCACCGCAGGCTGCGCGCCGCCGATTGCCTGGAGTGTCCGCATGCGCGCCCGCCGACTGCTGTTGCTGCCCCTGCTGTACGCCGGCTGCGCCGGTGCCGCTACCTACCAGGTCGGCCCGACGCGGCCCCATACCAGCCTCAATCAGCTGTTCGCCGCGGTGGACCTGCAAGGCGGCGACGTGGTCGAGGTCGACGGCAATGTCACCTACGCCGGCGGCGTGGTCGTGCCCGCCGCCGACGGCGGCAGCGCCGGCAATCCGGTGGTGATCCGCGGCATCCGCGTCAACGGCCTGCGCCCGCGCATCAACGGCGGCGGCAACACGGTGGAATTCCGCCAGTCCGACTACGTGGTGTTCGAAGGCTTCGAGGTCAGCGGCGGCAGCGCACGCTGCATCCTGCAGGGCGCCCACGAGGTCACCGTGCGCGACAGCGTGATCCACACCTGCGCCGCCCACGGCATCCTGAGCACGGACCAGTTCTCCGGCTCCTTCACCCTGGAATACTCGGAGATCTACGGCTCCGGCGCCGGTACTTCGCAGCATGCGCTGTATATCCAGAGCGACGAAGTCGCCTGGCCGAATGCGGTGTTCCGCATGCGCCACAACTACGTGCACGACGGCACCGGCGGCAACCTGCTCAAATGCCGCCACCAGCGCGCGGAGATCCACTACAACTGGTTCCAGGGCGCGGTCTATCACGAACTGGAACTGATAGGCCCGGACGAGGAAACCCAGCAGGCCGGCTGGACCCGCGACCTGGTCCGCGAAGACCAGGACGTGGTCGGCAATGTCATCGTCCACACCAATCCGGCGTTCGGCGCGGTCATCCGCATCGGCGGCGACGGCTCCGGCGTGAGCAAGGGCCGCGCGCGCTTCGTCAACAACACCATCCTGCTCAGCTCCGGCGTGGACGCGACGGTGTTCCGCATCTTCCAGGAAATGCAGTCGGTGGAGATGCACAACAACGTGATCGACGTCACCGCCGGCGGCACCGCGCGCATCATCCGCGCGGTGGACGGCGAGCTGGTCTGGACCGACGGCCGCCAGATCCGCGGCAGCAACAACTGGATCGAGGCCGGTTCCACCTTCGTGCCCGCCGCCGGCGAGTGGAGCGGCACGCTGAGCGGCACCAGTCCCGGCTTCGCCAACGTGGCCGCCTACGATCTGCGCCCCACCGCCGCCAGCCCGCTGCGCGACAGCGGCAACAATGCGCCGGCCGGCAACCCCGCCTTTGCCTTTCCCGGCCCACTGTTCCCGCCGGCCTTCCAGCCCCGGCGCGGCCTGGTCGCACCCGGCACTGCGCAGGCGCGCGGCGGCGATGGACTGATCGACATCGGCGCGTTTGAACTTGTCGGCGACCTCATCTTCGCCTACGGCTTCCAGAACCCCTGAAACACCGGTCTCAGCCGCGCAGGAATTCCCGCGCGAGCAGGCCGTAGAACGCGGTATCGGCGATTTCGCCGGCGACGTGCCAGCGCTCGCGCAGCAGGCCTTCGCGCTGGAAGCCCAGCCGTTCCACCAGGCGGCAGGAGGCGCTGTTGCGCGGGTCTATGTCGGCCTCGACGCGGGCCAGTTCCAGCGCGTCGAAGGCGTAGGCCAGCACCAGGCGCGCGGCCTCCTGGGCGTAGCCGCGGCCCCAATGGGCGGAATCCAGCAGATAGCCCAACTCCGCCCGGCGCTGCAGCCGGTTGACCGCGAACAGGGTGAACAGGCCGATCAGCCGATCGTCCTCGCGCCGCACCACCGCCCAGGGCCAGACTTCCTCCTGCGCGCAGAAATGCTGCTGGCGCAGGAACCAGTCGCGCGCCTGCTGCGGCGCGGTCCAGGCCGGAAAGCTCCAGTAGCGCATGGCGCGCGGATCCGAATGCAGCGCGTAGATACGGTCCAGGTCGCCGCGGTCTATGCTGCGCAGCTGCAGGCGCGGACTTTCCAGTACCGGCACCGCGCAAAGCAGATCGTGCATGCAGCTTCCCCCCGGCAAGACTGCGCATGATGCCGCCGGCACAGGCACACTACCAGCGCCCGCAGACAGGAGTCCCGCATGACCACCGTCCTTATCCCCGGCATCAAGGGCAGCGAACTCACCGACAGCTATCCGCTGGACTGGCCGGTGCGCTGGAGCCTGGAAGACATGGTGTTCGGCGACGCCTTCGAGAATCCGCTGGACTTCGCCCTGCTCGACGGCCGCTACGAAGCCAGCGACGGCCACCGCATGCTGCCTTCGCGCCCGATCCGCTACGCCTACGGCGAGATGGTCGGCAAGCTGCGCGCATGGAAGCCCGACGAGGCGCTGCATGTGTTCACCTACGACTGGCGCCGGCCGGTGGAACACGCCGCACAGAAGCTGGCCGAATTCTGCGAGGAACTGAGCGGCCGCCAGCGCCGCTTGCGCCGCCGCACCACGCTGAACTTCGTCGCCCACAGCATGGGCGGCCTGGTCCTGCGCAGCATGCTGGGCCTGCGCGGCCGCGATGCCTTCGCCGATGTCGCCCGCATCGTCTTCATCGCGCCGCCGTTCCGCGGCTCGCTGGCCGCGGTGCAGATGCTGGTCGCCGGCGAACGCGACGGCTGGTTCGGCACCGACGAGGACTACCGCAAGATCGCGCGCAGCTTTCCCTCGGTCTACCAGATGACACCGCACTACGCCGAAAGCTGCGTGGACGAGGACAGCCGCAGCGTAGACCTGTTCGACGCGGCCAACTGGCAGGCCAATGTGCGCGATGGCGACGGCGGCTTCGAGGCGCGCTTCGTCGCCGATGCCGAAGCCTTCGCCCGCGGCCGCGCCGCGCGCCACGGCGGCAGCAGCGCCGCGCCCCTGCTCGACGATGCCGCGCTCGCCGCGAATGCGGAAAACATCCTGGTTTTGCAAGGCTGCGGCGTGCCCACGCCGGTGCAGCTCACGGTGCAGCGCGCCAACCGCGCCAACCCGAACTGGTTCGACTTCGCCGGCGCGCGCAAGGACAACCTCGGCGACGGCCGCGTCCACCTGCGCAGCGCCGCCGTGCCGGGCATCACCCTGGCCGTCTACGCCGGCGCACTGGACCACGGCCGCGTCTGCCGCGACAGCCGCATCATCAATACCGTGTCGCTATGGCTGGAAGGCAAGCGTGCGCTGAAGCTGGTGCCGCGCGGACCCGAACATCCGGCCGTGCGGCGCAGCCGCAGCTATTTCGGTGCCTGGGACGGGGATGTGGGGACCTTGGCGGGGCATGTGGTCTGAGGCTGCGTGCCGGGTGCCTTCATCGCAGGACGGCGCAGGCGGCGTGAGCCTTCGTTCCGGCCTGCGCTTCCGGCCTGAGTCCGCTCGTGTCTTCGATCGCTGCGATTGCGTACTGGACCTGCTCACGTGCCGCCGATCCTGCGGACCGGGCCGGCGGCATCACGACAACGCAACAGCAGCACCACGACGAGCAGCACCAGGGCAACCGCATCCGCCAGTGCCACCCGCTGCAGCGGACCGGCAGGCATCTGATACAGCCCATACAACGCCAGGAAACCGATCTTGCTGCACAAGGCCAGCGCCAGTGCCGGACCACGCCATCCAGTACGCCAGGCGGCAACGATTAATCCCAGTCCTGCCGTTCCCAGCAACAGCGCGCGATGGCGCATGGCGATGCCCAGCGCGGCGTCGTCCAGCGCGATGCCGTACAGGCCCAGGCTGCGCGCCGGATCGAATGCAACCACGGCGGGCAGCAGGTTGAGCAGGCCGACCAGTACCAGCACTCCCTTCACGATCCACTCGCGCTGCATGACTGCCTCCGGCGGCATCGCGCCCTTATGAAATTTCCGCTGGATTTCCACTGCGCCGCACCGGAGCACGTCGCCGGCCGCAGCAGGGCCGTGCACTTGCGCAGACCTCGCACGCGCTTCGCCTGCGGCAATACTGCCCTGCCCTTGCGCATTGGCGCCGACAACCGCACCGGCCAGCCCGCGGCGCGCCGGCTACAATCCGCCGATGGACGAAACCACCGCCCGCCAACGCTTCCGCCAGGGACTGCTGATCGCCGCCACCGCTTCGGTGCTGTTCTCCGCCAAGGCCATCGTCGCCAAGCTGCTCTACCGCCATCCCGTCGACGCGCTGGACGTACTCGCCCTGCGCATGGCGTTCGCCGCGCCGTTCTTTCTCGCCATCGCCCTGTGGCAATGGCGCAACAGCCCTGCCCTCGGCCGCCGCGATACGGTCAGCGTAATCGGCCTGGGCCTGCTCGGCTATTACCTCTCCAGTTATCTCGACTTCCTTGGCCTGCAATACATCAGCGCGGCACTGGAACGGCTGATCCTGTTCCTGTCGCCGTCCTTCGTCCTGCTGATCAGCGCCACCGCCCTGCGCCGGCGCATCAGCGCGCGCGAATGGATGGCGCTGGCCCTGGCCTACGCCGGCATCGTGCTGGTCTTCGCCCACGACCTGCAGCTGGGCGGCGACGCCGTTTTGCTAGGCGCCGGCCTGGTGCTGGGCTCGGCCCTGTCCTATGCGCTGTACCTGATCGGCTCCGGCGAACTGGTGAAACGCCTCGGCGCAACCCGCCTGGTCGCCTACGCCATGAGCGTATCCACCATCGCCGTACTGCTGCACTACGCACTGGCCCGCCCGTGGGAACGCCTGCTGCACCACGGCCCCGCTGTCTATGGCCTTTCCCTGCTCAACTCCGTGTTCTGCACCGTGCTGCCGGTAGTCCTCACCATGCTCGCCGTAGCCCGCATCGGCGCGCCCAGCGCCGCACAGGCAGGCATGCTGGGACCGGTGTCGACGCTGTTCCTGGGTTTCTGGCTGCTGCAGGAGCCGATCACCGCGTGGCAGCTGGCCGGTTCGGCGCTGGTGCTGCTGGGGATGTATGTGCTTTCGACGCGGAAGGGGTGAGCGGCAGGATTCTTCGCGATCCACAGTGATTGCGTGGCGGAATCCGGCTTTTTCGGCAAGCGAAATTTGCCGGATTTCCTGAGCAAAAAGCGGAAAGCTCCCTCTCCCCCAAGCACGCTTGGGGGAGAGGGTTGGGGTGAGGGGGCAACGACCAACGCGCCTCGCATTTGGATTTTCGGCAAAATCTTCACCACGCGAAGAGCTGGCGAAAACCAGAATTCCTCCCGACTGAAGCGCCGCCCCTCGCCCACGTCCGTCTCAAAGCGGAATCCCCTCCAGCACCACCCCGTCTCTGTCTACCCGCAACACACTCCCCTGCTCATACCAATCCCCGAGCACCACCCGCTCCACCGGAATGCCGTCCAGCTCGAAGCGATGCCGGCCGGGCCTGTGCGTGTGTCCGTGGATCAGCCGGGCCGCGCCATGCCTGGCCATCGCTTCACGCACGGCCGCATCGGTCACATCCATGATCGCGGCCATCGCGCTGCCGGTATGGGCGCGGCTCTGCTCGCGCGCATGGCGGGCGAAGGCGCGGCGCTGTTCCAGCGGCTGGGCGAGGAAGTTCTGCTGCCAGGCCGGGTCGCGCACCACGCTGCGGAACTGCTGGTAGGCGACATCGTCGGTGCACAGGGTGTCGCCATGCATGAGCAAGGTGGGCACGCCGGCGAGGTCCAGGCAGGTGGGATCACTCAGCAGCCGGAAACCGGTGGCGGCGGCGAAGCGTTCGCCGACGAGGAAATCGCGGTTGCCGGCCATGAAGTAGCCGGCGACGCCGCGCGCGGTGAGTCCGGCCAGAGCCTGCTGCACGCGCAGGGCCAGCGCGGAATCGTCGTCATCGCCTATCCAGCTCTCGAACAAGTCGCCGAGTATGTACAGCGCCTCGGCCCGGCTGGCTTCGCCGCGCAGGAATTCGAGGAACAATCCGGTGATCGCGGGACGCTCGTCGTCCAGGTGCAGGTCGGAGATGAACAGGCTGGTCATTCCGGCACGATAGCCCAAAGGCGTCGCCGGCGAGAAGTGAACGGCACGGCAGCGCATGCGTCCGCGCAAACACAGATGGTAGATCCGCAATGTTGCGGCGCACACGCGAGCTTGCGTAGTACCCGGGGACAGGGCGAAGACCCGCCGCCAAGCCGAACATCTGTTGCTGCAGGGATTGGACCGGCACCGGACGGCATCGCCCCCGGCGCACCGCCCTTGATCCATACGGCGGTTTCATGATGCAACCGCACATATCGGCCCCAAGACCTATGCGACTCATTCCATAGACTGAGCAAAGTATTTGCTGTAAATCGTCCCCCGGCTCGCGGTTCTCGGGGGGGAACGCGCGCCCGGCCCATCCACAGGCAGCGCTCGCCGGCAGCTTCCCGCCGCCGGCCCGCAGACGCCAGGCCGTTCGGCACCGGGCAGCAGCTGCGGCCGGCCACTCGCGACGAACGCAAACGAACAGTGACTTCCGCGTCCGTGGCACAGCGGGCTCCAGCTCCGCCTGCAGCGCAGCACTGCGCAGCGCGCAGTGTACTTTTCAACAAATGGAGGGGAGACCAATGAACAGCAAATTGATCGGCCGGCTGCCGCTGCTGGCCGCGGGCCTGCTTGGCTGCAGCATCAGCCTGGCAGTGCACGCCGAAGAAGAACAGGAACTGGGCCGCGCCGTCGCGTTCCGCGTCGATGCGGCCAAGGGCGCCGACCCGCGCGTCGACTACGCCGGGCTGCAGGCGCTGGGCCCCTGGGACGACCGCAATTACGCGCTGACCGCGGAAGACCTGGCCCTGCTGTCCAAGAACGAGGCCGACACCATCATCGCGATTCCGGTGTTCTACCGCGTCGAGATGCGCAAGGCCAACAAGGAGCTGCCGCAGTTCGGCCCGGTGCAGTATCCGCGCAGCGCCTTGAACGGCTACTTGGCCAAGTACGGCGGCTACCGCATCGACGGCAGGACCTATACCGCGGTCAGGGCCGATGCGGCCGGCAGCTTCCGCGTGCATGAATCCACGGCGCGGGACGAAGCCTCGCGCGGCAACATCTTCCAGAACTTCCTCGGCGGCGAAAAGCGCATTACCACGCCGGCCGGCGCGGCCGAATCGGCCGTGGCGATCAACCCGGTCAATACCAACATCGTCATCGCCGGCACCAACGGCCCGGGCAGCGGCCAGAAGATGTGGCGCTCCACCGACGGCGGCGTGAGCTGGGGCAGCGCGATCTCCCTGCCCGACACCTGCTGCGACCCGGCCGTGGGCTGGTCGCCCGACGGCACGGTCGGCTACGCCACGGCGCTGTCGACCGTGGTCGGCTCCGGCACCAATGTGTATTTCTACCGTTCCACCGACAACGGCGCCAGCTGGACGCGCAGCGCCACCCTGTCCAACCAGAACATCTCGGACAAGGAATACCTGCACGTCGACATGCATGCCAGCTCGCCGCACAAGGGCAATATCTATGTCGCCTGGCATGACAACAACATCCAGAAATTCGCCCGCTCGACCAACGGCGGAACGTCGTTCGGCGCGACGCTGACCCTGGACGGCTCCAACCGCGGCATCGGCAGCGACATCACCTCCGACAGCGCCGGCAACGTCTACTTCTTCTATCCCGCCACCTCCGGCGGCAGCCTGGGCAAGGCCATACGCATGGCCAAGTCCACCGACGGCGGCGCCAGCTTCGCCGCGGCGACGACGGTGAGCAGCACCAACGCCGACTTCGACTTCCCCATCCCGGCGATGGAAACCCGCCGCGCCTTTATCTACACCTCGGTGGACACCGACCGTTCCGGCGGCGCCTTCAACAACAGCATCTACGTGTCCTGGACCGACACCTCGACCACCGAGAACAACACCAGCGCGACGGCCAACCACGCCATCATCCGCGTGGCGCGCTCGCGCGACGGCGGCGCCACCTGGCAGATTTCCTCGCCGCATTCCAGCAGCGACGTCAGCACGGTGGACCGCTTCAATCAGTGGCTGTCGGTGGACCGCAACGGCCGCGTCTTCGTCATGTATTACGACACGCGCCATTCCAGCAGCCGCAGCGGCACCGATCTCTACTACGCCGTCTCCAGCGATGGCGGCGTGACCTGGGGCACGGCCACGCGCCTGACCACGGTGACCTCGCGCAACCTCACCGATTCGTTTGAGTGGGGCGATTACAACGGCATGGACGTGGTCATGAGCGAGATCATGGCCATCTATACCGACAACCGCGACGAGGCCGGCGGCACAGCCCAGTCCAAGGACGTCTACGGCATCGGCGGCTTCGCCGGCAGCGGCGGCAACCAGGCGCCGGTGGCGAACTTCAGCGTGGCCACCAGCGGCCTGACCGCGAACTTCACCGACAGCTCCACCGATTCCGACGGCAGCATCGCATCGCGCAGCTGGAACTTCGGCGACGGCGGTACCTCGACCGCGACCAATCCGAGCAGGACCTATGCAGCGGCCGGCACCTATACCGTCACGCTGACGGTGACCGACAACGGCGGCGCGACCAATACCAAGACCAGCTCCGTCACTGTCAGCAGCGGCACAAATGTTCCGCCCACGGCGAACTTCAGCGTGGCCACCAGCGGCCTGACGGCGAACTTCACCGACAGCTCCACTGATTCCGACGGCAGCATCGCTTCGCGCAGCTGGAACTTCGGTGATGGCGGCACGTCCACCGCGACCAATCCCAGCCGCACCTATGCCGCAGCCGGCACCTACAGCGTCAGCCTGACCGTCACCGACAACGGCGGCGCGACCAACACCAAGACCAGCTCTGTCACCGTCACCGCCCCGCCGGGCGGCAACGTGCTGCAGAACGGCGTGGCCCTGACCGGCCAGGCCGGTGCGGCGAATTCGCAGACCTTCTACACGATGGCCGTGCCGGCCGGCGCCAGCGGCCTGAAGTTCGTCACCACGGGCGGCACGGGCGATGCGGACCTCTATGTGAAGTTCGGTTCCGCGCCGACCACGGCCAGCTATGACTGCCGCTCGCAGGGTTCCACCAACGCCGAGACCTGCACCATCGCCACGGCGCAGGCGGGTACCTACCACGTGATGGTGCTGGGTTATTCCGCGTATTCCGGCCTGTCCATCACCGGCAGCTACACCACCGGCGGCGGCGGTACGCAGACCTATACCAACACCACCGACTACACCATCAGCGACAACGCCACCGTGGACAGCCCGATCACGGTCTCCGGCCGCAGCGGCAATGCGCCCAGCAATGCCTCGGTCACCGTCGCCATCGTGCATACCTACCAGGGCGACCTGAAGGTGGACCTGGTCGCGCCGGACGGCACGCTCTACAACATCCACAACCGCAGCGGCGGCGGCACCGACAACATCAACAAGACGGTCACGCTGAATCTGTCGAGCGAACTGCTCAACGGCACCTGGAACCTGCGCGTCAACGACAACGGTCCGGGCGACGTCGGCAAGATCGACAGCTGGAGCATCACCTTCTGAAGCCGCCGCGGGACGCGGGCAGGGCGCAGCACGCCCCGTCCGCCGCTCCCGCGCCGCCGGGGCCCCGTGGCGCAGCGCGCACTGCGGCGGCCCCGCTCTTCCCCAGTCATGCCTACGGCAGTCACGCTGCCGCTCGCGGAGAACCGATCATGCACGTACGCCCTGCCCTGCGGTGCCACCTGCTTTCGTTCGTGGCCGCCGTTTCCCTCACCACCACCGCCAGCGCACAGTCCGATGCGCCGGGCGGCGACCGCGGCAGCAAGCCGCGCGAAGAAAGCTGGCAGATAGAACAGCGCCAGCAATGGTTCATCCGCTCGCGCGGACTGGACCAGGCCGTCAATGCCGATGCCGAACGGCGCAAGGCCGCCGCCGAACTGAAAGCCGACGTCGAGCGCCTCGCCCCGCTGCAGCGCGCCGCCGGCGAAACCTGGGCGCCGCTGGGCCCGTCCTCGATGAACATGGGCAACTGGAGCATGGGCCGCGTCGCCGGCCGCACCAATGCCGTAGTGCCGCATCCCACCGATGAAAATACCGTCTACTTTGCCGCCGCCGCCGGCGGCGTATGGAAGACCACGAACGGCGGCAGTTCATGGACCGCGCTGTTCGACCAGGTCGGCACCTTGCCCACCGGTGCGCTGTTCGTGGAGCCGGCCGCGCCGGCGAATGTCTGGGCAGGCACCGGCGACCGCAACGGCGGCGGCTGCGCCGGCTATTTCGGCCAGGGCGTCTACCTCAGCAGCGATGGCGGCAACAGCTGGCAGGCGCGCAATGGCAGCGGCGCGACGGCCATGCCGCTGTCCATCGTCAACGCGGTGGCAGTACAACCGACCAATGCCAACGTGGTACTGGCCGGCGGCGCCGGCAGCTGCAGCAGCAGCGGCACGTTGTCGGGTTCGGGCCTGTACCGCTCGGCCGACCGCGGCGGCAGCTGGAGCAAGACCCTCAACGGCAATGTTGAAGACCTGATCTTCGTGCCGGGCACGGCCACCGTTTATGCCGGCGTGGCCGGCAGCGGCGTATACAAATCCAGCGACGGCGGCGCCAGCTGGACGGCGATGAATTCCGGCCTCAGCGTATCCGGTTCGCGCCTGCGCCTGGCCATGGCCCCAAGCAATACCAATGTGCTGTACGCGCTGCAGAGCGGCAGCCTGTACCGCAGCGCCGACGGCGGCGCCAGCTGGTCCCTGCGCAGCAATACCGCCTGCGAAGGCCAGTGCAGCTACAACCTCGCCATCGACGTGCACCCGACCCAGCCCGACACCATCCTCGTCGGCAGCATCCGCACCGCGCGTTCCACCAACGGCGGCAGCAGCTTCACCATCCTGCACTCCACCTGGGGCAGCAGCCAGGCGGTACATCAGGACACCCACGTCGTGCGCTATTCGCGCAGCAATCCGGACCGCTTCTGGCTGGGCACCGACGGCGGCCTCTGGCGCACGGACAACGGCGGCAGCAGCTGGGTGAACATGAATTCCAACCTCAATGTCACCCAGTTCTACGACATCAGCGTGCATCCGACGAACCCCGACATCGTGTTCGGCGGCGCGCAGGACAATTCCTCGTCCCGCCGCAGCACCAGCGCCGTGTGGGACCTGACCTTCGTCTCCGGCGACGGCTTCATGAATGCGATAGACCCGACCAATCCGTCCATCGTGTTCCAGACCAGCTATCCCTCGGGCGGCTTCCCCAGCATCTACCGCTCGACTTCCGGCGGCGGCGCCAACAGCTTCACCAAGTTGCCGACGACGGGCATCACGTCCTCGTCCAGCTTCCCCTGGGTGACGCCGATGGCGGTGGCGGGCAATCGCCTGTTCACCGCGTCCAACGTGGTCTATCGCGCCACCACGTCGGCCAATCCGCTGTCCTGGACGGCGATCTCGGGCAGCCTGGGTTCGGCCGTGTCGGTGATTACGCCGGTGAGCATGGGCGTGCTGGTGCCGACCTATGTCGGCACCTCGGGCGGGCGCATCTACGCCACGCCGGATGCAGCCGTGCCCAGCGTGAGCTTCACCGATGTCACCGGCAATTATCCGGGCGGCGTGGTTTCCGACGTGGCGATGGATCCGCTCAACGCCCAGCGCGTGTTCGTCACCCGCGCCGGCTTCGGCGCCGCGCGCCTGTATCGCTCGACCAGCGGCGGCACCAGCTGGAGCGCGGTCGGCGCCGGCTTGCCCAATGTGCCGGCCAATGCTGTGGCCATCGATCCGCTCAATACCAACCGCATCTTCGTGGGCACGGACGTAGGCGTATACGAGAGCGCCGACGGCGGCGACAACTTCGTCGCCTTCTCCACCGGGCTGCCGCTGGGCCTGGTCGTCACCGACCTGGAAATCGACGACACGCCGCACGTGCTCAGCGCCGGCACCTACGGCCGCGGCGCCTGGAACGTCACGCTCAACAGCGGCGGCAACGCAGCACCCGTGGCGAATTTCAGTGTGGCCACCAGCGGGCTAACGGCGAATTTCACCGATACCTCGACCGACTCCGACGGCAGCATCGCCGCGCGCAGCTGGAATTTCGGCGACGGTGGCACCTCGACCGCGACCAATCCGAGCAGGACCTATGCGGCGGCCGGCACGTATACCGTTACGCTGACGGTGACCGACAACGGCGGCGCGACCAATACCAGGACCAGCTCCGTCACCGTCAGCGGCGGCACGAATGCACCGCCCGTGGCGAATTTCGGCGTCGTCACCAACGGGCTTACCGCCAACTTCACCGACAGCTCCAGCGATTCCGACGGCAGCATCGCTTCGCGCAGCTGGAACTTCGGCGACGGCGGCACGTCCACCGCGACCAATCCCAGCCGCACCTATGCCGCAGCCGGCACCTACAGCGTCAGCCTGACCGTCACCGACAACGGCGGCGCGACCAACACCAAGACCAGCTCTGTCACCGTCACCGCCCCGCCGGGCGGCAACGTGCTGCAGAACGGCGTGGCCCTGACCGGCCAGGCCGGTGCGGCGAATTCGCAGACCTTCTACACGATGGCCGTGCCGGCCGGCGCCAGCGGCCTGAAGTTCGTCACCACGGGCGGCACGGGCGATGCGGACCTCTATGTGAAGTTCGGTTCCGCGCCGACCACGGCCAGCTATGACTGCCGCTCGCAGGGTTCCACCAACGCCGAGACCTGCACCATCGCGACGGCGCAGGCGGGTACCTACCACGTGATGGTGCTGGGCTATTCCGCGTATTCCGGCCTGTCCATCACCGGCAGCTACACCACCGGCGGCGGTGGTACGCAGACCTATACCAACACCACCGACTACACCATCAGCGACAACGCCACCGTGGACAGCCCGATCACGGTCTCCGGCCGCAGCGGCAATGCGCCCGGCAATGCCTCGGTCACCGTCGCCATCGTGCATACCTACCAGGGCGACCTGAAGGTGGACCTGGTCGCGCCCGACGGCACGCTCTACAACATCCACAACCGCAGTGGCGGCGGCACCGACAATCTCAACACGACGGTGAGCCTGAACCTGTCCAGCGAACCGCTCAACGGCGTGTGGAAGCTGCGCGTCAACGACAACGGTCCGGGCGACACCGGCAAGATCGACAGCTGGAGCATCACGTTCTGAACTGACGGGGCGGCGGAAGCGCGGGAAGACCGGCGCTTCCGCCGCCGGCCGGCAGCGCTGCCGCGCCGCCGGCTGCCCGCATCGGCCCGGCGGCGGATGCAACGCCCGCTGCCGGCGCCGGCCTGTACAGACCGGCGCCGGCGTACAGACGGCGCCCCGCCCAAATGCGTACAAGTTCGCACATGCGCCATGTGCCGCATGTTATCTAACGGCGCTGCCGGCTCCGGCCGAAACCGATTGCGACGGGGCAATCCGGACGGATCCGGCAAAGCCGCGGAACGGATACATGCCAGGGGCCTTGTCCGTTCCGCATCCGCACGGCGTCTCCGGCATCCAGCTCGCGCCGGTGGCGCCGATCCTCACGCCGGCCGTCGGGGAGGACGTCCGGCCTGACCCTGGAGAAATCCATGCTGTCCAAACTGGCCGTATTGCCGCTGGTCATCGCCGGCGCCGCCAGCGCGCCCGCGCAGGCGGAAGAAGTCTGGTTCGTCACCGCGCGCTATGAAAAACCGGAACAGTTGCAGGCCCTGGCCTCGCAGTTCCAGCACCTGATCGTGGATCGCGAAAACCGCAGCGTGAAGCTGGAAGCCGACGCGGCGACCATCGCCGCGCTGCGCGCCGGCGGCTACGAGATCGAGATAGACCAGGCCGCCTCGAACCGCCTGCACGACTGGGAGCGCGACCGCCACGCCGGCGGCGGCATCAAGAGCATTCCGGGCTACGCCTGCTACCGCACCGTGGAAGAGACCCAGACCACGATGAGCCAGCTCGCCGCGCAGAAACCCAACTTGGCCGAAGTCATCGACATAGGTCCGAGCTGGGAAAAGACGCGCAACGCCGCCAACGGCTACACCCTGAAAGTGCTGCGCCTGGGCAACAAGGGCACCGATGCCACGATTGCGGACAAGGCCAACATGGTCGTGCTCAGCGGCCTGCACGCGCGCGAGTACACCCCGGCGGAAACCATGACGCGCTTCGCCGAATGGCTGGTCAACGGCTACGGCAGCGATGCCGAGGCGACCTGGCTGATGGACCATTTCAGGTTCCATCTGGTGCTGCAGTCCAATCCGGACGGACGCAAGAAGGCCGAGGCCGGCCTGTCCTGGCGCAAGAACACCAACAACACCAACGGCAGCTGCGGCAGCAGCAGCTACGGCACCGATCTGAACCGCAATTTCCCGTTCCACTGGAACAGCGCGCCGGGCGGCTCCAGCGGCGATCCCTGCAATGAAACCTACCGCGGTCCGGTGCGTGCATCCGAACCCGAGACCCAGGCCATCATCAATTACGTCGCCGGCACCCTGGGCAGCAACGGCAGCTACAGCGGCGGCGTGTTTCCCGACCGCCGCGCCGACGCCGTCAGCGCCGCCGCGCCGGAGGACTACAAGGGTGTCTTCATGGACATCCACAGCTACGCCCAGCTGGTGCTGTGGCCCTGGGGCGATACGGCGACCGCCGCGCCCAACGGCACCGCGCTGCGCACCTTCGGCCGGCGCCTGGCGTATTTCAACGGCTACTACCCGCAGCAGTCCGACGAGCTTTACGCCACCGACGGCGCCACCGACGACAACATGTACGGTTCGCTGGGCGTGCCGGCCTTCACCATAGAACTGGGCGTGGCCTTCTTCGAGAGCTGCACCACCTTCCAGAACACCACCCTGCCGCAGAACCTGGCCGCGCTGCGCTATGCCGCACGCAACCTCCAGGCGCCGTACAAGCTGCCGGCCGGGCCGGATACCACCAGCATCAGCGTCAGCCCGGCCAGCGTCGCCGCCGGCGGCAGTGTCACCGTTACCGCCAGTGTCGACGACAGCCGCTTCAGCACGCGCAACGGCAGCGAAACCGTGCAGGCCATCGCCTCGGCCGCGGCCTATGTCGATGCCGCGCCCTGGCAGGCCGGCGCCGCGCCGCTGGCCATGAGCGCGGTGGACGGCAGCTTCAATGCCAGTGCCGAAAGCGTGCGGGTGACCATCAACACCAGCAGCCTGGCGCCGGGCGTGCACACGGTGTTCGTGCAGGGCACCGACGCCGCCGGCAAGCCCGGCACGCCCAATGCCGTGCGCTTTACCGTGACCGACGGCGGCGGCAACCAGCCGCCGGTGGCGAGCTTCAGCGTCGCGGCGAACGGGCTCGGCGCCAGCTTCACCGATACCTCCACCGACAGCGACGGCAGCATCGCCGCGCGCAGCTGGGATTTCGGCGACGGCGCGACATCGACCGCGGCCAACCCCAGCCACAGCTATGCGGCGGCCGGCACCTATACCGTGGCCCTGACCGTCACCGACAACGGCGGCGCCAGCCACAGCACCACGCGCCAGGTCACGGTCAGCAGCGGTGGCGGCAACGTGCTGCAGAACGGCGTGCCGGCGAGCGGGCTTTCCGGTGCGGCGAATTCCAGCCTGGCCTACACCATCGTCGTGCCCGCCGGCGCGAGCAATCTGAACATTTCCACTTCCGGCGGCAGCGGCGATGCCGACCTGTATGTGCGCTTCGGTTCGGCGCCGACCACATCCACCTACGACTGCCGTCCCTACAAGAGCGGCAATGCGGAAACCTGCACCTTCGCCACGCCCCAGGCCGGTACCTATCACATCCTGCTGCGCGGCTATTCCGCCTATTCCGGCCTGAGCCTGCTGGGCAGCTACACCACCGGCGGCAGCGGCGGCACCAGCTTCGAGAACGGCACGGATTTCGCCATCGGCGACAACAGCACGGTCGAGAGCCCGATCACGGTCAGCGGCATCGCCGGCAATGCGCCGGCCGCGCTCAAGGCCAGCGTGACGATCAACCACACCTACCAGGGCGACCTGAAGGTGGATCTGGTCGCGCCCAACGGCACCGTGTTTAACCTGTGGAACCGCAGCGGCGGCGGCACCGACAACATCATCCAGACCTTCACCGTGAATGCGTCGGCGGTGGCGGCGAACGGGGTGTGGAAGTTGCGGGTGAATGACAATGGGCCGGGGGATACGGGGACTCTGGATCGGTGGGGGTTGCAGTTCTAGCCGGAAAAAGGCCTCTCCCCCTGGCGCGTTCGCGCTTGGGGGAGAGGGGTTGGGTGAGGGCGGCGCCTCGGATTGCGTCGAAGGCGAGGTTTCGCGACGGGCTCTTTTGTTCGATGTTAACGGCGAAAATCTGACGTTACGCCCAGGTCCGGCGCAGCCCCCTCACCCCAACCCTCTCCCCCAAGCTGCGCTTGGAGGAGAGGGCGCGTTGCCGGATCAGCGGCTCGCAATCCCGCACCGTCCAGTCGCAATCCCGACTCGATCCCGACCTCGATCTTGATCCCGATCACGCCCCCAATCCCTGTCCCGACCACACCGCCCATCACGATCCCAAATCCCGGGCTCCACGTTCCGAATCCCCGCTGTAAGGTTTTTCGCAAACCCCGGACTACAGGCACATCGATCCCAGCGAGGTGCCCGGAATGCGCTTGCGTGATTTCTTTGTCGGTCTGCTGATCCTGTCATGGCTGCCGGTGGCCGCGGCGGCGCCGCTGGACTGGCAGGCCTGTCATCTTCCCGGCCAGCGCGAGGCGCTGCGCTGCGGCCGCCTGGCGGTGCCGCGCGATTACGCGCAGGCGCAGGCCGGCACGGTGGAAATCCATGTTGCCATGGCGCCAGCCATTCGCCCCAGGGCCGAGCCGGATCCGCTGTTCGTCCTCGCCGGCGGCCCGGGACAGGCCGGTAGCGATCTGGCTGCGCTGCTCGACGGCGCCTTCGCCAAGGTGCGCGCCAGCCGCGACATCGTCTTCATCGACCAGCGCGGCACCGGGCGTTCCGGGCGCCTGGCCTGCGCTCCCGCGGACGACATGCTGGCGCGCAGCGACAGCGCGCTGGAGGCGGACATGCTGGCCTGCCTGCGTGGCTACGGCGCCGGCCTGCTTGCGTATACGACGGCGGCCGCGGCGGAGGATATCGAGCATCTGCGCCAGGCCGTAGGCGCCGAACGCATCAATCTGTGGGGCGGCTCGTACGGCACGCGCCTGGCCCAGGTCTATGCGACGCGGTATCCGCAGCAGGTGCGCAGCCTGATCCTCGACGGCGTTGCCGATGCGGACCTGATCATCGGCGCCGACGCGCTGGAGTTCGAGGCGGCGCTGGCCGCCCTGCTGCAGCGCTGCGCCGACGACACCGACTGCAGCCGGGCCTTTCCCACGCTGGCGCAGCAGCTGCAGACGGTGCTGCAGAAACTCGACACCAGCGCGACGACCGCATCACTGCCGCATCCGCGCGACGGCGCGCCGCTGGCCGCGCCGATCTCGCGCCAGCGCCTGCTGATGACGGTGAAATACCTGCTGTATTCGCCGCAGAGCGCGGCCCAGCTGCCGTATCTGATCGCACGCGCGGCGGCCGATGACTGGCGTCCGCTGCTGGCCGCGCAGGCGAACAGCCTGGATCTGGCCGCCGCAGCGCCCGCCGAAGGCCTGCTGCTGGGCATCACCTGTCGCGAAGACTGGCCGCGGCTGGATGCGGCGCAGCGCGCACAGCTGGCCGCTGCGCCGATCTTCGGCGGCAGCATCGCGGCGCTGGACGCGCTGTGCGGTGAACTCGCCCTGCCTGCGACGGGTGCGGCATCAGCACCGGCATCGGCGTCGGCACAAAGCATCTCCGCCCCCAGCCTGCTGCTCTCGGGCGCGCTGGATCCGGTGACGCCGCCGGCACGCGCCGAACGCGCCCTGCGCCAGCTGCCGCACGGCCAGCACCTGATCGCGGCCGGGGCCGGGCATATCGTCTCCGGCCTGGGCTGCGCGCCGCGGCTGTTGCGGCGTTTTCTCGATGCGCCGGCCGCGCCGCTGGACGGCGCCTGCCTCGCCGATATCGCGCTGCCGGCGTTCCAGACCAGCGCCGCGGGGACCGCGCCCTAGCCGCCGTCGCAGCGCGCTGCCGCCCTCGCCGCAAGGCCCGACTCACCGCCGTTCCCCATCCACCAATGCCCGCGCCGCGTCGCGGGCCAGGAGCCTGTCATGCTGGTTCTGGACAAGGTATACAAATCCTTCGGCGCCGTGAGCGCGCTGGACGGCCTGGATTTCCGCGCCGGCGACGGCCGCATCACCGGCCTGCTCGGCCCCAACGGCGCCGGCAAGACCACGGCGCTGCGCATCCTGTTCGGCCTGCTCAAGGCCGACCGCGGCAGCGCCGCCATCGACGGCGTCGACCCCGCGCGCGAACCGCTGGCCGCACGCCAGCGCCTGGGCATAGTCACCGACCAGGTCGGCCTGTATCCGCGCCTGACCACGCGCGAACATCTGGATTACTTCGGCCGCCTGCACGGCATGCAGTCCGCCGCGATCGCGCGGGCGACCGCGGAGATCGTCGACCTGGTCGGCCTGGCCGACATCATCGACCGGCGCACGGCCGGTTTTTCCCAGGGCCAGCGCATGAAAGTGGCGCTGGCCCGCGCCCTGCTGCACCAGCCGCGCAACCTGCTGCTGGACGAACCCAGCCGCGGCCTGGACGTGGTCAGCGCGCGCGCCCTGCGCACGGCGCTGCAGCACCTGCGCGCGCGCGGCTGCTGCATCGTGCTGGCCAGCCACGTGATGCAGGAGGTCGACCAGCTCTGCGACGAGGCGGTGGTGATCGCCGCCGGCCGCAGTGTGGCCTGCGGCAGCAGTGCGGCGCTGTGCGCGCGCACCGGCACGCGCCAGCTCGAGGATGCATTCATCGCACTGACCGGTATCGAAGAAGGAATCGCCGCATGAACCGCCACTGGTGGACCGTATTGCACAAGGAACTGCGCGACGCCCTGCGCGACCGGCGCTCGCTGCGCAGCCTGGCCATCATGACCCTGCTCTATCCGCTGCTGATGTGGAGCGCGCTGCACAACAGCATCAGCAAGCAGGAGCGCAGCGAGGACAAGGAAATCCGCGTCGGCGTGGTCGCCGCGGCGCAGGCGCCGCAGCTGCTGGCGCGCCTGGCCCAGGCCGGCATCGTCACCGAGGACCTGCAAACCGCCGACGAAGCCGCGCTGCGCCGGCAGCTGGTGCAGGGCCGCTACGCCGCCGTGCTGCAGCTGGCCGCCGACTACGCCCAGCGCTACGCGGCGCGCCAGCCGGCGCGCATCACCCTGTGGCACGACAGCGTGCGCGGCAAGCCCGAGGCGCTGGAGAAGATCAACGGCGTACTGCAGGCCTATGGCCAGGCGGCGACCGCGGCACGGCTGAACAGCCAGGGTGTCTCGCTGGTGCATCTCAGGCCGCTGCAGCTGGAACGCTTCGACACCGCCACGCCGCAGACCCGCGCCGGCCGCCACATCGCCGTGCTGTTCGGCATCTTCCTGCTCGGCGTGTTCTATTTCGGCATGGACATCGCCATCGACAGCAGCGCCGGCGAGCGCGAGCGGCGTTCACTGGAAATCCTGCTCGCCCAGCCGGTGCGCGGACTGGACCTGATCGTGGGCAAGTGGCTGGCCGCGGCGCTATTCTGCGCCATCGGCCTGGCGCTGGAATTCATCGTCGGCCACTGCGTGCTGCAGGCCCTGCCGCTGGAAAACATCGGAATGTCATGGCAGGTCGAGGCAACGCAGCTGGCGCAGTTCTATCTGGTCGCCCTGCCCCTGTGCCTGCTGGCGCCGGCGCTGCAGATCGCGGTCGCGTTGAATGCGCGCTCGTTCAAGGAAGCGCAGTCCTCGATGATGGTGGTGCTGGTGTTCGCCCTGGTGCCGGCCTTCATCCCGGCGCTGCAGCTGGACGTGCAGGACTGGTGGTACCGCGTGCCGCTGCTGGCCGAGCAGACCCTGCTGCTGGATCTGGCCCGCGACGGCGCGCTGGACTGGCGCCACGCGCTCACCGCCATGGGCGTGGCCCTGGCCGGCACCGCCGGCTGCATCGCCTTCGCCGCGCGGCGCCTGGCCAGCGAACACTACGTGATGAACGTATGACGGCGCCGCGCAGCGCGCAGCGGGCCGGCCGCGCATGAGCCGGCCCGATGCCAGCCTGGACGCCATCGTCAGTGCCCACGGCGCGGCGATCGCGCGCATAGTCGCCGCGTTCGAAGCCAATGCGGCGCGGCGCGACGAACTGGGCCAGGAAATCCTGCTGGCGATCTGGCAGAGCCTGGCGCGCTTCCGCGGCGAATCCAGCCTGAAGACCTTCGTGCTGCGCATCGCCCACAACCGCGCGGTGGATCATGCCTTGCAGGCCAGCCGCGACCTCGCCCGCGAGGAAGTGCCCGAGGACCTGCCCGACCCGCTGCACGGCCCCGAGCACAGCGCCGGCCTGCAGCAGCGCGGCGAACGCCTTGCCGCCATCGTGCGGCGCCTGCCGCTGGCCCAGCGCCAGCTGGTCACGCTGGCGCTGGAAGGGCTGTCGCACGAGGAGATCGGCAGCCTGCTCGGCATCTCGGTCGGCAATGTCGCGGTGCGCCTCAACCGGGCGCGCAAATACATTACGCAGCAAATGGGAGAAACCGCATGAGTTCCGGCGACGACTGGACGGCGCTCGCCGCAGCCTGGCAGGCCCAGCCCGTGAACGTGGATCTGGAAGCATTGCAGCGCGCGGTGCGGCGGCGCAGCTGGCGCATGCGGCTGCTGATGGCGCTGGACGTGGTCTGCGCCGTGGCCGGCGTCGGCTTCGCGGCCTATCTGTTCCTGCACGTGACCGCGTTCTGGCCGCGCGTCGGTGCCGTGGTCGGCCTGGTCGTGCTGGCCGCCGCGGTACTGATCAACTACCGCCTGCGCCAGGGCCTGTGGCAGGCCGCGGACAACAGCGTGACAGGCCTGCTGAAGCTGCAGCGCCGGCGCTGCGTCAACGCCGTGCGCATGGCGCTGTGGGGTCCGCTGTTCCTGCCGCTGGGCATGCTGACCGGCACCCTGGTCGGCCGCGGCTGGACCACGCCGGCGCCGGCAATGCCCGGCTGGAGCCCGTCGGCCAAGCTGGCGCTGCTGCTGGCGGTACTCGTCCTGTTCGGGCTGGCTTCCCTGCTGTACGTGCGCCGGCAGCGGCGGCGCATCGCGGCGATAGACGGGCTTTTGCAGCAGCTCGAACGGTGATAGCGGCGGGCGCCTCATCCGCGCGGCGGATGCCGGGATTCCCCTAGCCGGTTCATCTTGCGAAAACCGTGAACCAGCTCTCGACACGACGCAAACAAAAGCCTAAGTTGCAGCGGTCACGCACTTGCCCTGGGGAGGGCGGCGTCGGCGCGCCGGCCGCCAGTGCCCGGCGCAGGGGTCTGATCCGGGACTACAGCCGCCTAGCCGGCTGGCCGCACATTCGCGACAAAGGGGAATAGCGTGAATTCACTTGCAAGGGCAATGGCGCATGCCGCTGCTGCGATGGCCTTGACGCTGTGCGCGGGCATCGCGCCGGCGCTGGCGGCCGGTCAGGGCGCGGCCGGAGACGGGCTGAAATCCGCGCCGGGCGCGGTAAAGATCGCCGCCCGGCCGGCGGCCGAGGTACTGGCCGGCGCGGTCGAGTTCCAGCAGATTCAGCCAGGTGAAGAACCCGCCAAGGGCACGCCGCCCGCGCGCGCGCCGGCGCCGCCCTCAACCCTTGCGCACTCCTATGCGCAGGTGAAGCTGGGCCAGACCTACGGCGGCGAAGTCGAGCCCAACGGTACGTCCGCCACCGCCACGCCGATCGCCAGTGGCGATACCGTCATCCGCGCGCCGCTGTACCCGAACGGCGACATCGATTTCTATTCCTTCACCGCCAACGCCGGCGACCGCGTCTACGCGGCGCTGATGACCGCGTTCTCCGCCGGCAGCAGCACCGACAGCCAGCTGACCATCATCGGCCCCGACGGCACCACCATCGTCGAGTTCGACGACGACAACGGCACCTTCGCCGCGCTGTCCTCGTCCATCGCCGGCGCCGTGATCCCGACCACCGGCACCTATTACCTCAAGGTCAACGACTTCACTGCCGGCACCACGTCGCAACGGCCCTACGAACTGCATTTCCGCATCCAGTCCGGCACGCCGACGCCGGAGGTGGAAAGCAACGACACACCGGCCACGGCCACGCCGCTGCCGGCCAACGGCTGGGTCAGCGGCGCGCGCAACCCGGCCGCCGCGACCGAGCAGGACTGGTACAGCATCAACCTCAATGCCGGCGACACCGTGTTCCTATCGCTGGACCTGGATCCCGAGCGCGACGGCGTGAGCTGGAACGGCCGCCTGGGCTTCGCCCTGTTCGGCGATGCCGGCAACCAGATCCTGCCGGCCGACGACGCCGGCACCGGCGATGTATCGCCCAATCCGAACATTCCGTCCGAGGCCATGTTCTTCACGGTGAAGGACTCCGGCACCTATTTCGCTTTCGTCGATTCGGCCAGCGCCGCGGTAGGCGGGCCTACGGCCACCTACAACCTCAGCGTCAGCGTGCACCGGGCCAGCAACGAAGGCGTCAACTGCACTACCTACACCAGCACCGACGTGCCCAAGACCATAGGCCCGGGCACCGGCCTGGTCAGCTCGACCATCACCGTGCCGGGCAATCCGGTCATCGCCGACGTCGACGTCATCATCAATCTCAACCACGCGCTGATGCAGGACGTGGACGCCCACCTGCGCTCGCCGGCCGGCAACGACAACGGCCTGTTCACCGACATCGGCGCAGCGGCCACCGGCGGCCAGCAGCAGATGGATGCCGTGTTCGATGACGAAGCCGGCATCACGCCGTTTTACACGGCGCTGCGCGGGGTACAGATCAAGCCGGAGAACAATTCCACCGCCGGCACCGCCAGTACTTCCGGCGGCTACCGCCTGGCCGCCTTCGACGGCGAGAACGCCGGCGGCACCTGGACCCTGGACCTGCGCGACGACACCGCCGGCGCCAACGGCGGCACGCTGAATTCCTGGGCGCTGCGCATCTGCGAGGCACCGCCGCCGCCGTCCTGCCCGCCCGGCTTCGCCACCCAGACCGTGCTCGCCACGGACTTTGAATCCGGTGCCGCCGGCTTCACCCATACCGGCGCCCAGGACGAATGGGAACTGGGCCTGCCCGCGACCGTGGCCACGACCACGGCCAACCCGGTCGCCAGCTTCAGCAGCTGCAACAGCGGGGTGAACTGCTGGAAGACCGATCTCGACAACACCTACAACGCCTCGTCCAACCAGGACCTGCTCTCGCCCGCGATCAACCTGGCCGGCCTCACGCCGCCCATCGTGGTCACCTGGGCGCAGCGGCACCAGGTCGAGACGGCGAACTTCGACCACTTCTTCGTCGATTTCCAGCAGGTCGGCGGCGCCACGCCAGTGCGTCTGTACGAGTGGCTGGACCCGACGCCGATCAGCGCCACGGCCGGCACCGGCAATCCGCAGAACAATATCGGCGGCAGCTACGGCTGGGGCGTGCATTCGCGCCGGGCCGACAGCCTGGCCGGGCTGAATACCGAACTGCGCTTCCACCTCGACAGCGACACCACGGTCCAGTTCGGCGGCGTCGCCATCGACGACGTTAGCGTGACTGGCTGCCGCGCCCTGCAGGCGGATGCCTCCATCACCAAGAGCGACGGCGTGACCACGGCCACGCCGGGCGGCAGCGTCACCTACACCATTACCGCGAGCAACGCCGGGCCGGATCCCGCCAACGGCGCAACGGTGGCCGATACCTTCCCGGCCATCGCGACCTGCACTTGGACTTGCGTCGGCGCCGGCGGCGGCACCTGCACCGCTTCCGGCAGCGGCAATATCGCCGACAGCGTGAACCTGCCGGCAGGCGGCTCCGTGACGTACACCGCGTCGTGCACGATCGCCGCGTCGGCCACCGGCTCGCTGAGCAATACCGCGACGGTGGCCTTGCCGTTCACCGACACGAATCCCGCCAACAACTCCGCCACCGATACCGACACGCTGGCGCCCAGCGCCGACCTCGCCGTCACCAAGACCGACGGCGTGACCTCGGCTACGCCGGGCGGCAGCGTGACCTACACCGTCACCAGCAGCAACGCCGGTCCGAGCAATGCGCCCGGCGCTACCGTCGCCGACACCTTCCCGGCCAGTCTCACCTGCACCTGGACCTGCGTGGGCGCCGGCGGCGGCACCTGTACCGCCTCGGGCAGCGGCAACATCAGCGACACGGTGAACCTGCCCGCCGGCGGCAGCGTGACCCATACCGCCAGCTGCGCGATCTCTGCCGCGGCAACCGGCTCGCTCGGCAATACGGCGACCGTCGCCGCCCCGGCCGGCGTGACGGATCCCACGCCGGGCAACAATTCCGCCACCGATACCGACGCGCTCACACCCAGCGCGGATCTGTCGATCACCAAAACCGACGGCGTGACCTCGGCCACGCCGGGCGGCAGCGTCACCTACACGATCAACGCCGCCAACGCCGGCCCCAGCAACGCCCCCGGCGCCACCGTGGCCGACACCTTCCCGGCGTCGCTCACCTGCACCTGGACCTGCGTGGGCGGCGGCGGCGGCACCTGTACCGCCTCCGGCAGCGGCAATATCGGCGATACGGTGAACCTGCCGGCGGGCGGCCTGGTGACCTATACCGCGTCGTGCACGATCTCGGCCGCGGCCAGCGGCACATTGAGCAATACGGCGACCGTCGCCGCGCCGGGCGGCATGACCGATCCCACGCCGGGCAACAACAGCGCGACCGACACCGACTCGCTCGCCGCCAGCGCCGATCTGTCGATCACCAAGACCGATGGCGTGACTTCGGCCACGCCGGGCGGCAGCGTCACCTACACCATCACCGCCAGCAACGCCGGCCCCAGCAATGCCGGCGCCACCGTCGCCGACACCTTCCCGGCGCCGCTCACCTGCACGTGGACCTGCGTGGGCGCGGGCGGCGGCACCTGCACCGCATCCGGCAGCGGCAATATCAGCGATGCGGTGAACCTGCCCAACGCGGGCAGCGTGACCTACACCGCCAGCTGCACCATCTCCGCCGCCGCCACCGGCTCGCTGGTCAACACCGCCACGGTAGCCGCCGGCGCCGGCGTAACCGACCCGACGCCGGGCAACAACAGCGCCACCGATACCGATGCGCTGGGCGCGAGCGCGGATCTGTCGATCACCAAGACCGACGGCGTGACCTCGGCCACGCCGGGCGGCAGCGTGACGTACACGATCAGCGCGGCTAACGCCGGTCCCAGCAATGCCGCTGCCACCGTCGCCGATACCTTCCCGGCGCCGCTCACCTGCACCTGGACCTGCGTGGGCGCGGGCGGCGGCACCTGTACCGCGTCGGGCAGCGGCAATATCAGCGATGCGGTGAACCTGCCCAGCGGCGGCAGCGTGACCTATACCGCCAGCTGCACCATTTCCGCCTCCGCCACCGGCTCGCTGGTCAACACGGCCACGGTAGCCGCCGGCGCCGGCGTCACCGACCCGACGCCGGGCAACAACAGCGCCACCGATACCGATGCGCTGGGCGCGAGTGCGGATCTGTCGATCACCAAGACCGACGGCGTGACCTCGGCCACGCCGGGCGGCAGCGTCACCTACACCATCACCGCCAGCAACGCCGGCCCCAGCAATGCCGCTGCCACCGTCGCCGATACCTTCCCGGCGCCGCTCACCTGCACCTGGACCTGCGTGGGCGCCGGCGGCGGCACCTGTACCGCGTCGGGCAGCGGCAATATCAGCGATGCGGTGAACCTGCCCAACGCGGGCAGCGTGACCTACACCGCCAGCTGCACCATCTCCGCCGCCGCTACCGGCGCGCTGGCCAATACCGCCACCGTGACGGCCGGCGCCGGCGTCACCGACCCGACGCCGGGCAACAACAGCGCCACCGATACCGATGCGCTGGGCGCCAGCGCCGATCTGTCGATCACCAAGACCGACGGCGTGACCTCGGCCACACCGGGCGGCAGCGTCACCTACACCATCACCGCCAGCAACGCCGGCCCCAGCAATGCCGCTGCCACCGTCGCCGATACCTTCCCGGCGCCGCTCACCTGCACCTGGACCTGCGTGGGCGCCGGCGGCGGCACCTGCGCCGCGTCGGGCAGCGGCAATATCAGCGATGCGGTGAACCTGCCCAGCGGCGGCAGCGTGACCTATACCGCCAGCTGCGCCATTTCCGCCGCAGCCACGGGCGCGCTGGTCAACACCGCCACGGTGACCGCAGCCGCCGGCGTGACCGATACCAACCCCGCCAACAACAGCGCCACCGACACCGATGCGCTGGGCGCGAGTGCAGATCTGTCCATCACCAAGACCGACGGCGTCACGGCAGTTACGGCCGGCAGCAGCACGACCTACACCATCATGGCCAGCAACAGCGGCCCCAGCGACGCCAGCGGCGCCAGCGTGACCGACATGTTCCCGGCCGGTTTGACCTGCACCTGGACCTGCGCAGGCACCGCCGGCGGCACCTGCACCGCGTCGGGCAGCGGCAGCATCAGCGATACGGCGAACCTGCCCAGCGGCGGCAGCGCAACCTACACCGCGGTCTGCGCGATCTCGTCGGCCACCACCGGTTCGCTCAGCAACACCGCCACCGTGAGCGCACCCGCCAGCGTGACCGACACCAATCCGGCCAACAACAGCGCCACCGATACCGACACCGTCCAGGCCGCGCCGGCCGCCGTGCTCAGCGCCACCAAGAGCGTGACCGCCGCCGCCGGCTTCCTGCCGGGCACGGCGGTCACTTATACGGTCGTCATCAGCAACACCGGCACCGCCGCGCAGACCGACAACCCCGGCAACGAATTCGTCGATACCCTGCCGGCCGGCCTGAACCTGGTCGCGGCCAATGCCACCTCCGGCAGCGTGACCACCGCCGCCAATGGAGTGAGCTGGAACGGCACTGTCCCCGCGGGCGGCAGCGTGACCATCACCATCAACGCGACCATCAGCTCCTCGGCCAGCGGCACGATCAGCAACCAGGGCACCGTGTTCTACGACGGCGATGCCAACGGCAGCAACGAAAGCAGCGCGCCGACCGACGACCCGGCCGCCGCCGGCGCCGCCGACCCGACCAGCTTCGTCGTGACCGGCACCCCGGCCAGCCCGGCGACGCCGGTACCCGCGTTGAGCAGCTGGACGCTGCTGCTGATGGCGCTGGGCCTGGCCGGTCTGGCGTGGTGGCGCAGGATGCTCGCCGGCTGAGCGCAGAGTCATCGCGGTTGATTGAGAAAGCGGCGCCTTCGGGCGCCGCTTTTTTTTCCCATTGATGCAGCAGCAGGCTTGTACACCGCACGCCGCCGTCGATCATCCGGCGCGAACGCGGCTGCACCGGACGTGCTGGAGGCGATGCCCTTACAGCGGGGTCTGCTACGGCAGAGCGGCAATCGCGAATGCAGCCCGGCGACCCGCTGCGGAACGCGGCGATTAGCGCATCGAAGAGTCCGTATTCGAGCTGCGCCGCGTGACGAACCAGCGCTAGGCGCACCGGCACCTGCGAGGACATCGTCAGCGCCCCGACCATCCTGCAGTTCTACCGTCCGGGTACCAACATCCCGGTCCGCAACCGCAAGCTGTGCGGCACCCGCTTGGGCCGGCCGGCTTTGTTCTTTATCCTGTACCCGGGAACGCTGCGACGAAGGAATTCGGGAACCTCGCCGGAATATTCGGCAAGCCCCGGGGAATTCTCCAAAAAGTGAACTGCGCCAAAAACTTACCGGAACATCTGCGACACCGGAACCCTTCGGGGTTCCCGAAACCCAGGGAATCAGCCAGTTACGACAGAAAAGACCATTCTGCGATGCGCTCGCCAGGCCGCCAGGCCGAGAAACGGCGGGGGTTGCCGAAAACGGGGTTGCAACTGGCTGGATCTGAAAGGGTTTTCGAGGGTAGAGTCGCAGCGTTCCTAGCCGAATAGGCTGTTGAAACTTTCGACGGCGGCGCTATCGCTGTAGCGGCGGTTGTCGCAGCGTTCCTAGCCGAATAGGCTGTTGAAACTGCGGAAATAGAAGGCAATGCAGTCGTGGATGGCGTGTCGCAGCGTTCCTAGCCGAATAGGCTGTTGAAACTCGATAAACCTCCTTGGGTTATGACCTGCGGCCGTCGCAGCGTTCCTAGCCGAATAGGCTGTTGAAACTTAGAGCGCGCCAGCTTCATGCATCACGCTCATATCGTCGCAGCGTTCCTAGCCGAATAGGCTGTTGAAACTCGAACTCACGCCCCAACGCCTCCCACCAGGCCGTCGCAGCGTTCCTAGCCGAATAGGCTGTTGAAACAGGCGAAGGGCCTCCCAGCTCGTGCAGCTGTACTGGTCGCAGCGTTCCTAGCCGAATAGGCTGTTGAAACATGGGGGCATGGCGTTGCTTGAACTCAGCCTGGATAGTCGCAGCGTTCCTAGCCGAATAGGCTGTTGAAACCCAAACCGGGGGGCATACGGCCCTGTTAGGGTGAGTCGCAGCGTTCCTAGCCGAATAGGCTGTTGAAACGGAGGGAACCGCCTGGATGCGCGCGAAGGTGGTCGTCGCAGCGTTCCTAGCCGAATAGGCTGTTGTAACTTCAAAGTCCTGTGATGAAGCGTTGAATGCTGCTGTCGCAGCGTTGCTAGCCGAATAGGCTGTTGAAACCTACTTTCCGGCGTCAGCAGGCCCCAGTGAGGCAGGTCGCAGCGTTCCTAGCCGAATAGGCTGTTGAAACATGTGAGCCTCCAAGGGCCGTTCCATTTTCAAACACGTCGCAGCGCTCCCAGCCGGACAGGGCTGTCGAAACCTGCCGCCGCAGTCGAGCACGCGGTCGACTTCAGTCGCCGCGCTTCTGGCCGGACAGGCTATTGAACCGACTCGAACACACATACCGTTCCCCCGGCCGGGCCAGTTGCCACTGTCGGTCTGCGGCGGCGTGAGGCGGTGTAAACGCAACGCGCAATGCTCGCGAGCAGAAAAGCACAGGGCTCGCACAACCACGGCCCCACGCTCCGCCCGACGAATCCGCTGCGGCACTATCCGCCAGCAACAGAACCTTCCCCGCGGCGGGCCGCTACTTGGCTCCAGCCTGCGGGCCTTCCTGCCCCACCGCCAGATTGCCCAGCAGAAACGCATACTCATCCGCCAGCAGCTCCGCCACCTGCAGCTTGCTGTTGCCCAGTCCATGGCCGGCGTTGTAGTCCACGCGCAGCAGCACCGGCTTGCCGGAGCTTGTGGCGGCCTGTAGCCGCGCCGCCATCTTGGCCAGTTGCCAGGGCGGTACGCGCGGGTCGTTGATGCCGGTTTCCAGCAGCACGGCCGGATACGCCGTGCCGTCGCTCAGGTTGGCGTAGCCGCTGAGCTTGCGCATGGCGCGGAAATCTTCCTCGATCTTCACCGTGCCGAATTCGTTGACGTTGGCCGCGCCGCCTTCGCTGCCTTCCATGCGCAGCACGTCAGTGACGCCGACGCGGAACAGCGCCGCGCCGAACAGCTCCGGCGCCTGCGCCACGGCCGCGCTCATGATTACGCCGCCGGCGCTTTTGCCGGCTATGCCCAGACGCTGCGGCGTGGTGTAGCCCTGCGCCACCAGCCAGCGCGCGACGGCGAGGAAATCGTCGACCGCGTTCTGCTTGTGGTTGCGCCGGCCACCTTCGCGCCATTCCGCGCCTTTCTCGCCGCCGCCGCGCACATGGGCGAAGGCGAGGATGCCGCCGCGTTCGTACCAGGCCAGGTCCGCGGCGGAAAACCACATCGGCGAGATGGCACCATAGGACCCGTAGGTCACCAGCAGCACCGGGTGGCTGCCGTCCAGGCGCAGATCCTTGCGCGCGGTCAGCGTCACCGGCACGCGCAGATCGCCGTTGGGCACTTCCAGGCGCTGCGTGGCGATAGCGGAGAAATCCGCCGGATCGGCGGCGCGCACGCCGGTATCGGCGAGCGTGCGCCGGTCAGGGTCGTAGCGGAACACGCGCGGCGACAGGGTCGGGCCCTGCAATGCCAGCAGCACGCCGCGGCGGCGCGCGCTGCTGTCGAATTCGATCAGCTCGCCGTCGGCACCCAGCGGCACTTCGCGCGCCTGGTTGGCCTTGGCATAGGACACGGTGCGCACCACGCTGCGGCCCTGGCGCAGGCCGACGACGTAGAGCGCATCGGCCGCCGCCGCAATGCCGCCGCTTTCGTCGGCGATCACCACGTCGCTCGCGCCCAGCCATTCCTGCGCATCGGCCAGGCTTTGCCGGCGCGCATCGAAACGCAGCACGCGGCCGTTGCGCACGGGTTTTTCGGCGATGACGTAAACCCAGTCCTTGTGGATCTGCAGCGAACCGATGCCGTCGTCGAATCCGGCAATCGCGCGCCACGGCGCATCCCGCTTGCGCGCATCGCGCAGCCACAGCGCAAGATCATTGTCGGTGCCGCGCTGCACCGAGGCGATCAGCCAGCGGCCGTCGTCGCTGGTTTCCACCTGCGGAAACCACGCCACGGCATCCAGCGCGATTCCGGCGTGCACGCCGTAGCCGAACACGGCCTGGTCTTTTTCCGGATCCGAGCCCAGGGCGTGGTAGTAGACGCGCTGCTTGTCGTACTTGGCCGTGGCCGGCGCATCGTCGGCGAGTTTCTGCAGCCGGGTGTAGTAGAAGCCGCGGCCCTGCGCATCCCAGGACGGTACCGGCGTGGCAACGCGGTCCAGGCTGTCGGGCAACAGGCGGCCGCTGGCCGTATCGACGATGCGCAGGGTCCAGTCCTCGCCGCCGTCATGGGAAACGACGAAGGCCACATGGCGGCCGTCCGGCGCCGGGCTGATGAAGTCCACGCTGGCGCGGCGCTGCGGCGTGGAGACCGTGGCCGGATCGAACAGTACGCGCGCGGCGCCGCCCTTCAGCGGCTTGCTGACCAGCCGCGCGCTGTTGCCGTCGGCCGGTGTTTCCAGGAAGAAATAATCTGCGCCGGCCTGGGATACGAAGCGCGTGCTGGCCGTGCCCTTCTGCAGTTCGCGTATGCGCTCGAACAAGGCCTGGCGCAGCGGCTGCTGGGCGAACCAGTGGCGGGTGTAGTCGTTCTGTGCGCGCAGCCAGTCATCCAGCTCGGGATTGGGCCGCGTTTCCATCCAGCGGTACGGATCGCTGACCTCGCTGCCGAAATAGGTGTCGGTGACGACGGCGCGGCGCGCCGGCGGCGGCGAGGATTCAGCAGCGGAAACGGCTGTGGCGGACAGCAGCCAGGCAGCGGCGAGAACGACGGCGACACGGATGAGGTGCAACGGGTCTGGGCGCATCCGCCGATACTACGAACGCCGACGTAGTTCGTCCACAGGTACGTTTCGCCGTTCGTCGTGCGGGCGCCTCTGCCCAGTCCGGCGGGATTGCGGCTCCGGAGATCCGGAGCCGCAATGCACGATTGTGCGGGCCGGCCGATGCCGGCCCGCGTCCTGCGAAGAACTGCGATTTACGGCTTCTGCAGCGTCAGGCTGTAGCTGCCCGCGCCGGAGAAGTTGATCACGCGCACTACGTAATAGCCGGCGGTGCCGGTATAGGCGATGCGCTCGCCCGAGGTCGGGCTTTCGCTCTTGGCGACCTGGGTCCAGCCGGCGCCGTTCCACTTGTCGAGGTAGATGTCGAAGTCGGTACCGGCCGGGCCGGTGAGGCAGATGGTGTGCACGCCGCCGGACAGCGACTGGTAGTAGTTGCCGTTGGGCTGGTACTGGATCTGGCCCGCACCGCCGAAGAAGCTGCCGTAGTAGCTCGCGCCCGGACAGCTGCCGCCGCCGTCGCTGACCGTCACCTGCTGGGTCGAGGTATTGGTCGCACCCTGGTTGTCGGTGACGGTGAGGCTGACGCTGTAGGTGCCGGCCGCGGTATAGGTCTTGCTGGTGCTGGCGCCGCTGCCCGTGGTGCCGTCGCCGAAGCTCCAGCTGTAGCTGGCGATGGAACCATCCGGGTCGCTGGAGCCGCTGCCGTTGAAGCTCACGGTCAGGCCGTTCGGCGTCGCCGTGAACGAGGCCACCGGCGGCTGGTTGCCGCCGTTGCCGCCCGTGACCGTCACCTGCTTGGTCGAGGTGTTGGTCGCGCCCTGGTTGTCGGTGACGGTGAGGCTGACGCTGTAGGTGCCGGCCGCGCTGTAGGTCTTGCTGGTGCTGGCGCCGCTGCCGGTGGTGCTGTCGCCGAAGTTCCAGCTGTAGCTGGCGATGGAACCGTCCGGATCGCTGGAGCCGCTGCCGTTGAAGCTCACGGTCAGGCCGTTCGGCGTCGCCGTGAACGAGGCCACCGGCGGCTGGTTGCCGCTGCTGCAGGCGTTCGGATTGGCCGGCGCCGTGCCGGTCACGCCGACCGCATCCCAGGCCTTGCCGATGCGCACTTCGTCGCAGGCGCCGACGGTGCCATTGGCGCGGGCGCGCGTCATCATGGCGTTGCGCAGGCGGGCGAAGGTGTCGTTGGCCTGCAGGATGCTGGTATGCGATTCGTAGAAATACTTGATCGCGCGGTCGAACGGGATCGCCGTCACCTGCACCGTGCTGGCGCCGCGCGGATGGGTGCCGCCGGTGGTGAGCAGATAGAACGCAAGGTTGACGATGCCGCTGGACAGGTGCACGCCGCAGTAGTCGTTGTTCTGGCTCGGCGAGCAGCTGCCGTACTGCTGCTGGTATTGGGTGTAGTGATCCAGGCTGCGCCCGTCGGCGCGCGGATCGGCCATGAAGCGCAGCGCGGCGGTGCCGTTGCGCATCAGGCCCTCGCCCAGCTTCCAGGTGTTGGCGTCGGGCGTATAGGTCACGGCGGTGGACGCGCCGGGCTCGCCGGAAACCGTGTTCATCCAGGCCTCGACCGCAGCGGCGTAGATATCCGACGACGCTTCGTTCATGCCGCCGGACTGGCTCTGGTAGGCCAGGTTGGAGGTGTACTGGGTCACCGCGTGGCCGAGTTCGTGATAGATCACGTCCGGCTCGCTGTTCATGTCGTAGAAGGTGCTGCCGCCATTGCCCATGGCGATCTGCGAGCCGCTCCAGTAGGCGTTGTCGCCGCTGCAGCCGCTGTTGCCCTGGAAGGTGGCCTTGACCGACACGGTGATCTTGGCGCCCGCGCCGTTGTAGGAATCGCGGCCGAAGGCATCGCGGAACCACCAGTAGACGCGGCCCGCATTGCGGTAGGCCTGGTTGACCACGCTGTCGGAGCTGCTGCCGCCTTCGCTCATGGCCAGCGGGCCGGGCAGGCCGGAGCCGCTGGCCGAGACGCAGGAATTGTTCAGATTGTGCACGGCGCGATTGATCGCATCCTGCACAAAGGTATAGCTGTTCAGCAGGGCGCCGGTGCGCGCATCGACGAACACGCGGGCGTGGAACGGACGGCTGCCGGTTTCATAGGCCACGTCCGCATCCCAGGCCAGGGTCGGCGCGTGGCCATTGGCCGCATAGACGGCCAGCTCCGGCGCGCGGGTGTAGCGGAACAGGCGCTCGCCGGCGCTGGCGGTGCGGCTGGCGATGCCGTCGTTGAGCATGGCCGCGCGCACGGCGGCGGGATACAGCTCGCTCGCGGCGCGCGGCTTGTCCACATCCAGGCCGCTGATCGCGATGGCGCCGCCGAACACGGCTTCGACGCGGCCGCCGGCATCGGTCTGCACGACGAAGCCGTCGCCCCAGACCGGCACGCCGCGGTAGAACTGGCGCGAACGGTGGAAGTTGCGGCCGTCCTCGGTGCGCACCACCTGCTGCACGGTGACCGTGTCATCGGCGCCGAGGCCTACCACGCCGCCCAGTTCGCCCTTGAACAGGGCGCTGACTTCGGCGGAATTGGTGGCGCGCAGATTGCTGGGGCCGGAAATGAGATCGGTACGGCCGTCTTCGCCCCGGCTGATGCTGGTGAAGCCGAGATTCTGCGCGCGGGTTTCGGTGGGCTGCGCCGCCTGGGCGGTCGTGGCGGCCGCGAATACGGCAGCCAGGGCCAGCGGAAGTGCTGCGAAATGCATCGTCGTTTTCCTCATGCTGTTGAACGCAACGGGTGTTGCGCCAGCATGGCCGTGCGACGACGCGACAGCGGCCATCCGTGGAGGACGGCGCGGCGCGACCGGAACCGGTCGCGGCTGTTGCCTGGTTCGACGACCGCACCCCCGACCCGGAGAGACCTGTCATCGCCCGCGCTTTGGCACGGGGCGGCGCACCCTAAGGCGTGGCGTGCGCCGCTGCAAGCTGCGGCGCAACATCGGACGCCAGCAGCCACACATCCGAAGCGCCGCGCAGGCCGCTCTGGCTGAGCAGGCGGCTGTGCCGCTCGGCGCTGCAGCGGCGCGCCTGCGGGTTGGCTTCGGCCAGGCTGTGCACCAGCAGTTCCGCCAGCACGTCGCCGTGGCGGCGCGCGTCCGCATCGAGGGCTTCCAGTTCGCGCGCCGCGGCCGCCGCGTCGCCGTGGCGCTGCGCCAGCAGGGCCTGCACGGTGCGCAGGCGGCGGCGTCCCTGCCAGTCGTCGGCGGCGAGCCCCTTGTCGCTGTGCGCGGCTTCGCGGCCGGCCTGGGCCACGGCATTGCCGGCCAGGGCGATCTCGGCCAGGGCCAGGTGCGTCTCGGCTGCCAGCGCGGCGTAGCCGGCGCGCTCGAACAGCGGCAGCTGCTGCTGCAGCAGCTCGCGCGCGCCGGCGAGTTCGCCGCTGCGCGCCAGCAGCGGCGCCAGGATCAGGGCCATGCGCGAGCGGTCCGGCGAACTGGTCATTGTGGATAAAGCGCCTTTTGCTGCCGCGATCAGCTGCTGCGCACGGCGGGCGTCGCCGCCCTGCAGCGCAAGTTCGGCCTCGCCCAGGTCGGCATAGATGATGAAGTGCGGCAGCTGCGGCGCGCGGCATTGGTCAAAGCCGTTGCGCGCCAGGCCCGGCTGGCCGCGCGCCAGCGCCACCGCGCCGCGCAGGCAGGACAGGCCGACCAGCTGCGCCGCGCGCGCGGTATCGCCGCCGGCCAGCGCCTCGCCGCGTTCGATCTGCTGCAGCACGGCGTCGTAGTCGCCGCGCTGGTAGGCCATGGACGCGGAGAAATGGCTGAACCACAGTGCCCACACGCCCTGCAGCGGCTGCGCCGACAGCATGGCGAGACGGCCCTGGGCCGCGTCGAATTCGCCCAGCAGCAATTCCTGGTGCAGCAGATCCAGCAGCACGATATTGCGCGCCAGCCGGTCGCCGGCGCCGTCGACCACAGCAGCGGACTGGGCCAGGCGTTCGCGGTAGGCGCTCATCTCGCCGCGGTGGTAGTGATGAAACGCGGCGCGGCGCAGCGCGTCGAACTCGAACGCCACGTTGCCTGCGGCGCGCGCCTCGGCCAGCACTTCGTCCAGCGCGCGGCGCTGCGCCGCGGCATCGCTGCCCAGCAGGCTGGCCTGCTGGCGCGCGCGCAGCACGCCCAGGCGGTCCTCGCTCGCGGCGAAGCGCTGCTCGGCCTCCGTGTACAGCGCGGCGGCGTCGCCGCCGGCGCCGCCCTGGGCCGCATCGGCCAGCAGCAGCAGCGCGCGGCCCTGTTCGTAGGGCCAGTTCTGCCGCTGCGCCAGCGCGCCGGCCTCGGCCGCGCTCGCGGCGGCGGCGGCGGTTTCGCCGCCGGAGAGCTGCGCAATCGCGCGCTCGATCAGCCACGGCAGCGCCAGCGCCGTGTTCTGCGGCACGGCGCCGGCCAGCCGCTGCAAGGCATCGCCGCTGCGCCCGGCGCGGCGCAGGTTGCGCGCCTCGGCCAGACGCAGCGCCTCGGCCTCGTAAGGGCTTTGCGCGGCCAGGGCGGCGAAGGCGGCGGCGGCCTGTTCGTAGTCCTGCGCCAGCGCCAGCGCCTGGGCCTGGTGCAGGGCGCGCGCGGGCGGCGGCAGGCTCTGCATCCATTCGCGCAACCGCGGCAGCTGCGCTTCCACCGCGCCCTGCTGGCCCAGTTCGGACAGGTTGTCGGCCAGCAGCAGGCGCGCATAGCCGAAATCCGGCCGGCCATCGAGCACGCGCCGGTAGTGCTGCGCCGCCGCGCCGCGGCGATGGCGCTGCTGTTCGGCCAGGCCGGCGGCGAATTCGGCCGCACCGGCCGTATCCAGCGCAAGCGCCGGCCAGCCCAGGGCGGCGCTCTGCGGCGCGAGTTCCTGATGCACGTCGCGGCTCAGCGCATCCAGCGCCTGCACCAGGCCGTCGGCGCCGGCGCTGCGGCGGAAATCGCGCTGCACGCCGGCGCCGCGCAGGCGCGCGCTGAGCTGCCAGGCCTCGCCTTCGGCACTGCCCAGGTTCACCGCGAGCACGACGACGATGTCGTCGTCATCGCCTGCGGCACCGGGCGCGGCCAGCGGCAGGCTGTTGCTGGCACGCAGCTTCCATTCCAGCCAGGACTGCAGCAATTGCAGCGGCCAGCGCTGTTCTTCCGCCAGCGACGCATCCGCCGCCGCGGCCAGCACCACGCGCGGCCGGCCCTGCGCGCGCACCTGCCACCAGCCCAGGCCGAGCAGGCCGGCGAGCAGGCAGGCAGCGGCGAGCCAGGCGGAAGGGCGGCGCGGGTGCGCCGGCGGTGCGGCGGGATATGGCGATGGTGCAGGCGCTGTCACGCTCGCCGCCGATGACGGCGACAGCAGCGGTGATGGGGAAGGTGACGGCGACGATGTTGCCGGCTCCGCCGCCGCGGCGGCAGGCGCCGGCACAGACGGCGCGGACTGCGGCGATGCCGCGGATGCCGCGGACGGCTGGGACGACGGCGCAAACGCCGGCGTCGTTTCGTCCGGCCATTCCACCGGCACCGGCGGATCGAATACATAGCCCAGCTTGGCGACCGTGCGCACCCAGTCCTTGGCCTGCGCGCCCAGGGCGCGGCGCAGCAGCCAGATGCTCTGGGTCAGGTTCGCATCCTCGACCACCACGCCCGGCCAGACCAGACGGAAAATCTCGTTGCGCGAATGCAGCTGCCCCGGCCGCGCCAGGAACAGCAGCAGCAGATCGAAGACGCGCTGGGCCAACTCGGTCTCCGCGTCGGCGCGGATCACCCGGCGATAGCGCAGATCGACCAGCAGCCCGCCCATGCGCAGGCGGCGCTGCGCCGCCGGCCACGGCAGTTCGAAGTGTTCGCTCACAAGGCCCTCCCGCCGCCATCGCGCACGACAGCCACCGGCCCCTCCAGGCCGACCGCCGCGCTGACGCCCTGACCTCCCCGTCAGGCGCCGTCGTCGAGACTTACTCCAGTACGCCCGCGGACTCAAGCGCATTAGCAGAAACTCGTGTGCGCCGTCGCGGCGGAAAGCGGCGTGCGGACGCGCATCAACGCCGCTTCTGCGCGGATCTCATTCAGACGAACGCAGGATGCTCGTGCGGTCTGCGGCGGGCTCGGCATGAACCAGTCGCGGGCGCCGCGCCGCGCGCGTGCCGCAACGCAGCAAAGCGCATCATTTCCTTTCTGCACAATGCACTGAATCTGCGGCGGCGGGTGCGGGAGGCGGCTCAAGCCGGGATCTCGCCAGCGCGAGAGACACAATTGATCCCGCACTGATGCCGCGCCAGAGGCCGCGCCGCCCGCCCCGGCTCAAGCTGCAACGGCGCCAGCACACCCCTGACCCGGAGGCGCCGCCCCGCCTTCCCCCACAAGGGCGGGGCACTTTCATCGAAGGAAACGCCGCCCGCGGGAGCCGGGCGGCGTGACCGCCGGCCCCGGCGCGGCAGCACCGGAGCCCGGCGACATTGCACTGCAGCAGACCGAGGGGGCGCTGCGGCAGGGCAATCGGCGGCACGCCTGTCTACCTGAGTGACAGGCTGCGCCAGCGGACGCCGCGCCTGCCGCGGCGCCCGTATTCACCGGCAGGACGCCGCGCCGCCGGCCCCGGCATCTCCCGCCGGACCGGCGGCGGGCGCGTGCACGGCCCTGCCGGCACGAACGCGGCGCAGGCGGTCCGATCCCGTCCGCACCGCGCGCCCCGTGCGATGGCGGGGACGGAGCCGCAGGGGGCGGCTTCGTTCCTGCTGTCCTTGGGCAGCAAGTGGCCGTATCCGTTTCTTGGCCTGCCGGGCGCCTTGGCTGGCCCAGCGGCTCCGCGCTCATAGCCCGGGCGCGGTGAGTGTCGCCCTGAGATCTGTGCGGCAGATGATCACGGCCTCCGGCTCACTCGCATGATGGGACTCGATCAGGTAATCGTCAGGATCGCTGGCTGCGGCCTGCGCGACAACGTCCCGGTGAGCCCGCCCCCGGAATGCCGCTGCGGCCATGGGAGATCAGCCGGGCGGAAGGGAGCGACGGCTGTCCGCAGGCCCATACAGGTCCAGATCCAGCGCAATGCCACGCTCCGCCAGAGCGCGCAGGGTGCCGGCATCCAGGGAAAGCCCCTCGTTCGCTTCATTCATGAACAGCCCACAGAACAGAACGATCTCGAATCGGGATACCAGCGTGGACCACAAGGACAAATCATCGGGAAGCCTGGACAGCAGCTCCGCGACCTGCGCTGCCACATTCTCGGGCTTGTGCAACTCGGCGCTCAGAGACCACATGCCCCTACTGCGGCGGTACTCCTTCCCGCCCCGCGATGAAAGCAAGTCGCCTTTGCAGCAACTCAACGAAGGTTCGACCTCGAACAGCGCCGTGATCTCTTCAGGACGAAGATCGTCTCCGAGGATACGCAGCGACACCATTGATTCGGAAACGCGCGTCATGGCCGGGAATCCAAAACCGGAACAGGCCCTGCGCTTACTGGCGCAGGCCGAACGGATTGTCAGTTGCCGGCCGGTGGATCACAAGGCGGCGCTGCTTGAGCCGCCATCCAGCGACAAATTTGCCACGGAATTTCAATTGACCGCTGCGCAACAGCGGAAGCCAGCACGATACGGCTCGCGCATCCGCAGCGGATTTCAGATGCGGGCAGCTGCTGCGACGCCCGCAGGCCGCAGCCTTCTGCACAACGCAGCCCGCGGAATACAGCCACGGCGGCTGACCTCGCCCCGCTGCGCCCCGCCCGCCTAGCCCGGCAACAGTCCCACCACGATAGCCCCCGGCCCGGCATGCACCGAGATCGCCGCACCCAGCGGCACGATTTCGATGGATGCGGCCGGCAGGCGCTGCTGCAGTTGCAGGCGCAGGCAGGCGGCTTCGGCCGGGTTGTCGCAGTGGCCGACCAGGATGCGCCAGTCGCGCGCGCCGGCGGGCAGGCGGCGCAGGATGCGCTCGGCGAAGCGTGCCGGCAGGGAGGGGCCATCGCGCAGGATGGACGCCACATGCAGGCGGCCGTCGCCGCCGACCGCGGCGACCGGCACCAGGCGCAGCCAGCGCGTCAGCGGCAAGGTCCAGGCCGGCAGGCGGCCGCCGCGCACCACATGGCTGAGATCGCGCACATAGGCGATGACGCGGGTCTGCGCGATGAGCGCCTGCAGGCGCGCGACGATGCTGTCGGCATCCAGGCCCTGGGCCGCCAGTTCCGCCGCGTGGCGCGCGAGCAGGCCCTGGCCGCAGCTGGCGGTGCGCGTGTCGACGATGCGTACGCGCCCGGCGGCACAGCGCGCGGCGGCGCTTTCGCCGGCCTGCAAGGTGCCGCTGACCGCGCGCGACAGGCCGACGTAGACCACTTCCTCGTGGTGGCTGAGCAGGAACTCGAACAGGCGGCGGAAATCCCCCGGCGGCGGCTGCGAGGTGCGCGGCGCGGCCGGATTGCTGCGCAATTCGTGGAAGAATTCCTTTGGCGACATCGATACTTTATCGAGGTAATCCTGGGCGCCGAAGTTGAGCCGCACCGGCACCAGGTGCAGCGGCAGCTGCTCCAGCGCCGCATCGGGCAGGTCGGCGGCCGAATCGGTGACCACGGCCACGCGCGTGCGCGCCTGGGTGGCGCGCTGCTGGGCGCGCATGTCGTCGGCCTTGCAGCCGCCGAGCTGGCCCAGCGGCGCCAGCGCGTCGTAGAGCTGCTGCGGCTGGTCCAGGTGCACATGCACGCGCAGCTTCTGGCGCGTGCCGGCCAGCACCAGGCTGGAATGCTCCAGCGCGGCGATGGCGGCGCGCACCTGGTCGCGGTCTATGGCCTCGGCACTGAGCACGCATTCGGTGCAGTAGCGATGCCCGGCGTCGTGGTCGCCCGCGGCCGTGACCACGCCAGCGTCGCCGGGACGGAAATCCTGCAGCCGGGCCAGGCCGGCGCGGCCGCGCAGCAGGTAGTCGTTGATGCCTTCCAGCAGCTCGACGAAGCCCAGCGCGCCCGCATCGACCACGCCGGCCTTGCGCAGCACGGCCAGTTGTTCGGGCGTCTGCGCCAGCGCGGCGCGGGCCGCGGCCAGCGCGCCGGCCCAGCAGGCGCGCAGGTCGGCGCCGCGGCCGCTGTGCTCGCGCAGGGCGGCGGCGAAGGCGCTGATGACGGAAAGAATGGTGCCCTCGCGCGGCTGCGCCACGGCGCCGCGGGCCTGGCGCGCGGCGTGTTCGGCCGCGGCGGCCAGGGCGGCGGGATCCAGCCGCGGCTGGTCGGCCAGTTGCTCGCCCAGCCCCTGCAGGAACTGGGCGAGGATGGCGCCGGAATTGCCGCGGGCGCCGTCTATGGCCTCGTCGCCGGCCCGGCGCAGCAGCCCGCCGGCGCTGCGCAGGCGCAGCGGCCGCAGCGCCTGTTCGACCGCGCTCAGGGTGAAGGCGAGATTGGAGCCGGTGTCGCCGTCGGCGACGGGAAACACGTTGATGCGGTTGATCGCATCGCGCTGGGCCAGCACCCGGCGTATGCCGGCGAGCAGGCCGCGCTTGAGCGCCAGGCCGCCGGGACGCCAGCGCGGCGCAAGGAAAGCCAGGTCGGGGGATACGATGCTCATGGCCGAGTCTAGCCACGGACCCGGCCGCTGGCGTGCTGCAGCACAGCAACGCAACCGATTCACGCCTGGCCGCATCCATACCACTGTCCGGCGTATGTCCGCTGCACGCCCAGCGGACACCGCGGACAATGACCATGACTTCAAGCCCTTGTTGGACAAGGCCCGGGGACGTCTTGCAATTGTTGGCACGAAGCCTGCTGTAACGGCGCGTCCGCGCTGGCTACACTCGGGCTTTCGTGCGAGCATTCCGACCCGCCCGAGCCCGTGTGCCAGCGTTCCGCCCTCCGGAGCCACCGATGCTCACAATTCCGAACTCGCTGATTCTGGCGCTTGGCCTCGCATTCCTGGCCGGGCCCGCCTGTGCCGACGATTTCATGATTTCCGCCACGCCGGGCGGCGTCGCCCTGGCCCAGTCGCGCCAGGATTGCGACATCACCCCGGCCAGCAGCTCGGCCCGGGTCATCTATCACGACGGCCAGAGCGCCCCGATCAGCGTGCCGGTGGACAGCCGCGCCCTGGTCGGCGACAGCGCCGACGCCAGCCCGGAAAGCGGCAGCAGCCCGGCCGCGGCGATCAGCCTGCCCTCGGCCGAGCCGTCCGTGCCGCAGCGGCCGCGCGGCGGCGGCCTGCGCTGGCAGTCGGTACTGCCCGGCTCGATCAAGTAAGCGCTTCCGCCCGCGGGCGGCGCCACGGCATCATGTGGCCATGTTCGCCCTGCTGCGCCGTATCGGGGAGCGCCTGCGCCCCCGTCCCGAACCCCTGGACGATGCCCGCTGGCAGGCCGCCGTGGCGGCCTGTGCGCTGCTGCAGCCGCTGAATCCGGACCAGGCCGCGCGCCTGCGCGGACTCAGCGCGCGCTTCCTGGCCGAGAAGACCTTCTTCGCCCTGGGCGGCGCCGAACTGGACGACCAGCGCCGCCTGCTCATCGCCGCCCAGGCCTGCCTGCCGGTACTGGAGCTGGACTACGACCTGCTGCGCGGCTGGCGCCAAGTGCTGGTCTACCCGGGCGAATTCCGCATGCGCCGGGAACACCACGACGAGGAAACCGGCGTCGTCACCGAAGGCGAGGACAGCCTGATCGGCGAAGCCTGGGAAGGCGGCCCGCTGGTGCTGTCCTGGGCCGACATCGAACAGGACCTGGCCCAGCCCCACGAAGGCTTCAACGTCATCATCCACGAGATCGCGCACAAGCTGGACATGCGCGACGGCGGCAGCGACGGCGTGCCGCCGCTGCCGCCGTCGCTGCCGCGGCGCGAGTGGAAGCAGGTGTTCCAGCAGGCCTACGACGCCTTCTGCGCGGCGGTGGACGCGGACGAGGAAACCCTGATCGACCCCTACGCCGCGGAAAGCCCGGACGAATTCTTCGCCTGCCTGACCGAGGCCTGGTTCTCCAACCCGGCCCTGGTGGCCAAGGCCATGCCCGCCGTGGCCGGCCTGCTGCAGCGCCTGTTCCGGCCGTCTGCTGCGACGACCGGCAACTGAACAAACGTCCTGTCGCGTCCGTAGGTGAGCCGGAGTTCGGCTACACTGCGGCGGTTTTCTGTCGTTTTCCTGGAGTGGTAGGCATGCGCATCACCGCAACTCTGGCCGTGCTCGGCCTTGGCCTCGCAGCGGCGTCCGCGTCCGCCGAGGTGGCGACTTTCACCGGCACGGGCATGGGCCCCATTCCGGACGCCCCGGCCGGCTCGCCCAGCTGCGGCGTGAACAACCTGGGCCAGCCCCGCGTCATCAGCTTTGACGTCACCGGCCTGCAATACCCGGTCGTGGCGGTCAAGCTGAGCATGAACGTGGTGCACAGCTGGCGCGGCGACCTCGTCGTCAGCCTGGCCGCCCCGGGCGGCACGCCGTCCAAGATCATCTTCAGCCATACCGGCTCCAACGTGCCCAACGGCTGCGGCCACGACGGCGACCTCAACGGCGAATACAAATTCAGCGACGACGCCCTGCGCGGCTGGTGGGCCTGGGCCACGCCGGTGGTGCCGCCGGAAACCTACCGCGCCGCGACGCCGGGCGGCGTCCAGCCGGGCGGCGTGCCGGCCATCATTTCCGAAGCCTTCAAGGGCGTGCCGCCGTCCCAGGCCAACGGCACCTGGACCCTGACCTTCTGGGATGCCGGCGACGGCAACACCGGCACAGTCAACGGCGCCACACTGACCATCGACCATACCGACCAGCTGTTCAAGTGGGGCTTCGAGACCATCCCCACCACGCCGTGAACACCGGCGCCGCGGCCCCCCCCCCCCGCAGCGGCCCGCCGCCGCCGATGCGGCGATGCGGGCCGCGGCCGCGCCAGAATGAGCCGCGCGAGGTTTGCATAGCTTTTGCTCAGCCGGTAGGCTGCCAGATTCGGTCGTACAGACGATTCGCAGGTTCTGCCCGCTCATGCTGCCGCATTTCCGCCGCGCCGCCGGCCTCGGCTTCCTCGCCGTTCTCTCTGCACCTGCCGCGCTCGCCTGCTCCGGCGCCGCACACATAGAAATCGAACAGGCCGGCGTGTACGCGCTGGATCACGCCAGCCTCGCGCAGGCCGTGCCGCAGCTGGCCGACTGCCCGCGGGATTCGCTCTACCTGACCCAGCGCGGCGTCGAAGTTCCCATCCGCATCACCGGCAGCGGCGCCAATTTCAGCGCCGGCGACCGCATCGAATGGGTGGGCCGGGCGCTGCACGGGCCACTGTCCTGGTTCGACACCTACAGCACCGTCAACGTCTACGAACTGCGCGCCGCTCCCGGCGCGCATGCGCGCATCGCCGAAATCGCCACCCAGGGCGCGGCCGGCGCGGCCGCGCTGCAGCGCCAGCTCCATCTGGAGCAGGAAAACATGATGATCCGCCTCAACCAGGCCCACGTGAAACAGTGGGAAGAGGCGGATTTCTGGCACTGGGCCAAGCTCACCCACGTGGATCCGGAGCCGTTCCGCCTGCCGCTGGAACTGCCCGATCTGGCCAGCCGCGGCGGCACGGTCGACTTCAAGCTCAAGTTCCGCGGCATGTCCTCGCTCAACGTGCCGCCCAACCAGCCGCGTCCCGCTACCGACCACCAGGTCAATGTGCAGATCGACGGCAGGGACGTCGCCCATTTCAACTGGGACGGCCGCGCCGAAGTAGTGCACGAATTCCGTGTACCTGCCGCTCAGCTGCGCGCCCAGGGCAATGTGCTGACCCTCAGCGTACCCAAGCGCCTGGCCAAGCCGGAAGACACCAATCCCATCGTCGACGTGGTCATGTTCAATTCCGTCGACCTGGACTATCCGATCAGCGGCGACCTCGCCCTCTCCGCCGCGCCGCTGCGCATCAGCAGTGCCGGCCGCCCGGGCCTGAGCCACGCCGGCGGCGAACTCGCGCTGTACTCCGGCGACGGCCGCCGCTTCAGTGCCGCCGGCGGCCAGTTCGGCCGCATCGAGGCCGGCACCGAACTGTTCCCGGTGCTGGACGCCGGTTTCGCCAAGCCGCTGAGCCTGCGCGCGATCAATGCCGCCGACCTGCACCGGCCCGCCGCGCCGGTGGACTACCTCATCATCAGCCATGCGCGCCTGATCGACGCAATCCAGCCGCTGGCCGAATTCCACCGCCAGCGCGGGCTCAAGGTCGCGGTCATCGATGTCGCGGATGTCTACGACCAGTTCAACCACGGCATCGTGCATCCGCAGGCCATACGCAGCCTGATGCAGCAGGCCTACAACGAATGGCCTGCGCCGCGTCCGCGCTACGCCCTGCTCGTCGGCGACGCCAGCTTCGACATCCGCCACGAGCGCATAGACCGCCGCCAGCTGGCCAAGTGGGCCGACAACGAACTGCTGATGCCGGGCCAGTTCGGCGATATCGACAGCATTCCCTATGCCGACACGCCGGCCGATCTCAAGCACCGCGGCCTGATCCCGACCTGGCAGTTCATGTCCTACGACGGCCAATCCGCCAGCGACAATCATTTCGTCAGCGTGGGCAAGGATCCGCTGGCCCCGGTCATCGCCCTGGGCCGCTTCCCGGTGGTGGAGCCGGCCGAGGTCAAGGCCATCGTCGACAAGACCATCAGCTACATGAGCACGCCGCAGTTGGGCAGCTGGCGCCGCGACGTGATGTTCATTACCGACGAGAGCGACTACTTCAAGCGCACCTCCGACGATATCGCGCGCAACCTGGACAATGCCGGCTTCCTCACCGACAAGGTCTACGCCAGCCCCGACGAAAAGGACAACCTGGCCCATCAAAGCTCGATCAAGGACGGCCTCAACGAAGGCCGCCTGCTGGTGCACTTCATCGGCCACGGCGGCCGCTACATCTGGCGCACCGGCCCGCCCGACCTGCGCAAGAACCACGACCTGTTCACGCTGGACGACGTCTCCGGCCTGAACAACAGCGGCCGCCTGCCCATGGTGCTGTCGATGACCTGCTATTCGGCCCCGTTCGACAACCCGACCGAAGACTCCATCGGCGAACGCTTCCTGCGCGAACCCGGCAAGGGCGCAATTGCGGTGTTCGCCGCGTCCTGGCGCAACTCGCCGTCGCCGGAATTCAGCAAGGTCATCGTCGAACAGCTGACCAAGACGGGCGTCACCATCGGCGACGCCATCGTCGCCGGCAAGACGCCGATCAAGGATGAAACCCTGGTCGAGACCTACAATCTGCTCGGCGATCCGGCGGTGATCCTGGAACGCCCCGCCGGCGAATTCCGCCTGGTGCGCAAGCTGCGCCCGTTCGGCCCCGACCTGATCGAAGCCCAGCTCGCCCGCGACAGTTTCCGCGGCATGGTCGAGGTCAACTGGGTCGACAACAAGGGCAAGTCGCTGCATGTCTCGCGCTTCGCCGCCCAGGGCAGCCGTTTCACCCTGCCCGACCCGCCGGCCGCGGTACGCCAGGCCGCCGCCGAAGTGCGCGGCTACCTCGCCGACCCGGACCGCAGCTTCGACGCCATCGCCAAAATCAACATCATCGACCCGCTGCCGCCGCCCCAGCGCGTCGCCGGCGCCAAGGCCAGGCCGGTGCAGGCAGATCTGGTCAACCACGGGGAAACGCTGCTGCGGTCCAGTTTCGACCAGCCTTTCGCCCCCAAGGCCGCCGCCGAGGGCGGGGCGAAGCCGGTGGCGCCGATGGCGAGCAAATAAGGTCGTGCTGGCGGAACGGCGCCCCGGTCAGAATGAGTGAAAAAGGGGCGGAAGCCCCTTTTTCGTTTTGGGTGGAAAAGCGATCGCGGGAAGAGGCCGGGTGAAGGGCGGTCTGCGAAGAATTCCGGCTCTCGCATCGCTCTTTGTACGTTGGAGATTGTGGCGAAAATTCAAAGGCGAGGCGCGTTGATCGTTGCCCCTCGCTCCAGCCCTCTCCCTGAGCAGGCTCGGGGGAGAGGAAGTTTCGCGCGTTTCTTCAATGCAGCGGTAAATTTCGCTTCCCAAAAACCCCAGGGTTCCACCGCACACTCCGCGCGAATCCCGAACCCCAATACTCCAATCACCTCCGCCCCACCAACGCCGCCCACAAATCCTTCAGCGCATTGCGCACATAGCCGCGGTCGTAGAATCGCCGGCTTACATGGCGTGCGAAGCCGGCCGTGCCTATGCGCCGGCTACGCTGGATGCAGCGGCGTTTGCGCCACATGCGCAGGCTGCCGCCGAGGGCGTCGCGGTAGAGGCGGAATACCACGCGCGCCTTGCCGCGCAGGCCGTGGCGCAGCACGATGCCGGCGTGGATGGCGAGCAGCCAGGGCAGGTTGCGCAGGATCAGGCCGGCCGGCACGCATTTCAGCAGCATCCACAACGAATTGCGGATGCCGTGGTAGAGCACGAAATCGTTGAAGCCGCCGCCGCTGGAGGCCTGTCCCTCGTGCCGCGCCAGCACTGCGTCGGCGTAGGCCGGCGTAAAGCCCAGCAGCAGCGCGCGCGCGGCCACGTCGGTGTCTTCGGCGTAGCAGAAGAATTCCTCGTCGAAGACGTAGCCGTGCGCGTCGCGCAGGGTTTCCAGCACGCGCCGCGCATACAGCGCGCAGCCGCCGGTAGGGCCGAAATACGGCTCCTGCGGATCCAGCCGGTTTGAGGCGAGCAGGCTGCGGTAGAAGGCGATGCCCAGGGAATCGACTTCGTCGCTGCCCGCATCGAGCTTTAGCACGCGCCCGCCGGCCAGGTCCGCTGCGGCGCGGCCGTGCAGGTGGTCCAGCAGCCAGGCATGCAGCTGCGGCGTGGCCACGGCATCGTTGTTGAGCAGCAGTACATGCGAGACCGCCGCGTCGGCGAGGCAGCGCGAGATGGCACGATTGCAGCCGGCGGCGAAGCCGATATTGAGCGGGCTGGCGATGAGTTCGGCCTGCGGCCAGTCACGCGCCAGCCCCGCGCGCAGCACGGCGAGATCGGCCGGCCGCGAACCGCTGTCGACCACGATCAGCCGTATCTGCCCCGCCAGTGGCCGCAGCGAGGCCACGCAGCGCAGGCTGCGGTCGGCGGTGTTGAAGTTCACCAGTACGACGGCGCCGCGGGCTGCGGCGGCTGGCGATGACGAAGCATGCGCCGGCGGCGGCGGCAGGCGTGCATGCCCCAGCACCGGCGGCGTTGCACTGGCGCGCGCCCGCGCCGCGCGGTACACGGCGATGGTCTGCTCCAGCGTGCGCTGCCAGGTATAGGCGCCGGCCTGGGCCAGGCCGGCGGGCACCGCGGCGGCGCGCCAGGTTTCGTCGTCGCACAGGCGCTGCAGGCCCGCGCGGATCGCGTCCACGTCCAGCGGATCCACGCACAGCGCCGCATCGCCGACCACTTCCGGCATGGAAGCCGCATTGGACGTCAGCACCGGCACGCCGCTGGCCATGGCCTCCAGCAGCGGCAGGCCGAAGCCCTCGTACAGCGACGGAAATGCGAAACCGGCGGCGCCGGCGTAGATGCAGGGCAGCTCGGCGGCGGCGACGAAGCCCAGCCGGCGCACTTCGCCGCGCTGTTCCAGCGGCTCGATCACGCGCGCCAGCGGCGCGTCCAGCCAGCCGCGCGCGCCGACCACGACCAGCGGCAGGCGCCGGCGCAGCGCCGCGTCCAGGCCGGCATAGGCCTGCACCAGGCGCTCCAGGTTCTTGCGCGGTTCCTGCGTGGCGACCACCAGCAGATAGCCCTTCCACGCCAGCCCGTGCGCCGCCAGCGCCGCGGCGCACTGCGCTGCGCTGCGCGGATGGAAGTCCGCATCCACGCCCAGCGGCACCACGTGCAGGCGCGACTCGTCCACGCCCAGCACGTTGATGAGTTCCTCGCGCACATGCGCGGAGTCGACGATCAGCGCATCGGCCCGGGCCAGGGTCGGCGGCAGGTGGCGCTCGAGGAAGCGCACCCGTTCGGGCGGATGGAACTGTGGATAAAGCAAATAGGAAATATCGTGCACCGTCGCCACGCTGGGTCCGTCGAACGGCATCAGCACGAAGTTGGGCGCATGCAGCACGTGGTCGCGCAGATGCCCGGCGCTGCGCCGGAACAGGCCGGCGCGCAGCCGGGTATAGCCTTCCAGCGCCGCGCGGCGCAGCGGCAGCACGCGGCGCACGTTCTGTATGGTGCGGTTGACCAGCAGAGCCTGGTCCACGCTGTCCACCCAGCGGTAGGCCGAGAACAGTTTCAGCTCGCCCAGCGCCGGATGCTGCTGCAGGCCCAGGGCCAGCTCGCGCGTGTACACGCCTATGCCCGTCAGCGGCGCACTGATCGCGTCCACGTTGAGGATCAGGCGCAGCGGTTCCTGCGCCGGATCGTGCATCGCCGGCATTGCGTCCGTAGCGCTCACGGCGCGCGCTCCTGGCCCAGGCGGCGCTGCTCGGCCTCGACCAGCAGCCGCACCAGCCGCAGCAGCGGCACCGTATTGGCGAAGCCCAGCTCGCGCCGCGCCCGCGCCGCGTCGCCGCGCAGCAGCGGCGCATCGGCGCGGCGCAGCAAGGCGGGATCGACGCCGATACAGCGCCGGCCGGCCGCATCCAGCGCGTGTTCGTCCGGGCCGCTGCCCTGCCACCGCACTTCGATGCCGGCCGCGGCATAGGCCAGGCTGGCGAACTCGCGGATCGACGCGCATTCGCCGCTGGCGAACACGTAATCGTCCGGCACGGCACAGGCGGCAAGCGCGCGCAGGCCGGCGACGTAGTCGGGCGCGTAACCGAAGTCGCGCTGCGCGGACAGGTCGCCCAGCAGCAGCACTTCGCCGCCGCCGGCGCCGCGCCGCGCCGCCGCCGCGGCGATCTTGCGCGTGACGAAGGCGCTGCCGCGCAGCGGCGATTCGTGATTGAACAGGATGGCGGCGGAAGCGGCCAGGCCGTAGCTCTCGCGATAGGTGCGCACCGCCGCATGGGCGAGCAGCTTGGACAGGGCGTAGGGATGGCGCGCCTGCAGCGCGCAGTCCTCGTCGATCACGCCGTCGCGCGGCACGAAGATCTCGCCGCTGGAAGCCAGTACGAAACGCGCCTGCGGCGCATGGCAGCGTACGGCTTCGAGCAGGTTCAGCGCGCCCAGGCCGTTGCTGTCGACCGCGGCCAGCGGCTCCTGCGCCGCCCGCGCCACGCTGCTGATCGCGGCCAGGTGAAAAACCTGCTGCGGTTTCAATTGCAGCACCGCGTCGTTGCAGGCGGCGGCGTCGCGCACGTCCAGCGCCAGCAGCTGCAAGGCCGGCCGGCCCAGCAGGCCCAGTTCGCGCAGCCGCCACAGGGCCGGTTCCTCGGCACCGGGGCGTACGCCGGCCTGCACCTGCCAGCCCGCCGCGAGCAGATCGCGGCAGAGGTAGGCGCCGTCCTGGCCAGCGGCTCCGGTGACCAGGGCCACCTGGCTCATGCGCCGTCTCCGAACGGATTCGCCACGCGCCAGCCATCGCCGGCGATGTTCAGCGCGGCGGCGACCGCGGCCAGATGCGCCGGCAGCGCGCCGCTGATCCGAGCGATCGCCCAGCGCTGCAGCAGGCGCGCGAAGGCCGCGGCCTGGTCCGCGCGCGCGGCCGCCGCGGCGAGGTTCTCGCTGCCGAAGGTTTCCTGCACGCCCTGCGGCCCCTGCAGCCAGATACCGCCGCCGCCGAAGCCGGCGCGCCAGGCACTGTGATTGGTCGCACCGACCTCCGCATCTTCCCAGCACAGCAGCCGCGGCAGCGGCGGCGCTTCGGCGTACAGGCGCCGCACGCGCCAGTCCAGCACGCGCCGGCGCGGCGAGAACAGGCTGGCGCCGACTTCGCTCTCGTAGTGCGGCCAGCGCCGGCGCAGCACAGCCATGCCGGCTTCGCCCAGGGCGCGGCGGCGTTCGTGGCCGAAGCTCTGGCTGCGCGCATGCCGCACCAGCACATTGCCGGCGATCACGTGCTGCCAGCCCGCCGCGGCGGCGCGCTGGCACCAGTCGTTCTCCTCGCCGTAGCCCTGCGGGAAGGCTTCGGCGTCGAGCACGCCGACCGCATCCAGCGCCGCGCGCTTGAGGTAGAGGCAGAAACCGTTGCCGGTGGGCAGGCGCGGATAGGCCGTGCCGGCCTGCTGCCACAGGGCGAGCGCGGCCTGGGCGAAACTCCAGTCCTGCGGCAGCGGGTTTTCCTGCTCCAGCTCCGGCACGGAGAACGCACCGGCGTTGTCCGACACGGCCGTCGCGCTGGCGATGGCGGCGTGGCTCCAGGCCGCGCGGCGCAAACCGCAGAGCCAGTGCGGCGCGACCTCGGTATCGGCATTGAGCAGCACCACGTCGGCGCGGCCGGCCGCCGCGATGCCGCGGTTGGCGGTGCCGGTGAAGCCGAGGTTCTGTTCGTTGCGCAGCACGCTCACGCCGCGTCGGCCGGCGTAGTCCTGCAGCAGCGGCGCCACGGCCGGATCCGGGCTGGCGTCATCGATGACGATGAGGCGGGCTGCGCCGCGGGTATGCGCGAGCACGCTGTCGAGACAGGCACGCACCGCCTGCGGCGCGTTGTAGACCGGCACCACGATGGCGGCCTCGCCGGCCAGCCCTGCGGCGCATGCCGCAATATCCACATATTCATCATTTTCCAGCGGCGCCAGCGGCAATGCCGCCGCGGCGCGGCCCAGGCCGGCGCGGCCGGATTCCAGCGCGACCGCGGCACTGCATGCAGCGCCGCGGCGCAGCTCCAGGTTCACCCGCGTCCGCCCGTTCGGCGCGCACGGCAGGGCCAGGCGCGCGGCGCCGTCCTGGCCGGCCAGGCGCGCGTAGAACACGCCGTCCAGCCAGAGTTCGATCTCGCCGTCCACGCCATGCAGGCGCAGTTCCCGGCCGTCCCAGTCCACCCGCGCGGCCAGCGCCGGGCTTGCTTGCATGGTCATCCGCCTCGTTCCTGTTCCGCCGCCATCGCCGCGCGGTGATCCGCGCCCAGCTGCTGCAGCAAGGCCGCCGCGCCGGCGTCGGCCGGCGGCAGCGGCACATCCTCGTCCGCGGCGCGCCGGCGCAGCGCCTGCCACAGCGCCTGCTGCGCCGCGCTGGGCGCAAAGCCGCGCGGGCTGCGTTCGCGCGCGAGCTGCGGCGCCACCCAGGCGGCGATTTCCTCCGCCGAGGGCAGCCGCAGGCCCTGCACGCCGTAGTCGCAGAGGCGCCGGTACAGGCGCCGCACCTGCGGCTGCGGCTGTTGCAGCAGGCAATGGTAATCCAGCACCAGGGCCGGCCGGTCGCGGCACAGCTGCGCCGCGGCACGGTTGTAGTGTTCCCACAGCGCCAGTGCCTGCGGCGCCTGCAGGCCGTGGCGGCGGCAGACCGAGGCCGCAACGCAGTCCGGCGCACGCACCACGTGCACCAGCGCGCAGGGACCGATGAGATCGGCGACCTCGTCCAGCAGCAGGCACAGGCGCGGTTCCTTCACCAGCCAGGGCGAGCGCAGCTCCAGTTCGGCCTGTATGCGGCGCCAGTCCGCGCGCCATTGCGCCCGCGCCGCGGGCAGCGCGGTTTCGTCCCAGCCCAGCGGTATCGACCAGTCGCCGCCGCGCCGGCGCAGTGCGCCCACGCAGGCCAGGTGCAGGTCGCCGCGTTCGAGGAAGCCGCGGGCATTTTCCGCTGCATTGACCAGGAAGCTGCCGGGCTCGCCGGCATAGGCGCCCAGCATGTGCAGCAGGCCGGCGACGCAGGACGTGCCCGAGCGATGCATGCCGAGCACGATCACGCGCCCCTGCGCCGGCGCAGCCGGCGCACGCGGCACCGGCGCGAACGGCCGCGCCAGGTGCTTGCGCGCAATCTGCGCGCTGCTGCGCCAGTCCGCCGCGATGCGCAGCTGTCCGCTGGCGCGAAGCGCGCGCGCGCGCGCCGCGGGCAGATCGGCCAGCACTTCATCCAGCGCGGCGAGCACGGCGTCTTCGCAGGACACGTCATCCGCATCCACCGCCCGCCCTGCATGCCGCTGCAGCCATTCCGCCGCCGCGCCGCGCGCGACGGCAACCAGCGGCCGCGCCGTCGCCAGCGCCTGCAGCAGCGCCCAGCAGCGGCTGTTGGCGCGGCTGGTGCTGATGACCACATCGGCCGCGGCAAACACGACCTGCTGCGCTTCCTCGGCCAGGCGCGGCTGCAGCACGATGTCGTAGCGGCCGCCGTGCACATCCAGCGCCAGTTCGCGCGTGGCCGTGGCGATGTCGCTGCCGGCCGGATCCAGCCACAGCAGCAGGCGCAGCCGGTCTTCGCGGCGGAACCGGCGCGTCCACGCCTGCAACAGGCGCCAGGGCCGGTCCAGTTCGTCCCAGGCGGCGATGCACAGCACCACGCAGTCGCCGTCCGCTGCCCGCGGCGCGCGCAGGCCCGGATGCGCATAAGCCGCATCCACGCCCCAGGGCAGATCGCGCAGGCGCGCGCCCAGGCCCAGCCGCTCCAGCTCGCGCCGGTGCCAGCCGCTGGGCGCCCAGAGTTCATCCATCGCGTGCAGGATGGCTTGCTCGCGCACATCCGGCGGGGTCTCGAAATCGGCCAAGCCGATGCGGTAGGCGGCCTGCACCTGCGGCCACAGCGCGATATCGCCCACGCACAGCGCCGCGGCCGGCGCTGTTTCGGCGCCGCGCCGGCGCAGCGTGTTGAGCAGGTGATCGCGGCTGTCGCCGGGTTCGGCGATGGCCTCGGGCAATACCGGCGCATACAGCGACTGGTAGGACAGGCGTATCCCGGCCGCATCCAGCGCCCGCGCCAGCGGCCGCAGCCAGCGCGCGACGTGCTGCGGAAAATCCAGCGCGCCGTGGATGCGCAGCGACGTCCCGTATTGCGCGCGCAGGGCCGGCAGCCAATGCCGCGCAAAGGTCTCCCGTCCCTGCCGCAGCAGTTCGCCGCGCCGCGCCGCATCGTCGGCGGTGGAGCCGTGCTGGTCGTGGCGCAAGGTGACACCGCCGCACAGCCGCGTATGCCAGCCGGCGGCGCGGGCGCGCAGGCAATAGTCGCTGTCCTCGGCGTAGGTGTCGTAGTCGCTGTGCAGCGGGCCTATGGCGTCGATCACGGCGCGGCGGATATAGACCGCGGCGAAGACCACGCCCTCGACCACGCGGTCGGCATCGCTGTACTGGCCCACGTCGCGTTCGATGCGGCCGGAAGGCGTCTGTACGCCGATGCCATCGTCGGGCAACACGCGCGTGCCCGCATGCAGGAGATGGCCCTGGTCGTCGACCAGACGGCAGCCGGCGATGCCGCAATCGCCGGCGGCGTAGACGCACGCGCGCAGTTTCGCCAGCCAGTCCGCCTGGGTGAAGACCAGGTCGTTGTTGAGCAGCACGATATCGCTGTCCGCGGCCGCCGCCGCGATGCCGGCATTGTTGCCGCGCACGTAGCCGAGGTTCCGCGCCAGGCGCAGCACGCGCACGCGGTCTGCATAGACGCCGAGTTCCTGCGCCGTGGCATCGCTGGAACCGTTGTCGACGACGAGGATCTCGCTGTCGCCGAGGTCGCAGCGCAGCAGACTGTCCAGCGCGCGCCGCGTCAGTTCCCAGCGGTTCCAGGCCAGCACGATCAGGCTGGCGCGCGGCGCGGCGTTCATGCGCCGCGGTCGGTTCCGGCGCGCTCGCGCCACAGGCGGCCGAGCACGGCATCGAGTTCCTGCTCGGCGGCGGGATCCGCACACAGCTGCTCCAGCAGCCGGCGCCGCCGCGCCAGATCTTCGTCATGCGCCGCGGCGATGCGCCGCCAGTGCGCCGCGTCCTGGGCGCTGCCCGGCGCACGGCGCAGCAGCCATTCCAGCGGGCGCAGCAGGGCGCGGCCCAGTTGCCAGCTGCGGCTGGCGAATACGGCCTCGCCTTCGCGCAGCAGCAGCTCGATCACGCGGCGCAGCTCCGTCTCGGTATGGCGCGATTCGGCCAGGCGCAGTTCCAGTTCCTGCTCGCGGTTCATGCGCCCTCCTCAGCCACAACTATGGTCCAGCCAGGGGCCGCCCAGGGCCAGCAGCAGCAGCAGGGCGGACAGCAGCGCCGCCAGCACCCAGCGCCAGCGGCCATGCAGCCAGACCGCCGCGGCGGCGTCGGGCCGGCCCAGGCTGGCACAGGCGCTGCCGGCGAAGGCGCAAAGGAAAGGCATGAACGGCAGCAGGAAACGCGCCTTCACGTGCAGCAGCAGATACAGGCCCAGCTGGTAGGCGAAGAAGAGTCCAGTCCACCACACCAGCGGTTCGCGCCAGCGCCGCCAGAACGCCAGGCCCACGGCAAAGCCGGCCAGGATCAGCAGATGCAGCGCATCGGCCGCCGCCGCGAGCAGCTGCGGCAACCAGGCAGAGGCCGGCCGGTAGCTGCCGGTGTGCCCGGCGCAAGCCGGCCCGGGCAGCTGGCTCAACAGCAGCGTCTTGCTGCTGAACAGGCGGAAATACTGCCGCTCCAGCTGCTGCTGCAAGGTCGGCAGCAGGCCCTGCTGCGCGACCAGGGTTTCGGCGCGGTCGAGATAGATCGCATTGCGCGCGCTGATGCTCGGCGCGGACTGGAAATAGTCCTGCGCCAGCGCGGCCACGCTGTCGTCGATGTAGTCGCTGCGCCAGCGGTCCTTGAGCCCGCCGAGCAGGTTGAAGGCCGAGCTGTCGGCGATCATGGGCTTGCCGGTTTCCTTCCAGCCCTGCCACAGCGGCAGCGCGATCACCGCGGCCACGCCCAGCAGCAACGCGGCCATGCCGCGCCAGCGCCGTCCCTGCAGCAGCAGGACGAAGGGCCAGAACAGGCTGAGCAGGCTCTTGGCCAGCAGCGCCGCGCCCAGTGCCGCGCCGGCGAGCAGGTCGCGTGCCGGCGTGGACGCGCGCTGTGCCAGGCGCAGCGCCGCCAGCAGCAGGAACAGGTGTACGGGTTCCGGCCACAGCCAATGGGCATAGGCCATGGTGGACGGATTGAGCAGAAACAGCGCCGCGGCCAAGTTGGCCGCGCGCACGCGGCCGTCCACGTCGCGCCAGATCGCGCGCAGCAGGCCGGCGCAGGCGATCAGCAATGCGGTTTGCAGCAATTGCACCAGCCACAGCTGCTCGCCGCACAGGCGGAACAGTCCGGCCAGCAGCCAGGCCTGCAGCGGCGGCCACCAGCCGGTCGGTGCCGGCATCGGCCCCAGCCCGGCCAGGCCGCGCGCCCAGGCCAGGTAGTTCACCTCGTCGCCGAGCAGGACCTTGGCGCCCGCGCCGCCCCAGTACAGCCACAGCAGGGCGGCCTGCTGCAGAAGAAACAAAGCGACAAATAAACAAAGCAGGACACGCCGGTGCATCTGCACGTCCTGCCCTGGCGCCATCGTTTACTGCGCCGGCGCAGCGGCGGCGCGGCGCTTGGCCGGCGCCTTGAACACCGGGGTGAACTTCTCGCGCGTGCCGTCGGTGGCGATGGATTCGACGTAATACCAGTAGTCGCGGCAGGGATCGATGGTGTCGTCGCGGTACTCGTATTTGCGCGTCTCGTCGGTGGTGCCGGCGCCGAGGATGGGCTTGTCGCCCAGCTTGGCGAACGGACCGGCTTCGGCTTCGCCGCGGAACACTTCGTAGCCGAAATTGTCGACTTCGCTGGCCGTGGTCCAGCGCGGCGTGTTGGCCAGGCGCTGTTCCTTGGGCAGGGCGCTCTGGTCGCCGCAGGCGCCTTCGGGCACCGGCGCGGGCGCAGCCGGCGCGGCGGCACCTTCTGCTGTAGCGGGCGCGTTCTGCGCCGGCTTGGCGGGTGCGGCCGCGGGTGCGGCCGGAGCGGCGGCGGGCTTGGCGTCCTGGGGCGGACTGCTGCAGGCCGCCAGCGAAAGCAGGACGACGAACGAAGGCAGGATCTTGCGCATGGGAACTCCGCGGGGAAGGGCTTGGTCGGGAACGCAGGCCATCGCCCTGCGCGGCCTATGGACAAGCACAGGCGGCCGCAACGATAGTCGGCACATGCTTTCCGTGCAAACTCCGTTGCGCCGTTTCCTGGCGCTATTGGCCTGCGCCATCGCCGGTGTAGCGGGCGTGAAACCGTGCGCCGCGGCAAGCGGCTGGAGCATCAGCATCAGCCCGGACGATGCGCTGTATCCGGTGCTGGATCTGTCCCAGCGCGCGGGCAGGCCGGGCGAGGCGCGCTACGGCGATGGCAGCGGCATGATCGCGGTGGAAGTGACCGCGCAGAGCGCGAACGAAGCCGTCCATCTCAGCGTAAGCACCGCCGCACTGGCCGAGCCCGCCGTGGTCGACGCCGTGCTGCCGCGCGCCGGCGAACGCTACACGCTGCGGCCGCGGCTGCGCTGGAGCCGCTCCGCGCTGGCGCGCATCGCCACGCCGCAGAACACCGTGGTCGAATTCCGCCTGCAGCGCGGCGCCGCGGCAGCGGAAGTTCAGCGCCGCGAGATCCGCCTGCATCCACTCAGCGAAGCGCTGTACTACGTGCGCGACGGCAAGGACCATGTCGACCTCGGCTGGATCTTCGCCGCCTATGCCGACCCGAATTCGCACGTGATCGACCGCATCCTGCAGGAAGCGTCGGAACGGCATCCCTTCCTCAGCCTGAAACCCGGCCCGCGCACACCGGCGCAGACCACCGCCGCGGTCTACGCGGTATGGGAAGTACTGCAGCTGCACGGCGTGCGCTATGCGGACGAGGATCCCGGCCTGGCCCGCGGGCCGCTGGTGTGGAGCCAGCACGTGCGCCTGCACGACGACGTCTGGGAAGAACGCCGCGCCAACTGCATCGACGGCAGCCTGCTGCTGGCCGCGGCGCTGGAACGGCTGGGCATACGCAGCGTGCTGCTGCTGGTGCCGCGGCATGCCCTGCTCGCCTTCCATACGGATGCGCGGAAGTCCTCGCCGGTTTTCGTCGAGACCACCCTGCTCGGCGCGCGCCAGCTCGCGGTGCGGCCGCGGCCGGGCTTCGTCAACGAACTCAGCCTGATCGACAGCGACGCACTGGAAAGCTTCTCCGCCGCGCTGGTCGCCGGTCAGGCGCGCTATGCGCGCGAAGCCGCGGGTTTCGGCCAGAAGAAGCCCGACTACCAGTGGATAGACCTCGCCACCGCGCGCGCCTATGGCATCATCCCGCTGGCCGCGCCCGGTGCCGCGGTGGCTGCCGCGGGCCAATCGCGCTGAAACCGCGCCGCTACACCGCCTCCGCATGACGACCCGCCCCGACGACGCGCTGCAGCAGCTGCAGCAGGAAATCCGCGCCGCCGCCGAACAGCTGGCGCCGCCGCCGGCCGCCGACAGCCGCCGCCGCGCCCTCGCACCGGACGCCTTTCCGGTCGATCATCCGCAGCGCCTGCGCTACGCGCTGGACGATTTCCTGCACGTGCACAACGAGGAGTTCGCCGAGCTGGCCTACCGCTGCCTGCTCAAGCGCCCGCCCGACCCTGGCGGCCAGCTGCTGGTGCTGCAGCGCCTGGCCGCCGGCGACAGCAAGATCGCCATTCTGGGCGATCTGCGCGACTCCGCCGAAGGCCGCGGCTACGGGGTGGAAGTACGCGGCCTCAATGCCCGCTACCGGTTCTGGCGCCTGTGCCGCCTGCCCGTGATCGGCAGCCTGATCGAACGCTGCGCCCTGCTGCTGAGCCTGCCCGAGATCGCGCGCGAGCAGCGCCGCCTGGGCCAGGCCCTGGCGCGCGATGCGGCGGCGGCGGAAGTCGCCGATCTCGCGGCCGAGGTCGCGCGTCTGCGCGCCGAGGTCGCCGCGCTGCGCGGCGCGCAACGCGATCAGGCACCGTGAGCCCCTGCCGGCCCGCATGAAGATCGCCCTGCTCGCCCCTTCGCTGACCGCGCACGATGCCGTCGGCACCGACGTGATCGAGATGGCCGCGGCGCTGCGCCGCGCCGGCCACGCCGTGCGCCTGTACGCCGACCATAGCCAGGGCCTGAGCGAAGGCATCCACGCCACCGGCGGCCTGGATGCCTGGCTGGGCGCGCAGGACCTGGTCATCTACCACTATTCGATAGGCTGGCCGCGCATCGAGGCGCAGCTGGCCGGCCTGCGCTGCCGCCGCGTGCTGCGCTACCACAACATCACGCCGCCGGAGTTTTTCCACGGCTGGTCGCGCGAGCACGTGCGCAGTTGCGCCGCCGGCCGCGCCAGCCTCGCCACGCTCGCAACGCTGGGCTTCGACCTGGCCCTGGCCTGCTCACCGTACAACCGCGACGAACTCGTCGCCGCCGGCCTGCCGGCGGAACGCGCCCAGGTGCTGGCGCCGTTCCACCGCTGCGAAGCGTTGCTGGACCAGCCGGCCGACAGCGTGCTGCTGGACCGCTACGGCGACGGCCGGCCGAATATCCTGATGCTGGGCCGCATTGCGCCGAACAAGGGCCATGCGGCGCTGTTCGAGGCTTTCGCCTGCTACCGGCGCGACTACGCCGCCGATGCGCGCCTGCTCGTGGTCGGCAAGCACGACCGGCGCCTGGCGCGCTATTCGCGCCATCTGCGCGACCTTTGCGCCGCACTGGATATTTCCGAACATGTACATTTTCTTGACAACATCGACGATGCCAGGCTGAAAGCCTGCTGGCTGGTCGCCGATGCACTGCTGATGCTGTCGGAGCATGAAGGCTTTTGCGTGCCGCTGGTTGAAGCCATGGCCCTGGGCGTGCCCACGGTCGCGCGCGCGCGCTGCGCCATCCCGCATACGCTGGGCCGGGCCGGGTTGCTCTGGCAGGAATCCGATCCGCGCCTCTACGCCGCCAGCCTGGAGCGGCTGCGCCGCGATCCGGCCGCGGCCGACCTGCTGCGCCTGGCCGGCCGCACGCGCTACCGCGAGGAATTCGCCCCCGCCGTGCTGGAAGCACGCCTGGCCGCCGCACTGGCCGCCTTCGCATGAAGCGCATCGCCATCGTGGTGCAGCGCTGCCACCGCGATGTGGCCGGCGGCTCCGAGGCGCTGGCCTGGCATTACGCGCAATTGCTGCGCGCGCGCTGCGACGTGGAAATCCTCACCAGCTGCGCGCTGGACTATCGCAGCTGGGACAACGCCCTGCCCGCCGGCAGCGAGGAACACGACGGCATCACCATTCGCCGCTTTCCCAGCGCCTGGCCGCGCGGCAGCTGGTTCGGCGAACTGCACCGGCGCCTGTTGCAGGCCCATGCCGTGCACGTGGAACAGCGCGGCGAAGCGGAAATTCCCTGGCGCGCCCCACTGGCCGAGCAGTTCGTGCGCGCGCAGGGGCCATGGTGTCCGGGCCTGTTGGATCATCTGCACGCCCGCCACGCCGGCTACGACGCGGTGCTGTTCTGCACCTACCTCTATCCCACCACGTATTTCGCCATGGAATGCGTACCGGCCCACAAGCGCGTGCTGATCCCCACCCTGCACGACGAACCGCCGGCCTATCTCGCCATCTACGCCCGCGCCGCGCAGCGCGCCGCGCGCATCGTCTGGCTGACCGAGGCCGAGCGCCGCCTGGGCCGGCGCCTGTGGGGCACCGAAGCCGGCGCCGTGGTCGGCATGGCCGTGCCCGTACATCCCGCCGCAGCGGTCGAGCGCGAGCTGCCCTACCTGCTCTACTGCGGCCGCATCGACGAAAGCAAAGGCTGCCGCGAACTCATCGCCGCCTTCCGCGAACTGCGCGCGCGCCGCCGCGGCGCGGTGGAACTGGTGCTCACCGGCGCCGACCACCTGGGTCTGCGCCCCGGCGACGGCGTGCATTTCCTCGGCTTTGTGGACGAAGCGCAGAAGCGCCGCCTGATGGCCGGCGCCCGCGCCTTCGTCATGCCCTCGCGCTGGGAGAGCTTCAGCATCGTCACCCTGGAAGCGCTGGCCCAGGGCACGCCGGTCGTGGTCAACGGCGACTGCGAAGTACTGGCCGACCATGTGGCCCAGTCCCGCGCCGGCTGGAGCTACCGCGGCAGCGAGGAACTGCAAGGCTGCCTGGCACAGGCGCTAGATCTGGCGGCCGAACAGCGCGCGGTGATGGGCGCGAATGCGCGCAACTATGTCGCGGAACAATTCGAGCATGAGGCAGTGGCACACCGGCTTTACGCCGCCATCGGCACTGCCGGCGCAACGCAGCCGCCGCTCTGAATGGCATCGGCCGCGCGGAAAACCAGGCGGCGACGTCACGCGAAGAAAACGGCAGACACCTGCCGGCACACCCGAAAGAGGTAGCGCGGAATTGCCCGGCCGGGGATTCCGCCCGCGCGCCGGACAGTACATGTTCGCCGCACTCTCCTGGAGCAGCCGCCATGTTCGGTATCACCCCGTTCGGTTGGGTCCATACCGCGGTCAGCATTGCCGGCCTGGCAGCCGGCATCGCGGCGCTGGCGGCCAGCGGCCGGATCAGCCGGCACAGTGTCCGCGGCAAGCTGTTTATCTGGCTGACGGTGGGCAGTTGCGTCAGCGGGCTTTGCATCTACCGCACCGGCCATTTCAACGAAGCCCATGCACTGAGCATCCTCACTCTGCTTACCCTGGCCGCCGCCGTCTGGCTGGAGCGCGCCGCGGCGGCGCCATGGATGACCTACGCCCATACCGCGCTGTATTCGCTGGCCCTGTTCTTCCATTTCATCCCGGGCTTCACCGAAACCTTCACCCGCGTGCCGGATGGCGCGCCGCTGGCGGCGGGGCCGCAGGATGCGCTGGTCGTCGGCGCCATCGGCATTGCCTTCCTCGGCTATCTGGCGCTGGTCGCGTTCCAGTTCGCCATGCTGCGTTCGGGCTACCGGAAAACGGCGGCGGCCGCGGCGAACTCCTGAGCGGCGGCCGGCGTGCAAGGCGTCAACGGCCTGAGTTCCGCCGCCATGCTGGCGACGGCGTCGGCGCAGCTGGTGAATGCAGGCTTCTCGGCATCGGCGTCATTGGTGATCGGCGGCGCCGTGGTCGGCGGCAGCACCACGGCGCTGACGGCGACCATGTCGGCCGCGCTCAAGGAAATCTTCCGCCAGGAGAACATCGCCACCGCCGCCCACGGCATGCCGGATGACGACCTGTACGCCTTCCAGAAAAGCGGCACGGCCTCGGGTACGACTGAAGTGAATGTGCTGACCGCGGCCTCGAACTACCGGCAGTGCACGTGCTGAAGTATTGAGCGCGGCGGTCGCGCCGGCCGTGTGCGCGGCGCGGGACATTGCGGAGCAATCAGCCGCTGCGGCGCAGACCTTGCGCCGCGGCGGCGCTTCCATCGCCGCGCTAGACCACCGCGTCGAACTTGATCCGGAACAGGGCGCCGCCCAGCGCGTCCGAACGATGCACGGTGAGCGTGCCGCGGTAGCCCTTGACGATGTCCTGCACGATGGCCAGGCCTATGCCGTGGCCTTGCACGCGCTCGTCGCCGCGGACGCCGCGCTGCAACAGGTGTTCCACTTTCTCCGGCGGAATGCCGGGGCCGTCGTCCTCCACGCGCAGCTCCAGGCCGGCGCGGCGCATGCGCGGCGCCTTGACCACGTGGGCGGTCAGCAGCACGCGGCGGTTGGCCCACTTGAATGCATTTTCGAGCAGGTTGCCCAGCAGCTCCATCAGGTCGCCCTGGGCGCCGAAGAAGCGCGCGTCGGCGTCGAGTTCAAATTCGCACAGCACGCGCTTGGCGGCGTAGACCTTCTCCAGGCTGGCGACGATGCCCTCGGCTGCGGTCTCGATCGGCAGCGCGGTGGAGAACACTTGGTGGCGCGAGGCGGTCGCGCGCGACAGCTGGTAGGAGACGATGTCGTGCATGCGCTGGGCCTGGTCTTCCACGCTGCGGCGCAGGCTGTGATAGCCGGCATCGCTGTCGATCTCGCTGCGCAGCACGGCCAGCGGCGTCTTCAGGCTGTGGGCGAGATCCGACATGGTGTTGCGGTAGCGGTCCAGTTGCTCGCGGCCGAAGTCGATCAGCTCGTTGAGGCTGCCGGTCAGCGGCGCGATCTCGGCCGGATACTGGCCGGGCAGGCGGTCGGCCTCGCCATTCATCACATTGTCCACATCGCGCACCATGGTGCGCAGCGGGCTCAGGCCCCAGCGCAGCAGCGCCACCTGCAGCAGCAGCAGTACCACCGCCAGTGCGCCCAGCCAGCGCGCCAGGGTGCGGCGGAAGGCGGTGATCTGGCGCAGGAAGGGCTGCTCGCTCTGGGCCACGTGCACGGTGAGCTTCACCGGCTTGCGTTCGTCCACTTCCCAGCTCACGCCCTGGGAGAACACGAAGACACGGCCGACGGCATTGTCCAGCGGGCCTTCAAAACGGGTCTCGCCTACCGGCAGGCGCGTGTCGAAGGCCAGCTCGCGGCCCAGCGCCGAGGGCGATTCCCAGCGCAGCGACTCGGCCTCGCCGACCACGACGGCGTAGAGACCGGAACCGGGCCGGTTGAATTCGGGATCGGGCAGGGTTTCCGGCGGCAGCAGCTTGCTGCCGCGCAGTACGTCGGAACCGGCCAGGTAGGCGTAGACGTAGCCCTGCAGCCGGTCGCGCATGGCCGCGACCGTGGCGTCGTAATAGGCCCGGTCCAGCGCGAAGCCGGTCACGCCGAGAAAGGCGGCGAGCGCCAGACCCGCCGCGACGGTCGACCGCGCCTGCAGCGACAGCGGCCGCCGTTGCGCCATGGAAACTTACTCCGCCGGGCTGTCGCTGCGCGGAATGGCGAACCGGTAGCCGCGGCCGCGCACGGTTTCTATGGGCTTGAGGTGGCCGTCCGGATCCAGCTTGCGGCGCAGGCGGCCGATGAAGACTTCCAGCACGTTGGAATCGCGGTCGAAATCCTGCTGGTAGATGTGTTCGGTGAGATCGGCCTTGGACACCAGCTCGCCCGCATGCAGCATCAGGTATTCCAGCACCTTGTATTCGTAGCTGGTGAGGTCGACCGGCTTGCCATCGACGGTGATGCTCTGCGCCGTCGTATCCAGCTGTACCGGGCCGCATTCCAGCACCGGCTTGGTCCAGCCCGTGGCGCGGCGCACCAGGGCGTTGAGGCGGGCCAGCAGTTCTTCCACGTGGAAGGGCTTGACCAGGTAGTCGTCGGCGCCCGCCTTGAGGCCTTCGACCTTGTCCTGCCAGCTGGAACGCGCCGTCAGGATCAGGATGGGATAGCGCTGACCTTCGTCGCGCAGCGCCTTGACCAGTTCCATGCCCGGGCGCTTGGGCAGGCCCAGGTCGATCACGGCCACGTCGAACGGCATTTCACGGCCCAGGTACAAACCTTCGTCGCCGTCCGCGGCGCAGTCCACCGCATAGCCTTCGCGCTTGAGCCGCGCCGCCAGGGTTTCGCGCAGCGGGGCCTCGTCTTCGACCAGCAGGACTCGCATTATCGGCTCTCCTTGTTCTCGTCCGCGGGAATCTTCACTACTTGTACACGCCCGTCGCGGGTCAGCAGCTTGATCCGGTAGAGCTTCTTCTTGCCGATGGTGACTTCTTCGGCCTTGAGTACGCGCCCCTGGATCTCCTGTTGCACCCGCTCCACCGCATCTTCCAGCGTCAGCTGTGCGAAGGCGGCGGTGCTGATCACGCTCAGCGCGACCAGGGCGGGAATGCGTAGCAAGGAAACCGCCAGTCGTTGCATGCGTTCATCTTAGCGAGGGCGTCCGAGTCTCGGTAGCGCGGATTGAATTGCACCTGAACTGCGCCGCACCGCGGCGGGAACTGCGCCGGGGTGTTGCGGCACTGCGCCGGCCGCCTCAGTAGATCTCGCCGACGCAGCAGCGCAGGCTGCCGCCGGCCTTCTCGATCTCGGCCAACGGAACGGTTTCGACGCGAAAGCCCCAGTCCGCCAGCGCGGCCTTCTGTTCCGGCCGCAGGCTGGCCGCGGCGCGGGTGCTGAACCAGACCGTATCCTCGCTGAGCGCGATGCAGTTGCCGGCGTAGTCGGCCTTCTGCGCGGCGCTGAGCAGCAGGCTGCGCGGCGCGTAGGCCTGGGCGATGGCGGCGGCCACGGCCGCGTCGGCGAAGCCGTCCGGCGCGATCAGCAGGGCGCGTCCGGCCAGCACCGACATCACCACGTTGGTGTGGTATTCGCCGGCAGCCAGGTCGAAGCAGAAGGTGAGTTCCAGCCCGAACGCCGCGTGCATGGCCGCCGCACCGGCGGCGTCGCAGCGTTCGCCGAGGCCGCAGTAGCCGATGCCGCGGGCGCGGTCTATCACCAGGCTGCCGGTGAGTTCGGCCACGCCGTCGAGGGTGGACAAATCAATTTCTTCATATCCGGCCACGCCGCGGAAGAAGCCGCGGATATCCGGCCGCTGCGCCTCGCGCTGGCGCACGGGATGGCGCATGCGGCCGATGATGCTGCGGCCGGGCGCGGTGGCGAACACGTTGTTGGGGAAGACCGCGTCCGGCGTGGCCGCATCGCCGGGAAAGCACACCGTCGGCAGCACCGCGCTGATCCGGCGCGCCAGCCCGGCGTGTTCGGCCAGCGCCGCGTTCGCATCCACACCCTGGTCCATGGCCATGTAGCGGTTGTCGCTGGCCGACTGCTCGGCCAGGCGGAAGCCCAGCGGCGTAATCAGGAAGGCGGCCCGCGCACAGGCCGGCGCGCGCGGCGCCAGGCGCGCGAACGCCTGCTGGAATTCGGCGATGGAACGGGTGATCACGGGCGGCTCCGGCGGCGCTCAGGAATCGGCAATCGTCGCGGAACGGCGCACTTCGCGCCAGAGCGGCCCGTCGTTTCCGCCCGCCTCGACCAGCACGGCGCGGTCGCGGCCCTGGTGCTTGGCGCGGTACAGCGCCGCGTCGGCCAGGCGCAGGCAGGCATCCAGGCTGTGCCGGTCGGGCGCGGCCGCATCGAAGGGGAAGGCGCACACGCCCAGCGAGCAGGTCACCTGCAGCGGCGATTCGCTGAACACGAACGGCCGCTCGGCGATGCAGCCCAGCACGCGCTGGGCCGCCGCGGCCAGGCCGCCGCGCGTGGTGTCGCGCAGCACCAGCAGGAATTCCTCGCCGCCCCAGCGCAGCAGTACGTCGCCATCGCGCGCCTGGTTGCGCAGGCGCGCGGCGATCTCAACCAGTACCGCGTCGCCGACCGCATGGCCCAGGGTGTCGTTGATGCGCTTGAAGTGATCGCAGTCCACCAGCAGCAGGCCGAGCACGGTGTCGCCATCGCCGTCCTCGGCCCGGCGCAGGGCGCGGGCGACCTCGGCCGGCATTTCCAGTGCGAAATGGCGCCGGTTCCACAGGCCGGTGAGCGGATCGGTCAGCGAGGCATGTTCCAGGCGCCGGTTGGCGTCGGCCAGTTCGCGCGTGCGCACGGCGACCTCCTGCTGCAGGCGCTGCGCGCGCCGCGCCAGCGCCGCCGTGCGCCAGCGCCCGGACGCCACGCCGGCCAGCAGCAGGGCCAGGCCGAAGCCGGCCAGCGCCGCCGGGGTCTGCCACCAGGGCGCGCGCAGGCGGAACGGTATCTCTATCGGCGCCGCCTCGACCGCGAAGGCATCGCGCGCGCGCAGGCGCAGCACGTAATCGCCCGGCGGCAGGCGGCTGAACTGGAAGCGCGAACCGCTGCTCCATTCCGCGCTGTGCTCACGCAAACCCAGCAGTTCGGCGCAGTAGCGGATTTCCTGCGGCCGCTCGTAGGCCAGCAGGGCGACTTCGGCGCGCACCGAATCGTCGCCGGCGGCCAGCACCGCGCCCGGCGCCAGCGGCGTGCCGCGCTCGGTCGCGGCCTCGCGCAGGCGCAGCGGCGAGGCCGGCCCCGCGGCTGATTCCTGCGCCGGGTCGTACAGGGCCAGCCCGTCCACGCCGCCGGCCCAGATGCGGCCGCGCGCGTCGACATAGCTGGCGCGGTTGAACTCCAGCCCGGGCAGGCCGTCCTCGATGCCGAACTGGCGGGTTTCGGCGACCACCAGCTCAGCGGCCCAGGGATCGGCAAAGGTGTAGCGCGTCACGCCGTTGGAGCCGAACACGTAGAGCCGGCCGGACTGGTCCAGCGCCTGCTGGTAGATCTGCCCCGGCGGCCGCGCCGAGGCCGGCAGGCCGGTGCAGCGCAGGCCGCCGCCCAGGTCCAGCCGCACCACGCCGGCGCGGCTGGCCACCCACAGCGCGCTGCGGCCGTCGGCGCCGCGCTGCAGCTGCATGTCCAGCAGTTCCTGATGCGGCAGGCAGTGCGCCGGCGGCAACTGCCAGCCGTCGTCGCCGCGCCAGGCCAGGCCGGCGGAGGTCGCCACCCACAGCCGCGGCCTCGCATCCAGCGCCGGCGCCAGCAGCAGCTTGCGCACGGTAGGCCCGCCATCGCCCAGCGGCAGGGTTTCCGGCGTGATTTTTCCATCGCGCAGGCTGGCCAGGCCGTGCCGCGTCGCGATCCACAGGCGCGAACCGGCGGCTTCGGCTTCGGCCGCGATGTCCAGCACGGTCAGGCCCGGCAGCGCGCTGTTGTCGACGCTGTACTGCACCAGCTTGCCGCGCTCCAGCCCGAGCAGGCCGTTGCTCGTGGCCAGCCACAGCGCGGCGCCGTCGCGCAGCATGGCGAACACGGTGCTGCGCGGAAGCAGCTCGGGCAGGAAACGCTGCCAGCGGCCGTCCTTCCAGCGTGCCGGGCCTTCCACCGTGCCTATCCACGGCGATTCGGTCTCGTCGTCGGGAAAACGCGCCCGGCCCACGCCGAACACCACGCGATGCGGCAGGCCGTGGCGTTCGTCCAGCGCAGCCCAGTGGCCGGGCTCGCGCCGCGCCACACCGGAGGACGTGGTGCCGATCCACAGAATGCGGTGCTGCGGGGAGTCGCCGGTCTCCAGCAGGCTGCGTACGCCGTCCTCGGGCAGGCCCTCGGCGCGCGTGACCAGCTGCACGCTGCCGTCCTCGCGCAGCTCGGCCAGGCCGGCGCGGGCCAGGGCCACGCGCAGCAGCGGACGGCCGTCGCGATCCCGCGCCGGCAGCAGCGGCGCCGCGGTGCCTTCGGGAAACCCGGATGCCGCGTCGTATACAACAAGTTTTTCTGCAGAAAGCCGCGCCAGGCCGCGGCCCGTGCCTATCCACAGATCGCGCCCGTCCGCCCCGCCCCAGAAGGCCAGGCCGCGGATGGCGTCGTTGGGCAGGCCGTCGCGCTTGCCCAGGTGCCAGCCGGCCAGTTCCGGCGCGGCGGAATCCGGCCTGTCGAGGCGGTACAGGCCGTCCTCGTTCGTACCTATCCACAGCGCCGGCCCCTGCGGCCCGGTGCCAGCCAGCATCACCGCGACCTGCAGCGATTGCGTCGCGGCAATTACTTCGCAGCCGCCCTCGGCACAGCGATAGACGCCGCGCGGCGTGCCCGCGTAGACGCTTTGCGCATCGCGCGGCAGCAGGGCTTCCAGCGCCAGGTCCGGCGCGATGCCGGAAACCGGCGCTACGCGCCCGTCCGTGGCGCGCCGCCACAGGCCTATGCTGTCCGTGCCTATCCACAGCGCGCCGTCGGCGCTGGCCGCGAGATGGTTGACGTAAGGCCGCACGCCGGCGCGCTCGGGCAGGTCGATGCGGCGCCAGCGCCGGCCGTCGAACTGGGCCAGGCCGTCCTCGGTGCCGGCGTAGACATAGCCGGCCTGGTCCTGCGCCAGCGCATGCGCCGTGTTCTGCGGCAGGCCGTCGGCGGTGCTGTAGCGGCGCAGCGCGGCCCATTCCAGGTCGGCGCGCTTTTCCGGCGCGGGGCCGGCGACGCGGATCCGCACGATCGGCGATGGAGGCGCGGCATCAGGCGCGGCCGCGGCCGGCGACGGCGCATTCGCACCGGCGGACGGGTTGACCGCACGTTGCGGCAGGGTCGAGGAAACCTCGTGCGCCGGCGCTGCCGGCTGCGCCACCGATGCCTGTCCGGACCGGGCCGCGGCGGCGACGGACGCGGCGGCCAGCGCCGCCGTCAGCAGCGCGGCGCCGGCGAAAACCAGCGACTCAGGCAGCCGCCGGCGGCGCATGGCGCTGCTGCAGGGCGGCCTGGATCACCGCGATACCCGCATCGCTGCGGTGCGCCTGTTCGCTCAGCACGCGGCGGAAACCGCGCGCGCCCGGCAGCCCCTGGTACAGCCCCAGCAGGTGCCGCGTGATGTGCTTGAGCGCGGTGCCCTGGGCCAGCTCGGCCTCGACATAGGGCAGCAGCCGCTGCAGCACCGCGTCGCGATCCGGCGGTTCCACACCGTACAGCGCGTGCTCCACCCGGGCCAGTACGTACGGATCGTGATAGGCCGCGCGGCCCAGCATCACGCCATCGACCTGTTGCAGGTGCGCCTTCACCGCCTCCACCGTGGTGATGCCGCCGTTGATCACCACGCAAAGGTGCGGAAATTCCTTTTTCAACTGGTACACACGCTCGTAGTTGAGCGGCGGTATTTCGCGGTTTTCCTTCGGCGAGAGCCCCTGCAGCCAAGCCTTGCGCGCGTGCACGATCAGCACCTGCACACCGGCCGCGACCATCAGCCCGGTGAACTGCTGCAGGCCGGCGTAATCGTCCTGCTCGTCAACGCCGATACGGCATTTCACCGTCACCGGAATCTTCACCGCCGCCCGCATCGCCGCGACGCAGTCGGCCACCAGCGCCGGCTCGCGCATCAGGCAGGCGCCGAAGCGCCCCGACTGCACGCGGTCGGAAGGACAGCCGACGTTGAGGTTGATCTCCACATAGCCCGCGTCCTCGCCAAAGCGCGCCGCCCGGGCCAGCTCGGCCGGCTCCGACCCGCCCAGCTGCAAGGCCACCGGCTGCTCGAACGCGCTGTGCCGCAACAGGTGCGTGCGGTTGCCGTGCACCAGCGCGGCCGAGGTGACCATCTCGGTATAGAGGCGCGCGTGCGGCGACAGCAGGCGGTGGAAGTAGCGGCAATGCCGGTCTGTCCAGTCCATCATCGGCGCGACGGTCAGGCGCCAGTCGGCACGGTCGATGGAGGCGGTTCGGTGGTATTCCTGGGATGGCAGCGTCATGGGGCGATGCGGTCCGGCGGCCGCCGCGGCGCGGGTTCAGCGCGGCGTGGCGGCGGTCTTGGGTGAAAGTTGAGCGGCCGGCCGGCCCTGGGGGGGGCGGTGCTGGCGTTGGGAAGCAATCATCGCATGGGAAGCGAAACGCGGCTGCGGCGGGTGGCCGCGGCCGCGCTGCCTCGTGGAAGCGGCTGCACCGACCGCGCCTCCGCGCCGGCGCGATACCGGCGAAGTGCCGTTGCGCCGACTATGGCCCGGGCTTTGCCCGCGGCGGACCGCGGGACCGGCGATCTGGGCCGGTATTCCTTGCCTCGAACCGCTCCGCCGCAGGGCGGGGGGATTTCCGGGCGTCCCGAAGCCGTTCGTGCCAGGACAGCGATGCCGCGGCGCGGCGCGGGAATTTCTGGATGGCCCGAAACCTGGATCGGCGATAGGTGGGTGTCCCCGAACCCAGCCCGACAAATGGGTGTCCCAAATCAAGCCGTCCCAAATCAATCCGGTAAGTGGGTGTCCCAAATCAAGCCGGTAAGTGGGTGTCCCAAATCCAACCGTCCGCGTCCCGAAGCCGTTCGTGCCAGGACATCGACGCCGCGGCGCGGTGCGCGGGAATTTCCGGATGGCCCGAAACCTGGATCGGCGATAGGTGGGTGTCCCCGAATCCAGCCCGACAAATGGGTGTCCCAAATCAAGCCGTCCCAAATCAAGCCGGTAAGTGGGTGTCCCAAATCCAACCAGATCCATACGACACCGAATCCACGGACCACCCGCAACCCACGCCCCAAAACCGCAATCCCGGGCAAACCCCGGGCCGTACGCGCCTCGCCGGCCCCCACGCGCCCCGATTGCACGGAAAACCCCGGATCGCCGGCGCATTGGTACAAAAATCGCCGCACCCGGATTGACTGAGTCGACATAGCGGTTATGGTCCGCAAGCGACCGGGAAACCGCGCGCGGCACCGCGCCGCCACGGTCGCGTCACTGCCACCGGAACCGCGACGATGCCCAGAACCCTGCTGATTTCCGCCCTGCTGCTCCTTGCCCTGCCCGTGCTGGCATCGGCGCAGGGGCAAGGCCCGCTGATCCCCGGCGACAAGACCTTCGGCGAATCGCTGCAGCAGGAAAAACGCCGCCGCTGGTTCAACGAAGTGCGCAATCTCGAACACGAGCCCGATGCCGCGCTCTACCGCAGCGAAGCCCTGGTGCAGCAGCAGGAAGTGCTGGCGCGGCGAACGCCGCAATACCTCACCGTCGCGCCGCGCTGGCAGTCCATGGGTCCCAGCCCCATGACCATGACCGGCTGGACCTTCGGCAAGGTGTCCGGCCGCATCCTCTCCTTCGCCGTGCGCAGCGGCGACGACAACATCCAGTACCTGGGCAGCGCCTCCGGCGGCCTGTGGAAGACGGTGGACGGCGGCGACAGCTGGCTGCGCCTCTCCGACGAGCTGGATTCGCAGGCCATAGGCGCGCTGCTGCTGGTCAACGGCGCCACGCCGGCCGCGGATGAACTGTGGGTGGGCACCGGTGATTTCGCTTCCGGCTGCTACGACTATTTCGGCAGCGGCCTGTATCGCTCCACCGACGCGGGCCTGACTTTCCAGCCGCGCAACGGCAGCGGCGCCAACACGCTCAAGCTCAGCACCATCAACGCCATCGCACGGCGCCCCGGCCAGCCGCAGACCCTGCTCGTCGCCGGTGCCGGCCAGTGCGTCAACGGCAGCGTCACCGCCACCAGCGGCATCTACCGCACCACCGACAACGGCCTGAACTGGACCCGCGTAGTCAGCAGCGGCCGCAGCATGGATGTGCGCTTCGACCGCAACGACGGCAACATCGCCTGGGCCGCGGTCAACGGCGTCGGCGTGCTCAAGTCCACCGACGGCGGCGTCACCTGGGCCACTTCCCGCGCCAACACCTCGGCCAAGATCCGCCTCGCCACGGCCGACAGCAACAGCAACATCGTCTACATGTACACATCCGGCGGCGCCATCGACAAGACCAGCGACGGCGGCGCGACCTGGGCCTCCATGGCCACCGGCGCCTGCGACGGCCAGTGCAGCTACAACCTGACCATCGACGTGGATCCCGCCAACCCCAGCCGCATCATGGTCGGCGCGATCCGCCCGTACCTGTCCAGCGACAGCGGCGCCACGCGCACCGCCATGACCACGACCTGGGGCAGCACGCAGAGCGTGCACCAGGACATTCACCACGTGTACTTCTCGCGCAACAGCTCCACACGGCTGTGGATAGGCTCCGACGGCGGCCTGTGGCGCAGCAACGACGGCGGCGCCACCTTCACCCACCGCAACGACGGCCTGACGCTGACCCAGTTCTACGATATCGCGCTCGATCGTCGCGATCCCGACCGCATGCTCGGCGGCGCACAGGACAATTCCTCGCTGGCGCGCTCCACCAGCAACGTATGGTTCCTCACGCGCACCACAGGCGACGGCTTCATGAACCTGTCCGCGCCCGACGACGGCGCCAACAACGGCCGCTACACGTTCCAGACCAGCTATCCCTCGTCGGACCTGCCCAACATCTCGCGCAGCAGCAACTACGCCGGCCTCTACGGCGGCGCCATCAGCTACAGCAGCGTGAGCACGTCCGGCCTCGTCGCCGGCGGCTACCAGTGGGTGACGGCGATGACCGTGACCAAGGGCTACGTCTTCGTCGGTGGCAATTCCGTATTCCGCATGCCGGTGACGGGTTCGAGCTGGAGCAGCACCGGCAGCGCCTTCGCCTCGCCCGTCGCCGTTTTCAGCGATCCCGACCCCAGCGGCACCGCACCGCTGCGCCTGTACGCAGGCACCACCGGTGGCAAGGTCTATACCACCAGCAACGCCCTGCCCGGCGGCCCGGACTGGACCGACATCAGCGCCGGCCTGAACGGTGCACGCATCACCGATATCGCCACCGAGCACGGCAACGCCAGCACCGTCTATGTCACCGTCAGCACCTTCACCAATACCAAACTGTACAAATCCACCAACGCCGGAGCCAGCTGGACACCTGTCGGCAGCGGCCTGCCCGGCGTAACGGCCAACAGCGTCATCGTCGATACCGCCAATCCGCTGCGCGTATTCGTAGGCACCGATATCGGCGTGTACGAGAGCACCGACGGCGGCGCCACTTTCGCGCCGATGACGCTGGGCATGCCGCGGGCCAGCGTGGTGCTGGATCTGGAGATCGCGGCGAATCCGCACGTGCTGGTGGCTGGGCTGTACGGCGGCGGGGCATGGAAAATCAGTCTGGATCCGGATCTGGATACGATTTTCGTCGACGGATTCGAGCAGTAGCCGCGCGGCAGCGCCTTCGTGGCGTTGAAAGAGCAGCGGGAAATACAGCCGTCGGGACCAACGGCGCTGGAGCCGGCAACGACTGCAGCGCACTGATCCAGTCCGCAGGAATCGTTGGCCTCCGATCAATTCGCCGGGTCCGAGGCGACCCGCCGCGCCTACGGACCAGACCCGGGCAGGCCGCTGCAAGACCAGTGGATACGCCTGCTTCAGGCGGGCCTCTTTCAGGACCGGCCGCCACCGCCTGGCACCTGCGTGTGCGGTCACGCAGCACCTAGTGAAACTACGCCAGCCGTTCGGCGGCCGTGAGCTGAACAGCCGCCTGCGATGCGCGGATGCCCCGCAGAAACAGCGGCTTCGGGCAGTGGTGCAGCCATATCAGCGCGTACGGCAGGGCGACGACCCGGCTGCGCGCCGCTGACGGTCACGTAGCGAGGAAGGCTTGCGGCTGACGCGGGATGCCACAGTTCACGCAGGCCGGTATATGCCGGACCGCTATGTCACTTCGCCATCGCGCCCCGGACAAGCAGGAATGCGATCAGGCCGGACAGCGGCACCAGCAGCAGCGTGATGCCAAGACCGCCAAAACGGCAGGCCATGGCGGGAAGCGTGAAATCCGCACTGCACAGGGCGCCGGAGACGGTATCGAGATGCCCCACGGCCCAGATGAGGGCCAGGTAGGAAACCAGCAGACCGACAGCGATGGAGACGCTGGTTTTCATGAGGTGCTGAAGCAGATGGTCGCTGCGCCCGGCGTACGGAGTACGCGGGATTGGGAAAGCGCGCGCCGGATGGTGGTTGGCCCCGCGGCACCTGTCAAGCCAGGCCGCCGGCTGATCCGACGCACGGCTTGCGCCGCGGCACCGGACAAGGGGGGACGCCGCCAGGTAGCGCAGCCGCGCAGATCCGCCATGATTTGCCTGGGGCTTGCCCGCATTCGCCGCGGTGCGGATGCCGGCACCACAGCAGGGTCCGGTCACCCGGATGCTAGTCTCCGCGCCGAGCACACCTTGTAGCCGCATGGACTGCCACATCTGCCGATGGTTTCCCCCGAACAGCGAATCCAGCACGCCCTGCAGCTTGCGCAAACAGGCAAGCTGCCGGAAGCCGTCGCGCTTCTGCGCCAGCTGACCGCGCAGGCAGCGGATCTGCCGCTGCCGCGCTTTCTGCTGGCGCTGCTGCTGCACCAGTCGGGCGCTTCGCGCGCGGCGCTCGCAGAGATCGACCAGGCCCTGCGGCTGGAACCGGCCAATCCGGCGATGGGCGAACTCAAAGCCACGCTGCTGGCGCAGCTCGGCCCACCGGAGGCGGCGGAAGCCCTGGCGCGTCAGCTGCTCGCGGACAGCGGCGACAGGCCGCAAGTGTGGCTGTGCCTGGGCACCGCGCTGCAACAGCAAAAGCGGCTGGCGCAGAGCGCCGCGGCGCTGCGCTCGGCGCTGGCGCTGCGGGCGGATTTCGCACCGGCGCGGCGATTGCTGATCCAGGTCCTGTTGCAGCAGGGACAGGATGAACAGGCGCTGGAAACGGCATCGGCCGCGGGATTTCCCGATGATGCCGCCGCACTGGATGCTGTCGACGATTTCCTCGCCAGCGGCGCGCTGGATCAGGCGCTGGCATTGCTGCACAGGTTTCCGCAGCCGGCCCGTCCCGGCTACGAACGGCTGGTCCGTATCGCGCGCCTGCTGCACCAGCGCAGCCGCTCCAGCGAGGCGCTGGCCTGGAGCGAAGCAGCGCACGCCCTGCGGCCGGACGCGCTGGAGCCGCAGGAAATGCGCGCCGTCAGCCTGATCGACCGCGGCGACGTGGAAGCGGGGCTGGCCTTGTACGCCACGCTGCAGGCACGCAGCGATTTCGGCGCGGAGTCGGCCAACCGCCGTCTGATTCTTTCGCACTACGATCCGGCGCAGGACACCACCAGCCTGTTCGCTGCGCATACGGACTGGATCCGCCGCTACGCACCGCCGTTCGGCACGGCTTTCGTGCGCACGCAAAGCGCCGATGCCGGGCGCCGCCTGCGCATAGGCTGGATCTCGCCGCGGTTCAACGCCGGCCCGGTGACCAGTTTCCTGACGGACACACTCGCCGCCTTCGACCGGGAAAATTTCCAGCACGTCCTGGTTTCGCTGAGCGGCGCCGCAGACGAGGCGACCGCCGGCTTCCGCGCAATGGCCGACACCTGGCTGGATGCGCGCGGCCTCGATGACGAAAGCCTGCTGCAGCGGCTGCGCGAACAGCAGTTCGACATCGCCGTCGATCTCGCCGGCCATTCCTTCGGCAACCGCCTGCGCGTGCTCGCCCAGCGCGTGGCGCCGGTGCAGCTGTGCTGGCTGGACTATTTCAACACCACGGGCCTGGCAGCCATGGACGGCTGGATCAGCGACGAATGGCTGACACCTGCAGATTCGCCCCAGCGCTATGTGGAAACGCTGCACCGGCTGCACAGCGGACGCTTCTGCTACAGCCCGCCGGCGCAGGCGCCGCTGCCGGATCACGCCGGCAGCGCCGCGGACGCGCCCGTATTCGTTTCGTTCAACCGTCTGGCCAAACTCAACGACGGCGTGCTTGATGCCTGGGCCGAAATCCTGCGGCGTGTGCCCGATGCCCGGCTGGAACTCGGCGCCGGATTGCTGGGCGATGCGCAGGTACGCGCGCACACCGTCGAACGCTTTTCCCGGCGCGGCATAGACGCGCAACGCCTGCGGCTCCACGCCAAGCGCAGCTACGCCGATCTGCTCGCCGCCTACCGGCACGCCGATATTGCGCTGGATCCATTCCCGTTCTCCGGCTGCACCACCACAGCGGATGCGCTGTGGATGGGCGCCGCGGTAATCACCTTGCCGGGCAGCAGCTTCGTGAGCCGCCAGAGCGCAAGCCTGTTGCAGCGGCTGGGGCGCGCCGCATGGGTGGCGCCGGACATTGCCGGCTATGTGGCGCAGGCCGTGGCTATGGCACAGCACGTGGATGAACTGCGCGCCACACGCACGCAATTGCGCTCGGAGGTTCGCCGCAGGCTGTGCGATGCGGCGGCGCAGGCAGCCGAGATGGGCGCGCTGTTCCGCTGGTTGTGGCGGGACTCCGCCGTGCGGCAGCACTAGACGCCGCGACCGGGCAGCGCCTGCCCGCAGCGGCCGGCTGTCCTCATCGCCGGAGTCAGGCTCGCCTGTCCGCGACGGGAACGGATGGCGCGTCGTTGCATTACGGCATACGCAGCCGGTCGCGCCACGCCGCCTCCTGCATTTCACGCCGGGGCGGACGCAACGCCGACAGCAGCGCACGCGCACGCACGCCCAGCCACAGCCCGGCGGCGAACACGCGGCTCAGGCCATCGTGACGCAGGCCGAACAGTGCGGGACAGAGCAGCCGGGCCGCGTAATGCAGATGCGCAAATCGGTAGTGCGGATACAGGTCCGCGTTGTAGCGCCGCGCGGCGGCGTGACAGGCGTAGCGCGGGGCCGAGTCCGCATCGACCAGCCAGGAGGCGAACATGATCTGGTCGTCGCTGAGTTCCAGCATGCGGCCCAGTCCTACGCGCAGGCGCTGCCACAGGCTCAGCGGCGTACGCGCCCGCTCTGCCTGCAGCATGGCGTGAAACATGCCGTAGTGGCGCGCCTCGTCCTGGGACAGGGCATGCAGTACGGCGCGGCCCAGCGGGTCGGCGCAACGGTCGCGCAGCACGCGGTAGAAAGTGCTGGCCAGGGCTTCGACCACGCAGCGCGCAACCAGCTCGCCGGCGATGGAGCCGCGCACCGAAATGCCGTCGCAGGCGTGATAGTCCACACCGTCAAGATAGGCCTTCAGCGCCGCGTCGAAGCCGAATTCGCCGTCGGCGGCTTCGCACAGGCGGCGCAGCACCACGCCGTGTTCGCGTTCTTCGCGGTTCCAGCCGTCAATGGCCGCGCGCCACTCGCTGCCGCGTGCGGCGAAAACGGCGCGCAGATAGTCGGCGTACTGGTCGGCGCGGGATTCGACCAGGGCCGTGGTGCGCAGGATATGCAGCAGCGCGGCATCGTAGCCGGCGGGCAGCAGTTGCGACCAGGCGAAATCGGTGCTGCGCAGCGGACGCGCGGCGGGCTTGAGCAGGGACATGGCGGGCTCCGGAGGAAACAGCCTGCACAGTGCGCGCGCCCCCGGTGGCGATGGCGGCGGCGGCGGGGCAATTTCGGGCGTGGTGCTGACAGCGCGCGGGCGATGGCGCTGGCGTCGCGGCCTTTTTCGCCACTGGCGCCGGGCCTCTGGCGACTCGCGTCCGTCGTCAGCGGAACGCCGACTGCAAGTTTTTGCTAGCGGCATCCGCCCGCTGGCCGCTGCCCGCGGCAGATCGCATACTCGCCGCATGCTTCGCCGGACCAGCACCATGGATGCCGAATATTTCCGTACGCCGGACGAATTCCGCCGCTGGCTGCAGCGCCATCACGCCAGCGCGACAGAGCTGTGGGTCGGCTATCACAAGGCCGGCACCGGCGAGCCCAGCATGACCTGGCCGCAATCGGTGGACCAGGCCCTGTGCTACGGCTGGATAGACGGCCGCCGCCAGCGCGTGGACGAACAGCGCTATCGCATCCGCTTCACGCCGCGCAAGCCGGGCAGCATCTGGAGCACGGTGAATATCCGCCGCATGGGCGAACTGGAAAAGGCCGGTCTGGTGCAGCCCGCCGGCCGCGCCGCCTTCGCCGCGCGGCGCGCGGAGAAGACCGCCGTGTATTCCTACGAAGTGCGGCGCGAAGCGCTGGAACCGGCGCAGCGTGCACGCCTGGACCAGCATCCCGCCGCCGCCGCGTTCTTTGACGCGCAGAACGCCTCCTACCGGCGCGCCTGCTGCAACTGGGTGAGCGGCGCCAAGCAGGAGTCGACGCGCGAGCGCCGCCTGGACAGCCTGATCGCGCATTGCGAGCGCGGCGAGACCTCGCCGCAGTTCACGCGGCGCTGAGGCATTTCCGCGCTGCCGGCAGCCGGCGTCCTGCGCGCGTCGTGGCCCGGGCACTGCGGCAGGATCGCCTGCTCATCGTTCTGGCCAGTGCCCGGGATATCGCCCGCGTTGCAGCGGCGCCGCAGCCCATCCGTCAGGCCAGCATGACCAGCACCGCCACGCCGCCCAATCCGGCCCAGCCCGGATGCCGGCCGCGCGTGCCGAACAGCACCAGCAGGGCGCTGACCGCATAGGCGATGGCGACCACATTCAGCAGGAAACCGCGCAGCGCGAGCGGTTCCGGCATCGCGGCCAGCTGCCACAGCAGCGCCGCCAGCGCGAGACCAAACACGGTCGCGATATGCCAGCACGCCCAGAGTATGTCGAACGGCCGCTGCAGCCGGCGCCGGCCGGCGGCGTCGCGCGGCTGGCGCCGGAAGATCAGCACTTCGCCCAGCAGCGAGTGGATCAGGCCGACCACGACGGCCAGCACGGTTGCAGCAAGCAGCCAGGTATTCATCGCATCACCCGGGGCGCATCGCGACGATGCCGCCACACGCTAGCACGCGCCGCCGCGGGCGGCAGGCAGCGTGACATCGTGCCGCAGCCGCCGGCGGGCAGGCGCGCAGCGGCAGGAAGGCGGGCTGCGCCGCGCGGCCGTCCTCCGCCTCAATGCGGCAGTCGCGCCGCAGCCGGATACGGCATCGCGCGGCGGCCCGCCGCGGCGCTCAGGCTTCCTTGAACGGCTTGCGCTGCGGCACTTCCTCCGGTTCCACGCGCGTGAATATCTCGCGCACCAGGGCATTCACCGCAGGCAGGCGATGGCGCAGCCACACATGGCTGGAATGCGCGACCGCGCCCAGCGACGCCTTGGGCTCGGCCGCGGTGCGGCCGAAACTGAGTTCGCTGCAGCCCAGCTCGATCGCATCCTCGATCAGGCTTTGCAGCAAGCGCAGGTACAAGGGCACGGTCGCGTTGACGGCGTAATCCAGTCCCACGTAATAGCCCAGCGCGCGGGAACCGTCCTTGATCGTGCTCATGAAGCCGGCGATGTGCTCGTCGTTGCGGATCAGCGTGCAGCGGAAATTCTCCGCACCGGCCAATTGCGCCAGCGCGCCGAAATAGCCCGGCGGCAGCGCCGACAGTCGCGTGGACGCGCGCTGTTCCACCGCGCTGTAGAGTTCGTGCAGGCGCGCGTCGTGCGCGGCCGCATCGGCATTGCGTTCGACGCGGTAGCCGGCGTCCTGCACCTGCTTGATGATCTTCTTGGCCTTGCTGCGGTAGTTGGAATTCAGATCGGCGAGATAGCCGGCGAAATCCTTCCACTGCGGCCGCACCGGCATCGCCATCTCCGGTTCGGTCGCCAGCGGCCGGTAGCTGAAATCGCGCAGCGGCGTGGCGGCGGCGTTACGCGCGTCGTCCAGGTCCTTGATCATCACGTAATCGATCTGGCCGTGCAGGCGGTCGGCGCGGCGGATGCGGTACAGCGCTTCGGCCACGCCGTGCCAGAGCAGGGCCGGATCTTCGTCCGCGGCGAAGGCCAGGCCGTGGAAGCCGCTGGAGACCAGGCTGCCGCAGACCAGGATGCGCGTGCGGAACTGCTGCAGCGCCTTCTTGCGCACGCGCGATTCGGGCAGGTTGGCGAGCTGGTGGCCGCGCACTTCCAGCACCTGCGCGGCCAGCGCGACGATGGGTTTGCCGTTGCGGTAGACCAGGGCGTAGCGCTGGCTCATGCCCTGCGGCGAATGGGTTTCCAGCAGGCGCCGGTAGTCGCGGCGCATGAAGAAGGATGCGCCGGCGGTCAGCGCATCCCAGTGTGCAGGATTGAGGAACTCCACGCTGTCGGCGATGACGCAGTCCAGGCCGCCCGGGCGGGCGCGCTTGTCGTGCCGCTGCAGCGCGGCCTTGATCTCGTCGACGGCCCCCAGTATCCCCTTGCCCATGTCGGCATCCTGCTCATTGGTCGGTGCCGCGATTCAAGCAGGAAGCGGCGCAAAGCGCACGCTGCGCATGGACAGCGAACCCATGTCGAAGCCCGTGACCGGAAAATCGACCTGATCCTGCGCGCCGGCCGCGCCGACGGCGTACAGCAGCGGCAGGAAATGTTCCGGGCTGGGATGCGAAAGGGCGGCGTCGCTGCCCTGGAACAGCGCCACGGTCTTTTCGGGCTGGTCCGACTGCAGCGCCGCGGCGATATCCGCATCGAAGCGCTGCGCCCAGGCCGGCGTGGACGTATCGCCGGCGCGCCAGGCGCGGAAGGCATGGCCGAGGTTGTGCACGATATTGCCGCTGCCCAGGATCAGCACGCCCTGGTCGCGCAGCGGCGCGAGCTGCGCGCCCAGGGCGAGGTGCGCCGCCGGCGGCAGGCGGCTGTCCATGCTGAGCTGGATCACCGGCACATCGGCAGCCGGGAACAGGTGGCGCAGCACACTCCAGCTGCCGTGGTCCAGGCCCCATTCCTGGGTGGTGCGCAGGCGGCCGTCGCTGGCCGCGGCAATCTGCGCCGCCAGTTCCGGCGCGCCGGGCGCCGGGTATTGCACGGCGAACAGCTCGGCCGGGAAGCCGCCGAAATCGTGGATGGTCTGCGGCTGCGCCTGGGCGGTCAGCCGGCTGGGCGCCGGCTCGAACCAGTGCGCGGATATGGCCAGCACCGCGCGCGGGCGCACCAGTTGCGTGCCGAGTTCGCGCAGGGCGCGGCTCCAGCGGTTGTCCTCGATGGCGTTCATGGGCGAACCGTGGCCCAGGAACAAGACGGGCTGGCGGGCGGAAACAGTCATGGCAGTCCTGCGCAACAAAGCGGCAGCTCGCCCTGCCGTGGCTGCGCCAAGATGCGGCCGGGCGCGGGCGGATCAAGCACCGGCCAGCGCAACGGCCGCGGGAATGCCGCCGGACGCCAGCGGATCGGACACGGCCGCCGGCGACGGCACAACATCTGCGGCGCGGACACGATGGCGTGCGCTTTGGGGGAATCCGCGGACCAGCGCGTCCCACCGTTGTGACCGATGGGAAAGGCCAGGAAGGCCGACAGCCCGGCGCGGTGGACAGGGAGGTCCGCCGCGGCACGGAAACGCCGGGTCCAGGACGGACCCGGCGACCGGGCGATGCAGGCCGCAATCCTGACGCACCCGTGAGATTGCGCCGTGCGGCCTGCGGCCTGCATCGGCAGCCATTGTGCCGCCGCGGATCGCACCCGACTGCCGCGCGGCAGGTCAAATTTCGTGGCAGCCGCGGCCGGAGCTGCGCGCTGCCGCTTCACGCGACCGGCCAGGCCGTGTGCTAGCGTGCTGCCGTCGCCCCAGGGAGGTGGCGGCGACGCGGCAAGGCCGGCAGGTGCGCAGGGGCGCCGGCAACCACACCGATTACCATTCTGGAGATAGCAACATGTTTAAGAAACTGCTCGGCGCAACCCTGATCTGCGCCTGTGCCGGCACGGCCCAGGCCGGCGGCGAAGGCTTCTACGTCGGCGGCGGCATAGGCCAGGCACGCTACGACGACAGCCTGCCCAGCCAGATCCGCGACGCCTACCGCGGCAACAGCGGCTACGATTTTCTTTCCGCCGACCTGCGCGACGACACCGACCAGGCCTGGAAGATCTTCGGCGGCTACCGTTTCCTGCCCTGGCTGGGCGTGGAATTCGCCTGGGTCGACCTGGGCGAGGTGCACAGCAACTACGTGCTGCATTCGCGCGTGCCGCTGACCAATGCCAACGCCACCATCGACGGCCTGTACAACATCAGCGGCCCCAGCGCGACCGTGTTCGGCGAGCTGGATTTCACCGACAACGTCTCCGGCATCGTCCGCGCCGGCCTGTACAACGCCAAGACCGACTACGACGAAAGCGGCACCGCCGCCAGCGGCCGCCCGCACACCTACAGCCACAGCGAAAGCGATACCAAGGCCACCTTCGGCCTGGGCCTGAACGTGCGCGTGAACCCGCAGTGGGATGTGCGCCTGGACTGGGACCGCTACCAGCACGTGGGCAACCGCTTCGCACTCACCGACGACGGCAACGGCCGCTTCGACCATATCGACTTCGTCTCGATGAGCGTGGCCTACCGCTTCGGCCAGTAATGCCCCCGCGGGGGATCGCCCGTCGCGGCGGTTCCCCGCACCCTGCCCGGCCCTGCAGGGCCGCCGAAAAATTCCTGCGCAGGCAAAACCCCGGCATCGAGGAGGCGGCGTTGTACCCGCACCTCAACCCGGAGCACGACCATGCGCAGCACCCGCCTGAGCTTTGCGATCAGTCTCGCCCTGACCCTCGCCGCCTGCGCACAGAAGGAACCGATCTCCGCCACGCACGCGCGGCCCGAGCCTGCGCCGCAGGAGCAGATCGCCGCGACGCCGCCGGCTTCCGCGGTCAGCGCCGATGAAATTCAGGTGACCGGCTCGCGCACCGCCGCCACCGCGGCTCCGGCCGATCTGCGCGCCAAGCCGTCGCTGGAGAAGAGCGCCGACAAGTCCGAAGCCAAGGCCGGCCGCGCCGATCCGCAGGCGCTGGCCTATCGTCTGAAATCGGCCGTGCAGCCGCCGGCCAAACCCGCCGCCGCCAACTACGCCGGCGCGCCGCCGCCCGCCGGCATCGCCCTGGCCGCCGAAACCGCCCGCGCGCCGGAGCAGGAAGCCAATACCGAGCGTTACCAGGACCACGATGACAACCCGCTGCAGCTGACCGCGGAAAACCCGGTCTCCACCTTTTCCATCGATGTGGATACCGGCAGCTATACCAATGTGCGCCGCATGCTCAATGCCAACCAGCTGCCGCCGGCCGACGCGGTGCGCGCGGAGGAATTCCTCAACTATTTCGACTACGGCTACGCGCCGCCGGCGACGCGCGACACGCCCTTCAGCGTAACCACCGAACTGGCCGCCGCGCCGTGGAACGCCCAGCGCAAGCTGCTGCTGGTCGGCATCAAGGGCTACGAACTGCCGCGCAGCGAGGTCCCGCCATCCAACCTGGTGTTCCTGATCGACACCTCGGGCTCGATGAATTCCGCCGACAAGCTGCCGCTGCTGCGCGATGCGTTCAAGCAGCTGGTCGCCGGGCTGCGTGAGCAGGACCGCGTTTCCATGGTGGTCTACGCCGGCAGCGCCGGCCTGGTGCTGCCGCCGACGCCGGGCAACCAGCGCCAGCGCATACTCGAAGCGCTGGACGGCCTGGCCGCCGGCGGCTCCACCAACGGCGGCGCCGGCATACAGCTGGCCTATGCCATGGCGCGGCAGGCCTTCATCAAGGACGGCGTCAACCGCGTGGTGCTGGCCACCGACGGCGATTTCAACGTCGGCACCACCGACACTCAGGCGCTCAAGACCCTGGTTGCCCACCAGCGCGAAAGCGGCGTGGCGCTGACCACGCTGGGCTTCGGTGCCGGCAACTACAACGAGGAACTGGCCGAGCAGCTGGCCGACATCGGCAACGGCAACCACGCCTATATCGACAGTCTGGCCGAAGCGCGCAAGGTGCTGGTGGCCGAGGCCGGATCGACCCTGTTCACCATCGCCAAGGACGTCAAGATCCAGGTGGAATTCAACCCGGCCGCGGTCGCCGAATACCGCCTGATCGGCTACGAGAACCGCAAGCTGCGGCGCGAAGATTTCAACAATGACAAAGTGGACGCGGGCGAGATCGGCGCCGGCCACGATGTCACCGCACTGTACGAGCTGACCCTGACCGGCGACGCCGGCCAGGTCGATCCGCTGCGCTACGGCGGCGCCAGGCCGGCCAATACCGTCAGCGCCGAGGAAATCGCCTTCGTCAAGCTGCGCTACAAGCAACCGGACCAGGACAGCAGCCGCCTGATCGAACGCCCGCTGCGCCGCAGCGAACTGCAGCAAAGCGCGAGCGAACGCCTGCGCTTCGCCGCGGCGGTCGCGGCCTTCGCCGATTCGCTGCGCGGCGGTTCCCATCTCGGCAAGTTCGACCTGAACGGCATCGCCGCGCTGGCCCGCGCCGCCCGCGGCGAGGACAGCGACGGCTATCGCGCCGAATTCGTGCAGCTGGTCGAAGCGGCCCGGCGCATCAAGGGCGAACAGCCCGCGCAGATCGCCCGCATCGCCGACTGAGCAACCCGCCGCGCGCCGGGTTTCCTGCGCAGGAAGCGCGGGACGGCGCGCGGCTTTCTGCCCCGGGGACTTTCATCCGGTGCGTCCGTCCGGTGCGACGATTGCACCGGGCGGATCCACCGGATGCGTTTTCGGACTTATCCGGTTTTTTCCGATGCGGTTTCTCTCAGCGACGCCCCAGCGATTTCCGCGCAGAAGCCACGGCCGCGCGCGCAGCTCATTCCGAAGCGACGGTCTGCAGCAATTCGCTATCGAACATGGCCGCCGGGGAAATCACGATCTCGTCCAGCGGAATCTGCTGGCCGTAGCGCTCGTGCAACTTGGCCTTGACCGCGGCATCGGTCAAATCGAAATCGCGCAGGCGCTGGGTCTCGCCCAGGCGCACGCCGAACGCGCGCTGATAGGCCTTCCACACCAGTTCGGAGCAATAGATGCGCGCATCCGACCAGGCGAAGGCGAGATCGTAGGGCCGGCCGGCCAACGCCGTCGCCTCCCGGCGCAGGCGCGCGGCACCGGCGGCATCCAGCCGCTGCGGCGCCTCGCGCCAGCGCTTGACCACGTAGCTGCCGCCCTCGCCGCGAGCGATCCACTGCGCCAGCGGCGTGAACTTCACCGTAGATACGGCCTCGAACACATAGGGCTTGCCGTCCTTGTGCAGCACCAGGCCCATATGGCTGTAGCGCGAATGCGTCGCGCGCTGGATGGTGGCGCTCTGGGCCGAGCGCGAGGTATGGAAGATGATGTCGCCGTCGCGCAAGGCCGGCTCGCGACCGCAGGCAGCCAGCGGCAATGTTGCGAGCAGCACGATCGGCCACAGCAAGCGGCGCACGCGCGAACGGGGCAGATCCGACATGAGGGAATTCCTGCGATGACGTTGACTGGATGCCGCTTCGCGATACCGGCTGATCTACCGGCGCCTTGCGACGGCGAGGGTGTCGCCGTGCTCAATACCACGCGGAGGCGGGCGATGTTCCCGCTGCGGCGCCCGTTGTGCCGCCGCCGGCGCGGGACATGGGCTGCCGGGCGGGCTTTCGCCGTGACCCTTGCCGCTCCCGCAAGCGCTTCCGCAGCGGCCAGTCCGCACCTGGACCTGTTGCGGGCCCACCCTCCTTTGCTGCCGAGCAGGCGCTCTGCGGTCCCGCTATCCGCAGTCCTCCTTTCGGCCGGGCTTCCCGCATGAATCCGTTCCCGTTCTTTCACGCCCCTCTTCCGGCCGGTCTGTTCCTCAGCCTGTGCGCCGGCCTGGCCACGGCACAGACGCCGGCGGCCGCGACGGACGCTGCCGCAAAACCACGGTCGTCCCCGGTTGCGGCGCAAGCAGCGGCGGCCTTCCCCGACGACTTCATCGCCGCGGCGCGCCGGCAGATCGGCGTGACACGCTACTACGATCCGGCCTATGTGCGCCTGCCCTATCCCAACGGCGATGTGCCGGCCGAGCGCGGCGTCTGCACCGATGTGGTGATACGCGCCTACCGCGCCCTGGGCGTGGACTTGCAGCAGCGCGTGCACGAGGACATGCGCGCGGCCTGGGCGGCCTATCCCAAGCTTTGGGGCCTGCGCTCCACCGACCGCAACATCGACCACCGCCGCGTACCCAACCTGGCGGCCTTCTTCACCCGCCACGGCCAGCGCCTGTCCATCAGCCAGACCGACGCCTCGATCTACGCACCCGGCGATATCGTCACCTGGCGGCTGCCTTCCGGCGTGCCGCATATCGGCATCGTCTCCGCCCAGCGCCGCGGCGGCCGTCCGCTGATCCTGCACAACATCGGCGCCGGGACGCAGCTGGAGGACATGCTGTTCGACTACACGGTGACGGGGCGGTACCGGTATGAGCCGGAGGCCGGGCAGGCGGCGTCGGCAAAGTCGCGCAAGCCGTGAAACCGGCTGGCCCTGCATGGGAACGATCAGGATCGTGCCGCCGCTCGTTGCTGCGATACGCCTTCCTGCGGGAGCGGCAGGGCAAGGAAAGCAAGCACCGGGCAGCCGGATCGCGTATGAACCAGCGCTCTCCCCCAAGCTCGCTTGGGGGAGAGGGAGTTTCCGCTTTGCTCAATGAAGTTCGGTAATTCCTGCTTGCCAAAAAATTCGAAGTTTCGCCGCACAGTCACGGCGAATCTCGAATCTCGAATCTGAAATCCCGGATCCGATCCCGGATCTCCGATCCCGCCCTTCACTTCCCCAGCAAACTGGCCCGATCCGGCAGCTTCACCGGCACCTTGTCCGCATTGCAGCTACCGCTGGCGCAGAGTTTGGCGCGCAGCAGCGGCGCGCTCTGTACGATGATGTGGAAGATGACGTTCTGTTCCAGTTCGCCGTGGAAGGCCTGGGCGCCGGGGCCTCGGGCGAAGATGGCGACGTCTTCGCCGCCGTGGGATTCGCCCATGAAGGGCACGGTGGCTTCCTGCATGTAGTCCGGCGCAGTGGTGTCGACCTTGCGCAGGTCGGGCCGGCCCTTGGGCGCGCCCAGCAGCTTCTTGTAGTAGTGCGGGAAGGTCTTGGGCCCTTCGGGCTGGGTGTCGGTGGCGCCGGTATAGCCCGGGCCGTTGGCATAGCCCAGCGTGGTATAGGGCTGCTGGCCCTGGTCCAGCGCCAGCGATTCGCCGGAATCCTCGAAATCCGAGCCGCCGTGGACCAGGCCCATCATGGGATTGCCGCGCTGCGGATAGCCGGCGAAGGTCATGGTGTGGGAATGGTCCGCGGTCACCACGATCAGGGTGTCGGCCGCATCGGTATCGTCCAGCGCGACCTGCACCGCATCGGCGAAGGCGATGGTGTCGGTCAACGCGCGGTAGGCGTTGCCGGCGTGGTGGGCGTGGTCGATGCGGCCGCCTTCGACCATCAGGAAATAGCCCTTGGGATTCTTCTTCAGCAGCTTCAGCGCCGTGCGCGTCATCTCGGCCAGGCTGGGCTCGTCGGCGGCGACGCGGCCCGGTTCGGCGGCCGGATTCTGCCGATCGTGGTCGAACTTCATGTGCGAGCGTTCGAACAGGCCGAGCAGGTGGCGTGTAGCGCCAATATCCACCTTGTCAAATTGTTCCTTGTTCCACACATAGGCGGCACCGGGTCGTGCGCTCCACTGCGCGACCAGGTCGCGCTGGTCCAGGCGCTTGCCGGGGCGGCCGGGCTCTTCCGGATCGCGCTGGGTCGGCAGCATGAAGTTCTCGCGGCCGCCGCCCAGGGCCACTTCCAGGCCATCGCCAAAGGGGTTTTCGATCAGCTGGCGGGCGAAGTCGGCGCAATCGCCGCCCTTCTCCGACTCCTTCACGTTGACGTCGGCTTCCCAGTTGCGCTCGGGCAGGTGGCCGTAGGTCGCCGCCGGCGTGGCGTGAGTGAGCTTGGTGGTGGTGACCGCACCGGTGGCCATGCCGGCGAGTTCGGCCAGCTCCAGCATGCTCAGCAGCTCGTTGCCGCGGGTGGAGGCGCAATCGCTGCGCAGCGCGCCCTGGCCGACGCCGATGAAGCCGGCCTTGGTCTTTACCCCGCTCATGATGGCCGTCATGGTGCCGGCCGAATCCGGCGTCTGCGAATCGGTCTCGTAGGTGCGGCTCAGCGCGGTGTAAGGCAGGGTCTCGAAAGCCAGGCGCGTGCTTTCGCCGTCCTTGCCCTGGCGCTGGCCGGCCAGGATATGCGCCGCGGCGATGGTGGTGATGCTCATGCCGTCGCCGAGGAAGACGATCACATTCTTCGCCCGCGGCGGCGTGGCGCCGACATTGGCATGCGCCGCGGCCGCGCCGGCGGTGAACCACCACTGCGCGGTTTCCTGCTGCGGCCGGGTGATCTGCGGCACCGTGATCGGGTTTGCCGAAGTGCCGGCCGCCGCCGGCGCTTCGGGCCGGGTGGCGCAGGCGCTGAGGCCGAAGGCGATCAGGCAGGGCAGCAGGCGCAGATGTTTCACGGGGCGTTCTCCGGCAGGAATTGCAACGATAGGCGGCGAGTGTGACAGCGCCGGGTTGCGCCCGCTATCGGCCCCGCGACAGACGCCGCGACCGCACCAGGCCGGCCTGGACATGCGACCGACGCGCACCGGTGCTAAGGTGCGGCCCCGACTTCCTCAGCCCTGCCGCCCATGTCCCGTGCCGTCCTCGCCCTCAGTCTCGCCCTCGCCCTGACCGCCTGCGCCGCCGGCCAGAAGAAAGGTCCCAGCCTGCAGGACGGCGCCCGCGCCGATGTAGCCCTGCTGGAAACCACCGACCTGCACGCCAATGTGCTGAGCTTCGACTACTTCAAGGGCGTGATAGATCCGACCCTGGGCTTCGAGCGCGTCGCCACCCTGATCCGCGAGGCGCGCAAGGAAAACCCGAACAGCTTCCTGTTCGACGATGGCGACACCATCCAGGGCACCGCACTGTCGGACTACCAGGCCCTGGCCCAGCGCCTGCCCTGCGGCGAGAAGCTGGCCATGTACAAGGCCATGGATGCGCTGGGCTACGACGCCGCGGCCATAGGCAATCACGAATTCAACTACGGCCTGGACTACCTGGCCCAGGTCACCGGCACGCCCATGAACGCCGACGGCGTGACCACGCCGCGCTGCACCGGCCCGTCCTTTCCCTTCGTGCTCAGCAATGTGTTCTCCGCCCGCGACGGCAAGCCGCTGTACGCGCCCTGGCACGTGGTGGAGAAGACCATCACCGCCTATACGCCCGACGGCAGCGCGCTCAGCGTGCCGCTGCGCGTGGGCGTGCTGGGCTTTGCGCCGCCGCCGATCCTGAAATGGGACAAGCGCAATCTCGAAGGCAAGGTCACGGTGATGGGTGTGGTCGAGGCAGCCCAGCGCTATCTGCCGGAGCTGCGCGCGCAGAAAGTCGACCTGGTCGTGGCGGTGTCGCACGGCGGGCTGAATCCTTCGCCCTACAACGTCGACATGGAGAACGCCAACTGGCATCTGGCCGGCATCGCCGGCATCGACGCGATCATGCTGGGCCATTCCCACGACACCTTTCCCAACGCCAGCAATCCCAAGTCGCGCTTCAACAACATGCCCGAGGTGGACAACGAACGCGGCCTGGTGCGCGGCGTGCCGGCGGTCATGGGCAGCTTCTGGGGCAAGGGACTGGGCCTCATCAAGCTGGCGCTGGAACGCAAGGACGGCCGCTGGCAGGTAGTCAAGGACAAGAGCTACAGCGAAGTGCGGCCTATCTGCCCCAAGGGCGGCGACTGCGTCGCGCCGGATGTGGAAATCGGCCGCATCGTCGATGCCGAGCACCGCGCCACCATCGCCTGGGTGGAGACCGCGATAGGCCAGAGCGATTTCCACCTGAGCACGTATTTCGCCGACCAGGGCGACGTCAGCGCGCTGGGCGTGGTCAATGCCGCGCAGCGCGCCTTCACCCAGGAATGGATCAAGGCCGAGCGGCCGGACCTGGCCGGGGTGCCGGTGCTCTCCGCCGCTGCCGCATTCAAGGCCGGCTTCGCCGGGCCGGAGGATTACAGCGACGTCAAGCCGGGCAAAATCACGATCAAGAGCGCGGCCGATCTGTACCTCTATCCCAATACCATCGCCGCGGTGAAGATCGACGGCGCTGTGCTCAAGGGCTGGCTGGAAAAATCCGCCGAGCGTTTCAACCGCATCGACCCGCAGGCGGCCGAGGCGCAGGCGCTGATCAACACCAAGGTACCGACCTACAACTTCGATGTGATCCAGGGCGACCTGAACTACACCATAGACCTGACCCGCGCGTCCGGCGAGAAGATCGTCAAGCTCGAATACCAGGGCAAGCCGGTGCAGCCGCAGCAGCCCTTCATCGTCGCCACCAACAATTACCGCGCCAGCGGCAGCGGCAACATTCCCGGCCTGGACGGCAAGAACATCGTCATGTCCGAGGAAGTGACCAACCGCGACGTGGTGATCGAGTGGATCCGCAGGCATCCGCAGCTCAAGCGCAGCGACATCCAGCCCAGCCCGGTCAGCTTCGCCCCGCTCAAGCTCAAGGCCCCGCTCACCTTCCGCACCCGCGCCGGCCAGGCCGGCGTGGCCAGGGCCAACGGCATCAAGGGCGTGGCGGAGCTGAAGGACAATGGGGACGGGACGGCGACGTACAGCTTCTCGCCGTGATGCACTAGAGCCCTCTGCCCCAAGCGCGTTCGCGCGTTTGGGGGAGGGAGTATTTCGCCTCGTGTTGGTGCAGTCGCATGTGTTGCGTACGCTTTGTGCAGGAAACGCCCTCGCCGCTTGCCGCGACAGTCCATTCCTCCGCAGCGCCGGCACCGCAGCACTCCTGACGCTGTAATTGCGCACGCTTCCACACACCGCCGCAATACCGCGCTGCACTTCGCAGACTGTGCACAAGATGCCGCAGCGCGGGTCCGCAATCGCGCCCGCCCGGCTACACTCGCGCAATGAGCAAGAAACCCGAAGCGCCCGGCGACGATCAGGCCGCAACCCCGCCTTCCGCTTCCCGCAGCCGCCGCAAGCCGGCGCCCGCCGACAGCGGCGGCCCGGACGGCGATGCCGGCGCGGCGGCGGAAAGCGGCACCAGCCGTGCACGCGCGCCGCGCAAGCCGGCGGCCAGGGCGGACGCAACGGCAGAGACCGCCGCGGCGGCGCCCGCGAAAACGGGAATCGCGGGGACAGAGGCTGCCGGTACCGGAACAGCCATTGAGGCCGCCACGACCAAGCCTCGCGCGCGTACGCCGCGCGCCAAGGCGGCGGCGAATCCTGCATCGCCGCCGGCCCCGGGCGCCGATCCGGCAGCACCCGTCCCGGCGCCGCGTACAACGGCGAGGACTACCGCACCGAAAAGCGGAACCGCCACGGCCAGGCCCGCTGCGGCGGAAATGACCGCAGCCCCAGGAAAGACACCGGCTGCCGCGACGACAGCTCCGGCTGCCGCGCCGGCAATGCCCGCGGCGGACATGGCCGCGCCAATGGCGAGTTCCGCGCCGGCCGCAACGACGCCGGCCGCGCCGGCAACGGCACCGCCAGCTTCCACAGCCAGGCCGACCACACAGCCCGCACCGCCCGCTGCCGCGCCTTCCGCCATGCCTGCTGCACCCGTGGCGCAGACAGCCGTCACAGCCGCTCCGGCGAAACCAGCAGCAGCCCCTGTGCAACCCGCTGCCGCAACGGCGATGCCGCCAGATATCGCTTCGCCGGCAAGACCAGCGGCAGTGCCTGCACAGCCCGCTACAGTACAGGCGGCGGCTGCGAAACCCGGGACGATGGCTGGACAGCCAGCTGCGGCCGGTCCCGCAACACCAGCGGCCGCGCCTGCACAATCCGCTACCGAACCGGCCGCTTCTACAAGATCCGCTGCGACGGCGGCACAACCGGCTGCCGCTGCTTCGGCGAACCCGCCGCCGCCCCCCGAACGGACTGCCGCTGCGCTGCAAGCGCCCGCAAAATCGGCAGCGACCCCGATTGCCGCCGCCTCGCCGGCCTCTCCGATGGCGCCAGCAGCGACGCCGGTTCTGCCTGCCGCAACGCCGTCGCCGGCTCCCGCAAGACCGGTCCCCCGCCCGCCGCCGCCAGGCGCTATGCCGTCATCGTCCGCGGCGAAGCCGGCTGCAGCGCCCGCGGCCGCGGTACCGGCCACTTCGGCGCAGCCGGGTGCCGTGCCGGTCCATTCCGCCGCAGTGCCGGCTTCTAGCGCCGGTCTGGCCACAGCGCCGGCTTCTAACGCCACTCCAGCCGCAGCGGGCGCACGGTCCGCCGTTGCGCCGCCGCGTGCCGTTGCCACATCAGCCGCCGCACCGCCTCCGGCTGCCGCCGCAGCAGCGCCGCAGACAGCCGCCCCGCCCGCTGTCCCGGCCAAGCCAACGGCAACGCCGGCGCAGACGGCGACACCCGCACGCGCTACACCGCAGGCGGCCTCCGCGCGGCCGGCTGCGGAAACGCCCGCCATGTCCGCTGCATCCGCTGCGCACGAGAAGGTCGAGGCGGAGGAGCCCTCGCCGCCCCCCGCCTTCCTGCGCAGCCCGGCCGCAGCGCCCAGGCCCGCAGCCGCCGGGGCGAAACCAGCCGCCACGCCGGGCCGCGGCGGCAAGGCAACGGCCAAACAGCCGCCGCCGGCGCATCCGGCCGATGCCTCGGCCCGCTCGCGCGGCGTGCTGGAAGCCCTGCTGCGCCTGCTGCCCAAGGGCTGGCGCGACAGCACGCGCGACTACCTGGTGCTGATGCGCATGGACCGCCCCATCGGCGCGCTGCTGCTGCTGTGGCCGACCTGGTGGGCGCTGTGGCTGGCACAGGGCGATTTCCCGCCGCCGCACCTGCTGGTCATCTTCACCATCGGCGTATTCCTGATGCGCGCGGCCGGCTGCGTGATCAACGACTATGCCGACCGCTGGCTGGATCCCCAGGTCGAACGCACCCGCGGCCGGCCCATCGCCGCCGGCCGGGTCACGCCGCGGGCGGCGCTGGTGCTGTTCGGCGTGCTGATGCTGCTGGCCTTCGGCCTGGTACTGCTGACCAATACCCGCACCGTACTGCTGTCCCTGGGCGGCGCGGCGCTGGCCACGCTGTATCCCTTCGCCAAGCGCCATACCCACCTGCCCCAGGTCGTGCTGGGCGCTGCCTTCGGCTGGTCGATTCCCATGGCCTTCGCCGCGGTCAAGGGCGGCGGCGCCAACGTGGGCTGGTTCGACGCGCTGCCGCCGCTGTGCTGGCTGCTGTTCCTGGCCAACGTGATCTGGGCGACGGTCTACGACACCGAATACGCCATGGTCGACCGCGACGAGGACATCGCCGCCGGCTCCAAATCTACCGCCATCCTGTTCGGCGACGACGACCGCATGATCCTCGGCGTGCTGATGGCGACCCTGATCCTGGCCCTGGTGCTGATCGGCAGCCGCGCCGGCCTGCACTGGGTCTACTACCTGGGCGTAGCCGCCGCCGCCGGGCTGTGCGCCTGGCAGCAATGGCTGATCCGCGCCCGCGAGCGCGCCGCCTGCTTTGCGGCCTTCCGCAACAACCTGTGGCTGGGAATGGTGGTATGGGCGGGGATCTGTCTGGCGCTGGCGTTGAAGCATCCGTTGTAGCGGACAAACGGGCCGACGAAGCGACGCTTCAAACGTGCGCCGTAGCATAAAGCCCTCCCCACGCACGGAACGTGCTTGGGGAGAGGGTTGGGTGAGGGGGCAGCGCATCAGTCTGCGAAGAATCCCGGTTTTCGCCGGATCTTCGCTTGTTGAAGAATCGGGCGAAAATCCAAACGGTGAGGCGCGTTGATCGCCCCCCTCACCCCGACCCTCTCCCCCAACGGCTGCGTCGTTGGGGAGAGGGAGCTTTTTCCCGCACTCCGACGCGGCTTCACCACAACCAGTCTCTGCCGCATCAGCCAACTCTGTTGACGCGGGCTTCGCCACAACCAATCTCAGCCACATCAGCCCGCTCTGTTGCCGTGAGCTGTCCGATTTCCCCGTTCAGTTCATGGATTCGGCGTAATCGAACGCCGCCTTATCGATCTGCAGCACCGCATAACCGCTGCCGAGGTGGCGGCGCAGATAGACCACGCCTTTTTCCTCCTTCACGACCAGGCCCTGCATGGGCGGGCGGGTCTTCATGTAGACGCGGGCGTACTGGCCGACCATCTTGCCGAGCTGGGCGTAATCGACGCGGGTGCCGGCGGGAACGTAGTTGTCCGGCAGGCTGGTGTCGGCACCGCCGCGGGCGCTGGCGACGATGGGCGGGGGCGCCGCCGCGGGCGCGGCGGCCGTGCCCGCGGCCGGGCTTGCCATGGCCGTTGCGGCTGGAACGATCGCTGCGACGGAAGCTGGCGCCGCCGGCCTGGCCGATGCCGGCAGCGGCGGGTCGTTGAGGAAGGAACTGGTCGCAGGTGCCGCCGCGGCGGGCCGCGCCGCGTTCGCGGTAGCTGCGACGGCCGGTGGCGCAGCCGGCGTCGTCGCGCCGCTTGCCGATGTCGCGGCCACGCCGCCCGGCGCCGCAATGCCCGTTGCAGCACTACCCGCCAGCGCTGCAGCCGTTTCCACCGGCGCCGTCGCGCGGAGGCCCGCCGTGCCGTTACGCACCGGATCGGCCCCTTCGGCCTGTAGCACGGCCAGGGTGTTGAGGGCGTAGTCCGCATCCTCGTCGGCTTCCGGCAGCGGCTGCACGGCGCGGGACTCCAGGCCGAACGGCAGTGCCTTGCCGTTGAGGCTGAAGCGGCCCTGCAGCTGCGCCAGCCAGCTGCCGACATTGGGATCGGCATAGCGCTCGGCGGTCAGCGCGGGCTGGTATTCGACGCTGATGTCGAGCTTGCCGCCGTTCGTGGCGTAGTCGCGGTAGGCGGCGGCCATGTCGGCGTTGGCGCGCAGGCCGGCGCTGGCCAGCAGGCGCTGCACGGCGGCGATATGACGGTCGGCGAACTGGGCCGGGGTGATCTTGTCCTTGCCGGCGCAGTAGCGGTTGCGCGCGGCAACGAAACCTTCGTCGGCCAGGCTCCAGCTGTCGGCAGTGACGGCGTTCTTGCCGCCGTCGAGCAGGCTGAACAGCGAGTAGTTGTCGTTCATCTGCATGCGGCCGCGGTAGCTCACGCTGGCCACGCCGGGGGTGTGCAGATCCTCTTCCAGGATCAGCGTCTCCCTGTCGCGCTTGTAATGGACCACCAGCTCGGTAGGCCCGGGCTGCAGGCCCATGTCGCGCAGTTCGGCACTGCTCCAGAGGCTGTCCCCGGCGCAGCCGTCGGCCTCGAACGGCGAAGCGCTGGCCGCACCGAAGGCACCGAGCATGGCAGTGAAGGGCTGACCGTATTCGCCGCTGCCGCCCTTGAGGGTGATGCGCACTTCGTTGATGGCATTGAGCATGGAGCCGCGCCGGCGCGAGAAGGCGCTGCGCAGGTACTGCCAGGTGGGCACTTCCACCGTCACTTCCTCGAAGCGGAACGGCTGCAGGCCGCTGCCTTCCAGCGCGGGGAACACTACGTCCTTGGCCGTGACGGTGCCGGTCAGGCTGGGCCAGGCGGCGCGGTAGGTGGTGTCATCGGCCGGGAAGGCCAGATACAGCGCGCGGCCGAGCACGAAATTGGCGTGGCGCATGGTCCAGAAGCCCAGCACGGCGATCACGAATACGGCACTGAGTACGCGCTTGAACGAAAGACCCGCCTGGCGCCGGTGCAAGCCCTTGGCCGTCATGGAAATTCCCCCGGATGGATGGCCCTAGTATGCCGCGCCTGGCGGCGGCCGAAAGCGGACCGGCCCGGCATTTTGCCCGCCGCGCGTTTCAGCGCGGCGCCCGTGCCAGGGCCCAGACTTCGACCCGCGCCACGCCGGCGCGGCGCAGGGCCAGGGCACATTCCTGCGCGGTCGCGCCGGTGGTCATCACGTCGTCGACCACGGCTACGTGCGCCGGCAGGCGGCGCGCGGCGACAGCGAAGGCCTGGCGCAGGTTGCGCCGCCGCGCCAGGGCGCTGAGGCCGCTCTGCGCCGGCGTCTCGCGCTGCCGCCGCAGCGCCTGCAGCAGCAGCGGCAGGTCCAGGGCGCGGGCCAGCGGCCGGGCCAGCTCCAGCGCCTGGTTGTAGCCGCGCTCGCGCAGCCGGCGCGGGTGCAGCGGCACTGGCAGTACGGCCTGAGGCAGCGGCCGATCGGCCGGATAGGCCTCGACCGCCAGTTCGGCCAGCAGGCGGCCGGCGGCCAGGTCGCCGGCGAACTTGAAGCGGGTCAGCAGGCCGGCCAGCGGCGCGGCGTAGACGAAGGGCGCCCAGGCCGCCTCGAAAGCCGGCGCGCGCTTGATACAGCGCCCGCACAGGGCTTCCGGCCGCGCCAGCGGCAGGGCGCAGCGCGGGCAGGCGCAGGTATTGCGCAGCAGGTCGGCCTGGCAGGCCGGGCACAGATCGCGCTGGCGGCCGCCAGGGCCGCCGCAGAGCAGGCAGCTTGCCGGCAGCAGGGCGAAGCTGAGCCGCCGCAGCCAGCCGTCAACCGCGAACGGGGATTTCAAGTTGACAGCCTCCGCCGCGCTCCGGACACTCGCGCCGAATTTAGCCCGCAAGCGATCGCCCATGACAGCCCTACGCCACGACTGGACGCGCGAGGAAGTCCTCGCCCTGTTCGACCTGCCCTTCGCCGACCTGATGCACCGCGCCCAGACCACCCACCGGGCCCACTTCGACGCGAACGCGGTACAGGTATCGACCCTGCTCTCGATCAAGACCGGCGGCTGCCCCGAGGACTGCGCCTACTGCCCGCAGAGCGCGCGCTACGCCACCGGCCTGAAGGCCGAAAAGCTGATGAGCCTGGAAACCGTGGTCGACAAGGCGCGCCAGGCCAAGGCCGCCGGCGCCACGCGCTTCTGCATGGGCGCCGCCTGGCGCTCGCCCAAGGACAAGGATGTGCAGAAAGTGGCCGAGATGGTCGGCGCGGTGAAGGCGCTGGGCCTGGAAACCTGCGCCACGCTGGGCATGCTCGACGGCGGCCAGGCGCAGACGCTGAAACAGGCCGGCCTGGACTACTACAACCACAACTTGGACACGGCGCCGGAGTTCTACGGCGACATCATCAAGACGCGCGAATACCAGGACCGCCTGGACACCCTGGAGCACGTGCGCCAGGCCGGCATGAAGACCTGCTGCGGCGGCATCGTCGGCATGGGCGAGACGCGCGAGCAGCGCGCCGGCCTGCTGCACACCCTGGCCAACCTGCCCGAACACCCGACCTCGGTGCCGATCAACCGCCTGGTCCAGGTCGCCGGCACGCCGCTGGCCGGCACGGCCCTGCTCGATCCGTTTGAATTCGTGCGCACCATCGCCGTGGCGCGGCTGCTGATGCCGCAGTCCATGGTGCGCCTGTCCGCCGGCCGCGCCGAGATGAGCGACGAATTGCAGTCGCTGTGCTTCCTCGCCGGCGCCAATTCCATCTTCTACGGCGAGAAGCTGCTGACCACCGGCAACCCGGACGTGGAACACGACCAGGCCCTGTTCGCGCGCCTGGGCATCCATCCCCTGCAGGTGGTGCAGCAGTCTTCCACCGTGCATGCGGACATCGTGGAACTCGAAGCGGAAGCCGGCAGCTGCGCCGGTTCCTGCGCCGGCGCCGGCCTCGCGGCCTGAAGCACGCGGCCGCGCGCCGCGCGGCCATCGCCCATGTCCCGTCCCGAACTGCTGGCCCGACTCGCCCAGGCCCAGGCCGAGCGCAGCCAGGCCGGCCTGCTGCGCCGGCTGCGCCGCGTCGATGAGGCCGACGGCGTGCATATCGTCGTTGCCGGCCGGCGCCTGCTGAGCTTCGCCAGCAACGACTACCTCGGCCTGGCGCAGCACCCCCGCGTGCGCGAGGCGCTGGTGCAGGCCGCCGCGCGCTGGGGCGTAGGCGCGACGGCCGCACATCTGCTCGGCGGCCACCGCGCCGGACACGAGGAACTCGAAGCTGCGCTGGCAAACTGGACCGGACGCGAGCGCGCACTGCTGTTTTCCAGCGGCTATGTGGCCAATATCGGCGTGCTCGGCGCGCTGCTGGGCGCGGACGACCTGTGCGTGCAGGACAAACTCAACCACGCCTGCCTGATCGACGGCGCGCGCCTGAGCGGCGCCGTGCTCAAGCGCTACGTACACAACGACGTGGCCAGCGCGCAGCGCCAGCTGGAAAGCGCGCCGGGCGCCGCCGCGCTGCTGGCAACCGACGGCGTGTTCAGCATGGACGGCGACGTTGCACCGCTGCGCGAACTCGCCGCGCTGTGCCGCGAACAGGGCGCGCTGCTGCACGTGGACGATGCCCACGGCCTGGGCGTGCTCGGCCCCGACGGCGCCGGCAGCCTGGCCGAGGCCGGCCTGGACCAGGATGCCGCGCCGGTGCTGATGGCCACGCTGGGCAAGGCCCTGGGCACCGCCGGCGCCTTCGTCGCCGGCAGCGCCGCGCTGATCGACGGCCTGGTGCAGTTCGCCCGCAGCCACATCTACACCACCGCCTCGCCGCCGGCCCTGGCCGCGGCGACGCGGGTGGCGCTGGATATCGCGCGTTTTGAATCCTGGCGCCGCGAACGCCTGCGCACCCTGATCGCACATCTGCGCCACGGCGCGCAGCAGCGCGGCCTGCATTTGCTGGCTTCGCGCACGCCGATACAGCCGCTGCTGGTCGGCGCCAGCGAAGACGCGCTGCGCTGGGCGAACGGACTGGAAGCGCGCGGCTGCTACGTGCCGGCGATTCGTCCGCCCACCGTGGCCGCGGGCAAGGCGCGGCTGCGCATCACCCTGTCGGCGCTGCATACGGAAAGCCAGGTCGAGCAGTTGCTGGACGCGCTGGCCCAGGTCGCCGCATGAACCCGGCCGACGATCTCGCGGCGCGCCGGCCGGTATGGCAGGCATTCGCGCTGCTGTATCTGGACAGCGATATCGAAGCCGCCCTGCCCGGCATCGCCGCCACGCTCGCGGCCGCGCCGTACAGCGTGGCGCAACTGCACGACATCCTGCGCTACGAGGTGAACCCCGTACTGCACTGGAATCTGCATGCCACCGCGGGCGTGTGGGACGGTTTCGACGCGGACTGGCTGGAGCGCGAGATCCTGCGCCGCAGCCGCCGCCCGCGCTGGCTACGCGCCCTGACCACACAGCGCGCGCTGCGCTGGCACTGGGCCGCGCTGGCCGCGGAGGTGCAGCGGCGGCGCGAAGCTGCGCACGACGCAGGCAACGCGCCCGGACACACCGCAGCGGCCGGCCCCCCTCACTGATCGACGCTCCTCATGCATATCGAAACCCTGGGCCAAGGCCCCGATCTGGTCCTCATCCACGGCTGGGCCATGCATAGCGGCATCTTCGCGCCGCTGACGCGCGAACTCACCGCACAGTTCCGCCTGCATCTGGTCGACCTGCCCGGCCACGGCCTCAGCGCCGAACGCGATCTCACCCTGCGCCTGGACGACTGCGCGCAACGCCTGGCCGCGCAGCTGCCGCCGGCGCTGTGGCTGGGCTGGTCGCTGGGCGGCCAGGTCTGCCTGGAAGCCGCGCGGCGCAACAGCGGCCCGCGCGGGCTGGTGCTGATCGCGTCCAGTCCGCGTTTCGTGCTTGGACCGGACTGGCCCCACGGCGTGGACGCGGAAATCTTCCGCCAGTTCGGCAGCGGCCTGCGCCAGGACTATCACCGCACCATCGAGCGCTTCCTCGCGCTGGAAGCCCACGGCTCCGAACGCGCGCAGAGCGAACTGCGCGAACTCAAGGCACACGTGTTCGACCGCGGCGAACCGGCGCTGCAGGTGCTCTGCGACGGCCTGGACATCCTCGACCAGGCTGACTTGCGCGACAGCCTGGCCGAACTCCCCGTGCCCAGCCTGTGGATCGCCGGCCGCCGCGACCGCCTGATCCCGCCCGGCGCCATGCAGTGGTCCGCAGAACACAGCCCCGGCGGGCGCTATCTCGAATTCTCCGCCGGGCATGCGCCGTTCATAGGCCATGCCCAGGCAATCGCCGAGGCTATCGTCGCGTTCAATGCGGAGATCCGCGCATGACGCCGTCCACACGGGCAGCGCTCCGTGCGGGCCGCTGCGACGACACAGGCACTGCCTTTCCTTGCGCCATCCGCCGCCGCCACGCGCGGGACGCCTTCCTGCGCGTAGTCCCGCATGAGCCGGCACGCTGCGCATCCGCCCCATTCACCGAGTCCATGGCATGACCCCGTTCGACCGCGACCATGTTCGCCGCGCCTTCGGCCGCGCCGCCGCGCGCTACGCCGAACACGCCGTGCTGCAGCACGAAGTGGAAGACCGCCTGCTGGAACGGCTGGATTTCGTGCCCGATCCGCCGCTGCGCGTGCTCGACCTGGGCTGCGGCCCCGGCCGCGCCAGCGGGCTGATACGCAAGCGCTGGCGCAAGGCTGAAGTCATCGCCATGGATCTGGCCCTGCCCATGCTGCGCGAAGCCCGCCGCCAGGGCAGCTGGCTGCGCCCGCTGCCGCGCATCTGCGCCGACGCCGCGCAGCTGCCGCTGGCCGATGCGAGCGTGGATCTGCTGTTTTCCAGCCTCTGCATCCAGTGGATCGACGACCTGCCGGCGCTGTTCGACGAGTTCCGCCGCGTGCTGCGGCCCAGGGGATTTCTTGCCTTGTCCACTTTCGGGCCGGTGACACTGCACGAACTGCGCACCGCGTGGGCCGAAGTCGACCGCGCCCCCCATGTGAGCCACTTCGCCGATATCCAGCGCGTAGGCGACGCTCTGCTCGCCGCCGGCTTCCGCGATCCCGTGCTCGACGCCGAAGACTTCACCCTGACCTATGCCGACGCCCCCGCCCTGATGCGCGACCTCAAGGCCATAGGCGCCACCAACGCCGAACAGGCCAGACCCCGCGGCCTCACCGGCCGCAAGCGCCTGGAAGCCGTCGCCCGCGCCTACGAACCCTTCCGCCAGCCCGACGGCCGCCTGCCGGCCACCTACGAAGTCATCTACGCCCACGCCTGGGGCCCGGAGCCCGGCCAGCCGCGGCGCAGCAAAGGCATGGATATTGCGACGTTTCCAGTGGATCAGCTGAGGATCAGGAAGAGGGGCGGGTAGTTGGGATTCGGGATTCGCGGCGAGTGCGCGGAGGAATCCCAGCTATGCGGCAAGCGAAAATTGCCGAGCTTCATCGAGAAGAAGCGGGACACTCCCTCTCCCCAAGCCCCGCCTGGGAGAGAGGGCCGGGGTGAAGGGGGCAACGATCAACGCACCTCGCGTTTGAGTTTTTTTCAGAATCTTCAACACACGAAGAACCCGCGAAAACCAGATTTCTTCGCGAACTGAAGCGTTGCCCTCACCCAACCTTCTCCCCCCAAGCGCATTCGCGCTTGGGGGGAGAAGAGATAAGGGCTCTCTGCGATCCATCAGCGCCGGCGCGTACCGCCTAGCCCACCCCGCCAATCAGCTCCGCCCACGCAACGCTTCCACACCCCGATTCAACCCCTCCAGCGTCAACGGAAACATCCGCCCCGCCATCAGCTCCCGCGTTATGCCTATCGACGGCGTCCACTCCCAGCGCGCTTCCTCCACCGGGTTCAGCCAGATCGCGCGGCGGTACAGCTCCGTCAGCCGCCCCAGCCAGACCGCGCCGGCTTCCGCGTTGTGGTGTTCGATGCTGCCGCCGGCATGGGTGATCTCGTACGGGCTCATGCTCGCATCGCCGACGATGACCAGCTTGTAGTCCGCCGCATACGTATGCATCAGATCCAGCGTGTTCTGATGCACGTCCCAGCGCCGCGAATTGTCCTTCCACAGGCGCTCGTAGATGAAATTGTGGAAATAAAAATGCTGCAGGTGCTTGAACTCGCTGCGCGCGGCGGAGAACAGTTCCTCGCAGATGCGCACGTGGTCGTCCATGGAGCCGCCGATGTCCAGCAGCAACAGCACCTTGACGGCGTTATGGCGTTCCGGCCGCAGCTTGAGGTCCAGCCAGCCGGCATTGCGCGCGGTCGCGCTGATGGTGGAATCCAGGTCCAGCTCCTGCTCGGCGCCGCTGCGCGCCAGACGGCGCAGGGCACGCAGGGCCAGCTTGATATCGCGGGTACCCAGTTCGCGCGTGTCGTCGAGGTTGCGGAACTGGCGCTGTTCCCACACCTTGACCGCGCGGCGCTGGCTGGAGCGGCCGCCTATGCGCACGCCTTCGGGGTTGTAGCCGGAATGGCCGAACGGCGAGGTGCCGCCGGTGCCTATCCAGCGCGAGCCGCCCTGGTGGCGCTCGTGCTGTTCGGCCAGGCGCTGGCGCAGCTCATCGAGCAATTTCTGCAACCCGCCCAGTGCCTCGACGGCGGCCTTTTCCTCGGGCGTGAATTCACGCTCGAACTCGCGCCGCAGCCATTCTTCCGGCACCTGGCCGTAGAGCTGGGCCGCGGCCGCATCCACGCCGCTGAAAAACGTGCCGAAGGCGCGGTCGTAACGGTCGAACTGGCTTTCGTCCTTGATCAGGCAAATGCGCGCCAGCAGATGGAATTCGTCCAGCGACAGGCGCGCGAAGCCGGCCTTGAGCGCATCCAGCAGGGCCAGCAGTTCGTTCAGCCCGGGCTTGAGGCCCTGGCTGCGCAGCCACAGGAAAAAACGAATCAGCATACGCCGGAAATCCGCCCGGCCGGGCGCCGGAACCGCGCCGGAATGGCCGTCCACAGCCCGGGCCGCAGGCCGGCCTGGGGCCGGATCCGCCCGATTAAACGCCTACGCAACACGGTTGATGGCATCATTCGACCTTCGGATTCGCGACAGGGGCGGGCAAACCCGCTAGGCTGCGCGGTCTTTATGCCGCCGCACAGGCGCCGGCCACGATTCTACGTTTGCGGAGACTAACTCGTGCAGAAGCTTGCCCTTCCCCTGCTGATCGCCAGTCTGGCCCTGGCCGCCTGCGGCCAGTCCAACAACAACGCCGGTCCGGCCAAGCCCGCTGCCCAGGCGCCCCTGCCGACGTCGGTCACGGGAACGGTTTCGCTCAAGGTCGCCGCGCCGCTCAGCCCCGCCGCGCAGCTCAAGCTGGCGCTGGTCAATGTCAGCCTCAAGCCCGAAATCACCGTGGCGCAGAGCACGACCAGCCCGGGCCAGCTGCCGGCCCAGTTCCAGCTGCCGTTTGAAGCCGGCAAGATCGATCCGAACGCGCTGTACGTGCTGAACGTGGAACTGACCGACGGCGAGCGCCGCTACGTCGCACCGCGCCAGTATCCGGTGATCACCAAGGGTTCGAGCTACAAGGTCGACGTGGTGATGACGCCCGAGCCCACGGCCTCGGAAAAGCTGGAAACCGAATACGCCAGCCTGGAACGTGCCATCGGCGGCATGAAGCGCGCGCAAGGCTCCAGCGAGGACGAGACCAGCACCACCGCCTGGGACGGCTTCTTCGACAAGAAGGGCCTGCGCTACATCCGCGAGATCACCGACTACGGCGACAAGGGCCGCACCAACTTCTATTACGCCTATCGCGAGGATGGCAAGGTGCTGGCCGTGGTGCAGGAGCGCGTGCCGGCCATGGCCGAGAAGCCGAATGCCTCCAGCCGCGCGGGCTGGGATGAAGCCGGCAACCTGGTGCTCAAGGTCAAGAAGGAAGGCGGCAACGTAGGCGAGCTGGCCGATGCCGACGCCAAGGCGCTGCGCGACCGCGCCGCGTCCAAGTACGAAGTGATCTCCAAGCGCGCGCCGAAGTAATCCGGCGCCGCCGCACGCACCCCGGCGTCGCCGGGGTGCGCGTTCAAGGCCGCTGCGGCGGCCTTTTGCTTTTCTGCAGCGCCGGTGCGCTTTTGTCCGACAAATGCGCCCGCCGGCTTCCTGCGCCGCCGCCTGCGCTCAGCTGCCGCGGCGCGCCATGAACGCGATGCGTTCAAACAACTGCACGTCGGCCTCGTTCTTGAGCAGCGCGCCGTACAGCGGCGGGATCGACTTCTTCGCGTTGCGCTCGCGCAGGGTTTCCACGGCCAGGTCCTCGGCCAGCAGCAGTTTTAGCCAGTCCAGCAGCTCCGAGGTGGTCGGCTTCTTTTTCAGGCCCGGCGTCTCACGCAGGGCGAGGAAGGCGGTCAGCGCCTCGTGCACCAGATCGCGGCGCAGCCCGGGGAAATGCACGTCGACGATGGCGCCCAGGGTCTCCGCGTCCGGGAAGCGGATGTAGTGGAAGAAACAGCGGCGCAGGAAGGCGTCCGGCAGCTCCTTCTCGTTGTTGGACGTAATCATCACGATGGGACGATGGCGCGCGCTGACGGTCTGGCCGGTCTCGTAGACATGGAAGTCCATGCGGTCCAGTTCGCGCAGCAGGTCGTTGGGGAATTCGATGTCGGCCTTGTCGATCTCGTCGATCAGCATTACCGCGCGCTTTTCGCTGGTGAAGGCCTGCCACAGCTTGCCGGGCACGATGTAATTGGCGATGTCGGTGGCGCGCGCCTCGCCGAGCTGGGAATCGCGCAGCCGCGCCACCGCGTCATATTCGTACAGGCCGTGCTGGGCCTTGGTGGTGGACTTGATATGCCATTCGATCAGCGGCGCATCCAGCGCCCGCGCCACTTCCTCGGCGAGCAGGGTCTTGCCGGTGCCGGGCTCGCCCTTGATGAGCAGCGGCCGCTGCAGCGTGATCGCCGCGTTGACCGCGAGCTTGAGTTCATCGGTGGCGACGTAACGGTCGGTGCCTTCAAAGCGCATGGCGGTATCCGCGGATCAGGTGGGTACGAGCACCGCCGGGCGCAACGCGCCCGGCGGCAGCCGCATCAGTTGCGCTTGGCCTTGGCGAAGGCGTCGGCGAAGGCGTTGTTGGACGGCGGCGGCGCGCTGCCCGGCTTGGGACCGAAGCTGCGCTGGCCGCCGTCGCGGCGCGGACCGCGCTCGTCGCGGCGGCCGGCGCCCGCGCCGGGCGCGGCATGGTTCGCGGCGGCTTCGCCGATGGGATCGTCCAGGCGCATGGTCAGGGCGATGCGCTTGCGTGGGATGTCCACCTCCAGCACCTTGACCTTCACCACATCGCCGGCCTTGACCACCTCGCGCGGATCCTTGACGAACTTGGTGGACAAGGCGGAAACGTGCACAAGTCCATCCTGGTGCACGCCGATATCGACGAAGGCGCCGAACGCGGCCACGTTGGAGACGCGGCCTTCCAGCACCATGCCGGGCTTGAGGTCCTTGAGGTCTTCCACGCCTTCGGCGAAGGCGGCGGTGACGAACTCGGGACGCGGGTCGCGGCCGGGCTTTTCCAGCTCCTTGAGGATGTCCTTGACCGTGGGCAGGCCGAAGGTGGCGTCGGTGAACTGGTCGGCCTTCAGCGTCTTGAGGAAGGCGCCGTCGCCGATGATGTTCTTCACTTCGCGGCCGCAGGCCTTGATGATGCGCTCGACCACCGGATAGGCCTCCGGGTGCACCGAGGACGCATCCAGCGGATTGTCGCCGTCGGCGATGCGCAGGAAGCCGGCGCACTGCTCGTAGGCCTTGTCGCCCAGGCGCGGCACTTTCTTCAGCTGCTCGCGCGTGCGGAAGGCGCCGTTGGCGTCGCGGAACTTGACCACGTTCTCCGCCACCGACGACGACAGCCCGGCCACGCGGGCCAGCAGCGGCGCCGAGGCGGTGTTCACGTCCACGCCGACGGCGTTGACGCAGTCCTCGACCTTGGCATCCAGCGCGCGCGCCAGCTTCACCTGGTTCACGTCGTGCTGGTACTGGCCCACGCCTATGGCCTTGGGTTCGATCTTGACCAGCTCGGCGAGCGGATCCTGCAGACGCCGGGCGATGGACACCGCGCCGCGCAGGCTGACGTCGAGTTCGGGGAATTCCTTGGCCGCAATCTCCGAGGCCGAATACACCGAAGCGCCGGCTTCGCTGACCACGACTTTCGCCAGCTTGAGTTCCGGCGCCTTCTTGATCAGTTCGCCGACGAGCTTGTCGGTCTCGCGCGAGGCCGTGCCATTGCCGATGGCGATGAGGTTGACGCCGTACTGGCGGCTCCAGGCGGCGAGCTGGGCCAGCGACTGGTCCCACTGGTTCTTGGGTTCGTGCGGATAGATCACGCCGGTGCTGACGACCTTGCCGGTGCCGTCGACAATGGCGATCTTGCAGCCGGTGCGTATGCCCGGATCCACCCCCATCACGACCTTGGGGCCGGCCGGCGCGGCCAGCAGCAGGTCCTTGAGGTTTTCGCCGAACACGCGGATGGCTTCATCTTCGGCCGATTCGCGCGTCTTGCCGAACAGGTCCAGCGCCAGGTGCAGGTGCAGCTTGATGCGCCAGGTCTGGCGGCAGGTGTCCAGCAGCCAGGCATCGGCCGGGCGGCCGCGCTGGGCGATGCCGAAGTGCGCGGCGACGCGGCCTTCGGCCTCGGCATGGCCCTGCTCGGCTTCGGTGGTGGGTTCCAGCTCCAGGTCGATGATGCCTTCGTTGCGTGCGCGGAACAGGGCAAGCATGCGGTGCGAGGGGATCGCCTTGATCGGCTCGGCGTGGTCGAAGTAATCGCGGAACTTGGCGCCTTCGTTTTCCTTGCCGGCGACGACCTTGGCGCGCACCTGGCCGCGTTCGGTCAGCCAGTGGCGCAGTTCGCCGACCAGGGCGGCGTCTTCGGAGAATTCTTCCAGCAGGATGGCGCGGGCGCCGTCCAGGGCGGATTTGATGTCGGCCACGCCCTTCTCGCTGCTGATGAACTGCAGGGCCAGTTCCTCGGGCTTCTGCGTGGGATCGGCGCGCAGGCCGTCGGCCAGCGGCTGCAGGCCGGCCTCGCGCGCGATCTGCGCCTTGGTGCGGCGTTTGGGCTTGTAGGGCAAATACAAATCTTCTAGTCTTGCTTTTGTATCAGCCGCAAGAATTTCACTTTTTAGCTCGTCGCTGAGCTTGCCCTGTTCGGCGACGCTGGCGAGGATGGCTTCGCGACGCTCTTCCAGCTCGCGCAGGTAGCGCAGGCGTTCTTCGAGGTTGCGCAGCTGCGTATCGTCCAGACCGCCGGTGACTTCCTTGCGGTAGCGCGCGATGAACGGCACGGTCGCGCCGCCGTCCAGCAGTTCGATGGCAGCCTGCACCTGGACCGGCGTGGCGGCGATTTCCTCGGCAATCTTCTGTTTGATCGTAAGCATGAAAACCTGATCTTCCTGGTTGAGCAGCAGCACCGGGGCGGCCCCGGTACTGGAGCGGCATTCTAGTGCCAGACGCGGGGTTTTTGGCCTGGGAGCGGTGCGCTTTGATCCGGATCAAGAGGCACCACGCGCGGTACTGCGAGGATGCGCACATCTTCCCAACCCCAAGGCAAGCCCCATGACTACACGCAAGATCGCCGCCACTGCGCTGTTCGCACTGCTGCTGGGCAGCGCCGGCGCCCAGGCCCAGGACTGGACTTTCAAGGTCGGCGCACACCAGGTGCAGCCGCGCTCGGACAACGGCCGCCTCGCCGGCGGCACTTTGCAAAGTGATGTTTCGGGCGACTGGCGGCCGACTTTCCAGCTGGAATATTTCCTCGGCGAATCCTGGGGCGTGGAACTGCTCGCAGCCACGCCGTTCAAGCACGATGTGAGGCTCAACGGCGCCAAGGCGGCCGAAGTGTCCCACCTGCCGCCGACGCTGTCGGTGAAATATCACTTCAACCGCGGCGGCAAGGTCTCGCCCTTCGTCGGCCTGGGCCTGAACTACACGGCCTTCTTCGATGTGGAGGAACGCGGCCCGCTGGCCGGCACGCACCTGACGCTGGACAAGTCCTGGGGCGCCGCGGCGCACGCCGGCCTGGATTTCGCGCTGGACGAACGCTGGCTGCTCGCCATCGACGTGCGCTGGATGGACATTGACACCGAAGCTCGCGTGAATGGCGCCAAGGTGGGCACGGTCAGCATCGATCCGCTGGCTTACGGCGTCGCCGTGGGTTATCGCTTCTGAAGAAACGCCGTACCGGAAACCGCTGCCTGCCGCAGCGGCGCAACAGGTGAATCGGTCGACGGCTGTGCCGCCGCGGTCTTGTGCCGCGGCGGCACAGCGCTCAGGCCGCGCGGCGCTTCAGATGCACCAGCAGCAGTGAGATCGCCGCCGGCGTCACGCCGGCGATGCGGCTGGCCTGGCCTATGGTCTGCGGCAGCGAGCGCGCGAGTTTCTGCGCGACTTCCGCCGAGAGGCCGGACACCGCGGCGTAGTCGAACGCGGCGGGAATCGGCGTGTCCTCATGGCGGCGCTGGCGTTCGATCTCGTCGCGCTGGCGCGCGAGATAGCCGGCGTACTTGACGCTGATCTCCACCTGCTCGGCCACGCGCGCATCGGCCACGGGCGGGCCTATGCCTTCGACGCGGGTGATGGCGGCGTAGTCCAGCTCCGGCCGGCGCAGCAGATCCAGCGCGCTGGATTCGCGCGACAGGCTGAGCCCTAGCGCATCCTCCAGACTGCGCCCCAGCGCATTGCCGGGCGCGGCCCAGATCGCTTCCAGGCGCGCGGTTTCCGCCGCGACCGCATCGCGCTTGGCACGGAAGGCGTCGTAGCGCGCCTGGTCGACGCAACCCAGGGCGTGGCCCTGTTCGGTCAGGCGCAGATCGGCATTGTCCTCGCGCAGCTGCAGGCGGTACTCGGCGCGCGAGGTGAACATGCGGTAGGGCTCGGTGGTGCCGTTGGTGATCAGATCGTCGACCAGCACGCCGAGATAGGCTTCGTCGCGGCGCGGCGTCCAGGCCGGCTTGCCCTGGGCCGCGCGCGCAGCGTTGAGGCCGGCCAGCAGGCCCTGCGCCGCGGCCTCCTCGTAGCCGGTGGTGCCGTTGATCTGGCCGGCGAAATACAGGCCGGCGATGGCCTTGGTCTCCAGCGAGGCGTTCAGTCCGCGCGGATCGAAATAATCGTATTCGATCGCATAGCCCGGCCGCGTGATATGCGCCTGCTCGAAGCCCTTGATCGAGCGCACCAGTTCCAGCTGCACGTCGAACGGCAGCGAGGTGGAAATTCCATTCGGATAGATTTCCACCGTTTCCAGGCCTTCCGGCTCGATGAAGATCTGGTGCGAGGTCTTGTCGGCGAAGCGCACCACCTTGTCCTCGATGGACGGGCAGTAGCGCGGTCCCACGCCTTCGATCTTGCCGGTGTACAGCGGCGAGCGGTCCAGCGCGCCGCGGATGATGTCGTGGGTGTGCTCGCTGGTGTGGGTGATCCAGCAGGGTACCTGGCGCGGATGCTGGGATACATCGCCGAGGAAGGACATGACAGGCATCGGATCGTCGCCGGGCTGGGCCTCCAGCCCGCTGTAGTCGATGCTGCGGCCGTCGATGCGCGGCGGCGTACCGGTCTTGAGGCGATCCGCGCCCAGGGTCAGCTCGCGCAGGCGCGAGGCCAGCGTCGCCGCGGGCGGATCGCCGGCGCGGCCGCCGGAATAGTTGGCGAAGCCGATATGGATTTTGCCGGCGAGGAAGGTGCCGGCGGTCAGCACCACGCGGTTGGCGTGGAAGCGCAGGCCCATCTGGGTGATAACGCCGCTGACCCGGTCGCCCTGGAGGATCAGGTCATCCACCGCCTGCTGGAACAGGTCCAGGTTGGGCTGGCGCTCGACCAGGCGGCGTATGGCCGCCTTGTACAGGGCGCGGTCGGCCTGGCAGCGCGTGGCGCGCACGGCGGCGCCCTTGGATGCATTCAGCACCCGCCACTGGATGCCGGCCTGATCCGCCGCCCAGGCCATGGCGCCGCCCAGTGCGTCGATTTCCTTGACCAGGTGCCCCTTGCCAATGCCGCCTATGGCGGGATTGCAGCTCATCTGGCCTATGGTTTCGATGTTGTGGCTGAGCAGCAGGGTGCGCGCGCCGCAGCGCGCCGCGGCCAGGGCGGCTTCGGTGCCGGCGTGGCCGCCGCCGATCACGATGACGTCGTAGGTGCGGCTGTAATCCATGGGGAAGCGTCCAGAAACAGTGGCGGAATTCTAGCGCCTGGGCGCCAGCGGGTCGCCGCGCAGGACAGGAAGACGGAATCTGAACGCAAAACGCGACGGAGTTGGCACGCCGCCTGCATTGGATTCCTCGCACTCCCACCGACGCACGGCGTTTGCGAGCACGCTGACAGTCGGAATTCAGGGGCCGGCTCTGCGTCGGTGGGAGGACGCACCAAAGACCGTTTCGTGGCGTGGCGCTGATTTCAGGGGTTAGAGGCTGGCGCCCGGCGGTCTTAGGAACAGGGGGAATCCAAGAGGACCGTGTGCCGGGCGCCAGTAACCGGTAAGACGCCGCAGATTGCGCAAGCAACTGCGGCGTTTTTTATTTGCGCCGGCGCAGAGTATCCCCGGGGCGCATTAGCAAACCGTGAACAACTTCGAAATTAGTCGTGCACCGGCCGGCGATTCCATACCGGTCAGTAAGCGACCAGCCGCGTCACACCCCGGACAAATCATGTCAACCGTGACGGGCCGCGCAAATTTTTCCGACTGGCACGCGAACTGCATCACAAAATCTGAGTAGATCGCATCCAGGGGACGCCGCATGAACATCGCCACTGATACCGCCATCCGGGTCAATCCGCTGTTCATGCGCGTGGATCTGCTGATCGAAGTCAGCCGTCTGGAACTCGCCATTGCGAGCATCCGCAACCAGAAGGCCGCCAACGAGGCCGAGCCGCTGGTCGCTCCGCTGGCTTCCCGCATCGCCCGCCTGAATGAAGCGCTGGGCCGTCTTACCGCCTGAACGTCTCTCTCCTCCGCGCCGACCCGCGCGGAATTATCCGGGCCCCGCTTGCGGGGCCTCTTTTTTGCCAGTTTTTTAGCTGGCAGTCGCCGCGGCGAAGATTTCCGCAAAAAAGAAGGCCCCGTCAGCGGGGCCTTCTTTTCGCTCAGCGTTCGCGGATGCGTCCGCCATCGCCCGCCCGGGGCGGCGGCGACACGCTGGGCGCCATGCGCGGGCTGTTGAAGCTGGGAGCAGGGCTGGGCGCACGGTCGAACGCCGGCTCGCTGCTGCGTATCGGCGCCGGTGCGCGTTCGCCGCGGAACAGGGGTGCGGGCGCGCGATCGGAGCGCGCCGGCATCAGGCCGCCGCCGGCCGGACGCTGCGGCATCGCGCCGCCGCGCGGCATGGCTTCGCGCCCGCCCAGCGGGGCCGCGTTGCGCTCCGGCGCATCCACGCCGCGACGTTGCCGCGGCGTACCGTAGTAAGGATCGACAGTACCTGTCCTAACCTGCCGCGATTCGTCAGCGTTGCGCCAAGAACGGGCATCCGGCCCGGCGCTGCGGCCGGCCTCCGGCGGCGCGCCGAAGCGGCCCGAGCGGGAAGACCCGGTCATCGCTCCGCCGCGCGACGGACCCGCCGCACGCGGCATCGCCGCGATCGCGGCGTTTTCGCTGCGCACCCGGTATTCGCGCTGGCGCTGGCGCGCCTGTGCCTGTTGGTGATGCCACCAGACCGAGTCGTAGTAATCGTAGCCGGGGTAGTACCAGGAACCGCCGTACCAGCTGTTGAAGCCGAACGCGGGATAGCCGTAGTAACCGTAGCCGTAGGAAGGATAGAAGCCGCCGTAACTGTAGTACGGCGAATAGCCCCAGCCGCCGCCGTAATAGCTGTAGCTGGCATGGCCGGCGTAGCCGCCGTCGCGCTCGTAGTAATAGTCGGCGGCTCCGTGGTCACGGTAGTAGCCGGTGCTGACGCATCCCGAAAGAGCGGCGGCGGCGAAGAGGACGGCAAGGACGCGGCGCATGACAGTCACCTCAGAGCGAACAACGCAGCCAGTCTAACGCCGCGGCTGTTAACTGCGTCTGATCCAGGCCGGAACGGACAACAGGCGCGCCGCGGCCGCGCGCCTGGCCCCTGCTTCGACGGCATTGGCCCAAGGTTCGTCGCGCAGACGGGGTGCCGCCGCACCGGCTCAGGCCGCCGCGACCGAACGCCGCCGGTTTGGCGCTTCGCAGCCGAACGCCGTATCCGGGCGGTCAGGAATCGCCGAGCGTACGCCGCAGAATGTCCGCCAGGTCCTGCGACCGCGCGCCCGCCGCCAAGCGCTGCAAGGCGGCCTGCAGCAGTGCGCGGCGGCCGGGTTCCAGCCGCGCCCAGTCCTTGAGCGCGGTGGCCAGGCGTGCGGCGGTGGTCGGGTTGAGACTGTCGATCTCGGCCAGGGCCTGCTCGATCAGGACGTAGCCGGCGCCGTCGGGCCGATGGAAGGCCAGCGGATTGCGCGCGGCAAAACCCATCAGCAGGGCGGAAACGCGGTTCGGATTGCGCAGGCTGAAGCGCGCATGGCGCAGCAGGCCGGCGACCCGCTCCACCGTGTCGGGGCGCGGAATCGTCGCCTGCAGGGCGAACCATTTGTCCAGGGTGACGGGATCGTTGTCGTAGCGCCGCTCGAAATCCTGCAGCGCCTTCTCGCCGGATTCCGCGCCATCGGCGAGCAGGCCTGCCAGCGCAGCCAGGCGCTCGCTCATGCTGGCGGCCAGCACATAGCGCGTCGCGGCGATTTCCTGCGCCTGTGCCGGATCCTGCCGCAGCCACAGGCGCAGGCAGCGATTGAGCAGACGGCGGCGGCCGCGCGCGGCGCCGTCGAGTCCGCCGCGTTCGGTCTTCAGCAACGCCGCGTGGCGCTGCTCCAGCGCGGCGCCCAGGCGCTGGGCCAGGGCTTGCTCCAGCCGTTCGCGCGCGGCGAACACGGCGGCGGGATCCAGCGGCGTGCACGGCTGCGCCAGTTCGTTGAGTTCGGGCGGCGTGAGCAGTTCGGCCAGCAGGGCCGGATCCAGCGCCGCATCGTCGAACAGGCCGGCCAGGGTGTCGCACCAGATATCCAGCTCGGGCACGTTCTGCGCACCGCCGAGCACGCGCTCGAACGCGCGCCGCGCCAGCTGCTGCGCGGCTTCCCAACGGTTGAAGCCGTCGCTCTCGAAACGCAGCAGGAAAGCCAGATCGTCCGCGCCCTGGTCGGTGGAGAGCTGCACCGGCGCGGAAAAGCCGCGCAGCAGCGAGGCCACGCGCGGTGCGTCGATGTCGACGAATTCAAAACAGCGACTGGCCGCGTCCAGCTCGACCACGCACTCGTCCTGCGGCGCCGCGCCGGCTTCGCGCCGCAGCGGCAGGGCGCGGCCGTCGGCACCGAGCAGGGCGACGCGCAGCGGAATCGGCAGCGCCTGCTTGCGCGCCTGGCCCGGCGTGGGCGCGGTGCGCTGGCGCAGGTCCAGGCGGTAGCGCCGCGCTGCCGCATCGTAGGTGCCGCGCGCCTGCAACTGCGGCGTGCCGGCCTGGGCGTACCAGGCCAGATACGCACTGAGATCGACGCCATTGGCATCGCCCAGCGCGGCGAGGAACTGCTCCACCGTCGCCGCCTCGCCGTCGTGGCGGCGGAAATACTCGTCCATGCCGCGGCGCCAGGCGGTCTCGCCCAGGCGGCCGGCGATCATGCGTACCAGTTCCGCGCCCTTGTCGTAGACGGTGGCGGTGTAGAAGTTGTCGATCGCGCTGTAGCGTTCCGGCCGCACCGCATGGGCGAGCGGGCCGGCGTCCTCGGTGAACTGGGCGCGGCGCAGCACCTGCACGTCTTCGATGCGCTTGAGCGTGGCCGAATTCATCTCCGCGCTGAACTGCTGTTCGCGGTAAACCGTCAGCCCTTCCTTCAGCGACAGCTGGAACCAGTCGCGGCAGGTGACGCGGTTGCCAGTCCAGTTGTGGAAATATTCGTGCGCGACGATGGCCTCGACATGGGCGTAGTCCTCGTCGCTGGAGCGCTGCGGATCGGCCAGCAGGTACTTCGCGTTGAAGATATTGAGCCCCTTGTTCTCCATCGCGCCCATGTTGAAATCGTGGGTGGCGACGATGTGGAACACGTCCAGGTCATAGTTGCGGCCGTAGCGCTGCTCGTCCCAGCGCATGGCGCGCACCAGCGCGTCCATGGCGTAGCCGCAACGGTCGATGGCGTCGGCCTCGGCGAAGATGCGCAGCTTGACCGCGCGGCCGTCGGCGGTGGTGTAGTCCTGCTCGATCTGCTCCAGCCGGCCGGCGACCAGGGCGAACAGATAACTGGGCTTGGGATGCGGGTCGTCCCAGGCGGCCCAGTGGCGGCCGTCTTCAAGTTCGCCGCTGCCAGCCGGATTGCCGTTGGCCAGCAGCACCGGGAAGCGCTGCCGGTCGGCGCGCAGCAGCACGCGGAAGCGTGCGAGCACGTCGGGGCGGTCCGGGTACCAGGTGATGCGGCGGAAGCCTTCGGCCTCGCACTGGGTCAGCAGGAAGCCGGCTCCGGCGCTGCCGGAGAGATACAGCCCGGACAGCGCGCTGTTCGCATCCGGCGCCAGGCCGGCCTCGGTTTCCAGCACGGCGCCGTCGTCCACGGCGAACACGGTCAGCGACTGCGCATCCAGCTGGTACTCGTGCGGTTCCAGCGCGCGCCCGTCCAGGCGTATCGCGTGCAACTCCTGGCCGGCGCCGTCCAGCCGCAACGGCTGCGCCGCGCCGGCGCCGCGGCGCAGATGCAGGCGGGCCAGCACACGGGTGGCGCTGATGTCGAGATCGAATTCGAGTTCGACCTGTTCCACGCGCCAGGCCGGCGCGCGGTAGTCGGCGAGATGGACCACGCCGTTGTCGGAAGCAGTCATGGCTGGAAACGGTGCTGCACAGGCCGCGCAGGCTAGCACGCCCGCCTGGGCCGCTGTATTGTCGCCGGCTCATGGAAACTCACAGCCGCGTTACCCTCGCTGACGTGCGCGACGCCGCCGCACGCATCGCCGCCCATGCCCAGGTCACTCCGCTGCTGCGCTCGCGCAGCCTGGACGAACTCAGCGGCGCCCAGTTGTTCTTCAAGTGCGAACAGCTGCAGCGCGCCGGCGCGTTCAAGTTCCGCGGCGCCTGCAATGCGGTGTGGTCGCTGGACGAGGACAGCGCGCGCCGCGGCGTGGTCACCCATTCTTCCGGCAACCACGGCGCGGCGCTGGCCCTGGCAGCCGCGACGCGCGGCATTCCGGCCCATGTCGTCGTGCCCGAAGGCGCGGTCAGGGCCAAGCTGGCTGCGATCGAACGCAACGGCGCGACCCTGCACCACTGCGCCCCGAGCATTGCCGCGCGCGAACAGACCGCCGAGCGCGTGCGCGCGGAAACCGGCGCCAGCCTGGTGCATCCGTACGCCGATCCGCGCGTCATCGCCGGCCAGGGCACGGCGGGGCTGGAACTCCTGCAGCAGAGCGGCGGCCTGGATGCGCTGATCGCGCCGGTCGGCGGCGGCGGCCTGGTCAGCGGCTGCGCCATCGCGGTGCGCGGCATCGATCCCGCCGTAGCCGTCTATGCGGCCGAACCCGAAGGCGCGCCGGATGCCTACGAATCCTTCCGCCGCGGCGAGCGCTTCACCGACATCACCCCGAACACCATCGCCGATGGCCTGCGCGGCACGATAGGTGCGATCAATTTCACGCTGATGCGGGAAAACGTGCGCGAGGTGCTGCCGGTTTCCGAAGCGGAAATCGTCGCCGCGATGCGCCTGGTGTGGGAGCGCCTCAAGCAGGTGATAGAGCCGTCCAGCGCCACCGTGCTCGCGGCGATCCTGCGCCACCGCGAGCACTTCGCCGGCAGGCGCGTGGGCGTGGTGCTGTCCGGCGGCAATGTCGACCTGGACGCACTGCCCTGGCTCGGCGCCTGAGCCGCGGCCTTACGACGAAGCCCGCGCCGGCGCGCGGCTGATGCCGACCAGCGCCGCGGCGATCAGCACGATGCCGGCCGCCTCGGCCAGGTCCGGCCGCTCGCCCAGCAGCAGCCAGGCCAGCAGTACGCCGCACAGCGGCACGGCCAGGCTGACGATGCCGGCCAGCGTCGCCGGCAGCCGCTGCACGATCAGCGCCCACAGCACCCAGGCCAGGCCGGAAGCCAGCACGGCGTTGTAGGCCAGGCCCCAGAGGAAGGGCGCGCTCCAGTCGATGGCCCGCTCCGGCACGCACAGCGCGATCAGGCACAGACCGATCGCGCCGAAGCCCATCTGCCAGGCGGTCAGGCGCAGCGGCGTGACGCTGCCGTCGGCGAAGGTCTTCTTCGCGATCACCACCGACAGCGCCCAGGCCAGGCCGCTGACCAGGGCCAGCAGCGCACTGCTCAGCCCGCCCAGACCGGCCCAGGGCCGCAGCACCAGGACCAGCCCGACGCCGGCCAGGGCGGCGCAGTGCAGGCGGCGCCGGTCCGGCCGCTCGCGCAGCAGCGGCCAGGCCAGCAACAGCAGCCAGAACGGCATGGTGTAGGCCAGCAGCGCCGTCTTGCCGGCACCGCCGTCGACCAGGGCCCACTGCACCAGCGACTGGAAGGCCGTGGTCTGGGCCAGGCCGAGCAGGATGGTCGGCCCCAGCGGCGGCGGGCGCAGGGATTCGCGCCGCAGCAGCAACACCAGGAACAGCACCAGGGTAGCCAGCACGGCGCGGATCGCAGCGAAGCCGAACGGGCCGGAATACTGCAGCACCTGCTTCATGACGACCCAGTTGTAGCTCCACACCAGGGTCAGCACAGCCAGCGCCAGCAGGGCGCCGCGACGGGAAGCGGATTCGGACATGGGCGCTGGCGCTGGCAGAAAGCATGCATGATAAGGCTGCGCCGCGCATCCGCGGCGGCTATGCTTGGGTTTCCCATAGATCGACCCGGCGCTGCGCCGGCCGGAGCTTTGCATGATCATCGACGGTGTGCGCGCCATGGATCGCGCGACCGAACTGCTGCTGCGCTACTACACCGCGTTCAATCGCGCCGACTGGGACAGCATGCTCGCCTGCCTGTCCGAGGATGTGCGCCACGACGTCAACCAGGGCGGGCGCGAAACCGGCCGCGCCGCGTTCCGCGAATTCCTCGCCCGCATGCAGCGCTGCTACAGCGAACAGCTGCGCGACATCGTCGTCATGGCCAATGCCGACGGCTCGCGCGCCGCGGCCGAATACGTGGTGCACGGCCAGTACCTGGCCAGCGACGCCGGCCTGCCCGAAGCCCGCGGCCAGCATTACGTACTGCCCGGCGGCGCCTTCTTCGAGATCGTCGACGGCCAGATCACCCGGGTGACCAACTACTACAACCTGGATGCCTGGCTGAACCAGGTGAGCGCATGAGCCAGCCGCTCAAGCGCTGTTTCTGGGCCGAGGGCAGCGACAGCGAACGCGACTACCACGACACCGAATGGGGCCGCCCGCTGCACGGCGAGCGCGAGCTGTTCGAATTCCTCTGCCTCGAAGGCGCCCAGGCCGGGCTGTCCTGGCGCACCATCCTGGAAAAGCGCGCCAACTACCGCCGCGTGTTCCACGATTTCGACATAGATCGCTGCGCCCGCCTGACCGACAAGGAGCTGGAAAAAGCCCTGCTGGATCCGGGCATAGTGCGCAACCGCCTCAAGGTCTACGGCGTGCGCAAGAATGCACTGGCCGCACAGGCGGTGCAGAAAGAGCACGGCAGCCTGGACACCTATTTGTGGTCCTTCGTCGGCGCCAAGCCGCTCGACAACACGCCGCGCAGCCGCGGCGACGTGCCGGCCAGCACCGAACGCTCCGATGCGATGAGCAAGGCGCTGAAGAAGAAAGGCTTCACCTTCGTCGGCACCACCATCTGCTATGCCTTCATGCAGGCCACGGGCATGGTCAACGATCACATGGCCGACTGTTTCTGCCGCCGGAGCAACGCATGAAGACCGTCGCGACCCGCTACGCCCTGCCGCTGCGCGCGCTGCACTGGGCGACGGTTGCAGTGATCGCCGTGGTGTATCTGGTCGCCGAGTTCCGCGGCTACCTGCCGCGCGAAGGCGGCCAGCGCGCCCTGGCGATGCAATGGCACATGTTCCTGGGTCTGTTCGTGCTGCTGCTGGTGCTGCCGCGCATAGGCCTGCGCCTGGTGCAGCCGGCGCCGCCGATACTGCCGCCGCCCGCGCGCCTGCTGCGCTGGGCCGCCCTGGCCACGCACCTGCTGCTGTATGCCTTCCTGATCGCCCAGCCGGTGCTCGGGCTGATCACGGCGCAGAGCGCCGAACGCGCCGTGGCAATCCCGATGACCGACTGGGCCCTGCCGGCCCTGGTCGGGCGCGACCCGGGCCTGCACGAGACCGCCGAAGAACTGCACGAATGGCTGGGCACGGCCTTCTACTTCGTCATCGGCCTGCACGCCGCCGCCGCGCTATGGCATCACTTCGCGGTGCGCGACAACACCTTGCGGCGTATGGTCTGACGCGGCCGGCCGCCAGCCCGCTTATTTGGACGAAATGTACTTTTCGCGGCGGATATGCGGCACCGGCAGGCCGGCTTCCTTGAGCAGGGTGAAGGCCTCGTCGACCATATTCGGGTTGCCGCAGAGGTAAGCAATGTCGCCGGCCGGATCCGGCGCCAGCTCGCGGATCAGCGCCTGCACATGGCCCTGCCGGTCCTGCGCCCGCGGCTGGGCGCGCGGCACGCGCGAGAGGCAGGCGTAGTAGCGGAAACCGGGCACTTCGCGCTCGAACGCGGTGAAGTCGGCGTCGTAGAGCAGTTCCTGCTCATTGCGCGCGCCGAAGATCAGGTTGACCTCGCAGCCGCGCGCGGCGATCACCTGGCGCAACTGCGGCAACATGGCGCGGTAGGGCGTGATGCCGGTGCCGGTGCCGACCAGCAGATAGCGCCGGTTGGCGTCGTTGTCGAACAGGCAGAAGCGGCCGTAGGGGCCGCTGGCGGTGATGGTCTCGCCTTCCTGCAGACCGCCGAGCAGCGCGGTCGCCGCGCCGCCTTCGACATAGGACACGGCAATCTCGATACGGCTCACCGGCGTGGCGTCGCCGGCGCCCACCGTTGCCACCGAATAGCTGCGCTTGGTCGGCTTGCCGTCGGCGTAATGGAAATGCACCTGGATGAACTGGCCCGGGGCGAAGGCGAAGGCCTGGCCGTCGGCCCGCTCGAACACCAGATGCCGCACCGCGTCGGCGAGCATGTAGCTGGAAACCAGGCGCAGCGGAAACTGTTCGGCCACGGGACAGAACCAATCGTCGGCAAAGGGGGCCGTATACTACCCGCCCCTCCCCCAACCTGCAGCCCATGAGCACTGCTCCCGCGCTGGAAGTCCGCGACCTGACCAAGACCTACGCCAACGGCGTGCACGCACTCAAGGGCGTGTCGCTGACGGTGGAACCCGGTGATTTCTTCGCGCTGCTGGGGCCAAACGGGGCGGGCAAGTCCACCCTGATCGGCATTCTGTCCTCCCTGGTCAACGCCAGCGGCGGCGAGGCGCGCGTGTTCGGCCGCTCCATCCACACCGACCGCGGCGGCGCCATGCAGCTGATCGGGCTGGTGCCGCAGGAACTCAACTTCAACCAGTTCGAGAACCCGTTCGACATCTGCGTGAACCAGGCCGGCTTCTACGGCATTCCGCGGCGCATCGCCTGCGAACGGGCGGAGAAATACCTGCGCCAGCTCAGCCTGTGGGAAAAGAAGGCGGTGGCCTCGCGTACCCTGTCCGGCGGCATGAAGCGGCGCCTGATGATCGCCCGCGCCATGATGAACGAGCCGCGCCTGCTGATCCTGGACGAACCCACCGCCGGCGTGGATATCGAGATCCGCCGCTCCATGTGGAAGTTCGTCACCGAGATCAACCGCGCCGGCACCACGGTGATCCTGACCACGCATTACCTGGAAGAAGCCGAGCAGCTCTGCCGCAACATCGCCATCATCGACAAGGGCAGCATCATCGAGAACACCTCGATGAAGCGCCTGCTGGCCAAGCTGGACGTGGAAACCTTCGTGCTCGACGTGGCGCAGATGCCGGCCGACCTGCCCGAGGTCGACGGCGTGAAGCTGGCGGCGGTGGACGCGCACACGCTGGAGGCGGAAATGTCGCGCACCCACGACCTGAATTCGCTGTTCGCCGCGCTCAGCGCGCGCGGCATCGTGGTCACCTCCATGCGCAACAAGGCCAACCGCCTGGAAGAACTGTTCGTGCGCCTGGTCGAAGGCAACAACGGCCAGGCTGCGGCCTGAGCGCGGCACGACCGCCCCCAATCTCCCCATTCCGAACGACTCCCGATGCAAACCCAAGCCAACCTGGTCGCCCTGGGCACGATAGTCCGCCGCGAGATCGCCCGCATCCTGCGCATCTGGGGCCAGACCCTGCTGCCGCCGGCGATCACGATGACGCTGTATTTCTTCATCTTCGGCAACATGATCGGCAGCCGCATCGGCGAAATGCAGCCCGGCATCAGCTACATCGACTTCATCGTGCCGGGGCTGATCATGATGAGCGTGATCCAGAACGCCTACGGCAATATCTCCAGCTCCTTCTTCGGCTCCAAGTTCGGCCGCTATGTCGAGGAAATGCTGGTGTCGCCGATGCCCAGCTGGGTGATCCTGGCCGGCTACGTCACCGGCGCGGTGGTGCGCGGGCTGATGGTCGGCGCGATCGTGCTGGCGGTGGCCATGTTCTTCACCCCCATCCGCATCCACCATTTCGCCGTCACTCTGACCACTTTCCTGCTCACCGCGGTGGTGTTCGCCCTGGCCGGCTTCGTCAACGCGGTGTATGCCAAGAAGTTCGACGACATCGCCATCGTGCCGACCTTCATCCTCACCCCGCTGACCTATCTCGGCGGCGTGTTCTACCCGGTCAGCCACCTGAGCGAGCCCTGGCACAGCATTTCGCTGGCCAACCCCATCGTCTACATGGTCAACGCCTTCCGCTACGGCCTGCTCGGCATCAGCGACGTGAACCTGTACGCCGCCTACGGCGTGATGCTGCTGGCTGCGGCGGTGCTGGCCGGCTTCGGCCTGTACCTGCTCAAGCGCGGCGTGGGCCTGCGCGCCTGAAGCCCGCCGGCCCGGCTGGCCGGCGCCGGCGGCTGATGTAAGATGCCTGATCCACAACGAGGGATCCCGGGGAGGGATTTCGTGGTCATGGTCAGTCCTGGAGCTTCCTTGACGCAGTCGGCCACGCCCAGCAGCGCCTTCGCCCGCCATCGCCCGACCTTCCTGCCGCGGCAGCTGTCGGACGAGGAGCTGGCCCTGTTCGTCGGCGCCGGCCAGCGCCGCGAACTGGTCGCGCGCGAGATGATCTTCCGCAAGGGCGAGCTGGGCCGGGCCATGTTCGTGATCGAATCCGGCACCATTCAGCTGGAATTCGGCGACGGCATGCCGGACAAGCTGATCGGCGCCCGCGAATTCTTCGGCGAGCTGGCCCTGTTCATCGGCAACCACGCGCGCGTGGCCAACGCGGTCGCCGCGGAAGCCGCCGTACTGCGCGTGATCGAGCACGCCGCATTCGAGAAACTTTTACAGACGGAAGCGCCGCTGCTGGCGCAGTTCATGCGGCGCTCGTTCTCCTACCTGGTGGCCAGCGAACAGCAGCTGATCCAGAGCCTCAAGCGCCGCAACGAAGACCTGATGGTCACGCTGGATTCGCTGCGCCAGACCCAGACCCAGCTCTCCACCGCCGAACGCCTGGTGCGCACCGATGAACTGACCGGGCTGTGCAACCGGCGCGGTCTGTACAGCTACCTGGAAGAGCTGCGCAGCAAGCGCCTGCCCGGCCTGCGCCTGGGCCTGCTGCTGATCGACATCGACCGCTTCAAGCAGATCAACGATCACTACGGCCATCTCGCCGGCGACCTGACCCTGCGCGCCGTCGCGCGCGAGGTGCAGCAGGCCGCCGCGGCCTGCGACCTGCCCTGCCGCCTGGGCGGCGACGAATTCGCCCTGCTGGTGCAGGTCAAGGATGCCGACGAGCTGCGCAGCCGCGCCGCCCAGATCACCAGCGGCGTGCGCGGCCTGCGCTTCCATGCCCCGGCCGAGGGGCTGACGGTCAGCGTCAGCGTCGGCGGCAGCCTGTGCCACGAGACCGCCGACTGGTCGGCCTGGTACAGCGATTCGGACTGCGCCCTGTACCTGGTCAAGGGCGAAGGCGGCGACAACCACCGCGTCATCGCCTGAACCGGGCCGCCGCCGGCCGCCAAAGCTACGAATCCCCTTCTGTACTTGGGCGCCCGCGCCACTGGCGCGGCGCTTGCGCCCGTTGCAAGATGCACTCCCTGCAAACCGCCCGGCCCGCCGGAGTGACGCATGAGTGCGGCGAGACCTTCCGAGCCCAGCAACCCGGCCCGCCCGCGCCGGCGGCCAGCTGCACGCCAGGGTGATGCAGCCGGCCACGTTTTTGCGCTATGCAAACCGGTTGCCTGCAGTCTGCATCCACCGCGGAGGGGCGGCGGACCGGCTGCCGTCCCGCCGCAGGAGTCTCGGGCATGAACGCCTTGGTGTCCCCCGCCGAACCCACGGCGCAGCCGCAGCAGGGCGAACCGCTGCTGCGCAGCCTGGCGCTGTGCGATCTGGTCGATTCGACCAGCCTGGTTGAACGCCTGGGCGACCAGCGCGCCGCTGCCCTGCTGCGCCGGCACGACCGCCTGGCCCGCGACCTGATGCTGCGCCACCAGGGCCAGGAAATCGACAAGACCGACGGCTTCCTGGTGCTGTTTGAACGTCCCATCCATGCCGTCGCCTACGCCCTGGCCTACCAGCGCGAGCTGATGCGCCTGAGCCAGGAGGAAGGTCTGGTGCTCAAGGCGCGCATCGGCGTGCATGTGGGCGATGTGCTGGTCTGGCAGAACGATCCCGGCGACGTGGTCCACGGCGCCAAGCCGATCGAGGTGGAGGGCCTGGTCAAGCCGGTGACGGCGCGCCTGGCCTCGCTGGCCCTGCCCGGCCAGATCCTGGTCTCCGGCGTGGCCGCCAGCCTGGCCCAGCGCGCCCATGGCGAGCTGGGCGCCAACGCCGACCGCACGCGCTGGCTCAACCACGGCCGCTACCGCTTCAAGGGCGTACCCGAGCCGCTGGTGGTCTACGAAGTGGGCGAAGCCGGCATTGCGCCGCTGCGCCTGCCGCCGTATTCCGGCAAGGCCTGGCGCGAAGTGCCCTGGTGGCGCCGCCCCGGCAGCATGTTCATCGAAGCCGGCATCGCCGCCGCCGCCCTGCTGTTGGGCCTGTGGCTGCTGCTGCGGCCGCCCGCGGCGATCGCCTTCGCCGAGCGCGACTGGGTCGTGGTCGGCGATATCAACAACCTGACCACCGCGAGTGCGCTGGACGACACCCTGCGCACCGCCTTCCGCATTGGCCTGGAGCAGTCGCGCCACGTCAATGTCGTATCCGATCTGCAGGTGCGCGACACCCTGCGGCGCATGGAACTGGACCCGGCCAAGGTCAAGGTCGACCGCCGCCGCGCCGCCGAGATCGCCCTGCGCGAAGGCGCCAAGGCCGCCATTCTGCCGCTGGCGACCGAAGTCGGCGGCAAGCTGCGCATCACCGCTGAAGTGATAGACCCCACCACCGAAGCCACGGTCTATACCGAATCGGCCGAGGGCGAAGGCGTGGAATCGGCACTGGCCTCCATCGACAAAGTCAACGAAGCCCTGCGCCAGCGCCTGGGCGAGAACCTGGCGGCGATTTCGGAGACTACGCAGCCGCTGGCCAAGGTGACGACGTCAAATATCGACGCCCTGCGCGCATTCTCCCTGGGCCGGCGCGCGCTGGCGACGGAGAACTGGGGCGAGGCGCTGGCCATGTACCGCCAGGCGATCGCGCTGGATCCGGATTTCGCCCTGGCCCATGTCGGTATCGCCGGCATTTACCTGAGCGCGTCGGACAAGGTCGCCGCCCTGCCTTCGCTGCGCCGCGCGCAGGAACTGCGCGACAAGCTGCCGACTCGCGAGGCCATGTACGTGGACGCGATCGCCGCCAGCCTGGAAAAGCCGGCCGTCATGTTCGAACGCTGGAGCGTGCTGGCCAAGCTGTATCCCGACTATCACGCCGCCCACGCCAACTACGCGATGATGCTGCGCACCTATGCCAATCGCTACGCCGACGCGATCACCGCGCTGGCGCCGGCGCTGTCGACGCACAATCCGCGCCTGGGCTCCAGCCGCTATTTGCTCGGTGCCCTGTACCTCGCCAGCGACGACTACGCCAAGGCCGCCGAGCAACTGCGCCTTGCGCGTCAGCTCAGGGGCGATGGCATGGGCCTGCAGCATGTGGAATTGCTCGCGGCCGAACGCCGCTTCGTGCAGGCCAATGCGGCGCTGGCCGAATCGCGCGACAGCGGGGTCGCCGGCAATGACGTATTCCGCTGGCGAGTACGCCTGCTGCTGGCCGCCGACCAAGGCCAGTTCGACGAAGCCCTGCGCCTGAGCGGCAGCGCACTGGAAGCGGCCAAGGCCGCCGGTCCGCTGTATCACCGCGTGTTCGAAGGCATGCGCAGCAGCTTGTTGCTGTTCGCTGCACAGCCCGATGCCGACGCCGCGCTGCGCAGCTTCGCAAGAATCGAACTCGCCGCCGGCCTGGACACGGAGGACCTGGAACGCCATCACGCGATCGAAGCCAGCCTGTTCGCCGCCTATGCCGCGGCGCGCAGTGGCAATGGCGAACTGGCCGAGAGCCTCGTCGGACAGATTGCCAAACCGGCCGAGAGCAGCGAATTCCCCAACGCCGTCAATCTGGCCGCGATCGCGCGCGCCGAACTGCAGCGCGCCAGGGGCGACGCGGACAGGGCGGTGGAAACGCTGCGCCCCTTCGTCAACGACACCAGCCTGTACCTGACCCGCGTCGCCCTGCGCGACGCCTATGCCGCGGCCGGGCGCCACGAAGAAGCACTGGAACAGGCGCTGTGGCTGACGCATCACCGCGGCCGCGCCTATGCGGAAGACAGCGCACTGCAGATGCTGTCGCTGGTCAACGTGCTGGAGTCCACCCACGCGCTACTGTGCGCGGCCGAATACAGCCACGCTCTCAAGCGCTACGACGAGGCGGAGAAATACGCCGGCGCCTTCGAACGGGCGTGGGCGGCGCCGCTGCCGCCAGGCCTCGCCCGGCGGCTTGCCGCAGTCAGGCAGAAGCCCTGATGCAGGCCGGCCGCCATGGCGGCCGGCCTGCCCCGTCGAACGACTGCCGCGAGAGACCGCCGGACCGCTCGCCCGACGAGCCGCCCCCCTTGCGCGGCGCTCTTCCTCTGCGCCGGATTACCCGGAAACAATCCGGCTCAGCGATCGCAGAGCTTGTGGATGCTCATGGACAAGGTGACATTGCTCTTGGCGCGCAATACCTGATTCGCCGCGACCGCGGCCTGCTTGGTCGGCAGCGTCTCGGCCTTCTGGAAGCAGGCCGCCAGCTCCACCGGCAATCCCGCGGATTGCAGCGCGGCGGCAGGGTCCTTGCTGACCGCGGCGCGGAAATTGTCGTCATTACCCAGACGGTCCAGCAGCAGTTCGACCTGCTGCGGAGTCAGTTCATTGGCCATATGTCCCCCCTGATCTGGCTATACGGTATCGGTAAACCTGCGTCTTCTTTGCTTGACGCAGACTGCGGCTGCTGTGGACTACTGCACCCATTCCCTGAGCAGTGCAGCACCGCGGGAACGTGTGTTCCGCAGCGTGCCGGCAGCTTAGCCAGTGCATCCAGTTGCAACAAGCAGGCCATGTGCTCACCGATTGCGACTGTACAAGCCGACCCGGCACCGCTGGCAACAGCGCCCGTCGCCGTTCGGCGGCTTGCGACTGCGCGCAGGCGCAAGCTAGCCTGCATTCTTTGGCCGGAGCCGCCCGTGCGTGTTCGCCGCTGTGCCGTACTCGTGTTCGAGCCGCGCGAGAGCCTGCGCCTGGACCTGGAGGGACTGCTCGCCGGCGGCGACGGCATCGCCGCCGAGCGCGGGCTGTATGCGCTGGCCGCGCACCTGGACGAGGAAATCCCGATCACGCCGCAGCAGGTCGGGATTCTCGCCGGCATGCCAGTGGAGGCCTGGAGCAGCCTGGCCGAACTGCACGAACGTTACGGCGCGTCCCTGGTCGATGGCCTGCTCGAACGAGGCCTGCTCCTCAGCGACCAGGAGCCGCCTACAGCGGCGGCCCGGCGCGACCAGCGCCTGCGCGACACCCATTGGGCGGCGCTGTCCGCGACGCAACATTACTTCAGCCGCTGGAGCCAGGTGCGTTCGGGCGAAGATGCCCAGCGCGCGGGCTACGACCGCTTCAGCGAAATGGTAGACAAGCTCGGCGCACCGCCAGCGGTGACGGCGCGGAAATCCGCCCATGCCATCGCCTTGCCGCCGCCGCTTCGCAACAGCTTCGACGAACTGCTGCAGCGCCGGGCCACCTGCCGCAATTTCGACGCATCCGCGGAAATGGACGGCAATACATTTTCCACCTTGCTGCACCGTGTCTTCGGCGCCCAGGCCGTGGTGGAGGTATTGCCGGGCAACCCGGTGCTCAAGCGCAACAGCCCCTCCGGCGGCGGCCTGCATCCGACCGAAGCCTATCTGATCGTCAAGCGTGTGGCCGGCGTCGCCTGCGGGCTATACCACTACCAGCCGCTGCGCCATGAGCTGGAACTGTTGCAGCCGCTGGATGCGGCGGCGGCCGATGACCTGGCTCTGCGCAGTGTCGCCGCCCAGCGTTATTTCGCCGATGCACCTGTGCTGATCGCCCTGGTTTCGCGCTTCGCGCGCAGCTTCTGGAAGTACCGCAACCATGCCAAGGCCTATCGCGTGGTGACACTGGACGCCGGCCATCTCTCGCAGACCTTGTACCTGGCCGCAACCGAGCAAGGCCTGGGCGCCTTTGTCACCGCGGCAATCAACGAAAAGGAAATCGAACAGGCCTTTGGCCTGGATGGCCTGGACGAAGGCGTGCTCGCGGTCTGCGGTTTCGGCCGGCGCGCGGCAGAGCGCGTCACCAGCGAATTCGACCCGCTGGGCAAGATCTGGCCGGACAAGGAATAGACGCCGCGGCAAGCCGCACCAACATTTGCAGCTCCAGCGCAGCGACCGCCGCGCACGCGGCATCATTTCACCGCAATCCTCACATCCACCCGCAACCCGATCGGCAACGGCGGCGCGCCCTCCAGCTCGATCAGGGTTTCGAGGATCTTGGCATCCTGCTTCTCCGCCGGATCGCCGGAAATCGAATTGCGCCGGCCCATGCGCTGGCTCACGCGCACCACCTTGCCGGCGAACTGCTGCTGCGGGAAGGCGTCGCTGGTGATGGTGGCGGCCTGACCGGCCTGGACGCGGCCGATGTCCAGTTCGTCCACGTCGGCGCGCACGTAGCGCTTGCTCAGGTCGCCGATGCGCGCCAGCGGCAGCGGCGACAGGGCGACCACGGTCTCGCCCTCGCCCAGGTCGCGCTTGAGCACATGGCCGGCGATGGGCGAGTAGATGCGGGTCTTTTCCAGCAGCGCCGCGGCGCGCTCCACATCGGCCCGGCCGGCGGCCACGGCCGCCTCGGCAGCGGCGATGTCTTCGGCGCGGGCGCCGGCGCGCAGCAGAGCCAGGTCGGCCTCGCTGCGCTGGCGCCGCGCCGTGGCGGCGGCGGCCTGGGCGCGCGCCTGCTGCGCGGCCTCTACCGCGATCAGCCTGTTGCGCAGCAGGTTGTCGCGGCGCTCGCGCTCGGCCAGGGCCTGCTGCTCCAGCGCCGCGGCTTCGTCCCGGGCCGCCGCCGCGGCGGCCAGCTCTTCGGCGCGCGCGCCGGCGCGCAGGCGCGCCAGTTCCGCTTCGCGCCGCTGCAGCTCGGCCGTGGCCGCGGCCAGGGCGGCGCGGTATTCGCTGTTCTCGATTTCGGCGATGAGCTGGCCGGCCTGTACCGCGTCGCCCTCGGCGATGTGGACCTTGGCCAGACGGCCGGAGATCTGCGGAATCAGCACGCGCTCCTCGCCGGCCGGCTCGACCAGGCCGCCGGCGGCGACGGAACTGATCTGCGCCTGCGCCGACGGCGCGGGCGGCGCCGCGCCGCCGCAGGCGGCGAGCAGGAAGAGGCAGGCCACGCAGGGCAGCAGCGGTTTCATGCGGAACTCCGGGGCGGGCGCCGGTCGTCGACGAGCCGGCCGTCTTCGAGGTGCAGTACGCGGTCGCCGAACGGCTCCACGCGCGGGTCATGACTGACCACGACGACGGCGACGCCGTCGCGGTGGGCCAGTTCATGCAGGGTCGCGGCCACGCCCTGGCCGGTCTTGCCGTCCAGCGCCGCGGTGGGTTCGTCGGCCAGCAGCACGCGCGGCGCGCCGGCCATGGCGCGGGCTATCGCCACGCGCTGCTTCTGGCCGCCGGAAAGCTCGGACGGATAGTGTCCGGCGCGGTCGGCCAGACCCAGGCGGTCGAGCAGGGCCAGCGCCTGAGCATGCTGCTGCGCCCGCGGCAACGCCTTGATATCCAGCGCGACGGCGACGTTCTCCCAGGCCTTGAGCGTGGGAAACAGGTTGTAATGTTGGAAAACGAAGCCAATGTGCTGCAGCCGCAGCGCGGCCAGCGCTTCGGCGGTCAGCCCCGCATGCAGATCCTGGCCGAACAGCCGCACGCTGCCGCGGCTGGCGCGCAGCAGGCAGCCCATCACCTGCAGCAGGCTGGTCTTGCCTGAACCGCTGGGGCCCAGCATCAGGGTCATCTCGCCCGGCTCTATGTCCAGGCTGATGCCGTGCAGGGCCTGGAAGGCCGTCGCGCCGCGGCCGTAGGTGACGCCCACCTCGCGCAGACTCAACACCGCGCTCATTGGAACACCGAGGTCGGGTCGATGCGGGTGATGCGCCGAATCGAGATCAGCGCGCCCAGCATGCACATGAACAAGGTGAGCAGGGCGAGCACGCCGACCAGTCCGGCCGGCATCGCCACCGCGACCGTGCTGCCCTCGCCGCCCAGCACGACCAGGCCGACCAGCAGCATCCCGCCGGCAAAGCCCAGCACCGCGCTGATCGCCGCCTGCTTGAGGATGACCGCGTACAGATAGCGGTTGGGCGCCCCCATTGCGCGCAGGGTGGCGTATTCGGGCAGGCGGTCCACCGTTGTCGCGTACAAGGTCTGGCCGACGATGACGATGCCGACGACCAGCCCCAGCAGCGCCGCCAGCAGCAGAGCCGAGCCCGCGCCCGTGGTTACCAGCCAGTAGCGCTGCGCGGCGCGCGCGAAATCGGCCGAGCGCCAGACATCGACCCGGCCCAGGCGCGCCTGCAGCGCGTCGCGCACCGTGTCCACATCCGCGCCGGGGACCAGCCGCACCAGCAGGTAGGTGGTCTGGTCCGGGCGCAGGAAAGTGAACTTCTGCGCATTGCGGTGCGTGGTGAACACGTACGGGCTCTGGGTGAAGGTGCGTATGCCCTCGGTGAAACCGACGACGCGGGCACGCTGGTTATTGATCTCCACGGTCTGGCCCAGCGCGGCGACGCCGAGCTTTGCCGCGTACAGCGTGTCGATGATTACCGCGTCATCCTGCTGCAGATCCTCGACGCGGCCCTGCACCAGATTCCACGGCCGGCCCTGGCCCGAGGCCAGGTTATAGCCGATCATGCTCACGCTCTCGGTACCGCCGTCGGGCTTGCGCCAGAACGCGAATTGCAGCATCAGCGCATCCACCGCGGCCACGCCGGGAACGGCCAGCGCCTCGAAGCGGCGGCGCTCGTCCAGGCGTCCGGCGATATCCACATTGGTGGTGCCGGCCGGGGTGATCCACAGATCCGCCTGGGTGTGATCGACCATGCCCGAGGTGGTGCGCGCGAACCCCAGCAGCAGGCCCAGTTCCACGCCCATCAGCAGCACCGCGAACAACACGCCGACCAGGGTGACGACAAAGCGCGCGCGGTCGTGGCTGAGATTGCGCCAGGCGAGCAGGCTGGTGCCGCCCAGGCCGCGTCCGGCGGCGTTCATGCACGCCGTCCGCGGGCGGTTCCGCCGCGCGTCGCCGCCGGCAGCACGAATTCCACCTTGGGCGCGAGCCGGCGCAAAATGGCCTGTTCGTCGGCGCCGAACAGTTGCTGCAACCCCAGGTAGACGGCATAGGTCAGCGTAGCGTGGTCGCGCGCCTCGGCGGCGCCGACGCCTTCCTCGCGGCACAGGCCGGCGAGATAGTCGATGCGCTGGCGGTCCACCTGTTGCACCGTCTCGCGCGCCTGGGCCTCGTGTGCGGCCCAATTGCGCACGGCGCGTTCCAGCGCCGGATCCAGCGCCTGGGCCAGGTGGTCGAGCACGCGGGTTTTCTCTGCCACGCTCGCCTGGCGTTCTGCTTCCAGGATCAGCCGCTCGGTATTGCGTTCGCGCCAAGCCGCGAGCAGCGCGGCGCGGAACGCGCCCATGTCCGGATAGTGGTGGTAGAGCGAGCCCTTGGTCAGCCCCGAGCGCGCGCAGAGATCCGCCACGGTCAGGCGGGTATGGCCATGCTCGGCCAGCAGCGCCAGGCCAATCGCGATCCAGTCAACCTCGCTGCGCCGCGCCATCATGCACTCAGACCGGCGGCGCCGAGCAGCGCGATCAGCACGAAGAAGATCCACTGTGGCAGCTGCCATGGGCTGACCCGGAACGCCGCGGCCAGGCCCAGGCTCAGCAACGCGAACGCCGCGGCAAGCACCACCAGCAGCAGCACCATTGGCGGATTGGCCTGCCAGGCCGTCCAGCCCAGCGCCAGCGCCATAGCCAGCAGCAGGATGCTGACCATATGCCAGCAGTAGTACGTCGTCAGGCGCGGAATCCGCGCCAGTCCCGGTGCGGCCAGCAGCGGCGCGGCGATCAGGCGGCCGCCGACGAAGGTATGCACCGCAAAGGTGAGCAGGGCCGCAATGGCGGCAGCCAACAGCCAATGGTTCATGCCGGATTCTCCGTTCGGAGCGCGGCCGAAACATACCATCAATGATGGAATGTAAAACAGCCCTGCGACACTCCGACGCAGTGCGGCGCCGGCCGCCCGCGCCGGCAGTTGCCAATCCCCACTCCGTCGCTTATCCACTTATTTTCTAATGCGCGATTCGTCATATTTTTCTTACGTGCAATTCGGTAGGCTATGCGCACTTTTTACATGCCTGAACGACCGCTGCCGGTTTTGCTGCAGCGCGCCAAGCCGTGCCCGGATATCGGCGCGGTCCGGCGCCGCGTACGCACCGCGTGGCAGCGCGCCCCCGCACCAGCGCCGCCCGACGCGGCCGAGGAGGTTTCATGCTCGACATGTTGCGCAAGCTGATCGGCCAGCCGGCCAAACCCGCGCCTGCACCGGCCGCCCCGCTGCGGCCCACCGTTGCTCCGGCGCCGCGCGCGCCAAGCTACGATTCCGGCCTGGTGCCAGCGCTGAAGAACGACCACCAGGAGCTCATCGCCCTGTTCGAGCAGATCGGCCGCACCTACGAACAGCGCCGCTTCACCGAAATCCCGACCCTGCTCACCGCGTTCAAGACCCGCCTGGAAGCGCACCTGCTGACCGAGAACGTGCGCTTCTACAACTATGTCGAGTCGACCCTGCGCGACGACGCGGAAAATCTCAGCCTGATCCGCGACTTCCGCCGCGAAATGAACACCATCGCCCGCGGCGTCATCGACTTCGTCAAGAAATACCAGGCGCAGCACGACCCGGAACATCTGCTGCACGGCTTCCTCGCCGACTACCGCGCCGTCGGCGGCCTGCTGGTGCAGCGCATCCAGCGCGAGGAAGGCAACCTCTACCCGCTGTACATGCCGACCTGAGATTCCGTCCCGACCGACAGCCGCGCATCCCGGGCCTCGCCTGGGATGTGCGGCTGCGCCCGTGGCACCCGATCCATTGCGCCACAGCCAGTGTGCCGCAAGCCGCAAGCCTCAAGCCTCAAGCCTCAAGCCTCAAGCCTCAAGCCTCAAGCCTCAAGCCTCAAGCCTCAAGCCTCAAGCCTCAAGCCTCAAGCCTCAAGCCTCAAGCCTCAAGCCTCAAGCCTCAAGCCAGGCACAGCGGAAAACGGCGCCGCACCGGCTCACGATTTTTGCAAAGCACGTCTCAATTTAGCTTTAAGATTTTCGCAAAATCAGATACACGTATACGATTGCAATTAATAACCAGGCTGCTAGGATCCAGACCAGGGCCGCTGCCACGCGGCGGTTTCGCTCCGGAGCCCGCATGTTCGCAGCCATCCGCAAGCTCTTCGGCAAGCCGGCTCCCGCCGCGGCCACGCCCGCCCCTGTACTGCGCCATGCCCCGGTCCGCGCGCCGCGCTACGATGGCCAGCTGGTGCCGCAGCTGGTCAATGAACACCGCGAACTGCTGCACGCCTACGAACAGATAGGCCTGCTGCCCGAACGCGACCGCTGGGACCTGCTGCCGGCCCAGCTGCTGGCCTTCAAGTCCCAGCTGGAGGCGCATCTTCTCGCCGAGAACGTACGCTTCTACAACTACGTCGAATTCACCCTGCGCGACGATGAGGAAAACTTCAACCTCATCCGCGACTTCCGCCGCGAAATGAATTCCATAGCCCGCGGCGTGATCGACTTCGTCAAGAAATACCAGCACCCGCTGACCAATTCGTCCGAGCGCGGCGCCTTCCTCGCCGACTACCGCCATGTAGGCACGCTGCTGGTCCAGCGCATAGAGCGCGAGGAAGGCAGCCTGTATCCGCTTTACCAATCCAGCTGAAGGTTTCATACGCGCGGCGCGGGCCGGATGCCGTGGCGGCGCCGGCCGGGGGCCGCGCATCCACAGGAGGAGTCAGCCGTGTCCGCACTACTCGAACAGGTGTTCACGCCGGATGTACGTGAGCTGCGCGACGCCCTGCACACGCACCGCGTGTTCGACGCCATCCGTGACATGGATTCGTTGCGGGCGTTCATGCAGGTCCATGTCTATGCGGTCTGGGATTTCATGTCTCTGGCCAAGCGTCTGCAGCGCGACCTCACCTGTGTCGAACTGCCGTGGATGCCGCCCGCCGACATCGAGGCCGCCCATCTGATCAACGAGATCATCCTGGGCGAGGAAACCGATACCGGCCCGGACGGCCATCCCATCAGCCACATGGATCTCTACCTTGCCGCGATGCGCGAAGTCGGCGCCGACACGCGGCCGTTCCAGCAATTCCTGTCGCTGGTGCGCGACCGGGTGCCGGTGGAGAACGCTCTGGGCCGCGTCGGCGCGCCGACCTGCGTGATCGACTTCGTCAGCCATACCCTGCGCGGAGCCCTGGGCGAACGCACCCTGGTGGTGATGGCAAACTTCTTCTACGGCCGCGAGAACGTCATTCCCGGCATGTTCCAGCGCCTCCTCGACAGCTGGGGCCTGGACCGCCTCGAAGCGCCGTGCTTCGTCTACTACCTGGACCGCCACATCGAACTCGACGGCGATGCCCACGGCCCGGCGGCCGAAGCCATCATCGCCCGGGCGCTGGCACGCGAACCCGAACTCGCCCCGCTGGTGCGCAAGGCGGCCATCGCCAGCCTGGATGCCCGGCGCCAGCTCTGGGACGGCACCGAGAAACTGCTGGGCAAGCGCCTGCCGCGCCGCGCCAGCGCCTGACCCGGCCCGGCGGACGGTCCGCGCCGTCCGCCGGCTGCTGCCGGGCCGCCCGGGACGCGGCGGCTTGTGCGCGGCCTTCACTGTTTCCTCACCTGTCCGCGCGCTTTTCGCGCTCTGGCCGCCTTCCCTTGCGTAGACCCCTGCGCATCCCTACCTTCCGGATTCGAATTCCGGAGGTTTTATGGCGGACAGTTTCCACGCCACGACCATCGTGTCGGTACGGCGCAACGGCAAAGTGGTGATCGGCGGCGATGGCCAGGTCACGCTGGGCCATACCGTGGTCAAATCCAATGCACGCAAGCTGCGCCGGCTGGGCCGCGGCGACGTGCTCGCCGGCTTCGCCGGCGCGACGGCCGATGCATTCACCCTGTTCGAGCTGTTCGAGGACAAGCTTTCCAAGCACGGCAACCAGCTGATCCGCGCCGCGGTGGAACTGGCCAAGGAATGGCGCACCGACCGCCGCCTGGGCCGGCTCGAAGCCATGCTCGCCGTCGCCGACAGGGAAAGCTCGCTGCTGATCTCCGGCAACGGCGACGTGCTGGAACCTGAGAACGGCCTCATCGCCATCGGCTCCGGCGGCCCCTACGCCCAGGCCGCAGCCAAGGCGCTGCTGGAAAACACCGAGCTGGATGCACGCAGCATCGTCGAGCGCTCGCTCAAGATCGCCGGCGACATCTGCATCTACACCAATCACTCCATCACGATCGAAGAACTGGACGCGCGCGCGCCGGCCTGAGCCGGCATCGCGCTTCCATTCCGGAAGCGGGCGGGAGCGTACGGAACACCTGTCAGACGGCTGCACACGAGGCAGCGGCATCCACACCTTCCCTCGCCCTTCCCGCATTCCTCACTCCCAGGCAAATCCCCGCATGTCCGAACTCACTCCCCGCGAAATCGTCAACGAACTCGATCGCTACATCATCGGCCAGCACGCCGCCAAGCGCGCCGTGGCGATCGCGCTGCGCAACCGCTGGCGCCGCATGCAGCTGGATCCGGCGCTGCGCGACGAGGTCACGCCCAAGAACATCCTGATGATTGGCCCGACCGGCGTGGGCAAGACCGAGATCGCGCGCCGCCTGGCCGGCCTGGCCAATGCGCCTTTCATCAAGGTCGAGGCGACCAAGTTCACCGAAGTCGGCTATGTCGGCAAGGATGTGGAATCCATCGTGCGCGACCTGGCCGACATGGCCTGGAAGATGACGCGCGAACAGGCCAAGTCGCGGGTCAAGACCACCGCCGAGGACCGCGCCGAGGAACGCATGCTCGATGCGCTGCTGCCGCGCCGCAACAGCGGCTGGGAACAGGGCGCGGCCGAAAGCGGCGGCGATTCCGACACGCGCCAGAAGCTGCGCAAGCAGCTGCGCGAAGGCAAGCTGGACGAGCGCGAGATCGAGCTGGAAACCAACGTCAATCTCGGCGTGGAAATCGCCGCACCACCGGGCATGGAGGAAATGAGCCAGCAGCTGCGCGGCATGTTCCAGACCCTGGCCGGCGCGCGCACCCAGTCGCGCAAGCTCACCATCCGCGCGGCGCGTCCGCTGCTGATTGAGGAAGAAGCCGGCAAGCTGCTCAACGAGGAAGAACTCAAGGCCGAGGCGCTGCGCAACTGCGAGCAGAACGGCATTGTCTTCATCGACGAGATCGACAAGGTCGCCCAGCGCGGCGAATGGCACGGCGCCGGCGTCAGCCGCGAAGGCGTGCAGCGCGACCTGCTGCCGCTGGTCGAAGGCTCCACGGTCTCGACCAAGTACGGCGTGATCAAGACCGACCATATCCTGTTCATCGCCTCCGGCGCGTTCTCGCTGGCCAAGCCCTCGGACCTGATCCCGGAACTGCAGGGCCGCTTCCCCATCCGCGTCGAACTGGGCGCGCTCAGCAGCGAGGATTTCGTACGCATCCTGCGCGAGCCGCACAACGCGCTGACCAAGCAATACACCGCGCTGCTGGCCACCGAAGGCGTCACCCTGGAATTCACCGACGACGGCGTCGCACGCCTGGCAGCCATCGCCTTCCAGGTCAACGAACGCACCGAAAATATCGGCGCGCGGCGCCTACATACCGTGCTGGAACGGCTGCTGGATTCCATCTCCTACGAAGCGCCGGACAAGAGCGGCACCCACTACCGCGTCGATGCGGCGTATGTGGACGCGCATCTGGGCGAGCTGGTGAAGGACGAGGATCACTCGCGGTATATCTTGTGAGGGTGGGGTTTCGAGGTTCGCTATTCTGGAATTGAGGTTCTGGACCTGAACTTCCGGAGCTGAAAGTCCGGATTGGAGAGCCGGGGTGGATCGCCGGGAAAAGCCTCCCTCCAAGCGAGCTTGGGGCGAAGGGAGCTATCCCGCTTTTCCCGATGAGATCCGGTAGTTTCATTTGCCGGAAACAGCGGATTCCGCCGCACGTTTCCCCGCGAATGCCGACCCGAAACCCGGGTCTCGGGTCTCGAACCCCGAACATCGCCTTCAAGTCCCCCTCGGCTTCGCCCTCGCCGTAGGCACCGCCGTCCACGGATCGTCGGGCCAGGGATGCCGCGGATAGCGGCCTTTCAGTTCTTTCTTCACTTCCGGATACGTGCGTTCCCAGAAGCCTTTCAGATCCTGGGTCACCTGTATCGGCCGTTGTGCCGGTGACAGCAGGTGCAGGGTCAGGGGCACGCGGCCCTGTGCGATGCGCGGGGTGTCGGCCAGGCCGAACAGTTCCTGCAGCTTGACTGCGAGCACGGGCGGCTGGCCGGCGGCGTATTCGATGCGGCGCTCGTTGCCGCTGGGTACGCGCAGGGTGGTCGGCGCCTGGGCGTCCAGGGCGCGGCGCTGGTCGAAGTCGAGCATGGCGCTCAGGGCCTGGGACAGATCCTCGGCGCGCAGCGCGTCCAGGCGCGACTTGCCTTCAAGATAAGGCGCCAGCCAGTCCTCCAGTGAGGCCAGCAAAGCCGTGTCGGAAAAATCGGGCAGCCCCAGTTCCGGACACCATTCGCGCAAGGCCTGCACGCGGTTGCGCAGTTCGCGCGCGTTGTCGCTCCAGGGCAGGGTGTCCAGGCCGGCATCGCGCACGGCGCCGATCAGGGCGGGCACCGCATCGGCGGCGGTGACGGCGACCTGGCGGCGGCTGAGTACCAGGGCGGCGAAGCGGCGTTCCTCGAAGGCTTCGACGGCGCGCTTGGCCGTGTTCCAGCGCACGGTGCGCTGGTTGGTGAAGCGCCCGGGGAAATCGCGTTCCAGCAAATCGGCATCGAACGGCGCGGCCGCGAGCACCAGGCTGTCTTTGTCTTCCAGGCGCAGGTCCAGCACGATCAGCCAGGGTTCGCCGTAGAGCGCGCTGTTGTCGTGCAGGCGCGCGCCGCGGCCGTTGGACAGCGCGTAGCGCCGCGGGTTGGCCGCATCCTGCCGCGCCACGCGGTCGGGAAAAGCGTGCAGCAGCAGGTCGCCCAGGCGCAGCGAATCCGGCAGCTCCCGCGCGGGCTGCTCGCAGCGCAGGCGGCGGCGCCAGCCGGAGCTGGCCTGTTCCAGCGCAGCCAGCGCGCCGGCATCGGCCTCGCGTGCGCCGCGCGCGCCTTCGCGGCGCCACGCATGCAGGGCGGCGATGCGCAGGCGGAAATCGTCGCTGCGGCCGGCCTCGCCGCGCAGCGGGCTGCGCGCGTCCAGTGACGCCAGCAGATCGGCGGCCAGCGCGCGGTCGCGCGGCGGCGCGCGCAGGGCGGCGGCGGCCAGGCGCGGAGTGGCGCCCAGTTGCAGCATGTCGCGGCCCAGCGTGGTGATGCGGCGGTCCGCATCCAGCGCGCCGAGCAGCACCAGCAGCTCGCGCGCCTGGGCCAGCGCGCCGGGCGGCGGCGGGTCCAGCCAGTTCAGGCTGTCGGCGCCCCAGGCGGCCAGCTCCAGCGCAAGACTGGACAATTCCACTTGTTCCAGCTCAGGCCGGCGCGACGGCTCCAGACGCTGGCTCTGCGGCCACAGGCGGTAGGCGTTGCCCGCGGCGACGCGGCCGGCACGGCCGGCGCGCTGGTCGGCGGAAGCCTGGGAAATGGCCACGGTCTCCAGCCGGGTGAAGCCGGAATTGGGATCGAAGCGCGGTTCGCGCGCCTGGCCGCTGTCGATCACGGCGCGGATGCCGGGCAAGGTGACGCTGGACTCGGCCACGTTCGTCGCCAGTACGACCCGGCGCGTACCGGCCGCGGCCGGCGCCAGCGCCGCGCGCTGTTCCTGCAGCGACAGTTCGCCGTGCAGCGCAAGCACCTGCAGCTGCGGCCGGTTGTCGGCCAGGGCCGCAAGCAACTGGCGCGCGCGGTCGATCTCGCGCTTGCCAGGCAGGAAGACCAGGATGTCGCCTTCGGTGTCGCCCAGGGCCTGCTCGGTCGCCCGGCGCAGCTGGGCCAGCCAGTCCTCGCCGCTGCGTGCCGGCGGATGGCTGATCTGTACCGGATAGCTGCGCCCGGCGCTGCTCAGACGCGGCGCGTCCAGCCAGCGCGCGATGCGCTCGCCGTCCAGGGTGGCCGACATCACCAGCAGGCGCAGATCCGGCCGCAACGTGTTCTGCACGTCCAGCGCCAGCGCGGCGCCGAGATCGCCGTGCAGATGACGCTCGTGGAATTCGTCGAACAGGATGGCGCCGACGTCGGCCAGTTCGGGATCGCTTTGCAGCAGACGGGTCAGGATGCCTTCGGTGACGACCTCGATCCGCGTCGCCGCGCTGACCCGCGCTTCAAAACGGATACGGTAGCCGACGGTCTGGCCGACCTCCTCGCCGAGCTGGCGCGCCATGAATTCCGCTGCCGCGCGCGCGGCGATGCGGCGCGGCTCCAGCAGCAGGATCTTGCGCCCATCCAGCCAGGGCGCGGCCAGCAGGGCCAGCGGCACCTGGGTGGTCTTGCCCGCGCCGGGCGGGGCTTCCAGCACCAGCCGGCTGCCGCTTTCGAGCGCGGCGCAGAGCTGGGGCAGGATTTCGTAGATGGGAAAGGAAGCCGGGGAACGATCGCTCATCCGGATAGCGTAGCAGGGCCGGGATTCGGGATTCGCCGAATGCAATGCTCTCGAATCTCCAATCCTGCCGGCCCGCGCGTCCGAAACAAAGAGGCCGCCCGAAGGCGGCCTCTTTGTTTCACACATGCCGTGCGGACATCACTCGCAGGTCAGGCCGTTGTTGTTGGCCGGCCGCGTCCAGGTCTTGGCGCCGTTGCCAGCGGGCACGCCGGGCACGTTGACAGTGCTGCTGTACTCGAAATCCATTTCGTAGCAATTGGGGAATGTGAACCTCACCGTGCCCCAGGAGTTGACCTGGGCCGAAGGACCGAAATTGCCGGCGAAGCCGCCGCCGCTGGACCAGACCGTGGGTACATTGATCGGACCGCGTTCGTCGTGGTTGATCGGGGTGGAACCGAACAGCCAGAACGGACGGCCGTCGTTGCTGAAGGTGAACCAGGCGAAGGTGAACAGCAGTTTGTCGGTGCTGCCCGGCAGGTCGAAGATCTGCACCAGCATGCCTTCGCCGGAGTGGGCTTCGTCATACCAGTTGCCGGTCAGGTAGCCGGTGATGGGGATGGGACCGCCGCGCAGCGGATACTGCGCCTGGGTCGGCGCATACGCCGGCACGCTGATGGAGCCGTAGCGGTTGGAAGCGCCGTTGAACAGGTTGTCGAAGGTGATGGTGAACGGATTGTTGAAATCGAACAGCGCCGTGGTGTTGGCGTTGGTGGCGATGTTCTCCAGCACGTAGGTGGTGGTGAAAATGATCGGCGTGTCCACCGTGATCTGCTCGCGCACCGTGTTGGGTTCCTCGGCCACGCGCACGCGCAGGTTGTTGCCGAACGGCTGCTGGCTCATGAAGACCGCGGGGAACAGCGGATAGCGGTTGAGGCGGCCTTCATTGGCCGCGTCGCGCTTGATGCGCACCAGGGTGACCGAATCGTAGCGGTACTGGCCGTTGCTGAAGACGCTGCTGCTGCAGGGAATGCGCCAGATATCGATGTCGACGAACTCATCGACGTAGTTCGGGTTGTTGGTCTCCACGGCCGCCAGGCGCATGCGCAGCGAGTCCGAGGACGGATACAGCGGACCGCTGGCATCCAGCGGCAGGCCTTCCGGCAGACGGTAGGCCACGCAGCTGGGGGCGTAGGCGCGGTAGGGGTTGCGCACCGGCGTCGCATACGGCGGCAGCACGGCCTTGGCGCCTTCGCCGCTGCGCGACTGCATCTCGATGCGCTGCACGGCCGCCTTGATCGCTTCGGCGTTGCGGCCGGCGGCGAGTTCGGCCTGCGCCGCCTTTTCCTTTTCCACCGCGGCCCGGCGCTGCAGGGTCGCCTCGTCGGGGCCGGCGGACTGGGCGCCGGCCGAGGCCGCCGTCAGCAGTACCGCCGCGGCCAGCCAGTACTTTGCATACTTGCGCATCGCGTTTCTCCAATGATCCAAAGCGTGGTTGCAACGTTCGCAGCGTCGGCGCGAACGCATGAATTCCGGATGAACTTTAGTCCCTTTCCGCGGTCGTGGAGCGCGGCGCCGGGATCGCCGATAATCGCGTCCTTTTGCCGGCCGGGAATCCCCGCATGCAGCTCGTCGATATCGGCGCCAATCTCTCCCATTCCTCGTTCCAGCACGACCTCGCCGCGGTGCTGCAGCGCGCCCGCGACGGCGGCGTGGCCCAGCTCGTCGTCACCGGAGCCAGCCGCGAGGGCAGCCCGCAGGCGCTGGAACTGGCCCGGGCGCATCCCGGCCTGCTCTACGCCACTGCCGGCATACATCCTCACCATGCCACCGAATACGATTCCGACACGGACGCACTGCTGCGCGAACTCGTCGCAGCCGCCGAAGTACGCGCCGTGGGCGAGACCGGCCTGGATTATCACCGCGACCTGTCCCCGCGTGCGACGCAGCAGTTCGCATTCGAACAGCAGCTGCAGATCGGCCTGGACTGCGGCAAGCCGCTGTTCCTGCACCAGCGCGACGCGCACGGCGATTTCATGGCCATACTCAAGAGCGTGCGCGACCGGCTCGGCGCCGTGGTCGTGCATTGCTTCACCGGCACGCGCGAGGAACTGTTCGACTACCTCGATCTCGACTGCCACATCGGCATCACCGGCTGGATCTGCGACGAGCGCCGCGGCCTGCATCTGCGCGAGATCGTCGGCAACATCCCGGCGAACCGGCTGATGATAGAGACCGACAGCCCCTATCTGCTGCCGCGCGACCTCAAGCCCATGCCCAGCCACCGCCGCAACGAACCCATGTACCTGGCGCATATCTGCGCCGCGGTGGCGCAGAGCCGCGGCGAAACACCGGCCGCGACGGCCGCCGCTACCACGGCCACGGCGCGGCAATTCTTCGGCCTGCCGGAAGCCGCCGGGTAAAGAACCGGTAAAACGGGGCCGAGCTGAAGCGCAGCAAACCGGCGGAACCAAGCCGCACGCAACCGGTCAGACCCCTCTGGCATCTTACGGACGCCCCTAGCGAGGCTGATCGCATGACCCGACCCACCCGCAGCCTGATCTGGATTGGCGGCTTCCTGGCCGCCGTGTTCGTTCTGGCTGGCCTGATCGCGCCGCGCCTGGCCCAGGCGTTCATGGCCAATCCGTTCTTCAACGGCGTGATCCTGGCGGTGCTGCTGGCCGGCATCGCGATCAACCTGCGCCAGGTGCTGGCGCTGAACCGCGACATCGACTGGATAGAGCATTACCGCCGCGCCAACCCGGAGCGCCCGGTCGCCGGCCAGCCGCGCCTGCTCGCGCCCATGGCGCGCATGCTGGCCGGCCGCGACCGCGGCAAGCTCACCCTCAGCCCCAGCTCCATGCGCACCGTGCTCGACGGCGTCTACCTGCGCCTGGAAGAGGCGCGCGACCTGTCGCGCTATCTGATCGGCCTGGCTATCTTCCTCGGCCTGCTCGGCACCTTCTGGGGCCTGCTCGCCACCATACGCTCGGTTGCCGACATCATCGGCTCGCTGGGCGTGGGCACCGATGCCGTGGCCATGTTCAGCGCGCTCAAGGATCACCTGCGCGAACCGCTGGCCGGCATGGCCACCAGCTTCTCCACCTCGCTGTTCGGCCTGGCCAGCTCGCTGGTACTGGGCTTCCTCGATCTCCAGGCCGGCCACGCGCAAAATCGCTTTTACAACGAAATGGAAGAATGGCTTTCCGGCGTGACCCGGCTGTCTTCCTCCGCCGGCCCCGGCGGCGAGATCGACAGCTCGGTGCCGGCCTATGTGCAGGCGCTGCTGGAACAGACTGCCGACGGCCTGGAGCGCATGCAGCGCGCCATCGTCGAAAACGAGCGCGAGCGGCGCAACGCGAACGAACAGCTGGGCGAACTCAACGCCCAGCTCGCCCGCCTGACCGAATTCCTCGGCCGCGACGCACGCGAGCGTCATGCCGCGGCCGAAGTGCAGGAGGAACTGCGCGCGGCGCTCAAGACCCTGGCCGGACAGAACCAGGGCGGCGGCCTGAACGACGACCTGCGCAGCGAATTCCGCCTGCTTTCGCGCACCATCGCCGCGGCCATGGACAACCAGCGCCGCGCCAGCACCGACCGCAGCTACTGACATGCGCAGCCTTGCCAGCCGCCGCCGCGGCCAGGACATCTGGCCCGGCTTCGTCGATGCACTCACTTCGCTGATCATGGTGATGGTGTTCGTGCTGCTGCTGTTCGCCATCGGCCAGTTCGTGCTGTCGGATTCGCTGGCCGGCAAGAACCGCGCGCTGGACGATCTGAACGCGCGCGTGGCGGAACTGGCGAAAACCCTGTCGCTGAGCCAGGACAGCAACCGCCAGCTCGATACCAAGGTCAAGGAGCTTTCCGCCTCGCTCGGCAGCACCGGCGCCGAGCGCGACCAGGCCCGCGGCGAACGCGACGCCGCCCTGGCCGAAGCCGCGCGGCTGAACACGGATATTGCCGCGCTGAACGAACTCAAGGCGCAGCTGGAAAGCGAGGTCGCGAAACTCGTCAACGATCTGGGTCTGGCCCAGACCGAAGTCACCAAGGGCAAGGAACTGTCGGCACAGCAGATCGCCCAGCTGGAGCTGCTGAACCGGCAGATGCAGGCGCTGAACGCGCAGCTGGCGCAGATCCAGGCCGCGCTGGACGTGGCCAACAAGGACATCAAGGCCAAGGACGCGAAGATCGCCGACCTGGGCAAGGAACTGAATATCGCCCTGGCCAACCGCGTCGGCGAGCTGGAACGCTACCGCTCCGAATTCTTCGGTCGCCTGCGCGCCGCGCTGGGCGACCGGCCGGATATCCGCGTCGTCGGCGACCGCTTCGTCGTGCCCACAGACATCCTGTTCGACACCGCCTCGGCGGAACTGGGCCCAGCCGCGCAGGCCTCGATGGACAAGCTGGCCGAGACGGTGAAGCTGGTCGCGGCGGAAATCCCGTCCAGCCTGGACTGGGTGCTGCGCATCGACGGCCACACCGATTCGCGCCCCATCCACACCGACCGCTTCCCGTCGAACTGGGAATTGTCCTCGGCGCGCGCCGTGTCCATCGTCAAATACCTGGTCGTGCAGGGCATACCGGCGCATCGCCTGTCGGCCAACGGCTTCGGCCAATTCCAGCCGCTGGACGCGGCGCAGACGCCGGAAGCGTTCGCGCGCAACCGGCGCATCGAGATACAGCTGACCAATCGCTGAGGCTCCGCGCGCGGCCGCGCATTCGACACACTGCGCGGCAACACGCAACCGCCTGCAGAATCGCCGCAGCGCCGCGCTGCACCGTCACGGATCCGGCGCGCGGAAGGCGCGCCTGCGCCGTCGATACACGCAACACACTCAAGTCCGCGGCCGCCGCGACGCCTGCGGCCAGGCCATCGACACATTGCGCGCTGAACTTAAGGGTTCGCCGCCGAAACCCAGCCGCCGAATTGAAGCCCCACGACCTGATCGACCGCCGGCGCGATCTTGTCGAGGTTGTGCGCGGCGGTACCGCTGACGCGATACGTCACCACGGCCTGGCTGCCTTCGTCCTTGGCGCTGAGCGCGATGCTGAGCACGCCGGTGACGGCCATGTCCTGCAGCGGCCCCAGCGCGGCATTCAGGCGCAGCAGCTGGCGCGGCTTGAGCATGATTACGCGGCCGTGCTCGGCGCCGCCATCCTTCCAGCGCTCGCAGAAACAGCCGCCGACCTTGGCTTCCAGGCTGAGATTGGCCGCATCGCCGGACCAGGTGTGTTCCTTGGGCCACCAGCGTCCCGGCTGGATGAGCAGCTGCCAGGCTTTCTCCGGCGTGGCGGCGATGCTCAGGCGGTGTTCGACGATGAAGCCGTCGGCGGCGGCCTGCTTCACTTCGGCCTGGGCCGTCGCAGAAGCCAGCAGTGCAAGAGCGCCTAGCAGTTGCGTTCGCATGATTCCACTCCGGGCGGCGGGATGGCGGCGATTATCGCGCTGCGCGGCTCGCGGCGTGAACCGCGCAAGGCGGGCCCGGCGAATCCGCGCGCGTTGCAACGCCGCGGCCGACGCGCTCAGTCCAGGCGGCCTATACGCATCGCCAGATCCCAGCGCACCCGGCGCACGACGGCCGGATCTTCCCAGGCGGCGACGAACTCGGCCTCCAGCTCACTCACCGGATCGCGGCCCAGCGCGGCCAGATAACGCTGCGTGGCCGACCAGGAACGCAGATAGGCCAGGAACTGGACCAGATCCCAGTCCGCGCCGAGGCCGAAGGCCGGCGCGGCCAGGCGCGTGAACGGGAAATCCAGTTCCGCATAGCCGGATTCCACCAGCCGCCGCTCCGGCGGCCAGTAGCTGTCGAGCAGATCCACATACAGGCGCTGCTTTACCGCATCCACCGCCGGGGTGATGCTGCAATCGGCATAAGTCCATTCCGCCACTATGCCGCCCGGCCGCAGCACACGCCGGACCTGGGCGTGAAAGGCATCCAGATCGAACCAGTGCAGGGCCTGGGCGACGGTGACCAGATCCACGCTGGCCTGCTGCAGCGAACAGTCTTCGGCCCGCTCCACACGGTAGTCGATGTTGCCGGCGGCTTCGGCCTGGGCGATCTGCGCGGCACTGGGATCGCTGGCGAAGACGCGGTCGAAATGCGCCGCCAGGCCCACGGCGGCCTGGCCGTTGCCGCAGCCCGCGTCCCAGGCCAGTCCGCGCCGCGGTGCCTGCTGCGCCAGCCAGGCGAACAGTTCCGGCGCGTAGCGCGGCCGCGCGCTGCGGTAGATCGCCGACTGGGTGGAAAAATGATCCTTGAAGCTCACGCCGCCGCTCCGTCCTGTCGATCAGGCGCAAAAGATACTGCAGCGCTGCGGGCTGTTGCCGATGGCTCCGGCGGATGGTGCGGCGTGATGGAGCCGCCTTGCAGGGGTGGCGGCGAAGCGTGCCACCGGGTCGATTCACCGCAGCGGTTGAAATAACAGCGCGAAAATCGGGACACCGAAAATCGGGACAGCCACGGACCGCGCCGACTGCGGTCAAACCACCCGCCACTGTCCCGGCGCCAGTCCGTCCAGCGCGCAGGTGCCCATGCGCGCCCGGATCAGGCGCAAGGTCGGCAGGCCGACCGCGGCGGTCATGCGCCGCACCTGGCGGTTGCGGCCTTCGCGGATGCTCAGTTCCAGCCAGGCATCGGGCACGCTCTTGCGGAAGCGTACCGGCGGATCGCGCGGCCACAGGCCGGGCGGCGCGGCATCGAGCAGGCGCGCCTTGGCGGGCAAGGTGGGGCCGTCGTTGAGCTGCACGCCGCGGCGCAGCTGCTGCAGCGCGGCCTCGTCGGGTGCGCCTTCGACCTGCACCCAGTAAGTCTTTTCCTGCTTGTGGCGCGGATCGGTCAGGCGGTGCGCCAGCGCGCCGTCATCGGTCAGCAGCAGCAGGCCTTCGGAATCGAAATCCAGGCGGCCGGCCGGATACACGCCGGGCCGGTCTATGTAGGCGGCCAGTGTGGGCCGCGGCGGCGTGCTGCGGTCGGTGAACTGGCACAGCACGCCGTAGGGTTTGTTGAACGCGATGAGCATGCGGCAGCGGCGCGCGGCGGCCGTGGCCGCCGCGCGCCATCGAGGCTTACTCCTTGACCGGCGCAGCAGCCGGCGCCGGCGCCGGTGCAGCGGCCGGAGCGGCGGCGGTGCCGGCCGGCTTGACGAACTTCAGCGTCATGCGGTCGGACTCGCCGATCGCGACATACTTTTCCTTGTCCTTGTCGCCCAGGGCCAGCGACGGCGGCAGGGTCCAGACGCCCTTCTCGTAGTCCTTGGTGTCCTTGGGATTGGCATTGATCTCGCTCTTGGCTTCCAGCACGAAGCCGGCATCGGTGGCGAGCTTGATGACGTACTCCTCGGGGATATAGCCCGAGTCCTTGATCTTCTGTATGTCGGAGCCCGGAGCAGCGCGGTGATCGGTCACGCCGAGCACGCCGCCGGGCTTGAGCACGTCGAAGGCGGCCTGGAACAGCGCCTTGTCACTGTTCCAGTTCATGAAGTTGTGCACATTGCGGAAAGTCAGCACCACGTCGGCGCTGTTGCTGTCGCCGAACTTGGGCAGGCCCTGGGCGAACTGGCGCACTTCGACTTCGCCGTAGCGTTCCTTGTCGCCGGCAAGCTTTTCCTGCAGCGCGGCGTTGCTCTTGGCCAGGTAGTTCTTGGTGCCTTCGCTGGAGGCGCTTTCCGAATCCACCAGGGCCACGGCCAGGCGGCCCACGCCCTTTTCCAGCGGGGCGAGGATTTCCGTATACCAGCCGCCGCCCGGCGTCACCTCGATCACCACCTGGCCGGGCTTGAGACCGAAGAAGGCCAGGGTTTCGCGCGGATGGCGGTGGGCGTCGCGCGCCTTGTTCGCATCCGAGCGCCAGCTGCCGGCGAGCACTTCGTCCATGCGCTTTTCCCAGGCTGCGACTTCAGGTGCGACCGTCGGCGCCGGCGTGGCCGGGGCAGCCGCCGGCGCGGCGGGCTTGGCCGGTTCGGGCGCGGCCGGCTTGGCCGGCTCGTTGTTGCCGCCGCAGGCGGCCAGGACCAGGGTGAGAGCAAACGGCAGGGCGAGCTTTTGCATGACAGCTCCAGGTTATTTGGGGCGGGGAAAGGCAGCAGGCTAGCACGGAGCGGCCGACCGACGCTGCGCCATGTCGGCCTGACGAAACATTAACGCGCCGAGCCGTGGATGCGTTGTGGCAGGCCCGTTGCCGCGGCGCCGACCGCGCCTTGCCGCGCCGTTGCGACGCGCGCTCCGGGCCGCTTCGCGTACGGCGGGGCCGGCCGCCGTCGCCGCAGCAAGACCGGGCGCAGCCGCACGCTCAGCGACGCCGTTTCCTCGCCGGCGCAGCGCCCGCCGCCAGCGCCGCCGTTGCCGCGCTGTGCTGCGCGGCTTCCTCCAGCACCCAGGCGCGAAACGCGGCGACGCCGGCGTGCTGGGCCGAGCGCGGCGGATAGACCAGGTAATGCGACCACTCCGCGCGCAGCCGCTGCGGCATCAGCGCGACCAGGCGGCCGGCGTCGAGCAGCGGCTTGACCAGGGTCAGGCGGCCCAGCGCCACGCCCAGCCCTTCCAGGGCGGCGCGGTGCAGGCTTTCGCTGTCGTCGAAGTTGGCCACGTAGCGGCGTGGCTCGGCGCCGCCGAACTGGGCAAACCAGTCGCGCCAGCGCCCGCCGGGATCGCCCAGCAGCGGCCAGCGCGCCAGCTCCGCCGGCCCGGGCCGGCGCGGACGGCGCTTGAGGAAGGCCGGGCTTGCCACCGGCGTGACCCATTCGTCGAACAGATGGATCGCCTCCAGGCCGGGCCAGGCGCCGGGGCCGAAGCGCAGCGCGGCGTCCACCGGCTCCTTGGAAAAATCCACAAGTCCCGAACCCGAGTGCAGGTGCAGTTCCAGTTCCGGATGGCGCGCGACGAAGCGCGGCAGGCGCGGCACCAGCCAGCCGGTCGCGATGGTGGGCAGTGTGCTCAGGGCCAGTACGCCTTCGCGGCATTGCCGCGGCGGCTGCAGCGCGCGTTCTATCGCCTGCAGCGGGCCGGCGACGGCGTCGAGCAGGCGCTCGCCATCCTCGGTCAGGCTGACGCCGCGCGGGCCGCGCACGAACAAGGTGCGCTGCAGGCGCTGTTCCAGCGCGCGGATCTGGTGGCTCAGCGCGCTGACGGTCAGGTTCAGGCGCTGCGCCGCATGTGACAGGTTGCGCTGCTGCGCAGCCAGTACGAAGGCCTGCAGTGCGCCCAGCGGCGGCTTGCTCATCTTGAATTTTCCTCAAGGCTGGCTTGCAAAGATCTCGCTTTTTGCACAGGCAACGGCTGGCTAGGCTAGCAACACGTTCAAGTCGTGTCGAACGGCACCTCGGGAGAAACCGCCATGGCAAGCATCTGGAAAGAACTGTTGTTCCTGCACGGGCATTTCGTGCGCGCCGAGGACCTGGCCGGACCGGTCAGGCCGGAACTCCGGCCGCAGCCCGGCGAAAGCGAGCCGGAAAACGCCCCGCGCGCCGCCGCGCGGCCGGCGCCGGAACTCGCCGGCGGCTGCGCCTGAGCCGTCCGTGTGCCGCGGCGGTACGGAAACTTTCCGCCGCCGCGCCCGGGTCCGCGCAGCGGCGCAGCGACGCCCATCCGACGCAAAGCTGCGGCGTGCGAATCCGCTCCGCGCCACGAACCGCCGCCGCGGCGCGCGCTTCAGTCCAGCGCCTGACCGAGCAGCGCCAGCGGATCCAGACACGCCGCCGCCGGATACGGCGGCACATCGACCCGCTCGCCGCGCTGCAGGCGCTGCTGCAGATCCAGCCACCAGCGCACATCGAAGATATCGGCGTGGCGCTCCAGCAGTGCCTCGCGCTGATCCGGGCTCAGGCCGAGAAAGCGCGGAAACTGTTGCGGGAACACGTCATGCGGCCCCACGTACCAAGCCTCGCCGCCGCTGGCGCCGTCGCCCTCGTCCTCGGGCAGTACGCGGAAGCGGCATTCGTGCACCAGGCACAGTTCGTCGTAGTCGTAGAAGATGGCGCGGCCGTTTCGCGTAATGCCGAAGTTCTTCAGCAGCAGGTCGCCCGGGAACACATTGCTGCGCGCCAGGTCGCGTATGGCCTGGCCGTAGTCGATGATGGCGCGGCGCGCCGCCGCGGGATCGCTTTCGCGCAGATACAGGTTGAGCGGACGCAGGCGGCGCTCGATATAACAGTGGGCGATGACCAGGTCGCCGCCGTCGACATAGGCGCTCTCGCGGCATTCCTGCAGGATCTCGCGCAGCAGTCCGGGCGCGAAGCGTTTCTGCGGAAAGCGCAGGAAGCGGAACTCCTGCGCGTCGACCAGGCGGCCCGCGCGATCGTGGTGAAATACCAGGTGATATTTCGCCATCACTTCCTCGCGCACGCTCTCCTTGGGAAAGGCGAACTTGTCGCGGATCAGCTTGAACACCAGCGGGTACGAGGGCAGCGTGAATACCAGCATGACCATGCCGCGCTCGCCCTCGGCGTGGACCAGCTGTTCGTCCGGATCGCGCTGCAGGTGGCGGAAAAAGTGGCGGTAGCGCTCGGTCTTGCCCTGCTTGGCCCGTCCCAGCACGGTGTAAAGCTCGTCGATGGGCTTGGATGGCAGCAGGGTGCGCAGGAACACCACCGCGTCGCCGACGGTGGCCAGATCGGCCTGGAAGTAGCTGCGCGTATAGCCGAACACCTGGGCCACATGTTCGCGCTCGGTCAGCACCGCGTCGGCGCGGATGCCGCCGGGTTCGTGCACCAGCGCGATCACCAGCGGCGCGATGCGCTCGGCGCCGAAGACGCGGCCGACCAGATAGGCGCGCTGCTCGCGGTAGAACACGGTCTGCAGCAACTCGATCGCGCGCACCGGATCGCTGCCCCAGCCTTCCAGCCGGCGCGACACCGCCTCGGCAATGCGGATCGCGCACAGGCCGGCATGTGCGTAGGCCGCCGCGAACGGATAGTCGTCGAGTATGGCCTGGCAGACCCGCGGCAGATTGCTCCACACCGCATAGCTGTGGCGCGCCACCGGATGGGTGATGCGGTCGGTGGGCTCTATGTCCAGCGCGACGAATTCGATGTCCGCATCGACGCCGCGGGTCTTGAAGCAGCGCCGGGTCTGGGTGTTGTACCAGGTCTTGTAGAGTTCCTGGTCGAGAAGGCTCGCGATGATGGCCGAATACGCCGCGTGGATCTGCCGCCACAGGCCGCGGTCGCGCAACGAGTCGCCCAGCTCCCGTTCCAGCACCGCGGCCATGCGCTGCGCGCAGAGGTCGTAAAGTTCGATGCGCTCCACCGCGTCCGCATTCGCCCCGCTCCAGTCGCGCGTCTCGAAGCGCCGCTGCGCACGCTGGGTGACGGCGCGGAAGCGGGCGTGGTAATCCTCGAAGCCGGCATGGATCAGGCTGGCGGCCTGGGTGGCGAGTGCAGTCTGGGTCATGGGCGGTCGCGCGCGGGGTTTGCCGCAGTATCGCGGCTGGCGGGCGGGTGGCAAGTAGCCGTGCGCGTGGCGCCGGCAGGGCCGGCACCGGGCACGGATAACTTTTTCTTACCGGGACGACAGCGGTATCCACACTAGACTGCGGCGGCGGCGCCGCATCCGCTGCACGGGCACCGGATCGCCACGGGGAGCGCCGGCCTGCTGCATCCGGCGCCGCAGGGGACGATTCGCATGTACAGATCCGCCCTGCTGCTGGCGGCAGTCATTGCCCTGGCCGGCCTGTTCGCCGTCATGCCCGCCGCTGCGGTGTCGCCGCAGTGGATGGTCAATGTGGAAAACCTCGTGCGCACGCAGGAGCAGCCGCTGGCCGATCTCGGCGCCAGCTGGACCTTGCTCGCCGACGGCAGCCAGTTGCTGGCCGCACAGAGCCGAACCGCCGAACATCACCGCACGCTGCGGCGTATCACGCCGGACGGACAGATCAGCGATTTCGGCCAGTTCACGCCGGGCGGCCACGGCCAGCTGCCGGAGACACACTACGGCGATGCCGCGCGGGTGCTGCTGGCCGCCGCGCAGACCGGCGCGTGGGTGCTGACCTCCTCGACTGGCGAAACGACGGGTTCACAGCTGCAGTTTCTCGAAGCCGACGGACGTCTGCGCTGGTCTTTGCCCTTGCCCAGCAACGCGGCAGATGGCGACGGTCCTGCCGTGGCGTTGTCTGCCCAGGCCGACGGCTCGGCCCTGGTGCTGCGCAAGCGTTCGGTGCTGAAGGTCGATGCGAGCGGCCAGATCAAATGGCACTTCGGCAACGGCAATGCCGACCACGTCATGCTGGACCAGGCCGTGCTGGCCGTGGATTCGCTGGGCGTGTCCTGGGTCGGCGGCGGCGGTGGTCTGCGCCTGGGTGCCGATCATCTCAAGTTCGCCGCGGTGCGCCGTTTCGACAGCCAGGGCGCGCTGCTCTCGTTGGGACTTTTGCTGTGCGACAGCTGCACGCACAGCCGCGTGCTCGGGCTGGCCCTGCTGCCCAATGGAGAGGCCGCGGTAGTCGGCCGTTCCGGCGCGGGCGAGCCCGGCTTCTTCGCCATGTTCGGGCAATACGGCGCGCAGCGCCTGCGCGTCTTCACCGCACCGGGCGGCGGCTATGACCATGTCGTCGCCGATGCAGCGAACAATGTCTACGCCCTCGCCCGCGACACCGGTACCGTCAGCGCGATCGATCCGGCCAACGGCAGCGTGCGCTGGCAGAAAAGCGGCAGCGACATTTCCGCCCTGCCCGAAGGCGTGCTGATCGCCCAGGCACCGACCAGCGGCACCGGCGCACTGACGATCAGCGCGTTCGGCGCGGACGGCACTACGCAATGGACACGACAGATCGAAGCCAGCGACGGCACCGCGCTCGGCGGTGCACGCTATGAGGATGGCGTCACGCGCGTGGTCGCCATGGTCGAGCGGGAAAGTGCGGACTGCGGCTTCTCGCCCGGCCTGGTGACACTGGATGCCGCCGGCGTGCCACAAAGCACCGTGCGCGCCTGTACCGTACCGGTGCGCCGCTACTGGCGCGGGATCAGCAGCGACCCCAGTGCCGGCATCGTGGGCCATCTCGACCGGCGCATGCTCCGCTTCGACGCCTACGGCAAAAAACGCTGGGACTACGATACCTGCCCATTCTGCCCGGGCTATGCGAGTTCGACCTATACCGGCGGCAGCCGGCTGATGCCCGATGGCACGGCCTGGATCACCACCCGCTACTACGGCACTGCTGGTTCACTCCCCAGCGAACACAAGCTGCTGCGCCTGGCGGCCGGCGGCAGCGTACTGGGCGAGACGCCGCTGCCATTGCCGGGTGAAGGCGCGCTGTGGGACCGCACGCAGGTGCTCGCCGATGCCGATCAGGTCGTGGTCTTGGTGCCGCAGCGCGGCGGCGTGAGCTGGAGCCGTGCAAGCAGCAGCGGCAGTCCGCTGGCCGCGACGACCCTGCCCCTGCCCGGCGATCACGACCAGGTGGAACTGCTCAACAGCCGGCTCTGGCCCGATGGCAGCGTCAGCCTGGTGACACAGCGCTACTACCTTTACGGCTGCGAAGCGGATCCGCCGCCGGAATATTGCTACGACTGGCGCAACACCGTGCTGCGCATCAATGCCGATGGCAGCGAGCGCTGGCGCGCGGATCTGGACAGGAAATGGCTCAATGCCAGTATCGAGGACGACGGTAGCCATGTCGTACTGGTCAGCGCCATGGAATTCGGCGAGTCCGTGCTGTTGCGCCAGATCGATGCCAAGGGCAACGTGAGCGCGGCCGTTCCCATCCCTGACAGTACAGATGGCTCGGTAGGCCATGTAATCGGCCCCGTGCGCGGCCGTTACCTGTTCAGCACGCATGACGGCTTCCGCCTGGTGGATCGCAACGACAATCTGGTTGCGACCCGCGCGAGCCAGGATTTCGGCAACGCCGTGGCCTACGCGGAACCCGGATTCATCGTCTCCAGCAGCTTCTACACCGGCCGCCTGCTGTCCGCCGACGACCTCACCGAACTGGCCCGCTTCGACACCGACGGACCCGACCTTTATCCGCACTACGATACCTACTGGGAACACTGGAGCCTGTCCGACGACGGCAGCGTCTACCTGAGCGAACAGCCCGGCTCGCGCAACGGCTACCGCCCGCGCCTGATCTGCTTCGCCGTGCCCGGTTCGCCGGCCGACGATGTGATCTTCATCGACCGTTTCTGAACTGCATGGCCGCCGTGGGGGGGGGGGGCCCCCCCCCCCGCGGGCCCCC
>NZ_JANFQO010000010.1 GCF_024437735.1 Tahibacter harae | reverse complement strand
CCCGAATCCCGAATCCCGAATCCCGAATCCCGAATCCCGAATCCCGAATCCCGAATCCCGAATCCCGAATCCCGAATCCCGAATCCCGAATCCCGAATCCCGAATCCCGAATCCCGAATCCCGGCTACTTCCGCGTCTTCCTCTCCCGCGGCACCGCCGGGACGAATGGCGAGATCGGGTCGCTGGCGGGGAAGGTTTCGCGCAGTGCCTTGTCGAGGTTGTCGTCGGCGTGGCGCTTGCGCTGCTTTTTTTCCTGCGGTTTTTCGTCGCTGACCGGCCGGGTGCCGGGTTGCGGCGGGTCTTTGGCGTCGCGGGCGCGGGCGGGTGTGGTCTTCATGGCGCTCTCCGGTTGGGGAACGGCGGTGCGGTTCTTATCCTGCCGCAGTTGCGGCAGCCGCGCCCGTGCCGTTGTACGGGCTGCGGGAGGACAGGTTCAGCGCGCGCAGCAGGGCGCTCCAGGCGGCCTGCTGCGATTCGCGGCGGCGGCCGGCGGCCAGTTCCTGCACGGCGTGCCAGGTCTGCAGCAGGCGCAGGAGGTGGCGGCGCCGGCGCGGTTCGACGGGTTCCTGCAGGCCGTCGCAGGCGGAGAAATAGCCGCCCAGCAGCGCTTCGCGCATCTGCGCGCGTACCGCCTGGCTGAACTCCGCGGCGGCCAGGTCGGCGCTGTCGGATTCGCGCGCGATGCTGGCGTCGGCCAGGTCCAGCGCATGCAGCAGGGCGGCTACGTCGGCCAGGCGGCAGCCGTGGCTGCTGCCGGGCAGGCGCAGCACTTCCGGCGGATCGGCAAAATCCACAAAGCAAATATCGCCGCCGACCAGCAGCACATGATCCAGGCTCAGGCGCCCGTGCACGGGCTGGGCCGGACCGGCCTGGGCCTGGCGCAGCGAATCGTCCAGGCCGCGGATGCGCCGCGCGGTGGCGGCCAGCACGTCGCGGCCAAGGCCCAGCTCGGCCGCAAGCTGGGGTGAAAGCTGACGGAAACGGCGCAAGGCGTCGACCAGCACCTGGCGCAGCCAGTCGCCGCCGAGCGGCGGTGCTGCTTGCGCATCGGATGCAAGCGCGCAGTGGAGTTCGCCCAGGCGGCGGCCGAGCAACTGCGCCAGCGGCCGGCAGGATTGCACCAGCTGGCGTTGGCGCTCGACGCCGGTGGCGCGGTATTCGTGCAGGCTGCGGCGCAGGAAATCGAGAGTCCAGTTCTGCGCATCGCCCTGGTTGGCCGGCCATTCGTGGGCCAGGGCGAAGACATCGCGCCGGCCGTCGGCCTCCAGTTCGGCCACGCCGATCAGCGGCGCGGCCAGGCCGGGCGCGCGTTCGCGCAGGCTGCGCGCCAGGCGCAGCGGTCCTAGCAGCGCGCGCAGGTCGCCCCGGGCCAGGCTGACGGCGAGCGATGCATCCAGGCGCGTGCGCTGTATGTCCGGCGCGCTGTTGCCGGCGATCAGGTCGCGGCCGCGCGGCGGCGGCAGTTCGGCGCCGGGTTCGCGGCGGAAATGCAGGCTGGCGCCGTCGCTGTTCCAGCTGGCCTGCGCCTGCCAGGCTTCGCGCCAGATCTGCAGCAGCTCGCGCGTGGCCAGCCCGTCGCCGAGTACCCCGGCGCGCGCACCGCGGCGCACGCGGGCCAGCGCCAGCGTCGGGGGATTGCTCGCATCGGCACCGCCTTCCCAGCTGATCGCCAGCGGCAGCAGGTGATTGCCGCCGCTGCTGCTGCCGTGCAGTTGCAGCAGGGCCGTATCGGCGCTGCCCGGCGCCGCCGCAAGGACGCGGCCCAGTTGCACGCTGTCGGCGTGGGTGTCGCGGCGTTGCAGCCAGGCCGGCAGCAGTTCGTTCTGCAGCCGCGCGCGGTGCACCTGAGCCAGGTCCACAGCAAGTTCGTGGCGCAGCACCAGGGTGGTGAGTTCGGGCAGCGGCTCGGGCTCGGGGACGTACCAGTCCGGCAGGCGTTCGCGCCCGGCCAGTTCCAGCGCGATGAAGCCGTACGGCGGCAAGGTCAGCAGATACGGCGTGCGGCCCACGCCGGGCAGGGCCGAGGCGCCGACGATTTCCAGCGGCACGCGGCCTTCAAATTCGGCCAGATCCAGCTCCACCGCTTGCAGGGTGCGGCCGAAGTTGGCCACGCAGAGCACGCTCACGCCCTGCCATTCGCGCAGGAAGGCCAGCACCTTGCGGTTGCGCGGATACAGGAAGCGCAATTCGCCGCGGCCGAACAGCGCGCTGTAGCGGCGCCGCACCGCGAGCACGCGGCGGGTCCAGTGCAGCAGCGAATGCGGATCGCTTTCCTGCGCCTCGACATTCACCACCTGGTAGCCGTACAGCGGATCGGTGATCGGCGGCAGCACCAGCTGCTGTGCCTCGGCGCGGGAGAAGCCGCCGTTGCGGTCCGGCGACCATTGCATGGGCGTGCGCACGCCGTCGCGGTCGCCCAGGTGCACGTTGTCGCCCATGCCGATCTCGTCGCCGTAGTACAGCACCGGCGTGCCGGGCAGGGTGAGCAGCAGCGCGGTCATCAGCTCGATGCGGCGGCGGTCGCGCTGCAGCAGCGGCGCCAGGCGCCGGCGGATGCCGAGGTTGAGCCGTGCGCGCGGGTCGGCGGCATAGGTGTCCCACAGGTAATCGCGCTCGGCGTCGGTGACCATCTCCAGGGTCAGCTCGTCGTGGTTGCGCAGGAAGATGGCCCATTGCGACAGCGGCGGTGTGGGCGGGGTCTGGCGCAGGATGTCGCTGACCGGGAAACGGTCTTCCTGGGCGATGGCCATGTACATGCGCGGCATCAGCGGGAAGTGGAAGGCCATCTGGCATTCGTCGTCGCGGCCGAAGTATTCCAGCATGTCCTCCGGCCATTGATTGGCTTCGGCCAGCAGCAGGCAGCCGGGATAATGGGCGTCGATCTCCGCGCGCAGGCGGCGCAGCACGGCATGGGTTTCCGGCAGGTTCTCGTTGCTGCTGCCTTCGCGCTCGGCCAGGTAGGCGACGGCATCCAGGCGGAAGCCGTCCAGGCCCAGGTCCAGCCAGAAGCGCGCCACGTCGAGCATGGCTTCCAGCACCAGCGGGTTGTCGAAGTTGAGATCGGGCTGGTGGGCGTAGAAGCGGTGGAAGTAGTAGCGCCCGGCCTCCGCGTCCCAGCTCCAGTTGGATTTCTCCACATCCGGAAAAATGATGCGCGTGCCGGCGTAGGCCTGGTCGCTGTCGGACCAGACGTAGAACTCGTGCTCGGGCGAGCCCCGCGGTGCGCGGCGCGCGCGCTGGAACCAGGGATGGTCGCTGGAGGTGTGGTTGAGCACGAGGTCGCCGATCACGCGCAGGCCACGCGCATGGGCCGCGTCCAGGAAGCGGCGCAGCTCCTCCAGCGTGCCGTAGTCCGCGTGCACGCCGTAATAGTCGGCCACGTCATAGCCGTCGTCGCGCCGCGGCGAGGGGTAGTAGGGCAGCAGCCACAAGGTGTCCACGCCCAGCCCGGCGATGTAGTCCAGGCGCGCGAGCAGGCCGGCGAAGTCGCCGATGCCGTCGCCGTTGCCGTCGCTGAAGGATTTGACATGGATCTGGTAGATGACCGCTTCCTTGTACCAGTCCAGTCCGTTGCGCACTGCGGGCGCTGCGCCCGCGGCGGACATCATGGGCGCACCTCGCTGCCGCCGTGCGCCGGCGCCGCCGCGCGCAATGCGGCGAGGAACTGGTCGCACCAGTGCCGCACATTGCCCTGTTCCAGCACGTGCATGGCGCGCTGCCAGCGCTGGCGGCGCTCTTCCAGCGGCATGTCCAGCGCACGGGCGATGGCGCGCGAGCAGCCTTCGATATCGTAGGGGTTGACGATCAGTGCGCTGTCGCCGAGTTCCGCCGCCGCGCCGGCAAATTCCGACAGCACCAGTACGCCGGGATCCAGCGGATCCTGGCAGGCGATGAATTCCTTGGCCACCAGGTTCATGCCGTCGCGCAGCGGCGTGACCAGGCAGACCTTGGCCAGGCGGTGGAAGCCCGCCAGTATCTGATGCGGATAGCCGCGGTTGACGTAGCGCACCGGCGTCCACGCGGGTGCGGCGTGATGGCCGTTGATGTCGCCGACCAGGCGCTGCACCTCGCGGCTGAGCTGGCGGTATTCGCCGACTTCGCGGCGCGATTCGGGCGTGACCTGCAGATAAGTGGCGCGGCCGGCCAGCTCGGGGTTGTTGCCCAGCAGATGGCGGAACGCGCGCAGGCGCTGCGGCAGGCCCTTGGAATAGTCCAGCCGGTCCACGCCGATGATCAGGCGGCTGCGGCCCAGGCTGTTGCGCAGCTGGCGCGTTTCCGGCGCGTCCTCGGCGCTCCGCGCCATTTCCGCCATGGCGGCCGGATCGATGCCGATGGGGAAGGTGCGCACGCGGGTGACCTCGCCGCCGGGCAGGCGCAGCGTATCGCCGGCGGCCACGGCGCCCAGCTCGCCGATCAGGTAGTTCTGCATGGCGCGGCTGTCGTTCGCGGTCTGCAGGCCGATCAGGTCGCAGGCGGCGAGCAGGCCGAGCATGGTGCGGTGCTGCGGCAGGGTGACCAGGGTGCGCGGTGCCGGCAGCGGCGTATGCAGGAAGAAGCCGATGCGGTTGCGCAGGCCGCGGGCACGCAGCAGCGAGGCCAGCGGCAGCAGGTGGTAGTCGTGTATCCAGATCAGGTCGTCCGGATCCGCGGCGCGGGCGACGTTGTCGGCGAAGCGTTCGTTGACCTGCAGATAGCCGTGCAGCGCGCTGCGCTCGAACGCCATCAGGTCGGTGCGGCCGTGCAGCAGCGGCCAGAGTGTACGATTGGAATATTGCGCATAGTATTCTTCGTGTTCCTGGCGCGTCAGGCTCCAGGTGCGGTATTCGATGGCGCCGGCGCGGCGCGTATGCACGGCGGTATCGCTGGAGATGCCGCCGCTCCAGCCCAGCCAGCTGCCGCCTCGGTGCTGCAGCAGCTGCAGCACCGCCTGGGCCAGGCCGCCGGCCTGGGTCGCGCCGGGCAGCAGCACGCGATTGGATACGATCAGCAATCTGCCGCCTCCCGCCGCGCCGCCGCGCAATTCGTCGATGTTGCCGGTGTCGTGGCGCACAGGAATGTCTGCATCCATCACGGGTCCTCGCTTCCTTATCCGCAGTGATGGAGCAAGTCGTATGCCATGCGGCGGCGATGGCATGGCTTCTGCAGCCCGCTGCGGGCGCTGCGGATTCCGGCGGCAACGGCTGCGGCGCTTCGTATCCAACGGACAGGGAAGCGCATGACGTCGTCTGCAATCGCAAGAAGTGCTCCATCCACCATGCTCGCACCGCCGCCTTCGCACTGGCCGGCGGCGCAGCCCTGGGCCTTGTTTCTCGATCTCGACGGCACGCTGTGCGCGTATCGCGACGATCCGGCGGAAGTCGCGCTGACGCCCGCGCAGCGCGCACTGCTGCGCCGGCTGCAGCAGCGTCTGCACGGCGCGCTGTGCGTGCTCAGCGGCCGCAGCGCGGCCGATCTCGCGCGCATCTTCGGCGATCTGCAGATTGCCCATGTGGGCGAGCACGGCGCTGCGGCGGCCGCGGCGGATGTGCTGTTCCTCGCCCAGCTCGCCCGCGTCGAAGCCGCCCTGCGCACGCTCAGCACGGACTTTCCAGGCACCTGGGTCGAACGCAAACCCAGCTCATGCGTTTTGCATTACCGGCGCGTACCGCAGCTTGCAGAATGCCTTGCGGCGCGTCTGCCTGGGCTGGATGCGTCGCTCGACCGCCTGCGCCGTCTGGACGGCGTCTGCGTCTTTGAATTCGCCGCGCGCGGCAGCGACAAGGGCAGTGCGCTGCGCGCGCAGATGCAGACCGCGCCGTTCCGCGGCCGCGTCGCTGTCGCCGTCGGCGACGACGTGACCGACGAAGACGCCTTCGCCGCAGCCAGGGCGCTGGGCGGCTTCGGCGTCGCCGTCGGCGGGCGTGCTTCGGTCCAGGCCGGATTTCATCTCGCCGACACGGCTGCGGTGCAGCGCTGGCTGCAGCAGTTGGCAGGAGATTCCGATGCGCTGGATTGAACGCGGGGTGTTCATCGTATTGGCGGCCTGCTGTTGCAGCGGCGCCGGCGCCCAGGACGCGCCGGCCGCCGAGCAGGTGCTGCATCGTGTGCCCGGGCTGGAGCGGGTCGAGGTGCGCAGCTACGGCAAGGCGCTGATCCTCGACGGCGCCGTGGTGCGCGAAGCCGACCGCGAACTGGCCGAGAAGATCGCCCAGGCCAACAGCAGCGGCGGCACCGTGGTCAACCAGATCACGGTCAGCACCAGCCTGATGGAGCGCGTGATCCCCACCTTGCGCGTAAGCGCGGAAAAGCTCTCGCGCATTCTCGGCTCGGCGCCGCTGCTGCTGGTCGCCGCGCTGGTGTTCTGGCTGTTCTGGCGCAGCGGACGATGGCTGGCGCAGCGCGCCTGGATCGGCCGCCGCGCGCGGCAGAACCCGTTCGTGGGCGAACTGCTGCGCCAGGCGATACGCCTGGTGATGGCCGTGACCGGCCTGCTGTTCGCGCTGGAAGTGCTGGATGCGATGACCCTGGCCACGGCGCTGCTGGGATCGGCCGGCGTGGCCGGCATTGCGCTGGGGTTTGCGTTCCGCGACCTGCTGGAAAACTACATCGCCGGCGTGCTGCTCAGCCTGCGCCGGCCGTTCGCGCCGGACGACATGGTATCCATCGACGGTCACCAGGGCGTGGTGGTTGGCATGAATTCCCGCGCCACCTTGCTGATGACCTACGACGGCAACCAGCTCAGCTTGCCCAATGCGCTGGTGTTCAAGTCGGTGATGATCAATTTCACCAGCAACGGCCGGCGCCGTTTCGATTTCGTGCTGGCGGTGGAGCCCAGTGCCGACGCCGCCCTGGTGCTGCGCGAAGGCCTGCAGGCGCTGCGCGCCACGCCCGATGTGCTGCCCGAGCCGGCGCCGTTCGTGCAGCTGGCCGAGATCACGCGCGAGGAAATGCGCGTGCAGTTCTTCGCCTGGGTGGACCAGCGCAGCGGCAATTTCGGCGCTGCGCGCAGCGAGGCCCTGCGCGCGGTGCGCCAGCGCCTGCACGAGCTGGGCGTGGACTTCCGGCCGCCGGCGCTGCGCCTGATCGCCGGCGATACGCCGCTGCCGCGCGCCGGGGTGGAACACCTGGGGACGCCGCCGCGCGCCGCCGCCGCGCCGTCGGTGCAAGCCGCGCCACCCGCCGATGCCGCGGCCGCCACCAATGACGCCGCGCCGCCGCAGCAGGCCGTCGCCGCGGCGGTGGCGCAGGCGCGCCGTGAGATGGGCGAGGAAGACCTGCTTAAGGAGCGCCGCAGTGGCTGAGGTGCGCACGCTGGAACGCCAGCGCGAAGCGCGCGCCCAGGCCGCGCCGCAGGCGGAGGCCTGCACGCTGCGCGCGCTGACCATCAACACGCACAAGGGCCTGGCGCCGTGGAACCGGCGTTTCATGCTGGCCGAGCTGCGCGATGCGGTGCGCACCACGGCGGCGGAGATCGTGTTCCTGCAGGAGGTCAGCGGTGCGGACAGCCGGCGCGGCCGCGGCTTCGGCGGGCCGCATTACGAATTCCTCGCCGACCAGCTCTGGCCGCAGTTCGCCTACGGCCGCAACGCCGTCTATCCGCACGGTCACCACGGCAATGCACTGCTGTCGCGCTTTCCCATCCTGCGCGAGCGCAACCACGATATCTCCATCCGCGGCCCGGAGCCGCGCGGCCTGCTGCATTGCGTGCTGGACGTGCCGCGCTGGGGCGAGGTGCACGCGATCTGCGTCCATCTGGGCCTGAGCGAGCTGCAGCGCCGGCGCCAGCTCGACCTGCTCAACGAACTGGTGCGCGGCGAGATCCCGCCCGCCGCGCCGCTGATCGTGGCCGGCGATTTCAACGACTGGCGCGGCCGCGCCGACGGGCTGCTGCGGCGCGGCGCGGAGCTGCATTCGGCGTTCGAGCGCGCCGGCGTGGCCCAGCCGCGCACCTTTCCCGCACGTCTGCCGCTGCTGCCGCTGGACCGCATCTACGTGCGCAATCTGCGCGTGCAGTCGGCCTGCGTGCTGTCGGCGCTGCCGTGGCCGCATCTGTCGGACCATCTGCCGCTGCTGGCGGAGGTGGCGCCATGAAGCCGGCCTGGCGCCAGGGTAACCGCATCCAGCTGTTCGAGAACGGCGAGGAATTCTTTCCGCACGTGTTCGCCGCTCTGGCCGGCGCGCGCACGCGCATCTACATCGAGACCTTCATCCTGGCCGACGACGAAGTCGGGCTGCAGCTGCGCGATGTGCTGGTCGCCGCGGCGGCGCGCGGGGTCGAGGTCGACGTGCTGGCCGACGGCTTCGGTTCCGAACCGCTGGGCGCGGATTACCGCGCCTGTCTTGCCGCCGCCGGCGTGCGCCTGCACATCTACGAGCCGCGGGCGCGCCTGTTCGGCATGCGCGTCAATCTGTTCCGCCGCCTGCACCGCAAGCTGGTGCTGATCGACGGCAGCCTGGCGTATATCGGCGGCATCAATTTCTGCAACGACCAGATGCTCAGCGCCGGCCCCAAGGCGCTGCATGATTACGCCGTCGCCCTGGAAGGGCCGGTGGTTGACGATATTCAGGCCTTCGCCGTGCGTTCGCTGAGTGCGGCGCATCCGCCGCCGCAGCCGCGCGAGCTGGCGCCTTCGCCCGCCGTGGGTACCGCGCGGGTTTGCTTCGTCACCCGCGACAACCACCGCCATCCCACCGATATCGAACGCGAATACCGCGCCGCGATCCGCGCCGCACACAGCGAGATCCTGATTGCCAATGCGTATTTCTTTCCCGGCTACCGCCTGCTGCGCGATCTGCGCGACGCGGCCCGGCGCGGCGTGCGCGTGAACCTGGTGGTACAGGGCAATCCGGACCTGGCCATCGTCACCGTTATCGCACGCTGGCTGTATCACTACCTGGTGCCGGCCGGGGTGCGCATCCACGAATTCCGCGAGCGGCCCATGCACGCCAAGGTGGCGGTCATAGACGGCCACTGGGCCACGGTGGGGTCGAGCAATCTGGATCCGCTCAGCCTGTCGCTGAACCTGGAGGCGAACGTGCTGATCGACGACGCGGAATTCGCCGGCCTGCTCAAGGCGCGCCTGTGCCGGCTGATCGAGGCGGGCTGCCATACGGTCACGCCGGCGCGGGTGCCGCCGCGCACGGTGTGGCGCACCTTCACCGGCCTGCTGGTTTTCCATTTCCTGCGCCATTTCCCCGAATGGGCGCGGCGTCTGCGCGCGAACCGGCCGCTGATCGTCGATGCGTCCTCGGAGCTGGACGGCCGTGCCCGGCGCTGAGTCTGCAGCGCGGCGCTGGCGCGGCTGGCTGCGGCGCGGGCTGTGGCTGGGCATGGCGCTGCTGGCCGCCTGGCTGATCTGGCATCTGCTGCACGAGACCGACTGGCCCGCGGTGCGCCGCGCCCTGGCCGCGCGCGGCAGCGGCGAGCTGCTGCTGATCGCCGCGCTGGCGCTGGCCAGTCACGCGCTGTACGGGTTGCTGGACCTGATCGGCGCGCACAGCCTGGGCCTGAAGCTGCCGCACTGGCGCACCTGGCTCACAGCGACGGCGAGCTACGCCTGCAATCTGAATCTCGGCAGCCTGGTCGGCGCGGCGGCGTTGCGCTACCGCCTGTACGGCCGCCAGGGCGTGGCCACGGCCGATGTGTCGCGGCTGATCGTGCTGAGCATGGCGTCGAACTGGCTGGGCTATCTGCTGCTGATCGCCAGCCTGCCGCTATGGGCGGCCACGCCTGCGCTGACGCGCTGGACCGGCGGCGCGCTGCCGTGGCTGAGCCTGGGCGCGGCCCTGGTCGTGGCGGGCTATCTGTACGCCTGCGCCGCGCAGCTGCGCTGGCGCCTGCGCGGCCACGTCTTCGCGTTTCCGGCCTGGCCCGCGGCCCTGGCCCAGATCGGCGTGGCCGCGCTCAACTGGGCGCTGATGGGCCTGGTGCTGCAGCACTGCCTGGGGCAGGGCCTGGGCTATGCGCCGGTGCTCAGCGCGTTGCTGGTCGCCGCGGTCGCCGGCGCGGTGACTCACGTTCCGGGCGGCTGGGGCGTGCTGGATTTCGTCATCGTCAAAAGCCTGGCCGGCGGCGCGGAACAGGGCTCGCTGCTGATCGCCGGCGTGCTGGTGTATCGCGCGGCGTATTACCTGCTGCCGCTGGCGCTGGCCAGCTTCAGTCTGCTGCGCCTGAGCTTTCCGCGCCGGGCCGTGCGCCGCGATGCATCACCGCCCGCACGCCGTGCGGGCGGTGATGCAGGGCCGGCCTGAGCGGATGGTGATGCGGGTTTGCGTCCACCAATTTGCTGCCACGAACGCGAATTGCCGGGGCGGCCTGAACGCGGCCTGCGCCTTCAAGTGTTTTCCACCGGTCCCGTTTCGGGATACGGCGCCACGCGCAGGCGGTTGTCGACCTCGCGCACCCCGCGGCAGGCGCCGGCCAGGTCTTCGGCGCGGTGCTTGAGGCGGCGCTGGGCGATGCTGCCGCTGAGCGTGACCACGCCCTCCCGCACCACGACGTCGATATTGCTGGCGTCGACATAGGGATCCTCGGCCAGGCATTCGCTGACGTCCTCGCGCACGCGCTCGTCCGAGCGCACATAGCCGCGCGGGCCGCGGCCGCGGAAATCCTCGCCGGGACGGCCGCGCGGACGCCCGTAGGCACCCGCGCCGGGCGCGCCGGCGATGGCTTCGGCGTAGCCGGCGCGGTAGTGCGGCGGGCCGCCGGCGTAGCGGCCGCGCGGGTCTTCGTCATAGACGCCGAGCTGGGCGCGCTGTTGGCGCTCGTCGGCCACGGACAGGCGGCGCTCGGCCTCGTATTCGCCATAGCCGCGATCGTGGTCGCGCGGCTGCCAGTCGTCCTCGTCGTAGCGGCCGTAGGCGCCGCGCTGTACGCCGGCATAGGCGGCGATATCGCGCGGATCGCGGCGGTCGTCCGCCGCGCGCCAGCGCAGGGAAGGATGGCGCTGGCGCTCGGCCGGGTCCGTCGCAGACGCCGGGGACTGCGTTGTCTCTCCGCGCGCGCGGGACGGATCGCCGTCGGACTGGCCGCGGCCGCGCCGGTGTTGGTCGGTGTCGTTTCGGTTCATCGGCTGCTCCTTGCGCGGCCGGTCCGGAACTGGCCGGCCACAGAGCTTCGGGAGCAAGCCATATGCCATGGACCGGCGCCTGCGGGCGCAAGCGGGCCGGGCGGGAATTCCCCGGCAGCGGCCGGTCGCATGCGGTGTCGCCATTGTGCCGCCGCGGAGCCTCGCGACTGTGCAGTCTGCCGGTGGCGGCCGGCTGTCGTTGCAGTCTGCAGGGAAGGGACGCAATTCGGGATCGGGTATTGGGGATTCGCGCCGGGCAATCAGCAGCGGGCGACTTGCGGACCAATCCCGAATCTCGAATCACCAATCCTGCAGCGCCCCGCGCCTGCGAACATCAACGGCACAAGCTCGCCGCCGCATGCCAGTCCAGTACATCCGGCGGCAGCCAGCGCGCCAGGTCCAGCTGTTCGCTGCGGTAGGCGTCCAGCACATCGGCGACGCGGCGCTGGGCTGGGCTGGCGCGGGCATCGGGGCCGCGGGCCTGCAAGTGCAGCGGGTCGAGCAGGCGGGTCCAGGCGTACAGCAGCTCGCCGGAGGCTGCCAGACGCTGGCGCAGCCAGGGCCGCAGCGGCGCATGCAGGGTGAATCCGGCTGCCGCCTGCGCCTGGGCCAGTGCGGCGAGTACGGCATAGGCGCCGCGATACCACTCCGTATGGCCGCCGGCGGCGGGATTCACGGTCAGCGGCGCCGCGGCCGAATGCTCGGCCAGGGCGCGGCCGTAACGGGTTTCCAGCGTGCGTGCCTCGCGCACGGTCTCGGTTTCCAGGGCGAAGGCCTGGTCCAGGTCGAAGAATTCGTAGAAGCGCGGATGCAGCGACTGCATGCGCGCCAGCGGATCGCGGCTGTGGCCCAGCTTGAGCAGGTCTTCGCCGTGGCAGGGCAGCACGTACAGGAAGGCCGTGGCCTGGCTGGCGGTCGAGGGCAGCGGAAACGCGGCATCGAATTCCATGGCGCGGCGATCATGGCGCGGCCGGGGGCGCGGCGCCAGGGTGCAGCAGTGATCGGCCACGGTGGCACATGCGGGCTGCTTCAGCCGCGTGCGCCGTATTGTCATGCCGTGCGGAGCGGCGCGATGTACCGCCGCTTTGACGGCCTCGGCCGTATGCAGACTTCGCGGCTGTGCCTGCGCGCGCCAGCAGGGGCTCACGTTCCAGGAAGCGGTCGACATCTTCAGGGCTGCGCCTGCATGCGCGCCATCCGCCGCCGTATCCGCTCAGCCGGTCTCGGCCGGGTTCTGCTGGTGCTTGGCCAGATGGTTGTAGATGGTCTTCACGCTGACGCCCAGCGCGCGCGCCGCCTTGGTCTTGTCGTTGCTGAAGAATTCCAGCGTTTTCATCAGCATGCGCCGCTCGATTTCCTCGAAGGTGGTGCCCACGGCGACGGTGAGCGTGCTGGGCGTCTCGTCCAGCGGCGCGGTGACGCGGATCTGGCCCAGCGGATCGGAAATCACATCGCCGCCGGCCATGATGTAGGCGCGCCCGACCACATTGCGCAGTTCGCGCACATTGCCCGGCCAGGGAAAGCGCCGCAGCTGTTCCAGCGCCGTGCCGGTGAAGGCCTTGCGCCCGCCGTGGCGTTCGTTCAGCCGTGCCAGGAACAGGTTGGCCAGCGGCGTCACGTCCTCGGGCCGCTCGCGCAGCGGCGGGATCACGATGGGAAATTCGCCCAGGCGGTAGAACAGGTCCTCGCGCAGCCTGCCGTCGGCCAGGACGCGGCTGATCGGCGTATTGGTCGCCGCGACCACGCGCGCATCCACGGCCACCTCCTGGTTGCCGCCGGTGCGGCGCAGGCGGCGGCTTTCCAGCACCTGCAGCAGATCGACCTGCAGCGGTGCCGGCAGTTCGGCGACTTCGTCCAGGAACAGCGTGCCGCCAGCGGCCTGCTCGAAGCAGCCGGCGTGGCGGCTGCCGCCGGCGTCATGCTCCTGGCCGAACAGCAGGCCGGCGAGCAGATCCGGTGCGGCCGCGCCGCAGTTGAAGGCGATGAAGGGCCCGCTGCGGCCGCTCTCGGCGTGGATGGCGCGGGCGGTCATTTCCTTGCCCACGCCGCTGTCGCCCTGGATCAGTACCGAGGCATCGGTGGGACTCACGCGGCGCAGTTGCGTGACGAGCTGGGCCGTGGCGTCCGATGCACCGACCAGGCCGTGCCAGCCGCCGTCGAGCACCGGCAGGGGCAGGGCGCGGCGCTGCGCCGCGCGTTCCAGCAGAGCCCGGTAGCGCGAGGGTTCGATCGGCTTGATCAGATAGTCCAGCAGCGAGGTGCGGCAGGCCTGCACCGCGGATTCCACCGTCGGATAGCCGGTGACCAGCACCACTTCCGTGCCGTTCTCGCTGCACGCGGGAATCAGGTCCAGGCCCGAGCCGTCGGGCAGGGACAGATCGATCATGGCCAGGTCGAAGCGCTCGCGCCGCAGCCAGGTCTCGGCCTGCTGCAGCGTGCCGGCGACGGTGATGTCGAAGGGAATGCTGCGCGCAATTTCCGCGGCGGCACGCACAAAACTGACATCGTCATCCACGATAAGCAGCGAAGGATTAGCGGAAGTTTCCATGGCAAAGCCTCTGCGCCGATATCCGGAATGACGAATGATTCACTGTCGTGATCTTAAGTTTCATCCACCCCAAATAAACAGTGAAAAACTTACAGAGACGTGTATGGGAAGGCAAATTTTCCGCACGGGACAGGCCGTGAATTGCAAACCATGTTGGCGCCGCGGGCCGTGCCTGAAAAATCGGCAGCGACGGCGCATGAATTTGGGACGCGGTGAATTTTGATGCCGCCGCGCCGCCGCGGGCCTTGCCGCAGGGAGGCACTCCCGTCGTGGACAGGCGGCCTGCGGCGGCTTCACGGGACGATGGCGCGGCCGGGTTGAAGATGCGCGTGCCGTTGAGCAGTTTTCCGGTGCGGACCGGTGCGGCACCGGCCGGATTGTATGTGTACTAGTATCTTTTTATGGAATCTTGACGCGCAGTGCGCTGGACAATACGGACAAACCAGCGGATGTTGTCGGTACACACCGGGAGTTTTGTTCAGTTGCGCGGACACGCCGCAGATATGAAGTTAGGCAGGCGTGAAGTCTTTGATAAGCGCAACGCAGAGCGCGGTTGGCACGTTCGTTGCGGTGCATTCCATGCCGTCTGTTTATTCCAACATCTTCCGCATACACGATGGGCGGCTGCAGCAGGGGGGAAGATGTTTGTGTCACCTGGAGAGAAAGCAAATGAATCGAGACGAGCAAGCAGGTTCCAACCAGCCCCTGGACAACGCTGATGCCAAGCCCCGCAGCGGTACCAGCCGGCGCGGCTTCGCCTCCATGGACGAAGGCCGTCAGCGCGCCATCGCCAGTGAAGGCGGACGCGCGGCCCACGCCCGCGGCACGGCACATGAATTCACCTCCGAAGAAGCGCGCGAGGCCGGCCGCAAGGGCGGCGAGGCGGTGAGCCAGAACCGCGAACACATGGCCGAGATCGGCCGCCGCGGCGGCGAGGCCCGCGGCAATGCGCACCGGCGCGCCCTGGCGGCGCGCGCCGCGGCGGAAGAGGAATCCAAGCGCAGCAGCCGTCCGGAACGCAGCTATTCCGACAGCAGCCGCATGGGGACCCCGGGCCGGGAATGAAGACCTGGAAGCGCGGAGCGGATCGATGTGAATTGAGCCCTCCGCGCTTTCCACCGCGGGATCACGCGCGGCCGCGCAGAATGGCAGGCCGCGTGATGCAGGATCGCCGGCGCGGGACATGATTTAGGGGTGGCATTCGAAAGGGTACGTTGCTAGAAAGGCGACTGCCGCCGGCCGCCCGGCCGCGCGGCGATCCTCCCTGCCATTGGACCATGCATGAGCAACACCCCGGAGCCGTCCGACGAACTGCGCTCGCTGCGCGCGCTGCCGCTGCTGCCTCTGCGCGCCGGCCTATGTTTCGTGGCGGCGGTCTGCGCTGTCGTGCTGATTGCATGGCTGTCCTACGATGCACTGGCAGAACGCACGACGACCTCGCTGCGCGCCCAGGCCACCCAGCAGGTGCTGGAGGAACTGCGCCAGCTGGCTTCCACGATGAAAGATGCGGAGACCGGCCAGCGCGGCTACCTGCTTACCGGCGAAGCGGATTACCTCGGCCCCTTTCTCAGCGCCAAGTCGACCCTGGGCACGCAGCTGGACACGCTGCGCAGGCTGGTCGAGGCCAGCCCCGAACAGAGCCGGCGCGCCGGCCAGGTGGCCGATCTGGTGCGGCAGAAGCTGGATGAGCTGGAACAGACCATAGCGCTGCGCCAGTCCGGCGACAGCGACGGCGCGCTGGTGCTGGTGCGCACCACGCGCGGTCGCGCCCTCATGGACCGCCTGCGCGAGCTGATCGCGCAGATGGAACAGATGGAACTGCTTACGCTGCAGCAGCGCGAGATGGAATGGAACGCCGCGTCGGAGCGCACCGTCTACGTCACCCTGGGTGGCGCGCTGCTGTTGTTCGTGCTGATTCTCTTTGCCGCCTACATGACCTCGCGCGACTACCGTCTGCGCGAGACCGAGACCTGGCTGCGCGCCGGCCTGGCTGGCTTCAACCGGCGCCTGTGGGGCGAGCAGGGCCTGCAGGCGCTGGGCGAGAACGCGCTGGCCTTCCTCGCCCGCCGGCTGGAGGCACCCATAGGCGTGGCCTACGTGGCGCCGGGCGGTAGCCGCCATGTGCCGGTGGCCGGGCATGCGCTCAGCCCCGACGGCGGCGCGGAGGTGCGCGCCGGCCAGGGGCTGGTCGGCCAGGCGATCAAGGAGGCGCGGCTGCTGCATGTGCGCGACCTGCCGCCGGGCTATCTGGCGCTGGATTCGGGCAGCGGCCGCGGCGACGTGCGCGAAGTGGTGATCCTGCCCGCCCAGGTCGACGGCGTGGTGCACGGCGCGATCGAGCTGGGTTTCCTGCGGCCGGTGCAGCCGGCGGAGCTGGAGCTGCTGCGGCGCGTGAGCGAAGCCTTCGGCGTCGCCTTGCGCACCGCCAAGGACCGTGCGCGCGTGCTCGAGCTGCTGGAAGAGACCCAGCAGCAGGCCGAGGAACTGCAGACGCAGCAGGAGGAACTGCGCGTCAGCAACGAGGAACTGGAAGAACAGAGCAATGCACTGCGCGCCTCGCGCCTGCAGCTGGAGAACCAGCAGGCCGAGCTGGAACAAAGCAATGTACAGCTGGAGGAACAGGCGCAGCAGCTGGAGCGCCAGCGCGACGAACTGGCGCGCTCGCAGATCGTGCTGATCGACAAGGCGGCGGAACTGGAGCGCAGCAACAGCTACAAGAGCGAGTTCCTGGCCAACATGAGCCACGAGCTGCGTACGCCGCTGAATTCCACCCTGATCCTGGCCAAGCTGCTGGAGGACAACAAGAGCGGCAACCTGACCGAGGAACAGATCAAGTTCGCCCAGACCATTTCCTCCGCCGGGCGCGACCTGCTCGCCATCATCAACGACGTGCTGGACCTGGCCAAGATCGAATCCGGCCGGGTCGAGATCAGCCGCGAGAAAACCAGCATCGCCGCCACCACCGATGCGCTGGTGCGTACCCTGCGGCCGCTGGCGCAGGAAAAAGGCCTGCGCCTGCTGTGCGAGATCGAGCCCGGCGTGCCGGCGGAATTCCAAACCGATCCGCTGCGCCTGGGCCAGATCCTGCGCAACCTGCTGTCCAACGCGCTGAAATTCACCGACCGCGGCGAAGTGGCCCTGCGCGTGTCCAGCGACAGCGAAGCGCGCATCGACTTCGCCGTGCACGACACCGGCATCGGCATCGCCGAAGCGCAGCAGGAAGTGATCTTCGAGGCCTTCCGCCAGGCCGATGGCAGCATGCACCGCAAGTACGGCGGCACCGGCCTGGGCCTGTCCATCTCGCGCGATCTGGCGCGCCTGCTTGGCGGCAACATCACCTTGCGCAGCCGGCCGGGGCAGGGCAGCGTGTTCACCCTCAGCCTGCCGCTTACCGGCGCGGCCGAACCCGCCGAGCGCGTGCCGGGCACGCCCACGCTGCGCCGCGCCGTGCGCGACAGCGCGCCGCCGGCTGCCGCGGCCATCGACGACGACCGCGTGCGCCTGTCCGGCGACGGCCGCTGCGTGCTCGTGATCGAGGACGACGTCGCCTTCGCCACGATCCTGCGCGACGTGGCCCACGAGATGGGCTTCGCCTGCGTGGTCGCCCACGACGGCGGCGACGGGCTGGCCTGCGCCGCGCGCCACCTGCCGCTGGCGATACTGCTGGACATCAACCTGCCGGACCAGTCCGGCCTGGGCGTACTGGACCAGCTCAAGCGCGATCCGCGCACGCGGCATATCCCGGTGCACGTGATCTCGGTCGCCGACTACGCCCAGCAGGCGCTGGAGCGCGGCGCCTTCGGCTACGCGGTCAAGCCGGTGCTGCGTGCGCAGCTGGTCGAGGCCCTGCGCCAGATGGAGGCCAAGAGCGCCAGCCGCATCCGCAGCGTGCTGGTGGTCGAGGACAACGTGGTGCAGCTGGAAAGCGTGCGCCGGCTGCTGGGCGCCGACGATGTGACCATCGTCGGCGTGGATTCGGCCCAGGGCGCGCTGGCGGCGCTGCAATCGTCCACCTTCGACTGCATGGTGCTGGACCTCAACCTGCCCGACATGAGCGGCTTCGACCTGCTGCAGCAGATGGCGGCGAGCGAGGACGTGGCCTTCCCGCCGGTCATCGTCTACACCGGCCGCGCCCTGGGCCGCGACGAGGAACAGGCGCTGCGGCGCTTCTCCAAGTCCATCATCATCAAGGACGCACGCTCGCCCGAACGCCTGCTGGACGAGGTCACCCTGTTCCTGCACCAGATGGAATCCAGCCTGCCGCCGGACCAGCAGCGCATGCTCAAGGCCGCACGCGACCGCGATACCGTGCTGGAGGGCCGCCGCATCCTGGTGGTGGAGGACGACGTGCGCAATATCTTCGCCGTCTCCAGCGTGCTGGAGCCCAAGGGCGCCCGCATCGAGATCGCGCGCAACGGGCGCGAGGCGCTGGAGGCGCTGCAGCGCGCCGAGCAATCCGCCGACCAGGCCATAGACCTGGTGCTCATGGACATCATGATGCCGGAGATGGACGGCTTTACCGCGATGCGCCGCATCCGCGAGCAGCCGCAGTGGCGCAAGCTGCCCATCATCGCGCTGACCGCCAAGGCGATGAAGGACGATCATGAGAAGTGCCTCGCCGCCGGCGCCAGCGACTACATCGCCAAGCCGCTGGACGTGGACAAGCTGGTGTCGCTGGTGCGGGTGTGGATGCCGCGATGAAGGGCGAGGGCGACGACGGCGCGGTCGGCGATATCGAGCTGAACCTGCTGGTGGAGGCGATCTACCACACCTACCACTACGATTTCCGCGGCTATGCGCGCGCCTCGCTGCGCCGGCGCCTGAAAGCGGCGCTGCATCACTTCGGCTGCGCCACGCTGTCGCAGCTGCAGAGCCGCGTGCTGCACGAGGCGGCGGTGTTCGGGGAACTGCTGGAATACCTCACCGTGCAGGTCAGCGAGATGTTCCGCGATCCGGGCTATTTCCTCGCCCTGCGCGAGAAAGTGGTGCCGCTGCTGCGCACCTATCCCTCGCTGAAGATCTGGGTCGCCGGCTGCAGCACTGGCGAGGAAGCCTATTCCATGGCCATCCTGCTGCGCGAGGAAGGCCTGCTCGAACGCAGCCTGATCTATGCCACCGACATCAACCCGAACGCCCTGCGCAAGGCCGAGGCCGGGATCTACGATGCGGCCAAGGTGCCGGAATACACCGAGAACCACCGCCGTTCCGGCGGGCGTTCCTCGCTGTCGGACTATTACTCCGCCGCCTACGGCCGGGCGATCCTGGACAAGAGCCTGCGCCGCAACATTGTGTTCTCCGACCACAGCCTGGCCACCGACAGCGTGTTCGCCGAAGTGCAGCTGGTGTCCTGCCGCAATGTGCTGATCTATTTCGACCGCGCGCTGCAGAGCCGCGCCCTGGACCTGTTCCACGAAGCGCTATGCCGCAAGGGGTTTCTCGGCATAGGCCTGCGCGAGTCGCTGCGCTTCTCCAGCCACGCCGATGCTTTCGTCGAAGTCGCGCGCGAGGACCGCATCTACCAGAAGGTGGACCGGGCATGAGCGGCCTCACGCTGCCTGCGGCGATCGAGGCCGTGGTGATAGGCGCATCCAGCGGCGGGGTGGAAGCGCTCAGGCGCCTGCTGCCGGCGCTGCCGGCGGGCCTGGCCGCCAGCGTGTTCGTGGTGCTGCACCTGCCGCGCGGGCGCGGCAGCCTGCTGGCCGAGATCTTCGGCCGCGTCTGCGCGCTGCCCGTGCGCGAGGTGCTGGACAAGGATCCAGTGCTGCCCGGCACGGTCTATGTAGCGCCGCCCAACTATCACCTGCTGCTCGACAGCGGACCGCAGCTGGCCCTGTCCATGGACGAGCCGGTGGAATATTCGCGTCCGTCGATTACCGTGCTGTTTGAGTCCGCCGCCGCGCTGTATGGCCCGCGCCTGCTCGCGGTGATCCTCACCGGCGCCGGCGCCGACGGCGCCGAAGGCCTGGCCGCGGTGCAGCGCGCCGGCGGCTGCTGCGTGGTGCAGCTGCCGGCGGACGCGAGCGTGCCGCAGATGCCGGCATCCGCCTTGCAGCGCACCAGCGCCGATTTCGTACTGACCCTGGAAGACATCATGAGCCTGTTCCGGCAACTGCCGCGGAGTTCCGCATGAACCTGGCCGAAGCGCCGCGCGAGCAGGAGACTGTCAAATGCCTGCTGGTGGATGATCTGGAGGAAAACCTGCTCGCCCTGTCGGCCCTGCTGCAGGGGCCCGGCGTGGAACTGCTGCTGGCGCGCAGCGGCGCGCAGGCGCTGGAGCTGCTGCTGGTCCACGACGTAGCCCTGGCTCTGCTCGATGTGCAGATGCCGGAGATGGACGGCTTCGAGCTGGCCGAACTCATGCGCGGCAGCGAACGCACCCGCCACGTGCCCATCATTTTCCTCACCGCCGGCCTGTCCGATGCGCGCCGCCAGTTCCGCGGCTACGGCTCCGGCGCGGTGGATTTCCTGCACAAGCCGATCGAGCCCTACGTGCTGCGCAGCAAGGCCGAGGTGTTCTTCCAGCTGTACCGGCAGAAGCGCCAGCTGGCCTACGAGCTGGAACAGCGCACGCGCACGCTGCAGCTCAACGAGATGTTCGTCGCGGTGCTGGGGCACGACCTGCGCAATCCGCTCAGCGCGATGATCTTCGCCGGCTCGGTGCTGCAGCGCTCAGCCGATCCGTCCACGCGCAACAGCGCCGAGCTGATCGTGTCCACCGGCTGGCGCATGAACCGCATGATCGCTGATTTGCTGGATCTGGCGCGGGCGCGCCTGGCCGGCGGCATCGCCATCAATCCGGAAGAGGCCGATCTGGAAATCATCGCCCGCCGCCTGCAGGCCGACCGCGAGCAGCTCAAGCCGGTCTGTGCGCTGGAATTGCACTGCACCGGCAGCCTGCGCGGCTGCTGGGACAGCGACCGCCTGGAGCAGGTGCTGAACAACCTGATCGGCAACGCGGTGGAACACGGCGAGGCCGGCGCCCCCATACAGCTGCATCTGGACGGTTCCGCGCCCGAGCATATCGGCATCCGCGTCAGCAACGCCGGCAGCATCGCCGAGGACGTGCTGGGCAGCCTGTTCACGCCGTTCCGCGGCGGCCGCCTGCGCAGCCGGGGCGAAGGGCTGGGGCTGGGCCTGTACATCGTCAAGCAGATCGTCGACGCCCACGGCGGCGAGATCCGCGCCTACAACGAGGACGGCCGCAGCGTGTTCGCGCTGCAGCTGCCGCGCACGGCGCCGCGGCGCTGAGGCGTTGAGGCGCTGAGGCTGGGTCGCCGGCGTGGGTTTCGCCGTGCCGGTAGCGGCGGCCGGTACGGATATGGTCTGACGCATTGCGGAATGCGCGATGGCGCAGGCGCGCTTCGTGCAGCCGGGAAAAGCGGCCGGCGGACAGTACCGCTGCGCTCAGGCCGCAGCCGCGCCGCGCACGCGATAACCGTCGCGGCCGGCGGATTTGGCCTCGTACAGCGCGGCGTCGGCGCGTTCCAGCAGTTGGGCCGGGCTGAGATCGGCCTCGTTCATGGTGACGGCGACGCCGACGCTGGTGCTCACCGCCAGGGTGAGGTCGTTGGGCAGCAGGAACGGCTTGCGCATGGCCGCGACGATCTTGGCCGCGGCGGCCGAGGCGTACTGCGGCCGGCGCATGCCTTCGATGATGATGGTGAATTCGTCGCCGCCCAGGCGGCAGACCACGTCGGACGGCCGCAGCACCGCGAGCAGGCGCTGGGCGAAGGTCTTGAGCACGGCATCGCCGACGGCATGGCCGTGGCTGTCGTTGATCTGCTTGAAGCGGTCGATGTCCAGGTACATCACCACCAGCAGCGAGCGCTGGTCGCGGCTGCGCGCCAGGGCGCGTTCCAGCCGCACCAGGAAGCCGGCGCGGTTGGTCAGGCCGGTCAGGCTGTCGCGCTCGGCCGCCTGTATCCAGCGCCGTTCCTCGATCTTCTGCCGCGTGATGTCCTGCGCCATCACATGCAGGCCCAGCACCTGGCGGCCGTCGTCGTCCCACTGCGGGATGTAGGTGATCTGCAGGCAGGTGTATCCGCCGTCGCGTTCTTCCTCGTCCTCGAACACCACGTGCTGGCCGCGCAGGCCGGCTTCGATGAACGGCAGGCGGCGCTGGTAGGCGGCGTCGCCCAGCACGCTGCGGGCATGCCGGCCGACGATGCGGCCGCGGCCGCCGCCGTAGGTGTGCTCGTAGGCGCTGTTGACGAACTGGAAGCGCTGCGCGGCATCGACGTAGGCGATCATGGCCGGCAGCGCGTCGGCGATGGTGCGCAGGCGCTGTTCGTTGCGGCGCAGCTGTTCCTCGACCATGTGCCGCGCGGTCACATCCTCGATGCTGCCGGCGTAGCCGGTGATTTCGCCCTCGACCACCAGCGGCGCGGCCTGCAGCGAGACCCACACGGTCTGGCCCGTATCCGGCCGGTAGCGGTGGCGCGACTGGAAGCGCGTCCGCGCTGCCACGGCTTCGCGCCACTGCGCCGCGACGCGGTCGCGGTCGTCCGCGTGCAGCGCGCGCAGCCAGCCCTGGCCCAGCGCCTCGTCGCTGCGCAGGCCGGTCATGCGTTCAAAGGCGCGGTTGACATAGGTGTAGCGGCCCTGCGGATCGGCGCGGAACAGGCCCAGCGGCGAGCCGTCGTTGACCGCCTCCAGCTCGGCCTGCTGCTGGCGCAGGCGGTGTTCGTAGACGCGGTATTCGGTCACGTCCAGCGCATGCCCCATGACGAAGCGGTTGCCGGCCTCGTCCTGCAGCACGCGGTTGTTGTATTCCCAGATGCGCTGTTCGCCGTCGCGGTGCAGCACGTAGAACAGGCCCGAGTCCGCCTCCTGGCGCGCGATGCGCTGGAGGTACTCGCGGAAATGCGCATGCAGCGATGGCGGGATGACGTTGTACATGGACTGGCCGACCAGGTCGGCCACGCGGTAGCCCAGCGCATTGGCCGCGGCCGGATTGACCGACAGCAGCAGGCCGTCCAGATCGTGAGTGCAGATCAGGCCCAGGCTCTGCTCGAACAGATCGCGGAAGCGCCGCTCGCTGGCCTCCAGCGAGTGCATGGCGCGGCGCTGGGCGGTGACATCGCGCGCCAGCACCAGGCGCGCGCTGCGGCCGGCGAAATGCAGCGGCTGCGAGCTGATCTCCACATTGAGCAGGCGCCCGTCGGCGGCACGGTGGCGCCACAGACCCGCGTCGACCGGGCCCGGCGGCAGCGCCTGCAGGTGCTGGCGCAGCGCGGCGTGGTCTTCGGCCGGACGGATGTCGTACAGGGTGAGGGCCAGGAACGCGGCGCGGCTATAGCCATAGGTTTCCAGCGCGGCGTCGTTGACCGCGAGGAAGCGCAGCGTGGCCAGGTCGTAGACCCACATCGGCAGCGGCGCGCGCTCGAACACGCCACGCAGGTCGTCGTGGCGCCGGCGCAGGGCTGCGTGGCTGGCATGCACGGCCATAGCCTGGGCCATGGCGTGCTGCAGCTGCAGGCTGTCGGCGCCGGGCAGGGCGAGGCAGGCGCTGGCGCCGGCCTCGATCCAGGCCGCCGTGCGCTGCGGATCGTCGCTGGGATCCAGCGCGACCCAGGCGGCGCCGGGCGCGAGCAGAGCCAGTTCGGCATAGGCGGTTTCGGCGGGATCGGTGGCTTCCACCAAAAGCAGGTCGCAGGAAATCGCCGGCAGCGCCCGCAGCGCGCTGGCCAGATCGCCCAGCGGCGAGGCGCGCAGGCCGTCGATGCCGCGCAGCAGGCCGGTCAGCGCCCGCAGCGTGGCGGCGCCGCCGATCAGGCCTATGTCCATGCCAGCGTTCATCGGTAGGCGTATCCGTGGCGCTGTCGCGTGTTCCTGGTTTGGAAGTTTCGCGCGGGAATCCGAACTGCACGATCCGCAGTGCCGGGCGCCGGTCCGCAGCGGCGCCGGCACACCGTACTGGTCGGATTCTAGCAACGAAAATATGCGCCGCTGCGCTTCTTCACGCGGGGTTTACGCTGTTGCCGCGGCGCGCGGCGCAAGATGGAAATTGCACCATTTAGCCATTGCCCGGCGCGGCGGCGTCCAGGCCGTCGCGGAAGATGGCATCGCGCACGGGAGCGGCGGCCTTGCGCCAGATGTCGTAATCCTGGCTTGCCGCCGGACTGCGGCCCCAGTACAGCTGCACCGTGCCGGCGGAGTCGCCGACCAGGGGATGCGGCTCCACGTCCAGCGCATCGGGGCTTTGCACCTGGGGCCAGGGCGCCTCGTAGGTTGTGCCGTCGCCGGAGCGGCGCGAGAACACATCGAACGGACCGCCGTCGACCGCGGCGATGTAGAACACGACGAAGGCGCCGTCGGGCATCAGTACCGGCAGGGAATCGTGGCTGTCGGCGCCGTCGGCGAGCAGGTCGGGCGCGGCCGGCCAGTTGCGCAGGTCGGTAGTGGTCTTGCTGTACAGGGTCAGCGGCGACGGGCCGACCTGGTAGGTGGCGAGGTAGCGTCCGTCGGACGGCCGGAACGCGATGCGCGGCAGCAGGCCGTCGGCGGCGATCACGGTCTTCTGCTGGTCCCAGCTCAGGCCGTTGTCGCCGGACTGGGCCACGTAGCTGCCGCCGCTGAGGCGCTGGTAGCTCAGGGTCAAGGTGCCGTCGGGATGGCGGATCACGTGCGGATTGACTTCACCGCCGCTGGCCCAGCCCAGGTTGAGCGCGCCCTGTTCGGCAAAGCTCTGGCCGTCAGCCGAAGTGGCGCGGTACAGCCGGTAGCTGGACGTCGCGCCGGTACCCTTGAGATAGAACAGCACGAAGCTGCCGTCGCCGAGCTGGAGCAGGGCCGGATGGCGTTCGTTCGCGCTGCTGCCGATCACCGGCGCGGGCGCGCTCCAGCTGGCGCCGTCATCCGTGGAGCGGCTCAGCCACAGGTCGCCGCTGAAGCTGGCGTTGAGCCGCTCGAAGGCCAGCAGCAGGCTGCCGTCGGCAGCGCGCAGTATGGCCGGCTGATAGTCGTGGCCGGCGCCGCTGGTGACGGCCTGCGCGGCGTGCAGCGCCGGGGCGATCAGCAGCAGAAAGGAGAAGAGGGCAGGGATGGACCGCACGGAGAGCCTCGTTGGGAGCGTTGGAATCTCTGCGTACGTAAAAGCGTGCGGCTGAACACTATCGCCCGCAGACAAGAACTACTCCTCATGTAAGGTCGCGGCCTGCGCCACCCAGGCCGCGTGCCGGATCCCGCGGCCGTGCGGTGCAGTCCAGTTCTTTCGCAGGAATGCGCCGTCCGGCGGCCAGAGGCGCGCGTTGCGCTGGTCCTGCCGGCGCTGGGCCTGCTGCGGATCGTGCTGTACGACGGCCTGCACGGCGCGCACCGCAATCCGCTGGACGCAACGCAAATGCTGCGCAGCGGCGACGCGCCGCCGACCGGCGGAGCGCCAAGCCGCGCCGCGTGGCCGCCGGCCCGATACGGAGCGGCGACGGCGTTCGGGCGCTTCCCGCCGCGCTTGTGCCGCCGGTGCACGCAACGCGGCCGGCGGCCGCATTGCGGGCGCCGCCGCCGCGGGGCACGGGCCCGAAAGAGTTTCGGCTCAACTGGCCGGACAAGGCCCGCCCGCATCGCTCCATGTTTTGAACTTTGCGACAAATTCCGCATGCGGCACCGGCACCGGCGCGCGGTTGCCGCCGGGGTTCCAGCCCCACAGCACCAGCTTGTCCTCGCTGACGTGCTTGAGCAGGGCGGCGAAGTCGCGGCCGCCGTTTTCCTGCTTGTCCTGGATCATCTTGCACAGGGCCGGCGCGGACAGGTCCTTGGTCACCATGCGTTTCTCCGGCGGCGGCAGGGCCCAGTGCGGAGCGCCCGGCGGTGCATTGGGGCCGTAGCTTTCCGGCGGATTGGCTTCGCCGTGGCAGCTGGAGCAGGGCAGGCCCGGCGCGCCGTGGCCGGCGGGGCCGCGCACCACGCCCATCTGGTGCGGCAGGCCGGCATCGAACTGCAGCGGTGCGTCGCCGGGGATATGGCAGTTCTGGCAGCGCAGATGCTGGAATACCTGCTGCACCGTGGCGAAGGCGGCGACGGCGGCCTGGGTCTGGGCGGCATCGGGACTGTTGCTGCTGCTGCCGCAGGCGGCGAGCAGCAGGCAGAGCAGGACGGCAAGGACATTGTGCATGGCGGCCTCCTAGGCGGCGCTCAGCGGCAGGTTGCGCTGGCGCTTGCCGGTCAGGGCGAACAGGGCATTGGCCACGGCCGCGGCCAGCGGCGGCACGCCGACTTCGCCGATGCCGCCGGGCTTGGCCGTGCTGGGCACGATATGCACCTCGATCTGCGGCGTCTGGTTCATGCGCAGCACGCGGTAGTCGTGATAGTTGGATTGCTGCACCTCGCCCTTGCGCAGGGTCAGGTTGCCGAACAGTGCGGCGCTGAGGCCGAACACGATGCCCGACTCCATCTGCGCCGTGATGCCGGCCGGGTTCACCGCGATGCCGCAGTCCACCGCGCAGACCACGCGGTGTACGCGGATCTCGCCGCCCTGCAGCGAGACTTCGGCCACCTGCGCGGCATAGCTGCCGAAGGATTCGTGTACGGCGAGGCCGCGCGCGCGGCCTTTTTCCGGCGGCGTGCCCCAGCCGGCCTTTTCCGCGGCCAGATTGAGCACCCCCAGATGGCGCGCATGTTGCTGCAGCAGGTCGCGGCGGTAGTCCAGCGGATCCTTGCCGGCGGCATGGGCCAGCTCGTCGATCAGGCTTTCCATCACGAAGGCGGTATGCGTATGCCCCACCGAGCGCAGCCACAGCACCGGCACGGGCAGCTCGGGCGAATGCAGCTCGACGCGGTGGTTGGCCAGGTCCTTGATGTAGGGCGAATCGGCCACGCCTTCGACCGAGGTCGCGTCGATGCCGTTCTTTATCATCATTTTGAACGGCGAATTGCCCAGGATGGACTGGCCGACGATGCGCTGGCGCCAGGCTGCGGGCTTACCGTCGTCGCCGATGGCGATTTCCGCCTTGTGCACAAAAGCCGGCCGGTAATAGCCGCCGCGGATATCGTCCTCGCGCGTCCACACCGTCTTGACCGGCTTGCCCGCGGCCTTGGCCACGTGCACGGCTTCGACCACGAAATCGCTGGTCGGCGTGGCGCGCCGGCCGAAGCCGCCGCCGAGGAACAGGGTGTGGATCTGCACCTGCTCGGGCTTGAGCCCGGTGATGCGCGCCGCCGCGGCCTGGTCCATGGTCTGGAACTGGGTGCCGGTCCAGACTTCGCACAGGTCCGCGTCTATCTTCACCGTGCAGTTCAGCGGCTCCATCGGCGCATGGGCGAGGAAGGGCACGCTGTATTCGGCCTCGATGCGCTTGGCGGCACCGCTCAACGTCGCCGCCGCGTCGCCGGCCTGGGTCGCGACCAGGCCTTCGGTCGCCGCCTTGGCCAGGAAATCCGTGCGCACGGCATCGCTGTCGAGCGCGGCGCCGGCACCCAGGTCCCAGTCCACCCGCAGTGCATCGCGGCCGCGCTTGGCCGCCCAGAAATGATCGGCGATCACGGCCACGCCGCTGGGCACCTGCACCACGTCGCGCACGCCGGGCACCTGCCTGGTCGCCGTCGCATCGAAGGCGCGCACGGTGGCGCCGAATACCGGACCGCGCGCTACCACGGCGGTAAGCAGGCCGTCGAACTGCACATCCATGCCAAAGCGCGCGCTGCCGTTGATCTTCTCGGGCGAATCCAGGCGCTTGGTCGGCTGGCCGATCAGCTTCCAGTCTTTCGGCTCCTTCAGCGCCACCGTTTTCGGCGGCGCGAGCTTCGCCGCCGCCGGCGCCAGCGTGCCGTAGCTGGCGCGTTCCTCGCCGACGATCACGTAGCCGTTCTCGGTGCGGCAGTCGGCCGGCTTGCGCTTGAAGCGCTGTGCCGCGGCCTGGATCAGCAGCGCCCGCGCCATGGCGCCGGCCTGGCGGTAGCGCTCGAATTCGGTCCAGGTGCTCATGGAGCCGCCGGTGAACTGCATGGGCATGCCATTGGCGAAATAGGCCGGTGCGGCCGGCGCATGTTCGACCTGGATCTTGCTCCAGTCCGCGTCCAGTTCCTCGGCGATCAGCATGGGCAGGGCGGTCCAGATGCCCTGGCCCATTTCCGAATGCGCCAGCAGCACACGGATGCTTTCATCCGCGCTGATGCGCAGGAAGGCGTTGGGAGCGAACTCGGCCGGGGCTTCGGTGGCCTGGGCCAGGCGGTGGGCGCCGGGCACGAAGAAGGCGACCACCAGCGCGCCGCCGGTGAGCGCGCCTTGTTTGAGAAAATCGCGTCGCGACGAATCGAATCGGGCGTTCATGCGCACCTCGCGCTGCAGCAGTTCGCCAGCAGGCCGGCCGCGGCCGGCACGCCGGTTGCGGTGGCGGTATCAGGTCTTGGCCAGCTCGGCCGCGCGGTGCACCGCCGCGCGTATGCGCTGGTAGGTGCCGCAGCGGCAGATATTGCCGCTGAGGGCGGCATCGATATCGGCATCGGTGGGATCGGGCTTGGCCTTGAGCAGGGCCACTGCCGACATGATCTGGCCGGACTGGCAGTAGCCGCACTGCACCACGTCCAGCTCCGCCCAGGCGCGCTGCACCGGATGCGAGGCGTCGGGCGACAGCCCTTCGATGGTGGTGATGGCCTTGCCGGCGACCGCGGCCACCGGCGTGATGCAGGCGCGCAGCGGCGATCCGTCCACATGCACCGTGCAGGCGCCGCACTGGGCCATGCCGCAGCCGAACTTGGTGCCGGTGAGATGGGCGACGTCGCGGATGACCCAGAGCAGGGGCATGTCGTCAGGGACGTCGAACTGCGCGGTCTTGCCGTTGAGGTTCAAGCTGACCATGGAAACTCCCGATGCTGCCTTCAGGGTGGCTCGGTAGTGCGGCAGTGCCGGACGGGTAGGGCGGGCCGGTCTGCCGGGCTAGCTTGGTAGCTGCGGGGCATGGCGTCAACGGGGAGCTGTTCCGGCCTGTGCGCGACGGGGGCTGGCGCAGTCCGCGGCACGAGCACCGCGGACTGCGTTCGCAAGGCTCAGGCCGTTTGTTCGGCCACGGCTTCGGCCGGCGAGGCGGCGCCCGCATCGGCACCCAGCGGCCGGGTGATGAAGTGCACCAGGAAATCCGCCAGCGTCGGCGTCAGCTTGACGTGGGGCAGGTTGCCTTCGTGGCTGTAGGTGACCGAGCCGAATTTGCTCTGGCTCAGGTCCGGTGCCTGGAAGTAATTGCTGCCGCTGATGGCCAGGGCGCTGGTGGTCGGGATGAAGCAGGCGTTCTCTATGTGCAGGTTCTTCACCACGCCGCGCGGCACGGCGTCGAACACGCGCCGGTAGATGGCATCCTCGGGCACGCCGCCCGGCGCCGAGTCCACGCCGCGGCCGCCGTCGGCGGAAATGAAACGGTAGGTGTCGCCGCCATTGCGGAACTGCACCACGGTGGTGCCGGCGGCATTCAGCGGCTGGGTGTAGCAGTCGGCGTAGTACCACAGCGTGCAGGCGTATTTCATCGCCAGCGCACCCGGGGCGGACTGGCGCAGGCCATTGCCGGCGCCGTTGGCGATGGCGATGGTGTCCTGCAGTTCGCGCGGCATGGAGCCCACGCGCTCCAGCTCGCGCAGGAATTCCAGGCGCAGCGGGCTGGGGCCGAAGCGCTGGCCGTTGCTCCACGGCAGTGGGTTGATCCAGGTCAGCAGCAGCTGCTGCGCGGCGGGCGTGGCCATCTGCTTGGCTTCCTTCTCCTCGCCGCGCAGGCCCTGCGCCAGCGCCTGTACCGCGACGGCGAGGTTGGCGCCTTCATGCGGCGTATCCACCGTGAAGAAACGGCTGGTCTGGTGGTGCGGCCGGGTCGGGTCGGCGCGGCGTTCGTGTTCCATGAAGGCCAGGGCGTAGCGTGCGATCAGGCCGCCCATGCTGAAGCCGCCGACGATCAGCGGCTGATTGCCTTCGCGCTCGGCGATGATGGATTCGATCAGCGCGATCAGCGCGTAGGCATTGGCTTCCAGCCGCTGCGGCCCGTCCGGGAAGCGCACCAGCACGATGTCGTGGCCGCGGTTGAACAGCTTGCACAGGAAGCCCGACTGGGCCGCGTAGCGGGTGAGCGTGGGCCAGGGATAGTTGCCCGGGAAGCCTTCCACCATCAGCAGCGGTCGGGTAATGCGCGGCTTGTTGCGGTCGCGGAAGACGAAGGCCTGGGCGCGGACTACTGGAATGCCGGGGCGGCGCAGGGTGGCCGTGACCGGCGCGCGTTCCTCGCGGATGAAGGGCAGGCATTCCAGCGACAGCAGCGGATCCTCGACCAGATTGATCTGGAATGCCGCGCGGCGCAGGCCGGCGCTGCCGCTGAGCTGCAGGCTGACGGTCCAGCTGCCGGTCTGCGGATAGCGCACCGTCACCGGCTGATCGTAGGCCACGTTGCGCCAGCCCTGGCCATCGCCGAAATCCACCTGCAGCGCTTCGTGGAAGCAGGCGTGGCCGAGCAGGCCCTGGGCCGGGAATACGAATTTCACGTCCTGGCCGTAGTGCACCGGCGGCTGGGCGACGAAGGCGCTGTACTCCTGCGGCAGCAGGGCCGAGGCGAGGAAGGCGCGGCGCGATTCAAACAGCTGTTCCGGCGCGTCGAACGGCAATGCGACCGCGGCGCCGGACTGCTGCAGGCGCTCGATCGTGCTCCAGACGCGGCCGCGCACAGTCTGGTAATCCAGCGCGGCGATGCATACCGGCACTTCGCCGCGCTGGTGGTAGTCCGCGGCCAGGGTCTGCAACAGGCCACGCAGCGTCGGTGCCGCTGTCAGGCGGCCCTGGTCGAGTTCGGCCAGGGCCTGCTCCCATTCCTCCTGGCCCAGTACGGGGGCGTCCTCGCCGCCGTCCGCGCGCAGCAGCAGCGAGCGCGCCGGCGCAACGCGGTGCAGGATGCCGCTGGGCACGGTGCGCGCGTCGGCGTGCTGCAATACCTGCTGCAGCAGCTGTTCGCGCGGCGAGGGCGCATGGGTTTCGGTGACTACGGAAGCGCTGCTGGCACTGGTGTCGTTCACGGGATTCTCCCCAGGGAATTGATCGGTGGACGGCGCCGCGCCGGCAGCGGGCGGGAATGCCGCCTGCTTCCGCCGGCACCGGCGGAACGGCGCCGCGCGCGCAGGCGGGCGGCACCTGGCAGGTCTAACGCAGTCCGGCGGGCGTTTTATCAGGCGGGAAAAATCAAACTTGCGGCATCTGCGCCGGGTCGGCGCCACGGTGCGGAACGGCGCGGGGGAATGTTGCCGCGGCCGCGCGGCGGAACGGTATGATCGGCCGCTCCGCCGTCCAACAGCTGCGACGATGCAGGCACCTATTGCGCAAAATGCACCGCTTACCGCGTTGTTGCAGTCGTGGCGGCAGGGCGACGGCGCCTCGCTGAACCAGGTCTTCGAGCAGGCCTACGCGGAGCTGCGCCGCATCGCCGCCGGCCGCCTGCGCCAGGTGGACGGGCGTTCCACCCTGGCGCCGACGGAGCTGATGCACGAAGCCGCCCTGCGCGTGCTGGATGCTCCGGTGGACTGGCACAACCGCGCGCATTTCTTCGCGTCCATGTCCTTGTATATGCGCGCTGTACTGGTCGACCACGCGCGCGCCAGGCTGGCCGACAAGCGCGGCGGCGCGCAGCTGCACCTGAGCCTCGGCGGCGTGGAGGCGGGCGACGAATCCGGCATCGCCGAGCTGCTGGCACTGGAAGATGCGCTGGCCCGGCTGGAAATCCTGGACGCGCGCAGCAGCGCCGTCCTGCACCTGACCTGTTTCGCCGGATTGAGCCGGCATGAGATCGCCGAGGTGCTGAAGGTCTCGGTGCAGATCGTCGACCGCGAGCTGCGCTTCGCCAAGACCTGGCTGAACACGCAGCTGGGCACGGCGCTGTAGCCCGTATGACGCCGGCCCAGTTCGCCCGCGTCAAGGCGCTGTTCGGCCAGCTCTGCGACCTGCCGGAGCACGATTACCTGCCGCGGCTGCACGCCGCCGGCGACGATGCCGCCATCATCGCGGAAGTGCTCAAGCTGCTGCGCGCGGGCAGTCCGGCGACCGATCGCGTCGCCGCGCCGGTGCTGACGGCGCTGCGGCAGGTCGCCGCCGGGCAGCCGCTGCACGGCACGGTGCTGGGCGCGTGGACGCTGGAGGAAGAGATAGGCCGCGGCGGCATGGGCCGGGTATTCCGGGCGCGGCGCAGCGACGGTCATTTCGTCCAGACCGCCGCCGTCAAGCTGTTGTCCGGCCTGGGCAGCCGCGCGGCGCTGGATTATCTGGCGCGCGAGCGGCAGATCCTGGCTTCGCTGTCGCATCCGAACATCGCCCGGCTGCTCGACGGCGGCAGTACGCCGCAGGGGCAGCCCTACCTCGTGATGGAATATGTGGACGGCGTGGCCATAGACCGCTACTGCGCGCAGCAGCGCCTGGCGACTGCGGCGCTGCTGAACCTGTTCGACGCGGTCTGCGCGGCGGTGTCCTTCGCCCACCAGCAGCTGGTCGTGCACTGCGACCTCAAGCCGTCGAACATTCTGGTGACGCCGGCCGGGCGGCCGGTGCTGCTGGATTTCGGCGTGTCCAGCCTGCTTGGCGAAGCGGCGGCCGGTGCCGGCGAGGCCCTGCCGGCGCTGCGCGAGAGTGCGCCGGCTTATACGCCGCGCTATGCCAGCCCGGAACAGAAGGCCGGGCTGCGCAGCGGCACGGCGACGGATATCTACAGCCTGGGACTGGTGCTGGCCGAGCTGCTCGGCGCCCGTGCGGCGGCGGCCGACTGCGCTAGCGACAACGACGCAGAAACGCTGCAGACGCATGCGCTGCCGCGCGACCTGGGCGCCATCCTGATACGTGCGACCCGGCCCGATCCGGCCGCGCGCTATGCCAGCGTCGCCGCCTTCGCCGCGGACCTGGGCCGCTGGCGGCGCGGCCAGGCCGTCGCCGCCCGTGCGGCCACGCCGCTGTACCTTGCGCAGAAATGGACTTTGCGGCATTGGCCCTGGCTCGCCGCCGGTGCGCTGTTCCTGGCCGTGATAATGGCTTTTTCCTGGCGCATGCGCGTGGAGCGCGACAACGCGCTCGCCGCCGAGCGCGCGGCGCTGGCGGTCAAGGACTACATGATCTCGGTATTCCAGGGCGCCGATCCGGAGATCTCCGGCCGGCGCGACCTGCCCGTCTCGGAATTGCTGGATGCGGGCCGCGACGGCCTTGCGGCGCGCCTGCGCGACCAGCCGCTGGTGCTAGCCGAGATCAGCGGCATACTCGGCGGCGTCTACCAGACCATAGGCAAGCGCGAACAGGCCCTGCGCCTGTTCGATGAAGCCATCGCGCTGGAGCGGGGCAACCAGCGCCCGCTCCGGCTGGCCGCGCTGCTGCACCAGCGCGCCTATACCAGCTACGACAGGGAAGATTTTCCCCAGGCCGAGCCCATCGCGCGCGAGGCGCTGCAGATCCGCGAGCGCCTGGCGGCGGATTCGCCGCAGCTGGTCGACAGCCTGCGCCTGCTGGGCACCATCCTGCTTTACCAGCAGCAGCGCGAGGAAGCCCGCACCCTGCTTGCGCGCGCGCTGGCGCTTTCCGTCCGGATCAGCGGCGCGGACAGCGTGGAAACCGCGCGCGTGCATCTGGACCTGGGCCGCTTCCATGGCTATCTCGATCCCATCGCCACCGGCGCCGTCACCCACGCCCGCCGGGCGCGGCAGATCATCGAACAGCGCCTGGGCCGGGATCATCCGCTGTACGCCGATGCGCTGGAAATCCTGGTGCTGGGCCTGAGCACCACCCAGGGTTATGACGAGGCGCTGCCGCTGGCGCGCGAACTCAGCGAAAAACGCCTGCGCTTCTACGGCGAGATCAGCTACCAGGGCGGCTACGGCCTGTATACCTATGCCAACCTGCTCAACGATGCCGGCCAGCGCCTGCAGGCGGTGCCGCTGCTGCAGCGCTGCCTGCGGATCCAGGAGCAACTGGACGGCGTGGGCACGCTCTCCAGCACGCCGCCGCTGCAATTGCTGGCGCGGGTCTACGAAGGGCTGGGCGACTACGACCAGGCCCTGGCCGTACTGGATCAGGTCGCTGCGATCCGCGCGCGGCTGCTGCCCGAGGCCAGCCGCGAGACCGTCGATCTCGACGCCCAGGCCGGCCGCATCCGGCGCCAGCGCGGCGATCTGCTCCAGGCCCAGGCGCTGCTCGAACAAAGCCTGCGCCAGCGCAGCGCCGATCCGGCGACGCATCCCTGCCGCCTGCTGCAATCGCAGCTGGAAATGGCGGCGCTGTGGCGCCAGCAGCGCAGGCTGGAGCAGGCGCAGACGCTGCTCGATGCCATCGATCCCCAGGCCTGCGGCAAGGCGGCCTGGCGCCAGGGCCTGATCGACGCCGAGCGCGCCCGGCTCCTGCAGGCCCGCGGCGATGCGGCCGCTGCCGAGGCGCTGTTGCTGCAGGCCGAGGCCCGCTACGCCGAAAGCCTGGGCGCGCAGCATCCGGACCTGTGGCTGCTGCGCCTGGACCGCGCCGCGTTGCTGGCAGGCCGCGGCGAGACCCAGGCCGCGGCGGCGCTGGCGCGCGAAATAGCGGAAAAGGGCGGGGACAGCATCGCGCCGGGAAGTGCGCGGGCGCAGCGTCTGGATGAACTGAAGAATTTGGCAAAAATTCAAGAAAGGAAAAATCCACGGGCCGCGGGTACGGCGCCGCCGGCGGCGGCCCGCCGCGCGGTGCCGGCCGGCGCGAAGGGCTGACGGCTGCCCGCCGAGCCAGCTCCCGGGACGGCTGCAAAAATACGCCTTTGATCAAATTTTCCCGTCATCGGCCCGTGCTAGCCTGATTTCCCGCCCGTTGCGGATCTGCGCCATGCCCCGCCATCTGCTGCCTTGCCTGGCCGGTTGCCTGCTCACCCTGCTTGCCGCGGCCGCAGTATCGGCCGGCAACCTGGTCGATGCGCCGCTGCCGCTGGAAACCCAGCCCTTCGGTGCGCTGACCCTGGTCGAGGAAATCGACACGGCCGCGGTCGCGCCCAGCTTCCAGAGCCCCGCCGGCGCCAGCAGTGTGGCAGCGCGGCTGGGGCGCAGCGCGCGCGTGATGTCCATGTCGCCGGATGCCAAGGCCCTGGCCTACCGCATCGGCGCCGGCCGCGGTCTGGTCGCCGGCGGCGCCTACGTGCTGGAAGTGGAATATCCCGACGATGTGCCGCGCACGATCTTCGTGGCCAATCGCGGCGCCGACTTCGTGCGCGGCTTCGCCACCGGCAGATCGGTCGGCGATGCGCGCCGGCAGTTCACACGCTCGACCCTGGAATCGCTGGATTATCCCCAGTCGCAGCAGTGGACGGCGTTCCGCAGCCTGTTCTACCTGCACGAGCGCACAAGCACACTGAAGGCCGAGCGCAACGCCGCCTGCGCCAACCGCAACCTGCTGCCGGCCGACGGCTTCGATGTGATGATTTTCCAGAACAAGCAGTGGGACGATCCGGCCGGCAACGGCGTGGCCATCGGCAAGATCCGCCTCTACGCCGTGGCCAATCCCGCCGCACTGTCCGCGTCCATCGCCTATCCGCCGGCGCCGTTGCCGCGGCGGCACCTGTTCTGGCGCGAGGAAATGGCCGACGAGGCCGTACAGTCCAACAACGCCGTCCAGCGCGCCTTCGCCCAGCCCATCGACTGGTTCGAGGCCAAGATCCGCCTGGCAAAGTTCTACGGCTTCAACACCGTCGGCAAGGATCTGATGGAGTGGGGCCACAACCAGGGCTTCGACGGCGGCGATGCGCAGTGGCTATGGAATGCGCAGCCGCCGCTGGTGGATATCTGGAGCCAGATCGTCGCGCGTGCCGGCGCCGCCGGCCTGCCGCTGCTGCCGTATTTCGAATACGGCGGCAGCATAGGCGGCTGCAGCGGGGCGGGCTGCGGCTACCGCTCGCTGGGGGTGCAGCGGCGTACAAAAAAACTCTGGGACGGCACCTATGCGACCTGCGGCAACCTGAGCTACTACACCTGTGTGTGGTGGACCGAGGGCTATTCCGCCGATGTGACCGACCCGGACACGCTGACGGACCTGCAACACCTTATCGACCGTACGGTGCTGGCCCATCGCCATGTGGCCGATTTCGCCGGCATCTGGCTGCGCACGCGCCAGACCAAGCTGCCGATCAGCTTCGCGCCCGCAACGCTGGCGCGCTACAACGCCGAGGTGCCGGCGCAGCCGCGCACCCTGGCCCAGCTGCGCAGTGACGAAGCTTCGCGTGCCAGCTACTACGACTGGTGGTACGCCCGCCGCCGCGCGCTGCTGGTGGCGCTGCGCGACTATCTGCGCACCGGGCTGGCCAATCCCCAGGCCCAGGTGCATTTCACCGCCTATCCCGGGGAACCGCCGCCGCCGGCCTACACGACACCGGCCGAGGCCAATCTCACCAACCTGGTCACTGACGACGTGGCCTGGTGGAACAGCTATGCCGCGACGCTGTCCGGCAACCCCGATCCCGACGTGGCCAACTGGTACCGCTGGCAATGGGGCGGCTATACGCCGGCCCAGGCCCTGGCCCAGCGCCAGCATGCCAATGGCGTGTTCAAGACCTTCGCCATCCCCGCCAGCGGCAGCGAACGTCCCGAGGAAACCCATGCCGCGCCGCCGCCGGACCCGCAGCGCTACGCCGCCACCAACGGCGTCAGCATGACCCTGCCGTTCGGCAGCGGCCTGTATACGGTTGGCGATGTGCAATTGTTCAATGAGTTCAGCAACGACGCCGGCCAGACCCTGACCCATTTCTATCCGCTCAACGAGGACAATGGCGCCGCGTTCGAGGACGCCGCCTGCACCACGCACTACAGCGTCAGTGCGACCGAGCCTTTCCAGGGCCGCGTCGGCTACACCGCCGTCGCGGTGGACCGCGCCGGCCCCTACGTCACCCTGGCCGAGGCGCGCGCGCTGGCCAATGGCAACCCGGTGAATATCGGTTATCTGGAATCGTCCAGCTTTTCCCGCGGCGAGCCCGCCTATGTGCGGCGCTTCAACCGCGCCCTGCTGTCGCTGCCGGCCCTGGCGGCAACCACCCGCGCGGGCGCGGCCAGCGACAGTGCGGTGGTCGTGCGCGAGATCGTCACGGCGCAAGGCAACTACTACGCCGTGATCAATACTGCCATGAGCACGAAAACCGCCGTGTCCGTGCAACTGGGCGGCAGCGGCCCCGTGCAGGATCTGCTCGCGGGCACCGCGCTGGCCTCGGCGCAGCTGCGCTTCGACCTGTATCCTGGCGAGGTGCGCACGTTCCGTGTCGGCGGGGATGCGATCTTTGCCGACGGGTTCCAGTAGCGGCGCCGTTTGCTGCTGCGTTCGTCGTCCCCGCGCGACCGCCTGGAGAGCACCATGCGCACGTCCTTTGCCCTGGCTGTGCTGCTGTACGCCGTGTCCGCCGTCGCCGCACCGCGCGTGCGCAATGACACCTACCTCATGCTGGACAATATTGTCGGGGCGCAGACGGTGACCGTACGCGACGACGGCCGCGTGCAGGCCGAATATGCCTACGACGACCGCGATCACGGCGACCGCATCAGCGCCGTCTGGGTGCTGGCCGCCAACGGCGTCCCGCTGAGCTACCACGGCAGCGGCAACGACTACATGAAGGCGCCGGTGGACGAGCGCTACTGGGTCGAAGGCGGCAAGGCGCGCTGGAAATCGCTGACCGAGTCCGGCCAGAGCAACGATACCGCCGCCTTCTTCCTGCCCGCCAATCCGCCGCCGGAATACTTCGGCGTACTGGCGCGCGCATTGCTGAAAGCACCCGGCCGCCGCCTCGACCTGCTGCCGGACGGAAAGGCCAGCATCGAGGAGGCGGGTGAACTCAGCCTCGGGGAAGGCGCGGCGCAGATCACGCTGCGGCACTATCGCATCAACGGCATCGGCTTCAGCGCCTGGCCGGTGTGGCTGGCGCCCAACGGCGATACCTGGCAGGCCTCGCTATGGGCTTCGACCGTGCCCAAGGGCAACGAGGCGGCCGTGTCCCGACTCATCGCCGCACAGGACAGCGCCGAAAGCGCGTGGAACGCCCGGCTGGCCCGCGAACTGGCGCGCCGGCCGGCCGGCGACCTGGTAATACGCAATGCGCGCCTGTTCGATGCGCGCGATCTCAGCGTGACCGCCGGCAGCAGCGTACTGGTGCGCGGCGAACGCATCGTGCGCGCAGGGCCCGATGCACAGGTCTTCGCGCCCGGTGCCGAAGTGATCGACGCCCAGGGCCGCTTCCTGATGCCCGGCCTGTGGGACAACCATCAGCACATCACCGGCGTCGACGGCCTGCTCGATATTGCCTGCGGCGTGACCAGCGCCCGGGACCTCGCCAACGACACCGATGCTTTCCTTGCGCGCCTGGCGCGCTTCGACGCCGGCAGCGAGATCGGCCCGCGCGTCGTGCGCGCCGGCATGATCGATGGCCGCGGCCAATATTCCGGGCCGACCAAGCTGCATGTGGATACCCCGGAAGAGGCGATACAAGCCGTCGACTGGCTGGCCGACCACGGCTATCAGCAGGTCAAGATCTATATGTCGATCAAGCCGGCGCTGGTGCCGTTGATCGCCGACCGGGCGCATGCGCGTGGCCTGCGGGTGTCCGGTCATGTGCCTGCCTACATGTCGGCGGAACAGTTTGTCGAAGCGGGTGCCGACGAGATCCAGCATTTCAATTATTTCGTGCTCGCCCTGCTGTGGCCCGAGGTCAAGGCCACCAACCAGCACAGCGAACGCTTCGGCAAGGTGGCTGCGCGGGTACGCGACTTCTCGCCGGATCAGCCGCGCGTGCGCGAATTCATTGCCTTCCTGAAAAAGCATCACACGGTGCTCGATCCGACCCTGGGCTTGTTCGAGATGCGTCTGTCCGGCGATCCGAAGAAGCCGATTCCCGGACTGGAAGACGTGGTGCCGCGTTTCCCGCCGGCGGTGCGCCGCAGCCTGCGCAGTGCTGCCTATGCAATACCCAAGGGCGAAGCAGCGGCCTATCGCGAAGCACTGCCGGCCATGTACCGCCTGCTCAAGGCGGCATACGACGCCGGCGTCACCATCGTACCCGGCACCGACGGACTGGCCGGCTATCTGCTGCATCACGAACTTGAACTCTACGCCCGCGCCGGCATCCCGGCGGCGGAAGTGCTGCGCATGGCTACGTTGACTTCGGCGCAGGTCATGGGGGTCGACAACCAGCGCGGCGTGATTGCGGCGGGCAAGCAGGCGGACCTGATCCTGGTCGACGGCGATCCCACGCAGCGCATCGAGGATATCCGCCGCGTCCGGCTGGTGATGAAGGGCGGCACGCTGTACGAGCCGGCGCGGATCGAGGCGGCGCTGGGGATTGCGGCGCGGCGGGATTAGGTTCTGAGGCGGGTGCGAGAGTCGGAAGCGGCGACTGAGCTGCCTGTCCGCGCTTGCCTGCCTGAGGTACGGGTGAGAGCATCGTAGCGGCCTGTCTCCGCCACGTTGAAAGACCGCACCTTCCGCGGACAGGTCAGGCCGCACCACCAGCCAATGCCGTCGATTCGTGCAGGACTCCGACAGCCGGCGTCTTCGGGGCCAGACTGCGCGGCAGATCGGTCTATGGACAGGAACCGAATGGAAGCTGACGACCGCAACCTGCATCGCGCACTCGACCGCAAGGATCCGGCATTGAAGGTCGTCTATCGGCGGGCCGATGAACTCAGGGACGACCCGGAGCAGGTCCAGATCGTCCAGGCTCCCAGCCTGGACAACGACAAGCCCCACGCAGGCCTGAAACCGGTACATGGCTTGTTCGGTTCGGATGAATGGTGGGAGCGCATCCACTCAAGGCTTATCCGCACGGTCCACGTGACCGGAACCATCCGTGATCGGGCGCACGCCGGGCAGGACTCCCGCTGGGGCGACAGCGTCAACGCTTTTCATCTTGAGCAGGACGACGGCAGCGTATGTCTGGAAAGCATCCATGCCGGCAACAAGCAGGATCGCGAGCCGTTCCGTGCTGGAGCCAGGGGCTCCTGCTGGTTTGCGTTGCTGGAATTGAAATCCCGGCCGGCTGCGGACGGCGGCGTCAACTACGCCAGGACCCTGCTTGAGATGGCGGTTTCAGCATGATCCCTGCTTGCCGGCCCATCATTCAGGCCAGGCCGATTCGTCCGGCGGCATGGTCCGGGCGTCAGAATTCTCCGGGGCAGTCCTTTGGAGCTTAGATTTTCCTGGCACGAGCACAATGGACGTTTCTACCCCGTCTGCGAACGTCTCGAAGACCAGTACGCCGGGCATCTTCTTCTCGGCATCCTGGCCGATGACGGTGGTCTTGGGCTGGATCGTCACATCCCCTGGCTGGGGCAGTGCATCGTCCTGTGCGGAAACGTCCTGCGGGGAGAGTCCGTTTCCGAAGATTTCACTACCGAAGTTTTTGCCGCCTGTATTGAACGCGAGTGGACCTCGATCCATTTCATTACATCAGAACCGGACAGCGGCGAGACCATTCAAACCGGCCTGTTCCTGCGCATTGTTTCCGATTGGGTGAAGTTTCTGGAGCGCGGCCTGCACAAGGACTGCTCCGACGTTGTCGTTCACAGCTACAGCCCTTGATCGCATGCTGGTCTGTCGCGCGAAGCCGGATGGTTCGTTCCACCATGTCCCTGCGTTCTTGCGGGCAGCACACATTCACGCCTCGGATACGCAAAGTGCGCGGCGGCAAGCGGGTGGCATGCCGTGCGCCGCCGGTTGCGGTCTCAGCGCGACGCCCGGTAGACCGCCGCCATTTCATCCGCATCACAGGGGTTGAACGCACCGCGGGCTTCCAGGTTTTCCAGCAGCCAGCCCATTCCCGGCTGATCCATGAGCCGCCGCAGGCGCTGCAATTTGGCTGCCGTAGTCGCCCCGTCGTCCAGCATCGCAAACAGCGCCTGCGCGGCCGTGATATCCAGTCCTTCAAGTCCCTGGTCCAGTGCTGCAACGACGGCCTGCGGACCGCTGCGCATCATCTGCAGAAACGCATACGACGCATCCAGCAGGAATTCGCGCTCGGCGCGTCCCAGCCGTTCAGCGCGGAAGGCCGCCAGGCCGGCGGCATGATGCAGTGCTTCGTCCTCGGCCATGCGGCGCAGGGTATCGGCCAGTGCGGGATCGTTGCAGTTCGCGGCAAGGCCGTCGTAGTGCACGATGCCGAAGCCTTCGAGCACCACCTGCATCAGATACGCCAGCGGCTGCGGCGTGGACTGGGCGACGCAGTCGGCCAGAAAGCGGTTGAAGGTATCCATGGCGCCGCTGCCGGCGGGCAGCCAGGGTTGCAGCCAGGCGTAGTGGGCGGCTTCGTCGGCGCCGATCAGGCTGTAGAGCTGGCGTTCGCCGGCGGAGTCGGCCGCCAATACCATGCGCGCGCAGAATTCCATGCCGCCGCGTTCGACGAACCAGGATTCGCGCAGCAGGCCCTGGGCGCAGTGATTGAGGATCCCGCGTTGTTGTTCGGTTCTTGCGTCGCTGTAGACGCGCAGCCGATGCAGGCCGAAGTGCTCGGCCGGCCACAGCGGCGCATCCGTCTGCGGCGTACCGGCGGCCGCGCGGCGGCGCAGCAGGCGGGCGGCGGTGCGCTGGATGTCGGCTTCGCGTTCGCTCACGGCTTCTTCTGCTCCGGCGCGTGCGCGTCAAGCAACTGCCGCAGCCGCCGCGCGAGCAGGGCCTGGGCCCAGCGTTCCGGCAGCAGGCGCTTGAGCCAGTGGATGGCGCGCACGTCGGTGCCGACCCGGGTGCGCAGCGGCATGTGCCCCGCTGTCGCCAGTTCCAGCACGGCGGCGGCGACGGCCTGCGGCCCTGGCGCGGGCTGGCTCAGGCGGTGGGCGAGCATGCCCTTGTACGCGGCCAGTTGCTGTTGTTCGACGGCATCCAGGCCGCTGTCGGCGGCCCAGTCGAGGTTGGCGGCAAAGCGGGTGCGGTGGCCGCCCGGCTCGACGAGTGAAATTTGTATACCTTGCAGCGCCAGCTCGTGGCGCAGTGCTTCGGCCCAGCCTTCCAGGGCGAATTTGCTGGCGCAATACAGCGAGTTCAGCGGCAGGCCGGTCTCGCCGGCCATGGACGAGAGCACGATGATGCGGCCGCGGCGCCGGCGCAGGGCCGGCAGCAGGGCCTGGGTCAGCAGCACGGGGCCGAGCAGGTTGGTGTCCAGCTGGCGCCGCATCTGCGTTTCGCTGTAGCCGGAAAAGTTGCCGACCAGGGCGTAGCCGGCATTGTTGACCAGGCAGTCCAGTTCTTCGATATCGGCTGCGGCTGCGGCGATCTGGGCGGGATCGGTCAGGTCCAGGGTGACTATGGCGCAACCGGCCAGCCCGGCCGGTGCGTGGGTCGCATCGCGCAACGCGGCGATGACCTGCCAGCCCTGGGCCAGGAAACGCTGCGCCAGTTCCAGTCCTATGCCGGAGGAACAGCCGGTGACCAGCACCCGGCGCTTCATGCGGATTTGCCGCTGACGCCGCGCATATGGCGCCGCGGCCGGGCGTCGTCGGCTTCGTCGTTCCATTCGGCCAGCGGCTGTTGTTCGTAGTGGCGGATGAAGGCAAGCACGGCGCGGTCGGCTCCTATGGGCGTGCGCAGGTTGAAACGGATGGTCTGGAATACGCGCGTGTCGCCGTTGGCGAAATACCAGCCGATGGCGGCCGTGGTCCAGAGTATGAGTTTGTCGGCGATCCAGCCGGACAGCCCCTTGCGCCGGCGCGTGAGGGCAATGGTCTGGCCCTCGGTCTCGCCGTCGTCGCCGCGGCGCAGCGCGAACAGGATATGGCAATGCAGGAAATCCGGCCCCAGGGTGACGAAGCCGCAGCTGCCGTACCAGTAGCTCAGGCGGTAGGTCAGCGCATCCTTGTAGAAGCGGCCGAGCAGCCGTCCCAGCCAGTGGCTGCGCGGCAGTTTGCCGGTATTGTGGAATTCGATATTGGCCTGGTCGCGCGGCAGCGGCTGCATGCTGAGGATTTCGCCGGGCAGGCGGTGCACGCTGCGGAAGTGCTGTTCGTCGATGGCGTTGATCAGCACCACGTTGGGATGGCAGTTCTTGCGGAAGCGGCTGACCAGCAGCATGCGGCAGTCCTGGCCGGCCAGCTCGGGCGCTTCGGGGACTTCATGGGCGGCCTCGGCGCCGGTCCACAGCCAGACCAGGCCGTGCTTTTCCGCCACCGGCCAGCGCCGCACGCGCGCGCCGGGCGGCGGTGTCGCGGCCAGGCAGGGAATGTCGTCGCAGCGGCCTTCCGCGGTATAGCGCCAATGGTGGAAAAAGCAGCGTAGTGAATTGCCCTCGACGCGGCCTTCGGCCAGGTGCGCACCCATGTGGGCGCAGTAGGCGTCCAGCGCGTGCACGCGGCCGTCCTCGCCGCGGTAGACGGCGAGATCGCGGCCGAGCAGACGCAGCGCCTTGACGCGGCCGCGGCGGATCTCGTCCGACCGGCACAGCCAGTACCAGCCGCGGGTGACCGCTTCGGGATGGTTGAACTGCGCTTCGTTCATGACTGCGCCACCCGCAGATCTGCGGCGGCGGCGCGTGCTTCGCGCCGGGCGGCGAGAAAGGCGCGCCGCGCCAGCGGGCGCAGCGTATCGGCGGTAATGGGGCAGAGGCAGACCAGTTCCTCGCCGCGGCGGTAGCCGGGATTGCGTTCGAGAAAGAACGCCACTTCGGGCAGATGGGCGTGGATGGCCGGCACCTCGGCCAGGTCGGCGCGCAGATGGCCGTGCGATTCGGGATAGCTGACCACGCCGCGGGCGGCGTCGTAGGCCTCGCCGAAGCGGTCGCGGGCGAGGAAGTCCATCAGCCGGCGGCGTTCCGGCGCGGTGGGGCGCTGCGGCGACGGGTCGTAGTCCAGGCTGAAGGCAGGCAGATAGCGGTAGGTGCGATGGCCCTTGGAGATCAGCAGCCAGTACAGCGGATCGTCGCTCTGTGCCTGGATCTGCCCGGCCAGGCGTATCCAGGCGAAGGCCAGCGCCTGCTGGCCCCAGCTGGCTTCGTCCATCACCGTGTCGCCGGAGAACAGCACGCGCAGCGGCAGGCCGTCGAAGATCCGCGTGTACTGCGCCAGGGTGGAAAAACCGTGCAGGCGGCCGCCCGCGTCGCGGATGGTCAGCACTTGCTGTTTCTCCGCCAGGTCGGCGGCGAAACGGCCGGCGTCGGCGGCGTCGAAATGGCGCCGGTAGAGCGCGAACAGTTCGGCGCGCGCGGCGCTGTCCAGCGCTTCGGCCGGCAGCAGTTGGCTGTGCAGCGGCGCAGTTTCAGTCATGGCGCAGCAGCCGCGATTCGGCCCACCAGGCCAGCACGGCGAGCAGCGCGCCGCCGATCACATCGGCGCCCACATGCTGCCAGGTGGTCAGCGTGGCCAGCGCAATCGCGGCCGGCCACAGCAGTGCCAGCGTACGCCAGCCATGCCGCCACAGCGCGATGCCGCAGAGGCCGGCCAGGGCCACATGCAGCGAGGGAAAGCAGTTGCCGTCCACGTCGCTGGCGAACAGCAGCCGCCAGGCAAGGCCGGTGAGGCCGTCGGCCGCGATTTCCGGCCGCAGCAGGCGGGTGGGCCAGCACAGGAATACCGCCGCGGCGGCCAGGGTTGCGAGCAGGCAGGCGTAGAACAGGCGGCTGCGCGTGGCGGTATCGCGCACCAGGCACAGGCTCAGCGGCAGCAGCACGAACTGCGACAGATAGATCCAGATGGTCGCCGGCAGCAGCGGCAGGGCCGCGTCCAGGCCGCTGCGCTGCAATTCCAGCGGCGCGCCCAGGCGCAGGGCATGGCTGCCGAGGTACAGCAGGCAGAACGCCGCATAGCCCAGCGCCATCGCCGGCAGCAGGCGCGCGCGGGTCAGCGCCGGTACGCGCATCAGGCCGCGCTTTGCCGGTATTGGGCATAGCGTTCGCGCACGCGCCGTACCTCGGCGCCGTAGCGGCCGCGCAGCACGCTGAAGAACAGGCGGTTGAGGCTGCGCGAGGCGCGCCAGGAAAACACCAGGTCGCGGATATCCACATGGGAGCGTTCATAGATCAGGTGGCCGGCCAGGCCGGTGAGCTGCGACAGCGGTATGCCGAGCAGGAACCAGGGATTCAGGCTGAGCACGGCGGCCAGCGCCGCACCGTGCATCAGCAGCACGCCCAGGCAGTGCAGGGCGATATTGCCCTGCGCCTGGTGTTTGTAGACAAAAATGTCCCAGTAGTCCTGGAACGGATGGTCGTAAGTATCGTCGTCCAGGCGGTTGCGGTGGCGCGCCTGCACGGCGGCGCGGTCGCGCAGCGGCGCGGCCGGGGTGAGCACGCTGCCGCAGCGCTGCGTGCCCAGCACCGGCAGCGGCGCGCCGTCGCGCACGACTTCGCGGCCGCTGACGAAGACCGCGGCCAGCGCGGCCTCGCCGCCGCGGCGCACGCAGCGGCGCGCACCGTCCAGCAGCGGGTCGGCTATCTCCACCAGTTGAGTGGCGTGTTTCAGTGCCTCGGGCCGCAGCAGCAGCAGATCGGCGCGGGCGCCGACGCGGATCAGTCCCGCATCGATGCCGAACCAGCGCGCCGCCTCGCCGCTGACCCGGGCGACCGCGCGTTCCGGCGTCATGAAGCCCGTGCTTACGGCGCGCCGGATCAGGTTCAGCGAATTGTCGAAGAAGGCGATATTGCGCGAATGCGCGCCGGCGTCGCTGAAGCCGGGCAGGATGTGCCTGTGCGCGAGCAGGCGTTCGACTATCGCCGGGCGTTCGTTGGCGCCGCAGGCAACCCAGCGCAGGGCTTCGTCGTGCTGCTGCAGCAACCGCATCAGCAGGTCGGTAGGGTCGCTGCCCTCGGCCTTGGCGATGGCGGCGATGCTGTGGCCGACCTGCGCCGGATCGGGCGAGGCCAGCACCGTCATGCGCGCCGGATCGCGGTGGAAGGTGCGCCGTTCCCGGCGCAGCCAGTCGCGGCGGAAGCGCGTGCGGAACGCGGCATCGGCCCACAGCGCGCGCCGCGCCGCGGCATCGGCGCAGCTGTTGAGTTCCACCCCGGCGGGGAATTCCTCGAACAGCGGCGTGAGCGGGCCGTCGGCGTGGATGGCGAAGGGCTCGCCCAGGGTCTGGAAGCGCAGATTGCCGCCGCCCAGGCGGTTGACCAGCCAGGCGGCGAGCGGAAACACGCGCCACAGCGCCGGGTAGTCGCTCATGTCCATGGCCGAGAGCACGGTCAGGCGCAGCGGCGGGCGGAACACGGCCAGGCCCATGCCGAGAATATGCAGGAAGCTCGCCGGCCGCTGCGGGTTCGGCGTGACCTGGAACACCGCGTCGCGGCTGCGGCAGACCTCGGCCAGCATGCGGTATTCGCGCAGGTCGGCGTAGTGCGAAGGCACGCTGCGCCCGGCGTACACGCCGGCGACCTTGTGCCAGTGCACCATGTCGACGGAAATGCCGCAGCAGCCGGCGTCCAGCGCGGCATGGGCGAGCTGGCGCATGGCTTCCAGCTCCGCCGCACTGGCGCGTGCGCCCAGGGCGCGCTCCAGCCCCATCACCGCCACGCGCAGCGCGCTGTGGCCGGCCAGCGCGGCCACGTGCGGCCCCAGCGCCAGGCTGCGCAGGTGTTCGATATAGGCCGCCGGCGAATCCCAGGACAGGGCCTGCGCCAGCCAGCGCCGCACCAGCGGCGCGGGCAGGCTTTCCACGCGCAGGAAGATATCGGCCAGATCCGCGGCGCGGCCGGCGGTCAGCGACAGGCTGCAATTGCCCAGCACCACCGCGGTGACGCCATGGCGCACGGATTCGGCCAGGCCGGGCGCGATCTCGACCTCGACGTCGTAATGCGTGTGGATATCGACCAGGCCCGGCGTGATCCACAGATCCTGCGCGTCGCGCACTTCCCGCGCCGGTGCGCTTATCTCCGGTGCGAGCGCGGCGATGCGGCCGTCGCGCACAGCCACGTCGCAGCGGCGTGGCGGCGCGCCGCTGCCGTCCAACAGCAGGCCGCCGCGCAGCAGCAGGTCGAACACGGTGTTTGCCTCAGCGGCGGCGCCGCAGCAGGGCCATCAGCAAGAGGCCCAGCACCAGGCCGCCGGCGCCGGCCAGGAGGGCGGTCTTCTTCAGCGCGCCCGCGGCCACGTCCAGCATGGGGTTATCGAAGGGATTGGCCGAGAAGTGGACATTGACCAGCTTCCAGACCTCGCCTTCCTTGATCACCGCGGCGCTCCAGCGCGTGTTCATGCTGCGCTTGTCGCCTTCGGCGAATACGGCGTTCTTGTGGAAGGTATAGGTGTCCTGCGAGGTGCCGTAGACCACGCCGACGGTGTCGGAAAGGAAGAACGTGAGTTCGTCGGCGACCGGGCGGGTCTCCACCGCGATCAGCGGCGCGTTGGCGCCGTCGAACAGGGCGTTCCAGTAGTTGCGGAAGGCTTCGATGCCGACCAGCTTGGTGTTGTCCACCGCGATCACGGTGAAGCCGCTGTGCAGGCGCGGCGCGACCAGGTCGAACTTGCGCGTGTTGATGGCTTCGGTGGCGGTGCGCAGCAGTTCGCGCAGGGCTTCGTGGTCGGCCTGGCGCTCCGCGGCATCCTGCGCCGGGGCAGGGTTCAGGACAGTGCAGCACAGCAGCAGTGTGGCTACCCAACTCAGCAGACGTTTCATGCGCTCCTCCCATGGCGTATGAGCCGGCGCGCAGCATAGCCTGTCGCGGCGCGGCCAGGGTGATGTTAAAGCGCATTCAGGTGCAATTTGCGCCGCTTCGCGCGGCGCCGGTATGCTGGTGCGGCTCGTTTCCGCGGCCGGGTCGGACAATCGCCACATGCATGAGGGCTGGTATCTGCCGTTGATCGCCTTCGTCGTGCTGGCCGTGCTGGAGCGCCGCGGCGCGCCCATGCCGGCGCGCTACGGCCCGGCCGATCACGCGCTCAACCTCGCCGGCCTGCTGGTGCAGGGCGTGGCGGTGCCGCTGGCGGGCTACCTGATCGCAACGCGCCTGCTGGCGCCGGGGCTGCCGCGGCTGGCCGGCGTGCTGCCGCTGGGCTGGCTGGGCGCATTTCTGTTGAATTTTATTGTTGTGGATTTTTTCTACTACTGGCAGCACCGCCTGTTCCACCGTGTGCCCTTCCTTTGGGCGCTGCACCAGTGCCATCACGCCTCGCCCACGCTGAATGTCTGGGCCACCTCGCGCAATGCGCTGGCGATCAATTTCCTGTTCGTCTACCTGCTGCTCAATCCCGTGCTGGGTTTTCTCTGCGATGCGCCGGCGGGCTTCTTCGCCGCGGCCGGGCTGACCGCGGCGCTGGATGTCTGGCGCCATTCGCGCGTGCCGGCGCCGTTCTGGCTGGGGCGGGTGCTGGTGACGCCCTGGCAGCATCATCTGCACCACAGTCCGGCCGGGCACGGCACCAACTACGGCGCCAACCTGATGCTGTGGGACCGCCTGTTCGGCACCGCGCGCGAGGCGCGCGGCTATCCGGCGCGCTACGGTGTGGACCAGGCGCCGGCCGCCTGGCGCCAATTCCTTTTTCCCTGGTAATCCCATGCATCCCGGCCTAGCCCAGCGCCAGACCCACAGCCTGCTCGACGACGCTTCCACCTGCCGCAAGCTGGAATTCAACCTGCGCCGCAACACGGAGCTGGACCACACCGCGGCCATCGACGCCGCGGCGCAGCGCTTCAGCTATGCCGATTGCCGTGACGTCTACTGGAATCCGGAAGCGTTCTCGCTGCTCTGGGGTACGCCGGTGTGGGACCAGGCCACGCCGGCCCAGCGCGTGGTGCTGAACCAGTTGTACTGGGTGGCGTACTACGCCCAGATCGTCTCGGCCGAGATCGCGACCATCTTCCTCAACCAGGTATCTGCCGCCGGCCTGTACGCGCTGGAGGATTTTCGCCTGGTCTGCGACAACCTGGATCTGGAATCGCGCCAGGAACGCGCCCATATCGCCGCGTTCAAGAAAGTGAGCGAGGACGTCGAACACAGCCTGTTCGGCGAGCGCCTGTTCACCTATCCCATGCGCAGCCTGTTCGACCACACCATGATCTTCGCCGACAGCTCGGCGGCGAAGGATTTCTGGCGCCGGCTGCAGATCCGCGGCTTCCTGCTGCTGTCGTCCAACAATGCTTTTCTGGCCAGCCAGTACCTGCTGATCCGCGGCCTGCGCACGCTCAACGGCAAGCTGATCCAGCACCGCCTGTCGCGGCATTACCTGGATCATCCGGACCAGGCCAATGCGCCGATACCGTCACTGATCAGCTACTACCATTTCATGGACGAGTCCTTCCATTTCAACACCTCGCGCCTGGTCGGGCTGGAAGTGCCGCGCTCCATCGCCGCGCCGACCCGTTTCGAGCGCTGGGTGGTGAACCGCGGCGTCGCCGGCTGCCAGGCCGATCACGCCAACGCCTCGGTCGTGGTCAACGGCATCTTCTGGCACGATCCGGCGGCCTACGGCGTGATCTACAAGCTGTTCCGGTCGGGCGTGTTCGGCATGGACCACGGCCAGGCCATGGCCATGCTCGCCGCCTGCTTCACTCAGGACAGCGAAGGCCTGCAGGCTGCGCTGCAGACGCATGCGACGGCAGCGGATTCCTACGTTGCCTTCGTCGAACCGGTGACCTGGCTCGACGCCCACAACCGCGAGATGCGCGGCATGCGCCGCAACGGCGCGCAGCGCTATCTCGCGCGCAACCGCGCCGCGCTGGCCCGCTTCCGTCCGCAATGAGCACCGTGCGCATCGAGTTCCCGGACACCGCGTTTCCACCGCAGGAAATCCCGCTGCGCGGCTGCCTGCCGCTGCATCTGAGCGTGCAGAACTCGCCGCTGCTGTTCGGCTGCCGCAGCGGCCTGTGCGGCACCTGCCTGATCGAAGTCGAAGCCGCCGCCGACGCGGTGGAACCGCCGGCGGACGACGAACGCGAAGCGCTGGAAATCTATGCGCCCGGCAATCCGCGCGCGCGCCTGGCCTGCCAGCTGGTGCCGCTGGGGGCGTTGCGGGTGCGCAAGATCGAGAGTGTGTGAGTCGGGGTTCGGGAGTCGGAATTGGGGATTCGCAGGGCGCGTTTGCCGCCGCGCTGCGGATGTTGAATCCCGTTGTCCGTAAGGCAGCCCGGGATTCGAGCCGCGACTTCGCCGTCGCGGGCTCGAATCCCGAATCCCGTCGCTTATCAATCCACGCTGAAACGCTGCAAGCTCACCGGCAGCGATTCATTGATGAACAACGTCGCCGAAGAGATATCGCCCTCGTCCTGCAGGCCGCGGTCGCGGGCGACGAGCGTCCAGGTGCCGTTGGCCTGGGCGGCGCTGAGGCCGCCGAATATGGCATTGAGCGAGGTGGCCTGGCCGGTGCTGCCCACGCCGCCCGGCGCCGAGGTGCGGTAGCCGCCGGAGGGAACGGTGATGCCGCTGGCGTCCAGGCATTCGCTCTGGGAGGTGAGGAAGCCGGCGCCGGCCCAGAACGAGCCGCTCTGGCCGTCGGCGAAATCATAGGTGCCGCCGAGGTCGGTCTGGCAGCCGGTATTGGCCGTGGCGCTGCCGGGCGGGCTGGCCGTGGTGTTGCCGACGCGGCTGAAGATCTTGAGCGAAGGCGCGCCGCCCGGGGCGAACAGTTCCACGTCCAGATCGTCGATCCACGTATGCGACATGGCCGCGCGCAAGCCCACCGAGGTGACCGGGCCGGACAGTCCGCTGACCGTGAAGCTGACCGTCAGCGGTGTGCCGTAGGTGCCGGTGGTGCCGGCATCCGGGATGGGGCCGGTGCCCGTGCCGGCGAATTGCGCCGCCTGGGCGCCGCCGCAGGCAAGTGAAACAAAGGAAAAAATAAAGAAAGATGCACGACGGATCATGCGAGACTCCCGCTGGCTGCTGGTTGCTGTCGGATAGCGAACACGGCCCCTGGCTCCGTTCCCGCCGCCGGCTGGGGCGGCGGGAACGGCGAGTCTGCATGGTTGCGGCGCTGGCGTACAGTGCTGCTTTCGTTCTCCAGGCTGGCGCTTGCTCAGTCCGCTTGCCGGACCTCCTCCACCTCCTGCTCGGGGTCGCTGGCGCCGCGCGGCCAGGGCCATACGGTGGGGAAGGGCTGCTTGCTGTGCATTTGGCCCAGGCTGCACGGTCCCTTGTCGCCGTTGGGGCAGGAGGTCTCGCGGGTGGTGGTGTCTTCCGGGTCTATGAGGGTCGCTTCGTAGGGCACCGGATTGGCTGTCTCGCTGTCGATGCGCACTGACAGCGAACCTTCCTCGAAGGCGATGCCCGCCCCGGTCATCAGCGTGCCGGCGAGATTGGCGCCGCTGAAGTCTGCGCCGTGCAGATAGGCCTGGGTCATGTTCACTGTGTCGGTCTGGTAGGTGGACAGGTCCGCACCGCTGAAATTGCAGCCGACCAGGAAAGCGCGGTTGAACGAGGCGCCGCTCATGCCGCGCTGCTCCACCGCGGAAAAATTCACCCGGCGCAGATAGGCATTGGTGAAATTGGCCTTGTGCAGGCGCGCCTTGCTGAAATTCGCCTCGTCCAGCCGTGCGCCGGAAAAATTGGCGCGGGTGCAGTGGGCGTCCTCGAAGGAACTGCCCTGCAGGCGCGCGCCGGCGAAGTCGGTGCCGGCCAGGTCCGGCGCGACAGTCCCGTCGAGAAACGCGCCCTTGAACGAGGCGAAAGGCATGCGGGACTCGGCCAGGCTGGCATTGCGCAGGATGGCGTTGTCGAATTTGCAGCTCGACGCGAGATTCAGGTCGCTGAGCACCACGCCGGTGAGATTGGCCTTGGTCGCGTCGATGCGCGCGCCGCTGCTGATAGCGCGGATCTCGGCCCAGTCCATGATCCGGTGCTTCCAGTCCGTGCCGATCAGCGCATAGTTGAACTTGGCGCGGGAGAAGCGCATGGGCGCGTTCTCCGGCGAAGTCAGCCCGAGCTGGCCGGCGCAGATGACGCTCAGCAGATCGCAGTCGGAGAAATCGCAGCCGACGCCCTTGACCCCGTTGAGGTTGGTCGAATTCATGCTGGCTTTGCTGAAGATGACGTTGTTGAGCGTTGCGCCGCTGAAGTTGGCGCGGTCCAGCCCGGCCTTGCGCAGGCGCGCGCCGTCGAAGGTGGTGTTGGTGAGCGTGGCGCCGGTCAGCAGGCACTCGCTGAGATCGGCCCGGCCGAAATCCACGCCGGCGAGGTTTTCTCCGCTCAGGTTGACCACGGCCTTGCCTGCCGGCGTGAAATCGAAATGCGTGACCTTCTTGCTGCCCGCCGTCATCTGGTCGATGCCGTCGCCGAGCTGTTCCAGCGTCCAGTCGCTGCCCGCCAGATCGGTGCTCGCCACGTTCGTGATATAGGGGGTCTCGGTAATATCGTCGACCTCCAGCGCCCTGGCGCGCTGGTAGCCGATGTCGGCCCAGATGCCCGGCCGGTCCTCGCGGTAGTAGCGCAGTTTCCCCGTGCTTCCGGCGCGCAGGGAGGCGAGGTCGAAGCGCATGCCCGTCACCCGGGTCAGGTAGCGCGGCAGGCCGGTGGGCGTGGTGGTGAGAATGCCCAGCGCGCCCTCGTTGCTGGCAAAGGTTTCGCCATTGCAGGCCTGCAGCCAGCAGGTGCCGTCGCCGGGCCCCACGACCAGGAACATGCAGCATTCCGGCGGCAGCGGCACATGGTTCCGGCCCATTTCGCGGATGGTGGTGCGGTCCTTGCTGATCAGGCCGATGCGGTTTTCCCAGAACACCAGCTTGCGGCCGTTGATGATGAAGCGGTATTTGCCGTAGAAACGATTCATGGTCGGATTCCTTTCAGGCGCGCGGTTTCGACGGCGCGGGCGGTCGCCACTGGCTGACGCCCGGTTCGGGGCGGCGGCCGTTGGTATCCAGCACTTCGTAGTTCAGCGCGAACACATTGCGCAGCAGGTCGACGGTGATGCGCGCGGCCGTGAAATTGCTGGTGGTGGTGAGGTAGGTGCCGGCGGGGTCGTACAGGTCCAGGCGGTAGTCTCCCGGTGCCTGGCCGGCGCCGGTATGGCCCAGGATGAAAATATGGCCCTTGGCTTCCACCGCCATGTCGAGCAGGGTCAGGTTTTTGCCGTCGCTGCGCAGCGGCAGTACCGGCGTGCGGGTCTTGCTGACCGGATCGGTGAAATAGGCGACCGGATTGCCGTTGACGTCGAAGCACTGCACGCGCCTGCCGTTGCCCGATTCCAGCACCAGCACGCGGCCGTCCAGCGCCAGCGCCACAGCCATGGGTGATTTCATCAGGCCGTGGCGGCTGCCTTCGCCGGAGCACAGCGTGGCCATGGGCGCGTCTTCGTCGCTGGTGGCGATATCCGGCAGCGCGATGCGGTACAGCTTGTGCGTGCCGCGGCGGATCGCGAACAGATAACCGTGCGGATGCAGCACCATGCCGTCGACCGCATCCGGGAAGCGGCCCCAGGATTCATTGCGGCGCGGTTTGAAATCCGGCGGCTTTTTGTAATCGACTGCAATGCGGCGCAGGTGGTAGCCGCCGGCGCGATTGTTGGTTTCGTGGTAGACGCCGCGGGTGGGATCGATGAAGAAGCTGCGGCCGCTGCCATCGTCGGGCGAGACCAGATCGTAGGCTATGCTGCTGCCGCCGCTGAAACCCAGCGCGGCGGCGCTGAAGCCGTCCTGCGGCCGCTGCAGCACGGACAGGTTCTGCAAGGTATACAGGCTGCTGCTGCTCGGCGGATGCGCGGCGTCGTCCGGGGGCAGGTTCAGGTCGCTGGCTTCCCAGCAGTAGCCGATCATCTGCGAATACTGCGCCATGGTGATGGCGTGCAGTTTGCTGATTACGCCGCGTACCGGCGACGGCGTGGTCTTGGTCGCCTGCGGCGGCGGCCCGGCTTTCCATACGCGCCGGCCGTTCTCCAGGGTGATCTTCTGCAGATGTTCGTAGACCGACCAGCGCCCCAGCGGCACTTCGTTGACGTCAATCTCGATCGGCGGCACCACCAGCAGATGGCTGCCGGCCTGGCCTTCGGCCTTGAGCCAGCGGCTGGCGCCCTGGCCTGATTGCCAATCGTTCTCCGCATAGAAGAACACCAGCACGCGCAGGTTGCCGGCGGCGGGCACATCGCTGAAATCCACCACGATATCGTCGCTGAGGGTTTCCGGCGGCAGCGGCTTGATCAGCTTGGGCAGAGTGACGCCGCTGTCATAGGCGACGACGATGCCCAGGTGATGGTGGTGATCGGGGAATTTCTTGTACAGCTTGCTCGACGTGATGGTGATGCGCAGGTCTATGCTGCGCGTGATCTCGGTGACCTGGGCGCGCGGCGACTGGCGGATTGCGCTGGTGGTCTGCGCCAGCGAAGCCACGGTCGCGGCCACGTCGGCCAGCAGCAGGGCAATGTTGATGAAGGGCAGGGCCTTCTTGGCGCCGCCTTCGATGATTTTCTCGGCGATGTACTGGCCCAGTTCCTTCAGGCCGGCCTTGGCGATCATGGGCACCAGCTTCTTCGCGATCATGCCGGCCATGCGCGCCGGGTCGTCGCTCTTGCCGATCACCACGCCGGCGAAGCCCACCAGCAGCGCACCGAGTATGGGCTTGCGCCGCACCAGGCCGAGCAGGCCGCCGGATTTGCCCGGCGAGGCCGAGGCCGCGAGCAGCACCATGGGCAGGGCCATCTCGATCACGGTGGTGAGAATGGCGCCGACCGGACAGGCGACTTCGTCATAGCGGCCCTGGCCCATGCCGCCCCAGGTGAAGCGGATGGTCGCCGCATTGGCCGGCACCGGCACATTGAAATGCGAGGACTCGGCCGGCAACGGAATGCCCATCATGGTTTCCACCGGGCTGACGATGTCGACGAATCGCCGGGTCGGGTGGTCGTCGAAGCCGGCGGTGGTGAGGGGCAGCGGGAAGCGCGATACCCAGCCCCGCGGCGGCAACGGCTGGCCGGCGCTGTCGAGGAATTCCACGTAGGCCGAGAGATGACGCAGCCAGTGGTTCTTGCACACCACGGTGAGATTGCCGTTGGTGCCGGCATCGCGTACGGCGATGTTGTGCACCTTGCGCAGGGCCGGGCCGCTGCCGATGGCGAAGTACGCATCGCCGAACGGTCCGCCGCTGGCGGTGATCAGGTATTGCAGTGCGGTGCCTTCGGCATTGAGCAGCAGCTCGCCTTTGCCCTGCTGGCCCTCCAGCATCACCTCGTAGCTGCGTTCCTTGCCGCCCACCGGCCTGATCCGGCCGCTGATGCTGCCGAACTTCACATGCAGGTTGCCGGCGGCCAGCGCTTTCTGCGCGGCATCGTCGAACGGCCCCAGGTTCGCCGCGTCGCTGTCCGACCAGGTGCCTTCGGCGCGCCAGTTGGCGCCGGGAACGGCCGGCGTGAAGCGCACGTCGGATTCAAATTCCAGGCCGCTGCTGGGCGTGAGATTCTTCAGCCGCCATTTCACGTCGCCGGCGCCGCGCAGTTTCGGCGCCGCGGCCTGGGTCCTGGGCGCGACGCGGCCGGCGTAGTCGGCGATGGTATTGCCGTATTGCAGCGACCAGGCCTGGCCGCGCAGGTCTTCGTTCTGGTTGGCCAGAACCAGGGCACGCCCGATGACATTGGGCAGCGTCGCCAGCACGTCGGGGTGCAGGCCGGTGACGAACACCGGCTTGCCTTCGTCGTCGAGCAGCGGCGAGCCGTCCACGTCCCGCGCGCGCTCGGTCGGTGCCCAGGTGCCGGGATTGGCACGTATCGCCTCGACCAGCAGGCTGCTTTCGCTCAGTGCGCGGCGTATGCAGGCTTCGATCACGACAGTGGGGCCGCCCCTGCTGGCGGTGGAGTTCAGGTTGATCAGCTCCGGGTGCTTGAACAGCAGGGCGACCGCGCTTTCGTACGGATCCTGCACATCGGCGATCTGGTCGGGAATGCTGCGCAGCGCGCCGAGATCGCTGTGCAGCAGGGATTTTTCCAGTTTGCGGAAGGCCAGCTTGGGATGCGGCGCGGCGTCATCCCCGCTGCCGCGCAGCAGTTCGCCGCGCACGTCGCGCAGGCGCGTTTCGCGCGGCAGGTGTATGCCCATGGAGACGATGCGCTCGGCGCCATGGCCGTCCACCTGCACCGGCTGGGTCACCCACATCAGCGCGACGGCGTCGGACGGCAGCGCCAGCTGTACGTAATGGCTGACCGCGTCGTCGGCGAGCAGGCGCAGGAAGCCGTTCTCGGCGCGTGCGTCGGCGCGGGTGGCGCGGCTGTGCGGGTTCAGCACGAACTCGCGCTGCGCGACATGCAGCGTATACGGCGCCTCGGCTTCGGCGAGGTCGAAATGCAGTAAATGCGGTTCTGTCGCTGGGATCGATGGCATGGCTGTTCCTTGTCTGGAGAAACCGACCGTGGCAGTGCAGCAGCGGCGCGCGGTGCGGACAGGGGGAACAGGCGGGTACGGAATGGCGGTCGCGTCCCGGGGAAACGGGACACGGCGGTACGCTGGATTTCCCCCTGACGCTGCAACGCGAGCGCTGCAGTTTTGCCTAGCGGCAAGACAGGGCGGGGCCTATCAGGCGTGTTGCAGCAGTGTTCGCACAGGGGAAAACGGTGTCTGCGGCGGACAATTGCCTTGTCGCAATGTTGCGCTGGTGCAGAAGTGCCGCGCGGTATTTCCGTGCGTGCGTGCTTGCGCCGCGGCGGCTTTTTCCCGAAAGGCCCGCGCCCCGGTCTGCGCATCCGGTGAGAGGTTTCCGCCTCTGCCGGCACCTGTGTGTCTGCGGCGGATGCCGGCGATCGGCAATCCGCAGGAAATACCGCGGGAAGGAGGGCCCGGGCGTTGCGCGTGCGGCCGGGCGGCGTGCGATGCGGCCTGCGCCGTTCGCCTGCACGGCAGTGAGGCGTTTTACACAATTGCTGCGGGACCAGGGTCATACGACACACCGGGAGAGCGCCGATGAAAGTGGTGAGTTTTTCGCTGGAGCAGGGCAACCGTTATTTCGGCCGCATCGACGGCCAGCGTTTCGCCATCGGGCGGCGGGTCAGCTACCAGGGCCGCAAGGGGCTGATGAATGTCAGCGGCACGGCCGCCCAGCGCTACGACCGCAGCCAGTTCCGCGGCCAGCACGGTTTCTGGGCGGATTTCATCCATCCGACCGCGACGGCCGAAGGCGCGCTGTTCCACACGCTCAATACCTACGACCGCGCGCGCTTTACCTTCGCCTTTCTGCAGTTCGCCGCGCACGTGCCCAACGGCGATTTCGTCGCCTATCTCCGCGCCCTGCTGCAGCTGCCGCTGGCACCGGAATATTTCCCCGACCTCACCGTGAGCGGCGGGCGCATCTGCCGCATCGGCGACGATGCGCTGGTGCCGCTGGAATCGGACACCTCCACCGACGGCCTGCTGGACTATCTCAATCCCGGCTCGGCGGAAGTCGAGGACACCGAGGTGATCCAGGCGGCGAAATTCGTGCACTGGGTGCAGAACGATCCGCTGCATCGCCAGGTACAGGTCGACGTGGGCCTGGCGCATATCCGCGCCAAGATGCGCCGCCTGGCCCAGCGCTACAACCTCGACGGGGCCGAGGACCGCATCTGCCTGCTCGTCGCCGATATCAGCCACCAGGGCCGCGCGCGGGCGCCGGTCATTGTGAATGCGCTGGCCAGCGCCGATCCCTTCGCCGCGCTGCTGCGCATCGGCGAGGACAGCTTCGGCGAGCGCATCGCAACCTTGCGCCGCGAGATCAAGGCCCTGGTTGCCGAGGGCACGCTGGGCCTGCGCCGCTACGACCTGGCCAGCGCGGATTTCGTGCCCTAGGCCGCTGCCGCGCAGCAAAAAAAAACGGCGCGGTGGGACGACCCGCGCCGTTTGCCAATGGGCGTTTTCCGTTGCCGCCTCAGGCTGTGCCCAGCGCCCCGTGCGGCGGTTGCGGCAAGCGCTCGGCTGCGGCCGTCTCGGGCGCGTCGTGATGTTCCGAAGCCAGCAGCGAATAGAACACCGGCACCACGAACAGGGTGAACAAGGTGCCTACCACCATGCCGGCGACGAGGATGATGCCGATGCTGTTGCGCGCCTCGGCACCCGGGCCGGTGGCCAGCACCAGCGGCAGCTGGCCGAAGATCATCGCGGCGGAGGTCATCAGCACCGGGCGCAGCCGCGTCAGCGCCGCCTCGCGCAGTGCGGCCTCGCGGCTGAGTCCGCGCTGCTGGCGCGCGTTGGCGAATTCCACGATCAGGATGCCGCCCTTGGCGATAAGGCCGACCAGGGTGATCAGGCCGACCTGCGAATAGATGTTGATGGTGGTGAGGTCGAGGAAGCTGAACAGCAGCGCGCCGGAGATCGCCAGCGGCACGGAGCCCAGCAGCACGATCAGCGGATCGCGGAAGCTGTGGAACTGCGCGGCCAGCACCAGGTAGATGAGCACGATGGAAAAGCCCAGCGTGACGGTAAGCGCGGCACTCTCGTGGCGGATCTGGCGCGATTCGCCGGCGTAGTCCAGGTTGACCAGGCGTCCGCTGGCGGCACGTGCCGCATCTTCCAGCACCTGCAGGCCTTCGGCCTTGGTCACGCCGGGATTGACGCCGCCGAACACGCGCACGGCGTTGCGCTGCTGGAAGCGGTTGAGGCTGCGCGGCGCGGTCGCGGTCTCGATGCGGGTGAAGGTGGATACCGGCACCATCTGGCCGTCCGGCGTCTTGATCTTGAGATCGAGCAGGGCATTGACCGAGGCGCGGTCCTTCTCCCCGATCTGCGGGATCACCTTGTAGCTGCGGTCGAAATAATTGAAGCGGTTGACATAGCCGCCGCCGAGCAGGGTGCCCAGTTCCTGGCCGACGGTGGCCAGGTCCAGGCCCAGGTCGGCGATGCGTTCGCGGTCGATGACCACGCGCGCCTCGGGCAGGTCGATCTTCAGGTCGGTGTCCACATACAGGAACTTGCCGCTCTTCCAGCCCGCATCCAGCACCGCGCCCACGGTCTCCAGCAGCTGCTGCGGCGAAGCTTCGCTCTGCAGTACCAGCTCCACGTCGTACTGGCCCGGCGTGGGCAGCGGCGGATCCAGGCGCGGGAACACGCGCAGCCCGGGCACCTGGGACACGGCGCCGTAGACTTCGCCGTACATGTCCTCGGTGGTGCGGCCACGTTCGTGCCAGTGCTTGGCGTCCAGGCCGCCGAAGCCGCCCCAGGGCGCGATCAGGGCCCAGGTGGAGCGGGTCTCGGCGAAGCCGCGCACGATCTGCGCCACGTTCTGCGCCTCGCGGTCGACCGCGGCGATGGAGGCGTCCGGGGAGGCTTCGAAGAACAGGCTGATATGGCTCTGGTCCTCCACCGGCGCCAGCTCCTGGCGCGAAAAGGTATACAACGGCCAGGCCGCCGCAGTCACCAGCAGCGCGGCGATGACGATGGCGGCGCGCATTTCCAGCGCCCGGTCCAGCAGCCAGGCATAGACCGCGCGCACCTGCTCGAAGGCGCGGTTGACCAGCCGGGTCAGGCGGCCTTCGTGGCCGTGGGCGTGCACGAAGCGCGAACTCATCACCGGCGACAGGGTCACTGCGACCACGCCCGAGACGATCACCGCCACCGCCAGGGTGATGGCGAACTCCAGGAACAGCGCGCCGGTCAGGCCGCCCTGGAAACCGATGGGCGCGTAGACCACGGCCAGGGTGATGGTCATGGCAATGATGGGGCCGATCAGCTCGCGTGCGCCCAGCAACGCGGCCTCGATGCGCGACTTGCCCTCGCCGACATGGCGTTCGACGTTCTCCACTACGACGATGGCGTCGTCCACCACCAGGCCTACCGACAGCACGATGGCCAGCATGGTCAGCAGGTTCAGGCTGAAGCCCAGGCCCAGCATCACCAGCGCGGCGCCGAGCAGGGACACCGGCATGGCGATCAGCGGCACCAGCGCGGTGCGCACCGATCCCATGAACAGGAACACGATCAGGGCGACGATGAAGACGGTTTCCGCCAGCGTCTTGACGATCTCGCCCAGCGCCGCCTCCATGAACACAGTGCCGTCGTAGGCCATCTGCATATCGATGTCGCGCGGCAGTGTGGCGCGCAGGCGTTCCATCTCGGCGCGCAGCTGGTGCGCGACCTCGATCTCGTTGGAACCGACCAGCGGCCATACGCCGAGATAGACCGCCTCGCGCTGGTTGTACTTGCCGACCAGTTCGGCCTCCTCGGCGCCCAGCTCCACCCGCGCCACATCGGACAGGCGCACCACGGCACCGTCGCGCTCGGCCACGATCAGGTTGCGGAATTCCTCGGCGGTGCGCAGGTCGGTATTGGCCAGCAGGTTGATCTGCACCAGTTCGCCCTTGGTCTGGCCGACCGCGGCGAGATAGTTGTTGCGCAGCAGGGCGGATTGCACATCGCCCGGCGAAAGGTTCAGCGCGGCCAGGCGCTCGGGCTCTATCCAGATGCGCATGGCCAGCTGGCGGCCGCCTTCGACGGTGACGCGCTGCACGCCGGGAATGGTGGAGAACTGCGGCTGCAGCGTGCGCACCAGCCAGTCGGTCACCGCCGGCAGCGAGCGTTCACTGGAGGAAAACGCGACATAGAAGCTGGCATAGGGCCGGTCGGCGCGCTGCACTTCCACTGCCGGCGGCTCGGCTTCCTGCGGCAGCTCCGAGCGCACCTGCTGCAGGCGCGCCGTCACCTCGGCCAGGGCCTTGGTGCTGTCGTGGTTGAGCTTGAGCCGCACTGTGACCGTGCTGACCCCGGCGCGGCTGCTCGATTCGATGTGGTCCACGCCGCCGATGGCGGACACGGCGCGCTCGATCGGCGTGGTCAGGAAGCCGCGCACGGTCTCGGCGCTGGCGCCGGTATAGACCGTGGTAATCAGGATGGAGGTGCTTTCTATCTGTGGATATTGCTGCAACGGCAGCGCTGTCAGGGCGCGCCAGCCGGCCAGCGCCAGGATCAGGTTGACGACGATCGCGAGGACCGGGTGCTTGATGAAGATGTCCGTGAACGAGCGCATGCGGGCTGTCCTTGTTGAGCGCTGTGTTTCAACGGGTGCCGCCGGCGCTGGCCGGCTCGGCGACGGCGACCAGGGCGGCGTCGCGCAGCTTGAACGAACCCGCGGCGGCGACGCGCTCGCCGGCGCTGAGGCCGGATTCGAGCACCACTTCCTCACCCAGCAGCGCGGCGACCTGCACCTTGCGCTGCTGCGCGCGCACCTGGCCCTGGGCATCGGCGGCGAGCACGAAGACGTGATCGCCGGCCGGTCCCTTGCGCAGCGCGCTGGCCGGCACCGCCACCGCGGCGCGGGCGCCGCCCACCGCGAGGCGCACGCGCACCGAGGCGCCCGGCGCCGGCGCGGCGCCGTCGATGCGCGCGCGCACCAGCGCATTGCGCGTGGACGGATCCACCCGCGCGTCGATGGCGACGATGCGCGCTTCCAGCGGCGCGGTTTCGTCGCCGGCCTGTACTTGCACGCTGTCGCCGGCGTTGAGTCCGGCGGCGACCTGCTGCGATACGGCGAAATCCACATGCGCGCCATCGTCCACGCCCTGCAGCGTGGTCAGCTCGGTGCCTTCCTGCAGGAACTGGCCCGGATGCACGTCGGCGATGCCGATGCGGGCGCGGAACGGTGCGCGCAGGGTCTTGCGCGCGATCAGCGCCTGGCTGCGTGCGATCTGCGCCAGGGCCACGTCGCGCTCGGCCTTGACCCGGTCCAGTTCGGACTGGGAGATGGCGCGCTGCTCGTTCATGCGCTGGGCGCGGTCGAGCATGCTCTGGGCCAGGGCGGCCTGGGCCTGCTGCGCCTTGAGTTCGGCTTGTTCCACGGCGACATCCAGCGCGACCAGCACGGTGCCGGCTTCGACCACGGCGCCGGGTTTCAGCGCAACCTCGCGCACGGTGCCGGCGACCTCGTTGCGCAGCTGCACCGAGCGCAGCGCGTGCACGGTGCCGATGGCGCTGGCCGCGCCGCGGTGCTGCAGTTCGCGTGCGAGCGCGCTGCCGACCGATTCCACCGGTTCGGGCTGGCTGGCTGCGGCGGCGGCGGCCGCGCGGTTGGCGGAGGATTTCCACAGGGCGAGCCCTGCGGCTGTGGCGGCGAGAGCGCCGAGCAGCAGGGCGGGAGCGATCCAGCGACGGGCATTCATGGGCGGAGTCCTTTCTTGGGGCGTGCCGCGCCGGCCTTGGCGGCGGCGCGGCGGGCAGCGGGTTGGGTGGCCTTGGCGGCGGCTGCGGAGCGAGTTGCGGCGGTTGCGGATTTGGCGTTTTGGGCCGCGGCGGATTCCGTGGCGGCGGGTTTGCTGCCGGCAGCCGCGGGTCTGGCATTACGGACGGCTTTGGCCGCGCCATGGCTTGCGGAGACGTCCGCAACGACGTTGCTTGTCGCGGCGGAAGCGGTGCTGGCCGAGCGCCTGGCGCTGGGCCGCGGTGGGGTTTTTGCGGCAGCGGCAGCGGTCCGCGTTGCGGTGGCGCTTGCTGCCGCAGAGGCGGACGCTGTTGCGCCGGCGCCGTCAATCGCGCGGTTGCTGCCATCGGCAGAGACGGTTGCGTTCGCTGCCTGCTCCGCCGGCAGCGAACGCTTGAGCAGATCTTCCAGCGCCCCGCGCACGCGCACGACCAGATCCTGGTTGACCTCGGCCAGGCCCAGCACCCAGTACAGCCACAGCCCGTCTATGGCCGCGGCGACGGCTTCGCCCACGCCCGGCGGCAGGCCGTCGTCGGCGACGCGCCGGTGCAGTTCGGCATAAACCTCGCGCATGGGCTGCATCAGCGAGGGGTTCTGCGCCAGCGCGGCGAAGCAGGCCGAGGAACTGCGGCGCAGCTCGCGGGTCCAGCCGGCGGCATCGGAGAGGCAGTGATTCAGCAGCGCGCGCGACTGGCGGCCCGGTCCCGGCTCCGCGCGCTCGTAGCCTTCGCTGAAGCACTGCCGCCAGCCGCGTGCGGAGCGCGCGACCAGGGCTTCGACCAGGCGGTCCTTGGAAGGGAAGTGGTAGAGCAGGCCGCCTTTGCTGAGGCCCGCTTCCAGCGCGACGGCATCCAGCGTGAGGTTGGCTATGCCCTGGCGCTCGACCACGGTTTCGGCGGCGTCGAGGAGTTTGTTGATCAACAGCGTGGCATCGGGTCTGACCATCGTCGGAACATACCGGCCGGACGGTTTTCTTTCAACCGTCCGGCCGGTCTTTTTTTGGCTCGGAACCGGGAGGGGCGGCGGTCCGCGGAAGACGGGCGGGGAACGCCCGCATCCTGCGCGTCAAAGCGGTCAGTAAACGCCCTGATTGCGCGACTGCTTTTGCGCAGCGACGGACCCATGGCAGGCTGCCGGACGCATCCGCATGCAGCGGACTGCGCGCAGCCCCGTCGAGTTCCGCCGGTCAGGGTTCCGGATTGCGCGCCGCTAGCGTCCGTCGACCAACCCATGCAGGCCGGCCAGCGGCGCCTGCGGCCGGTCCTGCGCATCGACGGCGTAAAGCGCCCAGTGCGCCGGGCGGTCCGCCGGCAGCGGCAGGCAGGAAATGGCCGGGCCCTGGTCGAGCAGCGCGGCGATAGTGCGTACGGTGTGAGTCTGCAGGGCACGCACCAGCGGCGTCAGCCGGGCGAGATCCACGCCGCGTTCCTGCAAATGCCGCAGCGCTTCGGCGGCCTGCTGCAGCAAGGGCGCGTCCTCGACATTGAGATTGCCCTGGAGCGCCTGTTCGGCCCAGTCCAGCGATTCCTCCGGCGCGATCTCGGCGCGCAGCGCCTGGACGAGCACGAACGTAGCCAGGGCCGGCTCGCCCTTGCATTCGGCCACGGCCCAGTTCAGCGGATTGGCCGCGCCTTGTTCGGCGTAAAACGTGGCGACGGATTCGATCTGCGGATACTGGCGCTTGAGGTAGTCGGTGTAATTGCTGTCGGACATGGCAGAGCCGGCACTGGCTAGGCGAGGCCGGTGATGATGGCAGAGGCGGGCTGATTCTGGCGTGGGCGCTTCTACGGTTGTCGTCGAGCGGACAGCGTTGAGCGCCGAGATGACTTGCGGCATCGCCACGCCGTGCTGTCTGGGCGATCGCGCTGACCGCGAAGGCGGCGCGCCGCCGGCGCGGCCGATCATTGCCGCGCCGGATTTCCGATCTCGTGCTTTTCCGCCGCTGCGGTTTCAGTGCCTGGTGGATTTCGGCTTGGGATACGGCACGAACAGATCCAGCCCCACGCTGCCGGTGATCATGCGCGAACCCGGGTTCATCAGCTTGACCGTGTCGATATCGCACAGCTGCGAGGTGTGGGTGTCGGTAACCAGGATGGTGTCGCTGTGCAGGAAGGCGGCGCCGGCCTTGGGCTGGTTGACGTAGAGGGTGCCGTTCTGGGTGGTGTAGACGATGGCGATGCCGTCGATGACCTGGCTGGAGCGGATATCGCGCAATTGCAGGCATTTGACCGGTTCGCCGGGGCTGCGGCCGTCAAGCAGCCGGGCCAGCCGGTCGGCGGGCGCCGGCCGCGTGGCGCAGCCGGCCAGGGCCAGCAGGACCAGGGGAAGCAGGGTAGTACGCATGGGGGATCTCCTTTTCGCCGGCCCGGCGCTGCGGCCGCGGCGGCCATGCTTGGGCCGGCATGCAGGGAAGTACGCGGCGGCGGCCGCGAGCGTCGCAGAGTGTAGCGGACGGCTGTCCAGGCTGAGGCAATCCGCCGGCCGGCAGCAGAGCCTGTGCTCGGGGCCATGACCGGAGGCGGACAGCCTCGGGATCCGCGCTCAAAGCGCTTGATCTGAAACACGGGTGCCCAGTCCGCGTCTGTTTCCGGACGGCTCAATGCCGCAGCAGGAACTCGCGCAGCACGACCGCGTTGTTGTGGTTCTCGTCCTTCGCCGCGTAGAGCAGGGTGGCATGGCGGCCGCGCAGCTGGGCGCGCAGGGCTTCGACGGCGGCGTGGTTCTGTTTCAGTTCGGCCGCGTAGCGCCGGCGGAATTCTTCCCAGCGCTCCGTCTCATGGCCGAACCAGCGGCGCAGTCCGGTGCTGGGCGCGATCTCGCGGCACCAGTCGTCCAGTCCGGCCTCGGCCTTGGCAATACCGCGCGGCCAGATGCGGTCCACCAGGATGCGCAGGCCGTCGCCGGCCGCAGCGGGTTCGTAGATGCGTTTGATCGCCAGTCGGGGTGTGCCCATTGCGGAACTCGCCTGAAGTGACGAGGCGGCGCTGCCTGCGCCTGAGCATAAGGTCTGGGCGATGCGCTTCAAGCGGCGCGGGTTGTGCGGCGGTGCGGATGCTCAGGGCCGGTTACGCGGGCGCCGTCGCTGCGGCGTGGGCAATCCATGCAGCGGTGCCGTCTTGTTCGCCTTCGCGCCGAAGGTTTCCGCGCAGGACACCGTTGCTGCGCACCGGCTGCGCCGCCGTGTGCCGGCGGCGCAGCGGCGGCGAGGGCGTGGCTCGCGCCCCGCGCCGCAGGCTTACAGGTGTTTGGTGTGTTCCGGCGTGTTGAACCAGTTGTCGTGCAGTCCGTCGAAATACTGCACCGGCAGCGTACCCAGCACGGCATGGTCGATATTGTCCAGGCAGGCCACGTTGACCGAGTAATAGGCGCCGCCGATTTCCTCGACATAGCCGTCGCCGAAGGCATGCACGCCGCAATGGCGGCAGAAGCGGTGATGGCCGGAGCGGGTGTTGAACTGGTAGTCGCTGAGGTCGTCCGCGCCGGACAGCAGGCGGAAGTCCTCCGGCTTGATCGTCACGCCCCATTTGCGCAGCTTGCTGCAGATGGAGCAGTTGCAGCGGCCGGTGCCGGCCTCCAGGTCGATATCGGCCTCATAGCGCACGGCGCCGCAGTGGCAGCTGCCGGTATAGGTCTTCTTGCTCATGATGCTCTCCTCCGGGAAATCGATGCAGGTGTGCAGCTTAGGCCGCAATGAGGGCAAGACTTGCCCGCATTGAACGCGCGACAGCCGCAGTGAATAGCACGGCCGGCACCTGGCGTGTGCAGATGCCGCAACCGGTTTTGCGGTTGCGCGCTGCAGGGTGACGGAACGACAAGCCAGCACGTGGCCGGTATGGCCGCGGGGCCGGAAAAACTGTCCGTACCGCGCCTGTCCGCAACAGCGCATTTCACGTGGGGCAAACGTTTGGCGGGATAAATGGGGCAGGGATGGCGATTCGGAATTGGGATTCGTGCCGGGCGGGTCCGGCGCGCGTGCGGGTGTTCAGCGGAAAGCAGCAGCACCGAATGCCGCCGCACCTGCATCTCGCGGATCCCCGATGCCCCCGCTTGATCCGGATCAAGAAGCCCCGCCGCCCCGCGGCGCATGCTTTCCCAACGACTCAGCCAGAGGAGCCCGCATGAAACTGTTGATCGCCGTAGACGGCAGCGAACACAGCGCCCGCGCCGTGGACTACGTAATCACGCACTGGTCCAGGCTCGACCCGGCGCTGCAGGTGGTGCTCTGCCATGGCGATCCGCCGCTGCCGCCGCACGTGGCCTCGGCCCTGGGCCGGACCGAGGAAGACAGCTACCACGCCGACAACGCCGCCGAAGCCACGCGCCGCGCGCGCGAAACCCTCGAAGCCACCGGCGTCGCTGTGCAGGTGCGCGCCGAAGTCGGCGATCCGGCCGAAGTCATCCGCGACAGCGCCAAGGCCGTACAGGCCGACCTGATCGTCATGGGCTCCCACGGGCGCGGCAACCTGCGCAACCTGTTGCTGGGGTCGGTGGTGACCAAGGTGCTGGCCAGCAGTCCGGTGCCGGTGCTGGTGGTGCGCTGAGCGCCGCCGCCGGTCACGGCGGTATGTAGCACTGGGTTGCGCCTGCCGCTGCCGGCGCCGATGGGCGCCGGCGCGGGGGCGCCGGCTGACAGCCCGCGGCGGTCCCGTCTGGATACAGGCTGTGGGCGTGTAGGCTGCCGCGCTTATCCGAGTTGCCGCAAGGGCGGATAGCGAATCCAGATTCGCGTCCGCGACCGCGCAGCCCTTTGCGGCGACAGGCTGGCGATCACGCCGGCAACAGGCACAGCCGTTCATTGCCGCCCTCGAACCACGGCCGCAGCGCCGCGCCGCTGCGGTCGGCGCGGGCCAGCGGCAGCAGCGCGGACGATTTGCGCGTGGTCAGCACCGCGGCGACGCCGCGGTCGAACAGGGCCTGCGGATGCACGGCAATGCTTTGTCCCTGCACGATGACCTGCTGCCCGGTCCGGGTCGCGGCAAGCAGGCTGTCGAGGCTGCCGTTGCACAGGGCCGAGCCGGTGATGCTGACGGTGTCGCAGTCGTGCAGGGCCAGCTCGCGGCCGTCGCCGAGTTCGATGCGCAGTGCGGGCCGGGCCAGGCGCATCGCTGCGGCAACGCTTTCCATTTCGCCGCGGCGCCGCTGCAGGCCCAGGTCGAGTATGCGCAGCGAGCGCAGCCCGGGCACGCCGAACAGGCGCCACATCAGTCCGCCGAAACCGATCACCGCGGCATGGCAGGCCTTGTCCAGCAGCGGGGACGGCAGATCGGTTTCGCTGCGGAAACCGTAGCGGGTCGGCGCCTGCAGCGCCGGCAGCGACAGGGCGGCCAGCAGTGCGGCGCGCAGGCCGGCGGCTTCGGCCGGCACGGAGGTACTGAACAGGGTTCGGCGCAGCAGGCTGTCCTGGCGCGCGCGGTGCAGCCAGCGCCGTTCGCGCCGGCGCCAGGGACGTGCCGCGGCATAGTTCAGCGCCCAGCCGGCGGCACCGTTGTCGAGCACGGCGGCGCTGTAGAAATCGGTAAAGATGATTTCTTCCAGTTCGCGGCCGGCGAGCAGGCCGGCGTCGCCGAGGTGGCGCAGGCAGTCCAGGGCCAGGTTCACGGCAATGGCTGCACCTCGGCGGAAATATCCGCGGCAGCCGGTGTGCGCGTTGCAGCCAGGCCGGCCGCGGTGAGCAACCCGCCCAGGCTGCCGTGGCGGCGCAAGGCCTGGTCGCTGGCATAGGCCAGCACCTGGCGCGCAGCGCCGAAGACGGTGCGCAGGCTGTGCCGGCGTTCCGGTTCGGGCAACGGCAGCAGGTCCTCCGGACGCAACAGCGCGAAATCGTAGCCGCCTGCGGGGGCCTGGGCGGCCAGTCCGGCGATATCGCCGTGGCGCAGGCAGAGGCTGCGGTGCGGCAGGCGCCGTTGCGCCCGGGCGATCTGGGCCTCGCTGCGGTCCAGGCCGAACACGCTGAGGCGCCGTGTCTCGGCTTCCACCAGTTGCAGCAGATAGCCGTCGCCGCAGGCCAAGTCGATGAAGCTGCCGCCGCCGCGCAGCCGGCGCGACTGTTCCCACACCACCGCGGCCTGGCGCATGCGCCAGGCGTGGAGCGAGGCGAAGCCGTAGTCGGCGGCAGCGGGGTTGTCCAGGTCGGTGTCGGCTGCGATGGCCGCGACACCTGCACTATGGCCTGCTGCAATGGGGCTGGCTGAGCCTGTGTCCGCGGTGCGATCCGCCACTGCGGCATCGGCGCCGCCGCCGGCCGCGATGGACGCAGCTGCCGCCGGGTGCCAGCGATACGTCAGCTGCGGTTCGCGTCGTGCGCTTTCCTGTACCAGGCGCAGCGCCGCGGTCTGCACTTCGGCAATGCCGTTGCGCTGCGAATAGCTGGCCGGCCAGGCCAGCGCCGCGCGCAGATGGGCCATGGCCTGCGCATGGCCGGCCGCGCTGCCGCGTTCCAGCCGCTCGCACCCCAGCGCCTGCGAGGCCGTACAGGCCGCGCTGCAAGGGACGTGCGCCACGGCGGCGATGCCCAGCGGTTGCAGCAGGGCGTTGGCTTCGATGGGCGACGCTGCGGCATTGACCGCAGCGGCCGGGCCGGCCGCGAGCGCCGAACTGGCAGCGGAAGCCGGGCCGCTGCCGGATGCTGCGCCGGCAGCGGAAAAGGCCGGGCTGTCCCAGGAGGCCGGGCCGGCGGCAGATGCCGCGCCATGCGCATGGATCGCCAGCGGCAAATCCTCGCCCGCCGCCAGTGCCCGCACCAGCGCCGCGCGGCAGCACGCGGGGAAGGCGGCCAGTTGCAGCAGGCGTTCGAGATCGTCGGCGGCCAGCGCTTCCACCAGCAGCGGGAGGCGTTCGCGGCGGACGAGGGCGAAACGGTAGTTGAGCACGACGGCGGCCGGATCGGCGCTGTCCGGCGGCGCGGCGGCGTAGGCACCCAGCGGGATCGCAGCCAGCTCGCGGGGCCGCAGCAGTGCGGTCAGCGCGGATACGTCGCCGGCCAGGCAGTCGACTGCGCTGGCGCTGATCGCGCCCTGTGCCAGCTGTTCGAGTTCGACGGCGAGCAGCGCAGCGCGCACTGCCTCGAAACGCGGCGTCCAGGTGGCCTGCATCACGCGGCCGGCCCAGGCCAGGCGCGGCGCAGCGAGCTGCAGCCGCGGCGCCGGTGCACCGATGGCCAGCGGCAGGCGCAGCAGGCGCAGGCTCATGCGGCGGCCACGCCCAGGCGGCGGGTCAGCGATTGCAGGCTCTCGTCCAGGCCGGCCTGCCACAGCGCAGTCAGTTCGGCTTCGCAGGCCGCGCGCCGCGGCGATTGCGACAGCGGCTGTTCGCCGGCGGCCGCCAACTCGGTTTCGAGATCCTCGAACAGGCCGTACCAGGTGGCGCAGTGTTCGCTGCGCAGGCGCCAGTCGCCTTCCAGCGCGGTGCCGGGACAGTTGCCCTTGCACATCAGAAAGAAACGGCAGCCGGCGCAGCCGCCCCGTTCCTGCGGCGTGGCGTACAGGGCGAGCTGGCGTTCGTAGCCGCGCCGCGGCGCGGCCAGGTAGGCCACGCCGCCCTTGTGGGTACGGCCGCAGTTGCTGCGTTCGCCGCCGCCTTCGACGCCGCGCACGCCGCGGGTGGCGTAGCTGTCGCAGGCCTGCCAGACGCAGGAGCTGACCGCGTCGCGCGCCAGCAGCATGTCGCGCATTTCGCGGAACAGGTCGAAGCGCAGGCCGGGCAGTTCGCTTTCGAGCTGGCGCAGGCTGCGCAGCGCGTGCAGGTTTTCCGCATCGTTCAGGCGCAGTCCCTGCGAGTCGTTGTGCGTATCCACTTCCAGCAGGTGCAGGCGCACGCGCTGCACGCCGATCGCGTGCAGGTGGCGTATCCAGCCGGCCAGCAGGGCCAGGCGCTCGCCCGCGGCGTTGCCGCGGTGCAGGGTGACGATCACGCTGGGCGCCAGGCCTTCGCGGCAGAGCCGGTCCAGCGCGGCTTCGGCCCGCGCCGTGGCGCGGCGGGTGCGGCCGGCGGAACCGGCCCAGCGCGCGAGATTGAGTTCGCCCGGGCCGTCCAGGGAAATGCCTACGCGCACGCGGTAGCGGCGGAACAGGTCGATATGGTGCGCCTCGATCAGCGCGCCGTTGGTCTGGATCGCGTTGATGCCGTGCTGTTCCAGGCCGTAGGCGAACAGGGTTTCCAGATCCTCGTCGCGCACCAGCAGGGCTTCGCCGCCGAACAGCACGAAGGGTTCGCCCAATTCCTCCAGCGCAGCCAGCATGCCGGGCAGGGAGTAGCGCGGCGCGGCCGCGGCGGCGTGGCGCGTGCCTTCCTGGTAGCAGTAGCGGCACTGGATATTGCAGCGGTCGCCCAGGGGGCGCAGCTCCACGCTCATGTGGGCAGCTCCGCACGGCGGGCGGCGGCATCCGCGGGCGCGGGCAGTACATGGCCCCAGGGAAAGTCCGCGCGCCCGGCCGCGTCTATCACCGTGTCGGCGCCGTCCACGGGCAGGGACAGGGCGGCGTTGCCGTCGACCAGGACCAGGCCCAGTTCCACCAGGCGGGCGAAATCCGCTTCCGCATCGCTGTCCGGATGTGCTGCGGCGTTGTGCTGCAGCAGGCGGCTGACGGGCGCCGGATCGCGGCAGCCGTCCAGCAGCGCGACCGCCGCCGGCGGCAGCAGATGCAGCGCCTGCACGGCGCAGCGCCGCGTGTCCTTGACCAGGGCGGCCGGGCCCAGGCGCTCCAGGCGCAGCTCCGGCACTTCCTCGTGCCGGTACCAGCTGTCGCGCCAGTCCTGCACCGCGGCGCGCAGCGCGTCGGCATAGCCGAACTGCTCGCCCTGCGGCGGCGTGCCCTCGAAGAAGTAGGCGACCTGCTCCAGCCAGGCCGCATCCCCGCCATACAGCGCGGCATAGGCCGGTGCCGGGCGCACCTGGCTGAAGCCCATGGCCGCGGACTGCTCGTAGTTCGGGCTGAAGCGGTCTATGCGTATGCGCGAGCAACTGGTCGGCGGGCGCAGGTGCTGCAGCAGCGGCAGCAGGCGCGCCATGCGCGCATAGGCATCGGCCGGCTCGTGCGGGAAGCCGTACAGGATGTTCCACACCGCGCCCATGCCCAGTTCGGTGCAATTGCGCAGCAGGCGGATATTGGCCAGCGCGGTGACGCCCTTGCGCATGATCTGCAGCACGCGGTCGTCCAGGCTTTCTATGCCCGGTTGCACCCAGGTCACGCCGCCGCGGGCGAGCGTACGCAGGCGCGCCTCGGACAGGTTGGACTTGATCTCGTAGAAGAAGCGCCAGCCTGGGCTGCGGCTTTCCAGCACGCCGAACACCTGTTCGATATGTTCCAGCGCCATGATGTTGTCGGCGGCGCAGAAGCGCGCCACGCCGTGGCGCTGCGCCAGTTGCGCCAGCTCGTCCAGCACCTGCGGCGCCGGCTTGGCATTGAAGGCCATGGAATCGGAATTCAGGCCGCAGAAGGTGCAGTGGTGTTTCTGCCCCCACCAGCAGCCGCGCGAGGACTCAAACGGCACCGCCGGACGCAGTTGCGCGCCGAGGGTGCTGCCGCGCAGATAGCGGAAATAGTCCGAGTGATCGGGCACCGGGGCCTGGTCCAGGCGCGCGGGCGGCGCCGGCCGGGCGGCTTCGCTGCCGCCGCGCAGCACGGCGCCGGGCACCGGCCGCGGCCGTCCGTCGAGCACGCCGCGGGTGAATGCGGCGAATACGGCTTCGGCATTGCCGGTGAACACGCTGTCGATCTGGCCGTAGCGCTGCAGCAGGGCCGGTCCCATGGGGCCGTGGCAGTTGGCACCGCCGAAACAGATATGGGTATCCGGTGCCAGACGCTTGAGCTGTGCCGCCAGCGCCAGCGAAGCCGCCGTCTGCTGGAACATGCTGGAAAAGCCGACTACGGCCGCGCCGCGCGTATGGACATGCCGGGCCAGCCCGGCGATGAAGCCTTCGCTGCGCGCGCGCAGCCGCAGCAGTTCGCGCCAGCGTGCCGGGCCGGCGTGTTCGCGCAGGGTCTGCGCGTGCGCCGCGGCCCCGGCGGGTTCGGCGCCGGCGAGCAGATGGGCGAACAGCCAGTCGCCGACCAGCAGGTGCGTAGGCACGTCCTCGGCCAGCCACTCGTTGGTCTCTACGCCGCAGGCTTCGGCGAAGTGCAGGTTGAGATAAAGCACTTCGGCCGCGATGCCGGCGCTTTCCAGCGCGGCCTTGAGCGTGCTGGGACCCAGCGCCGGACGCAGTACCGACAGCACCGGTGCGACGCAGAGCAGGACGGCGGGACGCACGGCCGGCCTCAGACGGTTGCCGTGCCGGCGGCCTGCGCCGCGGCGGGCGAGGGCGGGGCGGCTGCGGTTGCGGCCGCGGCGGTCGCGGCAGGCGGCGACGCCGCGGCAGGCTGCGGCGGCCGCCACAGGCCCAGCGCCGCGAGCACGCTGGTATGTACGCCCAGATCGGCGCGCTTGCGCTGCGCCGCCGCGCGCGCGGCGGCCAGCAGCTCGGGCGAGCCGAACAGGCGCGAACAGGCCGAGCAGATGCCGTCGAAATCCGTCGCCGCCAGCGGCTGTGCCGAGCCGGCCGTGGCCTGTACCAGCACCTGCACCGGGCCTTCCAGCGCGATCCAGCTCCACAGCGGATCCTGGTAGGCCGCTGCCACCGCCTCGTCGACGCGGTCGCCGCGGCTCACGTCGCCGATGACCATGCGCGCATCGTGCGGCAGCACGCCGCAGCAGGGCAGGATCTGGCCGGTGTGAGTGACCTGGATGTTCTGCAGCGCGGAATGGCAGGCGCCGCGGTAGACGCGGCTGTCCGCGCGCCGCGCCGTCGCGGCATCGGCCGCGGCGTTGTCGGCGGCGCGGCCGGTGGCGTTGACCAGGACTTCGTAGACCGTCTCGCGCGGATCGCCCTCGGCGATATGCAGCAGCCGGCGCAGGTAGGCCGCGTCGATGCGCGCGCCGGCGTCCAGCGTCACGGCTACGTACAGGCGCAGGGAGAATTCCCGCGCCGCCGCCACGGCGTTCTCCACATTGCGCAGCGGCACGAATTCGGCATGGGCGTCGTCGTAGCTGACGACCAGTTCGCCCAGCCCGGCCTGCACCAGCGGTTCAAGGATGGCGCGGGCGCGGGCCGGGGAGCGCGCCCAGAAGGCGCTGGTGGTCGCCGTGCCCTGCAGGCCGTGGCCGCGCGCATGCTGCAGCGCCTGGCGCATGAGATCGGGGACCAGGAAAGGATCGCCGCCGACGAAAGAAACCTGCTGCACGCTGTCCATGCGCGCCGCGTCGTCGATGGCGCGGCAGGCGGCGGCGAGATCCAGGCAGCCGTGCTGGCCCATGTCGGAGCGATAGCAACAGTGCCCGCAACGGAGCGGGCACTGCAGAGTCAGATTGAGCACGAGGCTGCGTGGAGCGACACAGTTGCCCGGCGCGGCCGACCGGCCGAGTTTCAGCTCATCGCTCATGCGCTTCCCCCCGTTTCGTTCTGCCTGTGGCTTGCCTCAGACGTCGATATGCACCACGGCGGCCGGCGTCGCCTCGCTGCGGCCGGCGACGCGCTGCTGGATGGACTGGGCGGTGGCGTCATCGACGGTGACGCCGAAGCGGGCGAGGAAGCCCTTGGCATCGGCTTCGAGCAGGCCGAGTACATCCTTTTCCGCTTTCAGCGCTACGGCGGCCGCCTGCAGCTTGTTGGTATCCAGAGCGACGTTCGTGACAGTTGCAGTACCCATCTTAAGTACTCCCGTGTGACGTGTTGGTCGGATGAGGCGTTGCGCCTCTTGGCAAATGGTACACATGTGACTTGATAAGTAAACATAAATATTTATCTACTATGTTTCAGGAATAACCAGCAAATTCATGGGGCTGGCGGCGTATGCTGCGGCGGCGTCGAGAAGGTGCGGCGGAATGCGGCGCAGGTGGCTGCGGCGCGGCTGCGGACGGCATGCGGCGGTGATGGGAAAGGCTGCGCAATTGCGCTAGGGGAAAAGATAGGTGCCGGCCTGGCGTGCACGGAAAGCGCGTTCCGCCGCCTGCATCCTCGCGCGGACAATCCGCTGCCGGCGCGATGGGAAAAGTGGCGAAATTGCGCAAGGTAAAGATGGTCGCTGCGGCAGCCGGTGCGCGGCGTCGATCGTGCGTGCGGCGGTGTGCTGTTCCGCCGCCCGGCGGAGCTGCTTGCATGGGCAATCCGGCAGATTGCCGCGGCGGCGGTGGCCCGTCCCGATCGGACGGGCAGGAAACCGAGGTCGGCCTGTGCGGCACGGGAGTACAGGCGCATAGCCGTCTTTACGGCCAGTGTCCGGGACAGGTCGGCAGCAGTCCGCGCGGCGCACCGTCGCAGCCGTTGCAGAAATGCGCCGCCTGCTGCGGACGGCAGGCAGGGCGGCGGCAGGTTCGCCGGGACACCGCGGCCTGCCTTTGCCGCAAGGCATCTCCGCGGTCCGGCAGGCGCTCAGGCCGTGCGTGTGAAACGCATGCTCCAGTTGATTTCCCAACTCTTGCCGTCGTCGGTGGAGAAGGCCTGCTCCCACCGCGCCGAGGTCGGCGTGATATGCGACCAGCGGAAGCGCACCTTGACCGGCGTGCCTTTCCATTCGTCGTCGGACAGGAACGTGCCCACGCCGTCGGCGAAGCCGCCGACCACCGGCACGTCGATCTTCTGCGGGAAGCGGCTGTCCAGCCACCAGATGCGCCAGTTGCGCGTCTGCGCGTCGTAGGCGCGCAGGGTCACGCCGCGATAGGGCACGCCCGGCACCTCGAACAGGTTGTCGTCCACATTGGCCAGTCCGTCGAGCAGCTTGTGCATGTGGCAGCTGCCCTCGAATTCCAGCCATTCCTGGCTGCCGACCAGGCGGTCCTTGAGCTTGCGGTGGGCGATGCGCCAGGTGCCCACCAGGAAATCGAAATCCTGCGGTGTCGCCGTGCCGGTCGCGGCGGTGGCTTCGCCGGCGCGCGCCGGCGGCAGCAGGCCGGCCAGTCCGGCCAGCAGGGAAAACTGGATCAGCGTGCGGCGATCGGCGTCGTGGTGCATGAAAGGCTCCTGTCAGGCGCGGAGGATCCGGCGCGGCGCAAGCGTGGCAGCCAGCCGGCGCCGTCGGCGCAGCTTCGGCGACGCTATTGCCGCTTTCATCGAAAAACCGCGCCGCTAACCATGCCGCGGCGCGGCGGATTGCCTAGCCTGGACGGGCCGGCGATCGGCCGGGGGCTGCGAGGTGTGTGATGCGCGATGGGAGAGTGAATTCGGGTTGCGGCATGGCCAGTCGACGCGGTGGACTGATCGTGTGCGCGGCGCTGGCGTTCGGCGGTGCCGCGGCGGCGCAGACACCGCTGCCGGATCCGCCCGGCTATACCCTGCAGCGCCACGGCAGCCGCGGCGATTTCGACTATTTCGCCGGTGCCTGGAGCACGCAGCAGCGGCGCCTGCGCGAGCGCGGCCGCGGCAGCGCGGACTGGGAGGAATTTCCGGCCACGCTGTGCATGACGCCTTACCTCGACGGCCTGGTCACCGCCGACGAACTGGTCTTTCCGACCAAGGGCTGGGCCGGCTTCACTGTGCGTACCTTCGACCTGGAGAAACGCCAGTGGTCGATCTACTGGATCAACAGCCGCAGCGGCCGGCTGGAGGCGCCCGTGGTCGGCGGCTTCGACGGTGCGCTGGGCGAGTTCTACGGCGAGGACAGCGATGCCGGCCGCGCGGTGAAAGTGCGCTACCGCTGGCACAAGCTGGACCAGGACCACGCGCGCTGGGAGCAGGCGTTTTCCTACGACGGCCGCAGCTGGGAAACCAACTGGACCGCCGACTTCACGCGCGCCGATGCGCAGCGGAACTGCCGTGACGGCCGGCCGCGGCGCTGAGGCGCAACCGGTCCGCGGCGCGGCTGCGCCATTGCCCGGCCACGGCGGAACCGGCGTCGCGTCCGCAGCGCCGGGTTGCAGCAACTGCTGCGGCGTTGCCGCGGAATTACTGCGTGCGCGCTGCCGCGCCGCGGTGCCGTGCCTTGCCCGCCTGCGGTCCCTGCGCCGCCATGGCCTCGCAGGATTCCGCGCAGCGCTCGCAGGCCTGCACGCAGTCTTCCATGTCGTCCAGCTCCGCACAGCTCGCCGCGCAGGCGCGGCAGATCTGGGCGCAGAGACGGCATTGCTCGGTGTGGTAGGGCGAGCCGTTGATCATCAGCGCGGCGCTGGCGCGGCAGACTTCGGCACAGTCCAGCATCAGGCGGAAATGACCCGGTTCGACATGGTCTCCGCCGAGTTCCAGGCAGTGCTGCAGCGCGGTCTGCTGGCAGGTGGTATAGCAGGCCAGGCATTGCTCTATGCACCGGGTCATTTCGGTGGAAATCGCGGTCTTGTGCGGCATGGCTGTTCTCCGGTTGCGAAGGAAAAGGGATCACGCTGCCGGTCGCGGCAATGGACGGCCGCAGGCCCGCTGCCCGCGCTGTCCGGCCGTGCCGGGCGCAGAGGGACTGCAGGAGGCGTGCCGCTGGCTTTCGCGCCGCGTGATGCGACGCCGCGGCTGGGCGCTGCGGGATATCGTCCGCACCACCCGCTTCGCGTCCGTGCCGCTGGTCGTGCACAGTGCCGCAAGCGCGGAAATGAGCGAGCAGGCTGCCTGCTTTTCCGTCGTCGCCGCCGTCGGCCGGACGGCGGCCTGGCGATGGGCTGGCGTGCTGCTCCCCTTGCGGCAGAGTTCGTTGACAGCCGATCACGCCGGACGGGTTTGCCAGCCGGCCCGCAGCGTGCCGGCGCGAATCGGCGATGATTCCGCCATGGCTCCGATGACGGACAAGACCGCGCGATGACGGCAGGCAGTGCGCTACGGCACGGGCAATCCGCCGCGGCGCCGCGGCCGCCGGCGGCGTTGTCGCTGCAGCGCACCGCGCTGCTGCTCGCCGCCGGCGTGTGGAGCGCGTTTTTCCTGATCCGCAGCAGCCTGCTGCTGTACGCGCCCGGCGCCGTGTTCGACTGGGGCGCGCAGGCCTCGCGCGTGCTGGCCAGCGTCTGCGGTGCGCTGCTGTGTCTGGGCATGCACTTGCTGTTGCGCCGCGGCGGGCACAGTCCGTGGAAAATGCTGTTGTACGCGCTGGCGCTGGCGCTGCCGGCCGCGGCGCTGCTGGATCTGGCCGGCGCGGCGATCTGGCGCGTCTTCAGCAGCCACTACCTCAACAACCCGCAGCGCTGGCTGCATCCGCAGGAGCTGATCGAGGACTACCTCACCTATCTGTGGGTGTTCGTCTCCTGGAGCGCGCTCTACGTCGGCGCGGCCAACGCGATCGAGGTGCGCCGGCGCGACCAGCGCCTGGCCGCGGCCGAAGCCGCCGCCCAGGCGGCGCAGCTGCTCGCGCTGCGCCTGCAGATCCATCCGCATTTCCTGTTCAACACGCTCAACAGCCTGGCCAGCCTGATCGCCCTGGGACGCAACGAGGATTCGGAAAAAGCCGTGCTGACCCTGTCCAGCTTCCTGCGCCATACGCTGAGCAACCTGCCGTACCACAGCCTGAGCCTGGCGGAGGAAGTGCGCGCGCTGGGCGAATACCTGGATCTGGAAACCCTGCGCTTTGGCGACCGCCTGCGCGTGCAGTACCGCATCGCCGACGACTGCGCCGCGCTGCCGGTGCCCAGCCTGATCCTGCTGCCGCTGGTGGAGAACGCGATCAAGTTCGGCCTGGCCGAATCCGAGGACGGCATCACGCTGACGCTGGGCGCCGCGCGCGACGGCGAAGTCCTGCGCCTGTGGGTGCAGGACGACGGCACCGGTGCCGTGCCGGCGCGCGGCGGCCTGGGCCTGGGCCTGGCCAATGTGCGTCAGCGCCTGCAGGCGACCTATGGCGAAGCGGCGCAGCTGGCCGCCGGCCCCTGCGCCGGCGGCGGCGGCGGCGGCTGGCGCAGCGAGATCCGTATTCCCTGGGCGCAGCTGGCCGGCGAGGGCAGCGCCTGATGCGCGTGCTGCTGGCCGACGACGAACCGCTGGCGCTGCAGCGCCTGCAACTGGCCGCGGCGCGCACGCCCGGCGTGGAACTGGTCGGCTGTGCCGCCAACGGCCGCCAGGCCATCGCCATGATCCGCGAACGGGCGCCGGACCTGGCCGTGCTCGACATCAAGATGCCGGGCCAGGACGGCCTGGCCGTGGCCCAGGCGCTGCGGCCGGAAGGCCCGCTGCCGGAAATCATCTTCGTCACCGCGTTCCACGAATACGCCGTGCGCGCCTTTGAACTCCAGGCGCTGGACTATCTGCTCAAGCCGGTCAGCTTCGAGCGTTTCGCCCAGGCCGTCGAACGCGCGCGCCAGCGCCTGGGCGCGCGCACGGCGCAGGCCCGCTATGACGAATTGCAGGCCCTGTTCGCGGCCCTGCAGCAAGCGCGGCCGCGCGCGGCCGGCAGCTATGAGCACAGCCTGTGGGTGCGTGTGCGCGACGACCTGGTGCAGGTCGCGCTGGACTCGGTCGACTACATCTCGGCCGAGGGCGACTACGTGCTGCTGCACCGGCCCGGATCGCCGCTGCTGCACAAGGACACCATCGCCTCGCTGCAGGAACGCCTGGACCCGGCCCGCTTCCTGCGCATCCACCGCAGCACCATCGTCAACCTGTCCCGGGTGCAGTCGCTGCGCCGGCGCGGGCCGCGCGCGCTGGAACTGGTACTGGCGCCGCATACCGTGCTGGCGGTGGGACCCAGCCATGTGGAGAGCGTGCTGGAAACATTGCAGGCGCAGCGCTTCCGGGTGAGCGCTCGGACCTGACAGCCGGCCTGCGGCGCACCGCCACTGCGCCGAACGCAGCGGCCCTGTCAGGACGCGCGGCCGCGATCCAGCCGCCTGTCCGATTGCTGCGCAGGGTGCAGTCCGTTGCAAAAGCGGCGTGTGTTCGTGCAGGCCGGCGCCCGACGCGCTGACGTAGAGTGGCTGCGCCGGCTGGTGGCGAACAAGGCCCTCGGCGGGAGCACCGTCCCCCCGGCGCTCTCGCCGGCTCGCACCGGCCGGTTGCGGCAGCCGGACGCCGCAGCCTCCCTTCGTCCTACCCCAGGACGAAGGGAGGCGTCTTGCCCGGCGCGCGTTTGGCGGCGCGAAAAAAACCGCAGCGCTTGCGCACTGCGGCGGGCAATCAAACCAGGATGGAAAGCCTGCGGCCGCTCAGCCGTGCGGCCTGCAGCGCAGCGCTCAGGCGGCGCCGCGCACGCCGCGGCCGTCGGCGCCGAAGAACGGCGCGGGCGCGGACAGGTCGTGCATCAGCAGGCGCAGGCCGGAATGGCAGCGCGTGCGCAGCGTATCCGGGCTGGCCGCGTCCGGCGCATTGGGCTTGACCAGCCAGTCGAACAGGACCGGGCCGAAGGTCAGCAGTAGCATCTGCGCCGGGCGCCACTGCGATTCGGCGTCGCGCCGCAGCACGCCGGCGCGGTACATGCGCGCCAGGGTCGCATCCATCAGCTCCAGCAGGCGCTCCATCAGCGAGCTGCCGTTGGCTGGCGTCTGCTCGAACACGGCGCGGCGGATGTACAGGCGCACTTCCGGGCGGGTATCGATGATTTCGCCCAGGGCCTCGGCCATCTGTGCCGCCACTTCGTCGGCCGAGCGCAGGGTGATGGACAGCACCCAGTCGATCGCCTGTTCAAAGCTGGCGATCACGGCCTGGTCCACGGCCAGCTTGAGCTGTTCCTTGCTGTAGAAATGATGCGTGACCAGGGACAGCGAGACGCCGGCGCGGTGCGCGATCTGGCGCAGGGAGGTGTTGGCATAGCCGCGCACCGAGAACAGGTGCAGGGCGGCGTTGCGGATACGCGCCTTGCCGGTCAGGTCGGAAATCTTGTCGCTGGCACTCATGGCTTTCCCTCTGGACGGATCACGAAGCCCCACGCTCCGCGGCGATCGGCGTCCTCGGCGGGTACTACGCAGCACAGGGCCTACCCCCCTACCTCTGCTGTACGGACAATTTTCCGGCCGTACCGGACGCTCCGGTACGTACAGCCGCCGCCGGGCAGGCCCGGCAGGCCGCCGCCGCTGCGGCAGTGAACAAGTGTCTCGACTGCGGTTATTCTTGCTGGATCCGGCCGGACCGAGCCGCTAGGCTCCCTTGCCGCACCCTGCGCCGCCGTGCCTCTTCCCAGCTGATCGATGAGCCGTCCCGAACCGACCCTCGCGCTGATCCCGTCGCTGCCGAAAACGGCGCAGTTCGAACGTTTCGTCTCCGACCAGCGCGCGGCCCTGCTGGGTTTCCTGCGCCGCCTGACCCCGTGCGAGGCGGATGCCGAGGACATCGCCCAGGAAAGCTTCCTCAGCCTGGTGCGCTACCGCGAGTCCGAGCCGGTCGAGGCCTGGCGGCCGCTGCTGTTCCGCATCGCCCTGAATGCGTTCAACGACCGCAGCCGGCGCGGCGCGACCCGGGCCGACGGCGCCCACCTGAGCCTGGACGATGGGATCGTCGACCTGCCATCGTCCGATGTACCGCACGAAAAGCGCATTGCGGACCAACAGGAACTGGCCCTGATCCGCGAAACTATCCTGCAGTTGCCCGAGCGTTGCCGGCAGATCTACCTGCTCAACCGCATCGAGGGGCTGAGCTATACCCAGATTGCCCGCCACTGCGGCATTTCGGTCAAGGCGGTCGAGAAACAGATAACCAAGGCGCTGGCGACCCTGCGCGAACGGGTGGACAAGAAGGCGGCCCGCGCCGCGGAGACGACATGAAACTGGAGTACATCAGCACGGAAGCCGCGGACCTGCCGCACAGCGCCGAGGGCTGGGTGGCGCGTCTGGCCTCGCCGGAGGCCGGCCCGGCCGATCAGGCCGCGTTCGAGGCCTGGTGCGAGGCCAGCCCGGACAACCGCGCCGGCTACGTCCGCGCCGAGCACCTGCACGCCCGCGTGCGCGAACTGGCCCAGGACGCCCTGATCGGTGCCGCCGCGCGCGCCGCCCTGCGCGATGCCGCGGCGCAGCGTTCGCGGCGGAGCTGGCGCTGGGCGGCGCTGGCCGCTTCGGTCGCGCTGGCCGCGCTGGTCTCCGGTGTGTACTGGCGCGGCGCCGGCGAGCAGCGCTACGACACGCGCCTGGGCGAGCGGCGCGAGGTGCGCCTGGACGACGGCACGCGCGCCCTGCTGGATACGGACTCGGCCATCAGCGTGCGCTACAGCGCGCAGCGGCGCGCGCTCACGGTGGAGCGCGGCCGGGTGGAGATCGACGTGGCCGCCGAGCCCGGCCGTCCTTTCGTCACCTATGCCGCCAACGGCACCATCCACGACATAGGCACGCGCTTCCAGGTCAGCCGCCAGCCGGACCAGGTGCTGGTCACCCTGCTCGAAGGCGAGGTGGCGATAGAGACGCCGCAGAGCGCCGGTGCGCCGACCGTGCTCAAGCCCGGCGCCCAGGCACAGATCGACGCCGCCGGCGGCATCGCCGCGGGCAAGGCCGACATCGACGCGGCGCGCGGCTGGCCGCGCGGCGAACTGGTGTTCAAGGACCGCGCCCTGGCCGACCTGGTCGGCGAGATGAACCGCTATTCCGCCGTGCAGGTGCGCCTGGGCGAGCCGGCCCTGGGCCGCATTGCCGTCAGCGGCGTGTTCCATGCGGGCGACCAGGAGGCGCTGATCAAGGCCCTGCAGAGCGGCTGGTCGCTGCGGGCCGAGCGCGAGGCTGAGGGCGAAATCGTGCTGCGAGCGCCAATGACCCGGTGACACGACGCCGCTTCCGGACGGGCCACGGCAAGGGACTGCTGCTGGCGGCGCTGTGCGCAGCGCCGGTGGTGCCCCTGCGCGCGGAAAACGTGCCGGCGGCGATCGAATACCGCATCGAACCCGGCCCGCTGGGCGATGCGCTGACGGCGTTCGCGCGCCAGAGCGGGCTGCAAATCCTGTTCGACGCCGCCCTGGTCTCCGGCCGCCGCAGCAGCGGCGTCGCCGCGCGCACGCCGGCGCGGGAAACCCTCGCCGCCCTGCTCAACGGCAGCGGGCTGATCGCCGAGCCGGTCAATGCCAATACCTATGTGCTCAAGCCGCGGCCCGCGGCCAAGCCGCTGCTGCCGCCGCGCCAGGTGCCGCCGCGCGCACGCACGGCGGAGACGACCGCCGCGGCCGCCACGGCGCTGACGCCGGTGCAGGTCACCGGCTCGCATATCCGCCGCGCCGAATGGGAGGGCGCCTCGCCGGTCAGCGTCATCACGCGCGAGGAAATCGAGCGCAGCGGCCTGCGCAGCCTGATCGACGTGCTGCGCACCCAGCCGGCGATCGAGGTGGCGATGCGGCCGGAAGTGATGGCGGCCTCGCCGGCGGCGAACTATGCCTACGGCGGTGCGGCCGGTGCCTCCACCGTGGGCATGCGCGGCCTGGGCGCGCGCGCCACCCTGGTGCTGGTCGACGGCCGCCGCCTCGCGCCCTACGGCCTGACCCTGGGCGGGGCAGGGCAGGTGGTCGATCTGAACGCGATCCCGCTGAGCCTGATCGAGCGCGTGGAAATCCTGCGCGACGGCGCCTCGGCCATCTACGGCGCCGACGCCATCGGCGGCGTCATCAACATCATCCTGCGGCGCAGCTTCGACGGCGCCCAGGCCAGCGTCGACTACGGCGTCTCCAGCCGCGGCGACGCCCAGCGCCGCGGCGCCTCGGCCACGCTGGGCGCAGGCCAGGGCCCGGTGCGCGTACTGCTGCATGCGGACTGGTCCGAGCGCGAGCCGCTGACCGGCGCCGGGCGCGACTGGTACACGCTGGACCGGCGCGGCCAGGGCCTGGGCGACAGCCGCAGCCTGTATTCGTTTCCGGGCAACTACCTCTACGTCGATTCCAAGGGCGAGGCCGGCCTGGCGCCGGTGCCCGGCTGCGCGCCGCGGCTGCAGGACGAGGACGGCCTGTGCCGCCTGGACGAGGCCAAATACACCACCATCCAGACCGGCCAGAACGTGCGCTCGCTGTTCCTGCGCGCCAGCCGCGAGCTGGATGCCGCAGCCGAACTGCATGCGGAAATGCGCCTGGCCAAGGTCGATCAGCACCAGGAAGCCGCGCCGTTCGCGCTGGGCCTGCTGCTGCCGCCCGGCACCGACGGCAGCCCGCGGCCGGATGCGACCGTGCTGGTGCTGTATTCCTTCGCCGACGTGGGGCCCATCCGCGAGACCACCGAATCGCTGTCGCACGCGCTGGACCTGGGCGGCAAATGGCGCTGGGGCGACTGGCAGTGGAATGCGGATCTCTCGCTGCAGGGCAACGGTGTCAGCGACCGCATCGAAGGGTTCCTCAAGCCCAGCGAAGTGCTGCGCCTGTTCGACGAGGGCCGCTACCGCCTGGGCGGGCCGAACGCCGCCGACGCGCTGGCGCAGCTGTCGCCGACGCTGCGGCGCAAGGGACGTTCCACCCTGACCGAGTTCGTCGTCAGCGCCAGCGGTCCGCTGTGGGAAATGCCCGCCGGCGCGGCGATGCTGGGCCTGGGCGCCGAGGCGCGCCACACCCAGGTCAAGGACGTGCCCGATCCCTTGCTGCAATCCGACGACCGCCTGTTCGGCGAGCGCAGCTACGTGCAGCGCGCCAGCAGCAACAGCGCAGCGGCCTATGCGGAGCTGGAGCTGCCGTTGAGTCCGCGCCTGAGCGGCGAGCTGGCCTGGCGCTTCGACCGCAGCCAGCAGGTGGGCTCGGCCGTGTCGCCCAAGCTGGGCCTGCGCTGGCGCGCGGCCGAGTCGCTGCTGCTGCGCGCGACCGCGGCCGAGGGCTACCGGCCGCCGTCGCTGCTGGATCTGAACCGTCCCACCGTGCTCAGCGAGCAGCGCGAATTGCAGGTGCCGGCGGAACTGGGACCCTGCGCCGAGGTGATAGACACGCCGTTCGCGCTGGAGAGCAACAGCATCGAATGCCGCCTGCGCATCTTTTCCGGCAGCAATCCGCGCGGGCTGGAAGCGGAGACCTCGCGCAGCCACACGCTGGGCTTCGTCTACACGCCAAACGAGGATTTCAGCCTGGGCGTGGATCTCTACGACATCCGGCGCCAGCAGGAGATCAGCGTGCTGCCGCTGGAATATGCGCTGCAGCAGCCGGAGCAGTTCCCCGGTTTCCTGCAGCACGACAAGGAAGGGCGCCTGATCGGGCTGCGGCGCTATCCGGTGAACCTGGGCCGCACCCAGACCCGCGGCGTGGACCTGGCCAGCCAGTACCGTTTCCTGCAGAGCGGCGGCGCGGACTGGATCGCGCGCCTGGACGCGACCTACGCCGACCGGCGCGAAGCGCAGACCCGCGACGACGCCGCGCCCATCCATCTGCTGGGCTACGACTCCAACCCGCGCCTGCGCGCGCGGCTGGGCCTGGACTTCAGCCGCGCACCGTGGACGGCGACGGCCAACGTCACCTACATCGGCGCCTACCGCAACACCAAATTCGCCGGCGACACGCTCAGCTGCGCACAGGACGCCCCCTGCCGCACGCCGGGCTTCGCCACGCTGGACCTGGGCCTGCGCTACGAAGGCTCGGCGCACTGGAACGCCGCCTTCAACGTGCTCAATGCGCTGGACCGCAAGCCGGTATACAACAATGCGGATTCCGCAAATTACAATGTGCTGTTCGACGATCCCGTCGGACGCTACTACTCGCTGAGCCTCGGCTACCGTTTCTGAGTCCGCTCCGTCTGCGGGCCCGGCCATGCGCCGCTCTCGCCTCGGTCGCCGGGCTGGCCGCTTTCGTCTGCGATACCCGTTTACTGGACGCGGCAAGGGCTTTGTTCAGTCCACTGTGCTCCTGTCCGCCGCCGTCCAGGGCGGCGCTGCCGCGCGCGGCTAGATTCCGGCTCTTCTGGCGCGGATGAGGCGACCACCGCGTGTCGCGCCAGCATTCCCGTGCCGTTGCCGCACTGTAGTAGCAGGAGTCGAAATGTCCTCGTCGTTCGCGAAAAAGTCCCTGGCCCTCGCGGTCGGGCTAGTCCTGTCGGGCCTGTCGCAGGCCGCCACCGTCGAAACCCGCGCCGTCGCGCCGTCGCCGCCGTCGCCCCAGGCCGTGGCTGCCGCCGCCGGCGATGCCAGCCGCCTGCTGCTGCGCGCCGGCATCTTCGATCCGCTGCGCCAGCATATCGACGCCGCCGCAGTGGTGGACGGCCTCGCCGGCATACCGGCGCAGCCGCGCTACGCGATCGTGCAGTTCGGCAAGGCCGACGCCGAGGCGCGCCGCGCGCTGGAAGCCGCCGGCGTCACCTTCCTCGGCTATGTGCCCAACAATGCCTACTACGTGCGCCTCAACGGCGCCGACCTCGGCGGCGTGCGCGCCGCGGCGGGCGTGCGCTGGGCCGGCGCGGTCGCGCCGGGCCTGAAGATCGATCCGCGCCTGTGGAGCAGCAAGCGCGCCGGCCTGCGCGACCGCGGCGACGCGCGCTACAACCTCGAAATCGAAACCTTCCTCGGCGAAGACCCGGCCGCAGTGACCGCGGCGCTGCGCCGCGCGGTGGCCGATGTCGAAGTGCTCAACGTAAGCAACGACGCCCATGCGCCGCGCCGCGTGCGCTTCTCGGTCAAGGCCGGCGACATCGACGCGGCGCTGGTCGCCGCCAGCGCGCTGGATGCGGTGCAGTTCATCGCGCCCTGGGCCGAACCGCAGCTGCGCAACGCGGGCTCCGTCGCCGCGCTGCAGGGCAATGCCACCGGCGCCTGCGCCGGCAACGGCGCCATCTGCGGCCCGGCGCCGCTGTGGGATCACCAGATCTTCGGCAGCGGCCAGATCGTCGCCGTGGCCGACTCCGGCCTGGACGCCGACGAAGCCTGGTTCACCACCCTGGACAAGGGCAGCGGCCCGGTCACCGCGATCACGCCGGGCAGCTCCCCGGTGCCGCCGGCGACCGGCGCGACCTTCGCCAACAACAAGGTGTTCGCCTACTGGGTGCAGCCCGGCGCGACCACCGGCGACAACAACCTGCGCTGCCGTCCGACCAGCGCGCCCACCGGCTTCCACGGCACCCACGTCAACGGTTCGGTTGCCGGCGATGCCGCCGGCACCTTCGGTGCGAATACCTATACTGCGTCCACGCCGCTGGCGGCCAACCATGACCTCGCCGACGGCATGGCGCCCAATGCCCAGCTTCTGTTCCAGGACATCGGCAACGATTCCACCGGCTGCCTGCAGATCAACGACTGGCCCAATACGCTGCGCCAGGCCAACGCCGGCGGCGCACGCATCCACAGCAACAGCTGGGGCGGCACCACCTTCGGCGACTACGACAGCAGCGATGCCGACGTCGACCTGGTCACGCGCGACAAGGAAGACCTGCTGGTAGTGATCGCCGCCGGCAATGACGGCGACCTGAGCGAAGCCGAAGGCTGTCCGGCCGAGAACGTCGTCGGCGCGGTCTGCATAAGCTCGGTCGGCTCGCCCGGCAACGCCAAGAATGCGCTGACCGTGGGCGCGCTGCTGCACGGCGGCAGCACCTCGCTGCAGGCCTTCTCCAGCCGCGGTCCGACGCTGGACGGCCGCATCAAGCCCGACATCATGGCGCCGGGCACGTCCATCGTCTCCTCCGCCGGCGACACCAGCATCACCGCGACCGTGCAGGCGCCGGTGACCAGCACCAAGAGCGGCACTTCGATGGCCACGCCGACCATCTCCGGCAACGCCGCCCTGGTGCGCCAGTTCTTCACCGACGGCTTCTATCCGCGCGGTGCGCGCAATCCCAACGACACGCTCAATCCCAGCGGCGTGGTGATGAAGGCCGTGCTGCTCAACGGCACGCGCGTGCTGGACAACTGGCCGACCATGGACACCGGCTGGGGCCGCGCCTGGCTGGACGGCAACCTGTGGTTCTCCAACACCCTGACCGGTGGCGACGACACGCGCCGCCTGCGCCTGTTCGAGCGCACCAACGCCAGCGGCCTGAGCACCGGCGAAAGCCACAGCTACACCATCAACAACGTGGCCGCCGGCGCCGAGCTGCGCGCCACCCTAACCTGGTACGACCTGCCGGGCGTGCCGGGTTCGGCCGCGATGCTGGTCAACAACCTTGACCTGGAAGTGACCGGGCCGGGCGGCACCGTCTACCGCGGCAACGTGTTCGCCGGCGGCGTGTCCACCACCGGCGGCAGCGCCGATGCGGTCAACACGGTCGAGCAGGTGCGCCTGACTGCGCCGGCGGCCGGCGCCTACACCTTCCGCGTGATCGGCACGGCGGTGCCGGGCAACGGCTCGGAACTGTCCGACCGCCAGGGCTACGGCCTGGCCGTGTCCGGCGCCTTCGGCCTGCCTGACGGCGCGGCCTTCGCCGCGCCGACCAGCGTCGCAGTGGCCAGCAACGGCGCCGCCGGTGTCGGCATCGGCTTCGCCGCCGCGGGCGGTGCGCAGGGCTTCCAGCTGTATCGCGCCAACGGCACCTGCGCCACGGCGGCCGCCGGCGATTTCCGCCTGGTCGCCAGCGGCGCGGCTTCGCCGCTGCTGGATGACCGCACCATCGGCGGCTACCAGTACGCCTACAAGGTGCGCGGCATCAGCAACGATGTCGAAGGCACGGCCTCGGCCTGCGTGGATGTGATCTCGGCCGATACCTGCAGCCTGATGCCATCCAGCTTCGGCATCACCGGTGCCAACGGCCGCAGCGCAACCTGCGGCGTCACGGTGAACTGGGCGGCGAGTACTTCGTCCTGCCCGGCGTCCAGCGCGATCACGTACAGGCTGCTGCGCAGCGACTCGCCCGCGTTCACCGCGCCGCAGACCATCGTCTCCAACCTGGCCAGCCCGAACTGGACCGACTCCACCGTCGACAACGGCCATCCGTACTTCTACAAGGCGGTGGCGACCGACGCCTTCGGCAACGATCGTTCCTCCGGCATCATCGGCGCCACGCCCAGCGGCGCCGCCGGTCCGGATCCGCGCAGCTACCTCGACGACGCGGACACCAAGGTCTACGCCCGCCTGGAAGGTTCCTGGATCATCGCCGACACCGCCGCCGCCGATGGCACGCACAGCTATCACAGCGGTCCGGCCGGCTCCAGCGGCCCGAACTGCGCCGCCATCCACACCGAGAAGCTGGCCGTGACGGCCAACACCGTGCTGGCCTACAACGCCCGCTACAACCTCGAATCGCAATGGGATGGCGTGGTGGTCGAAGTCTCCAGCGACGACGGCGCGACCTGGACCGATCTGCCGCCGGCCGGCGGCTATCCCAGCACCTTCGCCCAGACCGGCAACCCGCCGGGCAACCTGTGCGGCTACGCCGCCTCGCACGGCGCGTTCAACGGCGCCAGCACGGCCAGCTCCAACTCCGGCTCCAACGACACGCCGGCGGGCCAGGTGGTGTTCAAGCCGTTCAGCAGCAGCCTGGCGGCCTATGCCGGCCAGAACGTGATCGTGCGCTGGCGCGTATCCAGCGATGCCAACACCGATTACGGCGGCTTCTGGCTGGATACGGTGCGCGTGGGCGATGCAGACTACGTGTTCGGCGACAAGTTCGAGCCGTCGCCGTACGTCTGCCAATAAGACGCGGCGCTAGCTGGTAGCGCCCGGCCGGGCGGCGTCGCGAGACGCCGCCCGGTTTTTTTTTTTGCGTGCTGTTGCTTTTTGCTGCGTGCCGGCGACAGGCGTTGCGGTACTGATCCGCCGCGGAGACGGCTACAGGCTGGCGGCGGAGTGCGGTGGCGTTGCGGGCTTCTGTACGCAGCCGTAAACGAAGCGGCTTCGTTGTGCTGCGCCCGTGCCAGGGACAAGGCTGCAAAATGGTTTTGTAGACATGCCGCTGGCTGCCGCTGCGCCGATGGCGAAGCGACGATGGATCGCATCGCACCGGCGGCCGGTGCGGCCATGCCGGAGCCGGCCGCCGCATCCGGCCGGACGCTCAGCCGCGCAGCGCCGCCTCGATCGTGGCGATATCGATCTTGCGCATGGTCATCATGGCGTCGAAGGCGCGCTTGGCCGCGGCCGGGTCCGGATTGGCGATGGCCTCGATCAGCACCCGCGGCGTGATCTGCCAGGACAGTCCCCATTTGTCCTTGCACCAGCCGCATTCGCTCTCGCGGCCGCCGTTGCCGACGATGGCGTTCCACAGCCGGTCGGTCTCGGCCTGATCCTCGGTGGCGATCTGGAACGAGAACGCCTCGCTGTGCTTGAACACCGGGCCGCCGTTCAGCCCGATACAGGGAATGCCCAGCACGGTGAACTCGACGGTGAGCACATCGCCTTGCTTGCCCGAAGGATAGTCGCCCGGCGCGCGGTGCACCGCGCCCACGGCGCTGTCCGGGAAGAGGCTGGCGTAGAAGGTGGCGGCGTCCAGGGCGTCGTTGTCGTACCAGAGACAGATCGTGTTCTTGTTCACCATGGGGAGGCTCCTGTAGCTGAGACGGATACGCGCGCACAGCCGAGACCGTTGCGGCGCAAGCCCGGGGGCAGTCCTGCGGGTCGCCAGGGACACTGCAATCTAGCGCGCGGGTTGTAAGCGCGGAGTGTGTGCGGGCTGGAGTATTGCGGCGGCCGGCCGGACCGAGAAGCGTGGCTATGCGGTACTCGCGGAAATCAGCGCTGGTGCGAGTTGCGCCGGTGGCGCAACAGCCACGCGGCGCGCAGAGCCGTGTCCGATGACGGCGCAGCCGTGTGCAGATGCCGGCTTGTTGCCGAAACGGTGCCGGCGGGGCCCGCAGGATGGCGGGCCCGGCCGGCGGCGCGGATCAGCGCACGAACAGCGCGATCAGGATGACGATGGGCAGCGGCACGCCCAGCAGTAGCAGCAGGATGGATCGCATTGGCTTTCTCCACTCGTTGAAAAATAGGCGGCGATTTACGCCGTTTCAGTCCACCACATCGCGGCGGCGGCCGCCCCAGGTGGCGAAATAGCTGGCGAAGAAGGCGCCGCCCAGCAGCGCGATGAACAGCCACAGCGCGGCGTAGGCAGCCGCCTTGCGCGCCTTGTCCGCGGCTTCCTTGGCCGAAGCCTTGGTCTTTTCCCAGGCTGCGTAGGCATCGCGCACGCGCTGCTCGCCTTCCGCGGCGCTGAGTCCGGTGCGTTCGGCGATCAGCTGGCCGAGATGGCGCGTGTCTTCGGCGCTGAGGGCGCCGTTGCGCGCGGCGTTGGCGAAGATGCGCGCGGCCTCGCCGTTGCGGCGCATTGCGCCGCTGTCAGGCGCCGCCGCTGTGCTGCCGTCCATGGGCACAGCGGCGGGTGCAGCGGCGCCGGGGCGGAACAGGGTATCCAGCAGATAGTCGCGGGTGGGATCGGTGCCGTTTGTTGCATCGGCGGCCATGGCGGTCGCAGCGCCGCCCATCGCGCCTGCTGCACCGCCGAGGGCCGCGCCGCCGGCCTTGAGGCCCGCGCCGGCGATGCCGCCAATAGCCGAGACAAACAAGGCCGCCGTGGCCAGGGTCGCCACCGACCAGGCGAGAAAGCCATGCGCGGTATCGCGGAAAAAGACTTCGTCGCCGTGAGTGCTGCGCCAGCGCGTGCGCAGCCGTCCCGCCAGATAGCCGCCTACGGCTGCCGCGGCAATCTGCGTCAGCGTGATCCACAGGATGGATCCCACGCCCAGGGCCTCGGCACTGGCGCCGCTGCCGGCCCAGGGCGAGATGCTGGACATGCCCAGGCCCACGCCGAGAAACGCGAGCACCAGCGACAGCGAGGCCGCGCCTGCGGCGCCGGCGAGTACGGCGCCCCAGGACACGGCGGAAAGCGGCGCGGCCGTGACGGCGGCAGCTGCTTCGACGGCGAGCGGTGCAGAGCTGTAGCTTCGTTCCATGATGTCTCCCCAGCACAATCGAGCCGGACACCGCGTCCAGCCCGTTGCGCAGAGCAGGGCATATTCCATGCCTGTGCCGGTTTGGCTTGCGTAGCGGCATTTGTTGCGTGGCGGGCGTGCAAGTCGCCTGATTCGCCGTATCGGCAGCCGGTTTCTCGCATGCTCCGCAGGTACGGAGCGGGTGCTCTGCGCTGCCGCCGCGATAGTGCCTGCAGGCGTGCGATTGCGTATCGCACTCTGTGCAGCGCGTCAGCGGCGCCGTCTGTGCTTCGCACGCTCAGGACGATTGGCGCGGCGCAGACCGGTTCCGCCGCACGGCTGCGGACCGCGGCTGTGCCGCGTCTGGTGGCGCATCGTGTGAAGAATCCGCATAAAGCACCTGGCACTGCGCACAGAAGAACGAACGCCGCCGCGTCCTGCCCAGCACGGCCAAGCTGAGCGGTATTTGGCAGCGCGGACAACGGCGCTGCGCATGCACCTGCCAGTGTTTCCTGAGCACATAGGCCTTCTTCCAGGCCAGGAAATCGAAGGCGTAGTCGCGCACCGCGCGCACCAGCTCGGCACGCCGCCGCGCCGGCATCGCGCCCAGCTGCGACAGCGGGTGCAGGCGGATGCGGAACAGCACCTCGTTTTTGATGATGTTGCCGGCGCCGGCGAAAATGTCCTGGTCCAGCACGGCGTCGCAGGCCAGCAGCGCCGGCTGCGCGGCGAGCTTGCGCCGTGCCAGGGCGGCGTCCCAGCGCTCGGAAAGAATATCGACGCGCCAGTCGTAGACCTGGTCCAGCGGTTCTTCGATCAGCCGCACCGAACAGGCATACAGATTCAGCTCGCCGGCGGCGCCGCGCAGGCTCAGGCGCGGCTTCATATTGTCGCGGCGCTCGTCGATGCGGTAGCTGCCGAACAGCAGGAAGTGCACGCGCACACTGAAGCCGTCCAGTTCGATCAGGAAATGCTTGCCCCAGGAGCGCAGGGCGACGATGGTGCGTCCTTGCAGCCGTCCGAGGTCAATGCGCGCATTGCCCGAGACATGGGTGATGCGCATGCCGGCCAGATGCGCGGCCTCCTCGCGCAGGATGACGATGGAGGGGCCTTCCGGCATGGGCGTTTGCGCCTTTCAGCCGCGCGCCGCGGTGCTTGCGCCGCTCATCGCTGCTGCTCGTCCGCGTTCCGGGAATTGCTGGTAGTGAGCGCCTGTTCCACGCGCTGGCGGCAGGCTTCCTGCTGTTCCGTCGGCTGGCGGCGGCAGGCGGCCAGCGCATCTTCGCGCTGCTGCTGCGGTGGGTTGCGCGAATTGTCGGCCGGATCGCTGTCGCGGGATTCGTTCACCGGCGGCGCCCGCGGTACCAGACCGACCTGGCCCTGGGGATTGGGATTGTCATTGGACGGCGCGGGCGACTGCGGCGGTTCAGCCTTGCTCGGAGTGTTGTCGCTGGCCAGCGGCGAGCGGGACCGCGGCATATCGTTCGGCTGCTCGGGCTGGCAGGCGGCCAGCCCGGCCAGTGCAGCGAGCAGGGCGATGGCAGACAGGCGGGGCATGGCGTATCTCCTGGGGTTTGGCGGCGCTGCGGTGCGGCGCTTGCGTGGCGGACTGCTGCGGGCTCATGCCGGAATTCCCGCACAGGCCGTGCCAGCGCAGCCGGCGGTGTGTGCCGCCGCAGCGCGTTGTCGCGGCGACGCCAGTGCACGATGTCGCGGTCGCCCAATTGCAAAATGCGCTGGCGGGCTGCACGGCATGGGCAACGACCGAAACCCTGCCCGGTTGCGGCGGATATGCCCGTGCCGGCATGCGCGCCGCGCCGCGGCGAAACTGCGCCCGGCGGGCTGTTCCATGCCTGCTAAGATGCCGCGCAGACGCAGATCCCGGACCGGACCACGGAATCAATCAGTGGATATTTTCAAATTGCGCCAGGGCCGCGAGCCGCCCCTGCAGCTGACCGCCGAAAAATTCCACGACGCGACTGGCAAGAAATGGCCGTGGTACCAGAACAACAACGGCCCCAGGCACTACGCCGTCTGTCCCGAGTGCGACAACCCGTTGCATATCATCAATCTCGATTCGGACCGGAAAGTCGATGCGGCCGGCCGCGCCATGCCGCTCTACGCCCGGCATGCTTCCACGTCCGTCGCCGGCATAGCCGACTACGACGCCGCCGAATACGAAGCCTGCACGCTGGCCAATCCGAAGAGTTTCGGCGGCAAGAGCAAGACCCGGCCGTCCGCCTCGGCACAGGCCATCATCGCGCATCTGGTGGAATTCGCCGACCTGGTGCAATGGCAGGCCGAACGCTTCCTCGGCCTGCGCCTGTCCGACAGCGAATTCAGCAAGATCCTGGAGGCCTTCCGCCAGCAGCAAGGCCAGTTCTACCGCGAGGTCAGCACCTCGAATCTTCCCTACGCGCTGCTGTACATGGCCGGCAACCAGCGCCTGTTCCAGCCCCGCGTCACGCCGGATTCGCCGTTCCGCAGCGCGGTGGAGACGTCGGAAAACTTCCGCGTCGTCGACGGCGTGGTCAGGCGCGTGACCGGGGTCAAGGCGACGCTGGGCTTCTACGTGACCGCGCACAGGATAGAAAAAGCGGGGCAGGGCCATACGCAGAAAATGACCCTGGTGATCGAGGAGACGATTCACCAGCCGGGCGCACCGGAGCCCGAACGCCATGTCCTGCTGCGGCAGGAGCGCGAACTGGAAATCAGCTATTTCTGCCGCAGCGTGGGCAAGCGCATCCGTCTGCGGCAGCTGGCCGAAGCGGTGTTTGCGCCCGGAGCGGAGCGCGCGCCGGAATGACGCCCGGTGCACCAAGGTCAGGCCGGGCCGCCCGCCAGTTTCTCCAGCGCCCGGGCCAGCCGCTGCCCGTCGCCCGCCTGGACGCCGGGCAGCGGCTCAGTCGAACCCGCCGCGGAAGATCCCGCGCACATCCGGGCCGTCGCTGGCCGTATCGTTGCTGCTGTCGGTATCGCGCCAGCTGGGCGGTACGCTGACTGTCGCCGTATTGGTCAGCGCGCTTTCCGGCAGCGCCGGCACGTTCACGCTCAGCGCGATCAGCAGGCTGCTGCCGGCGGGCAGGTCGGCGTTGAAGTCGATATCGCCGGTGCCGCTGGCCGGGCATTGCGCACCGCCGCTGCCGGCGCAGGTCCATTGCAGCGCGCCCACGTCGGCTGCGGTGCTGTCCGTGATGCGCGCGCCAGTCACGCCGGTGGTGCTCTGGTTGGCTACGGCAATGTGGTAGACGATGTTGCTGCCGCCGCGGATGAAGTCGACCTCGTTGCTGACGCTGACGGCGAGATCCGTCGCCGGCCGCGGCTGCACCAGCACGGGCGCGGATGCCGCACCGATGCCGACCTGGTTGTAGGCGCTGACCGTGCAGCTGTACACGCTGTTGTCGTCCAGGCCTTCCACCACCAGCGGCGGCTGTATGCCGACCAGCATCAGGTCGCCGGGCTGGCAATAGGCGTGATAGCCGCTGATATCGCCGCCGCCGGCATCCGGCGGATCGAAATACAGGCTTACCGTGCCGTCGCCACGCACGGCGGCGGCAATAACCGGCGCGGCGGGTACGGTCATGGGCGTCACTGCGGCGGACGGCGCCGAAGCGGGGCCGTTGCCGCTGGCATTGCTCGCGTACACGCTGCACTGCACGGCCTGGCCGTTGGGCAGGCCTTCTACGGTGAGCGGCGATGCCGGGCCGGTCCTGCTGCCGGCACCGCAGTTCGCGGTGTAGCCGGTGATCGCGGCGCCGCCGTTGCTTGCCGGCGTATCGAAGGCGACCGTCACGCTGGCATTGCCGGCAGCAACATCGGTGATCGTCGGTGCGCCGGGCACCGCCGCCGGCGTCACCAGATACGGCGGTGAAGGCGTGCCATTGCCGCGGTCGTTGCTGGCGTAGAGCTGGCAGGTGACGGCGATACCGTTGGTCAGCCCGGTCACGACCACGGGCGGGACCGGCGCATTGCCGCTCTGCGCGCCGCAGGTGGCGGTATAGCCGGTGATGGGCCGGCCGCCGTCGGAGAAGGGCGGATTGAAGCTCAAGGTCACGCGCCGGTCGCCCGGCATGACGCTGATATGGGTGGGAGTGCCCGGCGGCGTATACGGCGTGACAAAGTTGGTCACGCCGCCGGAGAACACCGCGGTCGGCAGGGTCGCGACCACCACGTTCGCGGCGCCGTCGAACACGCTGATGGAACCGGGATTGCCGAAGTTGCCCGCATTCAGCGCGTAGAGCATGCGCCCGTCCGGATCGGCGGCGACGCCGAACGGCCGGTGGCCCACCGGCAGATTGTTGAGCGGGAAGCCCATCGTGGTATCGACGATGGAGACCGTATCCGAGGCGCTGTTGGCCGTGTACAGGCGCGAGCCGTCGCCGTTGAGCGCAATGCCGACCGGGCTGTTGCCCACGGGCCAGCGCGTGAGCACGTTGTCGCTGGCAGTGTCTATCACCGAGACGTTGGCGCCGGAAAAATTGGTCACGTAGGCGCGGCTGCCGTCGGGGCTGAACACGATGGCCCAGGGGCTGATGCCGACATCGGCAATCGTGTTGACGACGCTGTTGCTGGCCGTGTCGATCACGCTGATCGAATTGGCTGCGCCGTTGCTGACATAGGCGCGGGTGCCGGCGGGATTGACGGCGACGAAGGAGGCATCCGGCGTGGCGATGGTGGCGACGATGCTGTAATCGGCGAGGTCGATGACGCTGACATCGTTGCTGTCCACGTTGGCCACATAGGCCCGCGTACCGGCCGGATTGACCGCGATGCCGTAGGGGCCCTGGCCGACAGTGACTGTCGCGACCACGCTGTTGCCGGCGGTCTCGATCACGCTGACCGTGCCGCTGCCGCGGTTGCCGACCAGGGCGCGGCCGCCGTCCGGGGTGATGGTGACGGGGAACGGCTGGTCGCCGACCGGCACCGTCGCCACCAGCAGGCGCGTGGCGGCGTCGAACACGGAAATATCGTCGGTCAGGTTGTTCGCGACATAGATGAACGGCGCCGCGCACGCCGAGCTGGCGCATACGCTCAGCAGCGCGGCAGCGAGGGCGCGCTGCGCGCGCGGACGGACAGGCAGGGACATGGCGGTTTCCTCGCTGGGAGCTGGCTGCCGGCAGGTTCCGGCATGGCGCCTTTAGCGTTTTCGCGAGGGGCCGACTGTCACGGACTGCGCACTTGCCTGGGCCGTGCCGCTGCGCCGGCGTGCCGCGGGATGGCAGGCGGGCGCGGCGCAGGCCGCCGCCGCTAGCGCGCCAGCGCCTGCAAGGTCTCCAGCCGGTCCGCCTCGGCCGCGGTCTTGTCCCGGCGCCAGCGCAGGACGCGCGGAAAGCGCACGGCGATGCCGGACTTGTGCCGGCTGGAACGATTGACCACTTCGAAGCCCAGCTCGAACACCTGCAGCGGCTGCACTGCGCGCACCGGGCCATAGCGCTCGGTGGTATGGGCGCGGATCCAGCGGTCGAGTTCGAGGATTTCCGCATCCGACAAGCCGGAATACGCCTTGGCCACCGGCACCAGCGCATCGTCCCGCCACAGGCCGAAGGTGTAGTCGGTATACAAGGTGCTGCGGCGGCCGCTGCCGGACTGGGCGTAGAGCAGTACGGCATCGACGCTGAGCGGATCCAGCTTCCACTTCCACCAGGCGCCGCGGCGGCGGCCGGCCTGGTAGGGCGAGCTGCGCCGCTTCAGCATCAGGCCCTCGACGCCGCGTTCGCGTGCGCTGTCGCGCAGTGCGGCGGCCTGGCTCCAGTCGGCAGCCGCCACTGCCGGCGACAGCTGCAGGCGCGGGTCGGCGCAGGCGGCGAGAATCTGCTGCAGCGCGTCGCGCCGCTGGTGCAGCGGACGCGCGCGCCAGTCTTCGCCTTCGCATTCGAGCAGGTCGTAGGCCAGCACCCGCGCCGGCGCCTGGGCCAGCACCTTGGGGCCGGGCTTGCGCCGCTGTATGCGGGTCTGCAGTGCGGTGAACGGCAGCGGCTGCGCGGCTTCGGCCGGCCAGGCCAGCAGTTCGCCGTCGATCACGCAGCCGTGCGGCAATTGCCGCGCTGCTGCCTCGATTTCCGGAAAGCGGCCGTCCAGGCGTTCCTCGCCGCGCGACCACAGCGCGATCTCCGCGCCGCGGCGGATCAGCTGCAGGCGTATGCCGTCCCATTTCCATTCCAGCAGCCAGTCGCCGATGTCGCCCAGCGTCCCGGCCGGCGCTTCCAGCGGCGAAGCCAGGAAGAACGGATAGGGCTGGGCGCGGTCCGCGGCGGTTTGCTGCGGCGACAGCAACTGGGCGAGGAAACCCGGCCCGGGCTGCCAGGCGCCAAGCATGCGCTGGGCGATCAGCGCAATGTCGATGCCGCCGAGTTCGGCCAGCGCCTGCTGCACCAGCCGCTGCGATACGCCGACGCGCAGGGAGCCGGTGAGCAATTTGTTGAAAACCAGGCGTTGTTCACTGTCCAGCACGGCCCAGGCGCCGGTCACGAGTTCGCGCCGCGCCGCCGCATCCTGGCCGGCCACGGCGAGCAGGCGGTCCTCGATCCACACATGCAGCGGCGTGTCGTCGTGGGCGGCGGGATCGTCCAGCAGCAGGGACAGGGTTTCGGCGAGGTCGCCCACGTGCGCGCGGCATTCCTCGACCAGCCACGCGGGCAGATTCGCGACTTCGCCGATCCAGGCCAGCAGCTCGCCGCTGCCGGCGATGCGCGCCCCGGCGCCGCCGATCTTGCCGCCGGCCAGCAGCCACAGCGCCCAGGCCGCATCGGCCGGCGGCGCGGTGCGGAAATAGTCCACCAGCGCGGCGCGCTTGTCGGACGTTGCCGTGCTGCGGTCGAGACGGCGGTAGAGGGCGACGAAGCGGCGCATCAGTCTTCGCTGCCGAAGCGTGTGTCGAAGGTGCCGGCTGCGAGGCCGCGTTCGCCGAGCAGGCGCACCAGCGCGTCGCCGGCGCCGTGGGTGACGATGATGCGCCGGGCGCGGCTCTGCTCGATGCTCTGCAGCAGGGCTGGCCAGTCGGCGTGATCGGATACGACGAAGCCGCGCTCCACATGCCGCCGGCGCCGGTTGCCGCGCACCTGCATCCAGCCCGAGGCGAATGCCGTCTGCACGCGGCGGAAGCGGCGCATCCACGGGCTGCCCGCGGCCGAGGGGGGCGCCAGTACCAGCGCGCCGGCGTAACCGCCGCCGCGCGGGGCCTGTTCGGCCACGGTCCCGGTCGGAAGCAGCTCCACACCGGCCGCGCGATAGACCTCCACACCCGCAGCGATGGCGCCATGCAGCAGCGCCGGCTGGTCCGTATGCGCGCGCAGCTCCGCCAGCAGCCGCTGCGCCTTGCCCAGGGCATAGCAGAACAGCACGGCCGCCTCGCCGCGCGCGGCGCATTCCTCGCGCCAGGCGACGATGTCGCGCGCCACCGCGGCCGTCTCCGGCCAGCGGTAGACGGGCAGGGCGAAAGTGGCTTCGGTGACGAACACATCGCAGCTCTGCGGTGCGAACGGCGCGCAGGTCGGATCGGGCTGGCGCTTGTAGTCGCCCGAAACCACCCAGACCGTGCCGCCGCACTCGATGCGCACCTGGGCCGATCCCAGCACATGCCCGGCCGGATGCAGCGATACCCGCGTGCGCCCCAGCGCGAACGGTTCGCCGTAGTCGAACGCGCGGTAGTCCTGCGCCCCCAGCCGCCATTGCAGGATGGGCAGGCCTGCCGCGCTGGTGTAGTAGCAGCCCATGCCCGGCCGCGCGTGGTCGCCGTGTCCATGCGTGATGACCGCGCGGGCCACCGGCTGCCACGGATCGACATGGAAATCGCCGGCGGGGCAATACAGGCCGGCGGGAGTGGCGATGACCAGGTCGTCGGCGTCGGCGGGCACGGCGGCGTTCCGGGCTAAGGATGCGGCCACCAGAACATGCGGCCGGTGAGACCGCTGTGAACCCGGTCCGCGATCTTGCGATTTGCGCTTCCCGGCATCGCGCCGTCCGGCAGACTGCACGGACCTGACCGTGCCGAAGCGCGCCGCGGCGCGGTTTCCGGCTGGCATCGGCTTTGCGGATCTCCCGGCAGTTTCCGCCGGAGCACTGCGCCGCCATGGATCTGCGCGTCATCGTCAGAAGCGTGCTTGCTGCCGCTGTGCTGTATGCCGCGTGCGCGGGCGGCGCCGCGGCGGCGAACCTCGCGCGCTGCGTCGGCGCCTACGGCGAGCCTATGTTTACCCAGCAGTGTCCGGGGCTGCCGGCGGCGGCGCGGCCGCGCGATGCCGGCTTGCAGGCCGCGCCGCCCACGGCACCGCGCACGGCGGCGCGCAGCCCGGCGGCGGCATTCTGCGCGCGTTCGCCGCAGGCGCTGGCCGCGCAGGTGCAGGCGGCGATCCATGCGCGCAACGGCGTGCGCCTGTCGGGCTATGCGCTGTGGCGCGGCAGGTCCAGCGGCGGCGTGCGCGGCGATGTGCGTGGCTTGCTGCAGGTGATCCGCTCGGGTTTCGCCGATGTGCAGCTGCTGCAGCGGCCCGGAGTGCCGGACCTGCCGCAGGACGATGCGGCGGCGTTCGCGGCCGGCCGCAGGCCCGCAGCAGCTTCCGACCACGAATACGCCCTGGTCATCACCTCGCTCGATCAGCGGCGCGACGCGCTGCGCAGCAATGAGCGCAGTTTCGGCGTGACCCGCGACCACGGCTGCTATTGGCTGACTCTGGCGCCGGCGGCGTGGCTGGCCGACGCGCCGCACAGCGCCGCGGCCGGCGCGGAGGGCGGCGGCACCGCGCTGGCCTGGGACAGCCGCTGAGGCGCGGCGGAGCCGGTTTCGACGTTGCAGGATTTCCAGCGAGGGGAGAGTGCCATGTCTGTCAGTCGCAATACCGCATTGCCGCTGTTTGCCTTTGTCGCGGTCCTGTCCATGGCCGAGCCGCCGGCGCGGGCCGCCGCGTCGCTGGTCACCGCGCCGCAGGGCGGCGTGGCGCGCTGGGACGGGTTGCAGGCCAGGACCTGCGGCATCTACGGCAAACGCTACGCGGCCATTGCCGGCAGCTGCTACTACCCGGTGGATATCCGCGCGCGGCCGGGCCGCTACGAGATCGCGCTGTGGGACGGCGAGGGCCGCCAGCATCTGGGCACGCTGGTGGTGGAAGATGCCAGGTTTCCCGAAGTGGAAATGGAGCTTCCGGCGGAACTCAATCGCTATGTCGAGGTTTCCGCCGAGGACCGCGCCCGCGCCAGCCGCGAAAGCGCCGCGGTGCGCAAGGTGCTGGCGGGCTCCGACAGCGCGCCGCGCTTCACCCTGCCGCTGGGCAAGCCGGCGCAGAGCCTGCCGCGCAGCGAGGACGATTTCGGCAGCCGGCGGCTCTTCAACGGCAAACACGCCAGCGTGCACAGCGGGCGCGACTATCCGGTGGGCGACGGCAATGCGGTACGTGCAGTGGCCGATGGGCGCGTGGTGCTGGCGGCGGATCATTTCTTCACTGGCAACGCCGTCTATATCGACCACGGCGGCGGCCTGGTCAGCATGAACTTCCATCTGAAATCGCTGGACGTCGCCGCCGGCGATGAGGTCAAGCGCGGCCAGCCCATCGGCAAGATCGGCGCCACCGGCCGTGCAACCGGCCCGCATCTGCATCTGGGCCTGCGCTGGCTGGGCAAGCGCATCGACCCGGCGCTGCTGCTGGAAGCGCCGTCGACGCTGCCCAGCGTCAGCGATACGCATGGCGAGGCGGAAGAAAAGATCCGCGCCGCCGAAGGCAGGGAGCCGGATGAATCGGATGCACCGCTGGATGACGAGGGCTGAGCGGCAGCGGCCAGCGGAAACGCCGCAGGCCGCCATCACCACACCCGGCGACTTGCGCCACTGCGGCATTGCTGCGGTGAGCAGCAGCAATGCCCGGTGCTGCCCGCGCATGCGCGTGCAGCGTCTACTGGAAACCGTTGGCGAAGATCAGATCGCCCTGGTATTCCAGCGTGATGTCATCGAACCAGGCGCTGATCGCGTGTGCGGTGGTGACGCCGCCGTCCTCGGCGATCAGCGTGATCGTGATGGAGCTGGCGGATGCGAAATCGAACTGCGCTGCCGGCACTTCGATCACCGCCGCTGCCGCCGCCGTGCCCCAGCTGGTTCCCGAGCCTATGCGCAGTTCGCCGGCGGCGCTGACCACGCCGCTGGTGCAGTTCTCCGTGCCGGCGCTGCGGAATTCCCAGCCCAGCACCGCGTAGTCGCGCGAAGCGAAGGTATTGCCGCCGGCGTGCCCGCGGCCGTTGAGCAGGTAGCGGCCAGGGCCGGGCAGGTGGATGCACTGCTGCCCCAGCACCACCCGGTCGGACGGGGCGCTGTTGCTGCTGTACATCCATGAACCGGAGCCGGCGTTGAGCGTGACATTCTGCGTGCCGTCCCACTCGCCGGCGAGTTTGGTCCACAGGCGCAGGTCGGCGAAGTCGAAGTCGCCGCTGAGCACCAGCGGCTGCACGCTGCCGCGTTCGAAGGCGCCAATGTCGCGCGCGCCGACCAGGTTGAACTTTGCCGGCAAGTCGACGTCGCGCGGCTGGGCATAGGCATCGCGGTCGTCGCCCGGAAGGCTGGGCGCATGGTCGACCGCGCCGGAGCCGGCACGCAGGCGGAAGTCGTCATGCGCCGGGTCGATGAAGCGCGGATTGAAGCTGAGCGCGGTGAAGGGATCGCCGATGCTGCCGTTTTCGCTGGCATCGAGGTATTCGGCCGTCACCGAACCGCCGGCGCGCGACAGGATCGCAGTGCCGGGCTGCCACAGGATGGAGCGCTGGAGACTCAGCGCGCTGTTCACGCCGCGCAGGACCGCGCTGCCGCCGCCGATGCTGTTGCCGGCGATGGTGGAATCCGACAGCAGCAGCGGCCCGTCTGTCTGCTGGATCAGGTCGCTGGCGGTCTGGTTGCCGCTGAACACGGCGCGGTGCAGCTGGGTATCGGCCGCGCCGCCGATCACCGAGGCCGCGCTGTTGTCCTGGATCAGCACCCCGCCGCGCGGATCCGGCGGCGCCGAGGACGGCAGATAACCCAGCTGCAGCGTCGCGCCGTCTTCGCCGTAGATGATGGCGCCCGTAGTGGCGGTGTTCTGCACGATGCGGCCGCAATGCTTGCCGATCGGGCAGTCCGCCGCCGCTGCCGGCTTGCTGCCGAAATTGAAAAAGAAGCCGGCATTGGCGCCGACGTAGACCGCGCCGCCGTCGGGGGCCGAATTGTTGTCCAGCGTTACGTTCCACAGCTCGGCGGCGGAATTGGCGGATTTGACGTGGATTGCGCCGCCGCGCAGCGATGCGGTGTTGTAGCGGATGCCGGCCTGGCGCGACGGATCCGTGGTGTAGAACTGCAGCCGTGCCGTGTTGGCCCCGTCGATCGCCACGCCGCCGCCGTAGATCGCGTCGTTGTCGTAGAGCGCGCCGAATGCGGGGACGCCGCTGCCGATGTAGGCGTAGCTGGCCCGGTTGCCGGAGTAGATATGCAGCCCGCCGCCGTAGCCGCCGGTGCCGCCGTTGCCCAGCGCATGGTTGCCGGTGAGGATGCTGTTGGCTTCCAGCATCGACATCTCGATCCCGTCGGCGACCACGCCGCCGCCGCTGTAGCGCGCCGTGTTGTTGCTGATGGCCACGTTGGCGCCGATCACCAGTTCCGTGGTCGAGTCGGTGCCTTCGGCGTAGATGCCGCCGCCGTAGCCGGCGCTGTTCTGCGTAATCAGGCTGTCGCTGATCTCCAGGATGCCGCCGCCGCGGAAATAGATGCCGCCGCCCCTGCCTGCGCCGTCTTCGTCGCCGCCGCTCACGGTGAGCCGGCGCAGGCGCACGATGGCGCCGGTATTGGCGGTGATGCGGAAGACCGGGTCGGTCACGCCGCCGGTGCCGCTGACCACGGTATTGGTCGCGTCCGCGGCGGCCGTGCAGTCGAGATAGCCGCCTTCGATGGTGAGTTCCTGGCCGGTGGTGACCGAGTTGGCTTCCGGTCCATAGGTCAGCGAGCGCGTGAGCCGTATGGTGTCGGCGCCGGCGCTGGTTTCTGCCGCGTTGATGGCGGCCTGGATGGTGCCGTGGGTGCAGGCGCCGATGGGCGTGCCTACGGTCAAGACCAGGGCCTGGGCGGTGCCGGCCGTGGTAACGGCCAGCACGGCGGCAGCGATGGCCTGGGGCCGCTTGTTCAGACGCGAGGCTTGCATGGGGCGCTCCTGCTGTCGGTTTTTCCCGCGCAACAGGCTGCATGGCGGCGGCGTCCGTGCCCATGATCGAATGTTGATATTCTGCTGATAACGGCCTCCGCGGCGCCCCACCATCGAGTGCATGCGTGCATAGCCATCGCCTGGGTGATTTCGAGGTTGACCCGGCCGCTGGCGAGCTGGCCGGCCCCGCCGGCCGCGAGCAGCTGGATCCCAAGGTCATGCAGGTGCTGCTGGTGTTGGCGCAGGCGGCCGGCCGCGTCGTCACCCGCCAGGAGCTGCTGGAGAAGGCCTGGCCCGGCGTGGTGGTCGGCGACGACGCGGTCTCGCGCTGCATCTACCAGTTGCGGCGCCACCTGCGCCGGGCCGGCGGCGACGAACGCCATGCCGCCCTGGTGGAAACGCTGCCCAAGCGCGGTTACCGGCTGAACGGCGTACAGCCGGCTGCGGCGCCGTCCGCACCTGTTGCCGACCTCGTGCCGGGGAATCCCGCCGGGACAGCGGCGCCCGATGTGGCCGCGCGCGCTGCAGCGCTGGCCGATACAGCGGCGCGCGCGGCGACGGCGGACGCGACCCCGAGGCCGGCGCGAAGCCGCCGGCTGCTCGCCGCGGTTGCGGCCGCCGCAGTTGGCGCAATCGCTGCCGCCGCAGCCTTCTTCCGGCAAGGAGAGCCCGTGCGGCAGGACCCGCTGGCCGGCGCGCAGTTCACCCGCATCACCGATTCCGAAGGCGTGGTGCCCGGCGTCGCCCTGTCGCGCGACGGCAGCCAGATTGCCTACCTGGCCCGCCTCGACGGCCGCGTCGATGCCTGGATCGGCCGGGTCGGCAGCGGCGAGTTCCGCAACCTCACCCAGGGCCGGGTTCCCGAGATAGACAACCCCGCGCGTTCGCTCGGCTTCACGCCCGACGCGGCACAAGTCACGGTCTGGGGGCGCCTGCGGGATGCCGCCGGCAAGGAATCCATCCATACCTGGGCGGTGGCCGCGGCCGGCGGGGAGCCGCATCCCTACGTTGTCGACGATGCTTCGGAGGTGGAATGGTCGCCTGACGGCAAGCAGCTGGTTTTTCACCCGGCCGCACCCGGCGATCCGCTGTTCGTGGCCAATATCGACGGCACCGCGCGGCGGCAGATCCACGTCGCGCCCTACGGCGTGCATTGCCACTTTCCCATCTGGTCGCCGGACGGACATTTCATCTATTTCGTCCAGGGCCACCCGCCGGACAAGCTGGATCTCTGGCGCATCGCGGCCGGCGGCGGCGCGCCGGAACGCATCACCGCGCACGATGCGCGGGTTTCCTACCCGGTGTTCATCGATGCGACGACGCTGCTTTACCTGGCCACGGCGCAGGACGGTTCCGGCCCGTGGCTGTACGGCCTGGACCTGCGCCGCCGCGTCCCGCAGCGCATAGGCCAGGGGCTGGAGCAGTACACCTCGCTGGCCGTCGGCGCGGGCGGACGGCGCCTGATCGCCACGCGGACCACGCCCCGGACCAGCGTGTGGCGGGTCCCCGTGCTGGAGCGCGCCGCGCGCGAGGCCGACGCCGAGCGCCTCCCGCTGCCGGCCTCCGGCGGCCGCATGCCGCGCCTGGGGCCGGACTATCTCCTGTTCGTTGCCGGCAACGGCAGCGGCCTGCGCCGGCGGGGCACGCGCGACGGCACCGTCACCGAACTCTGGAACGACAGGGAAAGCCGGCTGGTCGCGGGCCCGGCGCTGGACCGCGCCGGGCGGCGCATCGCCTTCGCCGCGGCGCGCGACGGCGCGACGCGGCTGCATGTGATGAACGCCGACGGCAGCGGCCTGCGCATCCTGGCCGCCGGTCTCGATGTGGAAGGCGCGCCGGCCTGGTCGCCGGACGGCCGGGCGATCCTGATTGCGGCGGAGCAGGGGCATGACACCCGGCTGTTCACGGTGCCGCTGGACGGCGCGCCCATCGTTCCCTACACCGCCGATCATTCACGCGATGCGGCCTGGTCGCCCGATGGCAGTTTCCTGGTCTACAACGGTGCCGAGGTCGGGCCGCAGTTTCCGGTCCGCGCATTGTCGGCGGATGGGCGTGTGCGCACGCTGCCGGATATCGTCCTGCCGCGCGGCGCCCGCCGGCTGGTGTTCCTGCCGGGCAGCACAGCGCTGGTGGTACTCAAGGGCGACGCGCGCGACCGCAATTTCTGGCTGGTGGACCTCGACAGCGGCCAGGAGCGCCAGCTCACCGATTTCGATTCCGGCTTCGCGATCGACAACTTCGACGTTTCTGCGGACGGCCGCGAGATTGTCTTCGACCAAGTGCGCGAGGAATCGGACCTGGTGCAGATCGATCTGGCGCGGCGCTAGCTGCCCGTATCCGGCACGGCTCCGCAGGTGCGCTTTTTGCCGGGGCGGAAACAACGCGGGCAAGCAGCCGGCGCCGGCGTTCCCGTTCGCGATGACACGCACGACGGCGGCACGGCCGTCCGCTCCTGCGGGTCCTGCCTGCGCGATCCGATGCATGCCGGAGCGAAGCGGCGCGCCAGGCCAATCCTTCCGCGGACGGTGGCAACGACCGGGAAGCACGCCCATCCGTGGCGGGAATCGTGTGCCCGGGCGTTGTCGAAGCGCTTGACGCTATATCGTAAGACATATATCTTTCGATATATCTTTCGATATGCAGAAGCCGCTCATGCCGCACCCTTTCTTTCCTCACGACCGCCGCTGGCCGCAGGATTGCGGCGCCTTTTTTTCGCCGGGGCCGTTCCCGCCCGAAGCCTGGCGGCGCTGCGCGGGCCGTCCCGGCGGCGGCCGCGGCGGGCGCGGTGCCTACCGGCCCGGACCGGGCGGCGGCATGCCCGGCGGCTTCGACGGCGGCGAGGGCTTTGCGCGCGGGCGCAAGTTCAGCTCCGACGATCTGCAGGTGCTGCTGCTGGCGCTGATCGAGGAAAAACCCAGCCATGGCTACGAGCTGATAAAGGCGCTGGAAACGCGCTCCAACGGCTACTACACGCCCAGTCCCGGCATGGTCTATCCGGCGCTGACCTATCTCGAGGAACTCGGCTATGTCACGGTCGAGCTGGAAGGCAACCGCAAGCGCTATGCACTGGACGAGGCAGGCCGGGAACATCTGGCCGCCCAGCGCGAACAGGTGGACCTGATGCTGGCCCGGCTGCGCCATATCGCGCGCCGCATGGACTCGGTGCGCCGCGCCATGGCCGGCGAGGACCCGCTGGAAGCCGACGACGGTGGCTGGATACCCGAGCTGATCCAGGCCCGCCGCGCGATCAAGTCAGCGCTGTACCGGCACGATGTGATGCCCGTCGCCGAGCAGCGGCGCATCGCCGCGATCCTGCGCCGCGCGGCGCAGGAGATCGAAGGCAAATAGACGCCGCGCCTCACTCAACCCCCTTCATCGCGGCCCTGCGCCGCAAGGATTCCCATGTACGCATTACCCCAGGCCCAGGAGCGCCGTCTCCTGTGGCTGCTGATGCTGACCCAGTTCACCCTCATCATGGATTTCATGGTGATGATGCCGCTGGGTCCGCAGATCATGCAGGCGCTGCAGATCTCGCCGGCGCAGTTCGCCGCCGCGGTCTCGGCCTATTCCCTCTGCGCCGGCGCCTCCGGACTGCTGGCGGCGACCTATATCGACCGCTTCGACCGCCGCCGCCTGCTGCTGGCCATGTACGCGCTGTTCGCCCTGTCCAACCTCGCGTGTGCGCTGGCCGGCAGCTACACGCTGCTGCTGCTCTCGCGCGCCTTCGCCGGCATCGGCGGCGGCGTGCTCGGCTCCATCGTCATGGCCATCATCGCCGACGTGATCCCGGTGCAGCGCCGCGGCGCGGCCACGGGCACGGTGATGACGGCCTTCGCCATGGCCTCGGTGCTGGGCGTGCCGGTCGGCGTGCTGCTGGGCGCGCATTTCCACTGGTCGGCGCCGTTCTGGCTGCTGACCGCGCTGTCGCTGATCGTGCTGGCCGGCGCCGCGCGCCTGGTGCCGCCGCTGGACCGGCATCTGGCGCAGCAGCCGGCCAGCCTGGCCGAGGTGCTGCCCAACCTGGTCGCGCTGTTCACCCATCCGCGCCATCTCAATGCGTTCGCGCTGACCCTGCTGCTGATGGTGTCGCAGATGCTGGTGATCCCGTTCATCTCGCCGGTGCTGGTGGCCAACCACGGTATCGATCCGGCGCAACTGTCGTGGATGTACATGGCCGGCGGCGTGGCGGCGTTCTTCACCTCGCGCCAGGTCGGCCGCCTGGCCGACCGCCACGGCAAGCACCGCGTCTACCGCATCGCGGTGGCGCTGTCGCTGCTGCCGGTGCTGTTCATGACCCATCTGCCGGCGGCGGTGGGCTTCATCGGCATGCTGCTGTTCTTCCCGTTCTTCATGGTGTCCATGAACAGCCGCATGGTGCCGCTGCAGGCGCTGCAGACCACCGTGCCGCAGCCGGAACGGCGCGGCGCCTTCCTCAGCGCCAACAGCGCGATCATGTCCCTGGGTACCGGCCTGGGCGCCTGGCTGGGCGGACTGCTGCTGAGCACCGGCGCGCGTGGCCAGATCGCCGGCTACGGCACGGCGGGCTGGATCGCCGCGGCGCTGGCGCTGGCTTCGGCCCTGTGGGTGGGACGGGTGACGGCGGCCGACGAGCGCCGGCCGGCGCCGGTTGCGGACGCGGTTGCTGTGAATGATGCAAATGCACAGAGGGATACAAAGGCGGCAGCTGCCGCCGGCCCCGCGCCGGCGGCGCAAGCGGCCGCTGCCGGCGATTGAGCGGCGGGCCGGCGGCCGAACCCGCGGCCGCCGCTTCCTTGCGGCGGTCGCGGCCGTTGCTCTTCACGGCCCGCAGCGGTTGTTTTCGGTGGCGATGATGTAGGGATCGTCGTCGCCCAGCCACAGCATCTGCTCGATGATTTCCGCGCGGACCTGCGCGCCGGGCAGTCCCTGCAGGGTGAAACAGACGTCGAACTCGCCCTCGCGGCCCCAGTGCACGACTGTGCGTTCCAGCGTGCCCAGCATCTGGTCGTACTCGTTCACGACGACGTTGAAACGCGCGACCGAATTCCAGGGCACGCCGGCGCCGACGCTGATGAACGACACCACCAGCGGATAAGTCGCCGCCGGCGCGGCAGCGGGCAGCGCCGCGCCGGGCCGGGCTGCGGCCTGGGGCGCCGGCGCGAGGCCGGCCAGGGACAGGAAGAAGAGAGAAACGGCAGTGCGGATTTTCATGCGCGGGTTCCGGTGAGGGGCGGGATGCCCAGGAAAACCGCCGCGTTCAGCGCAGCGGGTGGGGATAGGCGTAGGGCAGGTAGCCCGGCCGGGGAAAACGGTAATAGTCGCGGTTCTCCACGATGTAGGGCACGCAGGCGGCATCGACCCAGACCGCTCCGGTCGGGCCGTAGATATCCGGCCGCGGCGTGAACCGGTTGTTCCACAGGTGGACTTCGCGCGGCTGGTCGTGCAGCGGGTAGGTGCCGCTGCACACCTCGTTGCGCAGGCGCAGCTCGTACGGCATCCACGGCATCACGTTGTCGAATACCACGCCGTCGCCGCCGCGGATGACGATGCCGTCGGCGGTCTGCATGACGCGGGTATCCACGCCGAGGTAGTTGGCGTAGATCTCGTAGCTGCGCGAGCCGTGTTCCCCGGTATTGCCGGCGCCGTGCGCGTCGATCATGCCGGTGCCGCGCGTGCGTGCCGTGGTGAGCACGGTGTTGTGGCGGAACACGTAGCGCGAGCCGTGGTTGGAGGCGACGGCGTGGCGGTTGTCGGCGAAATAGCTGTCTTCGATGAATACCGCGTCGGCGCTGCCCAGGGCCAGCGGCGGCATGGGCGGTCCCTCCGGATCGGCGTCGCTGTAGACCACCACACCGTAGCCGTAGCAGCCGCCGGCGCAGCGGAAATTCGACAGCAGCTCGCTGCGGTAGATCACGCCGCGCGGGTCGTGCCCCCTGACCTGGATGCCGGCATTGGAGAAGCCGCTGGCGCGGACATCGCGCACGGTGAAATCCAGGCAGCGGCCGTCCAGCCAGATGCCGTTGTCCAAATCGGCCTCGATGGCATTGCCGATGAGCGTAAGGTCGGCCACGCCGCCGGCGCGGCCGCCGTCGCAGCGCAGGTGCAGCAGAGCATTGGTCCAGTCCGGCATGGCCAGCTTGCGGCGCAGGATCGTGCGGCCGCGGCCGGCGCCGCGCACGCTGACGCCGGGGGCGAAGGTGACCTGTTCGTCCTGCCATTCGCAGTCGCCGGCCGGAATCAGCACGGTGCTGCCGGGGTTCACGGCCTTGCCGGCCTGTTCGGCCACGGCGGCGGGCTCGCAGGAATCAGCCGTGAAGGTCTGGAAGGTATCGCTGAACAGGCGCGATTCGCCCGGCACCGTGATCGCGGCGCCCGCGGTTTCATAGGCGTAGCGCAGCAGTGTGGCCGGATAGCCCAGCGGCGCGGTGGTGCGCAGCTGCACGTAGCCGTAGCGCGTCGCGCCGCCGGCTTCGTCGACGAAGCGCAGGCCGATGTGGTGCACGCCGCCGGCGAGCAGCCGGCCCGGAGCAAGGATGCCGCTGCTGGCGTAGCTGGCGGCCGGGGCGACGGCAAGGCTTTCGTCCAGCGAGGCCACGGCACCGTCGCGGACCAGGACGGCCGCCGCCGCGCCGGCGGCGAAGCTCAGCCGGCCGCCGGCGTCGGCGACGATATGCAGATCGCTGCCCGCCGGCAGTGTGCTGCCGTCGACCAGGTTCAGATGGATGCCGTTCGCGTCTGCGGTGACAGGGATGGCGACGGGACCGCTGTCCACCACCACGGCCTGCGCCGGGACGGTCGTAAGCAGCAGTACGGCCATGATGGGGTGCAGGCGACAGGCGGGCATAGGGTTTCCAGTGAATCGGGACAGGAAGCGGGATTGCGGCGGCGGCCGCTCTGAGCGCGACTGCCGCCGGGGTGGCGCGCTGGCGCTGCAGCGCATTCGTGCCGGAGCCTAGCCGCGGCACCCGCCGGCGCCATCCGCAAATCTGGCGAGAGCCCGGCGCGGGCTGCGCACGCTGTCGGCCAGACGTTCCCGGCGTGCGTGCGGCGCGGCCGGTTCAAGTCGCGCCGGAAAGACGCCGCGGCACCGTTCAGCGCCAGGGCACGGCGATTTCCACCTGCGTGCCCGGATGCAGCGGCGGCGTGGAGAATGCGGCCTCGCCGTCCAGCGCGCGCAGGCGCGCTGCCACATTGGCCAGGCCGCGGCCCTGCGTGGCGCCCTCCGGCAGGCCGCGGCCGTTGTCGGTGACCGCGACGCGCAGCCAGCCGCCGGCGAAGCCGCAGGTAACCGCGACCTGGCGCGCCGCCGAGTGCTGCATGACGTTGCTGAGCAGTTCCTCCAGGCAGCGGAACAGTTCCATCAGCCGGCGGCGGTCGCCGAGGCGCAGTTCGCGCAGTGCGGACAAATCCCAATGTGCACTGATTCCGGCGGCAGCGAGCGCCGGATCCAGATGCCGGCGCAGCAGGACGAAGGCATCGTCGGCGCTGGTCAGGTCCAGGTCCGTGGCGTCTATCATCAGACGCAGGTCGAGCAGGGCACGGTGGATATCCAGCGGCAGGCGCGACTGCGGCTGCAGGCGGCGCAGCTCCTGGGCGATGCGCGCCATGCGCGCGCCGAAGCCGGCGCCGATGTCCAGCAGCACGCGCTCGCGTTCCTGGCTTGCCACGCGCGTGCTCAGGCTGTCCCAGACCGCGTCGGCCCGGTCGGCGCAGGCGAGCAGGGTGAGATCCAGATCGCGCCCCAGCGACTGGCGCGCATGGGCGAGCAGGCGTCCGCCGAGCAGTGCGCGGCGCGTGAGCAGGAAACCGAAGGCCAGCGCCAGCGTCGCCGTGCCCACCGGATACAGCCAGATCAGCCGCCAGGCCGGATCCAGCCGGTAGGTCGCCGCCTCCAGCATGCCGCTGACGACGGCGAACAGCATGGCCCAGTGCAGCAGATGCTTCTCCACGGCCGGCACATGGCTGGCGCGGGCGGCGATGCGCGCCATCATCCAGCCCGCACCGGCGCACACGCTGATCCACAGCAGCAGGTTCGCCGCCGGCAGCGCCAGCGTCCAGCCCGACCACAGCGCAGCCACCTGCAGTGCCGCGGTGAGCAGCAGGGCGGCTTCGTGGCGGCGCGGCTCGCGGATCTGCCACAGCGTCGTCAGCAGCCGGTAGATGGCATAAACCAGAAGTACGACGCTGCTGTCGCTGGCGGCGCGCCAGTATTCCGGCGCGCCGGGCATGTCGCCGCCGGCGAGGTAGCTGCAGCGCAGCGCCATCAGGGCGAGGCAGGCCAGGTACCAGCGGTACAGCGGTGCGTTGCGGTAGACGCCGCGCAGGGCGAACACGATGCCGGCCAGCAGTGCGTACAGGCACAGCGCCACCCGCGGCGTGCCGCTGCGCCGCCACCAGTTGGCGCTGTGCAGCGCGGCGAGCAGGCTGTAGTCGCCCAGGCACAGCGTATCCACGCGCGTCTCGCTGAGGCGGCGGTCCAGCGGCACCTGCAGCAGCAGTTCGTTGCCGCGCACCCGCAGCAGGTCGCGCGGCAGCGCGTGCAGCTGCGGTGCCAGGTCGCGGCGCCGGGCCTGCGCCAGGTCGGTGCCGGGCGTGAGGTCGCGGCCGTTGACCTCCAGCCGGTAGTAGGGCGCGGCTTCGCCCAGGTAGAGCGCCGGGCGCTGCGGCGCTCCGGCGGCGGCGTCGAAGCGGTGCCGCAGGCTGATCACTTCGCGCCCGGTGTCGCGGGCGAAGCGGGCGAGCGGCAGCGTGACCGGCACGCCGGCGGCATCGTGCAGCAGGCGGATGCAGCCCGGCGGCAGCGCGGGGCGGTAGACCAGCACCAGCAGCGCCAGTGCGAGCAGCAGGCTGCCCCACCAGACGGCCGGCGTCAGCGAATTGCGCCGTGGCAGCGGCCCGGCCGCGGCCGTGCCAGCTTCCCGCGCCGGCCGCAGTCCGCACATCAGAACAGCGCAAACTGAAGGGTGCAGGCGAACTGCCGGCCGTCCGCCGCGGCGACATAGCAGCGGCCGCCGTAGCGCTCCACCAGCGCGCGCAGCGGGGCGATGTCGCCGCGCACCGGCCGGTCGCCGCCGCTGTCCGCGTCGCTCACGCGCAGCATCAGTTCCTCGTCGATCACCCGCACTTCGACGGCGAGCACGCGGCAGCCGGCGTAGACGGCGGCATTGCCCAGCAGTTCCTCCACGCAGCGGAACAGGCCGATCAGGCAGCGGCGGTCGTCGATGCGTACATCGTCGATGCCGCTGAGCTGCCAGTCCGCCGCGATGCCGGCCAGCGCGAGCACCGGCTCCAGCCGGTGGCGCAGGCCGGCCAGGGCCACGCCCAGCGAGCGCGAGCTTTCATCCAGGGCGTCGATCATCAGGCGCATGTCCAGCAGTGCGCGCTGCAGGCTGCGCTGGATCTCCGCCTGCGGCACCTCGCGCCGCGCCCGCTGCAGGATCGCGACCAGGCGCGAACCGAAGCCGTCGTGAATGTCGCGGATCAGGCGTCCGCGCTCGCGCCGCCGCAGCCGCGCCGACAGGTGGGTCCAGGCCTCGGCCGGCGCGGCGTCGCCGTCGAGGTCGTCGGCGGCGGCGCGGGCGGCGTGGCGCAGCAGATCGGCGCCGAGCACCAGCCGGCGCAGCAGCAGGTGGCCGAAACCCACGGCCAGCGCCACATGGGCCACCGGCGCCGTCCACATCCAGCGCTGCTCGAAGGGCAGGAACAGATTGGCGATCTCGGGCAGGGCCACCGCGTAGGCAAACACCGCTGTCCACAACGCCACGCCGTGCTCGCGTCCCTGCAGCCGGCCCACGCCGCAGCTCACGGCGCCGACCGCGAACAGGCTGGCGCCGGTGGAAACGAGAACCGCGCCGAGATAGACCAGCCTGCCGCCGGGCAGCTGCGGCAGCAGCGCCATGAGCACGCAGCTGCACAGGGCGAGCAGGGTGCCGATCCGCACCACGGCCGCGGGCAGCGGCAGCAGCAGATGCCAGTAGTCGCGCATGAAGCGATAGAAGAAATACGGCTGCAGCGCGATCGCGACGGAGTCGATCGCGGCGCAGAGCAGCGGCGTGCCCGGGCGCTCGCCGGTGGAGACGTAGATCGTGCGCACCAGCATCAGCAGGATGCAGGCGAAATACCAGGCATAGGCCGTGTGCCTGGCGCTGAGCAGCCAGCCCGCCGCGGCCAGCAGCGCCAGCATGCCGAGTACCAGCGCGCACAGGCGCGGAATGCCGACCATGCGCCACCAGTTCGCGCGGAACGCCGCGTACAGCGCGACCGCGTCGCCGGCGCACAGCTGGCTCAGCCGCTGGCGGCCCAGCGCCCTGTCGTCCGGCAGCTCAAGCACGGCGACATTGCGGCCGGCGCGCACGACATCGGGCGGCAGCCGGTGGAAATGCGGCGCGAGATCGCGCAGGTCGCGCCGTTCGAGCAGGATCTGCGGGGTCAGGTCGGCGCCGTTGAGCTGCAGCCGGTAGAAGGGCACGGCCTCGCCGATGGAAATGGCCAGCCCGGCGTCGCCGGCGCGTAGGGCCGTGAATTCGAAGCGGTAGCGCGTCACGGATACGGCACTCGGCGCGCTGTCCGGCGCGGCCTCGATGCGCTGAGGCGCGATCGCACAGACGGCGCCTTCCGGAACGCGGTAGCGATACGCCGCGAGCACCGCCGCGATGGCGAATACCAGGCTGAGGCCGAAGGCGAGGCGGCGCAGCAGGCGGCAGCTCGCGTGGCGGGCGGCGTTCATCCGGGCGCTCCGCAGGGCTTCATACCAGCCGGCGCAGCCGCGCCTGATACAGCGCCTCCTGCAGGCTGGAGACGTGCAGCTTTTCGTAGATGTGGCGCACGTGGGTGTACACCGTGCTCGGCGAGATGCCCGCCAGCTCGGCGATCTGGCGGTAGGTGTTTCCCTGCGCGGCCAGCCGCAGCACTTCGCTCTCCCGCGCCGTCAGGTCGATACGGCCCAGGGCATCCACGTCGGCGCACTGGCTGCGCACCAGGACGAGCAGACGGTGGGCGATGGTCGGGCTGATGGAGGCGCCGCCGTCCAGCGCGACGGCGAGCGCCCGCGTGATCTCGGCAAAGGGGTCGTGCTTGCACACATAGCCGCCGGCGCCGGCGAGGATGGCGCGCACCACGGTGGTCTCGTCGGCCAGCGACGAAACCACCAGCACCGCCGGCGCCTGCGCCTGGCTGCGCACCCGGCGGACCAGCTCCAGGCTTTCGCCGTCGGGCAGGCGCAGATCGGCCAGGAACAGGTCGAAGCGGGCCTGGGCCAGGCACTGGCGTGCCTCGGCGATGCTGGCTGCCTCGATGATGTGCACGTCGCGTTCCAGCGCGGCCAGGCTGTCGCGCAGCAGATCGCGGCTCTGCGCGTCGTCCTCCAGCAGCAGTACTCGCAGCAGACCCATGGTTCTCCCCGGTCGTTTTCCCGGTGCGTGCAACGCTGACGCCGGCCGGCCGGGGCTGGTTATGACATCGCCGCCGCGCACATCGGAGCCTCATGCCGAAATGTCATGGTGCAGGCCGCGCAGCGGATCGCGGGCGTCCCCGGCCGCAGGAAAACGCGGCGCAGGGTGCTGCCTGTATTGCATTGGTGCGGCGGCCGGTCATCCGCAAATTTGGGGAGCCGTGCCGGGCGGCGCAGGTCCGCTGCACGGTGCGCCGGGTTACCAGTCCAGGCTGCTGCGGAAGATCACATCGACCCGGCCCGGGATCTGCGACAGGCGCGCATGGCTGTTCTGCGTGTTGCCGCCAGCCTGGGTGGCGCAGGCCCGCGGCGTGTACTCGCCGCAGGGGGCCTCGCTGTCGGTGAACTGCTTGCGTCCGGCGTAGGCCGCATACGCCATGATGTCCGGCGCGGCCGTGACCAGGTCCAGGCCGTAGAGCACGCCCAGCTGCTGTGCCGCGGCCTCGCAAATCTCCTGCACCGTGGCCAGTTCCGCCGCGAACACGAAAGCGATGGCGTTGTCCCGCGGCAGGCCGTAGAACGGCGCCACGGCGGCGATGCCGGCAGGCAGCCCCAGCACCGCCGGCCGGGTGGTGACGATCACCTCGCGTCGCGGCTGCGCGCCCGGGTCGGTGCTGACCACGGTGATGTCATAGCGGGCGAACACCTGCCGCAGACAGGCCTGCACCTGCTGGAAGTCGGAATCCGGCTGCGCGAAGGGCGGCACCGTCACCGCCTGCGACAGCACCGAGGAGCGGCGCGCCACCGCATCGTCCGCGCCGGGCTGCAACGGGCAGGTGCTGCGGCAGGCATTCAGGTACAGCGTGTCGTGCGGCAGGTTCGCGCCAGCCGGCGGCGCCAGCAGCAGAGCTGCCAGGCAGTGCAGGACGCGGCCTGACTGGCGGGACAGGGCGAAGGCGGCCATGGGATACGGGACTCGACGGATGGCAGGACTGCGCCGCGCAGCGTCGCAGCGGCGTGCCGTGTGCGCATCCCCAAATCCGCGGAGGCGGACGTGGCTGGCGTCCGGCGATGCGGAAAGCGCGCCGGGCTGTGCCCGGCGGCGCCCGACCGGCCTCAGTCGAAGCTGTCGGCGAATACCGTATCGTCGATCACGCAGGCCGGATTGGACTGGGCCAGGCTGTCCATCCGCGCCCTCATGCGCGAAGGTATGCGTTCCGGCGCGACGCCGTAGGGATGGCCGGCGCCGAACTTCAGGCTGACATTGGACAGGCCCGGCGACAGCAGATGGCAGTAGCTCATGATGGTGCCGCTGCCCTGGCCGGCCGGCCCGGGCAGCTGGGTGGAGCCGCTGTAGCAGCCGGTCTGGCCGGCCTGGCCGGCGTAGCATTTGTCCACCGGCTCGGCATTGCCGCCGACGTTGGCGTAGCAATGGGAATGCGGCGAATTGAAGTTGTGGCCGATTTCGTGCGAGGTGCCGACGATATCCCAGACCACCTGCGGATTGGCCGCGTTGAAGCCGCCGCTGATATTGCCGGTGAAACCGTAGTCGCCGCCCACGCGCAGGGTGCCATTGCCGAAGGTGCAGCCGGAAACCGTGGTATTGAACGGCGCCGAGCACAGCGTGCCCACCCAGGCCACGCCGCCGCCGGTGGTGCGGCCGCTGAGCATGTGCGCGAAGGTGCGCGATACGCCGGTCATGTTCGTGTTCCAGTAGGAACCGAACTCGTACAGGCTGCAGTTCGACGTGGTTTCGTTCCAGGGATCGTTGGCATCGGTCCACAGGCGCAGGAACGCGATCTCGATGCGGGTGTTGACTTCGGCCAGGTACTTGGTCGAGGCATAGGCCATCAGGTCGCCGACATAGCGCGTGGCGTTGGTGGTGTTGTTGAAGCGCTGGTAGAACTGGTAATCGGTTTCTATCGCCGCGCGGGCGCGGTAGGGCAGGGTGCCGCGCGGTGCGGGCTGCGCCTGGTTCTGCACGGACGCGCGGGCGTCCTCGATCACGTTGCGCGCCTGGGCCAGCTCGTCGGCGCTGCAGCGGAAGCCGCCGTCGCGGCTGGGTGCGTCCACGTCGATGGGGCTCAGGCTCAGCGCGCCGCCGGCGGCGGCGTCCAGCGAGGAAGCCTGGCCGTCGGTATCGACCAGGCCGCGGGCGCTGCCGTCTTCCTCCACCGCGAGAAACACCGCCGCGCCGGTCTCGACCACGCTGCCGCTGTAATAGCGCGTATGCGGCCGCGGCAGTTTCTGCGCCTTGCCCTGGCCGTCTTCGGCGAGCAGCTGCACGTCGCGGGCGAACACCTCGAAACGGTGCAGATCCAGGCTGACGGTGGTGGCGCCGGATTTGACCCCGGTCAGGCGCAGCGCGCCGGAATGGCGGCCCCCCTCGCGCAGGAACTTGCCGGCATCGACGGTAGCGGCGGCGAAGGCATCGGCGGCGGCGAGCAGGCACAGCAATGCGCCGGCGTATCGGATTCTGCGGATCATCTTGTGCTCCCCCCTGAGGGCAGTGACCGGGGATGGTAAGCAATTTCGCCAGGGCGGGGGAGTGAAGCGGGTCGCAGGCGGGCCGGACGGTTTCTGGAGCGGGCGCGGCAATGACACAATGCCGCCGGGTTTGCTGCGCCGCGCGCCTTCCGCGGGACCGCGCAGCAACGGTGCCGGCGCCGCTGCGCCGTGCCGCAGGACGGGAGCATCCGGCGTGGGCAGGGCATGGGCGGAATAGGCTGGATCGACTTTTCCTCGGACGACCGCCGGCGCGCGCTGGATGTGCTGGCCCTGGCCAAGGAACCGGGTACGCTGGACGAACTGGGCATAGGCCAGCTGCGCGACGCCTATGCGGAAGCCTTGTTTCCCGGCTTTTCCACCATCCAGACCCGGGCGCGCTATTTCCTGGCCTTACCCAAGATCCTGTGCGACTGGCGCGAGCAGCCGCCGGCGCAGCGGCGCAGGCTGCGGTTGGAGGACTATCTCGCGCGCGAGGAAAACCGCCTCGCGGAGCAGCTGACCAAAAACCACAAAGACAGGAATCTGTCGCTGGAGGGCATCATCGGCCACACCCTGGCCGGCCGCGGCGGCGTGAAGCGGCCGCCGTCGAATGCCTACTGGGCCGGCCTGCGCGTGTTCGGGCTGGTCCGCACCACCAAATCGCTGGGCGAGTTCCTCAGAACCTGGGGCGACGATGCCGGGCCGCTGACGGCGGTGCAGTCCGACGACGACGACGACGATGCCGCCGTATCTATCAATCACGGCGTGCGGCGCCCGCCCGATTCGCGCGGCGAATGGAGCGGGGATCTCACGCTGGCGCTGTCGCCGCCGGAAGCGCGCTTTCTTGCCGAGCGCCTGGCGCATCCGGTGCCGGCCGGCATGGCGTCTGCCGGCGCGCCGGCCCACGACAGGAAGGACACGGTCGTGGCCCAGCTGCTGGGGAAGGGACTGGCGACGCAGGAACAGGCGCTGGATCCGGCACTGGACTCCTTCGCCGCCTTCAGCGTCTGGGCGCGCGGGCAGACCGCGCTCAGCGAAGCCTGCCTCCAGACCATCGCGGCGGCGGCGCGCTTCAGCCTGGCCATTGAAGGCGCGCATATTCTTTTCAACCAGGCGATAGCTGGGCGCGGCGGCAACGGCAAGCATGACGCGCTGCGCGCCGCCTGCGAACAGGATTTCCCGCGCTGGCGCGAGCAGGCCCTGGGCGAGGGCGTGTTCTACCCCGAGGCGCAGCAGCAGTGGCTGCAGGCCGTCGCCGTCCGATCGATGAAACCGAAGAGCTGCGAGTTCCTGGAGCGCTGGAACCAGGCGCTGTGCGCCGGCCACAGTGTCGAATCGCTGATAAGGCTGGTCGTGGACCAGGCAAAGTCCAACAAGGGCAATCGCTCGCTGCTGATGCAACGGCAGCTCAGTCCGCTGCCGTGGTACGGCATGCGCGCGCTGGAATACCGCTGGCCTGTCGCCCGGCGCATGCTCCTCGATATCGAAAAGGCCGGCTGATGCTGGATCCCTGCAAGCAGCGCCTGGACTACGGCGAACAACTGCGCCCGCCGCCGGGACATGTGCTGCACAGCGCCGTCGCCGCATCGTATTCGCTGGAGCTGGATGCGCTGATGGCGGCTTCCTTGGCACTGGTGCTGGACCAGACCCTCGAAGGCGACAGCGGGGACGAGCCGCTCGCGCTGCTGGAATCCCTGGACCGGCTGCGCGACAAGCTGCTGGTGTTCTACCAGAGCGGCCGGATCGCGGCGCCGCCGCGCTACAACCGCCTGTATACCTTGCTGGAACCGCTGACCGTCGCGGTACCCGCGGCGAGCGCCTTCGGCGCCTTCCATCCCAAGCTCTGGCTGCTGCGCTACCAGCCCCTGGACACGGACAAGCCCGAACATTTCCGCCTGCTGGTGCTGTCGCGCAATCTTACGTTCGACCGCAGCTGGGATCTGGCGGTCTGCATCGAGGGAAGCTGGGCGCCGCGCGGCAATACCGACCCCGCGCTGCTGGCGTTCCTGGACAGCCTGCCCGCGGCGGGGCGCAATTCTCGCGTCGGAGAAATGCGCGACGCCCTGAAACAGGTGCAGTGGCAGCTGCCGGAACGCTTCTCTGCGCTGCGCTTGCTGCACGGCGCCCCCAACGGCGCTGCTCCGTTCGCCTTGCAGGGGCCGATCGACGAACTGCTCGTGATGTCGCCTTTCCTCGACGCCGGCGACGGCAGCCTGCTGCAATCGCTGCAGCGGCGCTGCCGCCCTGCGGCGGCCAGGACCCTCATCAGCCGCGCCGATACGCTGGACCGTGTCGGCGCGGCCGCGCTTGAGGGCTGGCGCTGTCTGTCGGTGCCCCTGGGTATCGTCAACGGCGAGGACAAGCTGGAGCAGAAACAGCCCCAGCCGCAGGATCTGCACGCCAAGCTGATCGTGGCGCGCCAGGGCGACGCGGCGGTGTGGCATATCGGTTCGGCCAATATGACGAATGCGGCCTTCGGCGGCGGCGGCGATGCGCCGCGCAATACCGAAGTGATGCTGTGTCTGCACGGCGAGAGTGCCGCGGCAGGCCCGGCACCGTTGCTGGAGCAGTGGACGGCGGCCGACATCTTCGTCGCGCATGAGTTCAGCGATGCGCCGGAGCTGGATCTGCAGCAGGATCAGGTGATGCGCCAGCTCGTCCATGCGCTGGGCAGCGCCAACTGGATTCAGACCGTTTCCAGCGACGGCAATGCAGCTTTCCAGCTCGACCTGAGCGTGGACTGCCCAGCGCTGCCGCCGGGCCATGCGGTGAGCGTCAGCCCGCTGGCGCTGCCTGCGCCGCAGCCGCTGGCGGCCAGGCTGCGCTGGAACGGGCTGGCGCTGGGCGATCTCAGCGCCTACATCCGCATCGAGATCACGGTCGCGCAGACCACTCACGCTTTCGCCGTGCAGACCCGCTTCGCCGCCGATCTCCTGGCCGAACGGCGCAGTGCGGTGTTCAAGGGACTGGTCGACAGCCCGGAGAAAGTCTTGCATTACCTGCGGCTGATCCTCGATGCCGAGGCGGTGAAGACCGGCGGCAGCGGGCATAAAAGCGAGGGCGGCGCGGTCGACATGTTCGACGCCGGCGGGCATGAAGGTCTGTATGAACTGTTGCTGCGCGCCGCCGCGCGCGAGCCGCAGCGCCTGATCCGCGCGCTGGAGGTGTTCCAGCGCCTGCAGCAGAACGGCGCACCCTTGCCCGAAAACCTGGAAACCCTGTTCCGCGGGTTCTCGTCGGCGGTCGAGGGGCAGGGCCATGCATGAGGCGATAGGCCAGCTGGAGCAGGTACTGCGGCGGCTGACCGATTTCCAGCGCGCGACCGTGCAGGTGGTCTGCGCGCGCCTGCAGTCAGCCGGACCTGCGCGGCGCATGCTGGTCGCCGACGAAGTGGGACTGGGCAAGACCCTGATCGCCCGCGGCGTGATCGCCACCTTGCTGAAGCAGCGGCTGGAGCGCGGTGCCGATGCCGGTCCGTTGCGCGTGGCCTACATCTGTTCGAACCAGGCGCTGGCGCGGGAAAACCTGAAGAAGCTGGAAGTCTTCAGCGGCAAGGCATCGGATGGATGGGTACACACCCCCGAATTCGGACGCCTGGCCGAGCTGGGCGTCCTGCAGCCAGCGCCGGAAACGGGACTGCTGGTGAGCCTGCTTTCGCTGACGCCGGCGACATCGTTCGCGCTGACCCAGGGCCATGGCAATGCGGTGGAGCGTTATCTGCTCTGGCGTGCGTTTACGCAGGATCAGCGCGATGCCGGACTGAAAGACCAGCTGGATCCGTTCTTCCGCAAAGGCGTCCATGGTGCCTGGGATGCGGCAGAGTCCCAGTACCGCAAACGGTGCCTCAACCCGGAAACGCTGCAGCGCTTCCAGGCGCGGCTGGACGAGGCGCCGCCGCTGGATGCCCGGCACCAGGCGGCGGCGACGGCCTTGGCTCTGGACGGCCGCTCCTGGCGAAGCCTGGTGTGCTCGTTGCTGGAGAAGGGCATAACCTGGGAGTCCGATGGCGAGGGCAGGCTGCTGAGCCTGTTCCTGCTCAGCCGCCTGCGCCGTGTCTACGTCGAGTGCTGCGCGCAGAATCTGCAAGCCGATCTGTTCATCCTGGACGAGTTCCAGCGTTTCAAGGACCTGGTCATCGTCGCCGCCGAAGGCGAGGAAGTTTCCGAACAGCAGATCATCGCCCGCCATGTGCTGCACCGCGACCGCGCCGCCTTGCTGCTGTCGGCGACGCCGTTCAAGGCGCTGTCGCAGGTGGACGAGGAAGACGAGGGCAAGGCCCATCTGCACGAATTCAGCGAAGTGCTGCGTTACCTGTGCGGTGCCGACGAGCCGCTGATCGAACGCTTCCAGCAGAAACGCGCGGCGCTGCTGGCGCAGGTGCTGAAGCTTCCGTTGACCGCTCATCCCGGCCGCGGCCTGGACGACACGGCCAAGCGCGAACTGCAGGCCCTGCTGCGCGGCCTGATCTGCCGCACCGAGCGTGCCGGACTGCTTGCGCACGAGGAACAGGCGCTGCACGAAGTGGCGGAACCGCCGCTGGCGCCGCTGCGCGAGGAAATCGACGCCTATGTGGAACTCGACCGCCTGGCGCGGCAGGTCAGGGAGGCGCTGTCCGGCAGCCACGGCAGCGATGTCATGGCTTTCTTCAAGGCCGCGCCCTGGTGTCTTTCCTTCCTAGGCGGCTACCAGTTCCGCCAGCAGCTGCAGAAATGGTGCGACGATCCCGGCGGCGAACGCGCGCGCAAACTCGACGCACTGCGGCACAGTTGGATTCCTCACGAAGCATTCAACAGCTACCGTCTGGATCTGGCCGGCGCGGCGCCGGGCGCACGCTTCCGCCGCCTGTTGCAGAGCGTTGCGCCCGCGGGCGCCGAGCAACTGCTCTGGCTGCCGCCGAGTCTTCCGTATTACCCGGGCGAAGGCCCCTTCGCCGGCCTGCACGGTTTCAGCAAGAGCCTGCTGTTTTCCTCGCTGGTGCTGGCGCCGCGCGCGCTCAGCAGCTATGTGTCCTATGCCTGCGAACGCCGCCTGGTGCACGAAGCCGGTCTGCTGGGGGAAAGGAATTACTTCGATGCGCGCGAAGAACGGCAGGGCAGCTTCCGTCTCGATGGCGAGGGCATTTCCACTGGCTGGGGGCTGATCTACCCGGGATTGTGCCTTGCCGCCGCGGTTTCCGGGCTGCAGGCGGACACGCTGGCGCAAGTGCGCCGGCAGGCGAGAGCCGCGCTGCGCAAGCCCTGTTTGGAACTGAAGAAGCGCCATGCCGGCCCGGGCCGCTCCAGGCGCAAGTCCAAGTCCAGGCGCAGCTCCGGTCCCAAGACCGCGCGCTGGTACGCGCTCGCTCCGTTCCTGCTGGACTTGACGGCTGCGGGCGAGTCCGGCCGACAGCGCTTCGACGAATGGCTGGAGGCGGTGCCGAAGCAGGAACTCTCGGATGCACGAAGCAAACAGTTCAAGCATCTTGGAGAGGCCGTGCGTGCGCAGGAACTGGCCCTGGGACCGCCGCCGGCCGACCTGCTGGACTATCTGGCCGATCTCGCCATCGCCGGCCCCGGCGTCGCGCTATGGCGCAGCCTGAGCCGGCTGTGGCCCGACGCGGAACGGCAGCACCTGCTGGGCTGCGGTGCCGATGCCGGCCTGGCCCTGCTGCACAAATTCAATCGGGCCGAGTCCCGGCTGGTGCTGCGCGCGGTCTGCGGCCGGCGAAGGCCGGCGCCGGCGGTCGCCGCCTATGCGGCGATGGGCAATCTGCAGGCGGTGCTGGACGAATATTTCCATTTGCTGCGCGGCGCCTGCGGCCAGCCCGGGGAGGCGGTCGCGGCTTTCAAGGTTGCGGCCGGCGCGGCCGCGGTCTCCGTGGTCGCACAGAAACAGCTGCCGCCCAAGGAGCAGTCGCTGGACGCGGACGTGCGCTTCCACTGCCATTACGCCGTGCCGCTGGGCAACCAGCGCGGCACCGACGAAAAGGGCGTGGAGCGCATCAGCAATCTGCGCGCCGCGTTCAATTCGCCGTTCTGGCCTTTCATGCTCAATTCCACCTCCATCGGCCAGGAAGGTCTGGATTTCCACTGGTACTGCCGCCGCGTCGTGCATTGGAGCCTGCCTTCCAATCCCATCGACCTGGAGCAGCGCGAAGGCCGCGTCAACCGCTACAAATCGCTCGTGGTGCGGCAGCGCGCGGCGCAGTGTTATCGCGGCGGACGCTGGTCCGACGGCGATATCTGGGACGCCGTCTTCGCCCAGGTAAAGCAGGATTCCGGCGGCGGCGACCTGATTCCCTGCTGGCACGTGCCGGGCGGCGATGCCTGCGTGGAACGCCTGATTCCGCGCATGCCGTTCAGCCGGGAGGTGCGCCGCCGTCATGAACTGCTGCGCATCCTCTCGCTGTACCGCCTTTCCTTCGGCCAGCCGCGCCAGCAGGAACTGATCGAGGAACTGCTGCGGCGCGACTACAGCAGCGCGGATCTGGCGGAAATCCGCCGCGCGCTGCTGGTGGAACTGGCGCCGGTCAAATACATCGGGCTTTGCTAGGCCCGCGGCGGCGCGCCGTGTTCCTTCGCCTCACTGGCAGCGGAAGCGCTGCAGCATCAGCAGCAGGTGCGCCGCGCTCCAGCTGAAGTTGGACGCGCCCTGGCGCGTGCCGTCCAGCGGGTTGTAGTTCTCGTGTACGGGGGCGGTTCCGGCCAGGCCGTCGGCTTGCTGCACCAGTTGCCGGCAGAAGCGGTCGGCTTCGCGCGCGCTGCCCTGGCTGGCCAGTGCGCGCAGGGCGAAGTCGTACTGATCCAGCCAGACGCGGCCGCGCCAGTAGCCTTTGGGATCGAAGTCGGCTGCGCTGCGCGACAGGGTGGGGAAGGGCAGCGGCGTGGCGAATTCCTTGCTGTCGCGCAGCGCACGGATGGCGGCGCGGCCCTGGTGTCGCGTCGCGATGCCGGTCCACAGCGGAGCGAAGCCTTCGGGACCGCGGCCGCGCGCGGTCAGCAGCGTTCCCGGGCAATCGGCCCGGGCAGCGGCCGCGTGTTTTTCCTGCGCCGGGCCGGCGGCGGCCAGCGGCAGTGCGCGGTCGTAGAAATAGCCGGTCTGCGCGTCGTAGAAACAGCGGCGGATGCGCTCGCCCAGCTGGCGCGCTTCTTGTTCGAGCACGGCCGCATCGTCCGTAAGGCCGATGCGGCGCGCGATCCCGGCGAGCAGGACTTTTTCCTGCGCCAGGAAACTGTTCTGGTCCACCGATACCTGGTTGATGGACCAGCCCAGCAGGCGGCCCTGGGCATCGCGGTTTTCCAGTACGGCCGTGGGCAGGCCCTGCGCATCGCCGGGGAAAAAGCGCGCTGCGTTGTCCATGCCCGATTCCCAGGCGGCGGCCTCGATCACCGGCACCTGCAATTGCAGGCCGGGCCGGCCTTGCAGCAGGCGGCGGTAAAGGTCGTAGCCTGCGCAGTCGTAGCTCTGCGCGGCTTCGCCCGGCGTGCAGGCGGGATCCGGCGCCTGCGCCGCCTGCAGCACGCTGAAGCGCAGGCGGCCGTGTTCGTCTTCGTGCGCGGGATGGCGCGTGGCGCCGTATTCCACCAGGCCGTCGCGGTCGCTGTCGCGGTTGCGGTACCACCAGCGGTGATAGGCCAGCAGCCTGGGATACATGCGTTGGAGCCAGGCGGGATCGCTGGCCTGGCGCTCGATCTCCGACACCGCCCAGGTGGCCAGGGCCGGCTTGGAATTGCGTTCGTTCCAGTTGTAGCCGTCCTCGCCGCGCTCGGCGCTGCGGCGGAAGAAGACGTTGTCGCCGATCATGCCGCTGTCCTGCGGCCGCAGCGGATCGTCGGCGCCGATCTGGTAGTCGAACAGGGCCAGTACGCTGTTGCGTGCCAGCGCCGGATCGACCAGGGCCACGCCGGCCGCATGCTTCCAGCTGTCCCAGGACCAGGCGCCGTTGAACCAGCGCGCCGTGGTCGAGGGCACGATGACGTCGTGGCGCAGCGCGCCGGCGGGTGCGCGCCAGTTGCCGATCAGGGTTTCCACCGCCTTGATCGCGATCGGGCGTTCGCCCGGCGCGACCTTGCGCCCGATGGCGCCGAGGTAGCGCTGCCAGCGTTGCGCGCTGGCGTCGAAGGCTGCGGCGGCCGCGGCCGGTGCGAGGTCTTCGGCCTTGTCGCCGGCAAGGTAGTAGCTGTGCACGGTCCACACGGTATGCGCCGCGCCCGGTGCGATCTGCCACGGCGTGCCGGTGGCAACATAGACCTGGCCTTCGACGGTGGTTTCGGCCGCTTCGCTGCGTGCGATGCGATAGGCCGCGCCGATGCCGAAGCGCAGCGCGGCGGGATCGCTCACACCCTCCAGCGCCAGCTGTACGCCGCCGGGGCTGGCGGACCAGCGCGGCCGCCACTGCGGATAGCGTGCCTGCACCGTCTCGCCGCTGCGCGTGCTGAAACGTTGCAGCAGCGCGCCGTGCCAGCTCGGCGTGAGCTGCAGTGCCTGCGTGCCGGTATTGTGCAGCCGCGTGCGCACGGCGGCGCTGCGCGCTCCGGTGAAGCGCAGTTCCAGATCGAGTTCCAGCGTGGGCAGCCGATAGCGCAACTGCAGCCGTCCCGGCGCCGCGCAGCGTTCGGTTTTGCCGGCGGCGAGATCGATGCGCTGGCCGGCGGCATCGCGCAATTCCAGCCTGTCCAGCCCCTGCGCCAGGAAAACGGCGTATTCCTCGGCCACTACCAGCGGTCCGGCGAAGCCGCCTTCGCCGGCGGCATCGCCAGGCAGCAGGAAGCCATGCCAGGCGCCCGCGTCGAACAGCGGGTTGTAGCGCTGGTTGCCGGCGGCGTCGAAATCCTGCAGCGCCTGCGGCGTACCGCTGCGGTCTATGCCGCTTGCGTTACATTGCAGCGAAGTGGATTCCGCGCAGGCCGGGCCGGCCGCCGCCAGCGCGCACAGCAGTACCGCTGCAAGGCGCCGGCTCATCGCGTGTTCTCTTCCCATACCAGCACCTGGGCCGGGGCCAGCGGATTGCTGCCCAGCAGGATCTTCGCGTTTTCCGGCAGCGCCAGGCGGGTTTGCCGGGGGTTGTAGTTGACCGCGACATACCGCCCGTCGCGCCATTCGAGATAGGTGCCCGGCGGCAGGTCTTCTATCGCCACGCCAGCGCGGCGGTAGACCTCGCGCACCACGCTTCTCTCCAGCGCGCCTTCGTCGGTCCATACGCCGATATAGGTCACGCTGCCGCGGCCCAGCTTGCGCGTGACCGCGGCGGCCTTGCCTTCGTGATCGCCGCCGGCATAGCGCGCCAGCACTTCGGTGCCCTCGCGCGGCGCCAGCAGATCGGCCCAGCGCTGCCAGACGTGCGTGGCTTCGCCCATCTTCACCGTGGCGGTGACGCTGCCCGGCAGCACATCGAAGGCGTCGATATCGGCGCCGATCAGCTCCGCGATCAGGCCGCCGAAGCGGGTTTCGGGGAAATGGCCGTTGGCATCCTTGTGGCCGGTGCGCGGGGTGAGGATGAGATGGCCGCCGTGTTCCACGTAGCTGCGCCATTTCTGCACCAGCTCCGGACTGACCATCTGGTAGGCCGGTGCCACCAGGAAGGGATAGGCGGAGAAATCATCCGCCTCGCTGACGAATTGCAGCGGCGCGCCGGTGCTCTTGATCGCCTGGCTGTAGAGGTTGCGGTGCGGCCAGGTCTGCCATTTCGTGGTCTGGCGCTGGATTTCCAGGTCCCAGTACACATCGTGGCTCCACAGCAGGGCGGTCCTGCGCGCGGCCATCTTCGCGGGCACGGCGCGCGCCTGCGCCTTGGCGCTGAATTGGCCGATCTCGCGCAGGGTGTCGGTGAATTCCTTGCCGGTGCGCGACAAGGTCACGCCGTCGGTGCCGACGATGCCTTCGTGATACATCTCGCTGCCGCGCAGCGGATGGCGGTAGCGGTAGGTGCCGAGCAGGGAGACGCCGCCCGCATAGGCATGCCACATCCACATGCGGATTGCGCCCACGCCCGGCTGCGGCGTGACTTCCGACCAGTTCACCTGACCCGGCTGCAGCTCCATCAGGCCGAAGCGCTTGCCCAGGCTGCCGTAGTAGCCGATGGCTTCCATCAGGCGTGCGGGATTGCCCAGCTTGTAGCTGTCGCCGCCGAGGATATTGGCGCCGGCCACGGGATACAGGGTGAAGGTGGAAAAATCCAGCGCCTTGGCGCGGCGCGGGTCGGTGCCCGTGGTGACATTGGTGTAGTTGGTGGTGATCCACTGGTTGCGCGTGTACCGGCGCAGCAGCGTGGCCTGGCCGTCGAGGAACTGCGCCGTGGTATCGGCCTGGAAGCGGGCGAGGTCGAGCAAGGCGTGCGGGCTGAGCTTGTCTTCCGCGGCCAGGGTGGGATTGGGCAGGCGCACTTCGTCGAAATGGCCGTAACGCGTGCTCCAGAACGAGCCGGCCCAGACCGCGTTCAGGGCGTCTATCGTGCCGTAGCGCTGCTTGAGCCAGGTGCGGAAGGCTTGCTGCGCGCTGGGGCTGTAGTCGGGGAAGCTGCCCGGCTCGTTGTCCAGCTGCCAGCCCCAGATGCGCTTGTCCTGGCCGTAGCGTTCGCCCAGCGCCTTGACGATGCGGTTGACGAATGCCTGGTAGCGCGGATTGGCCAGCGACAGGTCGGCGCGGATGCCGTGTTCGTGGCGCTTGCCGTTTTCGTCCACCCGGTACACTTCGGGATAGCGTTCGCCCATCCAGCTGGGCACGGCGGCCGACGGCGTGCACAGGATGATCTTGAGGCCGGCGCGGTGGGCGAGGGCTATGGCCTGGTCCAGCCAGGCGAAATCGAAGCGGCCTTCCTCCGGTTCAAAATAAGTCCAGGCGAATTCGCCGAAATGGGTGAAGTCGAAGCCCAGCCTGGCGATATTGTTCAGGTCGCGCGACCACTGCTGCTGCGGCCACTGCTCGGGATAGTAGAACGCACCGACGCTCATGCCGGTCGCCGGCAGGGCCGCATCGAGATCGACGCGGGCCGCCGCGGCCGGCGCCGGTGCAGGTTTGGCCGGCGCCGCGGCAGCGCTGCCGCCGGCGGCCGCAGCCAGCACGGAAATATGTATGATAAAAGCCAGCAACCCCGGGAAAACCCGCATGAAACGCCACTCCAGGTACGAACGACCCCGCGAACATACCCCGCCGCGCAGTGCAGCCGCTATGCATATGGCATCGTACCCATGAAGCTTTTGGCCATGCAGGATGCGCTGGAACTGGCCAGGCAACATTGGCAACTGGACGGCACGATCAAGGCGCTGCCTTCGTATGCGGACCAGAATTTCCTGATCCGCGGCAAGGCCGGCGAATTCGTGCTGAAGCTGGCCAACCCGGCCTGGAGCCATGCCGACCTGGATCTGGAAAACCAGGCCATGCTGCAGCTCGCACGCACGGCGCCGCACTACGGCTGGCCGCGCGTGCAGCCCGCCGTCGATGGCCAGTATCTGCTGACCTTGCCCATCGACGGCGAAGCACGTCATGTGCGCCTGCTCAGCTACGTGCCGGGGCGGGTCTATGCGGACGCGGTAGCGGGTCTCGATCCGGCGCAGCGCCGGGTCTTGCAGGCGAGCCTGGGCCGCGCCGTCGCCTGCATGAACCGCGGCCTGGCCGATCTGCACCATCCCGCGGCCGGCCGCGCGCAGGCGTGGAACCTGCTGAACCTGCCGGATCTGCTCGACGAGATCGCGCATATCGACGATGCCGCGCTGCGCGGGATCGTGCAGCGCCGCGCCACCGCGTTCTGCGCGGCGCTGCCGCAACTGGCCGCACGCCTGCCGCAGTGCGTGCTGCACAACGATGCCAACGACCTGAATGTCATCGTCGGCGCCGGCGGCGAAGTGAGTGCGGTGATCGACTTCGGCGACATGTGCACGGGTTTCCGCCTGGCCGAGCTGGCCGTCGCCTGCACCTATGCGATGCAGCATGAGGACGATCCGGTCGGCTGTGCGCGGCAGATACTGCACGGCTACCTGGCCGAGGCCGAACTGCTCGCCGAGGAACGCGGGCAGCTGCACGCCTTCATCGTGGCGCGTCTGTGCCACAGCATACTGATGGCCACGCGCGCGTTCCGGCGCCAGCCGGACAACGACTATGTCCTGGTGTCGCAGAACGGGGTGCGTGCCCTGCTGCGCACGCTGGACGCGGTGCCTGCCGCGGCGCTGCTGGCACCGGAAGATGCCCTTGTCTCCTGATCGAACCTCATCGGAAACCGCTTTGGACACGATACCTGCACGCACTACCGAGGAACTGCTGCGCCTGCGCAAGCGGCATGTGAATCCCACCTTGAGCGTGGCTTATCGCGAGCCGCTCAAGATCGTCCGCGGCGCCGGCGCCTGGCTCTACGACGAGAGCGGCCGCGGCTATCTCGACATGGTCAACAACGTCTGCCATGTCGGCCATTGCCATCCGCGCGTGGTCGCGGCGGGCCAGCAGCAGATGGCGCGGCTCAATACCAATACGCGCTATCTGCACGACAACCTGGTCGAGTACGCGCTGCGCCTCACGGCGACCCTGCCGGAGCCGCTGTCGGTGGTGTTCTTCACCAATTCCGGTTCCGAGGCGAACGACCTCGCGCTGCGCCTGGTGCAGGCGCATGTGCGGGCGCGCGGCGCGGTGGTAGTCGATCATGCCTACCACGGAAACCTTTCCTCGCTGATCGAGCTGAGTCCGTACAAGTTCAACGGCAAGGGCGGGCAGGGCAAGCCGGCGCACGTGGAAGTGGCGCAGATGCCGGATAGCTACCGCGGCCCCTGCCGCGATGCGGCGGCGGCCGGCACGTACTACGCCGGCGCGGTGGACGCGGCCGTCGCGCGCCTGGCCGGGCGCGGACAGCGCGCCGGTGTGTTCCTGTGCGAATCCCTGCTCGGCTGCGGCGGCCAGATCGTGCTGCCGCAGGGTTATCTGGCGGCATCCTACGCGGCCGTGCGCGCCGCGGGCGGGCTGTGCCTGGCCGACGAAGTGCAGGTCGGCTTCGGCCGCGCCGGCGATCATTTCTGGGCCTTCCAGCAGCAGGGCGTGGTGCCGGATATCGTCACCCTGGGCAAGCCCATCGGCAACGGCCATCCCATGGGCGCGGTGGTCACCACGCCGGAGATCGCCGCGAGCTTCGTCAGCGGCATGGAATATTTCAACACCTTCGGCGGCAATCCCGTGTCCTGCGCGATCGCGCTGGCGGTGCTGGAGGTGATCGCCGAGGAAGGATTGCAGCAGCAGGCGGCCGAGGTCGGTGCGTTCCTGCAGGACGGACTGCGTTCGCTGCAGCAGGCGTACGAGCCCATCGGCGACGTGCGCGGCTGCGGCCTGTTCATCGGCGCGGAGATCGTCACCGACCGCGCCAGCCGCGCGCCGGACCGCACCCTGGCCCGTGCCATCGTGGAGCAGATGAAGGACCGCCAGGTGCTGCTGTCCACCGACGGCCCCGACGACAACGTGCTCAAGATCAAGCCGCCGCTGGTGTTCAGCCGCGACAACGCGGCCGAGTTCCTGCACAAGCTGGCGGAAGTGCTGGCGCTGCTGCGGCCGGCCTGAGGCGGTGCGGCGGGATTGCGGATCCGCGGCTCAGCGGGGCAGCGGATCCGGCACGGTTGCGGCTGCGCCGGCGGTCGGCGCCGGCGGCAATACCTGCAACGGCAGCCGGCGGCGGCGGCCGTGCCGCAGCGCCGCGCCGGCGATTTCCAGCGGCGCGCCGTCGGCGTCGCGGGCGCCGCGGCGGATCAGGTTTTCAAAATAAGTGTAAATGGCAGCATATTCACTTTGTTCCTGGATCCGCTGCGCGCGGCCGTCCAGGCTCAGCTGCGCACCGCCCTGGCTCAGCACCAGCTGTCCCTGCGCCGTATCGGCGACGATGTCCCAGCACGGTTCGCCCGCATGCAGGAAATCCAGCTGCATGGCCACGCCGGCGGCGCCGCTGCGCAGGCTGATGCGGGCCGCGGCCGGCATGGCGCTGTCCTGCGGGCAGTCCAGTTCCGCGTCGATGAATTCCAGCGGCGCGGGCAGGATATGCGTGAGTATCGACAGCGCGTTGATGCCCGGGTCCAGCACGCCGAAGCCGCCTTCGCGCCACAGCCATGCCTGGCCGGGATGCCAGACGCGATGATCTTCCTTCCAGCGCACCTGCACGCGCAGCGGCGGCGTCGCGCCGAGTATCCGGCGGGCCGTTTCCACCGCGGCGGCGTAGCGCGAATGCCAGGCCGCGAACAGCGTGAGGCCCTGGGTTGCGGCCAGTCCGTCCAGCGCCGCGAGATCCTGCGCAACCACGCAAGGCGGCTTTTCCAGCAGCACATGGCAGCCGCGCTGCAGCGCGCGCCGCGCCAGCGCCGCACGCACGGCCGGCGGCGTGCACAGCGCGACGGCCTGGATCTGCGGATGCGCGTCCAGCGCCGCGTCGAGATCGGCATAGGCCGGAATGCCTGTGAGGCTTTCCGCCGGGCTGGCCGTGGCGACGAGCTGGAACGCGGGATTTGCCGCAAGACTGGGCAGGTGCTGGTCGCGGGCGATCTTGCCCAGGCCGACCAGGGCCAGGCCTATGCGCGTCATCGTTTGTTCCGTGGGGCGCTCCTGGCGGCGGAACGCGCTGCGGCCGGTTTGGCCGGTGCCTTCGTGCGCGGCGCCGCGGGTCTGGTCTGCGCCGCCGCCGTGAGATCCAGCACTTCCTGGATCAGCGCGCTCATGGCCTTGGCGGCGGCCTGGGGCCGCTGCGCGATGATGGCGTCGGCGACGGCCTTGTGATCGGGGATGCTGGCCTGGCGCACGCCCTTGTAGCGGTTGGTCGCGCGGATGCTGAAACGCAGTGCCGTGGCGATCAGGTCGGTGAACTGGGCGTAGAAGCGGTTGTTGGTGGCCTGCAAGATGGCGACATGGAAGGCGATGTCGGATTCCAGCGGATCGTCCTTGCCGCGCTCGGCGGCGCGCATGCGCTCCAGCGCCAGCGTGATGGGCCGCAGCTGGGCGGGCTCGGTCACCTGCGCGGCCAGTGCCGCGGCGGCTGGTTCTATCGCCGCGCGCACCTGGGTGAATTCCTGCAGCAGGCGGGTGGAGAACTTGCGTTCCAGGATCCAGCCCAGGATATCCGGATCGAGCAGGTTCCACTGCGCCTCGGACTGCACCCAGGTGCCGCGGCGCGGCCGCGCCGCGAGCAGGCCCTTGGAGGTCAGCATCTTGACCGCTTCGCGCAATACCGGCCGGCTGACCTGGTATTGCTCGCACAGCTCCGATTCGGTGGGGAAGGGGCGTTTGTCCGAATACACGCCGGTCACGATGGCCGTGCCTAGATCCTGGACGATGCCATGGGTGAGATTCTTGCCGTCGCGGCGGTCAGTCATCGGCGGTACTCGGGCTCTTCCACACCGGAAATTCCGACACGATAGACGAAAACATCGCCGGCGTGGGGTTCCCGCGCCAACACCTCCGGCGCCAGGCCGATGCGGGCGCTGCTCACGAACAGCAGATCGCGCCGGGTTCCGCCGAAACAGACACAGCTGGGCTGGGTCACCGGCACGTTCACTACCCGGTCCAGGCGGCCCTGCGGCGTGTAGCGCGCGACCTGGGCGCCGCCCCAGTGCGCGATCCACAGGCAGTCCTCGCTGTCGACCGTGGCGCCGTCGGGGAAGCTGTGCGCCGGCGTCTGCGCGAACAGTACCGGCGGACCCAGGCGGCCGTCCTCGTCCAGCGCGTGGCGCCAGATCGCATGGCGCGCCGAATCGGCGAAATACAGCGTGCGGCCGTCCAGGCTGAAGGCCAGGCCGTTGCCGATATGCACCCCCTCGCGCAGCGTGCGCAGCGCGCCGCGTTCAAGCTGGTACAGGCTGGCCTTGGCCAGGCCGCTGCCGTCTTCGACCATGCTGGCGCAGCAGAAACGGCCGGCGCGATCGACGCGGCCGTCGTTGAGGCGCACGCCGCTGGAATCCTGCGGCAGCTTCCATACGGTCTGGTGTTGTCCGTCCATTGGATCGAACAGCGCCAGCTGATCGGCGAAGGCCACCAGCAGCTGCTCGCTGCCCTCTACCAGCGCCAGCGAGGCCGCGCGCTGCGCCAGCGGCAGGATCTCGCGGCGGCCGTCATCGTGCAGGCAGTGCAGCCGGCGCCCGGCGATATCCGTCCACCACAGGCGGCGGCGCCGGCTGTCCCAGACCAGGCCTTCGCCGAGGCTGTCGCCGGCGCGCAGGATGTCGAGCGGCTGCATTGGCGGGTTTACCAGAAGATCGCGTACAGCGCGGCCAGTAGTGCGATCACCACGACGGAGCCAAGGTTGTAGGCGCGCGAAGTGACGAAATCGCCCGGCGCGTGGTGCACCAGCGCAGTGCCGGCGCCGGGGCGCAGCAGCGAGAGGATCATCGCGATCGCCGTGCAGGCCACGAACACCAGGCCGACCCGGTCCATGAACGGCAGCGCCGGCCACAGCAGCTTCAGCGCCAGCGACAGCACGGCCGAGGCAATCGCCGCGGCCAGTGCGCCGGCCGCGCTGGCGCGCTTCCAGAACAGGCCGAGCAGGAAGATCACGCAGATGCCGGGCGTGAAGAAGCCGGTGAATTCCTGGATGTACTGGAAGGCCTGGTCGAAGCTGCCGAGCAGCGGCCGCGCGCACAGCATGGCGATCAGCAGCGACAGGATGGCGCAGCCGCGGCCTATGCCGACCAGGCGTTCCGGCGAAGTGGCCGGGCGCCAGGGGCGGTACAGGTCCATGGTGAAGATGGTCGCGACCGAATTCACCTTGGACGCGGTGGACGCGACGATGGCGGCGACCAGCGCGGCGAACACCAGGCCCAGCACGCCCGGCGGCAGCATGGCCATCAGGTGCGGATAGGCTTCGTCCGGCCGCGCCAGGTTCGGCGCCAGCGCCACCGCGGCGATGCCGGGCAGCACGATGATCAGCGGCATCAGCAGCTTGAGGAAGGCCGCCAGCAGGATGCCGCCCTGGGCCTGGCGCAGGTCTTCCGCAGCCAGCGTGCGCTGGATGATGTACTGGTTGAAGCCCCAGTAGGACACGTTCATCACCCACATGCCGCCCAGCAGCACGGACAGCCCCGGCAGGTCCTTGTAGTGCGGGCTTTCGGCCGGCAGGATCATGTGGAATTTTTCCGGATGCAGCGCGAACAGGCTGTTCAGTCCGGCGATCACGCCGGCGCCGCCGGAAACCTTGTCCAGCGCCAGCCAGGTGATAAGCAGGCCGCCGACGATCAGCAGGCTGACCTGCACGATATCGGTCAGCGCCACCGCTTTCAGCCCGCCGTAGAGCGTATACGCGCCGGAGAACACGCCCAGCAGCACCAGTCCCCAGGTCAGGTCCAGCCCGGTCACCGTATGCACGGCGGTGGCGCCCAGCCAGAGTATGGCCGTGAGATTGACGAAGACGTACACGCCCAGCCAGAACACCGCCATTACCGTGCGCACCATGGGGCTGTAGCGCCGCTCCAGGAACTCCGGCATGGTGTAAATCTGATTTTTCAGGAAGATCGGCAGGAAATACTTGCCGACCAGGATCAGCGTCGCCGCCGCCATCCATTCGTAGGAGGCGATGCCCAGCCCGATCACATAGCCCGCGCCGGACATGCCGATGATCTGCTCGGCGGAAATGTTCGCCGCGATCAGCGAGGTGCCGATGGCCCACCAGCGCAGGCTGCGGCCGGCGAGGAAATAGTCCTGCGCATCCTTGGTATGGCCGGCCTTCTCGCGCGAAACCCACTGCGCCAGGCCGAAGATGCTCACGACGTAGACGGCGAGTATGACGGCGTCCAGGGTTGAGAGGCGCATGCCTTACTCCGCGGAAAGGGGTTGGGTGGAATCGGAGCAGACGCCGCCGGCTGCGCGGTAGGCCTGCATGAGTGAGCCTATGCGCTGATCGAGCTGCGCATCGTCCTCGTCGGGACGGAACAGCTCCGAACCGAAGCCGAAGCCCGCGGCGCCGGCATTCCGCCACAGCCCGCACTGCGCTGGCACCACGCCGCCGACTGCGAACACGCGCACGGCCGGCGGCAGCACGGCGCGCAGGGCCTTGAGATGGCCCGGGCCGTAGCTTGCCGCGGGGAACAGCTTGAGCATATCGGCGCCGGCCGCCAGGGCCGCGAAGGCTTCGGTCGGTGTGGCGAAGCCGGGAATGGCCGCCAGGCCGGAATCCCGCGCGGCGCGGATCACCGCGCCATCCACGTTCGGCGTGACGATGAATTCCGCGCCGGCACCGCGCACCCGGTCCACGGCGGCGGCGCTCAGCACCGTGCCTGCGCCTATGCGGCAGCCGGGCAGGCCGGCGGCGGCCAGATATTCGATGCTGCGCAGCGGTTCGGGCGAATTCAGCGGCACTTCCATGACACGGATGCCGTGCCGGTAGCACAGCGCGGCGGTCTGCACCGCACGTTCCGGCCGCAGGCCGCGCAGGATGGCGATGATGCCGTTGTCGATCTCAAATCCCATCAGGCTTGCTCCAGACAGCGTTGCCGGTGGACGGCGGCCAGTCCGGCGATGGCGGCCGCGCCGCCGTCCATGCAGGTGCTGTCGATATCGAACACCGACAGGGCGTAGGCATAGCGCCGGGTCAGCGCCGGCGTGCCGATCAGGCAGGGCGGCGCATGCGCCGCGGCCGCGTGTTGCGCCAGGCCCTGGCGCAACTCATGACCGATCAGCAGGCCGGAGAGGAACTCGGAAGCCTCGTCCTCGGCCATCTCGCCGGCCAGGCGCCGCGCGCGGCATTCAAACAACTGCGCCAGCAGCGCATCCGGCGGCGCGGCCACGCTGCGCTGCAGGCCACGCAGGAAGGCGCCGTCGAGGGCGATTTCGCCGGCCGCTGCCGCCGGTGTCACCAGCACGCTGTGCGCGTGCAGCGCGGCGTAGATCTCGCCGGTGACGAAGGTCTGGAACTGCCGCACCTGCGCCGCATCGAGCTGCAGCCATTTGCTGTGCGTGCCGGGCAGTACCAGCAGATGGCGGCCGGTGCGCAGGCGCGCATCGAGCGCGAGCGCGCCCAGTACCTGGGTTTCCTCGCCGCGCAGGAAATCCGCCGCGCCCAGCGGATTGGTGCAGCGCAGTCCCGGCAGGATGCGCACGTCCGGCATGCCCGGCGCGATGCAGCCCTGCGCCAGCTGTTCCAGGCTGGCGGGGCAGGGCAGGTACGGCGCCTCCTTCCAGCCCAGGCGCGAACCGACCATGCCGCAAAGCAGCGCCGGCAGCCGACCGTGCTCCGCCCAGGGGGCGGCCGCCTGCGCCAGCACCTCGGCGAAACGGCTGTTGCAGGCCGCGGCGCCGGGGCCGCGGGCCTCGGCCAGCACGGCGCCGTCCTCGGCGCACAGGGCCAGGCGCAGATGGCTGGTGCCCCAGTCGCCGGCGATGAAACGTGCGCGGCGCATCAGTGCGATTCCCGCGTCACTTCGCTGCCGCTGGCGCCGACCAGGAAATCGAAATCGCAGCCTTCGTCGGCCTGCAGCACATGATCCACATACAGCTTGGCGTAGCCGCGCACCTGCGGCGCCGCGGCCTTTTCGGCCTGCCATTGCGCAGCGCGCGCGGCCAGTTCCGCGGGCGCGACGAGCAGGTCCAGCCGCCGTGCCGGTCCGTCGAATTCGATCTCGTCGCCGTCGCGCACCAGGGCCAGCGGTCCGCCCGCGGCGGCTTCCGGCGCCACATGCAGGATCACGCTGCCGAAGGCCGTTCCGCTCATGCGCGCATCGGACAGGCGCAGCATGTCCGTGATACCGCGCTCCAGCAGCTTGCGCGGCAGCGGCATATTGCCGACCTCGGGCATGCCGGGATAGCCGCGCGGGCCGCAGCCCTGCAGCACCAGCACGCTGTTTTCGTCCACATCCAGATCGGGCGAGTCTATGCGCGCGCGCAGATCCTCGATCGAGCTGAACACCACGGCGCGGCCGCGATGCCTGAACAGCGCCGGGCTGGCCGCGCTGGGCTTCATCACCGCGCCGTTGGGACAGAGATTGCCGCGCAGCACCCAGATGCCGGAAACGGGCTTGACCGGCGCTTCCAGCGTGCGCACGACGTCGCTGTCGTAGCATTCCGCATCACGGTAGTGGCCTTCGATGGTCGTGGTCGCCGCCGACGGCGCGGCGGGATCCAGCAGCGGCGCGAGGTTCTTCATCACCGCCGGCAGGCCGCCGGCATAGTGCAGTTCCTCCATCAGGAAGCGGCCGGAGGGTTGCAGATCTACCAGCAGGGGCACGTCGGCGGTCAGCGTGTCGAAATCCTGCAACTGCAGTTCGACGCCGAGGCGGCGCGCCAGCGCGAGCAGGTGCAGCACGGCGTTGGTGGAACCGCCGATGGCGGCCAGTACGCGGATCGCGTTCCTGAACGCGGCGCGGGTGAGCAGCTGCGACAGGCGCACGTCGCGCTGTACCAGATCGACGATCCGGCGGCCGCTTTCATGCGCGATCAGGCGGCGCTGGGCGTCCACCGCCGGCGCCGTGCCGTTGCCGGGCAGGGCCACGCCCAGGGCCTCGGCCAGGCAGGCCATGGTCGAGGCGCTGCCCATGGTCATGCAGGTGCCGGGGCCGCGCGACATGCCGCGTTCGGCGGCGAAGAAGTCGCGCAGCGGCATGCTGCCCGCGCGCACGGCTTCGCTGAATTTCCATACGTCGGTGCCCGAGCCTATGTCGCGGCCGCGGAACTTGCCGTTGAGCATGGGCCCGGCCGATACCACCAGCGTAGGCAGGTCCACGCTGGCCGCGCCCATCAGCTGTCCCGGCGTGGTCTTGTCGCAGCCGCCGAGCAGTACGACGCCGTCCACGGGATTGCCGCGCAGCGACTCTTCCACATCCATCGACAGAAGGTTGCGGAACAGCATCGCGGTCGGGCGCATTTGCGTCTCGCCCAGCGACATCACCGGGAATTCCAGCGGCAGGCCGCCGGCTTCCCACACGCCGCGCTTGACGTGGTCGGCGATTTCGCGCAGGCCCGCATTGCACGGCGTGAGTTCCGACCAGGTGTTGCAGATGCCGATGACCGGCCGCCCGTCGAAAACATCGTCGGGCAGGCCCTGGCTCTTCATCCAGCTGCGGTGGATGAAACCGTCCTTGTTGCGCGCGCCGTAACTGTGCTGGCTGCGCAGCCGTTTCTTTTCGCTCATACCGTTTCCGATGGACGGCGGGCCGGCACAGTCAGCTGTGCCGGCCCGCCGTATTGACCGCGTGGATTACAGCGAGAACTCGTAGCGCACCGAGAAGCGCACCATGCGCGGAGCCTGGTAGGTGAGCGGCAGCATGTAGCTCGGATTGGGCGTGCGGTCGTCGGTCTCGGCCGTTTCCTGGCGCTCCAGCACCTTGTGCCAGTTGAACACATTGAACACGTCGGCGGAGAAGGTCAGGCGTTCGTCGGCCCACTTGGGCGTGTATTGCAGGCCCAGGTCGAGGTTGTGGGCCCAGCCAATGCGGCCGCGGGAACCGCGCGGCTGCAGCCTGCCGCCGCAGTAGAACGAGGCTGCGCCGTAGCCGGCGGCTTCCGGATCGCTGCCGTCTTCCGGATACACGCCGAAGCAGTTGAGCGGGCGGCCCGCCTGCGACCACCAGTTGAAGCCCAGGCGCCATTCTTCATTCAGGTCGCGGAAGCCGTGCGCCTTGAGCAAGTGCGGATGGTCGTTGGGCAGCAGGCCATAGCTGCCGTCCATCAGGCCCGGACGGTCGAAGGACGTGGTATTGCCCGCGTCGACCTGGCCGTTGTCCGTGCGCACGAAGCCTTCGGTATTGCCGTAGCTGCGCGACCAGGTGTACGAGGCCTGCAGGTACCAGTTGTCGGCGTAGGCTTTCTCCAGCGCAAATTCCACCGAGTTGTAGTTGCGCTTGGCGCGCGGCAGGCCGAAGTAGTGCGCCGGGATCGTGTGCTTGGTCAGGTTGCCGTCGTTGTTGATGTCCAGGTAGATGGTGGAATCGAAGCCCGGATTGAGCAGGATGCAGGGCGGCAGGCTGTCGGGCGAGAAATTGGTGTAGCCGTTGTCCTCGGCCCAGCGCGCGATGCCGGCGCTCTGGCAGGTGTCCTCGATCAGCGACTTCAGGCGGCGATGGGTGCCGCGCACGCCCAGCGACCAGGTGTCCGTCAGCATCTGCTGGTAGCCCAGGGTCAGCTCGTCCTGATACATGGGCCGGATGTTCTGCGCCGACACGGTGCGCGGATCCGGCGCCACGCCGTCGGCGTAGGCATAGGTGCCGCCGATCTGCGGGCCCAGGTTGGTCGGCACGCCGGTGACCGGGTCGATGCGCGAGCTGGCCGGGTCGAACACGTACCAGTTGGCCAGGTCGGTCAGCGAGCCGGCGACGCGGTAGTTGATGTTGGTCGGGATCGGCAGGTGGTAGCGGCCCAGTGTGCCGTAGACCTTGGCGCTGCTGTCGCCGTTGACGTCCCAGCTCAGGCCCAGGCGCGGCGCGATCTGCCGGTCGGCCTTGATGAAGGACTTGCCCTGGTCGTTGCGGTTGTCGAAGGTCTCGTTGCGCACGCCGATGTAGGCGAGCAGGTTGTCGGTGACCTGCCAGTTGTCCTCGATGTACTGCGCCGTGTTCTTGGACTTGAACGAGCCGCCTTCGATGCGCACGCGGGTGCGCACGGCCTGGGTCACGCCGTCGGGTACCGCGGCGCCGTTCTGCAGGACGGCACCGGGCACCACGTCGATGTAACGCCAGCCTATGCCGCCGGACAGATTGACTTCGTTGACCGTGAGTATGGTCTCGTTGTCCAGGCCGGCGCGCAGGCTGTGGTCGCCCAGGTGCCATTCCAGATCCACGCGGCTGGCCTTGCGCGTATCGGCGTTCTCGCTGCTGGGCGCGGTGGAGCTGACCCAGCAGCCCAGGTTCTGCGTGGTGCCGCCGCGGGCGTCAATCACGTAGGGGCAGTCGGCGCCGGTGGCCGCATCGGCCTGGCTGTACTTGCCATAGCCGTAGGAAGCCGACAGCGAGAAGTCGTCGGTGAGATTGGCCGTGTACTTGCCGATGTAGTTCTCGCCGCCGCGGGTGGTGCTGCCGGTGCCGGTCTTGCCGGTGATCTCGGTGCTGTAGCCGTTGGTCTTGTAGGCGGTGTATTCGGTCTTGCGCTTGTCGGTCAGCGCGGTCAGTTCGAAGCGGTGGCGGTCGGTGATGAACCAGTCCAGCTTGAACAGGCCCAGCGGATCGGTGCGCTTGCTCGGCGATACGCTGCCGTTGGAATAGTTGCGCGCCTCGACCTCGTTGCCCTGGTACAGGGCGTAGATGAACAGCTTGTCCTTGACCAGCGCGCCGCTGGCGTAGGCGTTGTAGTACAGGTCGGAGGCTTCGTCATCCTTGTTGTAGATGTAGATGCGGCCGTCCGGGAAATACACGTTGGGCGAGCTTTCGCGCAGCTGGCGCGGCTGCCAGTAGGCATTGCCGCCGAATTCCCAGGTGTTGGTGCCGTGCTTGGTGGTGATGTCGATGACACCGCCGGTGGAGCGGCCGAATTCTGCACCGTAGCCGCCGTTCTTGATCGTGGTGGATTCCACCGCTTCGTACGGAATCTGCGTGAACTGGATGCCGTTGCGGATATTGGTGACGTTGAAGCCGTTGATGTAGTAGACGTTCTCCGCCACCGAGGCGCCGCCGAAGGAGGCCAGGTTGCCGAAGGTGGAATCGCCCTGCACCGTGCCCGGGGTGAGCAGCGCGGTGGAGGAAATGTCGCGCGCCACCGGCAGCTTGTTCACCATTTCCGCGCGCACCACGTTGACCAGTTCCACGCTGGTCACGTCCACCGGGTTGGCGGCCGCCGACGCGGTCACCTGGATGGTTTCCATTTCCTGGCTGGCGTCGAGATTCAGCTCCGTGCCAACGCCCGGGCTGACCGTGACCACGCGGTCGACGTCGCCGCTGGCGCCGGAATCGAATACGCGGTAGCGGCCGGCCGGCAGCGAGTTGACGCGGTAGCGGCCCTTGTCGTCGACCGAGACCTCGCGCTTCTGGCCGGTGTCCATGCTTTCCACGCTGATCGTGGCGCCGGCCTTGCCCGAACCGTAGATCGAGCCGACCGTATTGCTTTGCGCGTATGCCTGCGAATACAGGCCCAGGCTGAGAGCCAGGAAAAGGACGCTGCGCGGCGACGCGAGCGCGAGTTTCTGATGCAAGTTGTTCACCCAGCTTTCCCCTTGACGGTTTGGTGCAGACGACGACGCCCGATCCGCAGCGCGTGCTGCAGAACATCGGCGTCAATTGATGTGCGGCGCTTTGGCGCAGCCGGCCGCCCGGCGCAGGGCGCCGGCGACACAGGCTCCCGGCTTCCCTCCGGGTCACGGTTGCGACAGGCCGCTCGCGCGGATCGCATTTCCAGTGGCGGGGATGCTCGTCGATTTATCATATATATGTATTGACCGAATCCTGCGGCACGCCGGGGTGATTCGCCGAATTCGCCGATTGCGCGCAGTCCGCTGCGGGTGCTGCGCTGCGGCATCGCGCACGCGCGGCCGCGAGCGCGCTGCGGCGGCGCAAGCGCGTGTCGCGGCAGCAATTTCTGCAACCTGGCGAAAGCCGGTGAAAGAAGGTTCTCGGTGCCGCGACTGCCCGTTTCGGCATTGCCGCGCGGCGGGGCGGGCCGTCGCGGTGCATTGCGCAAACTGCGCGCGCAATGGTGCGGGTGTGCCGCGACAGCGCGTGCGTGCGGCGAAGCGCGTTGTCGTCCGGATGCGCAGCGAATGGCGCCGCGGGACCGCCGACGCCGCGGCACGCCGCAGTAGAGGCCCCGGAATCCGTCTTCAATCCGTCACATGATTCGATTATTCTGGATCCATGGAATCGAAATCCGCCGTACAGGCCCTTGCCGCGCTGGCCCAGGACAGCCGGCTGGCCGTCTACCGCTTGCTGGTCGAAGCCGGTCCCGAAGGCCTGCCGGCGACGGCGATCGCCGAGCGTCTGGGTATTCCGGCCAATACGCTGTCCTTCCATCTGAAGACGCTGAGCCAGGCCGATCTGCTGTCGGCGCAGCCCCAGGGGCGCTTCATCTATTACTCGGCCAATTTCGCGCGCATGAACGCGCTGGTCGCCTTCCTCACCGACAACTGCTGCGGCGGGCGCCCGTGCACACCCGCTGCGCTGGTATCCCGCCGGCAGAAACCTGGAGCCTCCGCATGACCGATCGCGTGTTCAACGTCCTGTTCCTGTGCACGGGCAATTCGGCCCGCAGCATCCTGGCCGAGGCCATCCTCAGGCACATAGGCAAGGACCGTTTCCGCGCTTTCAGCGCCGGCAGCCATCCTGCCGGCGCAGTCAATCCCCACGCGCTCGCGCTGCTGCAGCGCCTGGGAATCGCGACGGATGGCCTGCGCAGCAAAAGCTGGGACGAGTTCGAGCAGCCTGGCGCGCCGGCGCTGGATTTCGTGTTTACCGTCTGCGGCAACGCCGCCGGCGAAGCGTGTCCGGTGTGGCCGGGCCAGCCCGTTACCGCGCACTGGGGCGTGCCCGATCCGGCAGCGGTCGAGGGCACCGGGCAGGAGAAAGCCAATGCCTTCCGCGAAGCCTTCACCACGCTGCAGCGGCGCATAGAGCTGTTCACCAGCCTGCCGTTCGCTGCGCTGGACCGCATGGCGCTGCACGACCGCCTGCGCGACATCGGCAAGGCCTGAGCCCGATGCACACGCAGCCTTCGCTGGCGCGCCGCGGCGCGGCCGAAGCCCTGGGATCGGCGCTGCTGGCAGCGACCGTCATCGGCTCGGGCATCATGGCCGAGCGCCTTGCCGGCGGAAACCTGGCCGTCGCACTGCTGGCCAATACCGCCGCGACAGTCGCCGTGCTGGTGGTGCTGATCGCGTTGCTGGGGCCGGTCAGCGGCGCGCATTTCAATCCGCTGGTTTCCGCCGTCGCGGTGCTGCGCCGGCGGCTTGCCATCGGCGACAGTGCGGTCTACATCGCACTGCAGGCCGCCGGCTGCTGCGCCGGTGCCGTACTCGCGCATGCCATGTTCGAACTGCCGCTGCTGCAGACCTCGGCCCATGTCCGCACCGGGCCGGCGCAATGGCTGGCCGAGGCGGTGGCGAGCTTCGGCCTGCTGTCCGTCGTGATCGGCCATCGGCGCAGCGCCGATGCGCCCTGGCTGGTGGCCGCCTGGATCGGCGCGGCGTACTGGTTCACCGCGTCGACTTCCTTTGCCAATCCGGCGATCACGCTGGCCCGCTGCCTCACCGATACCTTTGCCGGCATCCGCCCGGCGGACGTGCCGGGCTTCGTCCTGGCCCAGTGCGCCGGTGCGGCCCTCGGCCTAGGGCTGGGCGGCTGGCTGTTTGCGCCAGCGCGCGCACCGGAGCGCCGCTAGGCCGGCTGGCAGCAGCGCCAGCGTCGCGGCGGCCGGCGGTGCTGCGCACGCCGCAGGCGCAATTGCGCAAACGGGTAGATCCATTGCTGCAACAGGCGCGGCGGCAGCGCGCTGCCGTGCCACAGCCCGACACCGTCGCGCGCCACGCCGCGGCCGGGATTGCGGCGTGTGCGGAACAGCCAGTCCCATACGGTCAGCGTTGCACTGTAATTGCCGTTGGCCAGGCGCGGATCACGCGCATGATGCCAGCGGTGCAGCTCGGCCATGCTGAAGACGGCATTCAAGGGCCCCAGCCGGAAATCCACATTCGCGTGGCTCAGTACGCCGTGCACGTTGTGCAGGACGCCGGCCACGAACAGCACGAATGGCCCGGCGCCCAGTGCGGCGAGCGGCAACAGCGTCAGCCCGGCCGTCAGGGCGGCATTGAGCGGATGGAACCGCGCGAAATTCAGCGTGTAGAGGCGCTCGGGCGCGTGATGGATCGCATGTACGCGCCAGAGGAACCCCTGCGTTTCATGGCTGGCGCGGTGGTAGAGGTAGGGCAGGAAGTCGCCGACCGCGAGCGCCAGCACGATCTGCGCGGGCAGCGGCCAGTCCCGCGGCCAGACCCCTTGCGAGAACGGCAGCGTGCCGGCGATCGCGACGGCGGCGGACCAGGCGAGCGACTCGCCCAGGTGCGCAAAGACCGCGGTGGCGGCCAGATGGCCCGCATCGGATCGCGTTCCGGTGCCGTTGTTCCAGGCCGGCGCGTACGGCAGCAGACGTTCCAGGGCATAGGTGAGCAAACCGACTGCGACCACGACCAAGGGCATCAGCCAGCCGCTGTTCGCCGGCGTATACGCCCCTGCGGCGGCGGAGCCCGCGCCGCCGAACAGAAACGGAAAACTCAGGCGCTGCAAGCCGGCGACGAGACAAGGGCACAGGCGGGATCTGCCGCTGCTCACGGGCGCGCCGGATCGCAGCACGCGCTGCGGCGGACCGTTGCGGCACCGATCGCCGGTGCGGGAACTTCGTCCGTTGCAGGCCCACAGCCGCAGCCGCCGGTGCCTTCCGCTTTGGCCTCGGCATCGGCGCGGCAGCAGGCATCGGCCTGGGCCGGCGCCGGGCCGCCGCAGCATGCGGACGGGGCGGCGGGAATTTCCTCGTCGCTGAACTGCGTATTGCACACGCCGGTCTCCGGCAGCACCAGTTCGACGCGCCGCGCCGCTTCCCAGTCGCCGGCGATCGCCGCGGCGACGGAGCGCACTTGTTCATAGCCGGTGAGCAGCAGGAAGGTCGGCGCGCGGCCGTAGCTCTTCATGCCGACGAGGTAGAGGTTGGCATCCGGCTGCTGCAGTTCAGTCGCACCGTGCGGCGGCACCGAGCCGCAGCTATGCAGGTTGGGATCGATCAGCGGCGCCAGCGCGCGCGGCGCCTGGGTGCCCGGATCCAGATCGAGGCGGACTTCGTCGAGGAAACCGAGATCCGGCCGGAAGCCGGTCGCCGCGACGATCTCGTCGACCGGCGGCAGCGTCTTGCCATCGCCGCTGGCGACCCAGCCCTGCGCCGTGCGCGCGATCCGGTCGAGGTGGGTTCCGGTGTGGACGGCGATGATGCCGGCGTCGATCAGCCGGCCTATGCGCGATCCCAGCCGGCCGCGCTCCTTGAGCTGATCGTTCTCGCCGCCGCCCAGCACGCGGCGCAGGGACGGACGCCGGATCGCCCAATGGATCTGCGTGCCGCTGCCGTCCCGCGCGAGGCGGGACAGATCGGCCAGGACGTTCAGCGCCGAATGCCCGCTGCCTACCACGAGTACACGCCGGCCGGCATAGCGGGACCGCTCGCTGCCGGCGACATCCGGTATGCCGTAGGCGATCTGCGCCTGGGCCGCGCGTTCGCCCAACGCGGGTATTCCGGCGGCACCGACCGGGTTGGGCCGGTCCAGGGTGCCGGAGGCATCGATCACGGCCTGCGCAAGCACTTCATGTTCCGTGCCGTCCTGTTCGTAGCGCACGACATAGGAAGCGTGCTCGCGCTGTGTATTCTTCATGCGGTCGCGGCGCTGCCGGGTGACGGCGACGACCCGCGCGCCCAGACGCAGCTGCGCGGCAATCGCCGGCGTCGCGGCGAGCGGCTGCAGATAGTGTTCGATGAGTTCGCGGCCGGTCGGGAAATGGGTGGCATCGGGCGGTTGCCAGCCCTGTGCCTGGAGCAGCGCGGCCGCGGTGCGGTCCACATTGAATTCCCACGGCGAAAACAGGCGCACATGCGCCCAGCGGCGGATGGCGGCGCCGGCTTCCGGGCCTGCTTCCAGCACCAGCGGCACCAGGCCGCGGGCCAGCAGATGGGCAGCGGCGGCCAGGCCGACCGGGCCGGCACCGATGACGACGACGGGCAATTGAGCAGTCATGAGGAACCTCGCTGTCAGCAGGAAGCGCCGGCGGCAGCGCCGGCAAGGTTGGCGGGAATGAGGCGTTCGACGATCACCACGTCCAGCCAGCGGCCGTCGAGCCGGCCGTGCTTTTCGTAGACGCCGACTTCGCGGAAGCCGCAGGCCGCGCAGAGGCGGCGGCTCGCGCTGTTGTCGGGGAAGATGCGTGAGACCAGCTTGCTGAATCCGCGCGCGGCGGCGGTGTCGATCAGGGCTGCAAGCAGCGTGCGGCCTATGCCGCGGCCGCGCGCGGCGCGGTCCAGATAGATCGAGAATTCGGCGATGCCGGCATAGCAGGCGCGCGGCCGGTAGCTGCTCAGTCCCGCCCAGCCGACGACCTGACCGTCGGCGTCGACGGCCACCAGCACGGGGTAGTGCGTATCGCGCAGGCGTGCTTCCAGTTCGGCAACCGTGCGTGGCGTGGTCTCGAAGGTGGACGAGCGCTCGGCGATGCCCTGGTTGTGGATCGCCGCGACGGCCGGCGCATCGGCGACGCCGGCGGTTCTGATATGGATGGAAGTTGGCATGGTATGTTGTCAGTTGCAACTATAGGGACAAAAAAATATCAGTCGCGGCGTCTGGGACTGCAGCCCGTGCCCGGGGCGCAGTCGCCGACACTGATTCCGGAAACGAAGCGCGCCTCGGCCGCCCGGGCCAGCCGCCGGATCACCTCGGTCGCCATCGCGCAGGCTTCGCGGTCGAAACCGGCGACGATCTCGGCCTGCTGGGCGATCAGCTCGCGGTTGATGGTTTCGTACAGCGTGCGGCCCTTGCGGGTGATCTGCAGCGACAGCGCGCGCGCATCGGCCGCGTCGGCGCGGCGTTCCACATAGCCTTTGCGTTCGAGCGCGTCGACCACGCGCGTAGTCGTGCTCTTGTCCAGCAGCAGCAGTTCCGCCAGCGCCTGGCTGCGCATGGGGCCCCGCCCCGCCAGGGCTTCCAGCGCATAGCACTGGGTAACGGAAATGTCGTAGCAACAGATCTTGTCGCGATCGCGGAACTGATAGATGCGCACCAGATCCGAAACCGCGGCATGCAGGGCGGTGGCATCGGCCAGCAGCTCGGCCTGGGGCGAACGCGCGGAGGAGGATTTAGGTTGCATGTGACAACTATATGCCCGCTGCCGCGGCCGGTGCAAGTCGCGGGTGGCGTTTCGCCAGGGCGGCCGTCAAGGCGCCAGTCCGGCGAACGCGGCGCCTGCCTGTTCGCGGCGTACCGCGTTCAACGGCGGCCGCCGGAAAGCGCACTCATCGTCGCGCGAGCCGCTGCGGCGCGGGCGGTATCGCCCTTGGCCGCATACGCTTCGGCCAGGCTGTCCCAGGTATTGGCCGATGCCGGAAACAGCAGGGTATTGACGCGGAAGACGGGCAGGGCAGGGTCGACGCCGAAATTGGAACGGATCGCGTAGCCGCTGTTGTTGACGGCCCGCTCCAGCGCGGGCCCCTGCAAGCCGCCGCCCGCGCGCAGCGCGCCGGCGAACTGCTGCACCGCCGTGTCGTCGGGTGCCTGCAGCGCAAAGCGGATCAATTGCTCGGACAGCGCCTCGGCACGGAACTGCTGCGGCGCCGCGGCGGCGAGCAGACTGTCCACCAGGGTGCGCGACCAGACACCGCGGCGGCTGCCATTGGTCAGATAAATCACGCTGTAGCTGTCGCCGTCCAGCGTGTCCTTGAACAGGAGGCGCACCCGCACCCGCGCGCCGCCGTCATGGCCGGCCATGCGGTATCCGCCGCTTTCGCCGACCTCCCAGCCGGTGGCGAACCAGCCGGTCTGGCCGTTGGCCAGGGTCTGCGGCTGCCACAGCTGCTGCAGCGTGGCCTTGGAAACCAGCGTGCCGCTGCGCACCGCCTGCAGGAAGGCCGTCAGATCGCCGAGACTCATGTACAGCCCCGCATGACCCAGCGCATAGCGCGGCCAGGCGATATCCGGCTGCCGCTGCAGCTGGCCGTTGCTGCTCAGGTAGGCGGTGACCACGCCCTGTTGCGGCAGCGTCTCGTCACCCAGATAGGTGTGCCTGAGCCGCAGCCGCTTGATGATGCGCTCGGCGGCGATGGCGGGGTAGGGCTTGCCGTAGTGCGTCTCCAGCAGGTGCGCGAGTACCAGGTAATTGGTCTGGGTATAGCGCGTCTGGCTGCCGGCGGGGAATACGAGCGGCTTGTCCGCCAGCTGCGCGTACACGGCCGGCAGGCCGGCCGCAAATGAGGCGTTGGCCTGCGCGGTGCCGGCCATCTGCGCGTCGTCGAAATACTCCGGAAGCCCTGAGCTGTGATCGAGCAGCTGCCGCAGCGTGATCGCGTGCCAGCGCTGCGGCAGGTCCGGCAGATAGCGGCCGGCCGGCTGATCCAGCCCGACCTTGCCCTGTTCGACCAGTTGCATGACCAGTGTGCTGACGAAGAGCTTGCTCAGCGAAAACACCGGGAAGATGTCGTCGGCCCTGACCGGCCGGCCGCTCTGCGCATCGGCAAGGCCGGCGACGGCGCGGAACAGTTCGCGCCCGTTGTGGCTGATCGCGACAGCCTGGCCGACGATGCCGTAGCGCTGCTGATTGGCCTGTACTTGCTGCGCCAGCCGCGCGGCCGTCTCATCTGCCGCGGCGGCGGCGGCGAAGGGAACGCTGGCGAGCAGGCAGAGCAGGAAAAAGCCGTGACGTCGGATGGACACGCAGATTCTCGGCGAGAAAGGCGGCGGAAGTTTCCCTGTTTCCGCGGCGAGGTTCCACGGCCGGCTTTCGCCTGTCGGATGGCCTGCTCCGCTGCGGCAGGAATGCCGCGGAAACAGCGCCGTCGCTGCTGCTGCGGCTCAGCGTTCGGTAACGGAGATGATCCGCGCCTGTGGATCGTAGGAGACAACCCGGGTGCAGGGATCGCTGACGGCCGGCAGCGGCAGGCACTCTGCCTCGCCGATGCCTGCCGCCACGCCATCGCGCGGAATCAGTTCCAGTGTCCGCCGCCGCCGCCGTTCGCGCGCGGCATCGGCGCCGGGCTGCCGGGCGGCCTGGTTGCGCCACTTTGCATCGGCCGCCGGATCCGGCGCCTCCAGCCCGATGGCCCGGCGCCAGGCCTGCAAGGCTTCGGGCGTATCCGCGCTGATGCGGATGCCGAGGCGCACGCCGCCCGACTGCGCGGCCGCCGGCGTTGCGACCGGCACGACGCCTGCGAGGAAGAGGCAATACACGAACCGCGAAACGAAGGCATGGGTAGACATGAGACCCTCCTGCGGCGCCGCGCACGGCGTCGGGATCAGTCGCGCAACAGATGAATTCGCCGCGGCGCGGCGGGCCTGCTCAGTGCGCGGGAAGCCGCGGAATGTCGCGGGCGCCCAGCGCATGGAGGTCCCTGCCGGTGCCGCAGCCGTCGGGACGCAGGCGAAAGAAAACGTCCGGTATCAGCATCGGCGGCCAGTTCCAGGGAGCGGTGCACTGCGCCAGGGTTTTGCGGAAGGCGCACCGGGCACCGGCGCGCAGTGTGGGCGCAGCGGTGCGGCGGGCGGACGGATCGGCATAGGCGAGGGCGAGGGCGAGGCTCATGGCGCTACTCCGCAGGTGCCAGCCCGCGAGGACCGGATGGCGCCACCTTACCCATCGTCCGCCCGGCCACGACAACGCAGCTGCAACGGCCTGTAACCGAAAGTAACTGTGTACAAAGCCGCTATCGGCAGGCCGGAAAAAGGTGCTGATGCGCCGATTGGCGCAACCTGCACGGATGTACTTCCGCCGTCCGGCGAGAAATGGCGGAAGCCATCCGTATCGCCGCAGCCGCTTCCCGGATCTCCTGGCCTGATGATTGGAAAAATGCCGGAATTGCAGTTGGCAACGGCAGGAGCCGCGGCTACTCTTGCACCGCGCCTGAAAAGGACTTGCCGGGCTTGGGGAGGCCCGATTGCCACCGTGCAGGGGCGGAGCATCCCGCCGCCGCGGCGGACCAATGACCGGGACCTCGCCCGGCTGGTGAGAGATTCGTGTTTTTCCCGACACTTGAGCAGGTGTCGGCTGCACCGCTTGCGCGTCCGCTGACGGGAGAGTGGGGATGAACGCATTCGCAAGGTGTGGACTGGCGTTGTGCCTGGGCGTCCTGTGCGGCGTTGCCGCCTTCGCGGCGCGGATGGACGAACGCTGCGGCGCGGCAGCGGCGCCGCCGCCGGCAGCCGCCGATGCACCCACGCCCGCCGACGAGCCTGCCGAACCGGCGGTTTTCGCCTTTGCCACCGATGTCCTCGGCGGCAAGACCACGCTGTCCAACGGTGTCGAGGTGACGCCCAGCGACTGGCCGACGCTGATCGTGGCGAAGATCCCCCGGCCGAACACGCCGCCGGAACGCACGCCCACCTGCACCGGGACCTTGGTCGGGCCCAATGTCATCCTGTTTGCCGCCCACTGCGTCGACAACCCGCTGGGCACCAGGCCGCGCAAGGCGACGCTGGCCCTGCCGGGCGGGGCCGAGGCCGAACTGCGCTGCGAGATCCACCCGGCCTACCTCAAGCGCGAACCGAAGTTCTTCGATGCCCGCGGCAGCGAGGATTTCGCCCTGTGCCTGGTCGATTACCACGGGCCGCTGCCGCCGCGGCTGCGCACGATGCAGTTCGACGTGGTGGATACGCAGCGGCCTGCGCAGGCCGGCACGGCGGTGCTGATGAGCGGTTACGGCTGCTCGGAGCTTCGCATCGTCGACGGTGCGCTGGATTACTCGCACGAGCCGGCGATCCTGCGCATAGGCAATGCCGTCGTCGACCAGCCCGCCGACCTGCGTTCGGAACAGCCGACCTATCTCTCGATACGGTCGGCGCAGGGGCTGACGCCGGCCGTCTGTCCCGGCGACTCCGGCGCTCCCCTGTTTTCGCACGCAAGCGTGCTGGCGCCCGACAGCGGACGGCGCATCATCGGCGTCAACTCGTCCGTCGCGGTGGCGCGACGGCAGGACGGCGCCTACGACATCATTTCGCGCATCGCCGCCACCGGCAACAAGACTTTCCATGACTGGGCAAAAGCCTGGCTCAACCGGAACAAGGGCGACAAACCGGTCATCTGCGGACTGAATGCGGAGCCGGGACGCCGCTCATGCCGCGCGTGAGCAGCACCTGGCTGCGTCGCCTGGCCGCGCTGGCGGGGCTGGGCCTTGCGGCATCGGCAGCGATTGCCCAGGAAGCGGTGATCCTGCGCGCGGGAACCGATCAGCTCAACGCCGATGTCATCCATTTCATCGCCACGAAGGCGAAGGCGCAGACGCTGGATGCGGCGGACGTGGACGCCGCTGCCGCAAAGACGCCCAGGGAGCTGATCCAGCAGCGCTGCGGCAGGGTGCACGAGGCCTATTTCGCCGCGCTGCTGCAGATCAACGCGCTGCAACCGGAACAACTGGACCTCGATACGCCGACGGGCGCACGCGCGCAGACCCTGCGTTTTCCGGCCTGCCTGTTCGCGGCGGCCGTGGACGAAGGCGTGCCGGTCGTGGTGGGAAAGACGGACAACGCGGCGAAGATATTCACGCGGCTCACCGGTGCGACCGCGCAGGCCAATGATCTGGAAAATTTCTTCGGCCTGCCGCTGGCAAAGCTCAACACATTGCAGCCGGGCCAGGTGCTGTACGGCGCGGCGCAGACCACGCCGACCACGGTTTATCCGCTGCTGCCGAAAGACCAGTTCCTGCTGGAGCTGAACCAGCTGCTGGCGCACAACGCCGATGCGAAGGTGCGGCGCATCGACGAGTCGCAGGGGCGGATCGTGGTGGCTGAACCGGCCGGCAGCGCCGGCGCTGCCTGCGCGCCGGTCGACACGGCCTTCGATGCGGCGGCCACCGAACAGGCGCTGCGCTTTGCGCTGCAGCGTGCGCAGGCGCCCGAGCACAATCTCAGCCCGGCGCGCACCGATGTCGTCATTGTCGACAATGGCTTCTTTGGCGCCGACCTGATCGCCAATGCAGCGGCGCCGTTTGCCGGCAGCGCGTTCAATATCCGCTATTTCCAGCAGGATCCGAATTCACGCATCGCCCGCTCGCTGTCCGTGGGACACGAGATTCCCCCGATCAATCGCCGCGGCGAGACCGCCATCGATCAGGATGCCGGACACGGCACCCATGTCGCGGGCATAGTGCTCGGCGGCCCCGGCTTTGCCGCCTTCCGCAGCGCGCACGAGAGCAATCCCTGGCTGCGCCTGACCATCCTCAATATCGCCGAGGGACGCAAGACGCTGCTGCGCGGCGCGGAGCAGACGCTTGCGACCTTCCTGTCCAACGATTCCAAATACAGCGATGCCATCGTCAACATGAGCATCGCCTACGACGGCAAGGCCTCGCCCGACATCGGCGCCACCTTCCGCGGCCTGTTCCGCAAATCCCAGAACAGCGTCTTCGTCGTGGCGGCGGGCAACGACCGCGGCGTGAACCCGGCCGACAAATCCATCGTTCCCGCGTCGCTGGGCGGTGTCACGGCCGGCAACGTCATTTCCGTCGCAGCCCTGGACGGCCGCGGGCGGCTGGCCGGTTTCAGCAATCGCGGCGCATCGTCGGTGGACCTGGCCGCACCGGGCTGCGGCATCGAATCGTGGCTGGACAACACGGCCACTGTGGCGCGCCTGGACGGCACATCCCAGGCCGCGCCGATCGTGACGTTCGCCGCATCGCTGCTGCGCCATGTGGCGCCGGATGCGGAGCCGGGCCAGCTGAAGGCGCGGCTGATCGCCAGCGGCAACCTGCTGGCGGAGAGAGCCGACCAGGACCAGCTTGCTTTCCGCGTCAGCGTGGATGTGGCCAAGGCCCTGTTCCTGTTCGACGACTACGTGCAGGTCGACGGCCCGGACGGCGGACGCTATCTGGGCGAGATCACGCGCCTGGACGGCATCCGCTGCAAGAACGACATGGCCGGCAGCAGCAAGGACCTCGCCGTGGTCTGGTCGCTGAAGCGGGACGCGGAAAAGCTCTGGCTGTACGAGGGGCGCAACAACGAAAAGATGTTCGCGCCCTGCGAGGCGGATGACTTCAGCACGGCGACGCTGGAGTTCACGGCGAATTTCCGCATCGTCGATGGCGCCATCGAGCCCGCCGGGCCGGTGGCGCTGTTCGACGAACCGCTGGCCATAGGCCGGATCCGCGAGGTCGTCCTGCGATCGTTCTGAGTGCGCACACCGGGGGAAGCCATGAAAAGACGTGAGTTCGTCGTTGCCAGTGCGAGCCTCGCTCAATTGGCGCTGCTGCAGACTGCCTGCCGCGATTCGATGGTGCGCTGCACGGCGCCGCCGCCGGTATACGCCCATGTCGTCGACGCGCATTGCCACGTATTCAACGGCAGCGACCTGGCGCAGGAGCGGTTCATCAAGGTCGTGCTGCTCAAGCACTATCCGCGGCAGGCGGTCAGCGTGCTGGATATCGAGGATGAAGACGTGCTCGACGGCTTCGTCAAGCTGCTGACGCGCCTGGTGGGCCGTACGCGCACACCGAATGCGGATGCGGAAATCCAGGTGCTGGACCGGGAAGCCCGTCCGCAGCCGGGCAATGCGGATCCGGCGCAGAACGAGTCGCTCTTCATCGACGCCCTTGCCGGCTTCGTCGGCGAAAACGGCCTGGCTGTCGCCGCCGACGAAGGTGCCGCCGGCTTGCGCAAGGTCCGCGGGGCGATCTTCAGGGCCGCGGGGGAGGACGGCATCGCGGTTTCCAGCGCCGAGGTGGAGCCGGCCGCGGCGCGCGAAGTCGCGGCCAAGGCCTACCGTTCCAAGTACGACCTGGGCGTTCTGCTGCGCTGGTTTTCCCTGTTCACGCGCTACCGTTATTCGCTGGCCGAGCAACTGGCCGCGGACCTGCGCTGCCAGGGCATGGACGCGCGGCTGCTGTGTCCGGCGACGGTGGATTTCGACCACTGGCTGGGCCAGTTCATCGAGGACGGGCCGTACCAGACGCCGCTGCCCAGGCAGATCCGCGTGATGGGACGTATCGCACGCCGCGCCAAGGGGCCGGTGGTTCACGGCTACGTGGCGTTCGATCCCTTGCGCAAGGCCATCTACGACGTCTCGCGCGAGGGTTTCGATCCGCTGGAACTGGTCCGCAGCGGCATACAGCAGGAAGGGTTCATCGGCGTGAAGATGTATCCGCCGATGGGCTTCCGCGCATTCGGCAATGGAACGGCGCCGGCGCAGACCTATCCGAAACCCGCCGTGGAGCGGCTGGAGCAGGCCATAGCCCAGTCCACCGCGCAGGCCGACGAGGCAACCCGCCGTGCCGGGCAAGCCATCGGACTGGGGCGCCGGCTGGACACGGCGCTGGCCCAGCTCTACGACTACTGCGCCAGCCAGGGCGTGTGCATCCTGGCGCATGCCAACAACAGCAACGGCTCGGGCGACGGCTATGGCGCCAGGGCCGATCCCGCGTTCTGGCTCGATGTGTTTGCGCGCTGGCCCACGTTGCCGGTGATGCTGGCGCATTTCGGCAATTTCGAATTCGTCTCGCAGGCTGCGCCGCCCGGCGCGACGGGTAACGAGCGGACCTGGGAATGGACGCTGGGCCGTCATTTCCGCGACCATCCGGATGCGCCCGTGTTCGCCGACTTCAGCTATCTGAGCGAAGTCGTGCACAAGTCGCCGCAGGAACTCGATGCCTACGCGGCAACATTCCGCGCCTGGATCGCTGCCTTCGATCCGGATTGCCGGCATATCGTGTTCGGCACCGACTGGATCATGCTGGGCGTGGATGCGGGCTATGCCGACTACGCGCGCAGCGTCTACGCCTTCTTCAGGGACCGCGTCGGTCTCGGCGCCGAACCGCTGCGCCGCATCTTCGAGCTGAATGCGGGACGCTTCCTGGGCTTGCGCGAAGGCGACAGCTCGCGCCGGCGTCTCCTGGATTTCTACGCCGCACACCGCCTGCCTGCTTCCCGGCTGCCTGTGTTCGCCGCCGGCTGAGACGGTGCCGGCGCAGTGTTTTTTCCATTGGCCAGATACTGCACAGGGAGCAGCCATGCACACGATGAGATGCGCGCGTACGGCAGGCCTGATGCTGCTGGCGGTCGGCATCGGGTTTCCGTTTTCCCCGGCAGCCGCGAGGAAAGAGAGCCTCGACTACGATGCGCAGCGGCCGCTGCTCAGCCTGCATACCGCCTTGCGCAAGCATGCGGAAAACGAACTCGATGCCGTGCTGCAGGCGCTTTTCGCCGCGGATACGGGCAGTACGCCCAGGCCGCTGGTCGTCTACGTGCACGGCCGCGGGCACGAACCCAAGAAGAGCTTCGAGGACTCGCTCCTGGGCAGCAAGAACCGGGTGATCGAGAAAATCGAACAGCACGGCGTACTCGTGCTGGGCGTGAACTGGAAATCGAAGCCCCGGCTCCTGGCTCCGCTGTGCAGCCGGCCATTCGACAAGGCCGCCGCCGCCGGACCGTTGCTGGCCCGGCTGACCGCCGCGCTGGCGGCGCACCGCGAGGCGCATCCGGCCCAATGGCGTGGTCGCAAGGTGGTGCTGCTGGTGCACAGCATGGGCGGATTCGTATTGCGCAGTGCCATGGCCCAGCCGGGAGGCGACGAAGCCATGGCCCGGCTGTTCGATATCCGGGTGGTTTCCGAGTCCGACGTGCCGCTGGCCGGTCACGCGCAGTGGCTGCCCGCGCAGCCGGCCGGCACCACGTATGTCCTGTCCAATCCCGACGACAGCACGCTCGCCCGCTCGACGCGCTGCGACAAAGAGGGCAGGCCGGAAACAGGGCCGCGCCTGGGCACGCTGTCGCTTTCCGATGCACCGGCGCTGGTGCCCGGCGTCACTTACATCCAGCTGGCCGCGGGAGAACGGCACCGGGTATTTACCAAGAAAGGCGCCAACGGAAATCCTTACGTTTGCACCGTGGTACACGATCTGCTCAACGGCAAGGCGCCGGCGCTGCCGCCGGCCTGGCGTGTTCCGGCGCGGGAAAACGCCTACATCGTGCCGCCGAAGAACGCCCCGGACGATGCCTGCTTCCTCGATGCGATCGACGATGTGGATGACGATGACTGAGGCGTTGCCTCGATGACGGGCGGGCGATGCGCTGCCGTCCAGGCCCGTACGCAGGCGAGTCGCGTCGTTCCGATGCGACGCGTGGCGCTCAATGGACGAGATCGGCGAGCCGCGCCGTGGCGGCAGCCGGCAGCAGCTCCTGGTAGACCGCCAGGGTGCGGGCGATCACGCTGCGTTCGTCGTATTCGGCCAGGGCGCGCTGCCGCGCGGCGATACCAAGACGGCGCGCCAGCGCGCGGTCATCGTCCAGACGGGCGACGGCCTCGGCCAGTGCCGCAGCGTCTCGCGCCGGCACCAGCAGCCCGTCCACTGCGTGGCGCACCACGTCGTGGCAGCCTGGCACGTCCGTGGTGATCAGGGGCAGGGCACAGGCGGCAGCTTCGATCAGCGATTTTGGACAGCCTTCGCGATAGCTGGGTAGTACCACGACATCGGTGCGGGCGAACAGGCCGGGCATGTCCTCCACGTGGCCCAGCCACTCGATCACGCCTTCCGCCGCCCAGGCTTCGACGCTGGCGTGCGGCACGGATGCCGGGTTGCCCTCGTCCAGGGCGCCGGCGAGCTGGAAGCGGATGCGCCGGCCTGCGGCGCGCAGCTGGCGCGCCGCCCCGATGTATTCGGCAATGCCCTTGTCCCACAGCAGCCGCGCCGCCAGCAACACGCGCAGGTCGCCGTGATCTGCCGGCGCGGTACAGCCGGTGAAGCGCGAAACATCCACTCCGGAACTGGGGATCAGACGGATGCGCCGGACATCCACCAGCCGGCTGTGGCGAAACAGCGCCACATCGTCCGCATTCTGCAGCACCAGACGCAGGTGACTGCCGCCCAGCGCCACCCGCATCAGCCCCCGGACCAGCGGACGCAGCAGGCGCGCACGCAGGTCGGTGCTGGTGAACACATAGCCCATGCCGGTCACCGCGCCCACGCGGGCTGGCACGCCCGCGAGGCGTGCGGCCACCGAGGCATATACCACGCACTTGATGGTGAAACTGTGCATCAGGTCCGGCCTCTCCCGGCGCAGCAGGCGCCACAGCCAGGCTATGACGCGCACTTCCCGCAGCGGATCCAGGCTGCGCCGCTGCAGCGGCGCCACTATCCAGCGCAGGCCGCGCGCGCGCAGCCGCGCGCCGTACGGACCGTCGGGAGAGACCAGCACCACCTCAATGCCGCGGCGCTGCAGTTCCAGTGCCAGGCCGAGGCGAAAGTTGTACAAATACCAGTCGCTGTTGGCAAACAGAAGGATCTTCATTCGCTTCCCTCCGGTTCGGGTTGCTGCAGCGCCCGGATCAGTCGAGCCGGCACGCCGCCGACCAGGGTGTAGGGCGCGACGTCGCGGTGCACGACGGCGCCGGCTGCGACCACGGCGCCGCGGCCTATGGTCACGCCCGGCAGGATCACGGCGTTGGCGCCGATCCACACTTCATCCTCTACGACGATCGGTGCCGAGGTGCGGCCGCGCCCTTTGCCCGGCACGTAGTACAGGCCATGCCCCATGGTCTCGAAACTGACGCGCGGGCCGATCTGCGCGCGCGCGCCGATTCGTACGCCGTCGTAGACACAGGTGAACGCCGTGTCCACATTGAGAAAGGTACCGTCACCAATGCGGATCTGCGGGCAGGCGCCATAAGGGCGCACGCTCAGCGGGCCATGGATAGTGCAGCGCCCGTCCAGGCGCACGCCGGCCAGGCGGTAGAGCAGGTAGCGGTAGCGATCCAGTATCCACAGCCGCGGCAGGTGGTTGGCCAGCGGCAGGAACACCATCTCGCGCAGAGCCCAGCGCCGCAGCGCCGAGGGCCGGCCTTCGTGCATGTCGCGGTACATCAGCCCGGCCCGCCGTCGAAAGCGTTGCCGTAGCTGCGCAGGTGCCATCCCTGTTCGGCGATGACCTCGGCGAGCGCCCCGCTCGCGAGACATCGCCATTCCGCGTACGACACTCCGCCGATGCGGGTGAGCCCGTCGACGTCCTCGGGCCGGCGCGAGAGGTGCACCATGAGTTCACAGGGAAATGCGCTCACGGCGCCCAGCAGGCTCCGATAGTGGCCGGCATCCAGCCGCGCTGGCGGCAGGCCCAGGTCGAACACGCTGGTGAAGGCGCGGTTGCTGCGCAGGCGGCCGTGCCAGTGCCGGCGGTTGCGCCAGTTCATCCAGCGCAGCGCGGCGCTGCGCAGAGTCCGGCCAAGGCGCGCACGCGCGCCGCCGGGCCGCGCCACCCAGGGCTGGCGCAGCGGCAGCGACCGTTCCGCGCAGACGCGTGCGAGCACGTCGAAGACCGGCGGAAAGGCATGTACGTGCTGGTGGCTGTCGATATGGGTGGGACGCAGGCCCAGCCGTGCGAATGCTGCCAGCTGCGCTTCCAGTTCCCGGCCGATCTGCGCCGCGCTGACGCGGCCCCGCAGCAGACGCCGCGCCAGTTCGGTGCGCGAGGGAAACGCTCCTGCGGCATCCAGCAGATCCGACACCTCGGCTGGCTCGGCGCTGGGCTGGCCCAGGGTGAGATTGAAATGCAGGCCCACGCCGAGGCCGGGATGGTGCCGCGCCAGCGCCGCCGCCGCCGCGGCCGCGCGGCCGTTGACCAGCAATGTGGCGCTGGACAGTCCGCCGGCACCGTAGGCATCAATGATGGCCGCGTTCACGCCGTCGCAGAGACCAAAATCATCGGCATTGACAATGAGCGTCTTCATCGCCGCTCCTTCCACCATTTGCGCAGGTAAAGCAGGGGCTCGGCCCAGGCCGGCAGCGGGTCGCGCCAGTCGTGTACCGCCCAGGTCGAACTGCGGCGCGGGCCGGACGCGGCGAGATCCGGCGGCGGGAATACGAAATCGCCGCCGCGCCGCCGGTAGAACAGGGCGGCGGCGAGATCCTTGAGGGCGTAGCGCCAGAGCACGCCGTTGCGCTGCGGCCGGTCGGGCGCGGGTTCGGCACCGCCGAGGTCGCGCCAGGCGGCGTCGACGATGCGCTTGCCCGCCGCATGGCTGAGCTGGAACCACAGGGTAGGCCGGGGGTTGATCTCGATGATCTTCAGCCGGGCGTCGCGCGGATCGCGCTTGAATTCGGCGCCAAAGATGCCGCGGAAGCCGATCGCACGCAGGAAATCGGTGGTCAGCGCTGCGGTTTCCGCGCAGGTCTCGCTCATGGCCAGGCTGGCCGAGCCGAAGCCCGGCGGATACTGGCGCAGCTTGCGCGCGGTGAAAGCCTGCACCAGTTCGCCAGCGCGGTTGATGTAGCCGGCGCAGAGCGTGATGCGGGATTCCGCGCCGGGGATCAGCTCCTGCAACAGCCAGCCGCCGACATCGTCGGGCACGCCGGTGAGAAAGTCCTGCAACTCCGCCGGCGTGCGCGCCAGCAGTAGCTTGTGGCCGCGCAGGTAGCGTCGCGCGCGGTGGATCAGCGCCGGTTTCACGAGGCAGGGGAAGGCGATCTGCCCGGCCAGCGCCGGCAGCGCCGTCCGGTCCGCCAGTTCCCAGACGCTGGGGGTGGCCAGGTTGTGTTCCTGGCACAACCGGTGAAAAAGCCGCTTGTCCAGCAGCGTTTCGGCAAGTCCGCGGTAGGCATCGGCAAAGCAAAAGTCCCGCGCAAGCGTGGCTGCGTGCCGGCCCACGAATTCGATGTAGCGGTCGTTCGTCGGCAGCAGCAGCGGCGGCCGCGGCTGGCGGCCAGCGAGATCCGCAAGGCGATGCCGCAGGTCCGTGTCATCTTCCGCCTGCCAGCGTGCCGCCAGCGTCGCCGAGCGCGCGCCGCAGGCCGGACCCGAATCCACCCCGAGCACGCGCCGGCCTGCGCGGTGCAGTTCGCGGCAGGCAAACAGCCCGGTCGGCGAAAGGCCCAGCACGATGGCATCGACGGGGCCAGGCATGCGGTGCTAGAAATCCAGGCGTTTGAGCGCGTTGAACACCGGCCCCCGTCCGTGGACGAAGGCGCCGTACACCATGAATGCCAGCAGCAGCGGCAATGCCTGCATGCGCCAGCGGAACATCGCGCCCATGTTGGTGGCCGCCGAGCCGTATACCGCGAGCAGGCCGAAGGCAAACACCGCCAGTGGCAACGATGCCTGCCGCGCCTGCTGCCAGCTTTGGCCCAGGCCGCGCATCAGGCTGGGCAACAGCAGCAGGAAGACCAGTACCTCCGGCAGCGCCATCAGCTGGCGCAGACTGCCGATCTGGGTGAGGTCTATGGAGACGAAGAAGAAGTAGATCGCTGCGGCCAGGGCGCGAAATGTCGAGTCCGCGCTCTCGCCCCATGCCGCGGTTTCCGGCTCGTCGAAGAAGGCGCCGGTACCGTGGCTGATGTTGATGCGCGATTGGTTGATGTACTCCAGGTCGAAGTAATGCGACTGGCGGATGTAGTCCGAACCGAATACGCCGAAGCCGGCGGAATACGTGGCCGCGCCGATCAGCACGACGACGCCGGCCATGGTCGCCAGCAGCGGTGCCGTGCGCCGTCCCTCCACCGGAACGTACGAAATCACGATCAGAAATACGCTCACGAAGAACAAATACTCGCGTACGCCAAGCAGCATCATCAGGCTGAACGCCATCGCCGCGAGCGCGCCGGCGCTGAAGTCCCGGCGCAGGCGCACGACGGCCAGCACCAGCAGGGACAGGCTGAAGATCGAGAGCGGGTCCTTGAGCATGAGGCAGGACCAATAAATGAAAGAAGGAAAAAATGCAACAAGCATGGCGGTGACGCGGGCGATTTTCTCCACTCCGTAGACCTCCAGCACCAGGCGGAACACCACCAGCGGTGTGAGCGCGCCGAACAGAATATTGATCAGCTGGATATAGAGCGGATTGGGCCCGAGCAGGTAGTAGATGAGGCCGGTGAACTGAAACCAACCGTTGTCGATCCAGTTGGGTGCGTTGAAAAATCCACCGCGCATTTCTTCGGCGATGGCCAGCGCCTCCTCGTGATAGCGCAGGGAGTCGGGACTGAGGCTCAAGCTGCGGATGGCGTCGGTGAGGCTGATAAGCAGCACGCCGCCGAACCGCACCAGGAAGGCGGCGACGAATAGCCGGCCCAGGAAGCGGCGCGCCGCCGCCGTGAGCTGCGGCGGCGCGTTGTTCGGCAGGACAGCCGCAAGCTGCCGCGGCGCGCCGCGGCGGTCCAGCGCCCATGCCGCACCCAGCGCGCACAGCAGCAGCACCGCTGCGACCTCCAGCACGGTCTCGATCATGGCAGCCCGCCCCGGGCGAGCAACATGCGATAAATCGCATCGTAGCGATTGATACCTTCGCGCAGCGAGAACTGCGCCAGGGCGGCAGCGCGGCAGCGCGCCGCGAGCCCGGCATCACCCCAGAGCCGGCGCAGGTGGCGGAACGAATCCTCCAGGCTGCCGGTGTCGAAGTCGCGCAGCAGGAAGCCGACGCGGCCGTCGCCGAGCAGGGCGTCCATATCGCCGATGCCGGCGTTGCCTACCACCGGCACGCCCGCGGCCAGGTACTCGCCGACCTTGGTCGGGCAGCTGGCCAGCTTGGAGAAATGCGGCCGTATGAAGGACATCGCCACGTCGAAGCGAGCGACCTCCGCCGGCACCTGCTCCGGCGGCAGCGCCACGATGGCGATGCTGTCCGGCGGCAGGCCCTGCTGCGCCGCCAGTGCCCGCAGGGGGGCTGCGCTGCTGCGCGAGATGAGCTTCAGGCGGCAGCCGGGGAAATGTCGCCGCGCAGCGGCGAAGTAGCCGATGATGCGTTCGGGCAGGTATTCCGCCCCGAGCGAGCCTACGTAGCCGAACAGCCGCGGCTGAGTCTGCGGGCGGGCGGCCGGGACGAAGCGGGCGGTGTCGACACAGGTCGGGATGGTGACCAGCGGCGGCAGTGGCTGGCCGCGCGAGGCAGCGGATTCCTGCAGCGCCTGCGCGCCGCGTTCGCTGAGCGAAACAATGGCGTCGCTGGCGTGCAGCACACGGGCTTCCAGCTGCTTGGCCAGGCGATAGGCCGGGCCGTTTTCGCGCAGGCGGCCGCGATAGACCTTTTCGTCGATCCAGAAACCGCGCAGGTCGTTGAGGAACGGCGGCCCGTGACGCGCAAGCCGCCAGGCGATCAGCGCGGGAATGAAGCTGCGCGCATGGATCAGCCGCGCGGGCCGGGTCTGCTGCAGCCGCCGCGCGACGGCAAGGCCGGCGCACAGGTCGCGCAGGGAGGACAGCGCGCCCCAGCCGCGGTGGGCCGTCACGCAATGCCAGTCGATGCCCTGCGCGGCAAGGCGTTCGCGCGTGGCCGCGATATCCGCGGCGGCGGCCGCAGAGCGTTCGAATGTCAGCAGGCTGAAGCGGTAGCCGCGTGGCGACAGGCCCTGCAGATAGGCCAGCACCTGCGAGTGCACCAGCGGCTCGTCGATGCCGTTGTACGAAATGTAGAGTACGTCAATGGCGTCGGCCACGGGCGGCCACCTCGCGCAGGATTTCGACGAAGCGCGGCCCCTGCTGCTGCAGGGAGAAGCGCGCTTCGACGGTGCGCCGCGCGGCCGCGCCCACGCGCGCACGCAAGCCCGGGTCCTCGATCAGCCGCTGCAGCACGGCCTGCCATTCCTGAGGCTCGCGCACCAGGAAGCCGGTCTCGCCATCGTTGATCAGTTCGCAGTTGAAGCCGATGCCGGTGCATACCGCCGGCAGACCGACGGCCATGTAGGTGCGTGCCTTGCCGCCGGATTTTCCGAGCGACCACTCCTCCAGCGGCAGCGGCATCAGGCCGATGTCGAAGGTGTGCAACTGCGCCACTTCGGTATCGAGGTGCCAGGGCACGTGCTCGACCGGGATCTCCGGGTCAGAGAAATGCCCGCCGCCGACGATGCGCAGCCGCAGCCGCTCATGCCGGCGGCACAGCGCGCGGAGCGGTTCGCGGATGGCGTCGAGGTATTTTTCCGTGCTGGGCGAGCCCAGCCAGCCCAGCACCAGCGGCCCGTCGCCGCGTGGTGCGGGCCGGGGCGTGTAGCGCTGCAGGTCTTCCGCCACGTGGAAGGTGCGCGCGTCTGCGCCGTGTTCGGCTGCTCGCGCGCACAACCAGCTGTTGCCGGCCAGTACGCAATCGGCCAGGCGGAAGATCTCGATGATGCGTTGCGGGCGCTTGAGTGCGTCGGCCAGCGGCGTATGCGTGCTCGGCTTGAACAGGAACAGGGCGTCGTCGTAGTCGAAGATCAGCGGCGCACGACGGCGCAGCGCGCGCTCCAGCCAGGGCGTGCCGAACGGCAGGCACTCGCGTTGCAGGAAAACCAGATCGTAGCTGCCCGCGCCAAGCACGGCGGCAGCGCGGCGCAGCACGGCGCAGCCCGTGTGCAGCGCCTTGGCGGGCGCAGCGCCGCGACGGTTGATTGCGCGGTACATTGCCGGCGTCATGAACGGCTGCACCCGGTAGGCGATGCCCGCTGCCTCCAGGTAGGGCAGGTATTGATACACGCGGTAGCGGCTGCTCGCGCCGTCGCGGGGGTACTTGGTGAGGAAAAGCACCTTCACGGTGCCCTCGCGCCGTGGACGACTTCCTCCAGCAGCTGCGCCAGGCGGCGCGCATTGACGGCGGGGTCGTGCTGCCGGCGCGCATAGTCCTGCGCCCGCGCTCCCGTCTGCGCTCGCACGTCCTCGTCCGCCAACAGCGCGCGCAGGTCGCGCTCCAGTCCGGGCAGGTCGCCCGGCACGCTGCCGAGACGCTCGCGCGTGATCAGCCCGCCCGGATCGAAATACAGTGACAGCGTCGGCGTTCCCTGCAGCCACGCCTGGATGAAGTTGTTGCCGAAGCCTTCCGGATCACAGGTGTGGACCAAGGCCGCGGCCGCGGCGAGGATGCCGTTGACTTCGGCCGGCGTGCGCACGCCGAGGTAGCGGAGATTCGCCGGCAGGTCCTTGCCCTGGGCGATCCAGGCGTAGCGCGGGCTTATCACCTCGCCGACCATCAGGAAATCGACCTCCAGATCGGCGCAGCGCCGCGCCAGTTCGACATAGGCGCCGGGGTTTTTGTAGTCCTTGATCTGGGCCACCCAGGCGACGAAGCGGCGCGGCCAGCGGAATGGCTCCGCGGCCGCTTCCATCGAATCCGGGATATGGCAGCGCCGCGCCACCGGCAGGTGCCGCGTGTAGTCCGCATTGAGCGAGACGGCCGCGGATACCCAGCGGAAGCCGCTCCAGTTCCAGCGGCTGCGCAGGCATTGCCAAGCGACCGAGGCCAAGCGCCGCGGGGTCCAGCGCGCATGCTTGGCGTGATAGCTGAACGCCTGAACGTCCTGCAGGCTGGACGCGGCGAACACCAGCGGCACGCCGGCGCGCGCGGCAGTGCGCGCGGTAGTGCGCAGGCCGACCTTGTTGTGGCGCAGGTAGATCACGTCGGGGCGTGCGCGGGCGATCAGCGCCGCCGTCTGCGCCGCATTGCCGGGTGTCCAGCGATCGACTGCATAAGGGACGGCGGGCAGCGTGGCGCAGATACCCCCGGCCGCGCCATAGCACACGTCGTGGCCGAGTGCCGCGAGCTGGCGCGCCGTCAGCTCGCACTGGATCTCGATGCCGCCCAGGGCGTGGCTGAGATGCTTGGCAAGGATCAATACCCGCATGGCGGCCGCACCGAGGCAATGACGAGGCTGTGGCGGCGGTCCTCGGGCCGGGCCACGGCGCGCACGCTCAGCCGCCAGCCCCGGATCAGGCGATGGGCCAGCTTGGCCAGCCGGTTGCGCCAGCGCGAGGCGTTTGCCTCCAGCACATAGAAATGGGCATAGCCCCATTGCCCGAGCAGGCCGACGATGGCATCGCTGCCACCAGGGCCGCCGGCGCGGTGCGACTCGAACAGCACCAGCGGCCGGTGCCGTCGCAGCGTTTCCTCCAGGCCGGCGAGGGCCTGGAGTTCGTGGCCTTCGATGTCCAGCTTCACCAGCAGGATTGGCAAGGTTTCCGGCACTCTGCCGGCAAGGAGATGATCGCCGCGCTCCAACTGCACGGGAAAACGGCGCGTCGCTGTGGGGGCCAGGGCCGGGCTCACGCCCGAGCGGCCGAGATTGCGGTCGAGGTCGGCGTGAAAGGTCATCTCCACCGCGGCGTCGCTCAGGCCCTGGGCGAACAGGTGCACATTGTCCACCTGGTTCATCAGCAGGTTCGCCTCGAACAGCCGTAGGCAGACCGGATTGGGTTCAAAGGCGTACACCTGGGCGAAACGCCGCGCCAGCCACAGCGAGTGATTGCCGATATTGGCGCCGACGTCCAGGGCCGCGCCGCGGCGGAAGGCGTCCGCTTCTGCGCCAAGGAAACCGTCGAAGATCGCCGGCAGCAGCAGATCTTCGTACCAGCCGTGGGCGATGATCTGGTCGCCGATGTCGTCGCCGGGAAAACAGGCGATGCGTGCCGCGCCCGTCCGGCGGCGGTGGCGCGACAGCAGGCGCGCCAGGGCGGCGCGCGCCAGTCGCGCGAAGTAGGCGGCGGGCTTCAGATGCAGGAGCCGCGGCGTCACGCCAGCCCCAGGCGCCGCAGCGCGAGCAGGCCCAGGCGCAGCGGAAAGCGGACCAGCTGGCGCGCCAGTGCGCGCCAGGCCGTGAGCGAGCGCGGCCGGCGCAGGGCGATGACCGCAGGTTTGGCCACGTAGCCCGCGCAGGTCGCCAGATCAGGCGCCGGTCCGCGCTTGCGCAGGGTCAGGCCGTCGGGCGAATACGTGGCTATCTTGGTGATTCGGTCGGTCGCGTAGAACCCGCCGCCGCGGGCGAGCCGGGCAAGCAGCGTCCATTCGCGCTGATGCCTGCCCCAGGTGGAGAAGCGCACGCCCTGCAGGCGCCGCGCGGCAACCACGTGCATTACGTCGGCCCCGAACCGGCGGCGCAACTGCATGTCGTCAAACCAATCGTAGACGCCGTCGGCCTCCGGCCACACGGCCGAGCCCGGCGTCTCGCCCGTGAAGCGGCAGCGGCTGACATACCAGCCCACGTCGTGGTGATTTGTCCACATGTCCGTAACATAGCAAAAGAAATCCGGCGTGACCGTGTCGTCGTCGTCGACGAAGGCGATGAGTTCGACATTTTCCGCGAGTGCTATGTCCAGGCCGGTGTTGCGAGTGACCAGCGGACCACGGTTGCGCGTGTTGCGGTGGAACACGAGGCGCCCCGGCTGGGCGCCTACATCGGCTTCGGTGATGGGCGGATCGGATGCGTCGTCCACGACGACGTGGAGCCAGTCCAGCGCGCAGGCCTGCCGTGCCAGCGCGCGGTGCAGCCGCCGCAGGCTGTCGCGTCGGTTGTAGCTGGCGGTGAGTATGGCCAGCCGCGGCGTTTTCATGTGCGCTGCTCCGCGCGCCGGAACGCTTTCGACCAGGCCTGCGTCGCGAGTGTGCGGAAGCGGGGATCGGTCCAGGCGAATCCGAACCACAGCGCCAGGATGACTGCGCCCTTGGCACAGCGCAGCGGCCAGTCCGACGCCTGCGCCAGCGACAGCGCCGCCGCGGCCACGGCGGTGACGCCTGCGCCTAGCGCCCGCAGGGTAGGCCGGGCGACGGTGAAGCGAAAATGGCGCCGCGCGCAAAGGTATACCGCGGCTGCGTTGATGAGTTGCGATACCAGATAGGCGCCTGCCACGCCGGTGAGTGCATAGCGCGGCAGTGCGGCGCGGCTGAGAGCCAGGAACGTTACCGCCCACAGCACGTAGCTCAGCGTATAGGCCAGCAGCCTGCGGCGCGCCAGGAAGGCCATGCCCATGGCCTCGGCCAGCACGCGGAACAGGTCTCCGGGCAGCAGCAGCAGCAGAAGGCCGGCCGCGGCGCCGAACTCGGGACTGAAGAGCAGTACCATCAGGTTCTCGCCCGCGGTCATCAGCGCGATGATCAGCGGAGGCAGCAGATAGAGATACAGGCTGATTGCCTCGTTGACCCGCAGGCGCAGGTCGGCGTCGTCGCGGCAGGCCACCAGGCTGGGAAAATAGAAGCTGCCGGCGGATGCGTAGATGGCGCCGAAGTAGACACTGGCGACTTTCCAGGCCACGGAGAATATGCCGTTGGCGTCCAGCCCGTGCGTGGCGATGATCCAGCGCGAGACGACGACGGTCGTAAGCACGGCCAGCGCCGCCATGAACAGGCCATTGATGCCGAAGCTTGCATTGATGCGGACCTCGCGCCAGGAAAACGCTGCGGCACGGGGCAGAGTGACCACGCCGGGCACCGCGCGGCGCACGGTGGCGATCTGCAGCACCAGCTTGAGCAGTTGCAGCACGCTGAACGCCAGTGCCGCGCCGGTCAGCTGCATCTGCAGCACCAGGATCACGAAGAGAACCAGGCCCAGCACATCGGAGGCGATCTGGGCGCTGACGATGGGGCGGACCAGCCGGCAGCCGCTGAGCAGTCCTTTGTAGGTTTGCGCCACGATCGCGAAGGGCACGCTGAGCAAGGTGATGGCGACCAGCGGGGCGTGATGCCCGCCATCGGCGAACAGACACTCGGAAAGCGGCCTCGCCAGCACCACGCTGGCCGCGGCGCCGAGGCTTGCGACCGCGGTGAGAAACAGGAGCGAGGTCGACAGCTGCCGTACCAGTGCTTCTCGGTCGCCGCCACTGTGCGCTTCGGCAACGCGGCGCACGATGCCGTTGTAGAAACCCAGGCCGGTCAGCGCGTAGAGCAGGTTCCACGCATTGGTGAGCTGATTGATCACGCCGGTGCCTTCGGGGCCGAGCACCATGGCAGCGAGCTTGCCCTTGGCGACCTGGGTCAGGGTGCCGACCACCGAGCCGGTGAAGAACAGCGCGATCGCTCGGGCGAACGCTTTCACGGTCCGCGCCCGCGCCGCAGGGAAACGGGGGCTTCCCGCTCAGAGCGCATCGGCCGCGGCAATGATGTGGCTGTGAAAGCGGTCGTCCGGCTGGTCCACCTCCAGCACGGTGAGCTGGTACCCGCGCGTCAGCCGCCGCAGCAGGCGGAACAGCGCGTTGGAGCGCGGCGCGGTATCGCTTTGCATGACGTAGGTGTGCCGGTATCCCAGCTGACGCAGCGTGTCGAGAATCGCCGCACTGCCGTCGGGCCCGGAGGCCTGCATGCTCTCGAACAGCACCAGCGGCTGGTCGCGTCGCAGGGTTTGTTGGAGCCCGCGCAGCGCGGCGTGTTCGTGTCCTTCGACGTCGAGCTTGACCAGGCGCACGGGCGGTACATCCGTGATCGGCGCCAACGCATCGTCGCCGCGCGAGAGGCGTATCGGAAACGACTGTGTGGCGCCGGCGCGGCCCGCCGCGGAAAGGCTGGACCCACCGAGGTTACCCTGTAGGTTGGAGTGCAGCAGTGCCGGCCCGGCGTGATCGCTCAGTCCCTGTGCCACCAGGGTCACGTGGTGCAGCTGGTTCATCAGGACGGAGGCTTCGAACAGGCGTACGCAGACCGGATTGGGTTCAAAGGCGATGACGCGGCGGAAGAAGCGCGCGAACCACAGGCTGTGATTGCCGATGTTGGCGCCAACGTCCAGGGCGGTGCCGTCGCGGAAGGTTTCCAGCCGGCCGGCGAAGGTCCGCGTGAACAGGCAATGCAGGGCGAGATCGTCGTAGAACCCGTTCGCGACGATGAGCCGGCCGATATAGTCGCGGGGAAAGCAGGCGATCTGCGGTGCCGCGACGGCAGCATTGCTGCGCGCCAGCCGTTCTGCGCAGGCGTTGCGCAGGCGGCGGCGCAGATACCCGCATGGCCCTGGTCCGAAGCGGGAATGATTCAAGGGGCGCTCCGTGGGCCGGGCCCTGCCTGCGTGGGCCAGGGCCACGCCTTGGCAGACGCGGCCCTGGCGTCCACGCCATTCCGGCGCGGAGGCGGCGTGGCGGCCGGCCGCAGCACCACGCCCAGAAATGTCAGCGTCACCATCGCGACCAGCGGTACGCGCAGCGGATAATCCACCGCGCCATGCGCCGCCACGGCGCACAGCCCCAGCACGCAGGCCCATTCCACTGCGTCGCCGCCGCGCCGGACCACATGGCGCCAGAGCGCCGCAGCCAGCAGCCCCAGTGCGCCCGCATAGAGCGCCGCGCCTACCATGCCCAGTTCGAACAGCAGCTCCAGCAGATCGTTGTGGGCGTGGTTGATGTAGACCTTGTCCAGCGTAGCCAGGGTGTCGAAGCCGGGAAACACGCTGCCGAACGTGCCGGGCCCGGCACCCAGCGGGAAAAATGCCAGCGCCGCCGTCAGCGAGCGCTGCAGCACGCCCAGACGCCCGTCGGCGCTGTCCAGCTCCAGTCCGCCCGGCACCAGATATGCCGCGAAATACAGCCCCGCCGCCAGACCCAGCGCCAGGCCTCCACCCAGCAGCCGCGGCGACAGGCCGCGCCGGCGCAGTAGCCACAAGCAAAAGAGACCGGCCTCCAGCACCAGCAGGCCTGCGGCCGCCCGCGAACGTGACGCGAGCAGGGCCGTCGTCACCAGCAGCAGCCCTGTGGCGCCCATCAGGCGCCAGCCGGCCTGCGGCGCCTGCCGCCAATCCCAGCCGCCGCCGGCTGACAGCACGGCCAGCAGCGGCAGACCGAGCAGCAGCAGGCTGGCGAAGTGATTGCGGTTGGCGAAGCTGCCGCTGGCGCGGTGATCGTCCGCGGCACCGTAGAACAACAGGCTGCTGTCGGTGTCGCCGGATACCTGAGCCAGGCCCCAGAGCGCCTGCAGCATCACGATAGCGAGGATGGCGCCGAGGAGGCGCCGCTGTCGCGTATCCGGCAGGCGCAGTGCCGCCAGGAACAGGGCAAGGCCGGGAACCAGTTTGAGCCAGGCCTGCCACGTGTCATCCGCGGCAAGCGATACGGTCGTCCAGGCCGCCGGTCCCAGTTCCTCGATCGCCGCCTGCAGACGTACGGTGCGGCCCGGCAGATGCGCCGCTAGTTCCAGTGGCAGCGGCAGCAGGTAGATCAGGGGCAGGGCGGCCAGCATCAGCGCGGCCGCTGTCCGGTGCCGCAGCGCCCGATCCGGTCGCTGCGGCGGCCACGGCCACAGCGCCAGCAGCAGCACCGGCAGCGCGAGCAGGGCCAGCGCGCCGTCGCGCCAGGAAAAGAACGACAGGCCGCCCATGATCGCGCCCAGCGCGAGCAGCAGCCAGCAGGCGTATTCCAGTGGGTGGACCGGCACCGGCGCCGTAGCGGCGCGGTGCGTCGCTTCCCATGAACTGGTGCGATCCGTGCGCAGGGCGGTCAATGGCACTCAGCGGCTGACCGGCTCGCGCCCGTCGTCGTCGCGGTTGTGATCCCACAGCCACAGCAGCGGTACCAGCACGGCGGCGGCGACGGTGACTTTTTCACCGGTGCTCAGGCGGGGCGGCGCGGCTGCGCCTCCGCCGGGTTCGCCGATGGCTTGCCGGAACGAACGCAGCCGGCCGGGGCCCTGGTCGCAGCCGGAGGTCTCGCCGATGGCGAGCAGCGACTGGCCAGGCAGGCGCTGGTTGCAACCGTCGGCGAAGGCGATCAGCACGTCCGCGTCGTCCATGGTCATGACGCGGTCGCCGGCCTGGAGCGTGGCGCCGGCTTTGGCGGGGGCTATCTGGGCACCCTGGGCCAGCATCACTTCGCCGGTGACGGCGGCGATGGTGGCTATCGGAACATCGGGCGCAACGGCCTGGGCATGGGCCAGCGGACAGAGCAGGACGAGCGCGAGAACGAGATGGAACTTCATGCAGGTCTCCCGTCGCTTTTGGCAATAAGCCAGAACGCTAAAAAGTAGCGACCGGGCGCCAGTCTAGACCCGCTTCCGCACCCCAGGCAAGGCGACGCGGGTTAGCGGTGCGCGGGTGGCGGGCCGCCGGGAGAGGCCTGCGCCTGGACTGCGAGATCGTCGAACCAGACTGTGCCGGCAAGCGGCCGCCCGGCCGCGTCGCGTTTCGCGGCAAGCTGCAGACGCTGGGCGGAACAGTCCTCGGCGGGCACAGCCAGGCGGAAATCGAAGCTTGACCAGTCGTGGTCGTCTTGCGCGAGCGGTCCGGTCGCGACCAGGCGCGACGATCCGGCCAGGCAATAGATACGCCACTCTAGCGGTGTACCGTGCCGGTCCTGCTGTCGTGCCTGACCGAGGAAGCGATACACGCCGCGGGGCAACAGCAATGTCTGCTCCACGCCGATCCCGGTCACCGGCACGCCGCTGAAACGTAGGCGCAGGACCTTGCCACGGGACGTCCCGCCATCCTCCACCGAGACTCCGGCACCGGGAGTGGAGCGCAGGGTCCAGTCAAAAGCCGCGGCGCTGGCCGGCATTTCGAAGCCGCCGTTGTAGAGCATGCCGGCGCTTTCCTGCAGTGGCGGCAACACGGAACGCCAGAGCAGGTAGGCGCGCTCGAAATCCTGCTCCTGCACCAGCCGGTTGACCAGGCCGCGGGCTTCCTGCGGATCCAGCGGTGCGGGGCCGCGGCGCAGGCGCTGTGCCACCTGCGCAAAGGAATAAAGCGACGCCGCGGTGCCTTCCCGCGCCAGGTAGTCGGCGAAGGAGCGTCGCCAGGGGGGGCGCTGTTCCAATGTTTGCGCGAAGGCCGCGGTGTGCTCGCCGCTGCTGAGCCACTGCGCGAGGATGGGAAACAGGTTCTTGGTCTGGGCGGGCGCGACGCGCAGCAGCGCGTCGGTGTGCTCCAGCGCGGCGATGAAATCGCCCTGGGCCACGGCCTCGTCCGCCAGCCAGGCGCGTGCCTGCACATCGGCGGGACGCAGCAGCGCGGCAGCCTGCCACCGCCGGCGCGCTGCTGTCGCATCGCCCTGGTCCAGCTGCGCCAGTGCGCGGAACAGGCGCCCGTCCACCGGCCGCTGCGTGAGAGCGCGGCGCACGGCGTCGCCTGCACGCTGACGCAGGTCCGGTCTGGCAGCGGCCTGTTTCGCCAGGGCCAGCGCGGCGCTGGCATTGCCCTGGTCCAGCGTCGTCGCATGGCCGGGGTCTGCCTGATACAGCGCGCCGAGGCCCAGGACGAGGGCTTTCCAGGCGGTGGCCGCGGCGGCCGCGAGCAGCACGGCCTTGGCCAGATGCCGGCGGAAATCCGGCCTTGGGGCAACCACTACGGGCTCACCGTGTGATGCAGCCGGGTGATGCGCAGTCCGTGTGCGTCCCGCGTGAGCTGCAGCAGGATCTGGCCGTGGGTATGGCTTTCGGGCTTGCCCACGCCGGGGCCGACCCAGGCCGCATAGCGGCCGTTGCCCGCGGCGCGGTCGCCGTCAATTTCCCAGCGCAGGTCGGACAGGGACAGCCGGCGGTGGCGGCGCTGCTCGAAGAGGCGACGATAGTCGCCGGCGAGGTCGGCATAGTTGCCTTTGTTGCCCCGCGCGCCGGGGCTGAACAGGGCGAGGAATCGCTCGACATCGTCGGCCGTGTAAAGGCGCTCGAAGCGCTCGACGAACTCGCGCAGCTCGCTGCTGGAAAGAACCGCGACCGCGGCAGCCGGTGCGGTGGCAGGCTGCGGAATTGCTGCGGATGGGCGGGGCGGCGCTGCGGACGTGGGCGGCGCTGCTGCGACCGCGGCATTGCGGTTGTACCGCGGCGGCGGCTCGCGGGACCGTGCCGCCGGTTCTGGCGCCGCCGCAGGTCTAGGCGTGCCGGCCGCAGCCGTCTGTCGCGGCGGTGCGGCAATGATCGGCGGCGTCATCGGCGGCGGTGCCCCGTTCGGCGGCCCGAACGTCGAAGCCGGCACCGGCGACGTGGCGACAGCGCCGGCGAGCGATGCGCGTTCCAGCCCGCCGGCCGGGCGCGCCTCGGGTGCGGAGTGCGTCGCCGGTCCCGGTGGCGCCGTTTCCATTTCCAGTGATGCCATCCAGGCGCCCAGGGCCACCGTAGCTAGCGCGAAGGCGCCCGCGCCGGCCGCCACGAACCGCGGCAGGCGCTGCACCGCCCGGGCCGACAGCAGCGTCCCCGGCGAGGGCTCGGCCCATGCGCGCAGCAGCGCCGAGGTGTCTACGACCCGGATGCCGGCCGTGCCTACGTCGCCGGCCGCGTGCAGGTCCTGGTCGTAGCGGGCGCGCCGCTCCGGTGTGCGCAGCGCATTCCAGGCGCGGTTGATGCGGTCGGCAAACACCCCGTGCAGATTGTCCGGGTCGCGGTCGGGATGCAGCCAGCGCACCAGCCAGCGATAGTGCTGCTTGATCTGCGCGGCGTCGTCCTGCGGGCGCACCCCCAGGGTGCGGTAAGCGTCAGCGCCGTCGAAAAAGCACAGGTTATGCAGCAGCAGGCCGGCGGCGAGGTGGAGGTCGGCGTCATCAAGGCTGGTGCTGGCGCTTGCCGCGGCTGTGGCGGCCTCGTCACCGGCGGCGATGCGGATTACATCGAGTAGGCCGTCGGGCAGTTCGCGCATGCGCAGCCCCGCCGAGCGCGCCGGCGAGCGGAACACACCCAGCATCAGGTCGACGGCGTCGCTCACGCTGCGTCTCCGTCAGGCGTGGCCGAGTTTCTTGGGCGCGCCTTCTGCATAGGCGTAGTAGCCGTAGCCGTAGCCGGCTCCTTGCGAACGCGGATCCAGCTTGGTCAGCACCACGCCCAGCACGCGCGCGCGTGCGGATACCAGGCGCCGCAGCACGGTCCGTCCGTAGCCGCGCCGCGTGCTGCCGGACTCGACTACCAGCACGGTGCCGCCCGAGAGATTGGACAGGATGGCGGAATCAGCAATGCCCAGCACTGGCGGCCCGTCGATGATGACCTGGTCGAAGGACGCGGCGGCTAGCTGCAGCAGGCTGACCATGCGCGGCCCGGCCAGCAGTTCCGCTGGATTGGGCGGCAGTGGCCCCGAGCACAGGCAGGTCAGGTTCTTCACCCGCGTGCGGCAGAGGTTGCGCAGCGGCCGGCTCGCGCCGGAGAGGTAGTTGCTGAGGCCAGCCTCGTTGGACACCGACAGCAGATGATGCAGGCTGGGATTGCGCAGGTCTGCGTCTATCAGCAGTACACGTTTTCCCAGTTGCGCAAAATGCATGGACAAGGTCAGCGCCGTGGTGCTTTTGCCCTCGCCGGGCGTGGAGCTGGTGATGAACAAGGTCCTGGGCACGCCGGTATCGGTGGAGAACTGCAGCGCCGTGCGCACGGAGCGGTAGGATTCCGAGAAAGCCGAGCGCGGGTTCTTCAGTTCCGCCAGCGGCGAGCCGCGCCTGATGCGCGGGATCACGCCGAGCACGGCGAGGCCGAACTGCCGCTCCACGTCTTCGGGCATCTTGATCGTGTCGTCCAGGCGCTCGATCATCAGCGCGAGCAACAAGCCCGCCGCCAGGCCCACCAGAAGGCCCAGGGCCAGGTTGCGCGTCAGGCTGGGGCTGTAGCGGCCGCGCGGCGCCCGCGCCCGGTCCACCACCGAAATGTTGTTGGCGCCGATGCCGCCGGCGACGCCAATTTCCTTGTAGCGCTGCAGCAGGCCGTCGTAGAGCTGACGGTTGGTGTCGACCTCGCGCCGGATGATGTTGTACTGGATGCTGCGGCCCTGCAGGTCCAGCAGCTGCAGCTTGAGCTGGGCCAGGCGCGAAGCCAGCATGGATTCCGTGTTGCGGGCGCTTTCGTATTCTGCCTTGACCGATTGCTTGATGCGGCTGATCTCCTGGCCCAGTTGCTGGTCCACTTCGTTGATCTGGCCCTGGAGCTGGGTCATGGCTGGATAGTCCGGCTTGAAGATGCGCAGTTTGTCCTGGTACTGGCTCATCAGCTCGGTGCGGCGGTTTTTGAGCTGGCTGACGATGCTGCTGAGCAGGACTTCCGGCAGCGCCTCCGGCGCCGTCTGCTGGGCGCGGTGCAGCTTCGCCTCGGCCTCGATGCGCTGCTGCTGGGCCGCTGCCAGGCTTTCGTTGATGCGCTGCAGCTCCTGTGCCGCGGGCGATTGCTGCTCGTCCACGCTCACGATGCCTTCCTGCTGGGCAAATTCGACCAGCTGTTTTTCCGAATCCTCCAGCTTCAGCTTGAGCTGCTGCAGGCGTTCCTCCAGGTATTGCTTGGCATAGGCAGAGGCATCGAAGCGCCGGTCGATGTTGGCAGTGATGAAGGCATCGGCGATGGTGTTGGCCATGGTCGCCGAGAAGCCGGGCTGCAGACTGTCGAAATGCAAGCGCACCAGGCGCGAATTGCGCACCGGCTCCACCCGCATGTTGTTCTGCACGAACGCCGCGAGCCGGTCCTTGTCGAGCGGGACCGCGGCCGGGTCGGCAGCGGGCCGGCCGCGCAGCATGCCCATCAGCCGAGCCAGCGCGCTCGGCGCGAGGCTTTCATGCACCGAGGGCAGCAGTTCCTCCGGCAGCCTGGCCGCGACACGTTCGGCCAGGGCGCGGGTCTTCAGCAGCTCGTACTGGGTCTGGTAGTAGTCGCGGCTGCTCATCCCCTCGCCGGGCGTGATGCCCTCGGTCTGGATGACCTTGATTGTCTCCAGGTCGATCTGCAGCGTCGCCGTGGCGCGGTACACCGGCGGCGTGAGCAGGGTCGCGACCAGCACGACGGTCATGATGGTGACCAGCACGGATAACACCAGCCATTTGCGCTTCACCAGGATATGCCAGTAATTCAGCAGGCTGGCCTCGGCCGGTTCGGCGTCCTCGACGCTGCGTACGCTGAGCGCCTGCGGCGGCGCGGCGGCGGCGGCGGGCTGCGGGACCGGCGGGGAAGCGCGCTTGGCGATAGCGCCGCCGGGAGGACTGCTGGCTTGCGGATTACTCATGGATGCCTCACCCCTGCCGCCGGGCGTGAACGTGGCGCATCCGCGCGGAGGCGGGTCAAAATGGCCTGAACAACGCGAATACGGGAATCGACTCGACGAACCGGCGCAGCGCGGTGCGCGGGCCGGACTGGTCCACCACGACGATGTCGTCGCCGTAGATCAGCGGATCCTCCATGCGTCCCGCGCGGATCGCCGCGATATCGAATACCGCGCCCATCTTCTGTCCTCCGATCATCCGGAAAATCACGATGCCCTGCGGATTGGCGAGGGGATCCAGTCCCTCGGACATCGCCAGCGCCTGCAGCAGGCTGGTCTTGCCCGTCAGCGCGTAGATGCCCGGCTTGCGCACGGCGCCTTCGACCGTGACGCGCTGGCTGGTGAACTCCTTGACGAAAATGCTCACCTGCGGGTTCTGCATGTATTTCTGCGCGAGACGCGCCGCGATTTCCCGCTCCAGCTCGCTCACGGTCCTGCCGCCGGCCTGGATCTGGCCCAGCAGCGGCAGCGAGATCTGGCCCTGCGTGTTCACCCGCAGGGTGCGGGCCAGTTCCTCCACCTGGAATACATTGATTTCCAGCAGATCGTTGGCGCCGATGCGGTATTCGGAGACGGCCTTGTATTCGCCTTCCGCGTTGATGGAATCCGGCGGCGGCAGGGTGCCGGCACCGCCCTTGGCCACCGGCCTGGCCTCGTGCGGACGCACGTTCGGGCTGCCGCAGCCGTGCAGCGCGCAGACGCACAGTAGAACGGCGAGGGCGAGCAAACAGTGTTGCCACGAAATCAGCCGATGCGGCATCAGCGCCATGGCAGCATCTCCTGCATGCGTTTCCACGCGCTTTCGCCGCGGGCGGGAATCAGCGGCGCCGGCACCGCGGACGGCGGCAGGTTCATGAGCACCGCCCGCGGGCGGTCGCGCACCAGCAGCGTGGCCTGGGCCTCGCCGATGCGCCGCGCCGCCAGCTCGCGCCCTTCGGCCAGATGGGGCGGCCGCGGGCTGACGCCGTGCGAATCCGTGGCCAGCAGATGGACCAGTCCTTCGGACAGCATGCGTTCCCCCCAATAACGCGGCCGCCTGCCGAAGCGGCCGGCGAGCGATCCGGCAGTGACCTGCATCCATGCACCGCGCCGGACCAGCCGCTGCATGACTTCGTAATGGGTCTCTATCCAGCTCAGGCGTTCCGGGTGCGTGATGACCGGCAGGTAGCCCGCTGTCATCAGTTCGAACACCGATTCCTCGAACCGCGGCGGCGCCACGTGGTGCGGCGGTTCCAGCAGGAAATAGCGCGAGTCGTTCAGCGTCGGCACGCTGCCGTCGCGCAGCAGGGAAAGCAGGCCGGGCACTAAATGGATGTCGGCACCCCATACCAGGCTCAAGTCTATGTCGTGCTCGCGTAGTACCTGCGCCAGGCGCCGCGTCGCGGCGCGTATGCCGGCAGCGGTGTTCTCGTACAGACCCGGATAGATATGCGGTGTGCAGGCGACGATGCGGATGCCGTCGGCCACCGCCGCCCGCGCCATCGCCAGCGACGCCGCCAGGTCCGCGGCGCCGTCGTCGATGCCGGGCAGCAGGTGGCAGTGCAGGTCAATCATGGAAATCCCGCGCCACGGACGTCACCTCGCCCTGGCGGGGATAGGCCATGCGGTGCTCGCGCCGCAATTGCGCCACGCTGCGTTCGCGCTTGCTGCTCCAGAGAAAATGCAGGGCCACGAGAGCCAGGAAAAGAACGACCAGCGGCAGCTCCGGCCAGCCGGCGCTCAGCCACAGTTTCGCCGCGCCGCCGGCCGAGAGGGACAGCAGCGCGGCGAACGCGACGATGCGCTGCGGGCTGTAGCCGGCATCGCGCAGCAGGTGGTGGATATGGTTGCGGTCGGCCTTGAATGGCGATCGTCCGTCCAGCAGGCGCCGCGCCATCAGCACTACGCAGTCGATCAGCGGAATGGCAATCACCCACGGCGCGAGTATGCCGGCCGAGCCATGTCCGGGAATCCTTGCCACCTCGAACGCGCCCCACGCGATGGTCAGGCCGAGCAGGGCGCTGCCGGAATTGCCCAGGAAGACACGCGCGGCAGGCTGGCCCCGGTACCGCAGGTTGAGCACCAGAAAGCCCGCAACGCAGCCCAGCATCAGCGCCAGCTGCGCGGCCAACACCGGATGACCGGCCTGGACGGCTTCGAGCGTGAAGAACGCCAGGGCGACTCCCACCAGGGTGCCGGAAAGGCCGTCCGAGCCGTCGATCATGTTCACCGCATTGATGACGCCTACGGTGGCAAAGACGCTGAACGGCAGCGCCCAGACGCCCAGTTCCAGCAGATTGCCCACGCTGCGCGCATAGGCGCCGCCAGAAAAAAGAATGAGCGCGGCCAGCGCCTGGAAAAAAAGACGCAGCCGCCAGGGCAGGTTGCGCAGATCGTCGAGTATGCCGACACCGACCAGCAATGCGCCGGAAACCACGTAGGCGAGAAAGCCGCGCGAGTCCGCGCCTTCGCCGGCAAGCCCCAAGCCAGTGACCACGAACCAGATGGCGAGGCCGCCGACCACCGGCGTGGGGGCGCTGTGATCGTGCCGCCCGTTGGGCCTGTCCACGAGGCGGTGCGCATGCGCCCAGGGTATCAGCAGCCAGGCGACCGCAGCCGTTGCGAAGATACCTGCGACAGCGCAAATCAAGCCGGTCAACGTCATTGGACGCGCCTCCCGATGCTGCAATGTGGGCGGATCGAACTTAGCACCAAAAGTAAACAGTTCCAAGTATTGTGGCGCTGTTGCGCCTGGTGGTCCCAATGCCGTGATCAGGTACGAGCTTGCGGTATGGGAAACCCACGGCCGTAGCAATGGCCAAGCGCCGCGACTTGCTACTGTGCTTGGCGGAGTGGACTGCGCAGGGGCCGTGAGACGCGCGGCAGGAACTCGGATGCAAGGACGTGAAGCCCTGCTGCTGGATGCCTGCCCGCCGTGCCGGGCACGCAGGAAGCGGTCAATGCGTTCGTAGTTCGATGGAGAGGAGGCACTGAAGTCCGCTTCCGCAGCCGGCTGGCACGGCACGAGGAAAGAGGCCTTGGCGGCGGCCACTCCGGATCGCTTCGGCGGCGTGAATAACGTGCTCGACAAGGCCGGGATCGGCAGTGCCGGCCTGGCCCGGGAAAACACGGTGCAGGAATGGACCCGGACCCTGGGCGTGAATCTGGGAGGCATGACGCCCCGCATGCGCGTCCCCCGTGCCGCTGCCGCAGGAGGCGGCAGCGGCCGCGGGAGGCTACCGTGGCCATGTACCAACACGGCGTCGATGGCGGGCTGATTTCACCCTCGCTGCCCGGCGTATGCAATGTTTCAGGACGTGCGGTGTTCTCGCTCAGCGAGAGGCCATATCACGATCTGGCCCTGGCTGGCGCCCAGGTGAGGCGCACCTGGGCGAGCGTGACTTCCGTCGCAATGCAGCGGGAGGCTCAGTTCTTGGTCAGGGCTTTCTTCTGCGAGGCGGCCTTGATCGCGCCGGCCACGTAGTTGAAACAGGAGACGACCAGCACCGTGGTCTCGAAGCCCACGCGGTAGGGCTTGGCATTGCCCTCGCTGCGCGCTTCGTCGTGCTCGGTGGTACGCAGCAATTCCACGGCCTTGGCGGGCGTGGAGATTTTCTCCATATCGCCACCAATGCATTTCATCGCATCGATATGGCCGCGGAGCAGCAGCAGCTTGTTGTCGCTCATGGCAGTAACCGCCGGTGTCGCTGGGGGGAATGGGCGGCAGACTACCATCGGGGCGCAGTCGTTCGCGACCGGGGCGGGCCGGTTTTCACGGCTTTGCAACAAATTGCCGGCATTCCTGAAGCATCGGGCGGCGCGCGCCGCGCCGGAGCACCGACGAGGCCGCCAGGCGACGTTGCACCGGGCTCCGCGGGGCCGGACAATACGCCCGCCCCAGTCGCCGGCGGAACCGCTGCAACGGCGGGCATCTTTTCAGACGACAGGAGTTTGCGGTGGAAGAGTCCGAACGTTATGCACGGGCCAAGCGCAAGGTAGGTCTGCTGCGCGGCTTCTATATTCATGCGACCGCCTATGTGCTGGTCAATATCTTCCTGATCGTCGTCAATCTGCTGACGACTCCCAACCTGATCTGGTTCCACTGGTCGATCCTGGGCTGGGGCGTGGGCTTGGCGGCGCACGGCGCGTCCATCTTCTTCGGCGCCCGCTTCCTTGGCGACGAGTGGGAGAAGCGCAAGATTCGCGAAATCCTGGACGATTCCGAGTCGGCCTGAGCGCCGCCCTTGCCGAGGTCATGACCGTGGACGAGAAGAGCCGATTGCTCTGGGCCAAGTTTTACGTGGCCGCGATGCGTGGTTTCTACCAGCACCTGATCATTTACGTCGTCGTCAATGTGCTGCTGATCCTGATTAACCTGCTGTTCGTGCGCGACCAGATCTGGTTCGTATTCCCGCTGCTCACCTGGGGCTTCGGCCTGTTCCTGCACTGGATGCGCGTGTTCGGCGGCGTCTGGTTCCTCAGCAAGGACTGGGAACGGCGCAAGATCGACGAAATGCTGCGCAAGGGCGAGGTGTGAGCAGGCCCTGACGTCAATCCGCGCCCCGGGCCTCGCCGCCCGGGGCGCTTGCTGTTTCAGCCGGCCAATACCAGATCGGCGCCTTTCTCCGCGATCATCAGCGTCGGCGCATTGGTATTGCCGTTCACGATGCTGGGCATGATCGACGCATCGATCACGCGCAGGCCGTCCAGGCCGCGCACGCGCAGGTCGGGGCCGACCACGGCCATGTCGTCCTGGCCCATGCGGCAGGTGCCGACCGGGTGGAAGCAGGTTTCCACGGTCTGGCGGATGTAGTTCTCCAGTTCCGCATCGCTGGTCATCTGTATGCCCGGCTTCACTTCTTCGCCGAGCAGCGCCTGCAGGCCGCTGGTCCGCGCCAGTTCGCGCGCCAGCTTGAATGCGCCGAGCAGCACGGCGACATCGTCGCGGTGGGTGAGATAGCCGGGATCTATGCGCGGCGCGGCCAGCGGATCGGTGCCGGCCAGGCGCAGCCGGCCCACGCTGCGCGTGCCGACCAGGCATGGCTGCAGGTTGACGCAGTCGAGGTAGCGGTTCTCGATGTCGGTGCCCCAGATGGTCGGGGTGAACTGACAGTCGACGCCGGCGCCGTGGGGCAGGATCTTGGCGAAGGCGATCACGGCCGCAATGATCGGCGAAGACATCAGCCCGCTGCCGGTGGCGAGGAATTCGAGCATGTGCTTGCCCTTGCCGAGCAATTGCTGCGGCACGGGCGCAAAATCCACTTTGCGGCGGTAGTACAGCGGCGCGCGCAGGTGGTCCTGCAGGTTCTCGCCGACGCCGGGCAGATGGTGTTCGACCTCGATGCCCAGGCTGCGCAGGTGGTTGGCCTGGCCTATGCCGGAGAGCATCAGCAGCTTGGGACTGGCGATGGCGCCGGCCGCGAGCAGCACTTCGCGCGCGGCGCGGGCCTGCTGCGGCTTGCCTTCGTACTGGTAGCGCACGCCGGTGGCGCGGCCCTGGCTCAGCTCGATGCGCCCGACGTGGGCGCTGACCCGCACGGTGAGATTCTTGCGCGAGGAAACCTCGCTGACGAAGCGGCTGGCGCTGCAGCGCCAGCCCTTGTGCTGGGTCACGTCCAGCCAGCCGGCGCCGAACTGGCTTTCGCCGCAGAGATCCGGGTTGTACGGCAGGCCCAGGTCCTGGAAGCCGGCGAGCAGGGCGTCGTCGTAGGCGCTGCGGAAGCGGACCTTGCTGACATGGATGGTGCCGTCGCCGCCGTGGAAGGGCGTGGCGCCGGCTTCGTAGCTTTCGGAGCGGCGGAAATACGGCAGCACCTCGCGGTAGCTCCAGCCTGGATTGCCCTGCGCCGCCCAGCCGTCATAGCAGTGCGGTTCGCCGCGCGTGTACAGCATGCCGTTGACCGAGGAACCACCGCCCATCACACGGCCGCAGGGCAGGGACACCTCGCGGTTGTTGCAGCCGGGCTGCGCAACGGTGCTGTAGTTCCAGGCATGCCGGAACACCTGCAGATAGCTCGCGAGCGGCACGCCGAGCAGGTGGTCCCGATACGTGGGGCCGGATTCCAGCAGCAGCACGCGCGTCTGTGGATCGGCCGAGAGCCGGTTGGCCAGGACGCAGCCGGCGCTGCCGCCGCCGATGATGATGTAGTCGTATTCGCTGGATTCCATCGCTGTGTACTTGAGCTGTGCCGGCTGGATCAACTGGTGCGGTTGGCCGCGAGCCAGCCTGCGAAGGCCGGAATGATGCGGTCCAGCCGTTCTTCGAGTTCAAGAATCTGGCTGTCGCTGATGATGTAGGGCGGTGCGAGCTGGAAGCCGACGCGGTCGCCGGCTTTCCAGTACTGGGAAATCAGGCCGAAGCGCATCGACAGCGCTTCGAGTACCAGACTGGCGATGGTCAGGTTGGTGCCGCGGGGCGGGCGCAGCGCGAGCTGGCGCAGCAGGCCCAGGCCGCTGGTGGCGACACAGATCTCGTGTTTCGCGACCACGCGGCGCAGGGCCTGGTCCAGTATTTCGCCGCGGCCGGCGACGCCGCGGTCCAAGCCGTTGGCGCGGACGTGGCGCTGCACCGCCAGGCCGGCCGCGCAGGACATGGGATTGGCGGAATGGGTGTGGCCGTGCAGGAACACGCCGGAACCGTTGACCAGGGCGTCGAGCACCTTGTCGCTCATGGCCAGGCCGGCCAGCGGCGCGTAGCCGCTGGCGGTGGCCTTGCCGAAGGTGAGCAGGTCCGGAACGATGTTCCAGTGGTCCACGCAGTAGGCGCGGCCGGTGCGCCACAGGCCGCAGGCCACTTCGTCGGCGATCAGCAGCACGCCGTAGCGGTCGCAGATCTCGCGGATGGTCGGCCAGTAATCCGGCGGCGGTTCCTCGCCGCGGGACGGTTCGGCGATGAAGGCCGCGACGCTGCCCGGGCCTTCCTCGATGATCGCGCGTTCGAGTTCGGTGGCGCAGAAGGTCTGGCAGGACGGGTATTTCAGATGGAACGGGCAGTCGTCGCAGCGGACCGTGTTGATATGGCGCACCGGAATCTGCAGCGGGCGCCAGCTGCCGGCGTCCTTCATCGCGTGCATGCCGGTGGCCGACATCGCCCCCAGGGTCACGCCGTGATAGGAGTCCAGCCGGCTGATGATCTTGTGGCGGCCATGATCGCCGCGTTCGTGGTGGTACTGGCGCGCGGCCTTGATCGCGGCTTCGACCGCTTCCGAACCGCTGGAAGTGAACAGCACGCGGGAAAAGCCCACCGGCATCTCGCTCACCAGCATCTGGGCGAGTTCTTCCGCCGGCTCGTTGGAAAAGTGGGCGCGGAACACATAGGACAGCTTCTTCATCTGCGCGGCCACGGCTTCGCCGATCTCCGCCACGCCATGGCCTATGGTCACGATCAGTGCGCCGCCGCTGCCGTCGAGGTAGCGCTTGCCGGTGTTGTCGAATACGTAGACGCCCTGGCCGCGCACGGCGACCGGCGTGTTGTTCTCGCGCAATCCTACGCGAACCAGAGCGCTGGCCATCGGCTACTCCCCTGATGCGGTGACAAGGTCAGCCCCGCCGCTGATCCGGCCCGGCCGGAAACGAAAAGGGGCGATGTGCGCGTGCATATCGCCCCTGCGAGCTGCTCCCCGCCGCCGGCCCGGGCCGGCGGCGGGCAAACTCCCGAAGCTGTGCTCAGTGGTTCTTGACCCAGGTGAAGATCTGGCGCAGCGAAGGATTGTTGCCGGTGGCCAGCACCGAGACGCGATAGATCTTGCTCGATACGTAGTTGGCGAAGTACAGCACCGCCAGGTTCAGCGCCAGCGCGAGCAGCGGCTGCCACACCGGAACATCGATCAGCGACATGCGCGCCGGCATCACGTACAGCGAGGTGAACGGCGTGATCGAGAGGATCGCCGCGACCGTGTTGGCCGGGTTGGAAACCAGCGAGAACACCGTATACATCGGCAGCAGCAGCAGGAAGTACAGCGGCGTCAGCGCCGTGCTGGCCGCGCCCTGGTTGTCGTACATCGACGAAAGGCCGGCGTAGAGCGTCAGGAAGATCAGGATGCCGACGACGTAGTTGACCAGGTAGTAGCCGATCACGAAGGGCTGGAAATCCATGCGGAACGCGACCGATTGTTCGCTGAACGTGTCCATGATGAACACGAAGAAGACGAAGGTCGCGACCCATATCAGCATCTGTAATGTGGCGACGATCGCCGTGCCGATGATCTTGCCCCAGAGGATATCGGTGGGCCGCAGCGACGTGAGCAGCACCTCGTAGAGGCGGTTCGCCTTCTCGCCGACCACCACGTTCATCAGCGGCATCGCGTTGAACGTGATACCCAGGTTCAGCAGCAGCGCGAGCACGCCGCCAATGATGATCGGGCCCCAGCTCTCGGTACGGGTGCCGCTCGCGGACACCTTGTTGCCGATGATGAAGATGTCGGTCTGGATGTAGCCTATGTCGACGTTCTGGATATTGTTCTGGGCGAAGTAGTTCAGGTTCAGCGCCTTGCTGACGATGCCACCGAACTTGGTGCGGACGTCGGCATTCGCGACGTTGGCCGAGTAGAAGCCGATCTTCTTGTCGGTCAGCGCGCTGGCGGGAACGTAGATGATGCTCTTGTTGTCATCCTTGAGCAGCTCCGGCGTCTTGCTGTTGAGGTATTCCTGGAACTTGTCGCCGGCGAGCTGCTCGTAATTGACCGTATACAGGCCGGATTTCATGAAATCCGCCTGCTCCAGCGATTGCTTGATGAGGCCTTCGACGGCGGGATTCTGCTCCAGCACGAGGGTGACCTCGGCCTTGTCCTGCGACTTCATGTTGGTCAGCACGAACTGGATGCCGACGATGGCCGCCATGACCATCGGAATGAAGATGGTCGCGACGATGAAGCGCAGGCCGAGCTTGACCCGGACTTCGCGCTTGATGACCGGAATGATGCGGTTGGAACTCATGCTGCATCCTCCGTGGCGACTTTCAGGCGGGCTTCGGCGTCCAGAGCCATTTCTTCCTTGGTACGGGTGAGACTGACGAAGATATCGTGCAGGGACATTTCATTGGCCACGAATTGCTTGATGATGATGTTGTGCCGCAGCAGTTCCTGCAGCAGCCGCTGGATGTCGGTGTCGTGCTTGACCTGGATGGTCTTGTTCACGCCGAAGTGCTCGACCGCGGTGACATAGTCCAGCGAATCGAGGAACGCCAGGTCGCCCTCGGCGCGCAGCGTGACCATGCTGGCGGAATAGCGCTGCTTGATCTCCGATACGGTCGAATTCAGGATCAGCTTGCCGCGGTTGACCAGCGCCATCTGGTCGCAGATCTTTTCGGCAATGTCCATCTGGTGGGTGGACAGAATGACGATCTTGTTGGCCTGGCGCAGTTCGAGGATGACGTCCTTGAACAGGTTCGTATTGACCGGATCCAGACCGGAGAACGGTTCGTCGAGAATGACCAGATCCGGGTCGTGCAGGATGGTCCCGATGAACTGCACCTTCTGCTGGTTGCCCTTGGACAGCGCATCCAGCGGGAAGTCGACCTTGTCGGTCAGGTCGAAGCGCTTGAGGTATTGCAGCGCCTTGGGCCGCGAGGTGGCCGGGTTTATGCCTTTGATCTCGGCCAGGAAGAGCAGGTTGTCCATGACGCTCATGAACTTGTACAGGCCGCGCTCTTCCGGCAGGTAGCCCACGCGCTTGTGGAAATCATCGCCGCGCTTGCCCCCGTCGAACAGGATCTCGCCGGAGTCGGGCACGTAGATGTCGGTGATCATGCGGATCGTGGTGGTCTTGCCGGCGCCGTTGCGGCCGACCAGGGCGAACACCTTGCCGCTCTGCGCAGAGAAACTGATGTCGTCTACGGCTTTGGTCTCACCAAACATCTTCTTGAGATTCTTTACCTCGAGTTTCCTCACGTGTTGCTCCTGAGCTAGATACGCGGTCTTTCGCCCCGGGGGCAGGCCAGGGCAGCTTGATGAGGATTCGGGACCGGTTACTCCCCTCCGATCCTGCGCCAGATGGACTCCCCGGCTGGCGTGGAACAGCTACCAGGAACGGAGGTCGGCGGGTTCCCGGGCACAACGCAAAGTGGAAAGCTCGCGAACCGGCTGCGCCGGATGTTATCGCGCGAATTGGCGACCGGTGTCCAGTATGTCCAGGCGGATCCGCCGCCGGGAATGGCGGCGCCGGGCGGGAGTCTAGACCGCGATGATGACCGAAACCCTGCAGGCCGTCGGGCGGCGGCCGGGGGCAGGACTGTCCTGTGATGCCGTGGCGGCGCTGCGCCGTGTTGCGTCTGTGTGACACGGCTCGGTACGGCGCGGACGTGGCGGGACTGGGCGCTCATTGAGTTCAGTAGGCAGTCCGACCGGGCGCCGACGATTTTGTAGACGTATCCAAAGCAGTCTAGGCCGCGTGCATAACGAATGCAACTAGCTATTTTCTCGAAAAAAATATGCCCCGTCCGGACCGCACAGGCCGGCATCGCGCCCGGCATCGGTTGCTGTCCTTGCAAGGCGCAGGCTAGCATCACCGACCTGTTTGTTGAATTCGCGGCGCGGCGGAAACCCTGAGCCGTCGCGCGCCGGGGGATGGATGAGCAACTGGTCGGAGTCGCTGAGCCGGGCACTCGCCTCGGGTCAGCCGGAGTACATGCGCGCGGCGCTGGCCGATGTGCCGGAAAACATCCTGCAGCTGGCGTTTCCGGCCATTGCGACCATGGCGCGGGAGTCGCTGGCGCAGGGCAAGCCGGAGCTGGCGCTGGTCTACTACGGCCAGCTGATCGAACGTGTGCCGGACTCGGCCGAATGGCGCCGGCAGCGGGCCGAGGCTCTGCTGCAGCTCGGCGACGCCGACGCGGCGCTGGAAGATGCGCGCCAGGCCGCCGTGCTCGCACCCGCCGATGCCGCCGCCGTCGCGCTGCTGGCGCGCGTATACGAAGCCCTGGGCGATGCCGCACAGGCGCTGGCCGCGACCCGGCAGGCGCTGCAGCTGGGCGGCGATGCGGCCGCGCTGCAGGCGCGCATCGCGGCGCTGGAGGATGTGCTGCACCGGCAGGCCCTGTTGCAGCGCGTGACCGACCCGGACGCGCCGCAACCGGCGATCGAACTGCCGCCGCTGCCGCAGGTGCCGTTCGACCCGCAGGTGTTTGCCGTCGTACCGGAAGCGGCCGAAGCCGGGCAGGCCATGCGCGCCGGGCTGCGCCAGCATCTGTTGCGCTACAGCGCGCACCAGTCGGTACGCAATGCGCTACAGCGCATTGATGATCCGGCCTGGCTCGCGGCCTGGGACGAAGCCCTGAAGCAGACTGCGGGCGCGACCGTACTCTTTCACGGCGCCGAACTGGGCCTGCTGCCGTTGCGCGCGATCGCCCACGGCGCGGCACGCGCCTACGTGGTTGCGCCGGGTGCGCTGGAGACGCGCATCAGCGGCGGCATGGTGCAGAAGAATCAGTTGCGCCAGTGGCGCGAACAGTTCGCCGACCGTCTGGCGTCCATGAATGAAGAGGAGCGCCAGGCTTCGTTCGAGCCGCTGCAGCAGCGCATCCAGCTGCCGCCGCCGGATGCATTGCCGGAACTGCTCGCCGAGGTCGACGTGGTGGCGCTTCCGGGCATCGATCACTCGCTCCTCGGCACCGGTATCGCCGCGCAGGTGCGCCGCTATCGCGAGCAGGGACTGCGGCCGGACGCGCGGGTGCTGCCGGCGCGCGCGCGGCTGTTCGCCCAGGGTGTGCAATGGGCCTATCCGCACATTCCGTTCAACCTCGACGCACTGGACACGCTGCGCTGGAGCGCGGTACCGGAAGCGCCGGAATTCGGCCCCGGCGGCTGGCGCGAGCTGACCGCCGCGGTGGAAGTCGGCACCGTGGATTTCGCAGATTTCGCGGCGGCAACCCATCCATTGCAGCTGCCCGTCACGGCATCGGGCCGGCTCAATGCCGTGCTCTACTGGTTCGAGCTGGATCTCGGTGCCGGATTCGGCAACGCGCCGCAGCGCGGCGCCGGCCGTCTGCCGCCGGCGCTGCAGTACACCGATGCCCAGCCGGTGCGCGCGGGCGAGGTGCTGGAGATCGATGCCTGCCTCAGCGACACGCGCCTGCACTTCCGCACCCGGCCTGCGGCGCAGCAATTGCGCGAGGCGCTGCTGCCGAGCTGGTACATCCCCATGCTGCTCGATGCCGAGCGCAACTCGGCTTACGCCGGCGCCTTGCAGCGGCTGACGGCGGAAGCGCCGGTATCGCTGGCCCTGGACATCGGTGCCGGCTGCGGCCTGCTGTCGATGTACGCCGCCGCGGCCGGCGTCGGACATGTCGTCGGCTGCGAGATCTCTCCGGCCATACACCGTGTTGCCGAGGCCGTCATCGGCGACAACGGCCTGGCACAGCAAATCCAGGTCATCAACAAGGATTGCCGCCAGCTCGGCGTACCGGCCGATCTGCCGCAGCGGGCCGACCTGGTCCTGTTCGAGATGTTCGACTGCAGCCTGATCGGAGAAGGTGTGCTGCATTTCCTGGCCTACGTGCGCGAGCATCTGGCGACGGCCGATGCGCGCTACCTGCCGCTGGCGGCGCGTCTGCGTGCCCAGGTGATCGAGTACCGCCTGGAACAGGTGCTGGAGCAGGACGCCAACCTGCTCAATCCCTATCGTTTCTCCGCCTCGTTCATCAATGTCGATACGCGCCGGCTGGACTACCGGCCGCTCAGCGAGCCGTTCGATCTTTTCGCCTTCGACTTCGCCACGGCGACGCCGGCGGCGCAGGAACTGGAACTGGCAGTGCCGGCGAGCGCCGCAGGCACGGCCGGTGCAGTGCTGTTCTGGTTCGAGCTGCAGATGGATGCCGATACCTGGCTGTCGAACGCGCCGGGCAGTTCGCTGCACTGGAAGCAGGGCCTGCAGTTTCTGGCCGAGCTGCGGGTCGAGCAGGACATGCTCCTGCCGCTGCTGGCGCGCCACAACGGCAGCGCGCTGAACCTGCGCTGGAAGGACGCCGAACTGCCCAAGGAGGCATTCTCGCGCCTGCCGCGTTTCGACCCGCGCTGGTGGCAGGAGGTGACCGAGCTGGAGGCGCAGACCCAGCAGCTGATGCAGCACTGCCATGGCAATGCCGACGAATACGCCAAGGTCGCGCGGCTGGCGGCGCAGTTCGCCGCAGACCCGGCGGCGCAGGGGCTGGATCCGCGCATCGCGCAACGCTTCCTCGCCTCGTTCCTGCCGGGCTGAGGCGATGCTGCCGCAGCGAGCGCCGACCGGCAGCGCGCCCTTGCCGCGCCTGAACCTGGAGCCGGGCGAGGCGCATGTCTGGTATTGCTGGACGCGCGATTGCGATTCCGAGACGTTGCGCGCCAGCTATCGCAGCCTGCTTTCGGCCGAGGAAGCCGCGCGGCTGGAGCGCTTCGCGTTCGACTATCTGAAACTGGAATACCTGGTCACGCGGGCGCTGTGCCGCTACACCTTGTCGCGCTATGCCGGTACCGCGCCGGCGCACTGGACCTTCCGCGCCAATGACTACGGCAGGCCGGAGATCGCCGACGCTGCGATGGCGCCGGGCCTGCGCTTCAATCTGTCCAATTCGCGAAGCCTGGTCGCCTGCGTGGTCACGCGGGATCTGGATGCCGGCGTCGACGTGGAAGCGCTGGACCGGCGCGGCGACGTGGTTTCGATCGCCGATCACTATTTTTCGCCCGACGAGCTGCAGGTCCTGCGCGCACGCCCCTCGGCCGAGCAGACCGATCATTTCTTCCAGCTGTGGACGCTGAAAGAGTCCTACATCAAGGCCCGAGGCATGGGTCTCTCGATTCCGCTCAAGGATTTCTCGTTCTCGCCGCTGGAGCGCCCCATCCGTATCGCATTTGCACCGGCCTTGCCCGACACGGCCGAAGACTGGCAGTTCGAGCTGTTCCGTCCGGATCCCAACCACCTGCTCGCGCTGGGGCTGCGCCGGGGCAGGGCGGCCGATTGCCGCGTGACTTTGTTTGAATCGTTGCCGCATGCGGCAGAGCCTGCCAGGACGTTTGCGTGCGCCTGCTAGCCATCAGCGACCTGCACGTGCGCCATTCGGAAAACCGCGAAGCCCTGGCCCAGCTGTCCGACCATGGCGACGACTGGCTCATCCTCGGCGGCGACATCTGCGAAACCTCGGCGGAGCTGGGCGAGGTGCTCGACCTGGTCTGCAAGCGTTTCGCGCGCGTGTTTTGGGTGCCGGGCAATCACGAGCTGTGGAGCATCTCGGCCGGCGAAGCGCGCGGCGAGGCCAAGTACCAGGAACTGGTGCAGACCTGCCGCGCCCGCGGCGTGCTCACGCCGGAGGATCCTTTCGTGCTGTGGCCGGGCCCCGGCGGAGCGCACTACATTGCGCTGCTGTTCCTTCTCTACGATTACAGCTTTCGTCCGCCCCAGGTGCCGCTGGCCCAGGCGGTGGACTGGGCGCGCGAAACCGGCGTGGTGTGCGCCGACGAGCTGTACCTGCACCACGAGCCCTATCCCTCGCGCGAGGCCTGGTGCGCGGCGCGCTGCGCGCTGCATCAGCCCCGGCTCGAACAGGCGGCGCGTGAAGCGCCGCTGGTCATGGTCAACCATTTTCCGATGCGCCAGGATCTCGCCTATGTGCCGCTGTATCCGCGCTTCTCGCTGTGGTGCGGGACCACGCGCACGGAAAACTGGCATCGTCTGTACCGCGCCAATGTGGTCGTGACCGGTCATCTGCACATGCCCTCGACGCACTGGATCGACGGCGTGCGCTTCGAGGAAGTTTCCTTCGGCTATCCGCGCCAGCGCCGGCGCCGGGGCGGCATCGATTCCTGTCTGCGCGAGATCCTGCCGGGACCGCAACGGCCGGGGCGCGCGCCGATACATTGGTAGCGATCATGGCCCTGTCAGTTTCATCGTGCAGGTCTGCGCCGGCGCAGACGGAGTGGACAAAGCCGGCAACGGTGCAGTTGATCGGTCTTCGCAGTTTTGCGATTGTTCGACGAACAATCCGGTGGCGTCGTCCGGTGCGCGGAATCATCGCCCCGGCCGCTGATTACGTAATTTTCCGAGGTTGAGGAGGGGAGCATGAAGACGGCATCGCACGAGAAGCTGCTGGCAGAGATCGGCGCCTGGAACCGGCAGCACCCGGTCGGCACCGCGGTCAACAGCCAGCTGTACCCGGACCGGGTGCTCAAGACACGGACCGAGGCGATGACCCTCTTCGACCAGAAGGCCGTGATCTACCTGGAAGGCTTCAACGGCTATTTCGATCTGGCCGAGGTCCGTCCGGTGAATGAAGCGGCGTCCGCCGCTGCTCCTGCCGCCGCACCCGCCGCACCCGCCGCACCCGCCGCACCCGCCGCGCCGGCGGTGGCGGCTCCGGCTGCAAGTCCGGCTCCCGCGGCCGCTGCCTCCGCCAAGCGCATCGCCCTGCTTTTTCCGGGGCAGGGTGCGCAGAGCAAAGGCATGGGCAAGGCGCTGTTCGAGGCGTATCCGGAAGAAACGCGCAAGGCCAGCGAGATCCTCGGCTATTCCATACAGACGCTGTGCCTGGACGACCCGAAGGAACAGCTCAATCTGACCCAGTTCACACAGCCGGCGCTGTACGTGGTCGGTGCGCTCGGCTATTTCCAGCGCCGCGACGCCAACGATCCCAGCGCCGACGCGGCGTTCTACCTCGGACACAGCCTGGGCGAATACAACGCCCTGCTCGCTGCGGATGTGTTCGATTTCGAGACCGGCCTGCGCCTGGTCATGAAGCGCGGCGAACTCATGGCTGCCGCCAGTGGCGGCGCCATGGCGGCGGTCGTGCGCGTGGATGCCGAACGCATCCGCCAGGTGCTCGCGGCGAACGGCCTCGACGCGATCGACCTGGCCAACTTCAATACGCCGACGCAGACGGTCATCTCCGGCCCCGCCGATGCGATGGGCCGCGCGGTGGAGATTCTCGGCAAGGAAAAGATCCTCGCCATGCCGCTCAAGGTCAGCGCGGCTTTCCATTCGCGCTACATGCGCGATGCGCAGAACGAGTTCGCCACGTTCCTGAACGGCTTCACCCTGCGGCCGCCGCGCGCAACCGTCATCGCCAATGCAACCGCGCGCCCGTACGAGGCCGACTCGATCGCCGCGACCCTGGCGTCCCAGATCGCCAGCCCCGTGCTCTGGACGGCCAGCATCAGCGAAGTGCTCAAGGCAGGCGAGGTCGAATTTGTTGAGGTCGGCAGCACGATCCTGACCAAGATGGTCAAGGAAATTCGCGCTGCAGCCGGTAACACGTGAGCCGTTGGTCTTTGTGATTACGAGTAGCGTGTGAGACGAAGGCTAAGCAGAGGAACCTGCCTCGGAATTTTGTGAGGCAGTTAGTGCTTTCGGGCGGTCGGTCCGGGTTCTGCGGGTCCTGTACGGTATTCTTTTCTGCGGTGTCGCAGGGCGTGGGACGCTTGCGCGGGAGCCTGCAAGAACTTGAGTCACTGCTCAGTAATTCCACGGTAAGAATTACAACTTCGTTTATTCATGGATGTGAAATCGTCTGTCAACCCCTGTTTTTCGAAAATGTGGGTTACTTGACGAAATTTGTTTGTGCGACGGTATACTGTGAGGTACTCCCGCCACAGGGGTTTTCATGTCCGCAGTTTCAAGGGGGAGGGACAGCATCGTGTCCCTGCGGTGTTGCCGTTGAAACATGAATTCGATACCGAAATCGTAGTCGTTGGGTCGGGGGCGACGGGAGGCTGGGCATGCAAAACGCTGGTTGAAGCGGGCATAGACGTAATACTGCTGGAGGCCGGCGCCCAACCGAGGGCGCAGGATTGTCCGGCGGACTGGTGGTATGAACCTGGCAGCCGCTTGGAAAGCGCGCCCAGTCCGAACGGTCGGCAATTTGTCCAGCAGACCGAGCCTGCTTACCGCACATCCAACAGTCATTTGTGGGTCGACGATGTAGAGAACCCGTATCTTTCCGGAGATGGTTCTCCCTTCGTGTGGCTGCGATCACGCAGCGCCGGCGGCAGAAGCAATCTCTGGGCGGGGCAGAGCTGGCGAATAAGCGAACGTGAGTTCGCTGCGCCGGATCTCGATGGGTTCGGAATGCGCTGGCCCGTTCGTTATACAGATCTGGCAGCTGACTACGACGAGGTGGAGCGCTTCCATGCGCTCAGCGGCAGTCGTGACGGCATCGCCGAGATTCCGGATCAGATCGTTCATTCCGCTGCTGTACTCAGCGATGCGGAGCGGGGTCTGGTCCAGGCAGTGCAGCAACGGTGGGGACGCAAGGCCATAGCGGGCCGGGTGGCGAGCAGCGAGCGCTGCGAATTTCCCGGTGCCGGCAAATGGCCGCGCTCATCGAGTCTGGGATCCACCTTGCCGGCCGCTTTGGCCAGCGGTCGTCTGAAGATTGTCTACAACGCCGTCGTATCCCATATCGATACCGACCAGGCGGGTGCGCGAGTTGAGACAGTCGGATATATCGATGCCGCAACTGGCCGCGAATCGCGGATCCGGGCCAAGGCGGTGATGTTGTGTGCGTCGACCGTGGAATCGACGCGCATTCTGCTCAACTCCCGCAGCCCGCGGCGGCACGCCGAAGGCCTGGGAAATTCCTCAGGAGCGCTCGGACGCTTCCTGATGGACCACACCGCCAGTTTTGCCGTCGGGTCGGTGCCGACCGGGGGCGGCAGCGATGAATCGACGTTTCATGCGGGAGCCAACGGTCTGCTCCTGCCGCGTTTCGAGCGCGCTTGTGGTCGACCGGATTTCCTGCGCAGCTACAGTGTCTGGGCCGCCCTGGGGCGGCCTGCGGGAAATGGCGCGAATGCGCTGCTGGTCGCAGTCGGCGAAATGCTGCCCTATGCCGACAATCGGATAACGCTGGATCCGGCGAAAGTGGATCGCTGGGGGCTGCCTGTGCCCCGGATCGAGTGTTCCCTGCGCGACAACGAAAAACGGATGCAAGCGCACCAGAAATCGACCCTGGTCGAGGTGGCGCGGGCGGCTGGAATGACACTGGCGCTGCCGCCTGTCGGCGGATTGCCAGGTTCGATGATCCATGAGGTCGGCACTGCACGTATGGGGAAGGAAGCGGCGAGTTCGTTCTGTAACGCCTACGCCCAAAGCTGGGATTTACCGAACCTGTTCGTCCCCGACGGAGCCTGCTGGACCACATCGGCATTCCAGAACCCGACATTGACAATGATGGCATTGGCGCGGCGAAGCAGTAGTTATGCGGCGCGGTGGTTGCGAAGCACGGCGTACTGAGCAGTCGAATGGTGCAGGAGTGGGATGCGTATGCGGGGTGGTGTTGGTTTGCTGGCGCCGAGCTATGTGGTAGGTGAAATCGAGGGTGACGTCGACACGCTGAGCAACAAGGTCGCCGTTCTCAATGAATTCGCAATGCCCGATGTCAAGGAGCTGTGGGGTTGGGACACGTATCGCAAATCGGACAGGAGCGCGGCCGCGCTCGCGTGCGATTCGGTGCGTGCAACGCTGGACAAGGCAGGCCTGCAGCCGACGCAAGTCGATGCGCTGGTGCTTTGCTGTAACGGTGGCTTCAACTATCACGCGCAGAATCGCTATCTGGGAGAGCTGACCACGACGCTGGGGCTGGGCTACACCTTCGTCAGCTGGGTCGGCGGGGCGGGTTGTGCCTCGCTGTTCTCGGCGGCGAAGCTGGCCAATGCCCTGGTGGAGAGCGGCACCAGTCGCACGGTTCTGGTGGTGACCGTCGACAAGATCGAACGCGATGTCGAGCGCTTCCAGCGTTACGGCGTCCTCAGCGACGGTTCGTGCAGTTTTGTCGTCATGCGGTCGGATGCGGCGGATTACTCGATCCGTGCCGTGAAAGTGATGTCTTGCCCGTCGTCCCTGCAGAACGGCGGCGCGAATTTCCAGGAGAAGTGTCAGCTGATCTATTCCGTTTTCGATGAACTCAAGCGCGAAGGATTGGCGGAGCTGGCGAAGACCACGGCGTTTTTCGGCAGCAACATCTTCATTCCTATCCAAGAGATTGAATTGTCAGTCATGCCTGTCGACGGCCTGCTTGCCTATCAGGGCAACACCGCTCGCTATGGGCATTGCTACGCTGCGGATCCGATCATCAATCTGGTCGACTTCTATTCGCAGCCCGAGAACGCCGATGTAGGCACATCAATGCTTGCATCGACGGCCCATGGCCACTTCGGCCTGATCATGCTCCAGAAGCGGTAGGTAACAGGCGTTTCGACCAGCAGCGGGTCAGCCCGACGGGCTGCGCCAGCTGGCCGTGCATTTCGACTGGTTTGAATTCAACGTGGGAGGCTTTTTCGTGAGTTTTTCGCACTTTGTTCAGCAGTGGCGCGGACGTCAGGATGACCTTGCAGTTGTTTGTGACGACAAGACTTTCAGCTATGCGGAGCTGGCCGAAACGGTCGACAGCTGGAGCGCATACCTGCAGCAGAAGGGCCTTCAGCCGGGTGACTGCGTCGCGATGGCCGGAACGATCTCCATTGACATGATCGCCCTGGTCATTGCCCTGGTTCAGCATGCCTGTATCGTGGTGCCGTTTCTTTCCGCCAACGACGTCGATCGCGGCGAGGCGCTGGAAGCCGCCTGTGTCGATTACCTGATCGAATTCGACGCCGCTGGCGAAGCGCAATTCTCCGCGTGTGGCCACGGCCGTGCGCACCCGCTGCTGGACCAGCTGCGCGGCGACGTGCCGGAAGCCGGCCTGATCCTGTTCACCTCCGGCTCGACCGGCAAGAACAAGGCCTCGGTGCACCGCTTCTCCCGCCTGATCTCCAATGTCACCCGCAAGGACCGTCGTTCGTTCCGTGCGCTGATCTTCCTGATGTTCGATCACATCGGCGGCATGAATACCCTGCTGCACACGCTCTGCCATGGCGGCACCGCCGTGTTCGTGCCGGACCGTTCCGTCGACACCGTCTGCCGGGCGATCGAGCAGCATAAGGTCGAACTGCTGCCGACCACGCCGACGTTCCTCAACATGGTGCTGATCTCCGAGCTGTACCGTCAGTACGATCTGTCCTCGCTGCGCATGGTCACCTACGGCACCGAACCGATGCTGCCGGCCACGCTGAGCGCATTGAACATCGCCCTGCCGAACGTGCGCTGCAAGCAGACCTACGGCCTGACCGAAGCGGGCATACTGCCGACCCAGTCCGAAGGCCAGGGCTCGCTGTTCATGAAGGTCGGCGGCGAGAACTACGAGACCAAGGTGGTCGACGGCATCCTGCACATCCGTTCCGACTCGGCCATGCTGGGCTATCTCAACGCTCCCTCGCCGTTCTGCGAGGAGGGCTGGCTCAACACCGGCGACCGTGTCGAGATGCGCGACGGCTTCATGCGTATCCTCGGCCGCGATTCCGAGATCATCAACGTCGGCGGCGAGAAGGTCTATCCGACCGAGATCGAGAACATCATCCTCGGCGTCAGCAACATCGGCGACGTGGTGGTGAGCGGCAAGAAGAGCGCCGTCACGGGCCAGCTGGTCATCGCCACCGTGCTGCTGAAGTCGCCGGAAGAGGCGGCTGCGGTGGAGCGCCGCGTGCGCCGCCACTGCCAGCAGCACCTGCCGGCGTTCAAGGTGCCGGCGGCGATCAAGGTCACCTACGAAACCATGCACAGCTCGCGCTTCAAGAAGATGCGCAAGCGCAGCGGTACTGCTGCGGCAGCCGCGCCGGCGGCTGAAGCCAATGTCGCCTGAGGCGCCGGTTGCGCTGATCAGCGGCGGCAGCCGCGGCTTCGGCCAGGCCCTGGTCGAAGCGCGGCTCGCCGCCGGCGACATCGTCGCCACCTACAGCCGCAGTCCGGGCGCGTGGGTGGAACGGCGCCGGGCCGAGGATCCGTCCGGCGACCGTTTCTACTGGGAGGCGGTCGACGGACGTGACCTCGCCGCCGTGCGCAAGTTCGCCATGAACGTGATCCGCCGCTACGGCCGTATCGACACCCTGGTCAACAATGCCGGCACCGGCATCGAAGGCCTGCTGACGATGACGCCGGAGAAGGACATCAGTGCGGCGCTGACCCTGAACCTGGAGTCGGCCATCGTGCTGACCCGGGCCAGTCTCAAGGGCATGCTCAGCGCGCGGCGCGGCAGCATCATCAATATTTCCTCGGTCAACGCCGTGCTCGGACACAACGGGCTGTCGGTCTACAGCGCGACCAAGGCCGCCCTGATCGGCTTCACCAAGAGCCTGGCCCGCGAGGTCGGTCCCCAAGGCATCAGCGTCAACGCCATCGCGCCGGGCTTCTTCGACAGCGACATGGTCGAACACCTCAGCGACGCCCAGCGCGCGCGCATCATCCGGCGTACGCCGATGCGCCGGCTGTGCAGTATCGAAGACCTTGTCGCGACCGTCGGATTCCTGATTTCCACGCGCTCCATCACCGGCCAGACCCTAGTCGTCGATGGTGGCTTTTCGTGCTAGGCTCTCCCGCCCGCGTGCGCTTCATGAACACTTTTGTATACAGGGACATGCGAAATGGCTGATCACCGGGATGTCATCTACGATACATTGAAGCGCGTGGCCGAGGACGAACATCTCGAACTGCCGCCGCTGTCCGACGACAAGAGCCTCGTCGACGAACTTGGCTTCCGCTCGCTGCACATCGCCCGCATCCTCGCCATCCTCGAAATCGAGCTGGACGTCGATCCGTTCGCCAGCGGCGAACTGCCCATCACGAACGTGCGCACCGTCGGTGACCTCTGCAACGCCTATGCCGGTGCGGGCTGAGCCATGAGCTATACCAGCGAAGCCGCTTCCAACCTGCTCAACATCTTCGCGGCGCCGGCCGCCGCGTTCCGCAACCTGCGCGAGCGGCCGATGATCTTCCTGCCGCTGCTGGTCATGTTCGTCGTGTGGGTATGCTGGTGGTTCTGGTACTTCAATGCGGTCGACTTCGCCTGGATGAAGGCGCAGCTGGTCGCGCAGGAAACCGCCAAGGTCGCGCCGGAGCAGCGCGAGGCCACCGGCCAGGCCATTTCGGCCATGCGTCCCGGCGCCTTCATCTTTCTTTCCACCGCTTCGGTCGGCGTCATCCAGATCGGCATTTCGCTGCTGCTGGCGGTATACCTGCTGATCGTCGGCGCGGTGTTCGACGACAAGTACCGCTTCAAGCACTGGTTCTCGCTGGCAGTGTGGTCGCTGATGCCGGCCCTGGTCACGGTGCTGGCGATGGCGGTGAACTTCGTCGTCGGCGGCACCAACCAGGTTGCGCCGGACAAGCTCAATCCGCTGACCCTGAACAACCTGTTCTTCCATGTCGGCAGCGAAAGCAACTTCAAGGGACTGGCGGATGGCCTGGACCTGACCATCATCTGGTCCTGGGTGCTGCTCGTCATCGGCTACCAGCTCTGGACCGGCCGTTCCTGGGTCAGCTCCGCCGTGGTCGTGCTGAGTCCTGTTGCCATCATCTACGGAGCCTGGATCGCCTGGGCACTGTTCAAGTAGCCACGGCCCATGAAGAAAGCGCTCGTTCTGCTGGGCATAGTCGCCCTGGTTGTACTGGCCAGTCTCATGACCCGGTTGGGGCGGCGCGATGCTGTCGGCGTGCAGGTGCAGGAACTTGCGCTGCATTCGATCCGCTCGTCGATCCTGGCCTCGGGCAAGATCACCTATGACGAGCGGGTCAGCCTGACCTCCGAAATCGTCGGCATGGTGCGCACCGTCCATGCCACCGAAGGCGGCCGCGTGACCAAGGGCCAGCTGGTGATGGAGCTGCGCGACGAGGAATACGCCGCGGCAGTGGAACAGAGCCTGGCCCTGGTGCGCCAGCGCGAATCCGATATCGAGCGCGCCAAGTTCAACGTGCAGAACGCACAGCGCGAATGGGAGCGCAGCAAGCGCCTGATCGAGGCCAAGCTGGTCGCCAAGGATGCCTACGAGAAAAGCGAGCTGGCCCGCAACCTGGCCCAGGTCGAGCTGCGTGCGGCGAACGCGGCGCTGCTGCAGGCGCGCGCCCAGTACGCCCAGGTCGAGCGCCAGCTCGGCAAGACGCGGATCTATTCGCCGATCGACGGCGTGGTCACCTCGGTGGACCTGCGCGTCGGCGAGACGGCGATCCCCAGCGCCGGCGGCATCCCGGGTTCCACCCTCATGGTGATCTCCAACCCGGACAGCATCTACACCGAGGTCAACGTCGACGAAGCCGACATCGGCAACGTCAAGGTCGGCGACGAGGCTGAAGTCGTCGCCGTCGCCTACCGCAACAGCCCGATCAAAGGCCAGATCGAATCCATGGCCACCTCGGCCAAGGTGGCGGAAGGCCGCCAGGGTCTGAGCTTCGCGGTGAAGATCCGCCTGGACCGCAGCAATACCACGGTCGACCTCAAGCCCGGCATGTCTTGCCGCGCGGAAATCTTCACCCGCAGCAAGAGCGAGGTGCTGGCCGCGCCTATCCAGGCCGTGCTGGTCGAGTCCGACAGCAAGAGCAACAAGTCCAGCCATCACGTCTTCGTCAACCGCGGCGGCGTCGCGACCAAGGTCGCGGTCGAGACCGGCATTTCCGACGACAACTATTACGAGATCACCAAGGGCGCCAGCGCCGGCGAGCAGATCATCACCGGCCCGGACAAGGTGCTGCAGAGCCTGCGCCAGGGCGATCCGGTCAAGGCCATCGCGCCGGAGCGTCCGGCCGCGCCCGCGGCAGCGCCGGTTTCCGGATGAATCCCGAGCGTCATGCCGCCGTGCCGGACGCGCCCGCGCCGGACACACCCCGGGGCGCCGACAGGCCGCCGCAGGCGGGCCGCAAGGACGTCATCGTGCTGGACCGGGTCGTCAAGCGCTTCGTCATGGGCGGCGAGGAATTGCGCGCGCTCGATGCGGTGGATCTGCGCATACGCCAGAACGAATACGTCGCGGTGACCGGCGCCTCGGGCTCCGGCAAGTCGACCATGATGAACATTCTGGGCTGCCTGGACCGGCCCTGCGACGGCCGCTACCTGCTCAACGGCGCCGACGTGACCGGCCTCAACCAGAACGAGCTGGCCGAGATCCGCAATCGCGAGATCGGCTTCATCTTCCAGAGCTTCAACCTGATCCCGCGCATCAGTTCGCTGGGCAACGTGATGCAGCCGCTGCTCTACCGCGGCGTGGTGCATGCCGAGCGCAAGCGCCTGGCCACCCAGGCACTGGAGCGCGTAGGCCTGGGCGCCCGCCTGCAGCACATGCCCAACCAGCTGTCCGGCGGCCAGCGCCAGCGCGTCGCGATCGCGCGCGCGCTGGTCACCACGCCGTCGATCCTGCTTGCCGACGAACCCACCGGCAATCTGGATTCGTCCACCGCCGACCAGATCATGCAGCTGTTCGACGAGCTGCACAAAGCCGGCCAGACCATCATCGTGGTCACCCACGAGCCGGACATCGCCGCCCACTGCCACCGCGTCATCCAGCTCAAGGATGGCCGGATCGTGCAGGACTACCAGAACGCCCATTGAGCATGTTCATCCTCGTCGAAAGCATCCGCGCCGCGCTGAACTCGATCAATGCACATCGTTTCCGCGCGTTCCTGACCAGCCTGGGCATCATCGTCGGCGTCGCGTCCATCATTGCGCTGGTCTGCGTGATCCAGGGGCTCAGCGGCAGCGTCACGCGGCTGTTCCAGGGCCTGGGCACGAACAACCTCGCCATCACCTCGTTCACCTCGAACGAAAAGCAGCTCAGCGGCCAGTTCGCGCGCCTGAATCCGGAAGACCTGAATCTGATCCGGGAAAAGGTCGGCGGCATCTCGGCGATCACGCCGGTACTGATCTCGGTGGCGAACGCAAGCTCGATGTCGGCGCTGAGCTATTCGTCGAAGAAGGGCTACAGCCGCGTGCTGGGCACCACCTACACCTACCAGAAGCTGTCGCAGATGGTGCCGGTACACGGGCGCTTCCTGACCGACAGCGACAACCGCACCCGCCGCCGCGTCGCCGTGGTCGGCGAGGAAGTGCGCCAGAAGATGGGCATGCCGGCCAACCCGGTCGGCGAATACATCGAGATCAACGGCGAGTGGGTGAAGATCGTCGGCCTGATGGAGCCCAAGGGCGACGCCTTCGGCGTGAGCCAGGACGACTACGTCCTGCTGCCTTACGACACCATGCAGAGCCTGATCGGCAACCAGAACCAGTCCGATATCCAGATCCTGCTCACGGTGGAGGACCTGACCGCCGCCGGTGAGATACGCCAGAGAATCACCCGGCTGCTGCGCGCCTCGCACAAGCTGGAAGACAACCAGGAAGACGATTTCAAGATCCAGAGCCCGGAGCAGCTGCTGTCCAGCTTCTCGGATTTCATCAACGCCATCACCTATTTCACGATCGGCATGGTCAGCATTTCGCTGCTGGTCGGCGGCATCGGCATCATGAACATCATGCTGGTCTCGGTGAACGAGCGCACGCGCGAAATCGGCATCTGCAAGGCCATCGGCGCCAAGCGCCACCACATCCTGCTGCAATTCCTGCTGGAAGCCCTGATCCTGTGCCTGCTTGGCGGACTCATCGGCATCCTGCTCGGCTACGGCATAGGCACGGCCGCAGCCCATGCGATGAACTTCCCGCTCAGCGGCGTGCCGGCCTGGGCTATCGGCCTGGCCTTCGGATTCGTCAGCGTCGTCGGCGTGGTGTTCGGCATGCTGCCGGCGGCAAAGGCGGCCAACCTCGATCCTATCGTCGCGCTGCGCTACGAGTGATCCGGCGCCCGGGCGGCGCGGTCCCGTGCGGCCTGTGCGCAGGCAGCTGCGTGTTGCCACCGGCGTGTAGGCGAGTGTTGACCTTGTCGTGGCATCATCGGGCAAGGTCGTGCTGCAGGCCTGGAAATCGCCTGTACAGGTTGCGGAATGTTGGCATTCGCTGCATGTTGCGCAGGTAGCGCGTGCGGCCTTTTTTCAGGCGCCTGGCTGGCACGATCACGCCGGTCGCCGCCTGTTCCGGCAGGTGGCTGGCGGTGGGACTGACCATGGGCAATCGGGGGCGCGGGTTGGCGGACTTGGCAGGAACAGGGGAACGGCGCGAGCGGCGCCGGAGTCGGCGCTGTCGCGGCGCGCGGCGCGCCATGGCGGGTGCAGGCCGCGGCGTGAATGCGTGCGGTCGTGTGCCCAATGCCTACGAATGTCCGGTCTGCGATGGCGGTCCGGCGGGGCAGCCGGCCTGCAGTCGGCCGAACCGTATCGCCGTGTCCGCAGCGATGCCCTGCGTCGCGGCGCGGCGCGCGATCTCATCGTAAAACAGGCTCATCCGGGGCGCGGGCATGGACATCAGGCAGGGCGACATCGCGATCATCGGCATGGCGGGACGCTTCCCCGGCGCCCGTTCCACGCAGGAGTTCTGGCACAACCTGCTGGCCGGCCGCTGCAGCATCAGCTTTTTCAGCGCGGACGAACTGCGCGCCGAAGGCGTCAGCGAAGAGCTGCTGCGCGATCCCAACTACGTGCCCGCCGCGCCGGTGCTGGCCGACTACGACTGCTTCGACACCGTGTTCTTCGGCATCCAGGCCAAGGATGCGGAAATCATGGACCCGCAGCACCGCCTGCTGCTCGAAGCCGCCTGGAGCGCGCTGGAAGACGCCGGCTACGCGCCGGATGCCTGCGAGGCCAAGGTCGGCGTGTTCGCCGGCAGCGGCGGCGTGGTCTCCAGCCACCTGGTCTCGCGCTCTGCCGACTTCGACGACGTCATCGGCAAGACCGGCGGCAGCTGGCACCTGGGCAACGACAAGGATTTCGCGCCGACCCGCGTCTCCTACAAGCTCAACCTGCGCGGTCCCAGCGTCGCCGTGCAGACGGCCTGTTCCACCGCCCTCGTCGCCGTACACCTGGCCTGCCAGAGCCTGCACCGCGGCGAATGCGGCATGGCGCTGGCGGGTGCGGTCAGCGTGCGCATTCCGCACCGGGTCGGCTATCTGTACGAAAGCGGCAACATCTATTCCTCCGACGGCCACGTGCGCGCATTCGATGCCCAGGCCAACGGCGTCGTGTTCGGCAGCGGCGTGGGCTTCGTGCTGCTCAAGCCTCTGGCCGACGCGCTGGCGGATGCGGACGCGATCTACGCCGTCATCAAGGGCTCCGCCATCAACAACGATGGCAGCAACAAGATGAGCTTCATGGCCACGCGCGTCGAGGGCCAGATCGACTGCATGCGCAGCGCCTTCGCTGCGGCCGGCGTGTCGCCGGCCAGCCTGGGCTATATCGAATCCCACGGCACCGGCACCGCCATGGGCGATCCGATCGAGGTGCTGGCCCTGTCGCGCGTGTTCCGCGAGCACGATCCGCAGCAGGGCAGCTGCGCGCTGGGCTCGCTCAAGAACAACATCGGCCATCTCGACATCGCCGCCGGCATCGCCAGCCTGATAAAGGCCACGCTGACCCTGCACCACGCGACCATAGCGCCGTGCATCAACTTCAGCAGCCCGAACCCCAAGATCGACTTTTCTACCAGTCCGTTTTTCATCAACACGGCGCCGCTGGACTGGCAGCGCGGCACGCAGCCGCGCCGCGCCGCGGTCAACTGCCTGGGCATAGGCGGCACCAACGCCTTCCTGATCCTGGAAGAAGCGCCGCCGCGGCCGGCCGCGCCGGCGGCGGCACAGCCCTGGCATCTGCTGCTGCTCAGCGCGCGCAGCGAGGGCGCGTTGTGGCGCAAGGTCAGCCAGCTCGCCGAATGGAGCGCGGCGACGCCGGATCCGAACCTGGCCGACCTGGCCTTCACGCTCGCCCGCGGGCGCAGCCGCTTTGCCCTGCGCATTGCGCTGGTCGTGCGCGATGCGCAGGACCTGCGCGCCAAGCTCGCGCGGCTGCTGGAGAAACGCCGCGCGGACGACTGCTTCGTCGCCGCCGAAGCACGCCGGGGCAGCGATGCCAGCGTCGGCTTGCGCGAATTCCTCGATTATCTGCTGCAGCAGCTGGCGCGCACGCCGCCGTTGGCCGAGGCCGACTACAAGCAGAAGCTGGTCGCGCTGGCCGACCTGTTCTGCCGCGGCCTGGAACTGCCGCTGGCGGAACTCTCCGCGGCCTGGAACGGCCGCCGCATCCGCCTGCCAACCTATCCGTTTGAGCGGCGCCGCTTCCCGCTGCAGGTCGCGCCGGCAAAAGCCGCCGTCCCGGTCCTTGCTCCGGTGCCGCCGCCGGGCGCCGCCGTGCTGCATCCGTTGCTGCAGGAAAACCTGTCCGATATCGCCGGGCTGGTGTTCGGCAGCCGCTTCCACGGCGATGAATTCTTCCTGCGCGACCACGTCGTCGGCCGGCAGCGCATCCTGCCCGGTGTCGCCTACCTGGAAATGGTCCGTGCCGCGGCGCAGCGGGTACTGCGCCTGCGCGCCGGCGACGGCCGCGGGCTGGCCTTGCGGCGCGTGGTCTGGTCGCGGCCGCTCGCGGTCGGTTCCGAAGCAACGGCCGTGCGCCTGGCCCTGTTCCCGGAAGACGAAACAGAACTCAGCTTCGAGGTTGCCGGCGGCGACGGCGATGACACCGACGGCATCCTGCACTGCGAGGGGCGCGTGCTCGCGCTCGATGTGGCGGCCGTTGCCGATATCGACCTGGCCCGACAGCGTGCGCAGTGCGGGCAGGCGGTCTTTTCCGCCGCCGATTGCTACGCGCGTTTCCGCCAGCTCGGCTTCGCCTACGGCGCGGCCTTCAGCGGCCTGGAGCAGGTCTGGCTCGGCGCCCACTGCGCGATCGCCCGCATAGGCATCCCTGCGGCTGTCGCCGCGGACAAGGATGCATTTGTCCTGCATCCCAGCCTGATGGACGCCGCCCTGCAGGCCGGCATGCTGTGGTCGGTCAGCCAGCCCGGCGCCGTGGCCGACCGGCCGCCGTTGCCGTTCGCGGTGGAAACAGTCGACATCCTGCAGCCGTGCCCGGCGCAGGCCTGGGCTTGCGTGCATGTGCGCCGCCGCAGCCCCGTGCTGCAAGTGCTGGACGTGGACATCTGCGACGACTCAGGACGTGTCTGTGTGCGCTTCGGCGGATTCACGGCGCGGGTGTTGGCGGAATCGCCGCATATGGACAATGCGGCGGAACGCGCCTTGTCCATATCTTCTCCTGCTGTGGATGAAGTCGAGATAGTTCTCCAGCAGCCGCAGTGGGCGGCCGCCGCTGCCGCGCCGCTGGATCAGGCCGCTGGCCGCCGGCAGGTGCTGCTGGTCGGTGCGACAGCGGTGCAGGCGGCCGCGGTATCGGCCGCACTGGGCGATGTGGACTGCGCCGCCGTGGCGACGGAAGGCGGCGCGGCGCAGGCGTTCGGAGACGTGGCGCTGGCCGTGTTCGCGGCGGCGCAGGCGGCGGTGCGCGAGCGCGTGCCGCTGCGGCTGCAGGTGGTGCTGTCGGGTGCAGCGGCGCCCGCGCTGGGCGTGGCGGGCTTGCTGCGCACGGTGCAGGAAGAACACGCACAGGTGCGCGGTCAGGTGATCGAAGTGGCGTCGCTGGAACCGGCCGAGGTGGCCGCGGCGCTGCAGGATGCGGCGGCGCATTACGCGGTGGAGTTGCGCTGGGCGGACGGTGCCGTGCAGCAGCGTGTCCTGCGCGATCTGCCGACTACCCCGGCTCTGCCGGCGGCAACGCCGTGGAAAACCGGCGGTGTGTATCTGATTACCGGCGGTGCCGGTGGCCTGGGCCGCTTGCTCGCGCAGGAAATCGCGCAGCAGGCCGAAGGCGTGACCCTGGTGCTGGCCGGCCGCTCGATGCTGGATGCGGCGGCACAGGCGGCGTTGAGCGCGGCGATTCCCGCGGCGACGGTGCGCTACCACGCGGTCGATGTCGGCGATGCGGCGGCCGTGCAGGCACTGGTGACCGCGGTGATCGCCGAACACGGTGCGCTGCACGGCGTGATCCACGCGGCCGGTGTGGTCAAGGACAGCTTCGTGCTGAAGAAGACCGCGGCGGAATGGCAGCAGGTATTGCGGCCCAAGGTCGCCGGTGTCGAGGCGCTGGATGCGGCGACGGCCCCGGTCGACCTGGATCTGTTCGTGGTGTTCTCGTCGCTGTCGGCGCTGGGCAATGCGGGCCAGGCCGACTACGCCGCGGCCAATGGTTACCTGGACGGCTTCGCGCAGCAGCGCCAGCAGCGCGTGGCGCGCGGCGAACGGTGGGGCCGTACGGTGTCGGTGAACTGGCCGTACTGGGCCGACGGCGGCATGCGCATCGATGCGGCGACGCAGGTCCTGCTGAAAGAACGCCACGGTTCGCTGAGTCTTTCTACAGCCCAGGGCTGGGTCGCGCTGTACCAGGCGCTGGCCAGCGGTGCCGCGCAGGTGCTGGTGCGCGCGGCGGTAAAGGGCTGGCGGGATGGTGCCTTCCGTGGCGCGGCGACGGAGGGTTCCGCCGGCAAACGCGCAATGCCGGCGGGCGCCGAGGCGCCGGACCAGGCACGCCCCGCAGTAGCCGCCGCTGCGGCAATCGCCGCAACAGCTGCCGCAACCAGCGCCGCAGCGGCGCCGGATGCGGCACCCGCCGCCGTGGTCGCGGACTGGCTGCTGGGCCGCCTGTTCGACGAAGTGGCAGCCTTGCTGCGTGTTTCGCGCGGCGATCTCGATGCCGATGCGGAGCTGAGCGAATACGGCTTCGATTCGATCAGCCTGACCGCACTGACCAACCGCCTCAACGGCGAGTTCGGCCTGAGCCTGATGCCGACGGTGTTCTTTGAATACCCGAGCCTGCGCAGTCTGGCCCAGCATCTGGCCCGGATCGACGGCGGGCGCTGGGCGCAGCGCTGGGTCGCGCCGCCGGAGCAGGTCGCCGCGCCGGCTGAGCACGATGCCTCGGCCGCGGTGCAGGCTGCCGATGCAGCGAATGCGAGCACTGCCGCCGATGAACCGCTTTCGGTTTTTTCAACGGCGGCGCTGTCCGACAGACCGCGCCGCCGCAGCCGCTGGCCGTTGAGCGCGGCGGCACCGGCCGCCGCCGCGCCTCACGCTGCCGAGCACGAAGGCATCGCGATTGTCGGGATGAGCGGCCGCTTCCCGCAGGCGGACGATCTGGCGGCGTTCTGGCAGAACCTGATTTCCGGTCGCGACAGCATCGAAGAAATTCCGTCCTCGCGCTGGGACTGGCAGGCGATCTACGGCGACGCACAGGCACAAGCCAACCGCAGCCAGTCCAAGTGGGGCGGTTTCATCGCCGGCGTGGACGAATTCGACCCGCTGTTCTTCGGCATCTCGCCGCGCGAGGCGATGCTGATGGACCCGCACCAGCGTCTGCTGCTGCAGCATGCCTGGGCCGCGATCGAAGACGCCGGGCACGCGCCGGGCAGCCTGTCGGGCACGGCGACCGGTGTGTTCATAGGCACCGCGAGCAGCGGCTACGGCGAGCTGATCGCGCAGTCCGAACTCATGATCGAAGGCTATTCGTCCACGGGGGCCGTGCCTTCGGTAGGGCCGAACCGCATCAGCTATTTCCTCAATCTGCACGGCCCCAGCGAACCGATAGAGACGGCGTGTTCATCCGCGCTGGTCGCCGTGCATCGCGCCGTGCAGGCGATCCGCGCCGGGCAGTGCGAACAAGCCCTGGTCGGCGGTGTGCAGCTGTTGCTGACACCCACGCTGCATATCAGCTTCAGCAAGGCCGGCATGCTGAGCGAGGACGGCCGCTGCAAGACCTTCTCGGCGCAGGCCAACGGTTATGTGCGCGGCGAAGGCGTGGGCGTGCTGCTGCTCAAGCGGCTGAGTGCGGCGCAGGCTAATGGCGACCGCATCTACGCGGTGATCCGCGGCAGCGCGGAAAACCATGGCGGCCGCGCCAATTCGCTGACGGCGCCCAATCCGCGCGCGCAGGCGGATTTGCTGCGCCAGGCCTACCGCGACGCGGGCATCGACGTACGCACGGTGGGCTATATCGAAGCCCACGGCACGGGCACGCCGCTGGGCGATCCCATCGAGATCAACGCGCTCAAGAGCGCGTTTGCCTCGCTGTACCTGGACAGCGGCAGCGCTGACGTTACCGCGGCGCACTGCGCGCTGGGTTCGGTCAAGACGAATATCGGCCACCTGGAACTGGCGGCCGGCGCGGCCGGCCTGATCAAGGTGCTGCTGCAGTTGCAGCACGGCCAGCTGGCGCCGAGCCTGCATTGTGCCGAGATAAATCCGTACATCGAACTGGACGGCACGCCGTTCCGGCTGGTGCGCGAGGCACAGCCCTGGCCGGTGCTGCACGATGCCCGGGGCCAGGCGCTGCCGCGGCGCGCCGGCGTCAGCTCGTTCGGCTTCGGCGGGGTGAACGCGCATGTGGTGCTGGAGGAATACCGCGATACCCGTGCGGCCGCGGCAGGCGGCGTGACGCTGTTGGTGCTGTCGGCGCGCACGCCGGAGCGGCTGCAAGCCCAGGCGCAGCAGCTGCTGCGCGAGCTGCGTTCGGGCCGCCACGACGACGCGGCCCTGGCGGATATCGCCTACACCTTGCAGGTGGGGCGCGATGCGATGGAAGAACGCCTGGGGCTGATCGCGACCAGCCTGTCGGAAGCGATCGGCCAGCTGTCGGCCTGGTGCGACCACGGCGAAGCGGCCGGCGTGCACCACGGCCAGGTCAAGCGCAACAAGGACGTGCTCGGCGTTCTGGACGAGGACATGGACGGCACCGTGGCCGCCTGGGCGGCCAAGGGCAAGTTCGGCAAGGTGCTGGAGCTGTGGGTGAAAGGCCTGCCGGTGCGCTGGAGCGGATTGCCGGGCCTGGCCCGGGGACGCCGCATCAGCCTGCCGACGTATGCGTTCGCGGCGGAGCGGCATTGGGTCGCGGTGCGCGGCGAGCAGGCGCTCGGTGCGCGCAGTCCGCTGGCGCTGCCGGTGCGGGCGGCCGATACGCCGGAGCTGCTGACGGACGAGGATCTGTGGGACGACGCCGTTCCCGATGCGGCACCGTCCGCGGTAGCGACGGCGCTGTTCCAGGAGCACTGGGAAGCCGAAGCGGCGGTTGCACCGCTGACCCCGCGGCCGGTGGGCACGCTGGTGTGCGTGCTGGCGCAGCCGGCGTCGATCGCGGCGGTCGAGGCGGCCGTGCGGGCGGTATCGCCGCAGACGCGGGTGGTCGGTGTGGTGGTGCCGCCGGTCATGGGGGCAGCCAGCCACGATGCGGCCGAGGCGCGGTGGTTCACCTGCGAGCCGGTTGCCGTCGACACGGCTGCGCTGCGCACGCAGCTGGCGGCGCTGCAGGCCGAGGGCGTGCGCATTGACGCCCTGTGGTACCTCGGCGCGCTGGACGGGGGTCTGCCGGGAACGGGCGAGATCGCCGCGGTGCTGCAGACCCTCGCGGCTTCGGGCGTGACCGGCGCGCGCCTCGTGCTCGCCGCGCCGTACGCCGATGAGGACACCCGCTGCCTGACCGATGCGTGGGTGGGGTTTGCACGGTCGCTGCCGCGCGTGCAGCCGGATACGGCCGTGGCAGTGATCGCCGCGCGCGACACATCCACCGCGGTGGACTGGCCGCGCTGGATCGCGCGGCTGTGGTCGGCGACGCAATCGGTGCGGCTGGAGAGCGAGCGTCACGAAGGCGGCGTGCGCCAGGTGGCGCGGGTGCGCGCGTGGACGCCGGCGGCAGGGCGTTCGCCGCTGCGCCGCCAGGGCGTCTACCTGATTACGGGCGGTGCCGGCGGGCTGGGTCTGCATCTGGCGCGGTATCTGGCGACGCAGTACGCCGCCGAACTGATTCTGGTGGGGCGTTCGCCCGAGGACGCGAGCCGCGCGGCCGCGCTGCGCGCGTTGGAAGCGGCCGGCGCCACGGCCGTGCGCTACGTGGCGCTGGACATCAGCGACGCGGCCGCGGTGCGCGCGCTGATCGGCGCGCTGCCGTCGTTGAACGGCGTGTTCCACGCGGCGGGCCTGGGTGCCGGTGCGCCGCTGCCGCAGGCGACGGCGGCGGGGTTTGCGCAGGTGCTGAAGCCGAAGCTGGCCGGCACGCGGGCGCTGCAGGCGGCGCTGGCGGGAAGGGCGGTGGATTTTGTCTGCTATTTCTCGTCGTCCTCGGCGGTGCTGGGGGATTTCGGGTCCTGCGACTATGCGATCGGCAACCGCTACCAGTCGGCGTATGCGAGCTGGCGCAACGGGCAGGACGGCGTGCGGCAGGTGGCGGTGCAATGGCCGCTGTGGGCCGAGGGGGGCATGGGACTGGAGGAAGCCGCAGCCACACAGCTGTACCTGGCGACGAGCGGGCAGCAGGTGCTGGAGACGGCGGTCGGCCTGGGCGTGCTGGAGCAGGTGCTGGCCAGCGACGCGGCGCAGTGTCTGGTGTTGCGCGGCGAGGCGGCGCGGCTGCGGCGGCTGGCCGGCGTGGCGGCGGGTGCGGTGCGGCGGGCGGAGTTGCGCGGTCTGAGCCTGGAGCAGTGCGTGCTGTGGGATGTGACGGCGCAGGCGAGCGAGATCGTGCACGTGCCGCGGGCGCAGCTGGATGCGCAGGAGAACCTGGCCGGGTTCGGGTTTGATTCGATCACGCTGGCCAGTTATGCGAGTGCGCTGAGCCGCTACTACGGGCTGACGATCACGCCGTCGCTGTTTTTCAGCCATGCGACGTTGGGCAAGCTGGCGGCGCATCTGGCGGCCACGCAGAGCGCGGCCTTGCAGGCGTTCTATGGCGAGGACCGCGACGAGGCTGCGCCGGTCAGTGCGCCGCGTCGCCGGCGGCGTGCGGCGACCGCGGCGGCGACGGCGGTCGCGACCGGTGCTGCCGAACCGATCGCGCTGATCGGCCTGAGCGGGCGTTTCCCGGGTGCGCGGGATGTGGCGGAATTTTGGCAGGTGCTGGCAGATGGCCGCGATGTGGTGACGCCGATGCCGGCGGCGCGTTATGCGTGGTCGGGGGCCTCGCGCGACGGCGAAGGGTGTTGGCTGGGTGTGCTGCCGGGTGTGGCGGAGTTCGATCCGCTGTTCTTCGAGATCTCGCCGCGGGAAGCGGAGCTGATGGATCCGCGGCAGCGGCTGTTGCTGCAGGAAGCGTGGCGGGCGCTGGAGGATGCGGGTTACGGCGCGGAGGCGCTGGCGCGGCAGCGCATCGGCATGTACGTGGGCGTGGAGCAGGGCGACTACCAGGAGCTGGTGGGCGGCGAAGGGGCGGTGACGAGCAACCACGACGGCATCCTGGCGGCGCGGTTGAGCTATGCGCTGAACCTGAGCGGTCCGACCATGGCGATCAACACGGCGTGTTCGTCGGGTCTGGTGGCGCTGCACCAGGCCTGTCAGGCGCTGCGTACGGGCGAGTGCGAGACGGCGATTGCGGCGGGTGTGAATCTGCTGCTGCGGCCGCAGTCGTACTGGACGATGAGCCAGGCGGGGATGCTGTCGCCGAACGGACGCTGTCAGGCGTTCGACCGCAAGGCGGACGGCATGGTGCCGGGCGAGGCGGTGGTGGCGGTGGTGGTGAAGCGGCTGTCGCAGGCGCAGGCGGAAGGCGATGCGATCCATGCGGTGATTCGCGGCAGC
>NZ_JANFQO010000001.1 GCF_024437735.1 Tahibacter harae | reverse complement strand
CACGAAGTTCGAGGCCGAGGTGTACGTGCTGTCGAAGGAAGAAGGCGGCCGTCACACGCCGTTCTTCAAGGGTTATCGTCCGCAGTTCTACTTCCGCACGACGGACGTGACGGGCAATGTGGAACTGCCGGAAGGCGTCGAGATGGTGATGCCGGGCGACAACATCAAGATGGTGGTGACGCTGATCGCCCCGATCGCGATGGAAGAAGGCCTGCGCTTCGCGATCCGTGAAGGCGGCCGCACCGTCGGCGCCGGCGTCGTCGCCAAGATCTTCGCCTAAGCAATACAGCGGTATTTGCCGCTCCCCGATGGGGGGGCGGCCCCTACAGCGAAAAGAGGCACAGGATGTGCCTCGTGTTCGCCAGACACGGAGTCGTCGCGTATCGAGCCCGCTTGACGGGCGCCTGTGCGCGTACTACACTTTCATGTCTGGGCGGACCAGTTTTGCAACTGGTCCGCCCGATTTTTTGGGGAACGGCACATGAAGTTGCCGTCTCCCGTCGCTCTTTTAACTAAGGATTTCGGCCATGGCGGACCAAAAGATCCGTATTCGACTGAAGGCATTCGATCACCGACTGATCGATCGCTCCGCGAGTGAGATCGTGGAGACTGCGAAGCGTACCGGCGCCCAGGTGCGCGGTCCCATTCCGCTGCCGACCAAGATCGAGCGTTACACCGTGCTGGTTTCGCCGCACGTCGACAAGGACGCGCGTGACCAGTACGAGACGCGCACCCACAAGCGCGTGCTGGATATTGTCGATCCCAATGACAAGACCGTGGATGCCCTGATGAAGCTCGACCTCGCCGCCGGCGTGGACGTGCAGATCAAGCTTTACTGAGTCCGGGCGTAACACAGGCAACAGGACACGAACATGAGTATCGGATTGGTTGGCCGCAAGTGCGGCATGAGCCGAGTCTTCACCGAAGATGGTCGCTCGATTCCGGTGACCCTGATCGAGGCGACGCCGAACCGCGTCACCCAGATCAAGACGGTCGAGAACGACGGTTACAACGCGGTGCAGGTCACGGCAGGTAGCAAGCGCGCCTCGCTGGTGACGAAGCCGCTGGCAGGTCATTACGCCAAGGCCAAGGTCGAAGCCGGCCGCGGTCTGTGGGAATTCCGCGTCGACGCCGCCGAGATCGGTGGTTTCAGCGTCGGCGGCGAAGTGAAGGCCGACGAGGTCTTCAAGGTCGGTCAGAAGATCGACGTGCAGGGTGTCAGCAAGGGCAAGGGCTTCCAGGGCACGATCAAGCGCTGGAACTTCACCATGGGCGACGCCAGCCACGGTAACTCGCTGTCGCATCGTGCGCCGGGCTCCATCGGTCAGCGCCAGACGCCGGGCCGCGTGTTCCCGGGCAAGAAGATGTCCGGCCACATGGGCAACGTCACCCGCTCGGCCATGAACCTCGAAGTCGTGCAGATCGACGCCGAACGTCACCTGATCGCCGTCAAGGGCGCGGTGCCGGGCGCGACGGGCGGCGACGTCATCATCCGCGCGGCCGCCAAGGCCTGAGGAGCGACGCCATGGAACTCAATGTAATCGGCGCCTCGCCGCTGAATGTTTCCGAAGCCGTTTTCGGCAAAGAATTCCGCGGTGATCTGGTGCACCAGGTCGTCACGGCCTATCGCAATGCCGGCCGTGCAGGCACGAAGGCGCAGCTGTCGCGCTCGGAAGTGTCCGGCACCACCAAGAAGTTCAAGAAGCAGAAGGGCGGCGGCGCCCGTCACGGCGACTACCGCGCCCCGATCTTCGTCGGCGGCGGTGTCGCGTTCGCTGCCAAGCCGCGCGACTTCTCGCAGAAGGTCAACAAGAAGATGTTCCGCGGTGCGCTCGCCTCGATCCTGTCCGAGCTGATCCGCCAGGATCGCCTGAAGGTCGTGGCCGAGTTCGACGTCGACGCTCCCAAGACCAAGGGCCTGGTGGCCAAGCTCGGTGAAATGAACTTCACCGGCAAGACCATCATCGTCAGCGAGAACGTGAGCGAGAACCTGTATCTCGCCGCGCGCAACAACCACAAGGTGCTCGAAGTCGTCGACACCAACGCACTGAATCCGGTCGCCCTGGTGCGCGCCGACCACGTCGTTGTGACGGTCGATGCGGTGAAGAAGATCGAGGAGTGGCTGGCATGAACGAGCGTCTCCTGAACGTGATCCGCGCCCCGCGCGTGTCTGAAAAGACGGCGCGCCTGGCCGCTCACAGCCAGTATGTGTTTGAAGTCGCGTCGACCGCGACCAAAGCCGACGTGAAGGCCGCTATCGAGCAGCTGTTCAACGTCAAAGTCGAGGCGGTCAATGTGGTCAATGCCAAGGGCAAGACCAAGACCTTCCGTTTCCGCTCGGGCCGTCGTTCGGACCAGCGCAAGGCCTATGTGCGCCTTGCCGAAGGTCAGAGCATCGACGTGACGGCCACGGCCTAAGGTGGGACACCCATGGCACTGATTGATTACAAGCCGACTTCTGCTGGACGCCGCGCAATGGTCCGCGTGGTGACGCCGGGCCTGCACAAGGGCTCGCCGTACGCCGCCCTTACCGAAGCGCAGAACAAGACCGGCGGCCGCAACAACAACGGCCGCATCACCACCCGTCACAAGGGCGGTGGCTCCAAGCAGCACTACCGCATCATCGACTTCAAGCGCGACAAGGAAGGCATCCCCGCCCGCGTCGAGCGCCTGGAATACGATCCGAACCGCACCGCGCACATCGCGCTGCTGTGCTATGCCGACGGCGAGCGCCGCTACATCATCGCCCCCAAGGGCGTGAAGGAAGGCGACCAGCTCATGGCCGGCCGCGACGCGCCGATCAAGGTCGGCAACGCGCTGCCGCTGCGCAACATCCCGGTCGGTTCGACCGTGCACTGCATCGAAATGAAGCCGGGCAAGGGCGCCCAGATCGCTCGCGCCGCCGGCGGTTCGGCCCAGCTGGTCGCGCGTGAAGGCGGTTACGCCACGCTGCGTCTGCGCTCGGGTGAAATGCGCAAGGTTCCGGCTGACTGCACCGCCACCCTCGGCGAAGTCGGCAACTCGGAACACAACCTGGAAAACATCGGCAAGGCCGGTGCGCAGCGTTGGCGCGGCGTTCGTCCCACCGTCCGCGGTGCGGCCATGAACCCGGTCGACCATCCGCACGGTGGTGGTGAGGCCCGCGCCGGCCAGGGTAACCCGCATCCGGTTTCGCCCTGGGGCATGCCGACCAAGGGTTACAAGACGCGCAAGAACAAGCGCACTTCCCAGTTCATCGTGCGCGATCGTCGCGGCTGATAGGTACTTATCATGGCTCGTTCACTGAAGAAAGGCCCGTTCATCGACCTGCACCTGCAAAAGAAGGTGGAGGCCGCTGTAGCCGCCAACAACAAGCGCCCGATCAAGACCTGGTCGCGCCGTTCGATGATCCTGCCGGAGATGGTCGGTCTCACGATCGCCGTCCACAACGGCAAGGCCCACATCCCGGTGCTGGTCAACGAAAACATGGTCGGCCACAAGCTCGGCGAGTTCGCCATGACCCGTACCTTCAAGGGTCATTCCGGCGACAAGAAAGCCGATAAGAAGTAAGGGACACTGCGATGGAAACCAAAGCAATACTGCGCGGTGCGCGCATTTCGCCGCAGAAGGTCCGCCTGGTCGCTGACCAGGTCCGTGGCTTGGCCGTCGACCGCGCCACCAATCTGCTGACGTTCAGCGACAAGAAGGCCGCACACCTGGTGAAGAAGGTGCTGCTGTCGGCTATCGCCAACGCCGAGAACAATGACGGCGCCGACGTCGACGAACTGAAGGTCGCCAAGATCTTCGTCGATGAAGGCCCGACCCTGAAGCGTTTCGCCGCCCGCGCCAAGGGCCGTGGTACGCGCATCATCAAGCGGACCAGCCACATCACCGTGGTTGTCGGTACCGGCAGCTAAGCGAAGGACTTAGAACGATGGGTCACAAAGTTCATCCTACCGGTATCCGCCTTGGCATCGCCAAGGAGTGGAACTCCAAGTGGTATGCCAACAAGCGCGATTTCGCCGGCTATCTGGCCGCCGATCTCAAGGTGCGCGAGGTTCTGAAGAAGAAGCTCGCCCAGGCCGGCATCAGCAAGATCCTGATTGAGCGCCCGGCCAAGACCGCGCGCGTGACGATCCACACCGCCCGTCCGGGCGTGGTGATCGGCAAGAAGGGCGAGGACATCGAGAAGCTGCGCAAGGAAGTCTCGACGATCATGGGCGTTCCCGCCCATATCAACGTGACCGAAGTGCGCAAGCCCGAACTCGACGCCCAGCTCGTCGCCGAATCGATCGCGCAGCAGCTGGAGCGCCGCATCATGTTCCGCCGCGCCATGAAGCGCGCCGTGCAGAACGCGATGCGCATTGGCGCCCTCGGCATCAAGGTCAACGTCGCCGGCCGTCTGAACGGTGCGGAAATCGCCCGTTCCGAGTGGTATCGCGAAGGTCGTGTGCCGCTGCACACCCTGCGCGCCGACATCGACTATGGCTTCGCGGAAGCGACCACCACCTACGGCATCATCGGCATCAAGGTGTGGGTCTACAAGGGCGAGATCTTCGACTTGGCTCAGGCTGCGGAAGCGGCCAAGGCCGAAGCGAATGAAGAGCGTCCGCAGCGCCGCGCGCCGAAGCAAGGAGCCTGATCATGTTGCAACCCAAGCGAACCAAGTACCGCAAGGTATTCAAGGGCCGCAACGAAGGCCTGAGCTTCGTCGCCAACAAGGTGAGCTTCGGCCAGTTCGGCCTGAAGTCCACCGAGTTCGGCCAGCTGACCTCGCGTCAGATCGAAGCCGCCCGTCGCTGCATCACCCGTTTCGTCAAGCGCGGCGGCAAGCTGTGGATCCGCGTGTTCCCGGACAAGCCCATCACCAAGAAGCCCATCGAAGTCCGAATGGGTGCCGGTAAGGGCAACGTCGAATACTGGGTCGCCCCGATCCAGCCCGGCCGCATGCTGTATGAGATCGAAGGCGTCGATGAAGCCGCCGCACGCGAAGCGTTCCGCCTCGCTGCCGCCAAGCTTTCGGTCAAGACTCAATTCGTGACCCGGACGGTGCTGTGATGGAACTCAAGGAACTTCGTACCAAGTCCGCGCAGGAACTCACCGCCCATATCGGCGAACTGCGCAATGAGCAGTTCAAGCTGCGTATGCAAAAGGGCTCCGGCCAGCTGACCCAGACGCACGAGATCAAGCGCGTTCGTCGCGAGATCGCGACGGTCAAGATGCTGCTCGGCCAGATGAAGTAAGGACCGACGCCATGACCGACAATCAGAAGACCGTCCGCACCATCCAGGGGCGCGTGGTCAGCAACAAGATGAACAAGACGGTGACCGTGCTGGTCGAGCGCCAGGTGCAGCACGAGCTGTACGGCAAGATCATCCGTCGCTCCACCAAGTATCACGCCCACGACGAGAAGAGCGAGTGTCAGGAAGGCGACGTCGTCCGCATCCAGGAATGCGCGCCGCTGTCCAAGACCAAGAACTTCCGCGTGGTCGAGATCGTCACCCGCGCTGCGCAGTAAGACAGGTCTGAGGAGAAACAACCATGATTCAGATGCAGACCTATCTCGCCGCCGCCGATAACTCGGGTGCGCGAGAACTGATGTGTATCAAGGTGCTCGGCGGTTCCAAGCGCCGCTACGCCGCGATCGGCGACATCATCAAGGTCACGGTCAAGGACGCGATTCCCCGTGGCAAGGTGAAGAAGGGCGAGGTCTATGACGCAGTCGTCGTGCGCACCAAGAAGGGTGTGCGCCGCGCCGACGGCTCGCTGATCCGCTTCGACGGCAACGCCGCCGTGCTGCTCAACAACAAGCTCGAGCCGATCGGCACGCGCATCTTCGGACCGGTCACGCGCGAACTGCGCGGCGAGAAGTTCATGAAGATCGTGTCGCTCGCGCCCGAAGTGCTGTAACGGGGTTTACGCCATGAATCGTATTCGCAAGGGTGATCGCGTCATCGTGACCACCGGCAAGAACAAGGGTCAGACGGGCGAAGTGCTGCGCATCGCGGATGACCGCGTCGTGGTCGCCGGCTTGAATCTGATCAAGCGCCACACCAAGCCGAACCCCCAGGCCAACCAGCCCGGCGGCATCGTCGAGCGTGAGGCCTCCATCCATAATTCCAACGTGCTGCTGGTCAATCCGGCGACGGGCAAGGGCGAACGCATCGGCTACAAAGTCCTCGAGGACGGCCGCAAGGTGCGTGTGTTCAAGAAGTCCGGCGAAATGGTTGACGCCTGAGGAAAGCCGCAATGACCCGCCTTGAAAAACACTACAAAGATGTCGTCGTGCCCAAGCTGATGCAGCGCTTCGGCTACGCCAACGTCATGCAGGTGCCTCGTCTGACCAAGATCACGCTCAACATGGGCGTGGGCGAAGCGGTCGGCAACAAGAAGGTGCTTGAGAACGCGCTGGACGACATGACCAAGATCGCTGGCCAGAAGCCGGTCACGACCAAGGCGCGCGTGTCGGTCGCCTCGTTCAAGATCCGCGAAGGCTGGCCCATCGGCTGCAAGGTCACCCTGCGCCGCGCCCACATGTTCGAGTTCCTGGACCGCCTGATCAGCGTCGCGCTGCCGCGCGTGCGCGACTTCCGCGGCGTGTCCGGCCGCGCCTTCGACGGCCGCGGCAACTACAACATGGGCGTCAAGGAACAGATCATCTTCCCGGAAATCGATTTCGACCAGGTCGACGCCATGCGCGGCATGGACATCTCGATCGCGACCACCGCGAAGTCCGACGAAGAAGCCCGTGCCCTGCTGGAAGCTTTCAGCTTCCCGTTCCGCAACTGATTTCGCGAGGATTCTGTAATGGCTAAGACCTGCATGGTGAATCGCGAAGTCAAGCGCGAGAAGCTGGCCAAGAAGCACGCCACCAAGCGCGCCGAGCTGAAGAAGATCGTCAGCAGCGTGAACGCTTCCTACGAAGAAAAGATGGAAGCGGCCGCCAAGCTGCAGAAGCTGCCGCGCGACTCCAGTCCGTCGCGTCAGCGCAACCGTTGTGAACAGACCGGCCGCAGCCGCGGCGTCTACCGCAAGTTCGGCCTCGGCCGCAACAAGCTGCGTGAGGCGACCATGCGTGGCGACGTGCCCGGCCTGCGCAAGGCCAGCTGGTAAAATTCCAGCGGATATCGGTGCTAACTTAAGGATTCACTACACATGAGCATGACTGATCCCATCGCCGACATGTTCACCCGCATTCGCAATGCCCAGCTCACGGGCAAGGCGACGGTGCGCATGCCGTCCTCCAAGATCAAGCTGGCCCTGGCCAAGCTGCTGAAGGATGAAGGCTATATCCGCGACGCCCAGGTCAACAGCGTCGACGGCAAGCCGGAACTCGAAATCGCCCTGAAGTACTACGAGGGCAAGCCGGTGATCGAGCGTCTGGAGCGCGTGTCGCGTTCCGGCCTGCGCGTGTACCGCGGCAAGGACGCGCTGCCCAAGGTTCTGGGCGGTCTGGGCATCTCCATCGTTTCGACGTCCAGCGGCGTCATGACCGATGCGCAGGCACGGGCCAAGGGCCTGGGCGGCGAAGTCATCGGCCTGGTCGCCTAATAGGAGATAGCCAATGTCCCGCGTAGCAAAACTGCCGATCGCCCTGCCGAAGGGCGTGGAATGCCAGGTGGCCGCCGACGGCGTCACCGTCAAGGGCCCCAAGGGCACGCTGAAGTCCGTCGCCTTCCCGGGCGTCGAGATCGCCGTCAACGGCGGCGAGCTGTCCTGCAAGCCGGTCGCCATCGCCGATGACAAGCTGGCCGGCACCGCCCGCGCCGTGCTGAACAACATGGTGAAGGGCGTCAGCGAAGGTTACGTCCGCAAGCTCGAACTGGTCGGCGTGGGTTACCGTGCCGCCATGCAGGGCAAGGATCTGAGCCTGACCCTCGGCTTCTCCCATCCGGTCGTGTTCAAGGCGCCGGAAGGCGTTGCTCTGGAAACCCCGAGCCAGACCGAAATCCTGATCAAGGGCGCCGACAAGCAGGCCGTTGGCCAGGCTGCCGCCAAGATCCGTGGTTTCCGTCCGCCGGAGCCCTACAAGGGCAAGGGCGTGCGCTATTCCGGCGAGAAGATCACCCTGAAGGAAGCCAAGAAGGCCTAATGCGTGCAAGCCCGGTGACCGCCGGGCTTCGCCATACCCTTCAGCTTCGGAGAATGACGATGGAAAAGAAGATTTCCCGCCTGCGCCGCGCCAAGTCCACGCGCGCCCGCATCCGCATCCTGGCGGTTCCCCGTCTGACCGTGCACCGCACGGGCCAGCATATCTACGCCCAGGTCATCGCCGCTTCCGGCGACAAGGTGATCGCGGCGGCCTCGACCCTGCAGGATTCGGTTGCCGAAGGCCTCAAGGGCACCAAGAACAAGACGGCTGCGGCCGCGGTCGGCAAGGCTGTCGCCGAACGCGCCCTCGCCGCCGGCATCGAATCGGTCGCGTTCGACCGTTCGGGCTTCCGCTATCACGGTCGCATCCAAGCCCTGGCCGATGCTGCCCGCGAAGCCGGCCTGAAGTTCTAAGCACCACCACGGCGCGGCGGGACTTGGGAATCGGACAGACGTCCTCAGTTCGGTTCCCGCTCGTCGCCCGGCAGTTCCACCACAACTCCAAGCGGCCCAGGCCGTAAGCAACGTGTCCCGCCAGACCGGGACCACCAAGGTGCACTATGTCCTCCAATGAACGTGAAAATAGCGACGGCATGCTGGAGAAGCTGATCGCCGTGAACCGCGTGGCCAAGACGGTCAAGGGCGGTCGGCAGATGAGCTTCACCGCGCTGACCGTCGTCGGTGACGGCGATGGCAAGGTCGGCTTCGGTTATGGCAAGGCGCGCGAAGTGCCGGTCGCCATCCAGAAGGCGATGGAACGCGCGCGTCGCAACATGACGAGCGTCAAGCTCAACGAAGGCACGCTGTGGCACGCCGTCAAGGCCAACCACGGTGCGGCCAAGGTGTTCATGCAGCCGGCTTCGGCCGGTACCGGCGTGATCGCCGGCGGCGCCATGCGCGCCGTGCTGGAAGTGGTCGGCGTGAAGAACGTTCTGGCCAAGGCCGTGGGTTCGCGCAACCCCATCAATCTGGTGCGTGCGACGATCAAGGGCCTGGCGGCTATGGCCTCGCCGGATCGCATCGCCGCCAAGCGTGGCAAGAGCGTTGCTGAGGTGACTGGTCATGGCGAATAACAACGAAAAGACCGTGCGCGTGCGCCTGGTCAAAGGTCTGCGCGGCGTGCAGGCGCGTCACCGTCTGAGCGTCAAGGCCCTGGGCCTGAACAAGCTCAACGACGTGCGCGACCTCAAGGACAGCCCGCAAGTGCGCGGCCTCATCAACACGGTCTACTACCTGGTAGCCGTGGAAGACCAGGCCTGAGCCCTCTAGGAATTTCGGAGTACATCATGCGTCTCAATACGCTCAAGCCTGCAGACGGCGCCCGCAAGGAGCGCGTCCGCGTCGGTCGCGGTATCGGTTCCGGCCTCGGCAAGACTGCCGGCCGTGGTCACAAGGGTCAGTACGCCCGCACCGGCAAAGGCAAGGTCAAGGCCGGTTTCGAAGGCGGCCAGATGCCGCTGCAGCGCCGTCTGCCCAAGGTCGGTTTCCGTTCCAAGACCGCCCATGAAGTCAGCGAAGTCCTGCTGTACAAGCTGGACTCGCTCAACGTCGACGTGATCGATTTCGACGTGCTGCGCGCCGCCGGCCTGGTCGAGGCCCGCGCCAAGCATGCCAAGATCGTGAAGAAGGGCGACATCAAGCGCGCGGTCAAGCTGAAGGGCGTGGCCGCTACGGCCGGCGCCAAGGCCGCGATCGAGGCAGCCGGCGGCAGCTTGGAGTAAGTCCATGGCAGCAAACCAGGCCAATGCGCTCGCTTCGCTCGGCAAGTTTGACGAGATCAAGCGGCGCATCCTGTTTGTCATTGGTGCGTTGATCGTCTATCGCCTCGGCACCTTCATCCCGGTGCCGGGCGTCAACCCCGAGGCCATGTCCCGTCTGATCGAGGGGCAGGGGGGGATCATCGACATGTTCAACATGTTCTCCGGTGGTGCACTGGAGCGCATGTCGATCTTCGCCTTGAACGTGGTGCCGTATATCTCGGCCTCGATCATCGTGCAGCTGTTCACCACCGTGGTTCCCAGCCTGGCGCAGCTGCGCAAGGAAGGCGAATCCGGCCGTCGTACGATCACCAAGTACACCCGCTACGGCGCGGTGGCCCTGGCGGCCTTCCAGGCTTTCGGCGTGTCGTTCGCGCTGTCGGGCCAGGCGGGCGTGGTCTACAACCCGGGTCCGGGCTTCATCTTCGCTGCTGTGGTCGGCCTGACCGCCGGCACCATGTTCCTGATGTGGCTGGGTGAGCAGATCACAGAGCGCGGCATCGGCAACGGCATCTCGCTGCTGATCTTCGCCGGCATCGTCGCCGGCCTGCCCGGCGCGGTCGTGCATACGCTGAACATGGCCCGCGAAGGCCAGCTCAATCCGCTGATGGTGATTACCGTGCTGGCCATCGTGCTGCTGGTGACCGCCTTCGTGGTGTTCGTCGAACGCGGCCAGCGCCGCATCACGGTGAACTACGCGCGGCGCATGGGCGGTGCCAAGGCCTACATGAACCAGAGTTCGCACCTGCCGCTGAAGCTGAACATGGCGGGCGTGATCCCGGCCATCTTCGCTTCCTCGCTGATCATGTTTCCGGCCACGGCCGCGACCTGGTTCAGCAAGTCCGGTGAAGTCCGCTGGCTGCAGGTTCTGACCACCGGCCTGACCCCGGGCCAGCCGGTCTACATGCTGGTGTTCGCCGCGCTGATCGTGATTTTCGCGTTCTTCTATACCGCGCTGGTGTTCAACTCGCAGGAAACCGCGGACAACCTGAAGAAGCAGGGCGCGCTGATTCCGGGCATCCGTCCGGGCAAGTCCACCGCCGATTACATCGACGGCGTGCTGACCCGCCTGACCGCTGCCGGTGCGATCTACCTGGTCGCGGTCTGCCTGATCCCGGACATCCTGCGCAATGCCTGGAATGTGCCGTTCTACTTCGGTGGTACGTCGCTGCTGATCGTGGTCGTCGTGGTGATGGATTTCACCGCGCAGGTCCAGGCCCATCTGGTCTCGCACCAGTACGGCAGTCTGTTGAAGAAATCGAACCTGCGCGGCCGTTGAGCCGCGCGGTTCCCCCGCACAGGACGGGGTACAGGAGTTACCTCGGAGCTTGCTCCGTGGCGGGATTTGTCAAATCCCGCGAACCAGGGTACAATTTTCAGTTCACTGCGCTTTAAGCCCGTTTCGGAGAGATTTACATGGCGCGCATTGCAGGTGTCAACCTGCCGGTCCACAAGCATGTGTGGGTCGGTTTGCAGAGTATTTACGGTATCGGCCGCTCCCGGTCGAAGAAAGTTTGCGAGCTTGCCGGCGTCAAATCGACCAGCAAGATCAAGGACCTGACCGAGGCGGAAGTCGAAAAGCTGCGCCATGAGATCGCCAAGTTCACGGTCGAGGGCGATCTTCGCCGCGAAGTGGGCATGAGCATCAAGCGCCTGATCGACCTGGGCTGCTACCGCGGCCTGCGCCATCGTCGCGGTCTGCCGGTGCGCGGCCAGCGTACCCGCACCAACGCTCGCACCCGCAAGGGTCCGCGGCGCGCGATCAAGAAGTAATGGATTCGGACAGAACTCATGAATAAGCCGGCAGCTGCCAAGACCAAGAAGAAGATCAAGCGCGTCGTTACGGACGGCATCGTCCACGTGCAGGCCTCCTTCAACAACACCGTCATCACCATCACCGACCGCCAGGGCAATGCACTGTCCTGGGCGACCTCCGGTGGCGCCGGCTTCCGCGGCTCGCGCAAATCGACCCCGTTCGCCGCCCAGGTCGCCGCCGAAAAGGCCGGCCGCGCCGCGCTGGACTACGGTCTGAAGACCCTGGAAGTGCGCATCAAGGGCCCGGGCCCGGGCCGTGAGTCCGCCGTCCGCTCGCTCAATGCGCTCGGCTACAAGGTCACCAACATCATCGACGTCACGCCGATTCCGCATAACGGCTGCCGTCCGCCCAAGCGTCGCCGCGTGTAAGGAGCTCCGACATGGCACGTTATATCGGTCCCACCTGCAAGCTGGCGCGCCGCGAAGGCGCCGACCTGAGCCTCAAGAGCCCGGCCCGCGCGGTCGATTCCAAGTGCAAGCTGGAGCAGAAGCCTGGCCAGCACGGCGCGGCCCGCAAGGGCAAGCTGTCCGACTACGCGGTGCAGCTGCGTGAGAAGCAGAAGGTCAAGCGCATCTACGGCCTGCTGGAACGCCAGTTCCGCAGCTACTACGCCAAGGCTTCGCGCAAGAAAGGCAATACCGGCGAATCGCTGCTGCAGATGCTGGAACAGCGTCTGGACAACGTCGTCTACCGCATGGGCTTCGCGGTCACCCGCACCCAGGCCCGTCAGCTCGTTTCGCACAAGGCGATCGAAGTCAACGGCAAGAAGGTCAACCTGGCCTCCTTCCAGGTCCGCGCCGGCGACCAGATCACCGTCACCGAGAACTCGCGCAACCAGCTGCGTATCCAGGAAGCCCTGACCCTCTCGCAGGAGATGGATCTGGCGCCGAACTGGGTCGAAGTTGATGCGAAGAAGTTCAGCGGCCTGTTCAAATCGGTGCCGGAGCGCTCGGATCTGCCGTCCGACATCAACGAAGCGCTGATCGTCGAACTTTATTCGAAGTAATCCTGGAGAGTCGGGTACATGGCCCATTCGTCTACCACCGTTTTGCGCGCCCGCGGCATTGGCGTGGAGCGCGTCGGCGCCAATCGCGCCAAGGTGATCGTCGAGCCGCTGGAGCGCGGTTTCGGCCACACGCTCGGCAACGCTCTGCGCCGCGTGCTGCTGTCGTCCATTCCGGGCGCAGCCATCACGGAAGTAGAGATCGATGGCGTGCTGCACGAGTACACCACGCTGGAAGGTCTGCAGGAGGACGTGATCGAAGTCCTGCTCAACCTGAAGGACGTCGCCATCCGCATGCACGGCCAGGATGAGGCTACCCTCAGCCTGTCGCGCAAGGGCAAGGGCGTGGTCACCGCTGGCGACATCAAGGTCGATCACAACGTCGAGATCGTGAATCCCGACCACGTGATCTGCCACCTGACCAAGGACATCGCGCTCAACATGCGGCTGAAGATCGTCCGCGGCGTCGGCTACCAGCCGGCCACCGCGCGTCGTCTGCCGGAAGAAGAGACCCGTCCGATCGGCCGTCTGCAGCTGGACGCCTCGTTCTGCCCGGTGCGCCGCGTGGCGTACGAAGTCGACGCCGCCCGCGTCGAACAGCGTACCGACCTGGACAAGCTGGTGCTCGATGTCGAGACCAACGGCACCATCGACGCCGAAGATGCCGTGCGCAAGGCCGCCGAGATCGTGCAGGACCAGCTCTCGGTGTTCGGCGACTTCACCCGCCGTGAAAGCGCCGACACCAAGGCGGAGAAGGGCGGAGTCGATCCGCTCCTGCTGCGCCCGATCGACGATCTGGAACTGACCGTGCGTTCGGCCAACTGCCTCAAGGCCGAGAGCATCTACTACATCGGCGACCTGGTGCAGAAGACGGAAGTCGAGCTGCTCAAGACGCCGAACCTGGGCAAGAAGTCGCTCACCGAGATCAAGGACGTGCTGGGTGCGCGTGGCTTGTCGCTCGGCATGAAGCTAGAGAACTGGCCGCCGATGGGTCTGACCCACGGCATGATGGGCTGATCCGCTGCGGATCACGAAGGAAACACACCATGCGTCACATGAAATCGGGCCGCAAGCTCAACCGGACCAGCAGCCACCGCGAAGCGATGTTCAAGAACATGGCTTCGTCGCTGTTCAAGCACGAGCTGATCAAGACCACCCTGCCCAAGGCCAAGGAACTGCGTCGCGTGGCCGAGCCGCTGATCACGCTGGCCAAGACCGACGGCGTCGCCAATCGCCGCCTGGCCTTCGCGCGTCTGCGTGACAAGGTCGCGGTGGGCAAGCTGTTCGTCGACCTGGGCCCGCGTTACCGCGAGCGCAAGGGCGGCTACCTGCGCATCCTCAAGTGCGGTTTCCGCGCCGGCGACAACGCGCCGATGGCCTATGTCGAACTCGTCGACCGTCCGGTCGTGAGCGCCGAATCGGCCGAGTAATCGCGCTGCATCACTGTTGATCGCAAAGCCCGGGCCGGCGACGGTCCGGGCTTTGTCGTTTCTGCCGCGGCAATGCGTTTGTGGGCACCGCCCGGCGGCAGTGGCGGCGAGAAGATTCCGCCTCGTTCCGGCGCCCCGCATACGCCGGCGCGCCATCCAGCGCGGTTGCGCGGCAATGCGTCGCAGCCGCGGCACTTTCGCGCGGGGCTGGCGGTCCATCAGCGCTGGGGCCGATACTCGCGTATTCCGGCCCTCTGTCCCGACCGTTGGAGTGACTTCGCCCCATGAAACTGAATCCGTTCTCCTGGTCGTTCCGCGCCCAGTACCTGTTCGGTGCGCTGTGTACTGCCGCACTGCTCGGCTATGCGCTGTTCGCCCAGTACCAGCTCGGCAAGGATCCTTGCCCGCTGTGCATACTGCAGCGCGTCGCGTTCTTCGCCATGGGGGTGTTCTTCCTGCTCGGCGCTATCCATGGTCCGCGCAGTGGGGGGCGCAAATACTACGCAATCCTCGTCGCGATTCCGGGCATCATCGGCGCGGCCATTGCCGGCCGGCATGTGTGGCTGACCACACTGCCTCCGGACAAGGTGCCGGACTGCGGCCCCGGCCTGGGCTACATGCTCGAAGCATTTCCCCTGTCCAAGACCCTGCAGATGGTGCTGACCGGCTCCGGTGAATGCGCCAAGGTCGACTGGACCTTCCTCGGCCTGAACATGCCGGCCTGGTGCCTGGTCTGGTTCGTCGGCCTGACCGTTTTCGCCCTGGCTGCCGCCTGGCGCAAGCCGCCGCGTCCGTATGCCAGCTCACGGTAATTCGCCATAAGTCGCGGCGCCGGCGCTCATGCGCTTGCGTCGCGGCGGCGCTGTGGCAAGATCATTTTCCGCATTGCAGCAAGGCCCGTGTCATGAGTCAGATCGAGCGCCATATCCACCCCGTCCGTGAAGCCAAGGACTGGACTCCCGCCTCCTGGCAGACCCGCCCGGCCGTGCAGCAGCCCAGTTATTCGGATCAGGCCGAGCTGGACCGCGCGCTCGCCAAGCTGCGCAACCTGCCGCCCCTGGTCACCTCCTGGGAAGTGATCGCCCTGCGCAAGCAGATTGCCGAGGCCCAGGAAGGCCGCCGTTTCCTGCTCCAGGGCGGCGATTGCGCGGAAAGCTTCGATGACTGCTCCTCGGCGCTGATCTCCAACCGCCTCAAGGTGCTGCTGCAGATGAGCCTGGTGCTCACCCACGGCCTCAAGCTGCCGGTGGTGCGCGTAGGCCGTTTCGCCGGCCAGTACGCCAAGCCGCGTTCAGCCGATACCGAGACCCGCGACGGCGTCACCTTGCCCTGCTACCGCGGCGATATCGTCAACGCGGTGGAATTCTCGCCCGAGGCGCGCCGGCCCGATCCGCAGCGCCTGGTCGAAGGCCATTCCCACTCCGCGCTGACGATGAATTTCGTGCGCGCCCTGATCGACGGCGGTTTCGCCGACCTGCACCACCCGGAATACTGGGATCTGGACTGGGTCAAGTACTCGCCGCTGATGAACGAATACCAGCGCATGGTCGAATCCATCGGCGATTCGCTGCGCTTCATGGAAACCCTGCACGGCGCGCCCATCGGCAGCTTCTCGCGGGTGGATTTCTACACCTCGCACGAAGCCCTGGTGCTGCACTACGAGCAGGCGCAGACGCGGCAGGTGCCGCGCCAGTGGGGCTGGTTCAACCTGTCCACCCATTTCCCCTGGATCGGCATGCGCACGGCCGACGTGGATGGCGCACATGTGGAATATTTCCGCGGCATCCGCAATCCGATCGCAGTCAAGATCGGGCCGTCGGTCAAGCCGGACCAGCTCAAGCGCCTGGTCGCGGTGCTGAACCCGGACAACGAACCCGGCCGCCTGACCCTGCTGCACCGCATGGGCGCGGACAAGATCGAGCAGCACCTGCCGCCGCTGGTCGAAGCCGTGAAGAGCGAAGGCGCGCGCGTGCTGTGGAGCTGCGATCCCATGCACGGCAATACCGAGTCCACCTCGTCGGGCGTCAAGACGCGCCGCTTCGAGAACATCCGCAACGAACTGGACCGCGCCTTCGACATCCACGCCGCCTGCGGCACCCGTCTCGGCGGCGTGCATCTGGAACTGACCGGCGAGAACGTCACCGAATGCCTGGGCGGCGCGCGCGATCTCACCGAGACCGACCTCGCCCGCGCCTACAAGACCAACGTCGACCCGCGCCTGAACTACGAGCAGTCCATCGAGATGGCCATGCTGATCGTGCGCAAGCAGACGCAGGTGGCGCCGGCGGAGACGCGCTTCCCGGCCTGAGGCCGAAAAGCTGCCCGGGATTGGTTAGTCGGAATTCGGGATCCGCAAAGGCCAGGATCCGGGATCGGCGAATCGGGATTCGTGGAAGCTGAAACCGGATGTTCGGGAATTGAGAAAAGCGCGCCTTCCCGGCGCGCTTTTTTTTTGGATTTCCCGCCGCGGGAATCTGCTGTCGCGTGCATCGCTTCGTGCAGGCTGGCGTCCACATCGCACCAGCAGCAGCCGGCGCCTTCCCATCTCCGCTACGCGAAGGCGCGCCGCTTCACTCGTGCCGGCCCTCGCCGTTGCAAATCCCGAATCCCAATTCCGGCGCTACCATGACTTTCGTCCTGTCTCGCAACCCACGCCCCGCCGCTATGCTGCCTTTTTGCCAACCAGCATGGGGATGACATGGGCATGGCGACGGCGCGCAAGCGTCTTTGGGGCGTATTGGCTGGACTGGCCTGCGCCACGGCAGCCGGAATGGCGGCGGCGGTGCAGCTGCCGAATGCGAATCCGGTGGAAGGCCTGCGCGACAACACACCGGGTTTCATCGCGCTGACCCAGGCGCGCCTGGTGGTGAAGCCGGGGCAGGTGATCGAGAACGGCACCCTGGTCATGCGCGACGGCGTGATCGTCTCGGCCAAGGCCGGCGGCGAGATCCCTGCCGGCGCGCTGGCGATCGACCTCGGCGGCAAGACCGTATTCGCCGGCTTCATCGACGCCAACAGCGAATACGCCCAGAGCAGCGAGCCCGCACCGGCCAGCGCCGCGCCGCCCGCAGCGGCGCCCTATACGCCGGCGCCGCAGCAGGGCGCGCGCCACTGGAGCAGCAAGGTGCGGCCCGAGCGCGATGTCTCGCGCACGCTCAAGCCGGATCCGAAAAAGGCCGAGACCCTGCGCAGGCTCGGCTTCACCAGTGTGCTCAGTGCGCCGGACAAAGGCGTGTTCCGCGGCCAGAGTGCCCTGGTTACGCTCGGCGATTCCATCCGCCTCAACGAGGTGCTGCTCAAGCCGCGCGTGGCGCAGCATCTTGCCTTCGAGATGAGCAAGTTCCCGTCCGCCGAATATCCCTCGTCGCTGATGGGCGCGGTCGCGCTGGTGCGCCAGACCTGGTACGACGCGATCTGGCAGCGCGATTACCAGGCATGGGCCCAGCGCCAGTCCAATCCGCCGCGGGCCGAGGCCAACCTCGCCCTGGATGCGCTGCAGGACAGCCTGGCCGGGCGCCAGCCGGTGGTCTTCAGCGCCGAGGATGAACTGGACTACGCCCGCGTCTTCGCGCTGGCGCAGGAATTCGGTCTCAAACTGGTGCTGGCCGGCAACGGCCGCGAATACCGCGACCTGGCCCGCATCAAGGCGGCCGCGGTGCCGGTGATCGTGCCGCTGAATTTCCCCGAAGCGCCCGCGGTGGAAGATCCCGAGCGCGCGCTGGAGCTGTCGCTGGCCGACCTGGAATCCTGGGAATGGGCGCCGTTCAATGCGCGCCGCCTGGCCGAATCCGGCATTCCCTTCGCCTTCACCGCGACCGGCCTGAAAAAGCCCGAGGAACAGTTCTGGGCCAACCTGCGCAAGGCCGTGAGCAGCGGTCTGGATGAGCAGTACGCACTGGCGGCGCTCACCGTGCAGCCGGCCGCGCTGCTGGGCCTGGGTCAGCGCCTGGGCAGCCTGGAGCCGGGCCGTGCCGCCCAGTTGGTGGTTGCCGACGCCGACCTGTTCCGCTCCGACAAGGCGCGCATCTACGAATCCTGGATCGACGGCCGGCGCTACGTGCTCGCCGATGCGGCCGCGCCCGATCCGCGCGGCAGCTGGAACCTGCAGTGGAGCGGCGTGCAGGGCCCGGCCACGCTGGAAATCAGCGGTGAACTCAACGAGCTGCTGGCCAAGGCCGGCGACCAGAGCTTCCCCGTCGTGCTCGACAACCGCCGCCTGACCTTGTATCCGGCCGGCAGCCTGCTGGGCCAGCGCACGGAGCGCTTCCCGGTCAGTCTGCAGCTCGACGGCGGCAGCGCCGAAGGCCGCGGCCTGATCGACGGCACGCGCGAATTCCGCCTCAGCGCGACGCAGACGGCGCCCAAGCCGCGCGCGCCGGCCAAGCCGCCGGGCGTGCCGGCGCTGCCGTCGGACGAGGCGCGCTTCCCGGCCGGCGAATTCGGCCGCGCCGCGCCGCCCAAAGTACAGAATGTGATAGTGCGGCACGCTACCATCTGGACCCAGTCCGGCCAGGGCAAGCTGGAAGACGCCGACCTCGCCGTCGCCGATGGCCGCATCGTTGCCGTGGGCAAGGGCCTGAAAGCACCCGCCGGCGCCATCGAGATCGACGCCCGCGGCAAGCACGTCGCACCCGGCATCATCGACACCCACTCGCACATGGCCGTGGCCAAGGGCGTCAACGAAGGCACTCACGCCGTCACCAGCGAAGTGCGCATCGGCGATGCGCTGGATCCCACCGACATGACCGTCTACCGCCAGCTCGCCGGCGGCGTCACCGCGGCCCAGCTGCTGCACGGCTCGGCCAATCCCATCGGCGGCCAGTCGCAGACCATCAAGTTGCGCTGGGGCGAGGATGCGGACGGCCTGCGCTTCGCCGCCGCGCCGCCGTCGATCAAGTTCGCCCTGGGCGAGAACGTCAAGCAGTCCAACTGGGGACCGCAGTTCAACCAACGCTACCCGCAGACGCGCATGGGCGTGGAGCAGATCGACCTGGACAGCCTGCTCGCCGCGCAGGATTACCTCGCCAAGCCGGCCAAGGGCGCGGCGCCGCAGCGGCGCGATCTGCGCCTGGAAGCACTGGCCGAAGTGGTGCAGGGCAAGCGCGTGGTGCATATCCACAGCTACCGCCAGGACGAGATCCTCGCCTTTGCGCGCATCGCCCAGCGCTTCAAGATACAGCCGGTGTTCCAGCACATCCTCGAAGGCTACAAGGTCGCCGATGTGCTGGCCCAGATCGGCGCCGGCGCTTCGGGCTTCTCCGACTGGTGGGCATACAAGATGGAGGTCAAGGACGCCATCCCGTACAACGCCGCGCTGCTGCAGTCCCAGGGCGTGGTGGCCAGCTTCAATTCCGATTCCGACGAACTCGGCCGCCGTCTCAACACCGAAGCCGCCAAGGCAGTGAAATACGGCGGCATGAGCGAGACCGACGCGCTCAACCTGGTCACCTTGAATCCTGCCCGGCAGATGCGCGTAGCCGACCGCGTCGGCTCGCTGGAGCCCGGCAAAGATGCGGACTTCGTGATCTGGAGCGCCAGCCCGCTGTCCGCGCTGGCGCGGGTGGAACAGACCTGGATCGACGGGCGCAAATACTTCGACCGCGACGAGGACCTGGCCGAGCGCACGCGCATCCACCAGGCGCGCGAACGCATCATCGCCAAGGCCCTGCCCGAACGCATCAAGGCGCTGGCCAGGAAGGACAAGAAAGACGGCGAGAAGAAGGATGACAAGCCGGCGGCGCCGAACGAAGAACACGTCCATGGCAACGAAGCAGTGCAGTACGCCAATCTGCGCGGCCCTTATCACAACAGCGAGCCGGTCAACACCTGTTCGGCGCAGGAGGCGCACTGATGAAACGTTTTTCCATTCTGGCTTTTGCGCTGATTTCCACACTGGCCAACGCCGCCGGCGGCGAATTCGTGCTGAGCGGCGCCGACCTGCACACGGTCAGCCACGGCGTGATCGAAAAGGGCGAGATCCTGGTGCGTGACGGCAAGATCGCCGCCCTCGGCGCCCGCGTGGACGCGCCCGCCGGCGTGCAGCGCATCGCGCTGGACGGCAAGCAGGTCTATCCCGGCCTGATCGCTTCGGACAGCCTGCTCGGCCTGACCGAGGTGGACGCGGTGCGCGCCACCGTCGACATGGCCGAATCCGGCGCGATCAATCCCAACGCGCGCGCCCTGGTCGCGATCGACGCCGACAGCGAACTGCTGCCGGTGGCGCGCTCCAACGGCGTGCTCACCGTACATGTGGTGCCGCGGCCCAGCGAGGACGGTCTGCTCACCGGCCAGTCCGCCCTGGTCAAGCTCGACGGCTGGACCTGGGAGGACATGAGCCTGGTCGCCAGCGTCGGCGTACACCTGGCCTGGCCGTCCACGCGCACGCCGCCCTGGCTGCCGGCCCAGGCGCAGGAGAAGGCGGCCGAAGCCGCGCGCAGGAAATTCGCCGCGATCGATACCGCCTTCCGCGAGGCGCGCAGCTACCAGGCCGCGCGCAAACAAAACCCGCAGTCGCCGACGGACCTGCGCTGGGAAGCCATGCTGCCGGTGCTGGAAGGCAAACAGCCGCTGTTCGTGCACGCCAATGAAGCGGTGCAGATCCGCGAGGCCCTGGCCCTGGCCCAGCGCGAGAAGTTGCGCCTGGTGCTGGTCGGCGGCATGGACGCCTGGCACTTCGCCGATACGCTCAAGGCGCGCGGCATTCCGGTGATCCTGGGTTCGTCGCACCAGCTGCCGCAGCGGCGCTGGGAGTCCTACGATTCCGTCTACACCGCTGCCGGCAAGCTCGCCGCTGCCGGCGTGCGCCTGGCCATCGCCAACGAAGGTGGCGCCTCCGACGAGCGCAACCTCCCGTACCAGGCCGCCAGCTACGCCGCCTTCGGCCTGGGCCGCGACGCCGCCCTGCGCGCCATTACCCTGGGTCCGGCCGAGATCCTCGGCGTGGACCAGCGCCTGGGTTCCCTCGACGTAGGCAAGGACGCGACGCTTTTTGTCGCCGACGGCGATGCGCTGGAGAACTTCACCAAGGTCGAGCGCGCCTGGATACAAGGCCGTGAAGTGGATATGTCCAACAAGCAGACGCGCTTGTACGAGAAATACCGCGGCAAGTACCAGGGCAAGCCCAGGAACTGAGGCGGATTATGTCTTGCTTCCTTTCCCCAGGCGCGTGAACACGCCTGGGGGAGAAGGCTTTTCCCGCCGCTGCTGCGTTGTTGTCCCGCCTCAATCCCCGGCCGCCACATACAGCGACAGCACCATCCCGTTCTCGCCGTTCCAGTCCTGCGCCTGCCAGTTGCGCCAGCGCGCGGCCAGCCGCAGTCCACAGCCGGCGGTCCAGTCATCGAGTTCGGCCAGGTGCAGCGGCAGCAGGCTGACACGGTAGCTGCGCTTGCCAGCTGCCGAAAGAAACTCGATATCCACTTCTGCTGGCGCTGCGCAGCTGCCATGGGCGGTCTCCAGCAGCAGTTTTGCGCCGGGCGCCATGCTGCGTGCCAGGCGTTCAAGCGCGGCGCGCTGGCTGCAGCGGTCCGGCAGCAGGGCCAGGGTGTCGGTCAGGCACAGCACCAGGGTGTAGCGGCCGGGTGCGGAGACGCGGCTGAAATCGCCGGCGGTAAGGCCTAGCGCCGCGGCGCCGGGCTTGCGCCGCAGCTGCTGCCGCATCGCGGGCGACGCCTCGATGCCATGCACGGGGAGTCCGTGAGCGAGCAGGGGCAGTGCGTAGCGTCCCGTACCTACGCCGGCTTCGAGCACCGCGCCGCCGGCGGCAAGCCCGACCAGCATCCGCAGCGCCTGGCTGCCCGGCGGCGGATAGATTTCGTCGTAGAACGCGGCGCAGCCTTCACCGTAGCGGGCTGCGTCGGCCGTGTCCTCGTTCATGCCTTGGCCTCGTACGTGAAAAAATCCCGGTTGCATCAACGATAGGCGCTGGACTCTCCTGCCTGCGCGTGGCGCTGCTTGCGTTGCCGCTGCCAGTTTCTGGTCACCGCCCCATGTCCCGCTCAGCCGCTTTTGTCTGCGCACTTGGCTGCCTGCGGGCGGGAGATACGGGGCCGCGCGAACGGCTTTCTCTGCGGCATTTCTCCGGCCCGCCCGCCGCGGCAGCCACACAGCAAAACGGCGGCCCTGGGCCGCCGTTTCGTATCTGCAGACCGAGTATTGCTCAGTCGATATGTGCGAGTAACGCTCAGGCCGCGCGCGAGTGCTTCTTGCGGTCGTTCTCGGTGAGGTGCTTCTTGCGCAGGCGGATCGCCAGCGGGGTCACCTCGACCAGTTCGTCGTCCTCAATGAACTCCAGCGCCTGTTCCAGCGACATCTTGATCGGCGGCGTCAGGTTCAGCGCATCGTCCTTGCCGGCGGCGCGGAAATTGGTCAGCTGCTTGGCGCGCAGGGCGTTGACGGTGAGATCGTTGTCCTTGGCGTGGATGCCGACCAGCTGGCCTTCATACACTTCCTCGCCGGCTTCGATCAGCAGACGGCCGCGTTCCTGCATGGCGAACTGGGCGTAGGCCGGCGAGGGGCCGGTGCCGTTGGAGATCATCACGCCGTTCTGGCGCGCGGCGATGGCGCCTTCGGCCTTGGGGCCGTAGTGGTCGAACACGTGGAACAGCAGGCCGGTACCGGCGGTGATGGTGCGGAACTCGGTCTGGAAGCCGATCAGGCCGCGGGCCGGGATCAGGTATTCCATGCGCACGCGGCCGCGGCCGTCGGGCTCGATGTTCTTCAGCTGCGCCTTGCGCTCGCCCAGGCGCTGCATCACGCCGCCCTGGTAGGGCTCTTCCAGGTCGACCACCAGCTGTTCGTACGGCTCCATCATCTGGCCGTCGATTTCCTTGATGATGACTTCCGGGCGCGACACGGCCAGTTCGTAGCCCTCGCGGCGCATCGTTTCGATAAGAATGGACAAGTGCAGTTCGCCGCGTCCGGAAACCTTGAATTTTTCCGCTTCGGCCGTGTCCTCGACCTTCAGCGCCACGTTGTGCAGCAGCTCGCGGTGCAGGCGGTCGCGGATCTGGCGGCTGGTGAGGAACTTGCCGCCGGAGTGTTCCTTCTTGCCGGCGAAGGGCGAGTTGTTCACCTGGAAGGTCATGCTGATGGTGGGCTCGTCCACGGTCAGCGCCGGCAGCGCCTCGACGGCGTCGGGCGAGCAGACCGTATCGGAGATGCCGAGGCCTTCGATGCCGCTGATGGCGATGACGTCGCCGGCCTGCGCCTCGGGCACCTCGTGGCGTTCCAGGCCCATGAAGCCCAGCACCTGCAGCACGCGGCCCTGCTTGCGCTTGCCTTCGCGGTCGATCACGACCACGTTCTGGTTGGTCTTGACCTTGCCGCGCTGCACCCGGCCGATGCCGATGATGCCGACGTAGGAGTTGTAGTCCAGCTGGCTTATGCGCATCTGGAACGGGCCGTCCGGATCGACCTGCGGCGCCGGCACCTTGTCGACGATGGCCTGGAACAGCGGATCCATGTTGCCTTCGCGCACCGAATCGTCCATGCCGGCATAGCCCTGCAGGCCGGAGGCGTAGACGACGGGGAAATCGAGCTGTTCATCGGTCGCGCCGAGGCGGTCGAACAGGTCGAAGGTGGCGTTGAGCACCCAGTCCGGCCGCGCGCCGGGGCGGTCGACCTTGTTGATCACGACGATGGGCTTGAAGCCCATCTGGAAGGCTTTCTGGGTGACGAAGCGGGTCTGCGGCATGGGGCCGTCGAAGGCGTCGACCAGCACCAGCACCGAATCCACCATCGACAGCACGCGCTCGACCTCGCCGCCGAAGTCGGCATGGCCCGGGGTGTCGACGATGTTGATGCGGTAGTCGTTCCAGCGGATCGCGGTGTTCTTGGCCAGGATGGTGATGCCGCGTTCCTTTTCCAGGTCGTTGCTGTCCATGACGCGGTCCGGGACCACGGCGCGCTCGTTCAGGGTGCCCGACTGCTTGAGCAGCTGGTCGACGAGGGTGGTCTTGCCATGGTCGACGTGGGCGACGATGGCGATATTGCGCAGTTTTTCGATGGACATGGCGATGCGCCCTGCGGGTGACCGGAGGGACTCTGGGATAGGAGAAGAGCGGCGATTATAGCCGGTTATGCGACGGTTTTGCGGCGTCGCAGCAGGGCCGCGTGGCGGCCCCGGGGTTCGCCAGCCGGGATTGGGGATCCCGGAGCCGCCGCCGGCTACGGCGACGTTCCGGGCAGGGCTCCAAAAAACGGCCGGATACTGCACGCAGACACCTGGCCCGAAGTGGCCATCTCAACCCAGGCGATTGTTTTCATTGGCTAACATGCCCGGCCGAAACCGGGCAGCCCCCATTTCCTCAGCCTGCTTCAACGAGGCCCGAATCCCCAATCCCGAATCCCGGCCTCACTTGCAACTGGCCGGCAGGTATTTGTCCCCGACGCTGGTCGCATCCGTCTCGCTGCCCAGGGCCGCGGCCGTGTCGTCGATTGCAGCGTTGCCGCAGCGCCAGACCAGCTCGCCGTCGAGCAGATAGGGCGAGATCAGCAGGGTGCTGCCGTGGAGCTTGCTGTCGGCCTCGTCGCCGAATTCGAGCACGATGGTGCCCTGGTCCACGTGATAGCCGGCGAGATACTTGAGCGATTCGCCCTCGTAATCCAGCTCCATGTCCTCGTCCACGCCCGGCATTTCGCCGTGCGCGGCGTAGTACTCGGCGACCGCCTGTTTCAGCGGGCCGCTGTCGGCGACCACGGCGGCGACCTGCGTACGCACGGCGTAGTCCTGATAGGCCGGGACCGCGACCGCGGCGAGGATGCCGGCGGTGGCGACCGCGGCCAGCCCGCCGTTGCTGAACAGCACTTCGGCCGGGTTCTGCTCGTAGGTCAGGCTCAGGCCGATGCGATCCCTGGTCGCATCCAGGCTGAGGCCGGTGGCGCCCTGAACCGGCAGCTGGAGTTCGGCGGCGTGGGGCAGGGAAGCCAGATCGACCTTCTGGCCCAGGCCGTCGGCCAGGGCCTGCAGGCTGCCGAGATAGGCGTAGTAGACCTGGCGCTGGGCATTGCGCGTGGTGCCGGTGATGCCGAGCACAGTCGCGTTCGGGTCGTAGGACTGGCTGCGCAGCCAGGTATCCAGCGTGCCGTCGAGCGTGGCGTCGGCGCGGTCGGCCAGGGCCTGGGGCACCTGGGCGAAGACCAGATAATCGCCTTCCTCGGTCCACCAGACGTGGTTGCCCATGCGGCTGTACAGCTGCACCCAGGCATCCAGCGCGGTCTTTTCCTCGGCCGTACCCGGCTCGGTCCTGGGCGGGAAACCGCTGATATGCAGGTGGTGCACGGTCGCTTTGCCGGCCTTGACCGTCTCGTAAGTCCATTTGAACTTGGCGACGAGTTCGTCCAGCTTGGCGTACAGGGCTTTCTTGTCCGGCACATGCAGCGCGGAATACGCGCCGGCCTGGTCCTCGAACGCGACCAGGCTGCCGCCGAGCAGGCCGATCAGCCCGGTCAGGTCCACGCCGATGTCGGTCTTGAGCTTTTCCTTGAACTCGGCATAGCGCTGGCGTGCCTCGGGGCCGAAATCGGTTTCGATGTTGGCCTCGATCTGGGCGATCTGGGCGGTGGTCGGCATGGCCATGGTGACGGCCCATTCCGGCCGGCCGGCGGTCTTCACGCCGGCCTTGAAGTCGGTGGGGGCGAAATACGACAGCAGGCGCGCGCCCGGCGCGGCCATGTGGATCTGCAGCTTGCCGCGGCCGTCAGCCGTGCCCCAGCCGCCGGCGATGCTCTGGCCCTTGTCGAGGAAATCGCGCAGCGCCGTACCGGGCCTGGCCGCAGGCATCTGGGCCGAGGCCATGCCGGTCACGCCCTTGAGGCTCATCCAGTAGAACAGGCCCTGGCCGGAGGCGTCGATGGTCTTTTCCGTCTCCAGCATGGCGTGCGGGCGGGTCTGCGCGGTCTGCTGCACCAGGCCGTCCAGGGCCAGGGCGGAGGCGGCCATGCCGAACAGGGCGTACAGGCGCTGGGATTTTGCGTCAAAGTAAATAAATCCATTGCTCGGCAGCTTGGCCTTGCCCTGGGCATCCAGCGCGGCCAGCGGCGATTTCAGTTCAGCCAGGCGCGCGTTCAGTGCAGCCACGTCGGCGAATTTGAGCGGTGCGGAAACGAGGATGTTGCTGGCCGGATTGGCGATGTCGCTGCCGTCGATCACGGCGATTTCCACTGGCGCGGTCACATCGTCCAGCAACAGCGCCACGGCGGGCGCGATGCCGGCCTGCTGCAGCAGCGGATCCTTGCCGATGTTGGCGCGCAGGTCGGCGATCAGGCGGGTATGCGCCTCGCTGGCCAGGGCCGGATCCAGCGCGCGGCCGTTCGGTGCGGCGGTCATGCCCCACAGGGTGGGGATGCGCACATAGGCCACGGTGTGCTCGGGCAGGCGCTCGCGCAGCCAGGCCGGGCCGGCGATGGCCGCGGCGGCGCGCTGGGCGGCGGCGCTGTCGAGTTTCACCGCGGCCGGGCCGGCCTGCTCCTTGTTGCAGCCGGCCAGGCCCAGGCCCAGCGCCAGTGCGGCAGCCAGGGCGGTGTGTCGTATCAGGGACATGCGGTTCTTCCTTGCTGAGGATGAGATCGGCCGCGGGCAGGAGGGGCACGGCCGGGAGGCGCATGCTAACCGAAGCGCAGGGGCGGGCGTCCTGGCGATTCTGTCCAGCGCCGTGGGGCGGCTATCATGCGCCCCCCACATGGAGAAGCGCATGAGCAACGAACTGATCGCCCATATCGCCACCGGTCGCGGCACCATCAAGCTGCGCCTGTTCGCCGACAAGGCGCCGCTGACGGTCGCCAACTTCGTCAACTTGGCCCAGCGCGGCTACTACGACAACCTGAATTTCCACCGCGTCATCCCGGATTTCATGATCCAGGGCGGCTGCCCGCACGGCAGCGGCATGGGCGGCCCGGGCTACAAGTTCGAGGACGAATGCCGTCCCGACCTGCGCCACAGCAAGCCGGGCATCCTGTCCATGGCCAATGCCGGCCCCGGCACCAACGGCAGCCAGTTCTTCATCACCCACGTGCCGACCAGCTGGCTGGACGGCAAGCACACTGTGTTCGGCGAGGTGATCGAGGGCCAGGACATCGTCGACGCGGTGCGCGGCGGCGACAAGATCGGTTCCATCCGCATCGAAGGCGATACCGCCCCGCTGCTGGCGGCGCAGAAGGCGCGCGTGGACCAGTGGAATACCGCGCTGGACGCGGCCGGCTTCAAGGCCAAGTGATACAGGGCGGCGCGGCCGTTGCGGCCGCGCCGCCGGTGCCGTCCCGCGGCCGCAGCCGGCGGGACGGGCGTGACTGGCCTTATTTCGGCTTCATCGCCAGGCGGTAGACGAACAGCAGGATCAGCGAGCCGATCGTGCCGCCGATGAAGCCCGACGGCGTGAAACCCGTGGCGGGCGTGCCGAAGATCAGGCCGCTGAGCCAGCCGCCGACAAACATGCCGGCGATGCCCAGCAGTGCCGTCACGAAGAAGCCGCCCGGATCCTTGCCCGGCATCAGCAACTTGGCGACGACGCCGATGATCAGGCCCAGGATAAACATCCACAGCCAGTACAGCATGAGGCTTTCCTCCGTGGTCAGGGTTGGTGCAGCGCGCGAACTGTACCGCGCCGCGCTTATGGCCAAAAGTCGGGCCGGATGCTGCGGCGCACTGTGCTAGCATTCCGAGGATTTTTTCTCCTCCCTGCACGAGAACGCACATGCTCAAGTTAGCCGAGCGCATGGGCCGCGCCAAGCCCAGCGCCATCATGGCCGTCGCCGAGAAGGCGAAGAAGCTCAAGGCCGAAGGCCGCGACATCGTCAGCTTCTCCATCGGCGTTCCCAACTTCCTGCCGGGCGAGCATGTCTACGCCGCCGTGCGCGATGCGCTGGCCAAGGATTCCGGCCAGTACGGCTCCAACCGCGGCGCCGACGTGCTGTTGGACGCCTATCTCAAGCACCTGGAGGAGGCCGGCCTGACCGGCTACACGCGCAAGAACGTGGCCACCGGCATCGGCGCCAAGCACGTGCTGTACAACCTGGCCGAAGCGCTGCTGGATCCGGGCGACGTGCTGACTTTCGCCGTGCCCTACTGGACCACCTACGTCGACATTGCCGACATCGTCGGTGCCCAGGCGCGCCTGCTGCCCTGTCCGGCGGAGCAGAACTACAAGCTCACTCCGGCCCAGCTCGACGCCGCGCTGCCCGGCACCAAAGTTTTCCTGTTCAACAATCCGTCCAACCCGACCGGCATGGTTTACAGCAAGGACGAGATCGCCGCCCTGGCCGATGTGCTGGTGCGCCATCCGGACGTCTGGATCATCTGCGACGACATCTACAACCGCATGGTGTTCGACGGCCTGGGCTACCACAATTTCGTCAACGCCCGGCCGGAACTGCGCGACCGCGTGATCCATGTCGATTCCATCTCCAAGACCTACGGCATGCCCGGCTGGCGCGTCGGCTTCATCGCCGGTCCGGAGAGCGTGGCCCAGGCCCTGGTCACGATGAATTCCAACCACATTACCAACATCCCGGAAATCGTCACCGCCGCCGCCGTCGCCGCGCTGACCGGCCCGCAGGATGTGCCCACGCAGAAGAACCTGGAATTCCAGGGCAAGCGCGACCAGGTGCTGGCCGTGCTCGACGCCATCCCCGGCGTGAAGTGCCCGCGGCCGCAGGGCGCGTTCTACGTGTTCCCGGACATTTCCTGTGCCTTCGGCAAGAGCCACAACGGCGAGAAGATCGGCAACGACGTCGACTTCTGCAACCTGCTGCTGCAGGCCAAGGGCGTGGCCTGCGTGCCCGGCTCGGCCTTCGGCGAGCCGCGCGGCCTGCGCATCTCCTATACCTGCCCGACGGCGCAGCTGGCCGACGGCCTCAAGCGCTTCGCCGAGTTCTTCGCCGAACTGAGCTGACGCCGTGCGCCGCCTCCTGCCGCTGGCCGCGCTGTTCCTCGCCCTGGTTGCCGTGGGCGCGGGGCTGGTCTGGCTGCGGCAGGAGAACCAGCGCCACGATCCGCGCCGGCATACCGGCGACAAGGGCATCGTGGTGCTGGCGGCCGACTGGTGCGGCTACTGCAAGCGTCTGCGTGCGGCATTGAGCGCCGCCGGCGTGCCGCACCGGGTACTGGACATCGAAGACGGCGGCGAGGGCGAGGGCGCCTATTTCGCCATCAGCCGCGGCGGTGTCCCCGTCACCGTGATCGGCCAGGAAATCGTCCACGGCTACGACACCCGGCGCCTCAACGAACTGTTGCGGGCGCAGGGCCATGAAGTGAACCTGCATTGATCCACTACCGGGGCCCCGCGGCCCCAACGACCGGCGCGCGAAACGCCCGCCCCAGAGCCTCAGGAGTTGACCATGAAAGCCCCCGTTCGAGTTGCCGTCACCGGTGCCGCCGGCCAGATCGGCTACGCGCTGCTGTTCCGTATCGCCGCCGGCGACATGCTCGGTCCGGACCAGCCCGTCATCCTGCACCTGCTCGAAATCACGCCGGCGCTGCCGGCCCTGCAGGGCGTGGTGATGGAACTCAATGACTGCGCCTTCCCGACCCTGCACGGCGTGGTCGCCACCGACGATGTCAACGTCGCATTCAAGGATGTCGACTACGCCCTGCTCGTCGGCGCCCGCCCGCGCGGCCCGGGCATGGAGCGCAAGGACCTGCTCGAAGCCAATGGCGCCATCTTCGCCCCGCAGGGCAAGGCCATCAACGACCACGCCAAGCGCGACGTCAAGGTGCTGGTGGTCGGCAACCCGGCCAATACCAATGCGCTGATCGCGCAGCAGAACGCGCCGGACCTGGATCCGAACTGCTTCACCGCCATGGTGCGCCTGGACCACAACCGCGCCATCAGCCAGCTGGCCGAGAAGACCGGCGCGCTCAACACCGATATCCGCAAGGTCACCATCTGGGGCAACCACAGCTCCACCCAGTATCCGGACGTGCACCATGCCAGCGTGAAGGGCAAGCCGGCGCTGGAGCAGATCGACCAGGCCTGGTACGAAGGCAGCTTCATCCCGACCGTGCAGCAGCGTGGCGCCGCCATCATCAAGGCGCGTGGCGCGTCCTCGGCCGCTTCCGCCGCTTCCGCCGCCATCGACCATATGCGCAACTGGGCGCTGGGTACGGCCGAAGGCGACTGGGTCTCCATGGGCATTCCCTCCGACGGCAGCTACGGCATCGCGCCGGGCGTGATCTACGGCTATCCCTGCACCTGCAAGGACGGCAAGTTCGCCATCGTGCAGGGCCTGGCCATCAACGAGTTCTCCCGCGCGCGCATGGACGCGACGGACAAGGAACTGCGCGAGGAGCGCGCCGGCGTCGAGCATCTGTTCGCGAAGAAGTAAGCTTTGCGGCGGCGCCGGCCGCCGCATGCAGTCAAATAAAAAAGGCGGCTTTTGCCGCCTTTTTTATTTGTTTCGCCGCCGCCGGGTCGGCGCTGATGGCGCGGAAACTTCCGCTCCGCGCGGACTTCCGCCGGCGCTGCGCTCAGTCCTTGGCCAGCACCGCCTTGTAGATCACCCCGCCGAGCACCGCGCCCACCAGCGGAGCGATCCAGAACGCCCACAGCTGCTGCAGCGCCCAGGCGTCGGCGAACAGGGCCACGCCGGTGCTGCGCGCCGGATTCACCGAGGTGTTGGTGACCGGAATGCTGATCAGGTGGATCAGGGTCAGGCACAGGCCAATCGCAATCGGGGCGAAACCCGCCGGCGCGCGGCCGTCGGTGGCGCCGAGGATCACGATGAGGAAGAACGCCGTCAGCACCACTTCGCAGATCAGCGCCGCCTGCAGCGAATAGCCGCCGGGCGAGTGTTCGCCGAAGCCGTTGGCGGCGAAGCCGCCCGGGGCGAAGCCGGCCTTGCCGCTGGCGATCAGATACAGCACGCCGCCCGCGGCGATCGCGCCCAGCACCTGGGCGATGATGTAGCCTGGCAGGTCCTTGGCCGGGAAGCGGCCGCCGGCGACCAGGCCCAGCGAGACCGCGGGATTGAAATGTCCGCCGGAGACATGGCCCACCGCGTAGGCCATGGTCAGCACGGTCAGGCCGAAGGCCAGCGAAACACCGGTGAAACCAATGCCCAGGTTCGGAAACGCCGCCGCCAGCACGGCGCTGCCGCAACCACCCAGTACCAGCCAGAAAGTCCCCAGGAACTCCGCTCCCAGTCGCTTGCCCATGCTCATGCCCTGTCTCCCATACGTGAGGACGATGCCGATACGGCCACGGTCCGGGCGTCGTCCCATCGCCGGTCCGGGCGTTGCTGCCGCTGCCGTCGTAGCGGCGGCGCCGGCCATTGTTACCACGCCGGGATAAGCGGGGAAAGTTAACTTGTATCATTTCTTCGCCGCCGGTCCGCATGCTGCGGCGCAGCGTTACTGCGATGCGGGCAAACCCCTAGTCTGGCGGGCGGTGCCGCTCGGCACCCGCTGCCGGGGGGCGGCGCCTACATCACACTGAGGAACATGTCATGCAGAAGCTGTATGCAGGTTTTGCCGTGCTCGTGTTGGGAATGGGGGGAATTTCCGCGGCCAATGCGGCCGGTCTCGAACTGCGTCTGAGCGAGGCTTCCGCCAAGGATTTCGGCAGCGGCAAGATTGTTTACACATTGAGCAACACCACCGCCGCGCCCATGCAGGTGCTGCGCTGGATGACGCCGCTGGACGGCGTGAGCAACGACCTGTTCGATGTCTACCAGAATGGCGAACGTGTCGCGTATACGGGCCGGCTGGTCAAGCGCCCGGCGCCGACGGCGGCCGACTATGTCGAGATCGCACCGGGCCAGAGCCTCAGCGCCGAGGTCGACCTGACCGCGGTCTACGACATGCGCAAGGGCGGCAATTTCAATGTGCGCTACAACCGCGAAGGCCGCGACGTAATCAAGGCGGCGCAGGATGCCGCCCGCGCCGGCGTGCGCGGCGCGCTGGATTTCGACCGCCAGGCCGACAGCATCAGCGTGTTCGCCGATGTGGCCGTGGATGCGCTGGACGAGGTGAGCAAGGCCGATGTCGGCGTGCTCGCCGCGACCAACAGCTTCGTCAGCTGCAGCACCACGCGCAAGACCCAGATCGCCACGGCGCGCACCTCGGCCACCAGCTACGCCAGCAATTCGAAGAATTACCTGACGGCGGGCACCCAGGGCAGCCGCTATACCTGGTGGTTCGGCACCTACAACAGCTCGCGCTACTCCACCGTGCGCACGCACTTCAACAACATCCACAGCGCGCTGTCGTCGCAGCCGTTCACCTTCGACTGCGGCTGCACGGACAGCGCCTACGCCTACGTGTATCCGAACCAGCCGTACAAGATCTACCTGTGCAACGCATTCTGGTCGGCGCCCAACACCGGCACCGATTCGCGCGCCGGCACCATCGTGCACGAGACCAGCCACTTCACCGTGATGGGCGGGACCGACGACTGGGCCTACGGCCAGAGCGCCGCGCACAGCCTTGCCGTCAGCAATCCGTCGCGCGCGGTGGACAATGCGGACAGCCACGAATACTTCGCCGAGAACACGCCGGCGCGGAACTGAGCCGTGCCGTGCTGATTGAAAAACGGGGCCGGAATTTCCGGCCCCGTTTTCTTGTGCCTGGGTGCGCAGGGCCGCGACGCGGCTGGTGCACGCCGGAAACGGATCCGGACGGCGCGGCGCTTCCAACGGATTGCCGGCAGGATCCGCCGCGAAGCAGATGGACTTCCGGCAAGGCTTCGCAATCGGACAGGCTTCCGGCAAACGCTTGCCGCAAACTGGACAGACTCTCGGCAAGACTAGCCGCGAATGATGCGGGCTCCCGGCAAGGCCTGCCGTGAATTAGGCGAACTCCCGGCAATACTCACCGCGAATCAGGCGACACCGTGGACCCGGACGGCGATCCGCTCACGCCAGCGCCCGCCGCCGGAACCAGCCCGCGATACTCAGCCGTTCGCGCCGCGCCGGCAGCACCTCGTGCTCGATTTCCGCGGAAAGGAACAGCACCAGCGTGCCGCCCCGCGGCACCACATCCTGATCGCCCCCAGGCAGATACAGCCGCAGCGCGCCGCCGTCCGCGGCGTCCCAATCCGCATTGAGATACAGCACCGAGGACAGCACCCGCGCATCGTCGTCGCGGAAGCGGTCGCGGTGGCGGGCGTAGCCGGCGCCGGGCGGATAGAGCGCGTAATGCGCCTCCAGTTCCTCCAGCCCCAGCAGCAGACGCTGGTTGAGGCCGCGGCGCAGCCCCTGCATGGCCTCCCAGTACGGCTCCTGCGCCGCGCTGGGCGCCGCCGGATCGAACCAGCGCGTACGGTCGCCGCGCAGGCCCGAGGCCAGGCGCGCACGTCCGGTCGTCGCGGCGCTGAGCCCGGCCTGGGCATCCAGTGCGCGGCATTCCTGTGCCAGTGCGGCTGTGGCCGCGGCGGGCAGGAAATCCGCCAGCACCAGCCAGCCCTGGCGGTGCAGCGCGGCGGCTATCGTGTCCAAGTCATCGGATTGCGGCATCATTGCGTTCTGTGCAGCCTGGGAATCCAGCGCAGCGCCCACGATATGCGACAGGACTCGCCATGCCCAGCCAGATCCCCCCGGTCATACGGGCCCTGCTCATCGCCAATGTCGCGATCTATCTGTTGCAGCAGCTGGCCGGTGATTTTCTCACCTTCAACTTCGCCCTGTGGCCGTTCGGCGAGAAGACGGGCATCGCGCCCGACGGCAGCGTGGTCACGGTGGGCTTCCAGCTGTGGCAACTGCTGAGCTACGGCTTCCTGCACAGCGGCCTGGCCCACCTGGCGATGAACATGCTCGGCCTGTACATGCTGGGCGGGCACATCGAGCAAGTGCTGGGGCCGCGCCATTTTCTGATCTACTACCTCACCTGCATCGTCGGCGCGGCGCTGGCGCAGCTGCTGGTAGTGGAATTCTTCCTCGGCGGCTTCTATCCGACCGTGGGCGCTTCTGGCGGTGTATTCGGTGTGCTGCTGGCCTTCGCCCTGCTGTTCCCGCGCGAACGGCTGATCCTGTTTCCGATCCCCCTGCCGATTCCGGCCTGGCTCTTCGTCACCCTGTATGCCTCGGCCGAGCTGTATTTCGGCGTGACCGGCACGCTGGCCGGCATCGCCCATTTCGCCCATCTGGGCGGCATGGTGATCGGCTTCGTGCTGCTGCAATACTGGCGCGGCAAGTTGCCGCTGAAACCGCGCCGGCAGCTGCGTCTCTGACCTTTTCCGCGACCGGATACGGCCCCGCATGAATGCGCCTCTCGTCACCGTCTGGCTGGTGATCGTCAACACCGTGGTCTGGGCCGCACAGGCTTTCCTCGGCGACCGCCCGCTGCTGCGCTACGCGCTGTGGCCGCCGGGCGAACATGTGCTCGCCATGCTGGGCGAGCGTTCCATCGTGGTCGGCTTCGCGCCGCACCAGCTGGTCAGCTACGGTTTCCTGCATGCCGATGCGGTGCATCTGGCCTTCAACCTGATCGGTCTGGTCGTGTTCGGTCCGCTGATCGAACGTTGCATGGGCGCCGGGCATTTCCTGTTCTACTACTTCTTCTGCCTGGTGGCCGCGGGATTGCTGCAGCTGATGAATGTCGCCGGCGGGCCGCCGGCGCCGACCCTGGGCGCCTCCGGCGCGGTCTACGGACTGCTCGCCGCCGCAGCACTGCTGTATCCGCAGCGGCGCCTGCTGCTGTTCCCGCTGCCGTTCGAGGTGCGTGTGCGCACCTTGGCCCTGGTGCTGGGCGGGCTGGCCCTGGCTCATGGCGTGCTGGGCAGCCAGGCCGGCGTGGCGCATTTCGCCCACCTGGGCGGCATGCTCGGCGGTTTCCTGCTGGTGCAATACTGGCGCGGCTTGTTGCCGCTGAAGCCGCGACGTTGGCTGGAGCCCTGAGCCGCTTCCGTACGCTTCCTACACCCGCCGCCGTTGTAGCATCCGGGCAGGCGCCCGGTCCGGCGGCGCCGCGGCGAACCGAGAAACGCAGGTATGAATCAACAAAGCCATTTTTCCATGATTCGCGGATTCCACCTGGCCGACTGGTTCACCCTGGCCAACGCCGCCTGCGGCATGGCAGCAGTGTTCGCCGCCATGGCCAGCGTACGGCCCGGGGCCGGGATCAGCCTGCTGCTGGCCTGTGCCTTCATTCCGGCGGCCTTCGTGTTCGATGTGCTCGACGGCCGGATTGCGCGCTGGCGCCAGCAGCAGTCGGCGCTGGGGCGGGAACTGGATTCGCTGGCCGATGTGATCTCCTTCGGCGTGGCGCCCGCAGCCATAGGCTATGCCGCCGGCATGCACGGCCTGTGGGACTGTGTGATCCTGGGCTATTTCGTCTGCTGCGGCGTCAGCCGTCTGGCGCGCTACAACATCACTGCCGAGGCGCTGTCGCAGGAGGCGGGCAAGGTGAAGTACTTTGAAGGCACGCCGATTCCGACCAGCCTGCTGCTGGTGGTGGTGATCGCCGTCGCGGCTTGGCAGGGCAGGCTGGGCGCATCGCTGTGGCTGGGGCAGGTCGAGCTGGGGCCGTGGACGCTGCATCCGCTGGCGCTGATGTTCGCGGTCTCCGGTTCGCTGATGATCAGCAAGACGCTGCGCATACCGAAGCTGTAGGTGATTTCCGCACAGGCGCCTGCAGCGGCGCCTGTACCCGTCCCGTAGCATGCGCCTTACAGCCGGGCGTCCGCTGCGCGCTGGCCTGGTGCTCGGCTCAGGGGCTGCGAAGCGCAGCGGTGGGCATGGTGTGATGCGCTGGAACGCCGTCAGAAAGCAAGGGGCTGCGAAGCGCAGCGGCACCCACGTGTCCGGTGATTCGCTGATGGCGCTGCGCCTTGCGCGCCGGCGCGCTCAGTCCTCGTCCAGTGCGTTGTAATCCCAGGCTATGCCCAGCGCCGCGTCTATCGCGGCGAGATCGGCGCGCGTGCGCCCGGCAGCCCACAGCGCGCAGTCCCCGCCCGTGGTCAGGGCCAGCACCTGCGCGGCATTGCCGTGGAAGGCCATGACGCCGTCGGGATGCCGCCCCAGCAGAGGCCACTGCGTACTCGCCTGCCGCATTACCGAAGGCGTGGTCTGCGCATAGGCCGCGTGGGCGAAGCCGCCGTTGACCAGCTGCCACCAGCCCATGAGGCGCAGCCACTGCGAGCAGGGCAGGTCCTCGCCATGCCATTCCAGCGTTTCGCCGCCAGCCACGCTGATGCCCTGCCAGACCTGGGGATCGTCCTCGGCCAGGCTGTCCAGGCGCAGTCCCCAGCAGCACACGCCCTGGTTCTCGTCCATGAACACCAGATGGCCGTCTTCGCACTGCAGTTCCTGCGGCGGCAGTAGGCGGTTGTGGCTGCGGTTCAAGGCTTCGACCGCGCCGCAGGTGGCGTAGTAGGCGTGCAGGGCCGGCGGCAGCCGCAGGGCCAGGCGCTGCTCCGCCGCGGTCAGTTCGCTGGCGGCGTGGCCGTCGCCGCCGTGCAGCGGCCGGCCCAGATGGCGGGCGGCGAATTCGCGGTAGCCGTCGGCCAGGTTCATGCGGTTTCAACCCCTGGATGGAGGTATTGATTCTGCCCTCCGGTGGAGTCAATGTGCCAACCAGTGCGAGAAGCGGCGCTGCCGCGGCACCAGTTCCAGACGCTTGCGCAGTCATCGTCAGCAACCGCGGCTGCGGTCTGCGCCGGCGCAACAGGGGGGAACCGTCATGCACCGGAAACGTATCATCAGTGCGGCCCTGCTGGCCGCGTTCGTGCTGGCGGCGGCGCTGTCCGCCCAGGCCAGCCAGGTGGCGCCGCAGTCGGAACAGGAACTCGCCGCTGCGCCGCGCATCGTCGTCGCCGAAGTGGAATCGGCCCAGTCGCGCTGGAATCCCCAGGGCACGCTGATCCTCACCGACTACCGCCTGCGCCGGCTTGAAACCCTGCGCGGCGACTTTGCCGCCAGCTTCGTGCTGACCCAGGGCGGCGGCACGGTGGGCGGGGAAACCCATCATCTGAGCGACTTGCCCGAACTCGAAGTCGGCGGGCGCTATCTGCTGTTCCTCAACGAGGCGGACAATCCCGTGTTTTCCTCGGTGCGCTACGGCGCCGCCGGCGCGCGGCGGGTGGAGCCCGCCGGCGGCCTGCGCGGCGGCGGCGACCTGCGCGGGTTCCGCGATCTGGTCGCCCGCACGGCCGTGCGCAGCGACGCGCAGCTGCGGCCCGCCTCTCACGGCCGCCGTTATCCCGCCAGCGAATACCGCCGCGACGCCGTGCGCGGCGTGCAGGCGATACAGCGGCCGGCGCAGGCCCTGCCGGTGCTGCCGCCGGATCCGGCCGCCGACCTGCCCGGCGTGCCGCTGCCCCAGTCCGGCGCCGCGCCGGCGGAGCTCTACAGCGTCGATCTGCCGGACTACCTGGTGCAGCGCGCGCCCGCGCCGACCATCACGTTCAATCCGTTGCCGCTGGACTGGCCGTGGAGTCCGTCGGACCAGCACATGATGTCCACATGGAACAGCTACGGCGATATCTTCCGCGTGCTGCAGACGCCGACCGGCACCTGGGCCTGGAACAACAACCGCTACGACCTGGCCGGCTTTCCCAGCGATGCGGAAATGCAGGCGCAGTTCGGTGCCGGCTGGGGCGCTACCACGCTCGCGGTCTGCTATTCGCGCTGGAGCGGCAGCGGCCCCATTCTCGAATCCGATATCGCGATCAATCCGGCTTACAGCTGGACCCTGGACGATGCGGAAGGCACCTCCGACGCGCCGGCCTGGAGCTTCCGCCAGACCCTGCTGCATGAACTTGGCCATTCCTGGGGCCTGCAGCATCCGTGGGAGACGCAGAACGTGTTCTGGCCCTCGACCATGAACTACGGGCCGAAATGGGCGCGCGATCCCAAGCTGCACAGCGACGACACGGCCGGCATCCGCTCGGTCTATCCCGGCATCAGCCTGCACGACGGCAGCCTGGTCATGTACAGCACCGCTGACAACGCCGCCAACAACAACGCGAGCTATACGCCCACGGTTCCGGCGGCCAGCAGCTATTTCCATGGCCAGACCCTGAGTTTCGTCGGACCGGTGGAGCTGCAGAACCTGGGCACCAGCAATCTGGTCAACCCGGGTGTCGACGTCTATCTCACCGGGGTGCGCATGGCCTATGCCAGCAGCGTCTATCTCGGCCGCAGCAATTACACCACTACCGTGGCGCCGTTTCCGAACTCGCTGGCGCTGCTGAATCTGGGCAGCTACCTCATCGGCTCTTCCGTGCCGACCGGCATCTACTATCCGGTCATCTACCTGGCCGCCAGCGGCGCCACCGATGCGCAGCTCGGCAACAACTCGGCCTGGGGCCGCGCCGAGAATCCGGTCACCGTGCGCAACGTCACCCAGTCGCTGATTCCCTTGCCCGCGCCCCAGCTCAGCAGCGTCGGACGCATAGGCCCGGATGGCGAATGGACCTACAGCGTGAACGCCCAGGCCGGCTATACCTACCGCTTCGCCACCTGCGGCCAGGCCAGCTTCGACACGATGATTGTCGTCGTCGGCAGTTCCTCCCTGGTTGTCAATGACGATGCCTGCAGCCCGCAGTCCGAGGTTGTCTGGACCAGCACCAGCAACGAGGCCCTCACGATCACCGTCAGCGGCTACAGCGCGGCCGACCAGGGCACGTTCCAGCTGGAATACAGCGGCAGCAATTCCGACCTGATCTTCCGCAACGGCTTCCAGCAGCCCTGAACAGCGCCGCCGCCTTTGCGCGGCGGCCATTTCGCGCAGTGACGCAGGCTTTGCGTCACTGCGCGGCACGGGGCGCGACGCCATTGCGCAAACGCGCATGCTGCACTGCGCCGCCGATGGCCGTTCCCGCGGAGTGCGCGGCAGCGCCTGTGATGCGGCGGCGCAGCATCAGCCGCAGCCACAAGCGGTTCAAGTCCACAACCCACTAATCTGCTTGCCTTGCGCCGCGCGGCGATACCACACTGGTTCATCGCCACCACGCCAGGAGCTTCGCGTGAACGCCACCGCCCCCACCGCCGCGCCCGTGTCCGACAGCGACGGCCTGCGCCGCGACCAGAGCGTCGTCAAGAGTCTGTTCTTCGGCGAGATCGTCGAAGAGAATTTGTTCCCTTATCCCAAAATGCGGGATCGCGACCGCGAGCTGCTGGGCGCGATGACCGACGCCATCGACGATTTCCTCACGCCGCGCCAGGCCGATCTCAAGCACTACGACCGCACCGCGGAACAGCCGGCGGACTACATCCAGGCGCTGCGCGACATGGGCCTGTTCGGCCTCATCATCCCGGAGGAATTCGGTGGACTGGGCCTGTCCAACGCCGCCTATGCGCGCGTGCTCAGCCAGACCAGCTCGCACGATTCCTCCACCTCGCTGACCATAGGCGCGCACAGCTCCATCGGCATGAAGGGCCTGCTGCTGTTCGGTACCGACGCGCAGAAGGCGAAGTATCTGCCGCGCCTGGCCAGCGGCGAGATGATCGCCGCGTTCTGCCTGACCGAGGCCGGCGCGGGTTCGGATGCCGCCTCGGTGCGCACCAAGGCCGTGCGCAACGACGACGGCAGTTGGATCCTCAACGGCGAGAAAATCTGGATCACCAACGGCGGCATCGCGGATTTCTATACCGTCTTCGCCAAGACCGACACGCCCGAAGGCAAGATGACCGCCTTCATCGTCGAGGCGGCCCAGGCCGGCGTCAGCCACGGCCCGCACGAGGACAAGATGGGCATACGCGCCTCCAGCACCACCACCGTCGCCTTCAGCGACGTGCGCGTGACAGCGGAGAACGTGCTGGGCGAAGTGGGCAAGGGCTTCAAGGTGGCCATGGCCATCCTCAACAACGGCCGCACCGGCCTGGGCGGCGGTGCCGTCGGCGGCATGAAGACCCTGATCCGCCTGTGCTGCGCCCAGGCCAAGGAGCGCAAGCAGTTCGGCCGGCCCATCGCCGATTTCGGCCTGGTGCGCGAGAAGATCGCGCAGATGAGCATTGACTGCTTCGCCGCCGAAAGCGCGGTGTGGATGGTCGCCCACTACATCGATTCGGGCAGCAGCGACTATTCCACCGAGGCGGCGATCAGCAAGGTCTTCGCCAGCGAAGCCGTGCAGCGCGCCAGCTACGAGGCGCTGCAGATCGCCGCCGGCAATGGCTTCATGCGCGAATTTCCCTACGAGCAGATCACCCGCGACACGCGCATCCTGTCCATCTTCGAGGGCACCAACGAGATCCTGCGCCTCTACGTCGCCCTGTCCGGGCTCAAGGATGTCGGCGCCACCTTGAACGAACTCAAGCACGCCGTCGGCAATATCTTCAACGACCCGATCAAGGGGTTCGGCGTGCTCAGCACCTACATGCGCCGCCGCGCCAGCGAGACCACCGGCTACGGCACCGACAAGATCCTGCGCGAACTGCATCCGACCCTGCGCAAGGCCGCGGCCACCTACGAGAAATACGTGGTCGAACTGAGCAAGGCCGCCGACGCCCTGCTGCGCCAGTACGGCAAGACCATCGCCGACCAGCAGCACGCGCAGAAGCGCATCGCCGACATGGCCATAGATCTGTTCGTCGGCCTGTGCGTGCTCTCGCGCGCCGACAGCCTGGTGCGCGAGAACCATGCGGAAAAGGACAACGCTCTCAGCATCGCCGAGATCTTCACCCGCCAGGCCCGCCGCCGCCTTTCGCGCAACGTGCGCGGCATGCGCATCAACGAGGATCCGGCGATCGAGGCGCTGGCCGCGGCAGTGCTGGAGAAGGGCGGGGTGGGTTGGGATGTGATCTGATCTGAGCGGATCCGCGCCGCCGGATTGTCGTCACGATCAGCGCCGATTGATGCTGGCACCGCGGCCGCGTGCAGAAGACAGGCGCACATCGTGGCATGCTGCGCCAGGTCTACAGCCGGAGCCGGACTGGCTGGTTTTTCCGATGGATGGTGACCAATGCAGGCTTTTCTGTTTTCCCTGTTCCTGGCCGTCGCGCCCGGTGGCGGTGCAGCGCAGCAGCCTGTCCATGCCGAAGACGCCGATAGCGGCGCTGCTTTTCAGTAGCCGCTGTTGACCGCCTTGCGCAAGGCCGACCGTATCGTGCTGACCGAGCATTCCGACAAGCACGACTCGTTCGATCGCGTGACCAGTGAGGCCAACGGTCCGTACCATGTCTATGCCTCGCACCAGCTCAGTGCCGGGGAGCGCAAGCATCTGATCGATGCCGTCGCCGCTGTCGATCCGCAGGCCGGCCCGTCTACGCTATGCATGTTCTTGCCGCATCATGCCGTCGATTTCTATGCCGGCGAGCAGCGCGACAGCCGGCTGGAGATCTGCTTTACCTGCGGCGAAATCGAATGGGATGCGGCGGCGAATGCCTCGTACCCGCAGGAATTGGTCGGGGTGTTCAGCCGGCTGGCGAAGCAGTCCGGCATGAAGACCGACCAGAACTGGGAAAAGAAGCTCAAGAACGTGCAGGCGAGCCAATAAGCGGACATACAGACTGGAGCCTGCGCGGCAGAAAGGCTCGCAAGAAGTAGCCGATCCGCTTGCCGCCCGGTTGTTCGTGCAGACGCCTGCAGCTTGCTGGCCCCGCGGGTGAATTCAATCCGCCCGCGCTAGCGCCTGGCGTCCAGCTCGTCCTGCGGCCGCGCCAGGCTGCGGTACTGGCGCGGCGTGAAGCCGGTGATCTGGCGGAACTGGCGCGACAGCGAACTCTGGTCGGAAAAGCCCGAACGCTGGGCGATCTCGGCGATGGGCATGTCGGAAGCGGAAAGCAGCCGCGCCGCGTTGTCGATGCGCGATTTGATCAGATAGCGCCCGGCCGGCATGTGGAAGATCTTCTTCATGCGCCGCTCGAACTGGGCCAGCGACAGCCCGGCCATCTGCGCCAGGTCTTCCATGCGCAGCGGCTCCAGATAGTGTTCGTGCATGTAGTCGACGGTCTGGGCGAAGCGCGCGTCGATATAGCCGGCGCGGCTGGGTTCGACCAGGTCCTTGGAAATCGCTGCGAGGCCGACCAGGCGGCGCTGGCGGTTGTAGATCGGCTCCTTGGTCGAAAGGCACCAGCCGGCGGCGCCGTTGCGGTACACCGTCAGATCGAGGTTGTCGACGATGGGCCGCCCGGTGCGGAACAGGCGTTCGTCCTGGCGCGCGTAGCGTTCGGCCATGGGCCGCGGATACAGATCGAACGCGGTCTTGCCTATCGCATCCTGCTTGCGCCGTATGCCGCAGCGCTGCACCACCGTCTCGCTGATGGAGACATAGCGGCCGTTCCTGTCCTTGATCGCGTAGAGCGTGTCCGGCATGCGATCAAACAGCGCCTCGAAGCAATGGATCGATTCCATGTCGGCCAGAAATGCTTCGCGCCAGTGATTCAGGTCTTTGTTCATGGCTCCCCCCACGGGGGCCGCATGCTAGCTCGCGCGCCTGGGGCGATTGCAAAAGCCCGGGATTCTTGACGGATTCTGACGCGGTTCGTCGCGATTCCGGCCGAGAGCGGGGCGGGCTGAGCATGCTCTGGTGCGGCCCGGCAGGGCGCCTTGCGGAGGAATTCTTGCCGTTTGCCGGCGCCGGTGCACCGCTAAAGCGACAGACCGGCGGGAGCGGCCTGGCGGGTACCGGCGCCAACGGCATTTGGCGGCGTCCATCCGCTCAGTGCCTGGGCCCGCAGCTGTTGGGCAGGCGCGGAACCGCTGCAGCGCAGTTGCGGTGAAATTCCTTGAAGAAATTTCAATTTTGCGGCGGACCCGGCTGCTCCTCCGCAGCGGCCCGCTGCGCCTGCGCCAGCGGAGAGCGCGACGCGTCGTAGCGCCTGGGGCGGCGTTCGAGGAAGTAGCGCAGTAACCCGTGAATCGCCAGGCCACAGACCACGGCGACCGGGGGCACCAGGATCAGGGCGTCGCTGAAGTCTTTGACGTACCAGGGCGTCAGCAGCAGGGCAAGGGCCAGTCCCCAGGCGGCGGAAATCCAGCCGGGCTGGCGCCAGGCGGTTGCGGAAAGAATCACCGCCAGGCAGAACACCGGTACCGCAACGGCATAGAGCCCCAGGTAGCTCAGGCCGCCGTAGTCCGAAGCCAGGGCGATGGCGGGAGCGCCGGCGAGCAGGGCGACAGTAAGCGCGGCGGGCTTCCCGGCGCGGATCGGTTGGCGAGAGATCGGCATGGCCGCACCTTAGCCCGGCGGCAGCACGCCGTCCACGCGGCGCCGGGCAGGTAGGCGACGGCAGCCGCCCGGGTCTGCGGTGTGCCTGGCGATGCGGCGCAGCCACCGCGTGGCGCGCGCCCATCCTTAGCCTGTACCGCCGCGCTGCGCCGCCCGCACCCGGCGCACACAGAAGATACGCAACCAAAATTTACCCATATGGGTAGTTCACGCATCGTCCTGTGAGTGGATTAATTACGCGCAGGGGAGTACTGGCTTGCTACGCTGAGCACGCCGCCTGATTTCCGGAAGGTGCCGGCGCAGCCAATGGGGAGGGTCCGGATGGATGCCGACACGGCGATGCCTACCGTTACGGTGATCGCTTCTGCTGCCCCGGGCGCAGCCGCAGTGGCGTTTGTCCTTCCTCTCGATGCGGCCGCGGCGCAGCGGCCGCGGCGCCGGCGGGCCTGATCGCGTGGCGCGCCGTGGCTGGCATCGTTGCTGGGTATTTCTGGCCGCCGGCCTGTGCGCCGGATCCTGCGGGGCGCAATCCGATGGCCAGCCGCTGGACTTCGCTGCCGCCCACGCGCGCCTGCAGGCCATGTCCGATGCCTTGCGCGCGGCGGAGCTGGCAGTCGAGGACAAGCAGCAGCTCGCCGCGGCGGCGCAGCGGCTGCGTCTGCCGGAACTCTCCGCCGATATCCGCTTTGCCGATTCAAAGAAGACCCTGGCGATTCCGCTGGGCCCGCTGGAACCGCTGGCGGCGCAATACGGCATCGATTCCCCGGTGGTGATCGAGAACCGCTCCTGGCGCACGCGGCCCATACTGCAGGCCACGCTGCCGCTGTATTCCGGCGGCGCCATTCCGGCCCAGCAGCGCCTCAGCGCCGCCGCCGTACAGCAGGCCGAGGCCGAGCGCGCGCTGCAGGCCGATACCTTGTTGACCCGGCTGGTACAGGCCTATTTCGGCCAATCCCTGGCCGAGCGCGTCGTGGCGGCACGGCAGCAGGCGCGCGAGGGCTTGCAGCAGCACCTGGCCGACACCCGCCGGCTGAAGGAACAGGGTTTCGCCACGCAGGCGCAGCAGTTGCAGGTGCAGGTGGCGCGCGACCAGGCCGAGCGCGAATTCCAGAGGGCGCTCAACGACCAGGACAGCGCCCGCGAAACCCTGGCCCTGCTGCTGCGTTCCGCGCCGGTGCAGACCAGCACGCCGCTGTTCGTGTTGCCGGAGCCCATCGCCGCGCGCGAGCATTTCCGCGGGCAGGCAGTTGCTGCGCATCCGCAGCTGGCGCGGCTGCAGGCCATCGTCGCGCAGTCGCGCGAAGGCGTGCGCCTGCAACAGGCCCGGCAGAGGCCTACGGTATTTGCCTTCGGCCAGTACGACGCGCACAAGGAAGATGCCACCCTGGTCGAGCCGGACTGGGCCCTGGGCGTGGGCATCCGCTATACCTTTCTCTCCGGTGGCCGCAGCCAGCAGGTGGCCGCGGCGCGCGCGCGCAGCGAACAGGCCGAAGCCGCGCTGCGGGAAGTCCGCGTCGAGCTGGATATTGCCGTCACCCGCGCCTACGCGGCCATGAGCAATGCCGCCACGCAGTTCACATTGCTGCAGAGCGCGATCGCCCAGGCCGAGGAAAACCTGCGCCTGCAGACGCTGTCCTTCCGCGAAGGGCAGGCAACTTCGCTGGATGTGATCGACGCGCGCACCGCCCTGGTCGGCGCCCAGGTGGCGCGTGCGCAGGCGGCGTATCAGTTCGATGTCGCGCTGGCGCAGCTGCTCGAAGCCAGCGGCGGGTCCGGCGAATTCCCGCGCTATGCCGAGCTTCCCGACAGGATCGATGTGCAATGAGCGAGCCCGCCGCGCCTTCTCCTCCCGAACCGCTGGCTGCGCGCCGCGGCGCCGCGCCCGGCACCGGCAGCCGCCGCTGGTGGATCCTGCCGGTCCTGCTTCTGCTGGTGATCGCGGCCGGTCTGTGGCTGGCGTTTCTCCATCCGGGCGCGGACCAGGTGCAGGGGATGGCCGATGCCGACAGCATCCATGTCGCGGCCAAGATCAGCGCGCGCGTGCTGAAGCTGCATGTGCGCGAAGGCGAGCGGGTGCGCGCCGATCAATTGCTGTTTGAACTCGACAGCCCGGAAGTGCTGGCCAAGCAGCGCCAGGCCCAGGCCGTGCTGGACGCGGCCAGCGCGCAGGAATCCAAGGCGCTGGAAGGCGCTCGCGCGGAGGAAATCCGCGCCGCCCAGGCCAACTGGAGCCGGGCCGTGGCGGCCAGCGAGATCGCCCAGTCCACCGCGCGCCGGCTGGATACCCTGTTCAACGAAGGCGTGGTTACGCGCCAGCGCCGCGACGAAGCGCGCGCCCAGTCCGCCGGCGCCGTCGCTGCCCAGCAGGCCGCGCGGGCGCAGTATGACCAGGCCCTGGCCGGCCTGCGCAAGCAGGACCAGGCCGCCGCCGCAGCCCAGGTGCGCCAGGCCGAGGCGGCCATCGCCGAAGTCGAGGCCGCGAAGGCGGAAATGCGCGCCCTCGCACCGCTGGATGCGGAAGTGGAGAAGCGCCTGGCCGAAGTCGGAGAACTGGTCCCGGCCGGCTATCCGGTGTTCACCCTGATCGACGTCGATCACCTGTGGGTGGCGCTGAACCTGCGCGAGGACCAGTTCGCCGCGGTGCAGGTGGACCAGGTCGTACATGGCGACATTCCCGCCCTGGGCCGCAGGAATGTCGCGTTCCGCATCTACTACATCGCCCCGGCCGGCGACTACGCCACCTGGCGCGCCACGCGCCAGTCGCGCGGCTACGACATCAAGAGCTTCGAGGTGCGCGCGCGGCCGGTGGAGCCGGTGGCGAATTTCCGTCCCGGCATGAGCGTGCTGTTTCCCTGGCCGCCGAAATGACGGCCGCCGCGCCCGTTTCCAGTGCCTTCGCGGCCGCGCGGCGGGAGCTGCGCTACCTGCGGGAAACGCCCGCCGAGCTGCTGCTGATGACGCTGTTCCCCTGCGTACTCGGCGGCATCCTCGCCTGGCTGCTGTCGGCGGCGGCCATACGCGACCTGCCGGTCACCGTAGTGGACCAGGACCGCTCCAGCCTGAGCCGGGACCTGATCCGCCGCCTGGACAACAGCCCCGGCCTGCGCGTGGCCTCGGTACTGGGCGATATGGGCGAGGCCTGGTCGCGCGTGCGCGGCATGGACGCCTATGCCGTCGTGCTGATTCCGGACCTGAGCACGCGCCGGCTGTACCGCGAAGGCAGCGCGCGATTGCTGGTCTACTACAACGCCAGCTATCTCACGGCAGGGCAGGGCGCCGCGCGCGATGTCGCCGCGGCGGTGGCCAGCCTCAACGCCCAGCTGCTGCTGCGCGACATCGCCAAGATGCGCGGCACGGCCGGTTTGCGCAGTCCGCCGCTGGGCGTGCAGGCCACGCTGCTGTCGAATGCGCCGCGCAGCTTTGAACACTATCTGCTGGAGCTGCTGTTCCCCGGCGTGCTGCATCTGATGGCCGGCCTGGGCATGGTGGCGTCGCTGGGGCGCGAAGTGCGCGACGGCACGCGGGGGCCGTGGCTCGCGGCCAGTCCGCATCCGCTGGCCAGTCTCGCCGGCAAGCTGGCGCCTTATGTGCTGTGGTTCGGTGCGCTGTCCTGCGTCGGCTTCGCGTACCTGGTCGTGGTATGCGGCAGCGTGATCGCCGGCAGCGCGGGCCTGCTCGTCGCCGGCGCGTTTGCGCTGGCGCTGGCCGGCGCCGGCATCAGCCTGCTGCTGGTCGGCGCACTGCGCGACATGGGCACGGCCTTGTCGATGTGCGGGCTGTATATCGGCACCGCGCTGGCGTTCTCCGGCGCGACATTTCCGACCCTGGGCGGCGCGCTGTTCACGCGCATCTGGAACCTGCTGCTGCCGCTGACGGCGTATCTCAAGCTGCAATTGCAGCAGTTCGACGTGGGTTCGCCGGTGCGGGATTCGCTGCTCTGGCTGGGCGTGCTGCTGCTGTTCTGCCTGCTGCCCGGCGCCATCGGCGCGTATCTGCTGCTGCGCCACGCGCGCCAGCCGGCGGCGGCATGAACCTGTTCCTGGCCGAGCTGAAGCAGGTCCTGCGCGAGGTCTTCGCCGACCGCTATGCCAAGGCGACGATGATAGGCGCGATCATTCTCTACTCCGTGTTCTACCCCGCCGCATACCGGCACGAGGTGACCCAGGATCTGCCCGTGGCCGTGGTGGACCAGGACCACGGCCCGTCTTCGCGCCAGTTCATACGGCGCCTGGACGCCGTGCGCACGGTGCGCATCGCCGGCTTTGAAATGTCGGTGGCGCAGGCGCGCCGCGGCGTGGAGCAGGGGCGCTACGAAGGCATCGTCGTCATCCCGCACGATTTTGAACGCGACATCGCCCGCGGCGGCACCGGCAACATCGTGGTGCTGGCCAACGGTGCCTACCTCAGCCGCGGCAGCAATGTACTGGTGGCCGTGGGCGAAGTCGCCGCGGGAATGTCGGTGGAACTCGCCCGCGCCGGCGCGCGCAGCGGCTTCAGGCGCGAAGCGCCGCCGCTGCAGCTGACCCAGCGGCCGCTGTTCAATGTGCGCGAAGGCTACGGCAGCGGCATGGTCCCCGGCGTGGCCGAGATCATCGTGCACCAGACCTTGCTGATCGGCATAGGCGTGATCCTCGGCGGCCGCCGCCAGCGCAACGGCGGCCGGCGCCTGAGCTACCGCTTCAGCCAATGGAGCGGCATGCTGGCCGGCTTCGCCTGCATCGGTCTGCCGGCGGTGCTGTACTACGCCGGCTTCACTTTCTGGGTGCAGGACTATCCGCACGGCGGCAACCTGGGCGGACTGGCCGTGGTCGCGCCGCTCTATATCGCCGCGGTGCTGTGTTTCGGCCTGTTCGTCGGCAGCTTCTTCTCGCGGCGCGAGCATGCGTTCCAGTTCATCACCGGCGCGTCGCTGGTGCTGTTCTTCCTGGCCAATCTGAGCTGGCCGCTCAGTTCGACGCCGCCGCTGCTTGCCGCGCTGGCCAAGCTGCTGCCCACCACGCCGGGCGTGAATGCGATGGTGCAGATCAACCAGATGGGCGCGTCGCTGCAGGAGACCCTGCCGCAGCTACTCAACCTGCTTGCGCTGGTGGTGGTGTATGCGGGGCTGGTGGCGTGGCGGTTTCGCAGAGGCGGCGATGCGGGCGATCGCGGCAGAGCTGCGGCACCGGCTTGACGCAGGTGCGCTTGCGGAATGTGGAAAAATGGATTGCCCGCGGCGTGGCGTCGCCTAGCCGTCAGCTGTCGCCGTCTCTAGCCGTTCGCGCAGGAATACGGCAAACGCTTCGCGCATCGGCAGATCCGCGTCGACCTTGATGCGGCTGCGCCGGGCTTCGGTGATTGCGCCGGTGCGCGGATCGGACCCGGGTTTGAACCAGGTTTCCGCATACAGGCCGACGCCGCGCTTCTGCCAGCCGGGCACATCGTTGAAGTTGATGCCGTGCCGGAACAGCAGCTCGTTCTTCGCCGCGGACGCCAGGCCGCTGAGCTGCCGGGCTGCGCTGTGCGCGTCCAGGCCGTTCTTGCGCAGCAGCCAGTAGCAGTGCGCATTCAGCGCATTGCGTGCGGCGTCTGCCTGGCGCCACAGGAAATAGTCGATCACCAGATCCCGGCTGGGCAGCTGCGACACGCGGCAATCGAACGCCGCCGGCGCGCCCAGGCGCGAACTGAACAGGGCGCTGGCTTCGCCGGCCAGCACCGAGTGGATCTTGCGCAGCTTGCGCCTGAACGTCTGGCTGGAAGCATCCAGCAGAATCGAGATCTCGTCGCTCTGGGTATAGCCGAACAGCGCATCGAAACCGCAGTCCATCAGATGTGCGGCAGTCGCAATCATGTGGTCGCGGAAACGGCTGTCGAAGGGCGCCTCGAAATCATGCAGTTCGCGCACCAGGCGGGTGAAGGCGCGTCCGTCGACCCGGGCGATCATGTAGAGCCCCGGCAGCACGGCGAGGTCGTTGGTGCTTTCGTAGATGCGCATGCGCGCATCAAGATTGTCGAATTTCATGTCTGCAACAGTTCTTCGCGATAGCTCCCGTCGATGCGGGCCTCGACGACGACGATGCGGTCCCAGCCTTCATCCGGTGTTGGCGTTTCCAGTTTTGCCAAAGTGCCGCGGACGGCAATGTCCGGCACGCGCTGTTTGCCGCTGCGGCGCGCATTTCTCTCCAGCGCGGCCGCCAGCCCGCTCCGGAAGTGATACAGCTCGATCCGTTCATATCCCGAAGCCCGCGCCAGCTGCAAATAACGCAAACGCTGGGCGCGGGAGGGATTGGTGTTATCCACCACGAAGCTGATTTTCGCGGCCAGGCAGGCGTGCAGCAGAACGTCTTCGCGCTGGCGCGTGTGCAGCAGGTCCAGGCTCAGCCGCACATGCGTATCGAACCAGTGCGCCTGCGCGTAGCTGGACTTGCCGGAGCCTTGGATACCGCAGAGGATGATGGCGTGCATAGGCGGGGGCGCTGACCTGGTTTCCGCCTTTATACGTGCGGACTTGCCGCGGTGTATATGCGGCGGCGGTGCTGTGTCATCCGATGGCAGTGTTTCCGTCGTGCCCCGTCCGGAGAATCCTGTGACGCCGAGAGATTGCGTCTGCGCGAAGGCACTCGCGCAAACGCACTTAGTCAAAACCGTAGCGGAAGACCCGGGCGGAATCCGACGGGCAGTACAGCGGGTTAGTACCCTCGCAAATGATGGTTGTCTGGTAGGCGGGCGGCCAGGTCGGGCCGACGGCATCGAGCCGGCTGGCCCAGGCATAGGCGCCCGTCTGGGACCAGGTATTGCAAGTTGCCGCGGTGACGCTGCCGCTGGTGTTCATGCTGGTCCAGACGTACTGGCTCTGGCTCAAGGCACGGGTGCCGGTCTCCGTCACGTTCAACAGGGCGTGGACGAAGTCGCTGCGGATCTGCGCAAAACTGTCGGCGAACTTCGCGCCGTCCAGGCGCTGCCAGGGGCCTTCTGATCGAGGATGCGTTCGCCGGGCAGCTGTGCCAGCAGTGGGCGCAGCGTACTGGCGCGACTGAAAAAGAAAACGGCCGCCGAAGCGACCGTTGTCTTGCTGCGCCATCGCTGTTGGGCGCTCGCCGGGGTTACCGCGGATTCGAGCCTGGACAGCGGATTTTGGTGGTGGAGCGGAGGAGGATCGAACTCCCGACCTTCGCATTGCGAACGCGACGCTCTCCCAGCTGAGCTACCGCCCCACACGACTTGCGGCGCGGCAGGGCCGCGCGAGGGCGCGAATGGTAGCGCGGGGCGTAGGGGTATGCCAAGCCCTGGCGGTGAGGCGGGGCGGGCGGCTGTTCCGGCTATTCGGGCCGGCGTTCTGGACAAGCAGCGGGCCGGCCTGGATAGCGCCGGATCCGGGTCCAGCTTCCAGCCCGCCCTGTCAGCCCGGGGGCTCTGTCGTTTCAAGGTTCAGGGCCCGGCGCCAGGACTCGGGTTTCGAGCATCGGTCTCAAGCACGAGGCCCGAGACCGAGGACCTGAGATCAGCGGATGACGCTCGGCAATCGTGGTTCGTACTCGCCGCCCGGCCAGCAAAGCCAGCTCAGCCATGGCAGTTTCCCCTGCGGCCCCATGCCGCAGCCGGACTGAAATGTCCATCCAATGCCGGCTGCTAGAATCGGCGGCCCGCCCACGCCCGGCGTGGCTTCTTTTCCTTACCCGCGCGCCAGTCATGGATCAAGTACTGTTCGATTTCGACCATGTGGTCATCACGCCGTGGAAGCTGATCGGCTATCTCGGTGCCTTCCTGTTCACTGCGCGCTGGTTCGTGCAGTTGTATGCGACGCGCAAGGCCAAGCGCGCGCATCTGCCGATGATGTTCTGGTACCTGTCCATCGTCGGCAGCCTGATGACCCTGTCGTATTTCATCTGGGGCAAGAACGACTCGGTCGGCATCATCCAGAATGCGTTTCCGGCAGTGGTGGCGATGTACAACCTGATCGTGGAACTGCGTCACCGGCGCACCGAGCGGGCATCCCAGCCATCGGTATGAGTTCCGCGCTGCGTGGAGACAGCGCAGCAAAAAGGGCGGCCCTGGGGGCCGCCCTTTTTTTCGTTTCCCGCGCCGTTTCCGGCCGCGCTTACTGGATGCCGCGCGTACGCAGCGCCGCCGGTGCGAAATCCGCCGGTGTGCGGGTCAGGCCGAAGTTGATCTGTTCGTCCTGGTTGTCCAGGCCGCTGACCAGGTAGCGGCCGTTGAGCAGGTCGTAGTGCACTTCCAGGGTCGGCGACACCATGGGCACTTCGTAGTAGTTGATTACGTGGGCTTCGGACACGCGCCAGAGCTTGCCCTTGCTGTCGTAGTGGTCGGCCAGCAGGATCTGCCAGCTGTCTTCGTCGATGTAGTAGGTGCGGCGCGGGTTGATATGGCGCTGGCCGGCCTTGAGCGTGGCTTCCACCACCCAGACGCGGTGCAGTTCGTAGCGCAGGTGGCGCGGATCGAGATGGCCGGGCTTGACCAGGTCTTCCGGCTTGAGTTCGCTGGAGTCGGCGCGGTAGGCGTTGTAGGGCACGTAGAGTTCGCGCTTGCCGACCAGCTTCCATTCGTAGCGGTCCAGTGCGCCGTTGAACATGTCCAGCATGTCGTTGGTGCGCAGGCCTTCGGAGGCCGTGCCGGGGTTGTCATAGGCCACGTTCGGCGCGCGGCGCACGCGGCGCTGGCCGGCGTTGTACAGCCAGACGTCGCGCGGCGCGACGGTGGGGTTCAGGGTCTCGTGCACGACCTGCATATTGCCGGCCAGGCGCGCCGGGCTTTCCACGCTCTGGAAGTAATACGAAAACACGTTGTCGATGGCGCTGAGCGAGGTGCCCTGGCGGAAGTAGGGGAACAGGAATTCCTCGCGCACGCGGGCCAGCACGAACTGGCCCGCGGCGGTCGGCGCGGCCTGGTTCCACCAGCGCGACAGGGCGATGCCGCGGTACTTGAGCTTGTGGTTCCACATCGCTTCCGCGCCGCTCTGCGGCAGCGGGAAGGGGAAGCCCTCGGCGGCGTCGTTGAGCACGTCGCTGCCGTCGGCCAGCTTCGCGCTGACGGCGTTCTTGCGCGTCATCTCGTAGGTGCGCGCCGGGAACGCGGCGCTGCGCCGGGTCGGGTAGACGTTGAATTTGAGGCTGGGGTATTTCTTCAGCAGGGCGAGTTGGCCCGGCGTCAGTTTCTCGGCGAAACGCGCGGCGTTGCCGGCGTCGATGGCAAACGCAACCGCGTCCTTGGCATAGGGATCCGGGTGCGAACCGCCAAGCTTGTATTCCGCCGGCGGCGTGGTCAGGCCGCCGGTCCAGGCGGGAATGGTGCCGCTGGAATTGCCGGCGCGTTCGGCGCCCAGCGGGGTGAGATCCTTGTCCAGCTGCGCGGCCTGCGGCGGCGGCACGGCGGCCTGGGCGGCGCAGGCGAACAGCGCGGAAATGCACAACAGCGGCAAACGCCGCCAGCCGGTGACGAACATGGGCAACTCCAGATTCGGCCGGCGAGTCCACGGCCTGGGAAACGGGGTGCGCATGGTGTGGGGCGGGCGTAGAGCAAACCATCGGCGCAGCGGCCAGGGATGAACGCCGATTCAGGAATGGGCGGCGGCCGGGCGCCGCCTGCGGCGCGGAACCGGCCGGTGCCGGCCCCGCGCGCGAGTATCGCGGCGCTGCTCAGTCCGGGTCGTAGTCCAGCAGCGGCGCCAGCCAGCGCTCGGCCACTTCCAGCGTCCAGTTCTTGCGTTTTGCGTAATCTTCCACTTGTTCCTTGCTGACCCGGCCGACCACGAAATACTGGCTCTGCGGATGCGAGAAATACCAGCCGGACACCGCCGCCGCCGGATACATGGCGAAGCTGTCGGTGAGTTCGATGCCGGCGTTCTTCTCCGCGTCGAGCAGGTCGAACAGGGTGCCTTTCTCGGTGTGCTCGGGACAGGCGGGATAGCCCGGCGCCGGGCGTATGCCGCGGTATTTCTCCGCGATCAGGTCGTCGTTGGGCAGGGTCTCGTCGGCGGCATAGCCCCAGAACTCGCGCCGCACGCGCTGGTGCATGCGTTCGGCGAAGGCTTCGGCCAGGCGGTCGGCCAGGGCCTTGAGCAGGATGGAGGAATAATCGTCGTAGTCCTTCTCGAAGCGCTCCAGGTGTTTTTCTATGCCTATGCCGGCGGTGACGGCGAAGCCGCCTATCCAGTCGGACACGCCGGACGATTTCGGCGCGATGAAGTCGCTGAGGCAGAAATCCGGCCGCTCCGCCGGTTTGTCCACCTGCTGGCGCAGGAAGTGCAGCCGGGTGCGCTTGCCGGCGCCGGTGTCGACCTCGACATCGTCGCCGACGCTGGCCGCCGGCCACAGGCCGATAACGCCGCGGGCGGAAATCCACTTCTCCTCGACGAGGCGCTGCAGCATGGCGCGGGCGTCGCGATACAGCTCGCGCGCCTGGGCGCCTACGATCTCGTCATCGAGTATGGCCGGGTAGTTGCCGGCCAGTTCCCAGGTGGAGAAGAACGGCGTCCAGTCGATGTAGTCGACCAGCTCGGCCAGCGGGTAATCCTCGAACACGGTGATGCCGGGCTGGCGCGGCACCGGCGGCGCATAGCTGCTCCAGCCGCCGTCGAAGGCCTGGCCGCGTGCATGGGCGAGGCTGACCAGCTTCTTGCCCGGGCCGCGGTCCTTGTGGCGCGCGCGGATCTCGGCGTATTCGTGGCGTATGCGGCCCATGAACTCGTCGACCAGTTCCCTGGAGATCAGCGACTGCGCCACGCCGACCGCGCGCGAGGCGTCCTTGACCCACACCGTGGGCGATTTGTAGTGCGGTTCTATCTTCAGCGCCGTATGCGCGCGCGAGGTGGTCGCGCCGCCGATCAGCAGCGGAATATTGAGGCCCTGGCGCTGCATTTCCTTGGCCACATGGCTCATTTCTTCCAGCGACGGCGTGATCAGGCCGGACAGGCCGATCATGTCGGCGTTCTCCTCGCGCGCCACGTCGAGGATCTTCTGCGCCGGCACCATCACGCCGAGGTCGACCACGTCGAAGTTGTTACAGCGCAGCACCACCCCGACGATGTTCTTGCCGATGTCGTGCACGTCGCCCTTGACCGTGGCCATGATGATCTTGCCGTTGGACTTGCCGGCGTCGCCGCTGCGCGCCTTCTCTTCCTCGATGAAGGGCAGCAGGTAAGCCACGGCGCGCTTCATCACGCGGGCGGATTTCACCACCTGGGGCAGGAACATCTTGCCGGCGCCGAACAGGTCGCCGACCACGTTCATGCCGTCCATCAGCGGGCCTTCGATCACGTCCAGCGGACGGCTGGACTGCAATCGCACTTCCTCGGTGTCGCCTTCGATGTACTGGTCTATGCCGTGCACCAGGGCGTGCTTGAGGCGCTCGCGCACGGGCTGTTCGCGCCAGGCCTGGGATTCGACCGCGGCCTCGCCCTTCTTCGCCTTGTAGCGGTCGGCGATTTCCAGCAGGCGCTCGGTCGCATCGGCGCGGCGGTTGAGCACCACGTCCTCGACGCGCTCGCGCAGCTCCGGATCGAGGTCGTCGACGATGGGCAGGGCGCCGGCGTTGACGATGCCCATGTCCATGCCGGCGCGGATGGCGTGATAGAGGAAGACCGCGTGTATGGCCTGGCGCACGGTCTCGTTGCCGCGGAACGAGAACGACACGTTGGATACGCCGCCGGAGACATGGCAGTGGGGCAGGGTCTGCTTGATGATGCGGGTGGCTTCGATGAAGTCCACCGCGTAGTTGTTATGTTCCTCGATGCCGGTGGCGATGGCGAAGATGTTCGGATCGAAGATGATGTCCTCGGGCGGAAAGCCGACCTCGTCCACCAGGATGCGGTAGGCGCGGGTGCAGATTTCCACCTTGCGCGCGCAGGTGTCGGCCTGGCCGGCTTCGTCGAAGGCCATCACCACCACGGCGGCGCCGTAGCGCAGCACCTTGCGCGCCTGTTCGATGAAGACATCCACGCCTTCCTTCATCGAGATGGAATTGACCACGCCCTTGCCCTGCAGGCACTGCAGGCCAGCCTCGATCACGCTCCATTTGGACGAGTCGACCATGACCGGGATGCGGGCGATGTCCGGCTCCGAGGCGATCAGGTTGAGGAAGCGCACCATGGCGGCTTCCGAGTCGATCAGGCCTTCGTCCATGTTGACGTCGATGATCTGCGCGCCGCTGGCGACCTGCTGGCGCGCGACGTCGACCGCTTCCTCGAAGCGGCCTTCCTTGATGAGCTTCTTGAACGCGGCGCTGCCGGTGACGTTGGTGCGTTCGCCGACGTTGACGAACAGCAGGTCGGGCGTGATGACCAGCGGTTCCAGGCCGGAAAGCCGGGTGTGGCGCGGCAACGTGTTGGAGGTTTCGCTATTCATGGGGCGATGTTCTTGTTATCGGTTTTGTCGGGCGGGCGGTACGGCGACCGGCGTTCAGGCCGCGTCGCCCAGCGCGTAATTCACAGGCACGCGCGGCGTGATGCCGGCGACGGCTTCGGCGATGGCCTTGATATGCGCCGGCGAGGTGCCGCAGCAGCCGCCGACCAGGTTGAGGAAACCCGCTTCGGCGAACTCGCGGATGGTCGCGGCCATTTCCTGCGGCGTCTCGTCGTATTCGCCGAAGGCGTTGGGCAGGCCGGCGTTGGGATGGGTGCTGATGTAGCAGTCGGCCAGGCTGGCCAGCGTTTCCACATGCGGACGCAGGTCCTTGGCGCCCAGCGCGCAGTTCAGGCCTATCGACAGCGGCCGCGCGTGACGCATGGAATACAGGAAGGCCTCGGCGGTCTGGCCCGACAGGGTGCGGCCGGAGCGGTCGGTGATGGTGCCGGAGATCATCACCGGCAGGCGCGCGCCGCGTTCCTCGTGCACCTGGTCGATGGCGAACAGGGCGGCCTTGGCGTTGAGCGTGTCGAAGATGGTCTCGACCATGAGGATGTCGGCGCCGCCGTCGATCAGGCCGCGCACGGCTTCGCGGTAGGTCGCCGCCAGCTCGTCGAATTTCACGTTGCGGTAGCCCGGATCGTTGACGTCGGGGCTGATCGAGGCGGTGCGGCTGGTCGGGCCCAGCACGCCGATGACGAAGCGCGGCTTGCCGGCGATCCGGGCCTCGATCGCGTCGCAGCACTCGCGCGCGAGGCGGGCGCCTTCCTTGTTCAGCTCGTACACGATGTGTTCGAGGTGGTAGTCGGCCTGGCTGATCGAGGTGGCGTTGAAGGTATTGGTTTCCAGCAGGTCGGCGCCGGCTTCGAGGTATTGCGTGTGCACGGCGCGGATGATGTCCGGCTGGGTCAGCAGCAGCAGGTCGTTGTTGCCCTTGAGGTCGCAGACGTGGTGGCTGTGGTCGTGCACGTGCAGGTGGCGGCCGTCGTAGCCGTGGGCGAAGCGCTCGCCGCGGTAGCCTTCCTCGTCCAGCTTGTAGCCCTGGATCATGGTGCCCATGGCGCCGTCGATAATCAGGATGCGTTGCTTGAGCGCGTCCAGCAGGGCTTGGGTGCGGGTGGGATTGAGCCAGGGCAGCTGTTTCATGGCGATGGGCTTCGATTCGTGGAATTGTTGATTCGTTGACAATGCGGCGCTGTCGCTCAGGGCTTGCGCGCGAGCAGGGTCAGCACTTCGAAATACGGCGGCCGGCGCTCGCGCGTGGAGCGCTCGCAGGCCAGCACGTCCAGGCCGGCCTTGCGCGCGTAGTCGCGCAGCTGCTCGGGCTCGAAGCCGAGGTTGCGGTGGTCGAACGGATCCACCGTGGTCTTGTGCGCATGCCGGCCCAGGGTGGCGGCGAGCAGGCGGCCGCCGGGCTTGAGCACGCGGGCGGCTTCGGCGATGACCGCGGCCGGGCGGTCGGTATAGGTCAGCGCGTGCATCAGCAGCACCAGGTCGAAGCGGCGTCCGCCCAGGTCCAGCGCGTGCATGTCGCCCAGTTCCACGCTCACGTTCGGCAGCGGCTTGAGCCGCGCCCGCGCCGCGCCGACCACGCGCTCGCTGGCATCCACGCAGACGATGGAGTGCGCCTGCGGCGCCAGCAGTTCGGCCAGCACGCCGTCGCCGGAGGCAATGTCGAGCACGTCGCCGGTAGCGACCAGCTGGGTCATGGCGCGGGCCAGGGCTTCCCAGGTACGGCCGGGCGAGTAATGGCGCTCCATGTCGCCGGCCACGCTGTCGGCCCAGCCTTCGGCGCCGGCGCGCTGGGCCAGCACGCCGGGCAGGCGGTCGTCGTCCTCGCGCAGCAGGGCATCGTCCACGCTTTCCTTGAGTGCGCGCAGCAGGGCTTCCTCGCGCGCCGGCAGTTCGGCGTTGAAGCGGTAATAGGCCGAGACGCCGGCGCGGCGGTCGCGCACCAGGCCGGCTTCCTTGAGCTTGGCCAGGTGGGTGGACACACGCGGCTGGGCCAGGCGCAGCACGGCCGAAAGCTCGGCCACGGTCAGTTCCTCGCGTTCCAGCAAGGCGAGCAGGCGCACCCGGGTGGGGTCGGAAAGCAGGCGCAGCAATGCCGACGTGGCGGCCAGATCCACTATCTATCCTTTCATCTTGATCGAAAGATGGAAATGCAGGGTAGCGAGGCGGGGGCTGGCGGTCAATGTGATGAGCCCGGCCGCGGCTTGCGGCTATGCTGCGGCCATGCAGCTGCCCCTACGTCTTGCCGCCGCACTCGCGGCCGTGTGCCTGGCCGGCCCCGCCCTGGCCGTCAAGGAGTCCGCCCTGGGCAAGTACTGGAGCGCCGCTCCGGCCCGCGTGCCCTACCGCGCCATTGCGGTGAAAGGGCGCGATGCCAAGGGCGGCCTGCCTGTGGTCGTGTTCCTGCACGGCGACTGGCAGGACGGTACGGACAACGTCTCCCAGCTGGCCGGCTATGGCAATGGCTCCCTGCAGCTGGTCGACCAGGCGCGCAAGGCCGGCCGCAGCCTGCTCTACATTGCGCCGCAGACCACCGACGGCTACTGGGCGCCGGCGCACGTGGCCGCGGTCATCGCCGATGCGCAGCGGCGCTGGAAGATCGATCCGGCGCGCATCGTGCTGACCGGCATCTCCAACGGCGGCAGCGGCGTCTGGGACACGCTCAAGCACTACCCGGCCTGCTTCGCCGCGGCCGTGCCGATGTCGGGCATGACCGAACCTTCCGGCCTGGGCGCCATCGCCGCGGTTCCACAATGGGTATTCCACGGCGAACTGGACGACGACACCGATGTGGAAGGCGGTTATTTCGGTGCGCAGATGGGTTCGCGCGTGATCGTGGCGGCGCTGCGCGCGCGCGGCGGCACGCCGCGCTACAGCGAATACCCGGGCGAGAAACATGTGATCTGGCCGCGGGCTTATGCGGAAAAGGGATTGCTGCCCTGGATCCTGGCCCAGCGCCTGGCCGGACCGCCCTGCGATTTCGCGGACTTGCTTTGACGCCCGTACGGCAACGCCGTGCCGGAAATCCGCACGACGGGTTCGCGGCCCGGCGCGGCGGCGCGCTAGACTGGCCGCGTCGTCCGGAGCGGCCGGGCGCAGGGGGAAATCCATGAATAGGAATGTTCGCGCCGGCCTGCTGCCGGCGGTGGCGCTGGCCGTGGCGCTGGCGGGGCCGGCTGCGACCGCGGCGGTGTACAAGTGGACGGATGCCCAGGGCAATGTGCATTTTTCCGACAAGCCGCCGCCGGGCAGCGACGAGAAGGCGCAGGGCTCGGTCAAGCAGATGCAGCTGCAGGACGCCTATACCGGCGTATCGGTGCCGACCCTGGTGCCGATACGCAACCGGCGCAGCGACGGCGGGCCGGCCCTGGGTCTCAGCGGTTTCACCCTGCGGCTGGATTCGGCCAACAGCAGCAATGTCACGGTGGGGCGCGCTTTCTACGGCCGCAGCTGCGAGCAGAGCGTGGACCTGCTCTGGAACGACGGCATGCTCGACATGAAGGGGCGCAAGGCCGAGGCCCTGCTGGTCGAACGTTTCACCCAGGCCGGCTATTCGCTCAACGACGAGGCCGGCGGGCCGGCCGAGCTGGCGCTGGATGCGGAACTGGTCAAGCTCAAGGTGGACACCTGCAACGTCAACGGCGAGCGCACGCGGGCCTATCTCAAGCTGCGCTGGACGCTGAAATCCGGCGGTGGCGAGGAACTGTTCCGCGGCATCAGCGAAGGCGCCCACGACGGCTGGAACAGCAACGACAGCCGCAGCATCATGAAGGCGCTGGCCAGGGCCGCCGACAACCTGCTCGGCGACCGCAACTTCATCGAGGCGCTGGACGGCGGGCCGCCGCGCGCGGCCCTGGTCGAGCTGGACGAGGCGGTGGGCGCCTCCTTCGGCCGCGGCGCCGGCGGCGGCAGTTTCCGCGAGCGTTCAACCCAGCTGCTGGCTGCGGCGGTGACGGTGGAGACCAGCCGCGGCCACGGCAGCGGCGTGGTGATCGATCCGGCCGGCTACGTGCTGACCAATGCCCACGTCGTCGGCCAGGACCGCGCCGTGCGCGTGCTGATCGACGGCAAGAGCGTCTCCGGCCGCGTGGTGCGGCGCCATGCGGCGACGGATGTGGCCCTGATCCAGGTGACGGCCGAGGGCCTGACCCCGGTCACGGTGGCCACACAGGAGCCGCGCCCGGGCGATCCGCTGTACGTGATAGGCACGCCGCTGAGCCTGAAACTCAGCCATACCGTCACCCAGGGCATTCTCTCGGCGGTGCGCAACGAGCGCGGCCGCCGCCTGTACCAGACCGATGCCTCGATCAACCCCGGCAATTCCGGCGGCCCGGTGTTCGATGCCAGCGGCGAACTGGTCGCGCTCAGCGTGGCTGGACTGTTCACGCCGCAGGGCTCGTCGCTGAATGTCAACTACCTGATTCCGGTGGAACAGGCCCTGGGCGCGCTCAAGGTGGCCGAGCGCTGAGCCCGCGCCGGCCCTTGCGGCCGGCGCGGATTTGACGCGACAGCCCACGAAGGCGCCCGAACCGGTAAAATCGGCGGTCCTTTACCCCGCGATGGGCCGCCGTCCGCGCGGTACGCCTTTTGTAGCCCGGCCAGCAGGAGTTCCCATGGATTTCCGATTCACCGAAGATCAGTTGTCGATCCAGGCCATCGCGCGCGACTTTGCGCAGAAGCGCATCGCGCCCGTCGCGGCGGAGTTCGACCACCGCGGCGAGTTCCCGCTCGACAACATCCGGGAAATGGGCCAGCTCGGCCTGATGGGCATTGAAGTGCCGGCCGAGTACGGCGGCGCCGGCATGGATTCCATCTCCTACGTGCTGGCCATGATCGAGATTGCCGCAGCCGACTGCGCCCACTCGACCATCATGTCGGTCAACAACACGCTGTACTGCAACGGCCTGCTCAAGTTCGCCACGCACGAGCAGAAGCTGCGCTATGTGCAGCCCATCGCCGCGGGCTCCGCGATCGGCGCGTTCGCGCTGACCGAGCCGCAGTCGGGTTCGGACGCCACCGCCATGCGTTGCCGCGGCGTCAAGCAGGCCGACGGCGGCTATATCGTCAACGGCAAGAAGAGCTGGATCACCTCCGGCCCGGTGGCCAAGTACATCCTGCTGTTCGCCATGACCGATCCGGAGAAGGGCGCGCGCGGCATCACCGCCTTCCTCATCGACACCGACCGCGCCGGCTTCCACCGCGGCAAGACCGAGCCCAAGCTGGGCATCCGCGCTTCGGCCACCTGCGAAATCGAATTCACCGATTACCGCGTCGAGGCCGACGAGGTGATAGGCCAGGAAGGCGAGGGTTTCAAGATCGCCATGGGCGTGCTTGACGCCGGCCGCATCGGCATCGCCTCCCAGGCCGTGGGCCTGGCCCGCGCCGCCTACGAGGCGACGATTGCCTATTCGCAGGAGCGCAAGGCCTTCGGCCAGTCCATCGGCAGCTTCCAGATGACCCAGGCGAAGATCGCCGACATGAAGTGCAAGCTGGAAGCATCCTGGCTGCTCACCCTGCGCGCGGCCTGGGCCAAGCAGCAGGCGCAGGAAAACGGCGGCCGCTTCTCCACCGAGGCGGCGGTGGCCAAGCTCACCGCGTCGGAATCGGCGATGTGGATTACCCATCAGGCAGTGCAGATCCACGGCGGCATGGGCTATTCCAAGGAGATGCCGCTGGAGCGTTATTTCCGTGACGCCAAGATCACGGAGATCTACGAGGGCACCAGCGAGATCCAGCGCATGGTGATAGCGCGCAACGAGACGGGGCTGCGCTGAGTGTGTTTTCGCCGGGACCGGACGGTTCCGGCGCATTCTGGATGTTCTGCAAAAGTGAGCGGGGAGGCGATCGTTCGCGCTGCCCCCTCACCCAAGCCTCTCCCCTGACGCGGTCGGGGGAGAGGGCTGCCCGCGTTGTTCGTGGGATTCGGGCAGGCCTCACGCGGCGTTTTTTCGTGAGATAGCAGGAGAAAGACTCCCGGATCCCGAATCTCGGATCTCGAACCTAGGATCTCAGATCTCGAACCTCGGATCTCATACCGCGGATCTCGTACCGCGGATCCCGGACCTCGAATCCCAAGCCCCGGCCCCAGCGTCCGTCCGCGAGAATCAGGCAATTCCTCCGCAGCTTTCGTCTACCGCCGCCGGCGCATCTGGCGGCATCGTGGCCGCACTTTCCCGACCACGAGGTTTGTCATGTCCAAGGTATGGTTCATCACCGGCAGCGGCCGCGGCATAGGCTATGAGGCGGCGCTGGCGGCCCTGGCTGCCGGTGACCGTGTCGTTGCCAGCGGCCGCGACCGGGCGGCGCTGCAGCAGCGTTTTGCCGCGTTCGGTGTCGCGCAGGTGCTGCCGATCGCGCTGGACGTCGTCGACGATGCGCAGGTGCGGGCGGCGGTCGACGCGGCGGTCGCGCATTTCGGCCGCATCGACGTACTGCTGAACAACGCCGGCTACGGCCAGCTCGGCCTGTTCGAGGAGATCGGCGCCGCCGCCGTCGAGCGCCAGTTCGCTACCAATGTTTTCGGCCTGTACAACGTCACCCGCGCCGTGCTGCCGGTGCTGCGGCGCCAGCGCAGCGGACGCATACTCAATATCACCTCGGTGGGCGGCATCATCGGCGTCGCCGGCGGCTCGGTGTACTGCGCCAGCAAGTTCGCCGTGGAAGGCTTTTCCGAGGCGCTGGCCGCGGAAGTCGAACAGTTCGGCATCCGCGTCACCATCGTCGGGCCGGGCTACTTCCGTACCGACTTCCTCGACGCCAGTTCCATCCGCCACGGCGAGCAGGCAATCGCCGATTACGCCGGACTCTCGCAGCAGCTGCGCGCCTTCTTCGACGGCCGCAATCACCAGCAGGCCGGCGATCCGGCGCGGCTGGGCCGGGTGCTGGTGCAGCTGGCACATCACGCCGCGCCGCCGCTGCGCTTCTCGGCCGGGCCGGATGCGGTCGAGGTGGTGCGCGGCAAGGTCGCGCGGCTGAGCCAGGAGACCGATGCGTTCGAGGCCCTGTCGCGCAGCACCGATTACGCGGCGTAAGGGAGCGCGGACTCGCCGGAATTTCCCGCGGCGCGTGGCCACCCGCGTACATCGGACGCCCGCGCTCGTGTAGGGTGCGCACTGTCGCCGTCCGGGAATCCGTCATGTCCACCGTCACCGTCGAACGCATCGCCACCAGCGTCGGGCCGCGCGAAGGCGGCTTCCTGCTCGCCGCCGTCGCGCTGGTCCTGGTCTGGTCCGGCATTGCGCCGAATGACCGCCTGACCTGGCTGATGGAGATTGCCTGGGTGCTGGCCGCGGTTCCGCTGCTGCTGTGGACGCGGCGCGGCTTTCCGCTGACCCGGCTGCTGTACTGGCTGATCGCCGTACATTGCCTGATCCTGATTTACGGCGGCAAGTACACCTATGCGCTGACGCCGCTGGGCGATCTCTGGCGCGAGTGGTTTGAACTCAAGCGCAACAACTACGACCGGCTGGGACATTTCGCCCAGGGCTTCATCCCGGCCATCCTCGCGCGCGAACTGCTGCTGCGCTGCACGCCGCTGCCGCGCGGCGGCTGGCTGTTCTACCTGGTCTGTGCGGCCTGCCTGAGTTTCAGTGCCTTCTTTGAGTTCATCGAATGGTGGGCGGCGCTGGTCATGGGCGGTTCGGCCGATGCCTACCTCGCCACCCAGGGCGATATCTGGGATACCCAGTGGGACATGTTCTGCGCGCTGTGCGGCGCGGTGATCGCACAACTGCTGCTGGCACGGCTGCATGACCGGCAGCTGGGGCTGGCGCCGCGCTGAGGGGCGCCGCGCGGGCGGTCCGGCCGGTTCCGGTTGCCGCGGCAGCCATCTCCGCGGTGAATCTGAAATTGCGCCGCATTTTTCAGCGCCTGGATTGGAGGGCGGTACAGGTTTCAGCCCGGGAACGCGCGTTCGATCAGTGCATCCAGCGGCGCCTGCGCATCCAGCGTGCCGTAGGCCATGCCGTGGTCGGCGCTCAAACGCGCCCGGCAGAAAGTTTCGGCAATCGCCGTATTGCCCGATCTGAACAGTGTGGCGGCCTGCAGCAGCAACGCCAGGCGCTCGACCAGATGGCGGCTGCGCAATTCCAGCGCCTCCCTGTCGTCGAAGGCGGCGATGAGTTCGCGCAGCCGGCGGTCGTAGTCCGCATCGGCGCCGCGGCTGGCCAGCAGTTCCTCGAACAGCGCGTCGCGGCTGTGCGGTTCGCGCTGCGCGGCGCGCAGCACGTCCAGGCACTGCACATTGCCGCTGCCTTCCCAGATCGAATTCAGCGGCGCCTGACGGTACAGGCGCGGCAGGATGTTTTCCTCGACATAGCCTATGCCGCCCAGGCATTCCTGCGCCTCGTTGACGAAGCCGGGCGTGCGCTTGCACACCCAGTACTTGCCTATGGCGGTGGCGACGCGGGCGAAGGCCGCTTCGCGCGGATCGCGCGGCGCGGCGTCCACCGCGGCGGCGATGCGCAGGGCCAGCGCGACGGCGGCTTCGCTTTCCAGCGCCAGGTCGGCCAGCACGTTGCGCATCAGCGGCTGTTCGCTGAGCAGCCGGCCGAAGGCGCGGCGCTGGCGCGTGTGATGTATCGCCTGCACCAGGGCCTGGCGCATGCCGGCGGCGGAGCCGGTGACGCAGTCCAGCCGCGTCAATGCGACCATTTCGAGAATGGTTGCTATGCCGCGTCCCTCCGGACCGACTGGCACGGCGCTGGCGCCCTGGAATTCCACCTCCGAAGAGGCATTGCTCCAGTCGCCGAGCTTGTCCTTGAGGCGCTGCAGGCGCACTGCGTTGAGCGTGCCGTCATCGAGCACGCGCGGCACGAGGAAGCAGCTCAGGCCGGCCTCGGCCTGGGCCAGCACCAGGTGCGCGTCGCACATCGGTGCGGAGAAGAAGAACTTGTGCCCGACCAGTTCATAGCTGCCGTCGGCCTGGCGCCAGGCGCGCGTGGAGTTCTGGCGCACGTCCGAGCCGCCTTGTTTCTCGGTCATGCCCATGCCCAGGGTGCAGGCGGTCTTGTGCGCGGGCGGCAGTGTGCGCGGGTCGTACTCGGCCGCGCGCACGCGCGGCAGCCACTGCGCCGCCACCGCCGGCGTGGCGCGCAGCGCGGGGACGGCGGCGTGGGTCATGGTCAGCGGACAGCCGGTGCCGGCTTCGGGCTGGCTGGTGAGGTACATCAGCGCGGCGCGCGCGACATGGGCGCCCGGGCGTTCCTCGTTGTTCCAGGAAAAGTTGTGCACGCCGGCGAGCATGGCCAGGCGCATCACCTGGTGATAGGCCGGATGGAATTCCACCTCGTCGCGGCGGCGGCCGTGGCGGTCGAACAGGTGCAGCGTGGGCTTGTGGCGGTTGGCCAGCTCGCCCAGTTCGATCAGCTCGCCGCCGGCGATGCGGCCGTGGGCCTGCAGCGCCGCGCCGGCCCAGGATGCGCCGTGGCGCGCGACGGCTTCCTGCAGGGGAAGATCGGTGCTCCAGGCATCGTAGTCCTGCAGCGGCAGCGGCTGGTTCTCGACCGTGTGGGTCAGGAACTGCGGCTTTAGGCTCATGAGGGTTTTCCGGCGGCGGACATGGCGCATGATTACCATTCGCTGCACGCAATGTAATGTTGCCGGGCAGCATGCGGCCGTGGCGCCGGCGGTTCCCTGAGCGGACGCGGCATTTTCCGAGCGGTATTGCAGCGTCTTTGCAGCACCGTGCGCCGGTTCCTCGCTGCATGGCTGCGGTTCGCGCGGTGATTTCTGCGCGGGCTGCTGCGCGGCGGGACGGCCGCGTGGCCGCACCGGTTCCATGCAAGGAGTGACCCCCGCTCCAAAGAAGAAGGCCGCCCGGAGGCGGCCTTCTCGTTCATCACGCCTGCGGCTTATTCCTCGAAGCCGTCGACGAAGATCGAATCCGGCACAGCCGCCTGGCAACCCTGCACCTTGATGTCGTCGACGAACCAGCCCAGCGGCGTGTCGCCCTCGGAGGTGTCGGTGGAGACGCGGAAGCGCAGGCGCACGGTCTGGCCGGCGTAGCTGTTGAGATCGACCACGGTGCGGCGGTAGGCCAGGGTGCCGCACCAGGCCTGGATGCTCGCGCCCGCGCCGGACTGGATCGCGCCGGTATACGGTGTGGTCAGCAACTGCGCGCCGGTGACCGGCGTCCAGCTGCTGCCGTCATTGGTGGACACTTCCACAAAGCCGCCGTCGTAGCAGCCGCCGGCGGTGCGTTCTTCCAGGTTGACGTCGTTCTGGAAGCTCAGCGTCAGCGGGTTCTGTCCGGTGGGCAGGGCGATGGCGGGCGAGACCAGGCGCTGGTCCGACGAGGTAGTGATGTCGGTGGCCAGCCAGGATCTGGTCGGCGAGAACGGGCGCGCCGTGCTGACCGTCCAGGCCGGCGTGCCGCTGGCGGTCCAGCCGGCGTTGTCGCCTTCGACATCGTTGCTGAGCAGCACATTGGCGCTCTGGTTCTCGTCGCAGCTGCCGGCCAGCGCGGCGGTGCGGAAGTTGTACACCGCTGAGTTGCCGCCGGCGCCGCAGATATTCGCCGCGCGCACACGCCAGTAGTACGTGGTCGAGGGCTGCAGGCCGTTCACGTTCCAACTGGTGCCGGCCTGGCCGGGCTGGCTGGCGATGATGTTGCCGAAGGCGCTGTCCGTGGCCACTTCCACGCTGTAGCCGCTGGCGCCGCTGATGGCGGCCCAGCTCAAGGTGACGGCCGCGGCGGAGTTGATGCCGGTGGCGCCGTTGGCCGGTGCGGCCGGCGCCGGCGCATTGGGCACCGCCGTGGCGATGGTGAGCTGGGCGGTGGTGCTGTGGCCGGGGCTGGCGCTGGCGCTGCCGTTGATGGTCAGCGTGCTGCTGCTGTCGGCGGCGACGCCGGCGGTGCCGATGCTCAGCGTGGCCGGATTGCCCGGCGTCACCGGATTGGGCGAGAACGTGGCGGTGCTGCCGGCCGGATTGCCGCTGGCCGACAGCGTGACCGGATTGAGGAAGCCCAGGTCGGTGCCGACATTCAGCGTGAACGTCGCCGTGGCCGGCGCGCATACCGCCTGCGGCGAGTTGGTCACGCCGAGGCTGAAATCCGGCGCGTCGCCGGAGCAGGACGGCCGCGCGCCGCAGGCGATGCCGTGGGCGCTGAACGCATCCCAGATGCGGCAGGCGTTCGGCGTGCCGTTGGCGAGGTTGCCGTCATCGTCGTCGGCGGCCAGATACACCGTATACCAGTTGGTGGCGCCGCAGCCGTCGACCTGGGCGTTGACGTTGCAGGTGCCGCCGGAGGTGATGCGGTAGGCGCTCTTGGAACTGGTCAGGCTGGCGTACCAAATGCGGTCCATCTTGCTCCAGCCGCTTTCGCCGAAACGGTTGACCAGGGCCTGGGTCAGGTCCCAGTTGGCGCTGCTGGCGATGACGCTTTCGCAATGGCCTTCGTAGCCCATCGGGCCCTGGTACGGAAAGATGCCCTGCTGCAGGTAGGGACAGGCCAGGCGGTCGCAGTTGATGCCGGCGTCGTTGGCCAGGTTGGCCGGCGAGGCCAGCTTGGCCGGCGGCGCGGACACGCCGAAATCGCCCACGTCGCGCACGCCGGTGCAGGCCACGCAGTTGGGACAGTCGCGGCCGGGACGGAAGTTCTGGCCTATGCAGGAATCGCGCGTTTCCAGAAATGCAAAGGTATCGCCTACTGCCTCGCCGCTGCCGTACTCGCTGGCCTCGCCGCCGGTATTGGTGTCCAGGCCATGGCCCCACTCGTGCAGGAACACCGCGGCGATCTCGCCGGTGTTGGAGCACAGCACGCTCGGATCGCTGGCGCTGGGGCCGGACTTGTAGAAATTCAGCGCGGTGCCGTTCCAGGAGGCGTTGCAGGTCTGGTTGACGTTCATGTTCGCCGTCACCTTGCTCTGCAGCCAGGTGTTGGACGGGAAGAAGCTGCGGCCCTTGGTGTTGATGTTGGTCAGGTGGTAGAAGCCCGAACGCGAGGCATGGGTATTGCCCGCGCCGCCCACGCCGGGCGTGGTGCAGTCGGTGCCGGCGCTGCTGCCCAGGGCGAGGTTGCCGTCGCTGCTGTTGCTCAGCGAGATCGCGCCGCAGCTGTCGACCATGCGGAAATACTTGCCGTCCAGTGCGGTGGTCGCGGTGCCGCCGGAATAGTCGTAGATGCCCAGTGCGTCGGTGACCTTGCTGCCGCCGTTGGTCACGGCGGCGAAGGGGAAGTCGACCACGATTTCCGTATCGCTGTTGGTGGTCGGATAGACGCCGCCGCTGACCTTGGCGCTGACATTCACCGTGAGGTTGCGCACTTCCAGCACGCGGTTGCTGTGCGCGTCGACCAGCACCTGGAACGTGGTGTCGTCATCCGGCAGGCGGAACACGTAGCGCCAGGCCAACACATGCTCGTAGCCCAGGCCGGCCATGCCGCGGTAGCGCTCGCCGACGCCGTCGCCGGCCGGCAGCACCGGATAGATGCTCAGCGCGCCGGCTTCCACCATTTCGTCGATCTTGGTGCCGGCGGGGAAACCCAGTTCCTTCCAGGCCTGCGCAAACGCAGCTTCGCGCGTCGTCGCCGGCGTGGCGCTGATGCGCACGTCGGCCACGCGCTCGGCGCCGAACTGCACGATATTGCCCTGGGCCACGCGCACATAGACGTGGGCGCCTTCCACGCGCACGCCCTGGTGGTACTGGCCGAATTCGACGAACCAGACCGGGCGGTCGCCGCCGGTGACCAGGCTGCGCTCGGCGTCGAGCTTGAGTTCCAGCCCGGCGGTCTGCAGCAGCTCGGGGACGCTGTCGATGAATTCGCGCGCCTTCGCCGCGACCAGGCCGAGATTGATGTCGACCTCGCGGTCCAGGCCGAACTGCTGCAGTTTGAGTGCGTTGCCGCGGCCGGGGACCAGCGCGATGCCGCTGCCCTGGACCACGTTGGGCCGGTCGGCGCGCTCGTCCCAGCGCACATCCCAGCTGCCGCCGTAGCGCTGCTGGAACGGTGCCAGGCGCGCTTGCAGCAAGGTGTCGCGCTGCGCATCCAGGCGCAGCGAAGGCTGGGCCTGCAGCTGCGGCGCCAGGAACGGGCGGGACGGCAGCTTGCGCGCGCTTTCGGCGCGGATGCCGCTTTCGGCCACGGGCTGTATGGCCTGGGCCGTGGGCGCACCCAGCAACAGGGTCAGCAGCCCGGCAAGAGCTGCGCTTCTCGTGCGGTGGAGCATAGGTTGTCTTCCTCGGCGAACGTTGGCGTGGCGTAAGCGCGGCGACTGCGCCTGCGCGCGCCACGGCGCTCGCGCACAGGCTCCCTGTCGGGCAGCAGCCCGGCCGGTACGGAAGCGCGGAAAAAACAGGTGCGCGCCAGCGGATACCGTGGCGGTGCGCGTGGCTGCGTAGCGAAGATTTCCCCAGTCCCGTGCCGGCGCCGCGTCCGTGGCTGCGAGGTCTCCCCACCTGCGGCCGTTGCGGCATACCGTCGCCCGATTATGCCTGGGCCGGCAGGTTTTGGGTCACGGCCGCGAGCCTGGCGCGGCTAGGGCAGGCGGCCTAGGCGGATTCCGCCGGCAGGACGGCGGCGGCGTGCAGCCCGTGGCTTTGAAAAAAATCCACGTTGTTCAATTCGCTGCCGGGCTGTTTCCCGCCGCTGCTGCCGTGCTGCCGGATTCGCCGCCGGGAAGCGTGGCCGGAATGCGCCGCAGCAGGTGGCCCTGCCGGAGTCCGCCGCGTGTGCGCGGTGTTTTTCCGCCGATGCGTACGCCGGCGAATGGGCTTGCCGCCTCGCAAATGAAACAGGCGCTGCGATCGCTCGCAGCGCCTGTTGCGTTTCACGCGGTGGAATCGCCGTCCGCTATGCGCTGGCGTGCGGCGGTGCGATCTTCGCCGGCGCCGGCTTGTGCGCCTCGTCGGTGCGGTCGCCCAGCAGCCGGCGTATCGCCACATAGAACACTGGCACGAACAGCAGGCCGAGGAAGGTGGCGAAGATCATGCCGCCGATCACGCCGGTGCCGATGGCGTGGCGGGCGTTGGCGCCGGCGCCGGAGGATATGGCCAGCGGCAGCACGCCCAGGATGAAGGCGAACGAGGTCATCAGGATGGGCCGCATGCGCAGGCGGCCGGCTTCAATGACTGCCTCGCGCAGCGGCTTGCCTTCGCGCTGGGCCTCCACCGCGAACTCGATAATCAGGATGGCGTTCTTCGCGGCCAGGCCGATGATGGTGATGAGGCCGATCTTGAAGTACACGTCGTCGGGCAGCCCCCGCGCCAGCGAGAACAGCACGGCGCCGAGCACGCCCAGCGGCACAATCAGCATCACCGCCACCGGAATGGACCAGCTTTCGTACAGCGCGGCCAGGCACAGGAACACCACCAGGATGGACAGGCCGAACAGCAGCGGCGCCTGGTTGCCGGAGACGATTTCCTGCAGCGACTGGCCGGCCCAGTCGAAACCGAAGCCCGGCGGCAGCTCGGTACGGATGATGTCCTGCATCGTGTTCATGGCTTCGCCGGAACTGCGCCCGGCCGCCGGCGAACCGACGATCTCGATGGCCGAATAGCCGTTGAAGCGCACCAGCGCCGGCGGGCCCATCACCCACTTGGACTGCACCACGCTGGACAGCGGAATCATGTTCGGTGTGGCCGAACCGCCGGAGGCGGGCAGGGCGCTGGGCAGGAAGATGCGCGCCAGCGCCTCCGGGCCCATGCGGAACGGCGCATCGGCCTGCAGCACCACGCGCAGCACGCGGCCTTCGTAGAAGAAGTCGTTTGCGTACACCGGCGCGAGCATCAGCTGGATCGCGCTGAAGACGTCGGTGACGGACAGGCCCATGGACTGCGCCTGCACCCGGTCCACCTCGATCTTCAGCTGCGGCGAATCCTGCAGGCCGTTGGGGCGCACGCCCTGCAGCAGTTCCTTCTTCGCCGCGGCCTGCTGCAGCAGGGTGTTCTGCGCCGCGACCAGGGCTTCGTGGCCGGCGCCGCTTCTGTCCTGCAGATACATGTCGAAGCCGCCGAACGCGCCCAGGCCCTGGATGGTGGGCAGGTTGACGACGAAGGCCTGGGCGTCCTTGAGGCCCATGTACAGCGCGCCGTTGGCCTGCTGGATGAAGGTCATCGCATCGGTCTTGCGCTCCTTCCAGGGCTTGAGGCGGATGAACGCCATGCCGACGTTGTCCGCCTGGCCAATGAAGCTGAAGCCGCTGACCTGCAGCACGGCCTCGACCGCGTCGTTCTTGGACAGGATCTCGTTGACGTGCTCCATCGCCTCGGTCGTGCGCTGCAGCGAGGCGCCGGCCGGCAGCTGTACGATGGCCAGGGTATAGCCCTGGTCTTCTTCCGGCACGAAGCTGCCCGGCAGGCGCGTGTAGAAGAAGCCGCAGACCACGACGATGACGGCAAACAGCATCATCCAGTGCGCCGGGCGCCGCACCGCAGCGGTGGTCTGGCGCGAATAGGTGTCCAGGGTGCGGTCGAAGGTGCGGTTGAACCAGCGGAAGAAGCGGTTCGGCTCCGGATGCGTGGGCTTGAGCAGGGTGGCGCACAACGCCGGCGTGAACGACAGCGCGAGCAGCGCGGAGAAGCCCATCGAAATGGCGATGGTCAGGGCGAACTGGCGGTAGATCGCGCCTACGCTGCCGCCCTGCATGGCACTGGGAATGAACACCGCCGCGAGCACGACCGTGATCGCGATGACCGCGCCGGTGATCTGGCCCATGGCCTTGCGCGTGGCTTCCTTGGGTGGCAGGTGTTCCTCGCTCATGATGCGCTCGACGTTCTCGATCACCACGATCGCATCGTCGACCACGATGCCGATGGCCAGCACCATCGCGAACAGCGACAGCTGGTTGATGGTGAAGCCGATGAAGTACATGCCGAGGAAGGTGCCGGCCAGCGCGACCGGGATCACCAGCGTGGGGATCAGGGTGGCGCGGAAGTTCTGCAGGAATACCAGCATCACCACGAACACCAGCACGACGGCGATGACCAGGGTCTCGACCACCTCGAAGATGGACATGCGCACGAAGGTGGTGCTGTCGTAGGGCACGAACCAGGACACGCCCGGCGGGAAGCTGGCCTTCAGTTCCTCCATGCGCGCCTTGACCGCCTCGGCCACCTGCAGCGCGTTGGCGCCGGGCAGCAGCTGCACGGCGAAGCCGGCGATGGCGTTCTTGCCGTAGTAGGTGGCGCGGCCGTAGGAGAACGGCCCCAGCTCCACCCGGCCCACGTCCTTGATCTTGACCGTGGTGCCGTCGGCGGAGGTGCGCAGCACGATGTTCTCGAACTGCTCGGGCGTGGTGAAGCGGCCCTCGGCCATGACGTTGGCGGAAATGCCCTGCTTGTCGATGGTCGGCGTGGCGCCGACCGAGCCGGAGGCGAACTGCACGTTCTGGCCGCGGATCGCCGTCAGCACTGCACTGGGCGCCAGGCCGTAGCCCTGCAGCTTGTCCGGATCCAGCCAGATGCGCATGGCGTATTCGGAGCCGAACTGGGTCACGCTGCCGACGCCGGCGATGCGCTGGATCTGGTCGAGGATGCGCGAGGAAATGATGTTGTTCAGCGCGTAGGAATCCTGCGCGCCGTCGTCGGACTTGAGCGCGGCGACCATCAGGAAGCCGGCATTGGCCTTGGCCACCACCACGCCTTGCTGGGTCACTTCCGCGGGCAGGCGCGGCAGCGCCAGCGAGACGCGGTTCTGTGTCTGCACCTGGGCGATGTCCGGATCAGTGCCGCTGTTGAAGGTCAGCGTGATCGAGGCATTGCCGCTGGCATTGGAGGTGGAGCTGAAATACAGCAGGTTATCGATGCCGTTGAGCTGCTGCTCGATGACCTGGGTGACGGTCTTTTCCACGGTGTCGGCGCTGGCGCCGGCGTAGTTGGCGCTGACCACGACCTGGGGCGGGGCGATCTGCGGATACGATTCCACGCCCAGGCGCATCGTGGTCAGCACGCCGCCCAGGGTGATCAGTATGGCGATCACCCAGGCGAATACCGGGCGGTCGATGAAGAATTGAGGCACGGGGCGTTCTCCTTACGCTTTCGGCGCCGCGGGGGCGGCCGGCGCGGGCGGCTGGTCCAGCTGCTCCTGCGGCACGGCCTTGGCCGGCTTGTCGGGCTGGGCCTTCTGCAGGCCGCTGACGATGACCTGGTCGCCGTCGGCCAGGCCGCTCTTGACCACCCAGTCGGCGCCGGCCAGTTCGCCCAGTTCCACATGTTTCATCTGCACCTTGCTGTCGGCGCCGACCACGAGCACGTAGGCGCCCTTGGGATCGCGCTGGATCGCCTTTTGCGGCACGACGAAGGCCTGTTCCAGCTCGCCCTGGACCAGGCGCAGCTTGACGAACATGCCGGGCAGCAGGGTGCGCTCGGCATTGGGGAAGGTGGCGCGCAGCGACACGGCGCTGGTGGCGGGATCGACGGCGAGATCGGCGAAGCTCAGCGTGCCGCTCTGGCCGTAGGCGCTGCCGTCGGGCAGGGTCAGCTGCACTTCGACCTGGTCCGGCGCGGCCAGCTTGAGCTTGCCGGCGGCCTGGGCGCGGCGCAGCTGGGCCACTTCCGCGGCGGACTGGCTGAAGTCCACATAGATGGGGTCGATCTGCTCGACCACGGTCAGCGGCGTGGTCTCGCCCTGGCCGACCAGGGCACCCTCGGTCACCAGGGCGCGGCCGGCGCGGCCCGCAATGGGGGCGGTGACCGAGGCATAGCCCAGGCTCAGGCGCGCCGATTCCACATCGGCCTGGGCCTGTTTCACCGCCGCGGCGCTGGTGCGCTGGGCGGCGATGGCATCGTCCAGGTCCTGCTTGGCGATGACGCCGCGGGCGGACAGGTCCTGGTAGCGCCGGGCCTTGGCATCGGCGTTGGCGGCGTTGGCGCGGGCCTGACCCAGGGCGGCCTCGCGCGCGTTCAGCGCGGCCTGCAGCGGTGCCGGGTCGATCTTGAACAGCGGCTGGCCCGCGGTCACGTCGCTGCCTTCGGTGTACAGGCGGCTTTCGACGATGCCGGGCACGCGCGCGCGCACTTCGGCCGTGCGCGTGGCGGCGAGGCGGCCGACCAGTTCGCGCGTCAGCGGCACGCTGGAGGCCTTGACCGTGACCACGCCGACTTCCGGCGGCGGCGGCGCTTGATTGGCGGGCGGACCCTTCTGGCCGCAGGCCGCGAGGCTCAGCAACAGGGCGGCGGAAACAAACAGTCGCAGGGACAGCGGACTCATGGGGACATCCTTGATCGGTGAGTGGGGGATACGATGGCGGACGGTTCGCGATGCGCACGTAGAAAGGCATCTACGCTGCGGTCGGCCCAGTCTTCGCGTTGCTGCGCGGTGTCGCGCCCCGGCAGGCCGAGGCGGCGGCGGTCGATGTCGAAGCCGACCAGCATGCCCAGCAGCAGCTCGGCCAGGGCCAGCGGGTCGTCGCGGCGCAGTTCGCCGCGCTGCATCGCCGCGTCGAGGCATTCCGCCAGGCGCTGCTGGATGCTCAGCGCACCGGCGTTGAACAGCGCCCTGGCCTCTTCCGGGAAGCGGGCGATATCGGTCGTGAGCATGCGGATCGCGGTCACGGTGCGAGTCTGCGCCAAATGTTCCAGATGTGCGCGGGCAAACGTGCGCAGGGCCTGCTCCAGATCGCCGCAATCGGTTTCCAGGCTGGCGCTTATCGGGCCCAGCAGGTCGCGCACGACGCTGCGGAACAGGCCTTCCTTGCTGCCGAAGTGGGCGTAGACCGTCTGCTTGGAGCAGCCCGCGCGCTGGGCCACGGCGTCCATGCTCACGGCGTAGCCCAGCTCGAACATGAGTTCGATGGCGGCTTCGCGCATGCGCTGCTGGCGCTTGCTGGTGCGGGCACGGGAGGCGGGCATGGGGTTTTGGACTGTACCGTCCAGTTTAGAATTTGCGGATTCTAGGGGGCGGTCCGCGGCGCCTGCCAGTCCCCCGAGACCAAAGTCGAACCTCGCCCAGCCCCGCTGCAATCGCCGGGGAGGCGGCCGCCGGCGGGGCGCCCCCGGTCAGTTGTTGCCTCTGTGCGGTGATTTTGTTTAATTGTGGATATTGTCTATGGTCGGCGGTCCCGCGGCGGCCGGCCTGCGGCAGGTGATTCGGCTGCGATCATTTTAGGTAGACGCACGCACTGCAATATCCGGGGTTCCCCTCAGGCTCTGAACTGGTTTTCAGGGATGGGCTGCGCCGGTGCGGTCTGCGCGGAGGCGCGCAAGAATCTGCAATATTTCGTGAGTGTCTGCGATGTTCTGCAATAGTATGAAAAGTAACCTGTGATATTTGTCAAAATTCCACGATCGTGTATGCATTAACGTCGAGTAAATATTATAATAAGGCCTGCGCCATGTTCCCGGCGCATCATGGGCCCGCGGGCTTCGGCGTTGAGTCATGACAGCGGGGGTCGTTGGCGCCGCGCCCGTCGCATGTGCGGATGCGGCTGTCGTATCCGGGGTTTGAAGAATTACGCGGAATTTCCTTGCCGGCGCGCAGGCCTGCGCGCTGCGGGCGGTTGCGCGCATCAATCGCCACTGCAGGCGGCGCTGGCGCGGCGGCTGCGGGTGGACGGTGCAGGTGCCGGATGACGAATCCGGCAGTCGGGAAGCGATCAGCAGAAACCAGCGACCGGAACCTTCCTTGGCCCGGCGATGCATTGCCTGTGCGTGGACAGGGACGGAGATCCGGTTGCCTCAAGGAGTGGTGCAATGAATGAGTTGATATGCAGGCGGCCGGTCGGTGGCAGCGACACGGCCAGGGATGTTTCGGGTTGCGCGGGCGGCGGTGGCGGTATCCGGCGTCGCGCCGGAACGGCGGCCCTGCTGCTGACGGGCGCGGCGCTACTGCTGCCGGCGGCGGTGGCGGCGCAGTCGCGCACGGTGTTCGGTACTAACTACTCGGGAACCACGGGGTTCTCCTTCACGCTGGGTGGCGTTGCCGGAAACAATGCCGTGGTGTCCAACGCCACCTGCGAGGTCGGCGCACCGTACGGCGGCGGCATGGCGCCCACGGGAACGAATTATCCGGGCGCGTTCTATACGCCCGCGCCGACGCCGGGCGTCACCCCGGGCATCGCCGTGAACATCAACCGCGATGGCGCCGTGGCTGGATGTGCCACGGTGGTTCCTTCCTTCCGCACCACCCTGACCTTCGCCCAGGCGTTCGATTCCGGCGCCGTGCGCATGCACTACCTCAACAGCGATGCCGGGCAGTACGAGTTCGCCCCGACGGCCGGGCTGAGCATTGTCCGTCTCAGCGGCAACAACGAATTCGAAGTCACCGGCACGCTGGTCAATTCCACGGCGCGCACCGCCAATGTCGGCGGCTGCGAAGCGAACGACGGGAGCAACCCCGAAGGCGCCTGCGGCACTATCCGTCTGGATGCGGCCGCCGGAAGCCTGGGCCAGGTCATCTGGGACAATATCGACATCGTCAACTCGGCCGGCTCCGGCGACGGCCATGTGCTGATGTTCTCGCTGACCCAGCCTTCGCTGCAGATCCGCAAGCGCACCACGGGCGCGACCGGCTCGAATTCCTTCACCTTCTCCTATCCGTCCAATGTGCAGAGCGATGCCGCGGCGCCGACCGCGGCGACCGGCGAGACCATCGCCGTCGCTACGGACAACACCTTCGTCGACGGCCTGGTCCGCTATATCGCCAATTCGGCGCAGGACACCACGCTCAGCGAAGCCGTGCCTGCCGGCTGGACGCTCAGCGACGCCTCCTGCATCGACCTGGCCAACGGCAACGCCGTAGTCGCCACGCTGGCCGCGCCGGTGACCGGCCCCGCCACTGCCAGCCTGACCCTGGCCGCGGCGGATGTAGGCCCGGATGCGCAGATCCGCTGCGATTTCACCAATGCCAAGGCGGATCCCCGGCTGGATATCGTGAAAACGGCCAGTGCCGGCAGCTTCGTCGTCGGCGTGCCGGCTTCCTATACCTTGCAGGTGACCAACGGCGGTACCGGCGCTACCACCGCCGCCGCGACGGTGACGGATGCGATTCCCGCCGCGCTGACGCCCGGAACGGCGCCGGCGGGCTGCACGATTGCGGGGCAGGACGCGAGCTGCACCATCCCGGCCGGCCTGGCCGCCGGTGCCAGCGTGTCGTTTGTGATCCCCGTGACTCCGACTCCCGCCGCCGACGGCACGACGGTGACGAATACGGCGCTGGTCTCGGGCGGCGGCGATACGACCTGTCCGACCGCGGCCCATTGCAGCAGCTCGACCACTACGCCGGTCGGTGCGCCGCAGCTGAGCCTCGCCAAGACCGCCAGCACGGCGGGCTTCGTCGTCGGCGTGCCGGCCAGCTATACGCTGACGGTCGCCAACACGGGGTCGGCCGCGACCACGGAAATCACCACCGTGACCGATCCGGTTCCGGCGACGCTGGCCGTGGGCACGCCGCTGCCGGCCGGCTGCACGGCGGCGGGGCAGGTCGTCACCTGCACGATTGCCGCAGGCCTGGCGCCCGGCGCGCAGGCAGCCTTCACCATTCCGGTGACGCCGAACCTCACCGCCGCGGACACCGCGGTGGTCAACACGGCGACCCTGAGCGGCAACGGCTGCGGCAGCGGCAGCGGCTGCAGCAGCGCGGTGACCACGCCGGTCGCGCCGTCGCCGCAGCAGCGCCCGGTGCCGGCGCTTGGCCCTGCCGGCGTGGTCGGCCTCGGCGGCCTGCTGGCACTGGTCGCGCTGGTCGCGCAGCGGCGCCGTCCGCTGCGCCGGTACTGAGGTCGCAGCATTAAGTGCGCGTCCTCCATCCCGGCCCGGCCGGGATGGAGGACGCGCCTGGTTGTTGCGGTGCAGAAAAGCGGCTCCTGCGATTCCGGCCCGGAATGGCACTGGCTTTCGGCGCCCCGCCGGGGGCCTGGAACCGCCCCCTGACTGCGAGGTTAAACACCCGTTTTTAAGGAGGTTTTTGGCTGGATTCATATGCCCTACAGGCGTATCCTCCGCCGTTCTTTCATTGCTTCAGGGAAGCCCATGTCCGCCAAGAGCGAGAATGCGCAGGCGCCGGCCGTAGAGGCCGTGCTGACTGAACTCAAGAGCACGCTGTCCGCAGCCCGGCTCAAGGAAGCTCAGGGATTCGCCGCCCACCTGCTGCACCGGGTGACTGCCGAAGACCTGGCAGTTCGCCCTGCTGCGCAGTGGGCCGCGATGGCGCTGGATCTGCTGGAGTTCGTGCGTGTGCGCAAGTCCGGCGCGTCCTCGGTGCGGGTGTTCAACCCGGCGCTGGACGAACAGGGCTATGAATCCACCCATACCGTGCTTGAGGTCGTCACCGACGACTCGCCGTTCCTGGTCGATTCGGTCGGCATGGCGGTCAGCGCCGCGGGCCTGCTGGTGCATGCCATCGTGCATCCGGTCTACCGCGTCGAGCGCGATGCCGGCGGCCATGTGCTCACCATCGGGGCCGATACCGGCAGCGGCAAGGGCAAGGCCGAGTCGGTCATGCATTTCGAGATCAGCCGCATCGCCGAGGCCGAGGAAATCAAGCGCCTGCAGCAGAGCGTGGCGCGCTCGCTGCACGATGTGCGCGCGGCGGTCGCCGACTGGGCCGCGATGCGCGACAAGATGCTGCAACTCTCGCGCGAACTGCCGCAGCGCAAGCTGCCGGTCGATGCGGCCGGCGTAGCCGAGGCGCAGGAATTCCTCAACTTCGTCGCCAACGACCACTTCACCTTCCTCGGCTACCGCGAATACGCAGTCGACAAGGTGGACGGCGTCGATGTACTGCGCACCCTGCCCAACACCGGCCTGGGCATACTGCGCCAGGACGAGGATGCCGCGCCGCGGCCGCTCAACACCCTGGTCGCGCGCGAATTGCCGCAGTCGGGTTCCACCGACGCCATCATCCTGACCAAGACCAATTCCCGCGCCACCGTGCACCGCCCGGGCTATATGGACTACATCAGCGTGCTCGGCTTCAACGACGCCGGCGTGCCGGTGACCGAGCAGCGCTTCCTCGGCCTGTTCACCTCCGGCGCCTACATGCGCCGGCCGCAGGACGTGCCGCTGGTGCGGCAGAAGGTCGAGTCGGTGATGGCGCGTTCCGGCCTCAAGCGCGAATCGCATTCGGGCAAGGCGCTGCGCCATATCCTCGACACCCTGCCGCGCGACGAGCTGTTCCAGGCCACCGTGGACGAACTGTTCGCCACGGCGATGGGCATTCTGCAGCTGCAGGAACGCACCCGTTCGCGCCTGTTCGTGCGCCGCGACAAGTACGGCCGTTTCTTCTCCTGCCTGGTGTTCATCCCGCGCGACCGCTTCGACAACGCCACGCGCGAACGCATCGAAGCCATGCTCAAGCGCGTGCTGCACGGCGACCGCGTCGATTCCACCGTGCAGGTGGGTGAATCCGCACTGGCGCGCCTGCACCTGGTGATCCGTCCCAAGCCCGGCGAGCGCGGCGGCTACGACATCGCCGAGATCGAACAGAAGCTCACCCAGATCGTGCGCAACTGGTCCGACGAACTGCGCGATGCGCTGGTGCAGAAGCACGGCGAGGACAAGGGCCTCAAGCTCGCCAACAAGTACGGCAAGGCGCTGCCGGCCAGCTATATCGAGGAAGTCACGCCGCACTTGGCGGTGGCCGACGTGGAAGCCGCCGCGGCGCTGAAGTCGCCGGATGACATCCGCCTTTCCTTGTACCGCTCGCGCAAGAAGGGCGACGGGCTGCGCTTCAAGCTGTTCCGCTACGGCGCGCCCATCACCCTGTCCGAAGCGCTGCCCATGCTGGAAAACATGGGCCTGAAGATCGTGTCCGAACATCCCTACGAGATGGACCTGGGCGAATCCACCATCTCCATCCAGGATTTCGACGTACAGACCGCCAATGCGATCGAGTTCGACATCGATGAAGTGCGCGAGGCCTTCCAGAATGCGTTCGAGCGCATCTGGCGCGGCCAGGCCGAGAACGACGGCTTCAACCGGCTGATCCTCGGCGCGCAGATGGACTGGCGCCAGGTCGCCATGCTGCGCGGCTACTGCAAGTACCTGCTGCAGACCGGCGTGCCGTTCTCGCAGGCTTACATGGAAGCCACCCTCAACCAGTACCCGGCCATCGCCGGCCTGCTGGTGGAGCTGTTCGAGGCCAAGTTCGATCCGCAGCGCGAAGGCGCCGGCAAGGCTGCGCTGGAACAGGCGCGCAAGCGTCTGGCCAAGGAACTCGACGCGCTGGTGCCCGACGACGTGCGCGCCAGCAACGCCGCCGTGTTCGAGGCGCTGTACGCCGCCCGCAGCGAAAGCCGCGACGCCCAGGCCGATGCCATCATCGGCGTGATCCGCGTGCTGCTGGACCGCGTCGCCAGCCTGGACGAGGACCGCATCCTGCGCAGCTTCATGGGCGTGATCCGCGCCACCCTGCGCACCAGCTTCTACCAGCTGGACGGCAACAAGCCCAAGGACTACATCAGCTTCAAGTTCGACCCGGCGCAGGTGCCCGACCTGCCCAAGCCCAAGCCCTACCGCGAGATCTTCGTCTACTCGCCGCGCGTCGAAGGCGTGCACCTGCGCTTCGGCCCGGTCGCCCGCGGCGGCCTGCGCTGGTCGGATCGTCGCGAAGACTTCCGCACCGAGGTGCTGGGCCTGGTCAAGGCGCAGATGGTCAAGAACACCGTCATCGTGCCGGTCGGCTCCAAGGGCGGCTTTTTCGTCAAGCGCCCGCCGGTCGGCGGCGACCGTGACGCGCAGCTGGCCGAAGGCATCGCCTGCTATCGCATGTTCATCAACGGCCTGCTCGACATTACCGACAACATCGTCGACGGCGAGATCGTGCATCCGCGCAACGTGGTGCGCCACGATGCCAACGATCCCTACCTGGTCGTGGCCGCGGACAAGGGCACGGCGACCTTCTCCGACATCGCCAACTCGATCTCCGCCGACCACGGCTTCTGGCTCGGCGACGCCTTCGCCTCCGGCGGGTCGGTCGGCTATGACCACAAGGGCATGGGCATCACCGCCAAGGGCGGCTGGGAATCGGTGAAGCGCCATTTCCGCGCGCTCGGCCGCGACTGCCAGAGCGAGGACTTCACCTGCGTCGGCATCGGCGACATGTCCGGCGACGTGTTCGGCAACGGCATGCTGCTGTCCAGGCACATCCGCCTGGTCGCCGCGTTCGATCACCGCCACATCTTCCTCGACCCGAATCCGGACTCGGCCATCTCGTTCAAGGAGCGCACGCGCATGTTCGCGCTGCCGCGCTCGTCCTGGGCCGATTACGACGCCAGCCTGATCTCCAAGGGCGGCGGCGTGTATCCGCGCAGCGCCAAGACCATTCCGGTCTCGCCGGAAGTGCGCGCCGTGCTCGGCATCGCCGAGGACGTCGACCAGCTCTCGCCCAACGACCTGATGCGCGCCATCCTCAAGGCGCCGGTGGACCTGCTCTGGAACGGCGGCATCGGTACCTACGTGAAGGCCGAGGCCGAGACCAACGCCGACGCCGGCGACCGCGCCAACAACGCCATCCGCATCAACGGCAGGGAGCTGCGCTGCAAGCTGGTCGGCGAAGGCGGCAACCTGGGCATGACCCAGCGCGGCCGCATCGAGGCCTCGCTCAACGGCGTGCTGATGAACACCGACTTCATCGACAACTCTGCCGGCGTGGACACCTCCGACCACGAGGTCAACATCAAGATCCTGCTCGGCGACGCCGTGCAGCGCGAGGAACTCACGCTGGAAGCGCGCAACGTGCTGCTGGCCGACATGACCGACGAGGTCGAGCGCCTGGTGCTGATGGACAACTACCGCCAGAACCAGGCCATCAGCGTGATGGAGCGCATGTCGGTCAGCCGCCTGGGCGCCAAGCAGCACTTCGTGCGCACGCTGGAAGCGCAGGGCCTGCTCGACCGCCAGATCGAGTTCCTGCCGTCGGATGCGGAGTTCGCCGAGCGCAAGGCGCGCGGCCTGGGCCTGACCCGGCCGGAGCTGGCCATCCTGCTGTCGTATTCCAAGATCGTGCTGTTCCAGCAGTTGCTGGAATCCGACGTGCCGGAAGACGCCTACCTCTCGCGCGAACTCAAGCGCTACTTCCCCGAGCCGCTGCAGGAGAAGTACTCCGCGCACATGGAGCGCCACCGCCTCAAGCGCGAGATCATCGCCACGGCGGTGACCAACTCCATGATCAACCGCATGGGCGCCACCTTCGTGCTGCGCATGCAGGAAGACACCGGCCAGGCGCCCGCGCCGGTGGCCAAGGCCTATACCATTGCCCGCGAAGTGCTGGATGCGCGCGAGCTGTGGGCGCAGATCGAGGCGCTGGACGGCAAGGTCAACGGCAATGCCCAGATCGACGCGCTGCTGGTGATCTGGCAGCTGCTGCGCAACATGACGCGCTGGCTGCTCAACCAGCCCGGCGAATCGCTGGACATCGCCAAGGCCGTGGCGCGCTATCACCCGGGCATGCTGGAACTCAAGCAGTCCCTGCCCGCCGTGCTCGCCCCCAGCGAGCGCAGCTCGTTCGATGCCGCACGCGAGCGCTGGGTGGGCCAGGGCTTCCCGGCCGAACTGGCCGAACAGCTGGCCGGCGTGCCGGCCCTGGTCTCGGCGCTGGACATCATCGACACCGCCCAGGACAACAAGCTCAAGGTCGCCCAGGTGGCGCAGGTCCACTTCGCCCTCGGCGAGGCGCTGCATCTGAAGTGGCTGATGTCCAAGGTCGAGGAACTGCCGGTGGAAACCCGCTGGCATGCGCATGCGCGCGGATCGCTGCGTGACGAGCTGTACCAGCAGCACCGGGCGCTGGCGGCGCAGGTCCTGAAGGGCGGCAAGGGCGAGGGCGGCGAGCTGGTCGAGCAGTGGCTCAACCGCGACGATGCCTCGCTCAAGTTCACGCTGGGCATGTTTGCCGATATGCGCACGCAGGTCGTCACGGACTATCCGATTGTTTCGGTCGCCGTGCGCAGGCTGGCGCAGCTGGTGCAGGCCGGCGCGCGCTGAGCGGAAACAGCCTCAGGCTGTGCGTGGTTGAGTGGAAGATCCGGGCGCCTTCGGGCGCCCGGGTTGTTTTCGGGGCATGCTTTTGGCGTGAATCGTCGGATCTGATGCGTGCCCGGCCCGGCAGCTCAGGATGCGGAAAATTCCAGGTGTTCCGTACGCGCCATCAGGATGACGCCGGTACAGCAGGCCTGGCTGGCCCTGGCGCTTCGGCCAATATCAACGCAGGCACGCGCGATGCATCGAATTTCCTGCCTTTGACGGCCCGGAGGAAATTCGCCATGAGGATACTGTCGCAACTCGCCTTCAACGGCACCTGCCGCCAAGCCTTCGCGTATTACGAAAGCGTGCTCAAGGGGAAGGTCGTTGTCATGAACGCCCACGGCGACAGCCGCGACATCCCGCTGCCGCCGGGTTCCAGGGCCTCGGCGCCGGAACATATCCGCTTCGCGGAGTTGCACGTCGGCGAATGGGCCCTGCTGGGAAACGACGTGCCTGCCGAGGACTACGAACCCATGCGCGGATTCAACGTGGCGCTGCATGCGGATAGCGTTGAAGAAGCGCAACGCATTTTCAATGCACTGGCGCAGGGCGGCGAGATCAGGGCGCCGTTGACGCAGATGCCCTGGGCCGCACGTTTCGGCCAGCTGGTCGACCGGTTCGGCACGCCTTGGCTGATTCTTGCGCTGCCCGGATGAGGTTGAGGAAATATCGGCTTGGCACAAGGGCTCGACCGGTTCGGCGCACCCTGGCTTGTTTTCACGCTGCCCGATCGAGGTTCGGGCAGGTATTAGTCTGCGCAGGAAACCGCGGCACGGACTCGGGAAGTTGCGCGGATGTCCAGCAATACAGAATCCCGGCGTGCGGTCGCCCGTAATCCGGCAGCGGGAACACTCCCTCTCTCCCAGGCGCAAAGCCCCTTGGGCGGGAGGGGCGGGGTGAGGGGCGACGCATCAATCGGGACGAAGTGGAGATTGTCGCGGGTGTGTCGCCGCAGATCGCCATGTCCCGCCGTCGCACCCGCTTCGATGGTGCGAGAAAGGCCTCGCACCCCGCCAAGCCCGCACCGCCATGGCATCACGCGGAGCCCGGCCGGATGGCACACAACAACGCTCCAGCGTGCCGCTAGCCCCGCTGAGCGCCCCCACACCTCGGCCACCTACCAGCAGCACTTGCAGCCAGGCCGCAACACGCCTACCGCATCCCGCCCGCAAGTCCCGTGCCGCATATGCCAATACTTCCCGACGCGCACGGAGCTGGCCTCCGTGTCATCCAGTGCGGTTACACTCGGCGCCGTATCCCCGGGTGACCTTCCGTGATGAGCCAGCGCATTCATTTCGTGGCGAGCAAGACCGAAGATGCCCAGGCGGCCCTGGCTCTGGCGCGGGAGCGCTTCGGCGATACGCCGCTGGACGAGGCGGATGTGATCGTCGCCCTGGGCGGCGATGGCTTCATGCTGCAGACCCTGCACCGGCACAATGCGCGCGGTCTGCCGGTCTACGGCATGAAGCTGGGCACGGTCGGCTTCCTCATGAACCAGTACCGCATCGACGATCTGGCCGACCGCATCGCGCGGGCCCAGCCGACCATACTGCGGCCGCTGATGATGGAGGTGCAGACCGAGTCCGGCTCCACCGTCACCGCGACCGCGTTCAACGAAGTCTCGCTGTTGCGCCAGACCAAGCAGGCTGCGCATGTGCGTGTGTCGCTCAATGACGCGGTGAAGCTGGAAGAGCTGGTCTGCGACGGCATACTGCTGTCGTCGCCGGCCGGATCCACGGCTTACAACCTTTCCGCCCACGGCCCCATCCTGCCGCTGGGCTCCAATGTGCTGGCGCTGACGCCGATCAGTCCTTTCCGCCCGCGCCGCTGGCGCGGCGCCATACTGCCCTCGGCCACCCAGGTGCGCTTCGAGGTGCTCGATCACTACAAGCGTCCGGTCAGCGCCACGGCCGATTCCTACGAAGTGCGCGATATCGTCGAGGTGACGATCTTTGAATCGCGCGAGAAAACGGTCAGCCTGCTGTTCGACCCCGAGCACAATCTCGAAGACCGCATTCTCAACGAGCAGTTCGAGATCTAGCCCGTCCGCGCGGCGCTGGCCTGCTGTGGACTGGGCCAGCCTGGCGGCAGGCTGTTCCCGCAGCCCCGGGAAATGTAGTCGTTGTCCGGGCGCCGGGCGTCCAGGCCAGGCCTGAAGCTGGTGATCCCACCGTGCGCGCCGGTATACGCCGGGATTGGTACAAACCGGTTCCCGTGTGGTTTGCCGAAATTGCGCATGGGGCGATATGGTCGCCGGGCTGGGGACAGGCGAGGGACGCATACGCATGCGGAGCGCATGCCCGGCCAGGTCATCCACATCTCTGCCAGGAATTGCCGATGCGTCCTATTGCTGCGCTTTCGTTATCCACTTCTATTGCGCTGGCCCTGGCCGGTATCGGTGCCGCCCAGGCTGCCACCGTCGATGCCGTACTGCTGCAGCCCGGCGCGGCGGCGGCCGAGCGGGATGTGTTGATCGTGCTGCAGGCCAAGGCTCCCAAGGAGCTGCTGCGCCGCGATGGCGATTATCGGGAACGGCGCCGTGCCCTGGTTGCCATGCTGCAGACGACGGCACAGCAATCCCAGGCCGGGCTGCGCCGCTGGCTGGATGCAGAAGGCGTCAGCTATCAGCCGTTCTGGATCACGAATTCGATCCAGGCGCGCTTGACCGGCGCGCAGATCCAGGTCCTGGCGGCGCGCGACGACATCGAAGCCATCGCGTCCAACGCCGCGGTGACGCAGCGCCTGCCGCAGCACGAGGACCAGGACGCCGCCCGCGCGCCGACGGCCATCGCCTGGGGCGTGAACAAGATCAAGGCGCCGCAGCTGTGGGCGCTGGGCATCAACGGCGCCGGCGTGGTGATGGGCAACCAGGACACCGGCGTGCGCTGGACCCACGCGGCGCTGAAGAACAAGTACCGCGGCTGGGATGCGGTCAGCCTGGAGGCCAACCACAACTACAACTGGCACGACGCGGTCCATGCCGCGAACAGCAGCTGTCCGGCGGATTCGCCGCAACCCTGCGACGACAATTCGCACGGCTCGCATACCGTGGGCACCATGCTCGGCGACGACGGCGCCGGCAACCAGGTCGGCGTGGCGCCTGGGGCAAAATGGATAGGTTGCCGCAATATGAACGCCGGCAACGGCACGCCGGCGACCTACAACGAATGCGCACAGTGGTTCCTCGCGCCCACCGACCTGACCGGCGCGAATCCCGATCCGGACAAGGCGCCGGACGTCATCAGCAATTCCTGGGGCTGTCCGCCGGCAGAGGGCTGCACCGCCATCGCTGGCACCGAGATCCGTGCGGCGATCGAGAACCTGGTCGCCGGCGGCATCCTGTTTGTCGCCGCCGCGGGCAATGAGGGCGGCAACTGCGGCACCATTGCGGATGCGCCGGCGACGCTGGACAGCGTGTTCACCATCGGCGGTACCCAGTCCAACGACACCATGTACGGCTCATCCAGCCGCGGCCCGGTTCCGGCGGGTCCCGGCACCGGCGCGAGCAACAAGCCGGATGTGATCGCGCCGGCCGTGAACGTGTTTTCCGTCGTCATCGGCAGCGATACCGCTTACAACGTCAAGACCGGAACCAGCATGGCCACGCCGCATGTGGCCGGCGCGGCGGCGCTGCTGATGCAGGTCAATCCGGGCCTCAAGGGCAATCCGGCCGCGGTGGCGGAGATATTGCGTTCCACCGCCGTGCCGCTGAGCACCACCACCCAGGTCTGCGGCGGCATTCCCTACACCACGTTTCCGAATCCGGTGCAGGGCCGCGGCCAGATCGACATGGTCGCGGCGTTCAACAAGGCGGAGAAGATCTTCGCCGATGATCTGGAACTGATCGTGCCCTGAGCCGGCAGCGTGCTGACCCCATCCCGCGCCGCCGTGTCAGGCCGCCGCAGCGGTGCGGGATGGCTGCAAACCTGCGATCCGCTGCGCCAGCCGGCCACGGCCGTTTCACCGCCCGCTGCCGCGCGGGCTACACTTGCCGCATGACAGACGAAGCCCCCGTAGTTGCCGATACCGTTGACGACCGCCTGGTCGTCGCCATCTCCTCGCGCGCGCTGTTCGATCTCAGCGAAAGCCATGATCTGTTCGAGCGCGAAGGGCTGGACGCCTATCGCAACTACCAGATGCAGCGCGAGGACGAACTGCTCGCGCCCGGCATCGCCTTCCCGCTGGTGCAGAAGCTGCTGCGTCTGAACAGCTCGGCCCAGGCCACGCCGCGGGTGGAAGTGATACTGCTGTCGCGCAATTCGGCCGATACCGGCCTGCGCATCTTCAACGCCATCGAACACTACGGCTTGGCCATAGAACGCGCCGCCTTCACCAACGGCGCGCCTACACATGCCTATGTGCAGCCGTTTGCCGCGGATCTGTTCTTGTCCGCCCATCCCGAAGACGTCGCGCATGCGCTCGCCGCCGGCGTGGCCGCGGCGACCATCCTGCCGTCCAAGGCGCCCAGCTACGCCTCCGAGCAATTGCGCATCGCCTTCGATGGCGATGCGGTGCTGTTCGGCGACGAATCCGAGCGCGTCTCGCAGGAACAGGGCCTGGACGCCTTCCACCGCCATGAAGCCGAACATGCCCGCCTGCCGCTGCCGGGAGGCCCGTTCCGCGGCTTCCTGGATGCCTTGCAGCGCATCCAGGGCGCATTCCCGCTGGAAGAGTCGCCCATCCGCACCGCCCTGGTCACGGCGCGCTCGGCGCCGGCGCACAAGCGCGTGATCCTCACCCTGCGCGCCTGGGGCGTGCGCATCGACGAGGCCCTGTTCCTCGGCGGCCGCGACAAGGGACCGTTCCTGGAAGCCTTCGGCGCGGACATCTTCTTCGACGATTCGCGCAAGAACGTCGAATCCGCACGGCGCCACGTGGCGACCGGGCATGTGCCGCATGGCGTGTCGAACGAGGTGCGCGACTGACGGCTGCCGGCGCGTGCGCAGGCTGATTCCGTCGGGCGCACTGCTGTTGCTGGCCGCCGTGGCCTGGCTGCTGTGGCGGCCGGGCGCGCCGCCGCCGGGCGTGGCGCCTGCGACAGGCAGCGTAACGCCTGCGGCCGCAGCGCGGACCATGGCGATCGCGCACGATGCAGCGCCAGCGGTCGGCGCTTCGACAGCCGCCGCTGCTGTGCCGGTTTCTGGCGCGAAACCGAAAAGGTTCGTGACCGAACCAACGCTGCCCGAGCGCTTCCTGTTTCTGCCGGATCTGTCCGATCTGCTGCCCGAACTGATGCCGCTGGCCGAAGCGGGCGATATCGCGGCGATGCAGCGTCTCGGCATGCGTCTGATGGAGTGCAACGACAACAATCTGCGGCGCAGGCGGAAGGAACTGAAGGACGAGAAAGCAGCGCCGCCGCAAACCGGCCCCGGCGCCGGACAGCACAACGACAACCGCGAGTTCCGCCTGGAGCAGATGCGCCGCGAGATCGGCGATTGCGAAGCGCTGCCGGACTCGCTGCGCAACAGCGGTCTCGACTGGCTGGAGCGCGCGGCCGCGGCGGGCTCGGGGCGGGCCAGGCTCGAATACGTCCGCCTCGCCCTGGACGAATACCGGCTGATGCCGCAGCGCGAAATCGTGGCGCAGATCGAGGCGATACAGCACCGGCGCCGCCTGGCGCAGCGCTATCTGGCGGAGGCGCTGGAACACTGTGCGCCCGGGGCGCTGGATTCGCTGGATGCCTACAGCGGACTGCTGGATGACGCCGCCGATCCGCGCGAACACCTCATCATCCGCCTGGCGGCAAACCATGCCATATTGCGCGAGCTGCGCACGCAGGGCGCAAGTGCGCGAGATCAGCGCAGAGCGGAACGCGACATCGACTACCTGAGCGGCAAGCTGGACCAGGCCGCCCGCAATGAAGCGCAGCGCCGCGGCGAACGGCTGTATCGGCCTTGCGCGCCACGCTAGTCTCCGCCGCGGCGCGGTTGTCCTGTCTGCGGTGCGGTGCGACCATCGGGACCGGTTTACCGGGACCGTGTTCATGCGCTCAGCCGAATTCAGCCACGCCAGCCAGACCGCACGGCCGCAGCGGCCGGTCGCATTTCGCAGCAATGAGCGGATCGCAATGCCGTGCCGGCGGATTGCCGCTGCTGTTGCGGCGCTGTCCGGTCAAGGATCATCGCCGCCGGGCCTTGCGGTTTCCGGCAGCCTTGCGCGGGACCGCGGCGGCTGCAATCCGGGATTTGTGCAAATGGCTGCCCTCGTCAGGCCGCTGTTGCGCAGCGCGTCCACGGCAGGGCGCAGCTGATGCGGTTCCAGGCCCGTTTCGTATTCCTGCTGGCTGCGGCCGCGTTTCTGGCGGCGCTTGCCTATGTCTGGCTGAAGCCGGCGCAGCAGGGTGCAACGGCGGCCGCTACTTCCGCCGCGCCGCCAGCGACCGCGGCAGCCGCAGTACCGCCGCCGGCTGAGCCGCCGGCAGCAGCGGCCGCTGCCGCGGCAGCGCCGGAGCAGGCCGCCAGCTTCGCCGAACGCCGCGCCGTGCTGGACCAGCGCGCCGCGGCGGGCGATGCCGCGGCGGCGGCCGAACTCGGCGGCATCCTGGCCAACTGCTGGCGCTATGTGCCGGCTACGCAGGAAAAAATCGAGGAGGCCGTGGTCAATGGCCTGGCCGGCAATGTGGAAGCGCCCCTGGTCGCCGGCGTGCCGGCGCCGCCGGAGCTGCTGTTGCTGATGCTGCAGCAGTCGCAGCAGGAACTGGCCCGGCGCTGTACCAATCTCGGTCCCCGATGGAAATGGCGCGAGATGGCACAGGTGCCGGCGCTGCTGGAACGCGCAGCGGACGCGGGCCAGGTCCAGGCCATGCTCGACTATGCCCAGCACGCCTTCATCGACTACGGCGCCGCCGCGGAAATGTTGCAGGATGCCGATGAAGTCAAGCGGCGCAAGGAAAAGGCGCGTGCTTTCCTGCGCCAGGCCCTGCGCCGCGGCGAGGCGCGCGCGCTCCTGTTGCAGGCCGATGCCTACGCGGCGGGGCCGCTGGAGAACATCGATCCATTTGCCGCCTATGCGTACATGAGTGCATTTTTCGCCTCCGCTGCGGCCCAGGACTGGCCGCCGCGCCTGCGCGAGCTGTATCTGCAGACCGTCGCGCAGCGTCTCGATCCCGCACAGATAGCCCAGGCGCGCGAACGCGGCCTGCAGATCTACCAGGATTTCCAGAACGGAGTCGCAGCGCCATGAAGCGAGCCTGGATTGCGCTGCCCGCGGCGCTGCTCGCTCTGGCCTGGTGGCTGTGGCCGGCGCCGCTGCGCAGTCCCGTCGTGGCGCCGCCGGCGCCCGCCGCGCCGCCCGAGGCGGTGCCTGGGGTTGCCGCCACCGCTGGCGCCGCGGATACGCCGCCGCAGCCAGCGGCGCCGTCCGCCGCGGCGCCGCAGCCGCCGCCGTTGCCGCAGCATCTGATCCGCACGACATCGCTCGCCGCCGTGCTGGACGAACTGCTGCAGCGCGCCGAGAGCGGCGACGTGGCCGCGATGCAGGAGCTGGGCCGCCGCCTGAACCGTTGCAGCGCCAACGTGTTGCGGCACGGCCACGCCGACATCGAGGACAGGAAAGCCAACCTGGCCCAGGCCTATGTCGGAAATCCCGAGGATTTCAGGGCCAATCTCCGGCGCGGCCTGGAAGAGGACCAGCGCCGGCTGGACGAATGCAAAGCCGTGCCGGAACCGCTGCGCAGCAGCGGCGTCGACTGGCTGGAAAAGGCCGCCGCGACCGGTTCGGGCACGGCCCAGCTGGTCTACGTGCAGGAGGCGCTGTACGAATTCACCCTGCTCGACGAGCACCAGGCCGTTGCCCAGATCGACGAGTTCCTGCGCCGGCGCGATCTCGCGCGCCGTTTCCTGGCCGAAGCCATGACCCACTGCGTGCCCGACGCGCTGCGAACCCAGCTGGATTTCGGCAAATACCTGTTCGAGCGCAAGGACCCGCGCGACTACGCGATCAACCGCGCCGCCGCCGCCGATGCGCTGCTGCGCGAATACCGCGCCCAGGGCGCGATGGCAGTCGCCGTCGAGAACATGCAGGGCGAGTTCGACTACCTGGCCAAGGAACTGGACGCGCCCGCCCGCGCCGCCGCGCAGCGCCGCGGCGAGGCCATGTTCAATACCTGCGCCCCGCGCTAGCGCAGCGGTTGTGCGCCCCGCGCCGCAGTGCGACCATGGCCAGTCGTCTGCCAGGCTGCACCGCATGAGCATCGCCGATTTCATCCATGTCACCGAGGTCGACCAGGGCCCGCCGTTCGCGGAGTCCCTGTTCCAGCGCAACTACCGCGCCAGCGCACCGGATTTTCCGCACCACGTGGTTGCATTCTGGAAGCGCGACGACGGCAGTTTCCTGCCGGTCAGCTACGTGCATTTCACCGACTGCGGCGACATCTTCCTGGCTGGCGGCGCGGCCACCGACGGCGACCTGCTGCGCGGCATGCGCGAAGATCAGCGTGCTGCGCTGAAAGACTACGGCGGCCTGATGCTGGCCACGCTGCGCTACGGTTTCCAGCGCTGGGGGGCGCGCTGCGAAGCCATCTTCACCTGCTGCGGCGATGCGCGCGCGCTGGCGACCACGCCCAAGCTGGGATTCGCCGAGACCGGCATCGAATACCTGCTCGCCGCCTGGCAGCGCGAACCCACGCCGCAACGCCGGCGCGAGCTGATCGCGAAAGCCAAGAGCTTCATGCCGTTCTGACCCAGCCACCGGACGCGGCGCCCGCGCCGCATTCCCGCCAAGGAGAAAGCCGATGCAAAGCGGCGAAATGTTCGATTCCCGCGAGATCCTGCCGCCGGCCCTGCACGATTTCATCACCATCAGCGAGATCGACAGCGCGGATTTCCTCGTCGCCGACCTGTTCCGGCGCAAGTTCGGCCATCCGCCGCCGAGCATCCCGCGCCACCTGGTCGGCTTCTACCGCGCCCCGGACGGCGGCCTGCATCTGGCCGGCTTCTCCCACATGATGCCGTTCGGCGACGTCTATCTTTCCGGCGGCTCCTGCACCGACGGCAACACCGCGCGGCTGATGCTGCCGCAGCAGCGCGACGCGCTGCGCGCCGCCGGCGGACTGTGGTTCTACCTGCTGAAATATGCCTTCCGCAAATACGCCGGTTGCTGCGACGCCTTCTTCGGCCACTGCGGCGACCGCCGCGCCCTGGAAGTGGCCCTGGCCGCCGGCTTCATCCAGACCGAGCACCAGCACCTGATCGTGAACTGGCACAAGCCGCTGCACGAGAACCACCGCCGCGCGCTGGTGGCGAAGGTGCATGCGATGGGGGCGTTCTGATCTGCGCTGCCGGTATGGCTTGCGTGCGGCACAACGCCGGCGCGGGATGAAGCACCCGTCGCGCCGCCGCACTTCCGTCGCACCGGGGCGTTGAAGGAATCGAATTTTTTTCTACAGCGGCAGCCCGTGGCCTAGGCTGCGGCGACATCCGCGGCGGCGAGCAGGGTATCGCGCAGCTGTTCGGGTGAACGCCAATGCCAGCCGCAGATATACCGCGGCAGGTTCCAGCGGTCGCTGTCCGCATTCACCGGCGTGGCGCCGTCGCCGAAGGCCGCGTCCAGGCCGACTTCGGGGCCGCGCCGCGGCAGCCAGTCGCGGCTGAGGAAATCGTTGACGTGGCCGAAGGGATAGCAGAACAGGCGCGGCTGCCGCGGCGCCATCTGCGCAGCGATGTATTCCTGTGCCTGGGTGATCTCGAACTCGGCCTGTTCCTCGCTCGCCACGGCGTGGAAATCGCCGCGTGCCAGGCCGTGCGGGCCGGGCGAATCCAGGCAGGGATGGTTGTGGTCCCAGCTGTGGTTCTCTATGCCGATCAGGCCGCTGGCCTGGGCGGCGCGCCACCATTCCTGCTGCATCCAGTTGCGTCCGACCAGGCAGGAGACATCCATGCGCGCGCGCGCCTGCGGATCGGCGATGACGAAGGCGGTCAGGTGCAGGTCGGGCTGGGCGGCGCGGCCGTGGCGGCGGCGGAAGTCGAGCAGGGCGTTGAAGAAGCTGCGCTGGCTGCCGTGTTCCGGATGATCCAGGTCGTAGTAGTCGAAATTGCTGCCGTCGTCGCAGGTCAGCACCACGCAGCGTCGCAGATCGTGCCCGGCGCGGCCGAGCAGGTTGTCGACCAGCCATTGCGCCGGGACTATGCGCAGGCCCAGGGCGTGGATCAGTTCCAGATCGGCGGCGAAGGCGACGTGGTCGTTGCCGGCGTATTCGTTGCCGGCGACATTGACGCCGTGATAGGTCAGTATGGGAACTTGCATTGCGGTCCGCGGCCAGGTGCAGCCGGCATCATACGCAGGCGGCGCCGCGCCGGCACGTGCAAGGGTCGGGCGATGGCGCCAGCGGGGCGCCAATATTCGCGGGATGGATGGGGCCAATCACCGGGCCGATACCAGTTTGCCGGGGCGCTGGCTAGAATGCCGGGCTGCCGAAAAATGCGCCTGCGCGCGCGTTCCGGCTCCCACTTTTTCCCGCACCGAAACCCGGAATTTCCATGGCCGCCAGCACGCTCAATCCCTACGATCTCTACGACGTCCGCTCCATGCTGTCCGAAGAGGAAGTCATGGTGCAGGACACCGTGGCCCGCTTCACCAACGAGCGCGTGCTGCCGATCATCGGCGACTGCTTCGACAAGGGCGTGTTCCCCACGGATCTGATCCCGGAAATGGCCGAACTGGGCCTGCTGGGTTCGTCGCTGCCGACCGAATACGGTTGCGCCGGCATGAACGGCGTCAGCTACGGCCTGATCTGCCAGGAGCTGGAGCGCGGCGACTCGGGCATCCGCAGCTTCGCCTCGGTACAGTCCTCGCTGTGCATGTATCCGATCTACGCCTACGGCAGCGAAGAGCAGCGCCAGCGCTGGCTGCCGCAGATGGCCGCGGGCAAGGTCATCGGCTGCTTCGGCCTGACCGAGCCGCACGGCGGCTCCGATCCGGCCAACATGAAGACCAACGCCAGGCGCGACGGTGGCGACTGGGTCATCAACGGCGCCAAGATGTGGATTACCAACGGCAACCTGGCGCATATCGCCGTGGTCTGGGCGCAGACCGAGGAAGGCATTCAGGGCTTCATCGTCGAGAAGGGCATGCCCGGCTTCGTGGCGCAGGAAATCCACAAGAAGATGAGCCTGCGCGCCTCGGTCACTTCGGGCCTGTTCTTCGACAACGTGCGCGTGCCCGAAGCCAACCGCCTGCCCAACGTGCGCGGCCTCAAGGGCCCGCTGGGCTGCCTGACCCAGGCCCGCTACGGCATCACCTGGGGCCCGATCGGCGCCGCCATCGCCTGCCTGCAGGAAGCAACCGAGTATTCCAAGACGCGCATCCTGTTCAACAAGCCCATCGCCGCAACCCAGGCGGTGCAGCTCAAGCTGGCCGACATGGCCCGCCGCATCACCCAGGCGCAGCTGCTGTCGCTGCAGCTGGGCCGCCTCAAGGACGCCGGCAAGATGCAGCCGACCCAGGTCTCGCTGGCCAAGTGGAACAACGTGCGCATGGCGCTGGACATCGCGCGCGAATGCCGCGACATCCTCGGCGGCGCCGGCATCACCACCGAGTACAGCGCGATCCGCCATGCGCTGAACCTGGAATCGGTCATCACCTACGAAGGCACGGAGACCGTGCACCAGCTGGTCGTAGGCCGCGAACTCACCGGCATCAACGCATTCTGATCGTGCGGGCGCCGCCGCTTGCCGGCGGCGCCTTTGTCCCGCAATGGGACTCTGCAATCCGCGCCTGCTGCCAGCTATGGCCGTTGCAGCAGGCGCGCATCGCTCGCGCATATGCACGCCCAGCCGGCCGGGAATCCCTTGCGCCACCTGGCCGTTGCGCAGCGCAGCGACCTTCGCTTCATCCCTGCCAGGCGGGATGCAACGGCGCATAATCGGCCGTTTCCGCAACGGGAGTACGCCATGGCGATTCTGCAAGTCCACACCCCGCGCCTGCTGCTGCGTCCGCCCCTGCTCGAAGATCTCGACGGCTGGGCCGAATTCGCCGCCGATCCAGAGTGCATGAAGTTTCTCGGCGGTGTGCAGAGCCGTTCCGCCGCCTGGCGTGCGCTGATGACCATGGCAGGTTCCTGGCAGCTGCAGGGCTTTGCCATGTTCTCGGTGATCGAGAAAGAAAGCGGCCGCTGGCTGGGCCGCATAGGCCCGTGGATGCCGGCGGACTGGCCGGGCACGGAAGTGGGCTGGGGGCTGAGTTCCGCGGCGCAGGGCAAGGGCTATGCGGTCGAAGCCGCGGCCGCGGCAATGGACTGGGCCTTCGACAATCTGGGCTGGAGCGAGATCATCCACTGTATAGACCCGGACAACGAGCCCTCGCAGCGCGTGGCGCAGCGGCTGGGCGCGCGCAATCTGCGCCGTGTCGCGCTGCCGGCGCCGTACGACACCATGACCATCGACGCCTGGGGACAGACGCGCGAGGAATGGCGCGCGCGGCGTCAGAGCGTGCAGTAGTGCGACCGGTTCGGAAAAGATCCGGTATCGGCAGAACAGCCTTCCGGCGGCACTGAATGCAGCACTGAGACTTGTCCGACGCGGCTTGCGCAACACGTTCGCGCAATGCCGCGCCCGCACAGCGGACCGCTGTGCCGTCAGGAGTTTATTTTCCCGCGGCAGTTTTGGCCGCGTCCTTGGCTGCCGCCTCTGCCTTGCCCTGCCATTCCAGTGCCGCCGCCTCGCGTTTCTGCGCGCGATAGAGTTCGGCCAGCTTGCGCGCCACATCGCGCGCATCCTCGGCTTCGGCGCCCATTTCGCCCGAGCGCATTTCCCAGGCGGTCTTGAGTTCGGCTTCCGCATCCGCGGGCTTGCCGGCGGCGAGCAGGGCCTTGCCCAGGGTGAAATGGAATTCGCCGAGCACGATGCGGTTGCTCGCGTACGTTTCGCGGGCGCGCGCCACGGCTTCCTGCGCCAGCGCGACGGCGTTGCCGGCTTCGCCGGCGTCGATCAGATAATTGGCCAGGTTGTTCTGCGCGATCAGCGTGCGCAGGTTGTCGCCGCCGTAGCGCGCCTTCATGCCTTCGTAGGCGCGTCGGTAATAGGGGCCGGATTCGGCCACCTTGCCCTGCTGGCGCAGCGCGCCGGACATGTTCAGTACCAGCGCCAGGGTTTGCGGATGGTCGGCGCCGTACAGGCGTTCGTAGATCGGCAGCATCGGGCGGAATTCGGCTTCGCCATCGGCGTAGCGGCGCTGTTGCATGGCCAGAATGCCCAGGCTGTTGTGCACGCCCAGGGTGCGCGGATCCTCCGGACCGAACAATTTGCCGTAGCCGGCCAGCACGCGGTCGTACAGCGGGCGCGCAGCTTCGTACTGGCCGGAATCGGCCAGCACCACGCCGAGGCGGCCGGTGGCGTCCAGCGCCTTGGGGTCTTCCGCGCCGGCCAGCGCGCTGAGGCCTTCGCTGGCGGCGCGCAGATGGGTTTCGGCCGGTTTCATATTGCCGGCCAGGTATTCGAACCAGCCGGTGGCCAGATCCTGCAGCAGGGTTTCGCGTGCGTTCGCGCCCAGTGCCTTTTCGCTGCGCTCGCGCAGGGCGCGGGCGCGCGGCAAGGCGTCGTTCTCGCGGCCGTGGTCGGCGATGGACCAGAGCAGGTAGCGCTCGGTCTGCAGCGTGGTTTCCGCATCCGCACCGAACAGGGCCTGCTGGCGCTGCAGCGCGCGGGCGAGGAATTCCTCGGCCTTGTCCAGTTCGGCGATGGAGCGGTAGGCACGGCCTATGGTGGATTCGATCTCGGCCAGCTGGGCCGCATCGCCGGCGAGGTCGCGCTGGGCGCCCGCCGCGGCCTGGTCCAGCACCTGGCGCAGCAGGCGGGTGTCCTGGCCGCGCGCCTGTTCGGGTTCTATGCCGGCCAGCACGTTGCCGAGGAAATCGGCCATGCCGCGGCTGCGCGCGGCTTCGCGCGTGGCGCTGGCGGCGGCCTGTTCGGCGCGTTCGCGCTCGGCCCGGGCCTGCTGCAAGGCGAAGAGGGCTGCGCCCAGGCCGACTACCAGCGCCGCGACCACTGCCGCGCCGGCCGCCAGCGGCAGGCGGTGGCGGCGCACGAACTTGGCCACCAGGTAGGCGCGCGTGGCCGGCACCGCAGCCAGCGGCAGATGGCTGCGGAAATTGGCCAGATCCTCGGCCAGGGCCTGGGCCGAGCCGTAGCGCCGCGCGCGCTCCACATCGGTGGCGCGGGCGATCACATGGCGCAGTTCGCGCGGAATGCTGTGCAGCGCAGGCAGGGTCAGCCACTCGGTCGCGTCGTGATGCGGCTGGCCCGGGCGCTGGCCGGTGCGCAGCAGCTGCGACAGCTGGCTGGCACCCACGCCGCGCTGGCGCAGTTGCTCCAACGTGCCGGGCGGCGCGAGCAGTTCCAGCAGCATCACGCCGAGGGAGTACACGTCGCTGCGCACGTCGACATCGGCATCGACCAGGCCGGACTGTTCCGGACTCATGTACAGCGACGTGCCGGCATAGTCGCCGGAACCGCGGCCGCCCTGGCCCAGGCCGACGGCGACGCCGAAGTCGATGATCTTGGGCGTGGCGCGGCCGTCGACGAGCGCCACCAGCACATTGCCGGGCTTGAGATCGCGGTGTACCACGCCGCGCTGGTGGGCGTGGTGGGCGCCCAGGGCGACCTGCTGCAGCAGGTCCAGGCGGGCGGAAAGATCCGGCGCCTGCGCGGCGACGTAGCTGTCCAGCGTCGGGCCGTCTATCCATTCCATCGCGAAGAACGGCAGGCCCTGCGGCGTGGTGCCCGCTTCCAGCACCTTGGCGATGGCGGGATGGTCCATGCGCGCCAGGGCCTGGCGCTCGACTTCGAAATAGGCTTCCGCCAGGCTGTCGGCGAAGGACGGGCGGATCAGCTTCAGCGCCACCGTGCGCCGCACCGGCTCCAGTTGGTCGGCCAGGTAGACCACGCCCATGCCGCCGCGGCCGAGCAGATCGCGGATGACGTAGCGGCCCACGCGCTGGCCGGGACTGAATTCGCCGGCCTCGGCGCCGCTGCCGTCCGGCAGCGGCAGATCGCTGCGCCAGGTTGGTTCGACCGGCGTATTCATGCAGAGCCCCCTCCTGGCGTCCACGCCATGGCCGGACTATGGTGCCGCGAAACGCCGGCGTACGGCAGGGGCGGCCGCGACGGCGGCAGCGGCAGCTTGCCCAGGGTGATCCGCGCCGCGCCGCGACGGTGCCAATGCGGCGCAAATCCGGGGAGCCACCGGCCCTGCACAGGAGCCATTGAGTTCCGCCGCCGCCGGCCTGAGGCTATGCTTGGCGCCCTTTTTTTGCGCGCGGCGGCCTGTTTGCCGGCGTGCTCTTGCCTATCAGGTCTGCCATGTCCGCCGTTGCTCCGATTCCCGCCCGCCACAAGAACGTCAATCGCGCCGAAGTCTGCGACCAGAACTTCCAGGAGTTCGTGCGCGACTGGAGCGGCCAGGTGCGCAAGCGCCCCGCCGCCGACGAGGCGGTGCTGCCGGGCAGCCTGTGCACCGCGGCAGATTTCATCGCCCTGTTTGAATCGCAGCTGGTCAGCCGGCATCTGGACCTGATGGCGCGCGTGCTGCGGGTGAAGCAGAAGGTGTTCTACACCATCGGTTCCTCCGGCCATGAAGGCAATGCCATGGTCGCGCGCCTGACACGGCATACCGATCCGGCCTTCCTGCACTATCGCTCCGGCGGTTTCATGGCCGAGCGCTTCCGCAAGCTGCCGGGCATGGATCCGATCATGGATTCGGCCCTGTCCTTCGCCGCGAGCAAGGACGATCCGGCCTCCGGCGGCCGCCACAAGGTGTGGGGTTCCAAGCCGCTGTGGGTATTGCCGCAGACCTCCACCATCGCCTCGCACCTGCCCAAGGCGCTGGGTACGGCGGTGGCGATAGAGCAGGCCCGGCGCATCGGTCATCAGCTGCCCATCCCCGAGGATTCGATCACCATTTGCTCCTTCGGCGATGCCTCGGCCAACCACGCCACCGCCCAGGTCGCCTTCAATACGGCGCAGTGGACCGCCTACCAGAAGCTGCCGGCCCCGGTGCTGTATGTGTGCGAGGACAACGGCATCGGCATCTCGGTGAAGACGCCCGCCGACTGGATCTCGGCCAGCTTCAGCGGCCGCCGCGATCTGGATTATTTCTACGCCAACGGCCTGGACCTGGCCGAGGGCTACGAACAGGTGGCCCGTGCCGTCTACCACTGCCGCACCACGCGCCGGCCGACCTTCCTGCACCTGCGCACCACCCGCATCATGGGCCACGCCGGTACCGACTTTGAAATCGAATGGCGCAGCGTGGAAGAACTGATGGCGGTGGAGGCGACCGATCCGCTGCTGCGCTCGGCGGCGATCGCGCTGGAATCCGGCCTGTACACCAAGGACACCCTGCTCGCGCGCTACGAGGCGGTGCGGCAGAAATGCTTTGCCGCGGCCGAGGAAGCCGACCGCCGGCCCAAGCTCACCGACCTGGCCGAGGTGATCGCACCGCTGGCGCCGTACCATCCCAACCAGGTCAATGTCGAGGCCAAGCGCGTCGACTACGCCGAAAAGCGCGCGGCCGTGTTCGGCGGCGAGGAAAAGCTGCCGGAGAAGCAGGCGCCGCGCCATCTGGCCATCCAGATCAACAACGCGCTGCACGACCTGTTCTGCAAATATCCCGAGACCCTGCTGTTCGGCGAGGACGTGGCGCAGAAGGGCGGCGTGTACACGGTGACCAAGGGCCTGCACAAGGCGTTCAAGGGCAACCGCGTGTTCAACACGCTGCTGGACGAGACCATGATCCTCGGCCTGGCCCAGGGCTATGCCAACATGGGCATGCTGCCGCTGCCGGAAATCCAGTACCTGGCGTATTTCCACAACGCCTGCGACCAGATCCGCGGCGAGGCCTGCTCGCTGCAGTTCTTCTCCAACGGCCAGTACCGCAATCCGATGGTGATGCGCATTGCCTCGCTGGGCTACCAGAAGGGATTCGGCGGCCATTTCCACAACGATACGTCGATCACCGCGCTGCGCGACATTCCCGGCCTGGTGGTGGGCTGCCCCAGCCGCGGCGACGACGCGGCCATGATGCTGCGCACGCTGACCGCGCTGGCCAAGGTCGACGGCCGTGTCTGCGCCTTCCTGGAGCCGATCGCGCTGTACATGACCAAGGACCTGTACGAAGCCGGCGACGGCCAGTGGCTGACCTCGTATCCGGCGCCGGACCAGCACATTCCGCTGGGCGAGGAGCGCGTCTACGCGCCGGCCGCGAAGGACCTGGTCATCTTCTGCTACGGCAACACCGTGCCCATGAGCCTGCGCGCGGCGCGGGCGCTGGAAGCCTCGCACGGCTGGAAGACCCGCGTGGTCGACCTGCGCTGGCTGCAGCCGCTGAACGAAGCGGCGATCGCGCGCCATGCGGGCGAATGCGCGCGCATCGTCGTCGCCGATGAAGGCCGCCGCAGCGCCGGCGTGGGCGAGGGCATCATCACCGCCGTGGTCGAGTCCGGCCATGGCGACAAGCCGCTCAAGCGCGTGGTCGGCGTGGACACCTACACGCCGCTGGCCGGCGCGGCCTTCCTGGTGCTGCCTTCGGACGAGGACATCGTCGCGGCGGCGCAGTCGCTGGCCTGATGCGCATTCTCGCCGGCTGTGCGGGAGCGCTGCTGCTGGTGGCGCTGCCGCTGTCGGCCATGGCGGCGCTGCAGGTCAGCCTGCGCACGCGCGACTGTGGCTGCGACGGTGCGGAAGGGCCGCGCAGCCGCGAGGAAGAACGCAAGGTCGACTACCGCTGGCTTGGGCCGGAGCAACTGGAAGTACAGGTCTGGGGAACGGAAAACAGCGAATGGCGTGTCGATGAAAGCCGCGCCTGGGTGGAGTTGAAGGAATCCGTCCTGGAGCTGGGCTATGCCCCGCGCAAGGTCGATATCGACAGTTCCCGTCCCACGCTGGCCTGCCTGCGTGCCGTACGGCTGACCTACGTGGTCAGCGGACTGCCGCGCAGCCGCTATTCGTTGCATGCGGAGCCGGCCGGAACGGTACAGGTCGAGCCCTGACGCGGTCCGGTTCGCCGCGCCGTAGTCTGTAATTGTCTAACAGCGGGCCGGGCCGCTAGATTGCGCGCCATGTCCGCCGCCACGTCCCCGCTGATAGCCTTGCTGCGCCGCCATCTGCGCGTCGCCGCGCTGCTGTTCGCCGGCGTATTGCTGCTGAAGTCGCTGTTTGCGGTCAGCTGTGCGGCCGACTCCTATGCGGGCGATGTGGACTACGCTCCCGTCCAGCTGCAGGCCGCGTTCTCCACCGATGCGGCCGCCTGCGTGGAACCCGGTGCCGGCGGCTGCTGGCACGAAGGCTCCGGCGGCTGCCACTGCGCCTGCGCCCATGCGGCGCCGCTGCTGATGAGCCAGGCCGCGCCTGTTTCCATTGCCGTCGTTGCGGCACTGTTCCCTTCTGCACTTGTACGCACGCTGCCGGCGCCGCCGGAAGACCAGCTGCGTCCGCCCATAGCCTGATTCCGCTCCCAGACGGCGCGCCAGCGCGCCGCGTCGCGGCCTGAGCGGCCGCGGCGCGGGCGGCGTCTGCGCGATCCCGAATCCATCCGGCCTGCCGCCCGCCTCTGCGCGGTCGCGGCGCGCCGGCTTGAACCTGCGTTGGAGTGATCATGGTCATGCGTTTTTCCGCGCGCGCGCTGCGCTGCTGCGCGTTCGTACTGTTATTCCTGGCGGCCGCGGCGGCGGCGGCCGAGCCGCCGCCGCTGACGCTGCGCGAGGCGCTGGCGCGCACGCTGCAGTCCAATCCGGACCTGGCGGCCTATCAATACCTGCTGCAGGCCCAGGACGGCCGCACCGTGCAGGCCGGCCTGCGGCCCAATCCGAATCTTTCCGCTGCGCTGGAGAACGTGCTCGGCAGTGGCGAGGTGCGCGGCGTCAGGTCGGCGGAACTGAGTCTTTCGCTGAGCCAGCTGATCGAGCTGGGCGGTCTGCGCGAGAAGCGCGTCGCGGTGGCCCGCGGCGAGCGCGAACTGCTGGAAGTGGACGGTCACGCGCGCCGTCTCGATGTTGTCGCCGAGACGGCGCGCCGCTTCGTCGTGCTGGTCAGCCAGCAGGAGCTGCACCAGCTCAGCCACCAGGCCGTGGCGCTGGCCGAAACAACGTCGGCCGCGGTCGGCCGCCGCGTCGCCGCGGCCAAGTCGCCGCTGGCCGAACAGGAACGCGCTGCGGTCGCGCTGGAACGCGCGCGCAACGACGACGCCCATGCCGAGCATGAACTGCGCACCGCGCGCTATCAGCTGGCGGCCTCCTGGGGCGCGGCCGAGCCGGATTTCGAGCTGGCGGCAGCGGATTTCTACCAATTGCCGGCCATCGCCGATTACTCCGTGCTGCTGGCGGAACTGGAGAAAACCCCCGACTTCACCCGCTATCTGAGCGAGGCGCGGCTGCGCGATGCGGAAATCAGCCTGGCCCTGGCCAACCGCCGGCCCGGCCTGGACGTGGGCGTGGGCCTGCGCCGGCTGCAGGCCGGCGGCGACACCGCGCTGCTGTTTTCGGTAGGCATGCCGCTGCCGGTTTCCGACCGCAACCAGGGCACTATCGCCGAAGCGCGCGCGCGCCGCGCCGGCAGTGACGCCGATCGCGCCGCCGCCCTGGTCAAGGCGCGCACCGCGCTGTTCGGTTTCCATCAGGAATTGCTCGACCGCCGGCGCGAACTCGAAGCCCTGTCGGCGCGCACCTTGCCGGCGGCCGAGTCGGCGCTGAAAAACACCGAATACGCCTACGAGCGCGGCCGCTACGGTTACCTCGAATTCGTCGATGCGCAGCGCGAACTGCTCGCTGTCATGCGCGAACGCATCACCGCGGCAACCCAGTACCACCTCACCCTGATCGAGATAGAGCGCCTCAGCGGCACCGCGCTGAGCGAAAGGACGCAGCCATGAATAAATCCATTCTGAGCAGCAGCCTGTTGCTGCTGTCGCTGAGCCTGACCGCCTGCGGCGAAGCCGCGCAGACACCGGGCAAGGTTCCGCAGGACGCAAGACCGGCCGCGAAAGCCGATGCGCACGGCCACGAAGAAACCGAAGGCCAGGGCAAAGGAGGCCGCGGCGAGGAAGGCGCCGGCGGAGCATTGAAGCTGACGCCGGCCGCGCGCGAAGCCGCCGGCCTGGTGATCGCGCCGGCCGGACCGGCGACGCTGGTGGAGAACCTGCCGCTGTACGGCGTAATCAAGCCCAATGCCGAGCGCGTGCGCAGCGTCACCGCGCGCTTTCCCGGCGTGGTGCGCAGCGTTGCGGTCAAGGTCGGCGATACGGTGCGCCAGGGCCAGGCTCTGGCCAGTGTGGAAAGCAACGAAAGCCTGCAGGTGTATACGACGGCGAGCCCGCTCAGCGGCGTGGTCACCGAGCGCTTCACCAATCCGGGCGAGCAGGCCGAATCGGCGCCGCTGTTCACCGTGGCCGACCTGGGCACGGTATGGGTGGAACTTTCGCTGTTCCCGCGCGACCGCGCCCGCGTGCAACTGGGCCAGGACGTGCGCGTGAGCGCGACCGAAGGCGCGCTGGCTGCCGACGGCAAGATCGTATTCGTCTCGCCGCTGGGCAGCGGCGCCACCCAGACCGTCACCGCGCGCGTGCTGCTGGACAACAGCAAGGGCGAGTGGACGCCGGGCCTGTACGTGCGTGCCGATGTCGCGGTCGGCCGCAGCGAAGCGGCGTTGTCGGTGCCGGTCGCGGCGCTGCAACAGCTGGAAGAGGGCACGTCGGTGTTCGTCGACGGCCCCGCCGGTCTGGCGCCGCGCCGGGTCAAGACCGGCCGCGACGACGGCCGCCGGGTGGAGATACTCGCCGGCCTGAGCGCGGGCGAAAACGTCGTCGGCGAAGGCAGTTTCGTGCTCAAGGCCGAACTCGCCAAGGGAGAGGCCAGCCATGACCACTGAGCCGCGCCGCCGCGCGCCGCGGGAGGCCGCGGCATGATCGAGGCCATCTTGCGCTTCTCCATTGCCCGCCGCGGCCTGGTGCTCAGCGCCATGCTCGGCCTGATTGCGCTGGGCATCTACCACTACGGCCGCCTGCCCATTGATGCCGTGCCGGACATCACGAATATACAAGTACAGATAAACACGCAGGCCGACGGCTACACGCCATTGGAAGTGGAACAGCGCATCACCGTGCCGCTGGAAACCGCGATCACCGGCCTGCCGGGACTGAGTTACCGCCGCTCGCTGTCGCGCTACGGCCTGTCCCAGGTCACCGTGGTATTCGAGGACGGCACCGACATCTACTTCGCGCGGAATCTGGTCAACGAGCGCCTGCAGCAGGCACGCAGCCGCCTGCCCGAGGGCATAGAACCGGCGCTGGGGCCCATCGCCACTGGCCTGGGCGAAGTATTCCTGTACAGCGTGGAAGCCGATCCCGCCGCGCGCCAGCCCGACGGCCGGCCGTGGGATCCGATCGCGCTGCGCAGCCTGCAGGACTGGGTGATTCGGCCGCAGCTGCTGCAGGTACCCGGCGTCACCGAGATCAACAGCATCGGCGGCTGGGCGCGGCAGTACCACGTCATGCCCGATCCGGCGCGGCTGCTGGCCTACGGCCTGAGCTTCGACGACCTGGCCGCGGCGGTGGAGCGCAACAACGCCAACCAGGGCGCGGGCTATATCGAGCGCAACAAGGAACAGCTGCTGGTGCGCGTGCCGGGGCAGGTGCGCACGGCGCAGGATCTGGAACGTATCGTCGTGGCCACGCGCGAAGGTGTTCCTATCACCGTGGCCAGCGTGGCCGAAGTCGGCATCGGCAAGGAACTGCGCACCGGCGCGGCCACGCGCGACGGCCACGAGACCGTGCTGGGCACGGCCATCATGCTGATCGGCGCCAACAGCCGCAGCGTGTCCGCGGCGGTGGCGCGGCAGCTGGAAAGCGTCAACGCCAGCCTGCCGCCGGGCGTGAAAGCCGTGCCGGTCTACGACCGCACCCTGCTGGTGGACAAGACCATAGCCACCGTGCAGAAGAACCTGCTCGAAGGCGCGCTGCTGGTCATCGTGGTGCTGTTCCTGCTGCTGGGCAATCTGCGCGCGGCCCTGCTCACCGCGCTGGTCATTCCCATTGCCATGCTCATGACGATCTCGGGCATGGTGGAGACCGGCGTGTCGGCCAACCTGATGAGTCTGGGCGCGCTGGATTTCGGCCTGATCGTCGATGGCGCGGTAATCATTGTGGAAAATTGCCTGCGGCGCCTGTCCGCGGCCAGCCATGGACAGGGCGCGCCGCTGCCGCTGGGCGAGCGCCTGCAACTGGTCTACGAGGCCACCGCCGAGGTGATACGGCCCAGCCTGTTCGGCGTGGGCATCATCACCGCGGTCTATCTGCCGATCTTCGCGCTGCAGGGTGTGGAAGGGAAAATGTTCCATCCCATGGCGCAGACCGTGGTCATGGCGCTGGTCGCCGCATTGCTGCTGTCGCTGACCCTGATCCCCGCCGGCGTGGCCGTGCTGTTCCGCGGCCCGGTCAAGGAATACGAAAGCATGTTCCTGCGCGTGCTGCGGCGCGCCTACGCGCCGGCGCTGCGCTTCGCCCTGCGCGCGCGCCTGGCCTTCGCCGCCGCGGCGGCGGCGCTGGTCGTGCTATGCGGCGCACTTGCCGCGCGCATGGGCACGGAGTTCGCGCCGAATCTGGATGAAGGCGATTTCGCCGTGCAGGCGCTGCGCATCCCGGCCACGGGCCTGAGCCAGTCGCTTGCGTTCCAGCAGCAGATCGAACGCCGCCTGCTGCAGTTTCCCGAAGTGCAGACCGCGTTCGCGCGCACCGGCACGGCGGAAGTGGCGACCGATCCCATGCCGCAGAACATCTCCGACGGCTACGTCATGCTCAAGCCGCGCGCGCAGTGGCCCGATCCTTCCAAGACCAAGGCCCGGCTATCGGCCGAGATCCAGCAGGCATTGGAGCAGCTTCCCGGCAATGCCTACGAGATGAGCCAGCCCATACAACTGCGCTTCAACGAGCTGATCTCCGGCGTACGTACGGATTTCGCGGTGAAGATCTACGGCGACGACCTGGACCAGCTGCTCGCCGCCGGCAACCGCATCGCCGGCGTACTGCGCGGGGTGTCCGGCGCGGCCGACATGCGCGTGGAGCAGGTCGACGGTCTGCCGGTGCTGTCGGTGGAACCGCGGCGCGAGGCGCTGGCGCGGGTCGGCGTCGCGCTGGCCGACCTGCAGGCCGTAGTGGCCGCCGCGGTCGGCGGGCGCACCATCGGCCAGGTGTTTGAAGGCGATGCGCGCTACGACATCCAGCTGCGCCTGGGCGAGGCCAGCCGCGAAGACCTGCGCGTGCTGGAACGCCTGCCCGTGCCGCTGCCGGGCGGCGGGCATATCCCGCTGGCCGAAGTCGCCAGCCTGGTCATCGCGCCCGGCCCCAACCAGATCAGCCGCGAGAACGGCAAACGCCGCCTGGTGGTGACGGCGAATGTGCGCGGCCGCGACCTCGGCGGCTTCGTCACAGAAGCCCAGCAGGCCATAGCCAGCCAGGCGAAACTGCCGCCCGGCCTGTGGCTGGGCTACGGCGGCACCTTCGAGCAATTGCAGTCGGCCAGCCAGCGCCTGCTGATCGTGGTGCCGCTGACCCTGGCCCTGATCCTGGGCCTGCTCATCCTCGCCTTCGGCTCCTGGCGCGACGCGCTGGTCATCTTCAGCGGCGTGCCGCTGGCCCTGACCGGCGGCGTGCTGGCGCTGTGGTTGCGCGGCATTCCGCTCTCGATCTCCGCCGGCGTGGGCTTCATCGCGCTGTCCGGCGTGGCCGTGCTCAACGGACTGGTGCTGGTCAGCTTCATCCGCAGCCTGCTGCAGCAGGGCCGTGCGCTGGATGAAGCCATCATCGAAGGCGCCCTGACCCGGCTGCGTCCTGTGCTGATGACCGCGCTGGTCGCCAGCCTGGGCTTCGTGCCGATGGCGCTGAATACCGGCACCGGCGCGGAAGTGCAGCGGCCGCTGGCGACGGTGGTGATAGGCGGCATCGTGTCCTCGACCTTGCTGACGTTGCTGGTGTTGCCAGGGTTGTTTCGGATGGCGAGGGGCAGGGGCGCGGTTCGTGATTCGTGATTCGTGATTCGGGAATCGGGAATCGGGAATCGGGAATCGCATTCGTGTGCGGCGGGATCCGTGGTTCCTGGCAATTGCCGGTTTCTTCGACAAGAAGCAGAAAGCTCCCTCTCCCCCAAGCTTCGCATGGGGGAGAGGGCTGGGCGGGGGGCGACGACCAACGCGCCTCGCTGTTTGAACTTTTGCCGAAATATTCATCGCCTGAGAGGCCGGCGAAGACCGTGCTGCCTCGCAATCTGATGCGCCGCCCCTTACCCAGCCCTCTCCCCAAGCGCATTCGCGCTGGGGGAGCGGGCTTTTCCAGCCTGGATTTGCGGCCGGGGCAGCTGTTGCGGTGTCGCTTCTGTTTGCTGCTATTGCCGTGCCCGCCTTGGGTATGGCCACGAAGGTCTACGCCGCGCGAGTTGATACCGCAAAAAACACCGCCCAGACGCCGATGCCGGGAGATCAACACCGAAAACTCAGCAGAGAAAGGCCAACACAGGCATGTCGGTACAAGAAGAACGACGCGGGAAGGTCGGCACGGAGAGGTCAATACGAAAAGGTCAACACACGGAGCGCCGACACCAGAAAACCCTACCGCAAACCGCCACTCCCGAACCTGCCCGTGACCTCGGCTCGCGCCTTACTTCGCCCCCTCCACGCCCCATGCCGATTGCACCCCCGGCCCGACTACATACATGCGGAACATCGCATTGCGCACCGGCGAGTCTCCGGCAAAGCGCCGGCGCCAGTCGTCCAGGTTGACGGCTTTGCGTGCGGCGGCGAGGTCCAGGCCGCGGCGGCGGGCGTCGGCGGTCTGGCGGCTGATGTCGGCGAAGAGGTCGCGCAGCTGGCGCAGGTAGGCCTGGTCCTGCTGTACCGGGCCGTGGCCGGGGACGATGCGGGCGGGGTTCAGGGCGAGCAGGGCGTCCAGGCTGGCGCTCCAGTCGTTGACGTGGGACTGCTCGCCGCCGACCAGCGGCACCGGCCAGACCACCAGATCGCCGCTGGCCAGGATACGTTCCTGCGGCAGCCAGACTACAAGGTCGGATTCGGTATGGCCGCGGCCGGCGCGGCGGATCTCGATGCGGCGCTGGCCGCGTTGCAGAACCAGATCGCCGGCGGCGCCCAGGTCCGGCAGCACATCCGGCGTGCCGGGCACCACCTTCATGTAGTGCGCGACCAGGGCGATATCGCTGGCGTAGCTGGTGCGTTCCTCCGCACTGATGGGCTCGCCGGCCAGGTTCTTGCCCTGGTCCAGCTGCGCCTGCATCTGTGCGGCGGCCTGGGGCGCGCCGGCGATCATGCCGGCGCGGTTCTTCGCGCCGGTGCCGGGCAGGTAGTCGCGCAGGCTGGGATGGGCGATGAAACGCAGGCCGGGATAGGCCGCGCGCCAGGCGGCGTTGCCGATCACGTGGTCGTCGTGCCAGTGGGTGTTGACGAGATAGCTGACCGGCTTGTCGGTGATCGTGCGCAGCGCGGCGATCAGTTCGGCCGAGGCTTCCGGCGCATCGACCACCACCACATCCGCGTCGTTGACGATGAACAGGCAGTTCGCATCGACCATGAGGCCAGGCGGATCGGTGCGGACGGCGGCGTGCACGCCCGGGGCCAGGGTCTCGATGCGGAAACCCGGCGCGGCCGGCGGCCCGGCCCGGGCAGCGGTCAGGCCGCCGGCGCACAGGCAGGCCAGCAGCAAGCGGGCGGCCAGTGGACGGACAGGACGGGAACACAGGTGCTGGGTCATGGCGGGCTCCGGGGCTGGGATTACCATGCCGGCAGCGCGGCAGCGGCGCCAAGGCCGCGAGGTGGCGGGGGCTGCGCGTTGGCATAGGCCGAAGGGCAGGGGCCGCGCGCAGCGGGCGGCCGGGGCCGGGATGTGCGGCAGTCGGCAGTTCTGGAGCCGCTCCGGTGAATCGCCTATGATCGGTGCAGATGAGTCAGCGCCAGCCCCTCACCATCCTTTTTGCAGACGTCTCCGGCAGCACCAAGCTGTTCGAGACCCTCGGCGACGAAGCCGCGCGCCGCATTGTGGCCGGCGTGCTGCAGGCGCTGGCGGAGATCACCCGCCGCCACGGCGGGCGCCTGATCAAGACCATCGGCGACGAAGTCATGTGCACCTTCCCGGGAGCGCTCAACGGCCTGCTCGCCGCCACCGACATGCAGAAGCGCGTGTCCTCGGACCCGGCCTTCATCCGCGACAACCTGGCCATCCGCGTCGGGCTGCACCACGGCGAGGCCCTGATCGAAGACAGCGATGTCTACGGCGATGCTGTGAACACCGCTGCGCGCATGGCCTCGCTGGCCAAGCGCGAGCAGATCGTCACCACCGCCTCCACGGTCACCGGCGTGACCAACACCGGCCCGCTGCGCACGCGCTCGCTGGGCACGGCGCGGGTGTCGGGCAAGCTGCAGCCCATCGAGATCGTCGATGTGATGTGGCAGGACGACATCTCCAACGTCACCACGGTGCAGCGCGTGGTCAAGCTGGTCGAGGCGCAGCCGCGCAAGGCGCGCCTGCTGCTGCGCTACCGCGGCCAGGCCATAGAGATCGACGAGCTGGCGCCGACGTTCTCGCTGGGCCGCGAGGCCAGCAACAATCTGATGGTCGACGCCGAGTGGGTATCGCGCACTCACGCCACCCTGGAATACAAGCGCGGCTACTGGGTGCTGGGCGACCGCTCCACCAACGGCACCTGGGTGCGCCTGGGCGAAGCCGAGGAACTGCGCCTGCACCGCGACGAGATCCAGCTGCGCAGCAAGGTCGGCACCATCAGCCTGGGCCAGGAAACGGCGCTGAATCCGGATTACGTGCTGCAGTTCCAGTGCGTCGAGGCCTGAGGCGCGGCGCAGGGCCGCTGCTGTCGCATCGGCGTACCACCGCGAACTGAGCAGTGCGCTGCCGTCCGGTATGGCCGGGCAGATCGAAGTTTCCCGTTATCGGACGGCTACGTGCCGCGGCACCGCTGGCGCGTGCGCATGGACGGCTCCGGTCCGGGCCGGAGCCGCGCTCCGTGGCACGCGCACAAAAAAGCACGCGCCCCGGAAGGCGCGTGCTCTGCGGACTCCGCAGGGTCGATTCAGTCACTCCGGACGGATGCCTCCGCCGGCCGCAGCTCAGCGCGCGTAGGGATTGCGCAGCTTGCCGCGGGCATCAGTCGCGTCATAGCGCACGCGGTCGTTCTCCACGAAGCCCACGGCGGTGTAGGCGTTGACGTAGTCGACCACGTCGGCCAGCGCAGCGCCGCTGGCTTCGGCGATTTCTTCGAGGCTGGCGAAGTCCTTCATCATGAAGGTGCTGATGCGGAAGTGCTTGGCGAACTCGCGCTCGCTCTGCGGATAGCGGCCCAGCTTGTAGCGCGCGACCCGGTCCAGCCCCGGCAGCAGTTCGCCGCGCGAGCGGTGCAGGGTATAGAACCAGAGCAGGCGCGAATACGGCTGCGCGGCCAGGCTGCCCTTGGCAGCGGCGAAATCGGCGGCATTGAGCAGCTGCCAGTCCGCATTGGTCAGGCTGCGCGTGCAATGCGGCGCCAGCGGACGCAGGCCGGTCGCGCTGCTGTACCAGGACTGGCTGGCCGGATCCAGCAACAGGTCGGGCGCACCCTCGGTGACCAGGCGGGCCGGGCCGGGCAGGGGCGTGCCGGTGAGGAAATCGGCCAGGCTGAGTTCGCGGGCCGGCGGCGGCGGCGCGGCCGCGGGCGGCGGTGCGGCCGGCGCCGGCCGCGGCGCGGGACGCGGGGCCTCGGCCTGGGGTGCCGGCTCAGCGCGCGGCGGCGCTTCCTGGCGCGGTGCCGGCGGCGGCGTGGGGCGCTGCGGCCGCGCCTCGCCCGGCGTGTATTCGCTGGCATAGCCTTCGCGCGGTTCCGCGGCCGCTGGCGTGGCCGGTGCGGCGGCGCCCGAGGGCAGGTTGAACATCAGCAACAGCTTGACCAGGCCTTCCAGGCTCAGCGGCCGGCCCAGCAGCAGGTCGGATTCGCGCGCGGTCTCGCGGCTGGTGAAAGCGGCGGTGCGCTTGCCGGCACCGCTGGCCTTGAGCCAGGCCATGTGGCCGAACACCGAATCGACATCGACGACGACCAGATCGGCGTCGCGCTCGTTGCTGACTTCCCAGGACTGGCGCAGCCGTTGCGCCGCTGCGGCCAGCAGCGAGCGGAACTCGTTTTCCTCGTCCGGGCTCGCGCCGACCAGCGCGATCTTGTAGGCCATGAATGATGCTCCCCCTGAGCTTGCCGCGATCCTCTGCAGGACCGGGCGAATGGCAGATTGATGTTGCAGCCATTGTCGCGAACGGGGCAGGGTCGTCAACTGCTGGCTGTCATGCGAGGGCGGGATGGTTGCACGCGGCGGCGGCGGCTCCAAGCATTGAATTTGCCGGCTTCGCCATCCGGCCGGCGGCGCGGCGCTGGGCCGGCGTGCCGTGCGCGGCAGAATCCGCCTGCGGCCGCGGCCGCGGGGCGGTTCTTGCGGCTGCCCCCGGCCGCCTAGGCCGCGGCCGGCGTCTCGCTCTGCTGCATGGCCCAGAGCGCCGCGTAGCGTCCGCCCGCGGCGAGCAGGCTGGCGTGTGTGCCGCGCTCGGCGACGCGGCCCTGTTCCAGCACCAGGATCTCGTCCGCGTCGACGATGGTGGACAAGCGATGGGCGATGACCAGGGTGGTGCGGTCGCGGGCGATTTCCTCCAGCTCGGCCTGGATGATCTTCTCCGTGCGCGTGTCCAGCGCGCTGGTGGCCTCGTCGAACACCAGCAGGGCCGGGTTCTTGAGCAGGGTGCGCGCGATCGCGACGCGCTGCTTCTCGCCGCCGGACAGCTTCAGCCCGCGCTCGCCCACCGCGCTGTCGTAGCCCTGCGGCAGGGACAGGATGAAATCGTGGATATGCGCCGACTTCGCCGCGGCGATCACTTCCTCGCGGCTGGCTTCCGGCCGGCCGTAGGCGATGTTGTAGTAGATCGAGTCGTTGAACAGCACCGTATCCTGCGGAACGATGCCTATGGCCGCGCGCAGCGAGTCCTGGGTGACTTCGCGTATGTCCTGTCCGTCGATGCGGATGGCGCCGCCGCTGACGTCGTAGAAGCGGTACAGCAGCCGCGCCAGGGTCGACTTGCCCGCGCCGGTGGTACCGACGACGGCCAGGGTCTTGCCGGCCGGAATGCAGAAATCCACATCGCGCAGGATGGGACGGGCCGGGTCGTAGTGGAAATCGACTTGGGCGAAGCGCAGTTCCGCGCCGTTCACGCGCAGGGCCGGCGCGCCGGGCGCGTCGCTGACTTCCTGCGCCTCGTCCAGCAGCGCGTACATGCGCTGGATATTGGCCAGGGCCTGTTTGACCTCGCGGTAGACCATGCCGAGGTAGTTGAGCGGGATCGACAGCTGGATCAGGAAGGCGTTGACCAGCACCAGGTCGCCCAGGGCCATGCGCCCCTCGGTCACGCCGACTGTCGCGCGCCATAGCAGCAGGGTCAGGCCCACGGCGACGATGCCGGCCTGGCCTATGTTCAGCACGGCCAGCGTCTTGAGGCTCTTCACGGTCGCCTCTTCCAGCCGCACCAGGCTGCCGTCGAAACGGCGCTGCTCGTGTTCCTCGTTGTTGAAGTACTTGACCGTCTCGTAGTTCAGCAGCGAATCCACGTTGCGCGCATTGGCCTCGGTATCGGCCTCGTTGGCGGCACGGTAGTAGCGCAGGCGCCATTCGGTCACGGCGAAGGTGAAGGCGATATACGCCGCCAGCGTGCCCAGGGTGATGACGGTGAAGGTCCAGTCGTAGCGCCAGATCAGGATGGCGCTGACCACGATCACTTCAAACAGGGTGGGCAGGATGGTGTAGAGGGTCCAGTCCAGCAGGTCGGAGATCGCGGTCATGCCGCGTTCCAGGTCGCGCGCGACGCCGCCGGTCTTGCGGTCCAGGTGGAAGCGCAGGCTCAGCGCGTGCAGATGACGGAACACCTTCAGCGTGACCATGCGCGAGGTGCGCGCCAGCACGCGCGCGAACACGATGGAGCGCAATTCCTGGAACAGCGACGAGGCCAGCCGCAGGGCACCGTAGGCGACCAGCGGCACCAGCGGCACCAGCGGCAGCAGCAACAGGCTGGGAGCGACGTCGAGGCGGTCGATCAGCTCCTTCAGCGCCAGCGGCACGGCGATGGTGGCGAGCTTGGCCGCGACCAGGAAGGCCAGCGCCAGCGCGACGCGGCCGCGGTAGGGCCACACCTGCGGCAGCATAAGGCGCAGCGTGGCAAAGACGGAGCGATCGGGCGTTGCGGCGGCGTTGCTCATGGATCGCACCGGATGGAGGACGCAGGGCAGGTGGGGACGGCGCGGCGGCGATCAACCGGCGGCGGGGTATATGATCGGGTTTTCCATCGTTGGAGAAGATCAATGGCCATGAAGTACCGTCTCCTTTGCGCCGCCGCGGTCGCCCTGCTGGCCGCTTCCGCCCAGGCCCAGGACAGCAAGGCCCCTGCCGCCGCGCCGGCGCTGCCGCGCACCGCCGCGCCGGCCGGCGCCGAGCTGTATTTCATCGCGCCCGCCGACGGCGCCACCGTGGGCAAGGAATTCACCGTGCGCTTCGGCCTCAAGGGCATGGGCGTGGCGCCGGCCGGTGTGACCACGGAGAAGACCGGCCATCATCATCTGCTGATCGACGTGGCGGAACTGCCGCCGATGAATCTGCCCCTGCCTAACGATGCGCAGCACAAGCATTTCGGCGGCGGGCAGACGGAAGTCAGCCTCAGCCTGCCGCCGGGCAAGCACACTTTGCAGCTGATTCTTGGCGATGCGCTGCATATCCCGTTCGATCCGCCGATTGTTTCGCCGAAGATTACGGTGACGGTGAAGTGAGGTTCTGGTGCTGATGCCGGACAAGCAAGTTTTTTGTGCCGGGTCAGTGGATTCCGGGCGGATTGCCCGGTGATTGAATGTCCGGGGCCGCTTGTCGGGCGGCCGCCGGTACGCTCGTTGTTCGCGGGCTGGATCGCGTGCGGGATTTGCCTTGCCGGCTTGTTGAAAATTGCGGCGAAAATCCAGACGCGGTGGCGGTTCAGACGTAGCCCCTCGCCCCGGCCCTCTCTCCCGACGTCGTCGGGGAGCGGGCGTGTTTTCGGCTCGGTTCGTGACGGACGTGCCGCGGAATGCTCAGCCTGTCAGCAACCCACGCTGCAGCAGCCAGGCGCGGGCGTCTTCGGCGTCCTGTTCGAACCAGGCGCGGGTGGAGCCCAGGCGGTAGGTATAGCCCCAACTGTCCATGTCCTGCATCAGCCGCGCCGAGCCTACGCCGGGCAGCTGCCCGGCGAGCACGATCTGCAGGTAGCAGGTAGCGTCTTCCTCGGCCACCGAGTCGGTGGCGTCGGTATGCACCAGGGCGCGCCGTTCCGGCGGCTGCACGATGAGGTGACAGGCTTCGTGCAGGGCCGAATGCACCGGCGTATCGCCGCGCACATAGACCTTGCAGCCGATCAGCCCGGCCTCGGGTTCGCCCCAGTAGCTGCCGGGAATCGGCGCGCCGTCGGCCACTTCGACCAGTTCCAGGCCGTGTGCCGCCAGCAGCGTGCGCAGCGGCGCCGGGTCCAGTTCGGCCAGGGTCAGCACGGCGCCGGCGGCGCAATGATCCGGCGGATGGGTCGCGGAAGGCGGCATGCGTGACTCGCGCCGGCGCGGCGCCTCAGGCTTCGCGCGCGGCCGCGGTGGCGGCGGCGCCGGCCTTGTCGGGCAGGGTCACGGTGAGGTCCAGCACTTCGTGGTCGCCGTCGCGCTTGACCTGGATGTCGATGGCATCCTGGTCGACGTTGACGTATTTGCGGATCACTTCCAGCAGTTCGCGGCGCAGCAGCGGCAGGTAGTCCGGGCTGCCGCGGGCGCTGCGCTCCTGGGCGACGATGATGCGCAGGCGCTCCTTGGCGATGGTCGCCGTCTGTTTGGGGCTGCCGCGCAGGAAATCGAACAGGCCCATGCTCAGCTCCCGAACAGTCGTGACAGGATGCCTTTCTTCGGTGCTTCGAGGAAACGCATGGGACGGTCCTGGCCGAGCAGGCGCGCGACCGCGTCGTCATAGGCGTGACCGGCGTTGGAGTTCTCGTCCAGGATCACCGGGATGCCGGCGTTGGAAGCGGCCAGCACGCCTTCGGATTCGGGCACTACGCCGAGCACTTCGATGCCGAGGATTTCCTTGACGTCGTCTATGCTCATCATGTCGCCAGCGGCGACGCGGGTGGGGTTGTAGCGGGTCAGCAGCAGGTGCTGTACCACCGGCGCGGCGCCGGTCTCGGCGCGCCGGGTCTTGGAGGAAAGCAGGCCCAGGATGCGGTCGGAGTCGCGCACCGAGGACACTTCCGGATTGACCACGACGATCGCCCGGTCGGCGAAATACATGGCCAGGAAGGCGCCTTTCTCGATGCCGGCCGGCGAATCGCAGACCACGTAGTCGAAACCTTCGTCGCGCAGCTCGTTGAGCACGCGCTCGACGCCTTCCTTGGTCAGCGCATCCTTGTCGCGGGTCTGCGAGGCGGCCAGCACGTGCAGGTTCTCGTAGCGCTTGTCCTTGATAAGCGCCTGCTTCAACGTGCATTCCTGGTGGATCACGTTGACGAAGTCGTAGACCACGCGGCGTTCGCAGCCCATGATCAGGTCGAGGTTGCGCAGGCCCACGTCGAAGTCGATCACCGCGACTTTCTTGCCGTGCCTGGCCAGGCCTACGGCGATCGAGGCGCTGGAAGTGGTCTTGCCGACTCCGCCCTTGCCGGAGGTGACGACGATGAATTCAGTCAAGTTGCTCTCTCCAATTCCACTTTGGCTCTTTTTGCTTATTTATTGCTGCGGGCCGAGCCTGGCCAGCAGCAGCTTTTCCCCCTCCAGCCAGACCTGCACGGGCTTGCCGCGCAGGTCCGCCGGGATGTCTTCGAATACGCGGTAGTGGCCGGCGATGGAAACCAGCTCGGCCTGGAAATCCTGGCAGTAGATGCGCGCGCTGGCGTCGCCCTGGGCGCCGGCGATGGCCTTGCCGCGCAGCGCCGCGTACACATGCACCGAGCCGTCGGCGATCACCTCCGCGCCGTTGCCGACCATGGCCGTGATGACCAGGTCGGTGCCGCGGGCGTAGACCTGCTGGCCCGAGCGCACCGGCAGCGTCTGCAGCAGGCTGGCCGGGCCGCGCTGGGCGCTGGGCGGCGGCGGGGTGGCGCGGGCCGGCGGTTCCGGCGCGGCGGCGGCGGGCGGTGCGGCCTCGATCGCGCCGGCGGCGCTCTCGTAGGCGGCGCGGAATTTGGCAAACAGTGGAAGATCCAGCGCCACGGCCAGGGCTTCGTTCTCGCTGGTGCCGTAGGCCAGGCCCACCGGCAGCATGCCGCTGGAGCGGATCACGGCGAGCACCGAGCGCACGGTGGCCTCGTCCGGCAGCTGCGGCAGGTGGCTGAGATCCAGCACCACCGGCGCACGGCGGAACAGCTGCGGCGCGGTTTCCAGCTTGTTGCGGAGTTCCTGGGCCAGGGCGGCCTCGTCCAGGCTCTTCAGGCGCAGGTTGGCGATGCCGACCTGGCCGAACTTCAGTTCGCCCACCGGTTCGAAGCTGGGCAGGGGGCGCGCCATGGGATCAGAGTCCTCCGGCGGCGCGGCGCGGCGTGGGCGGGCCGCTGCGCTTGCGCTGGGCCAGCCAGGGCTGGTTGGGCAACTGGCCGGTGGGGCCTTCCAGGTAGGTGCTGCGCACGAACTCGTAGCTGGGCAGCTGCTTGGCCAGCAGGCTCACGCGGCGGCTCAGGCCCGGCATGATCTGCTGGCCCACTTCCTGGAAGCCGTAGGTGCCGTGGAACAGCACCGAGACATCGTCGCGCGGCTCCAGGAACACCTCGCAGGACAGCACCGGCACGCGCACCTCGGCGAAGCTGGTGGCATCGGCGTAGAACACCCGGCCCAGGCCCAGGCCGCGGTAGGGCTTGGCCACGACGATGCGGTCTATGTAGACGAAATTCGCGTAGCGCTCGCAGAACCAGCGGTAGTTCGGACTGTCGTAGTCGCTGGCTTCGCGCATGGCCATGAGGAAGCCGGCGATGTGGCCGTCGACGTCGGCGACGCGGAAATAGTCGGCATTGTCGAAAAACCAGCGGATTCGGGTCGAATCCAGGGCAAGGATGGTAGGGCCGGCGGCGTTGTTGAGGGCGAGGACGGAATCCAGCTCGTGCTCGCGCACGTCGCGGATGGCGATGGCCATTCGTTGCTCCAGCGGTATTGCGGGGCGGCCTACCGAAGGCGCCCACGGATTGGGCAAGTATCGCATGCAGCCGGGGCGGTAGCCATGACGCAGCGCGGGAAGTTCGCAGGCGGGGAGAAGGCAGGTATGTTAAGGATTGGTAAGTACAAACCGGTCCGGCAGCGGCCCCGTCGCGGTCCACTTTTTGGGCGCCGGTCCGGGCCGGCCGCGGCGCGGCAATCCGGACGGAAACGCCTTTGCTGCATTGCGATGACTTCGGACAGGTACGCCGCGGCCGCGCCGCGCCTATCATTGCGGCCATGCAGATAACCCAGATCAACCACATCCGCCTGATGCGCTACGCCGGGCTGTTCACCTATCTCTCGGTGGGCATGCCGCTGCTGCGCTACGACGGCCTGGTCGCGGAATTCACCGAATACCAGCGGCCGCTGTGGCATCTGTGGGCCTGGATCATCAGCTATGCCGTGTTCGGCCTGGTGTTCTGGCTGCTGCTGCTGAAGCTCGGCAGCCGCCGCTTCGTGCCGCTGAAGATCGTGCTGCTGGCGGTGCTGGTCGGCCTGGCCATCGCCATAGGCTGGTACAGCCAGAGCGGCCTCAGCGCCTACCTGCTGGTGATCCTGGCCATGCTGCTGCCCTGGCTGATGCCGCTGAAAGTGGCGCTGATCTGCATGGTGGTGCAGAACTACATCCAGGTGCCGGTGATCGCGAGCTATCCGGGCTTCACCCTGGGCCTGGCCATCATGCAGTCCAGCCTGTACCTGGGCATCACCGCGCTGGTGTTCTTCATCTCGCTGATCGCCAAGCAGCAGGGCGAGGCGCGCGACGAGCAGCGCCGGCTCAATTCCGAGCTGCGCGCCACGCGCGCGCTGCTGGCCGAATCCAGCCGCATTTCCGAACGCCTGCGCATTGCGCGCGAACTGCACGACCTGGTCGGCCACCACCTGACCGCGCTCAGCCTGAACCTGGAAGTGGCCAGCCACCTGGTGCAGCAGCCGGCGCAGGAACACGTGCGCAAAGCCCAGTCGGTGGCCAAGCTGCTGCTGACCGACGTGCGCGAAGTGGTCAGCCAGATGCGCGACAACGACAGCATAGACCTGACCCAGGCGCTCAATACCCTGATCGAAGGCGTGCCCAACCTGGATATCCGCCTGGAGCTGCCGCAGCGCTTCGCGGTGGAAGACCCGCACCGGGCGCATGTGCTGCTGCGCTGCGCCCAGGAAATCATCACCAACACGGTGCGCCATTCCGGCGCGCGTACCCTCTGGCTGCGTTTCGAGCAGATCGGCAACGAAGTCGTGGTGCACGCCCGCGACGACGGGCGCGGCAGCGAGAATCTCAACCCCGGCAACGGCCTGGCCGGCATGCGCGAGCGCCTGGCCCAGTTCGGCGGCCGTCTGCACATCACTACGGCGCGGGACCGGGGCTTCGCCCTGGATGCCTGGCTGCCCTTGGAGACAACTGCATGATTTCAGTCCTGCTGGTGGACGATCAGACCCTGGTACGCCAGGGCATCCGCAGCCTGCTTGAGCTTTCCGACGATATCCGGGTCATTGCCGAGGCCGCCGATGGCGCCCAGGCGGTAGAACTGATCCCGCAGAAGAAGCCCGACGTGGTGCTGCTGGACCTGCGCATGCCCGGCATGAGCGGCATCGACGTGCTCAACGCCCTGGCCCAGGCCAACCAGCTGCCGGCGACCATCATCCTGACCACCTTCGACGACGACCAGCTGGTGCTGGCCGGGCTCAAGGCCGGCGCGCGCGGCTACATGCTCAAGGATGTGTCGCTGGACCAGCTCGTCAACGCGGTCAAGACCGTCGCCGCCGGCGGCTCCCAGGTGGTGCCGGTCGCGACCCAGCGGCTGTACTCCGGGCTGGAGCGCATGCAGAACGATTTCGTCAGCCTGGACCGGCCCGATCCGCTGACCGACCGCGAGACCGAGATTCTGCGGCTGATGGCCAGCGGCTACAGTAACAAGGAGATTGCCAATTCCCTGGGCGTGGCGGAGGGAACCGTCAAGAACCACGTCTCCAACATTCTTTCCAAGCTCGGCGTGCGCGACCGCACCCGGGCGGTGCTCAAGGCCTTCGAGCTGGGCATAGTCTGAACGGCCGCGGCGGCGGCGTTGCGCTGCTTGCGGGCCGGACCTCCGGGCATGCCTGCGCCGGCTCCGGCGGCGGTTTTGCCGTGCCCGTCCAAGCTGCTGTTGTTACAAGGAATTACATCCGCGACGCCGATCACGCACCGGTTCGTCAAGATGGTTTGTTACTGCAATTCAGGTAATAGCCATCGTGATCCGGAGCAAGTACCATGCGCGACTCGGCGATTCCGGTCTGCGTCGCGCTTGGGCGTGCACCGGGCATCGGCCGTTTCTACCCTGCGATAGGCGGCGGCTTCGTGACCGCCCGGCGGAATAGTCCTGGAGACACCTGGAATGACGCGTATTCTTGAGTTCATTGTGGCCGCGATCATCGTGTTCGCGCTGGCCGTCGTAGTGGGGCTGGCGCTGCCGTCGTCGGGCCACATCGAACGGTCCGTGGACATCAGCCACAACCTGCGCCACATCGACGACATGCTGAGCAATTTCCGCCGCTTCCCTGAATGGGGTTCGGTGCGGATGATGGACAGCCAGGCCAAGTTCGCCCTGGAAGGCCCGGGCTCGGGCAAGGGCGCCAAGATCAGCTGGACCAGCAGCAAGCCCAATCCGGGCAACGGCAGCTACGAAGTGGTCGAGAAGGACCAGGACAAGACTATCGTCTGGAAGGTCGACGGTCCGTGGAAGGGCGAGAACAAGCGCTACACCATCAGCCTGGAGCCGCAGAAGAACGGCCGCATCACCAAGGTGACCTGGGCCTATGACGTGGACTACGGCTGGGATCTGATCGCGCGCTATTCCGGTCTCTATATCAACGGCGACCCGGCTACCCAGATCCAGCTCAACCTGGCCAGCCTGCAGCAGCAGATGGCGTCGATTCCCAACGTCGACTACACCCAGACCGAAATCTTCATCGCCGATGTGCCGGCGCAGCCGCAGCTGGTCGTCGCCACGACCGCGCCGCGCAGCCTGGACGAAGTCGACGCCGCCACCGTCAAGGCCATGGAAGAAATCCAGGCCGTGATGAAGAAGAACAACCTCACCGCCGCCGGCCCGCGCCAGACCATCACGGTGGAGTGGGGCGACGAGAACTACGTGTTTGAAGTGGCCCAGCCGGTCAGCAGCCCCAACATCAAGATCGACGGCAAGGACTTCGTCATCGGTCCGGCGCAGCCGCCCAGCCTGGCTGAACAGAATGCCGAGGAAGCCGAGCCGCCGGCACCGGTCCCGGGCCAGTACGACCGCAAGGGCAACCTGGTGGTCTCCGGCAATGTGGTCGCGCGCACCGGCTATACCGGCAAGGCCCTGGTCACCACCTGGGTGGGCAGCCCGGCCGGCCTGCCGCTGATGCGCCTGGCGCTCAAGGCCTATGCCATGTCGATGGGCTATCGCTTCAACGACAGCACCAACCGCTACTTCGACCTGCCGCTGACCGATCCGGCCACCACTGCCGTCGACGAGCAGCAGTTCAAGGTCTACCTGCCGATCACCGACAACGTAGTCGCCAACGAACCGGCCCCGGCACCGCCGGCGGCGACGGATCCGGCCGCGACTCCGGCGGCGGCCTCCGGCCAGCACTGAGTCTGCAGCTGCGCTGCACGAAAAGCCCCCGCATTGCGGGGGCTTTTTCTTTGTGCGGCCGGACAAGCGCCGCGCTGCCGCGGCTTGTTCTCCTGATCTCGCGGGGCCAGTGCGGCAGCCCCGCCTCCGCTACGCCGGGGCCGGCCGCTGTTTGACGCGGAGGCTCGGCTACTCAAATCCAGAGATTCCTTTGTGTCCGGCACAATGCGGCGGGCGGGAACTTTCTTTTAACTTTGCGGTACATTCCGACGCGCTCCGCCTGCCGCGAGCGCATGCCGGCCTGGTGATCCGCGCCGGAAAATCCATCGTCGTTCCGCTCGTCCGCGCAGCAGCGCGTGGCCGGGGAGCGGCTTGCACTGGAATTCATGAGTGACAGGACGATGATAGAAACTTCGCAACTGACGAAACGCTACGGCAGCTTCACTGCCGTCGACGGCATTTCGTTCAAGGTCGAGCCTGGCCAGGTGCTCGGCTTCCTCGGCCCCAACGGCGCCGGCAAATCCACCACGATGAAGATGATCGCCGGCTTTCTCGCGCCCACCGCCGGCAGCGCGAAAGTCTGCGGCCATGACGTGGAAAGCCAGCCCATCGAGGCCAAGCGCGCGCTGGGCTACCTGCCCGAAGGCGCGCCCAGCTACGGCGAGATGACGCCGCGCAGCTTCCTCGAATTCATTGCCGACGTGCGCGGCCTCGCCGGCGAGCGGCGCAAGCAGCGCATCGACGACGTGATCGGCCGGCTGCAGCTGGAAGGCGTGCTGGGCCAGTCCATAGATACCTTGTCCAAGGGCTTCAAGCGCCGCGTAGGCCTGGCCCAGGCCATATTGCACGATCCGCCCGCGCTGATCCTGGACGAGCCCACCGACGGCCTGGATCCGAACCAGAAGCACGAGGTGCGCAGCCTCATCAATGCGATGGCGCCGGACAAGATCATCATCATCTCCACTCATATCCTCGAAGAAGTGCACGCGGTCTGCACCCGCGCCGTGGTCATCGCCGGCGGCAAGCTGCTGGCCGACGCCACCCCGGCCGAACTGGAAGCCCGCTCGCGCTATCACGGCGCCGTGTCGCTGACCGCGCACAACACCGGCGCCGCGCGCGAGGCGCTGGCCCGGGTCGCCGATATCGACAGCATCGAGATCGACCCGCAGGATCACCGCATCACCGCCTTCCCCAAGAAGGGCCGCGCCATCTTCACCGCGATCAGCGAAGTGCTGAAGTCGCAGAACATCGCCGTCAGCGAACTGCAGCTGGAAGCCGGCCGCCTCGACGAGGTGTTCCGCGCCATTACCCTGCCGCACGCCAAGGAGGCCCGCGCATGAGCCCGGTCAGCACCGTATTCCGGCGCGAGCTGGCGAGCTATTTCGCCACGCCGGTCGCCTACGTCTTCATCGTCATCTTCCTGATCCTGGCTGGTGCGATGACGTTCTATTTCGGCGGCTTCTACGAGCGCGGCCAGGCCGACCTGCAGCCCTTCTTCAGCTTCCATCCCTGGCTGTACCTGTTCCTGGTACCGGCCATCGCCATGCGGCTGTGGGCCGAGGAGCGCAAGAGCGGCACCATAGAACTGCTGCTGACCCTGCCCATCACCATGTGGCAGGCAGTGCTGGCCAAGTTCCTCGCCGCCTGGGCCTTCATTGCGATTGCGCTGGCGCTGACCTTCCCCATCTGGATCACGGTCAACTACCTCGGCGATCCCGACAACGGCGTCATTGTCGCGAGCTACCTGGGCAGCCTGCTCATGGCCGGCGCCTTCCTCGCCATCGGTTCCTGCCTCTCGGCCGCCACGCGCAACCAGGTGGTCGCCTTCATCCTCACCGTGGTGATCTGCTTCCTGCTGCTGCTGGCCGGCTTCCCGCTGGTGCTGGGCTTCTTCCAGTCGTTCCTGCCCCAGGGCGTGGTCGATGCGATTGCGGGCCTGAGCCTGTTCGCCCATTTCCAGGCCATTTCCAAAGGCGTGGTCGATCTGCGCGACCTGATCTATTTCGCGCTGGCGATCGGCGTGTGGCTGTACGCCACGGCCATCGTGATCGATCTGAAGAAGGCCGACTGAGGAGCGACCCGCCATGGCATTCAACCGCAAGACCTTGACCGGCAGCGCGCTGCTGATCCTCGCCGTCCTCTTCGTCGCCGTCGTGCTGATCAGCAACGTGCTGTTCCGCGGCGCGCGCGTGGACCTTACCCAAAGCAACCTGTATACCTTGTCCGACGGTACCAGGAACATCCTCGGCAAGCTGGACGAGCCGATCAACCTGTACCTTTACTACTCGGACAAATCCACCGAGGACATCCCGCAGCTGCGCACCTACTACCTGCGCGTGCGCGAGCTGCTGGAGGAAATGGCCGCCCGCGCCAACGGCAAGATCAAGCTCAGCGTGATCGACCCGCTGCCGTTCTCCGAGGAGGAGGATGCCGCCGCCGGCTACGGCCTGCAGGCCGTGCCCATCAGCGCCGCCGGCGAGAAAGCTTATTTCGGCCTGGCCGGCACCAATTCCACCAACGGCACGGCGGTGATTCCGTTCTTCCAGCCGGAGAAAGAAACCTTCCTCGAATATGACGTGGCCAAGCTGATCCACGATCTCACCGTGGTGAAGAAGCCCGCCGTCACCTTCATCAGCAGCCTGCCCATGAGCATGGGCTTCGACCAGGCCACGCGCCAGATGCGCGAGCCCTGGGCGGTGTATTCGCAGCTGTCGCAGCTGTTCGACGTGCGCGAGACCAATCCGACCCAGCTCAAGGAGATCGGCAAGGACGTCAACGTCGCCGTGCTGGTGCATCCCAAGGAACTCAGCGACGACGCGCTTTATGCGCTGGACCAGTTCGTGCTGCGCGGCGGCCATCTGCTGGTGTTCGTCGATCCCAATGCCGAGCAGGATCAGTCCGGCGCCGATCCGGAGAACCCGCAGGCGGCCATGTTCGCCGACAAGTCTTCGGATCTGGCCAAGCTGTTCAAGGCCTGGGGCGTGGACTACGCCAAGGACAAGGTGGTGCTGGACCGCGCCCACGCACTGCAGATCAGCATTGCGCCGAACGCGCCGCCGGTGCGCCATCCGGGAATACTGGGCTTCACCCACAAGGATCTCAGCCGCGACGACGTGATCACGGCGAATCTGGAATCGGTGAACATGTCCACGGTCGGCTATTTCGAGCTGGCCAAGGACAGCCCTTCCAAGCTGGTCGCGCTGATCCAGTCCAGCGACCAGTCCATGAGCGTGCCGGCCGAGCGCCTCAAGTTCCTCAGCGATCCCAGCGCGCTGCTGCAGGATTTCAAGCCTACCGGCCAGCCCTTCGTGCTTGCCGCGCGCCTGGAAGGCCAGTTCAAGACCGCGTTCCCGGAACGCAGCGGCGCCGGTCATCTGGCCGAGGCCAAGGAAAAGAACGCGGTAGTGCTGTTTGCCGATACCGACATCCTCAGCGACCGGCTCTGGGCCCAGGTGCAGAACTTCTTCGGCCAGAAGGTGCTGAACGCCTTCGCCAACAACGGCGATCTGGTGGTCAATGCCGTCGACAACCTGGCCGGCGATTCGGACCTGATCTCCATTCGCGGCCGCGCCACCTCGCAGCGTCCGTTCACGCGCGTGGAAGAACTCAAGCGCGAGGCCGACGACAACTTCCGCAGCCACGAACAGAAACTGCAGAACGAGCTGAGCGAGACCGAGCGCAAGCTCACCGAACTGCAGAGCGCCAAGAGCCAGGACCAGGCCATGGTGCTGTCGCCGGAGCAGAAGAAGGAACTGGACAACTTCCTCAAGCGCAAGGTCGAGATCCGCAAGGAACTGCGCGAGGTGCGGCGCAAGCTCGATGCCGACATCGAGGCCCTGGGCACCCGCCTGAAGTTCATCAACATCCTGCTGGTGCCGCTGCTGATCGTGATTGCTGCGCTCGGTTTTGCCGGCTTCGGCGCGCGCCGCCGCGGCAAGAACTGAGCACAGGGAGAGACCCGGCATGAACCACATGAATTCCAAGACCGTGATCGGCCTGGGCGTGGCCGCGGCGGTGGCGCTGATTGCCGCGGCGGCGATCAACAGCTCGCGCAAGCCGCATAGCGAAGGCGCGCAGACGGCCAGCTACGCGCTGCCCGAACTCGCCGATCATCTCAACGACGTGAAGAGCCTGGGCCTGACCGGCCCGGGTTCGCAGCCGATCGCCACGCTGGAAAAAGGCGGCCAGGGCTGGACGCTGAAAGAAAAAGGCGGCTACCGCGCCGATGCGGGCAAGGTGCGCGAATACCTGCTCAAGCTGAGCCAGGCGCGCCTGATCGAGCAGAAGACCGCCAACGAGCAGCGCTACGCCGACCTCGGCGTCAGCGACATCAGCGCGGCCGAGGCCAAGGGCGTGCTGGTGACGCTGGACGGCCTGGGCAAGCCGGCCCAGCTTATCGTGGGCACGGTCAGCCCGCGCGGCGACGGCACCTTCGTGCGCCGCGCCGGCGACAAGCAGAGCTGGCTGGCCAAGGGCAATATCGCGCCGGACAAGAACCCCACCTACTGGCTGGATGCGTCCATCACCGACATCCCGGCCACGCGCGTGCGCGAGTTCAGCCTGCACAAGCCCGATGCCAAGCCGCTGCGCGGTTTCAAGACCCAGGCCGCGGACACCAACTACCAGGTGGCCGACCTGCCCAAGGGGCGCGAACTCAGTTCCGAGTTCGCCGCCAACACCCTGGGCACCACCCTGGCCGGGCTGAACTTCGAGGACGTGTTCCCGGCCGCGCAGAACCCGCCGCCGGCCGACAAGGTATTCCGCGCCACATACTCCACCTTTGACGGCGTCGTGGTCGAGGTGACGGCCTGGAAAAAGGACGAGACCAAGTTCTACGCCCAGTTCCGCGCCGACAAGGATGCCGCTGCTGCGGAGGCGGCGGTGACGCAAGCCCAGGCCAAGGCCAAGGCGGACTACGAAGCGCAGCAGGCCGCCCAGCCGGCCGATGCCAAGGACGCCAAGGACGCCAAGCCGGCCGCGCCGCCAGCGGCGGTCAGCGATCCGGCCAAGGACAAGGCCGACCGCTTCGCCGCGGTGGACAGCGAAGTCGCCGCGCTGAAGCAGCGCTTCGAGGGCTGGACCTTCGCCCTGCCGCAGCACAAATTCGCCAACCTGGACAAGAGCGTGGACGAACTGCTCAAACCGCTGGAACAGAAGCCCGCGGCAACGAAGAAATAAGCGTTGCGCATACGCGCGGATTTTTGCCAAAAATTCGAAACAGCGTCATTGCTGTCCGTACAAATCGACGCAAGTCATTGAGTCAAGCCGCAGGCTGGTCCTGCGGCTTTTTTATTTGTGCACAAAACTGAAATAGCAACGTATTGTGCGTTGCGACATGGCTGGATTAAGATGCTTTTCGTCCGGCGCAGTCGCCCGGCCTCATCGTCCTACCCCTACGGCAGACACCTCTTCATGACGGCCTTGCGCCTTCATGCGGCAGCGTGCGCGCGATGGCGGCAGGGTGCGGCGGAGCGGACGCAGGCGCTGGAACAGACACGCAGGAAGCGATGAAACGGTTCGGTTCAGGCCGGGCAGGGCGTTTGAAGCAGCAGTCACGCTGCCGCACCGCGGCAGGAAGCTTTCCCGCAAGGGAGGTGCGCAGCGGACTCGCTACTGTAACGATCCTGCAATACCGTGACGCCGCAAGGATGTCGGCGATTTTTGCGGCCCGGCTGATGCGCAGGGCCGCAAATTTCCGCGTTAGGTTCAAGGAGCAGTCGCAAGGCGCCACGGACGGCGCAGGTTTTTGGTTCTTCCCCCCGAGCGGTCGCCGCGCCGGTCCGGCTGCAACCGGCCGTCGCGGCGACTTCGCCCCGCGCTGCGGGGCGCAGCGTCGCAGCGGCAGCACCGCGCCCGCGGTGCGGCTATGCTCCGCCACTGCCGCTGCGGAGCCCGTGCATGCCTTCCTCCCGAACTCTTCTCGCCCTGGCGGCTGTGCTGGGCGCGCTTGGCGTCGGCCTGGGCGCATTCGGCGCGCATGCGCTGCGCGCCAGCCTGGAACCGGCCCAGCTCGCCGTCTGGCAGACCGGCACCAGCTACCTGTTCTGGCATGTGCTGGCGGCGCTGTTCGCGGCCGGCGCGGCCACCGGCGGCGCGGCGCGCGCGGCCGCGGCGGCTTTTCTGACGGGCAGCTGCGCGTTCTCCGGCAGCCTGTTCGCCCTGGTGCTGGGCGCGCCGCGCTGGCTGGGCGCGGTCACGCCGCTCGGCGGCACGCTGCTGATCGCGGGCTGGCTGCTTCTGGCCTGGGCGGTATGGCGGCGCTGAACGGCTGCGGTTCGCACGCGGCCTGGATCGGAGCGCTTGCGCTCGCGGCGCCGCGGCGTACCAGGCGGGCCGCGGCTACCACTCGATGGCGTAAAGCTCGGGCACGTTGCCGGGCTGCATCTCGACGTTTCTTTCGTAGCGCATCCCCAGCTTGTGCAGCAGCTGGGTCGAGCGCGCATTGCCCGGCGTGACGATGGCCACCACGCGGCGCAGGCCGAACTGCTCGCGCGCCAGCTGCAGGGTCGCGCGGGCGGCTTCCTCGGCATAGCCCTGGCCGCAGTGCTCGGGCAGCAGGGCGTAGCCGATGTCGACATCGTCGAGGTTGTCGCGCTTGATCAGGCCGCACATGCCGATGGGCGCGCCGCTGCCGGCGTGGTCGATGCGGTACAGGCCGTGGCCGTGGCGTTCGTACATGGCCATGGGGCCGTTGCGCAGGTAGCCGCGCGCATCGTCCAGCGTGCGCACGCCCTTGTCGCCGATGTACTGCAGCCAGGCCGGCTCGTTCACCAGGCGCAGGATGAAGGCGTCGTCGGCTTCGCTGAAACGTTCCAGCCGCAGGCGCGGCGTCGTGGTCACACTCATCGGGCGGGCTCTCAGTAGCGCAGGGAAAGGCAGCTCAGGCCGCCGTCCATCTTGCGGAATTCGCTCATGTCCAGCTCCAGCGGTGCATAGCCCGCCTCGCGCAGCCGCGCCGTGGTGCGCGCATAGCCGGCGGCGACCAGCACATGCGCGTTCACGCGCACCGCATTGGCCGCATAGGCTTCGTCGGAATCGACCACGATGCGGTCGTAGCCGGCGAACGCCGGATGCCCGGCCAGCGCCTCGATCAGCAGCAGGCGCCCGTCGCCCAGCCAGCTCAGCCCGCTCTTGAGGTGCAGGATGCTGGATATGTCGCTCACATCGACCAGGCTGCTGGCGTAGCCGGCGGCGGCGAGGCACCGCGCCAGCTGTTCGGCGCCGGCCGCATTGGTGCGCGCCGACAGGCCGATGAAGACGTGCTCGCCGGCTTCGCAGATATCGCCGCCGTCCAGCGTGCCCGGCGCTTCGATCTGCTGCAGGACCAGGCCCTGCGCGCGCAATGCCTGGCCTACGGCTTCGACTTCGCCGGCGCGGCTGGGCGCGCCGGGGCGGGTCAGCACGGCACAGCGCGGCAGCAGCACGGCGGTGTCCTCGACGAAGGTGGCGTCGGGGTGGCGCGGGTCGGGCGGCAGTTCGTGCACGTCCAGGCCGCAGCGCCGCAGCGCATCGCAATAGGCCGCATGCTGGCGCAGGGCCAGGGCGTGGTCGGGAACGCCCAGATTTTCCCGCGTCAGCCCGGCGGCGAAGTTGGAGCTGGGTGCACGTACCAGGGCTTGTGTGAACACGGACGGGCTCGCGGCGCGGGGCGGGCCAACGTAGCGGCTTGCGGCCCGTCTGTGAAGCCCGGGCGCGGCTCAGTCCGGCAGCGCGCCGGCTGCGTACTGGGCGGCGAACTCACCCGAGGGCGGAATCGGCGTGATGACATCGATCAGCACGCCGTTGGGATCGGCCGTGATGAAGTGGCGCTGGCCGAAGGCCTCGTCGCGCAGCGGGCACCGTATCGGCAGGCCGGCGGCGCGCAGGCGGTCGTGCACCGCGTCCACGTCGTCCACCTCGAAGTTCAGCAGCAGGCCGGCGGCGGTGCCGCGGTCCGCGGCCGGGATGGTTTCGTGCTGGCCGTCGAGCACAGCCAGGTTGACGTCGGCATCGTCGTGCAGCTGCAGGTGCACGTACCAGTTGCTGCTGAACAGGGCGACGAAGCCGAAGTGCTGCTGGTAGAAGCGCGCGGTAGCCGCGACATCGGCGCACATGAGCACGGGGTAGTAGCTGCTGACTTTCATGTTGTGCCGCTCCGGATTTACATACAGACTGTATGCGGATTTCAAACTAACATACAGGCTGTATGTATGCAACGGCGCAAAGCCCAGCCCACGCCCGTCACGCCGCGCAGCAACCGCGACCGCACCGAGGCCACCCGCGCCGCCCTGCTGCAGGCCGCGCGCGAACTATTCGTGCAGCACGGCTACGGCGACACCTCCACGCCGGATATCTGCGCCGCGGCCGGCATCACCCGCGGTGCGCTGTACCACCACTTCGTGGACAAGCTGGATCTGTTCCGCCAGGTGCTGCAGCAGGAAGCGCAGGCGGTGCAGGCAGCGATCGAGGCCGCTGCGCCGGCGCAGCGGTTGCCGCAGGAAGCGCTGCTGGCCGGCAGCGAGGCCTATCTGGATGCGATGACCGTCCCCGGCCGCACCCGTCTGCTGCTGATCGAAGGGCCGGCCGCGCTGGGTGTGGCCGACAGCCTGGCGGTGGACGCGGCGAATGCCGCCGCCAGCCTGCGCGCCGGTCTGCTCGAAACCGGCCTGGCCGATGCGACGGTGGCGGTGGATGCGATAGCCCAACTGCTCGCCGCTGCGTTCGATCGCGCCGCATTGCAGATCGACGCGGGCGCCGATGCCGCGGCGACGCGCGCGGCCATGTTGTGGCTGGTGCGGCAGGTGGCCGCGCCCGCCGCCGCCGCGCAGAAAACCCCGTCCGCCGTCCGGCGCCGGCGCTGATGATGACCGCCGCTCACCTTTCCGTTGCGGAAGCCGCGCCGCCCACGCCCGCGGAGCCTTCCGGGCCGGGCCGCATGGACCAGGCGCCTGGCCTGGCCCTGTTCGATTTCGACGGCACCCTGACCGACCGCGAGATGTTCCCCGATTTCCTGCGCACCGCCACGCCGCGTGCCCGGGTGGCGCTGGGCACCGTGCTGTTCGCGCCGCTGCTGCTGGGCTACCGCCTGGGCTGGGTCAGTGCGCATTTCCTGCGCGAGCGGCTGGTGAGCTACTGCCTGCGCGGTCTCGACGAACAGGTTTACGCCCGCAGCGGCGAACGCTTCGCGCGCGAAGCGCTGTCCCCGGTGCTGCGGCCGCGGGCACTGGAGCGGCTGCGCTGGCATCAGCAGCGCGGCGATACGGTCGTGGTGGTATCCGGTGCGCTGGACGTGTATCTGGCGCACTGGTGCCGTGCGCAGCAGGTCGATTGCCTGTGCTCGCGGCTGGAAGTGATGGACGGGCGTCTCAGCGGCCGCTATGCCGGCGCCCAGTGCGCCGGCGAGGAAAAGGCGCGCCGCGTGCGCGCGCACTACGATCTTGCGCGCTACGGCGAAATCTACGCCTACGGCGACACGCACGAAGACCTGGCGCTGCTGCAGCTGGCCCGGCACCGCTACTACCGCGGCGAACCCGTGGACTGAAGCGCCTCGCGGCCGCGGACGCCGCAGACAGCCCTACGGCCGTCTGCGGCGCCGTGCGCCTCAGCTCTTGACGCAGCCTTCCAGCCAGACCACGTGCTTGAACTGGTCATAGCGCGAGAAGGTGCCAGTCAGGGCGATCTTGTCGCCTTCGCGCAGGGTCAGCGCGTAGGCGGTCTGGTTCTTGGCCATGATGCAGCTGATCGAGACCTTGTAATGCGGATCCATCGGGCCCGGCTTGATCAGCATGTCGCCGGGCTCGGGTATGTCGTAGCCGACGTTGTAGTCGTCGCCGTCTTCCATGATGAAGGCGGCGCGGCCGGTAACCGTGAATTTCTTGCCTTTGTAGCGCGGGTTGATGGTGGACTGGTTCTCGTTGGACTGGCGTGCCAGCTTGAGCGAGAAGGCCAGCGCGTCGATCTTTTCCGGGCCGGCGCTGGCAGTGCGCGCCTCGGCGTCCTTGGCGGCGCGTTCGCCGGCGGCGCCGGGCTTCACCGTCGCCAGCATCTTGCAGATTTCATCGCGCATGGCGTCGCTCTTGGTCAGTGCGCCGCGGCCCAGCTTCACTTCCATGCTCACCGTAGTGACGCCGTTTTCCTGCGCCGCGCTGATGATCATGGGAATGGGCTTGTGCTTGAAACTCTCCGGCTCCTCGATCAGCAGGCTGCCGCCTTCGGCGTCGAAGGCCAGCACGTTCATCTTCTTTTCCAGGGCGGTGGCGCGCATCTGGTTGATCGCGCTGGCGACGCTGAGGTCGGAAAGCGCTACCGAGGAACGGTAGCTGCTGCCGGTGAAGGGCGAGCCCTGCTTGCTGAAATTGGTTTCGCAGCTGCCGGCCTGGGCCTGGCCGGCGGCGGTCAGGGCAATGAGCCCCAGGGCAGAAAAAACACGCATGACATCTCCTTGCCGGTCTTTGAAGCCGGCGTGTGAGGGTATGGATTGCGCGGACCCGCGACTGCCGTCTGCCCACGACAGGGAATGTCCGCCGCACAAGACTACGACATTGGCCGTAGATCCTGCATGGCCTGGACGCGGCGATGTGATCCTTCCCCCAATTTTTCACACCATTCCCGCTAATTTGTGGCTTTCCCGCCGGCCGGGCCGGCTCCGCGTGCCGGTCTGGGCATGAGCCCGGTCCGGACGGCGGCAAACGCAGGAGGATCCGCGCATGACCCGCAACATCGCCACGTTCTGTGTTCTCTGCGCCGGCCTGGCCGGCAACGTCCATGCCGCGCTGCCCGGCTATGCCGCGCCGCAACTCCAGGCGCGCACCAACCTCATCGTCAACGACAACGGCTACAACCTGCCGCCGGGCGCGTCCTTCAACAGCATCACGGCCGATATCGACGACAGCGGCCGCGTCGCTTTCCCGGTGCAGATCGTGCCCGATGGCGCGGACAGCCGGCCCGGTGTGTGGTTCGGTGCCGGCGGCACCGGCAGTATCGTGTTCACCGGACCGGTGGATGCGCTGATTTCCGCTTCGCTGCGCCTCAATAACAGTGGCCTGGCCGTGTTCCTGCTCAGCGATACCGGCGGCGCCGACGGCATTTACCGCTACGATCACGCCGCCGCTGCCGCCGCGCGCGTGGCCACGCCGCCGGTATTCCCCAATACCTATTCCGCGCCGGGGATCAATGCGGCCGGACAGATCGGTTTCCAGGCGAATTTCAGCGCCGGCCGCGCTTATGCCTCGGTCGCGGCTGGCACGGCGGCATTCCATGCCACCGACAAGGGGCTGGATCCGGGCAGCAGCTTTACCTATCTGTACACGCCGTCCTTCGACGACAGCCGCGCCCTGGTCGCGAAGGTGGCGACCTCGCCGGATTTCACCAGCGCCACCGAGATCCGCCGCTTCGCCAGCGACGGCAGCTCCACCCGTCTGGTCGCCGACCGCGGCTCCGACGCAAACTCGCCGATCGCGCGCTTCGACAATTCGCTCGCGCTCAGCGACAACGGCAGGATCGCCTTCATCGCCACGCGCTTCGCCGACAACCGCCGCGTGGTCTACCGCTACGACGGCGTGGAATTGCGCGAGATTGCCGCGGTCGATCCCGCCGGGCTGATCCGCGAACTGGAATTCTTCCCGCCCAGCATCAACGACGACGGCCTCGTTGCCTTCCGCGCGCGCGATGCGGATGGACAGGCTATCTACGTGGGCGATGGCGACAACCTGCGCCGCGTGGTCGGCAAGGGCGACCGGCTCGCGACCGACCTGGGCCTGGGGCAGGTAGGCCAGCACAACGCGGACGCGGTGTTTTCCGGCGCGCCGGCCCTGAACAACCGCGGCGACCTGGTGTTCATCGCCGCGCTGCATCCGGACGGACAGAGCCAGGTGGAATGGGGCAGCGGCGTGTTCGTCGCGGCGGTGGCGGCCGATGCGCTGTTTGCCGATGGCTTCGAGGTGAATCGCTAGCGCTTCTCCGGCGGCAGCTTGCGGCTGGCTGCCTGTCTGCGCGAATGCCGGCCGCGTTTCGCACACTGGCGTTTCATCGGTGCCTGCCGCAGCGGTAGCCGCGCGGGCTGCCGCCGCGCGGCGGCCGACGGCGTGCCGCGGGATTCGCGGACCGGCGGATGGCGTCGCCGTCGCGGTGCCGCTGCTCAAAAGACGCTTTCCCCGGGACGCAAAGGTCCGCATCAGGGAACAGGCGAGTACGGCTGCCGTCCGGCCGCCGCTGCGGAAAAACATTGCTCCGTCCGGCCACCGCAACGTGCTGTCCGTCCCGCGGGGCTGGCGTTTGCGCTTGCCGCGGCGAAACCTAACGCGGTTCAAACATGCCCGGCCCGACGAACTGCTATGTTGGCCGGCCGCCGGCGCCGTGCGCGGGCGGTGTACGCAAGGAAAACGTTCCCAAGGAGCCCGTGATGAAGTTGCAATACCCGCTTTCCCTCGCCGCCGTGCTGGCCGTGTTCGCGGCGCCGGCGTTCGCCGGCCAGGCCGATATCTGCTATTCGCCCCAGGTCGCGGCGATTCCTACGCCGCCGCCGGTGACCAACTCGGTCACGTTCCAATGTCCACAAGCGGGCAATTTGAACCTGCCCCAGCTCGCTGCAGCGGGCTGGCAGGTGGTGCAGCTTTCCCCGGTGACCACGCCCGGCGCGAATCCGAACTTTCCCGATACCACCTGGCAGCTCGTGATACAGAAGCCCTGATCATGCGCGCCCTTATCCGTTTCGCCGGCGGCGCAGCGCTGCTGGCGGCCTGCGCCGGCGTACAGGCCCAGGTCGCGGCCGATATCTGCTACGGCCCGTCGCAGCCGGCCTCCGGCGCGTCGCCGCCGACCAGCGCCACCGTGTTCGCCTGTCCCCAGGCCGGCAGCAAGACTGTCGCCCAGCTCGCGGCCGCGGGCTGGGGCCTGGTCAAGCTCGCGCCGGTGATGCTCGACGACGTCAACAGCGCGCCCCAGTTGACCCTACGGCGCAAGGACGTGCTGTTCCGCAACGGCTTCCAGTGAAGCCGTGCCGCGCGCGGAGCCGGCTCCGGTTCCGCGCGTACGGCGCGCGTTCAGCGCAGATCGGCGAGGCGCACGCGGCCGCATTCGTCGTCGCGGCGGTCGAAGATGCAGTAGCGGCCGCACAGCAGCGGCAGGCCGAGCACGCTTTGCCGGCTCCAGCGCAGCAGCAGGAACAGGCTTTGTCCCGCCACGTTCGCATTGCGCTGCCAGTACTGCGCCGGTTCGCAGCGCAGGCAGACTTCGCCGCCGTTGCTGCCTTCCAGGCGGAAATGCAGCGCCGGCCAGCGGCGCGTGTCCACGGCTTCGTTGGGCAGGCCCTGTTCGTTGCGGAACTGTTCCTCGAAGCGCTGGATCAGTTGCGGCAGGGACGCATCGTGCGCGGCGAAGCCGGTCAGCACGGCGTCGTAGAGCGTGCCTTCCAACGCGAGGAAACTGCTTCCGGTGTCGATAAAGGCGTTGCTGACGCAGCCGTCCCGGTACTGCGGCGCGACCTGTGCCGCCGCGATCGGTTCCTGGTCGCCGACCTGCACCGAGAGCAGGTTCGCGTTGTAGTAGAGATCGTGCAGGATGCGCACGTCCTGGAAACCGCCGCGGTACAGCGCTTGGCATTCCTCGCCGCCGCCCAGCACCAGCACGCCGCTGTTGAGCGGATCGGCGGCGAGCTGCGCCGGCGTCGCCGCCGCGTCGGTCACGTGTACCACGGCGCGGCGCACGCTCAGCGCGAAGCGGTCGGCGAACAGGCCCTCGCCCTCCAGCGCGCAGAACAGCGGCTGCAGGGTCACGCGCGGCTGCTGCAGCAGTTCCTGCTTGAAGGCGGCCAGGGCTTCGGCGTTGGAAAGATCGTAAGGCCAGGGCCAGGTCAGCGCCGGATCGCGGCCCTGCCGGGTCAGCGGCGCCGTCATGTCGTGGGCGGGATTGAGCTGCCGGTAGGCCAGGCCGAGTATGCCGTCGGCATTGCGGAAGAAAGCGCTGGCATCGTTCTCCACCAGGGCGAAGGCCGCGCCGTCCACGCGCCGCGCCTGATCGCCTTCGCCGAAGCCTATGCGCGAATGCAGGACCGGGCCGGCCCAGGCGCCCTTGCCGTACGTCACTTGCTGGGCCAGTGCGGTGGCGCCGAGCGCGCTGTCGCTGTCCGGCCGGTATTTGCTGCCGGTCAGCGCCAGCGTACTGCTGCCGGTATCCAGCAGCACGTTGACGCAGGCATTGCTGCTGCCCACCTCCAGCGCCGCGGTATAGCCGCCGCGGGCATAGGCGAGCGTGGTGCGCAGCTGCAGCGGCCGGGGCGACGTGGGCATTGCGGCATCGTATACCAGATTGCCGCCGCCGCCCGTTCGCGCCGGCCGGCGTGTTTCATTCCGCCGGTTGCACGCCCAGGGCGGCGGCCTGGCGCACCACCTGGGCCACGGCCTGCTTCACGCTTGCATCCTGCGCCGCTTCCTGCGCCCTTTTCAGGCCGCGGGCCAGTGTGCTGCGGCCGGCCGGGTCGGGCTTGAGCCGATAGCCGCAGTAGGCGTGCAGCACTTCCATCAGCGGCGCGCCGTCGCTCTGGAGCAGCTCGGGATAGGTCAGGTTCGCCTGCACGCCGCGCGTGGTCTGTTCCAGCGCCCTGGCGCAGTCGTCGACCAGGGCGAAATGGCTGGCCGCGGCGACGCGGAACAGCAGCAGGTTGGTATCGTCGCCCAGCCAGACGCGCTCGGCGACAGCCGCGCCCTTGGCGTAGTACTCGCCGGCCTTCGGCAGCTGGCCGGATTCCTCGTAGATGCTGGCCAGGTTGAGATATTGGTAAGCCACGCGCGGATGCACTTCGCCCACCTGATCGATCAGGATAGGGATGATCTGCTGCAGGTACTCGGTGGCCTTGGCGAAATTCCTGCGCCGTGTCTCGATGGAAACGCCGACGCTGAGCGCTTCGGCGTAGCGCGCCGAGGTGCGGCTGAAGCTTTTCTCGGCCAGGGCGAGCACGTCCTTGAACAGCGTTTCGCCGCGCTCCAGATCGCCGGCGTCGGCTTCGCGTATGGCCAGTTTCTGCAGGCTCTGGAACACTGCCGGCGAATCCGCGCCCAGGCGCGCACGCTGGGCCGCCACCACAGCCTCGATTTCCTTGATGCCTTCCTCCGGCCGGTAGCTCACCCGCAGCGCGTCGGCGCGCAGCAGCCGGCGCTGGTCTTCCTGCGCCGGTTCGAGCAGGTCCGGCGTGATCGCGTCGATCTTCTGCAGCGCCTGCGGCACGTGGCCGATGTGATAGTCGTGGCTCGCGTCCAGCAGTTTCCAGACCGCGGAGCGGCGTGCATCGCCAGCGCTTTCTGCCAGGCCCTGGTCGATCAGCCTGCGGCTTTCTTCGTTGCGCGACATGGCCAGCAGCGTGCGCGCCTTGAGCAGCAGCAGTTCATTGCGCTGTAGCGGTTCCAGGCCCTGCGGTGACAGGCCGGCCACGGCATTTTCCGCCAGCGTCGGATAGCCCAGGCCGAGGTCGATCTGCGCCACCGTGCCCAGGATGCGCGCGCGCGATTCGGCGCTGAGATCGGGACTGGCCTTGGCCTGGGCGGCGACGCGCTCGAACACTTCGCGCGCGCTGAGATCGCGTCCGCCGGCGCTGTCCGGATCCACCGAGAGCAGCGTGTCCATCAGCAGTCCGCTCATCTCGTCGGCGCGCAGCTGCTGCCGCGCCGTGGCCTGCTGCTGGCGCCACAGCAACAGGGCGCCGGACAGCAGCAGCGCCAGCACCGCGGCCGCCGCCGTCACGCCAGTGCGATGGCGCGTGACGAAGCGGCCCAGGCGATAGGCCAGGTTGCCGCGGCGCGCCAGCACCGGGTGGCCGGCGAGATAGCGCTGCAGGTCCTCCGCCAGCTGGTCCACCGAGACATAGCGGTCGACCGGCTGCTTGCGCAGGCAGCGCAGGGTGATCAGGTCCAGATCCTGACCGATGCGCAAGCCGCTGCCATCCGCTGCTGCGGCGGCGCGGCTGGGCGGTGCCGGGTCGACGTGCAAGGTCTGCTGCTCCAGCTGCGCCGGCGTCAGCGCTTCGCGCCGGAACGGCGTGGTGCCGGCGAGCAGTTCGTACAGCAGCACGCCCAGGCTGTAGACATCGCAGGCCGTGGTGATGGGGCCGCCGCTGAATTGCTCGGGCGCGGCGTGGCTGAGCGACAGGAAGCGCTGCGCCGCGCCGGTTTCCTCCACATCGACCGCGCCGACCTGGGCCAGCAGCGGCTTGGCGATGCCGAAATCCAGCAGCTGCGGCTGGCCGGCGGCATCGACCAGCACATTGCTGGGCTTGAGGTCGCGGTGCACGATCAGGTTGCGGTGGGCATAAGCGACCGCGGCGCAGACAAGAAGGAACAGGCGCAGCCGCGCCTTGAGGTCCAGCTGCTGTTCCCGCACGTAGCGATCGATGGGAATGCCGTCGACGTACTCCATCACCGCGTAAGGACTGCCGTCGTCCAGCTCGCCCAGGTCCAGCATGGTCGGAATGTTCGGATGCTGCAGCAGGGCGAGCAACTGGCGTTCCAGGCGGAAGCGCGCCAGCGTCGCCGCATCCAGCATCTCCGGACGCACGATCTTGATGGCGACCTGCTGCGTCACGCCGCCGTCGACGCGCTCGGCCAGGAATACGCTGCCCATGCCGCCGCGGCCCAGCTCGCGGCTGATGCGGAATGCGCCTATGCGCCGGCCCGTCCATGCCTCGGAAGACGGCGCCGGCCTGACTGCCGCGCGGGCGGTTGCGCTGCCCAGCTGCGCATCGGCCAGCAGCAGATCTTCGATCTGGCGCCGGGTGCCCTCGCCCAGGTCGGCCTGGGCGGCGAGGTAGCCGGCGCGTTCGGCCGCGGGCAATTCCGCCAGCTGGTCGAAGAGATCGCGGATGCGGCGGAACGGCGTTTCGGACATGGCGCAGCTTCCGGATCTATTTTGTTCTGTTGTGGAATATTGATTCTCAGCGGAACGCCTGCAGCCGGTCCGCCAGCCAGGCCCGCGCGAAGCGCCAGCTGCGCACCACGGTCGCGCGCGATACGCCGCAGACTTCGGCGATTTCCTCGGTGGTCAGGCCGCCGAAGAATTTCAGCTCCACGATCCAGGCGCATTCGGCATCGACCTTTTCCAGCGCTTCCAGCGCGGCATGCACGGCCAGCCAGTCCACGCCGAGGTCGATGCTGTCGCATGCGGGCTCGTCGTCTTCGAGCTGGTCCAGGCTGATGAACGGCGTCTGGCCGCCGTGCCGTTCGCTGCCGCGCGAGCGCAGGTGGTCGATGACGAAATAGCGGATCGAGCGCGCCGCCACGGCGAAGAAATGGCCGCGGGCCTGATAATCCAGTCCATCGGCGCGGGCCAGGCGGGCGTAGGTTTCGTGCACCAGGTCGGTGGTGCCCAGGGTCAGTTCCTGCGGCGTGCGGCGCAGGCGCGCCCGGGCGATCTCCTGCAGCACCGGATAGACCGAGCGCAGCAGCTCCGCTTCGGCGGCGCGGTCGCCCTGGCGCCAGCGCGCGAGCAGGGCGGTGATGTCGGTATCGTCGGCCGATGTGGTCATGGTATCGATGATTCTCCGCAAGCCGCGGTCTGTGGCGATCGGCAGCACGGCTGACCAGCCGGCGGCATTGGATCAAAAACAACGGCACGTACGCGGTTTCTCACGGCGCCGGCTCCACGCCGCGGCCCGCGGCATGGGCCAGCAGCGTGTCGACATAGGCACGGGTCTGATTGTCGGCCGCGCCCTGCTTGGCTTCGTGCAGGGCCTTGCTCAGGGCGAGGCGGTTTTCCTCGCTGCGTACGGCCTCGTACGCGCCCAGCCGTTCCATGGCCAGGGCCAGCGGATAGATGTCGTACTGCTGCAATGCCGGATAGGTCTCGCAATCCTTGAGCGCCTTGTGCACGACGGTGCGGGCCTCTGCGATCTTGCCGTTATCGATCAGCGTCGCGGCGAAAACGACGCGGAACAGGAAAACGTTGAGATCCGAGGGCAGCCACACCCGTTCAGCGATTTCCAGGCTGCGGCGTCCATAGTCTTCCGCGGCAGCCAGCTGCCGGCTATGGCTGTACAGACTGGCAAGATTGAAATAGCTGCGCGCCACGTGCGGGCCGTCCGCACCGAGCTGGTCGCGGCGGATCGCGAGTACCCGCTGTTCCCGCACGAGGGCGGCCTCGAAGTCGCCACGCTCCTGCTCCAGCGAGCGCTGTATGGACAGGGCATCGGCGTAGCGCAGCGAATTGGCGCTGAACAGCTTGCCTGCCAGTGCCAGCATGGAATCGCTGTATTGCTGCGCGCGGGCCACATCGCCCTGGTAGAGATAGCCGCTGGCGAGGTCGCGCAGACTGCTGTAAACGGCCGGCGACTCCTCGCCCAGGCGTGCGCGGCGCAGGGCGAGCAGCTGTTCGCTGTCGGCGATGCCCTCCGCGCGCTTCCCCGCCACCCACAGCGTGTCCGAGCGCTGCTTCAGGCGCTGCTCGCGCAGTTCGGGACTGAGCACCGCCGGCGTCATCGCATCGATGCGCTGCAGCGCCGCCTGGCTGTTGCCTTCGTCGTAATCCAGCCGGGCCTGGGCCAGATCCCAGCGCGCGCGGGCCTGCACGTCGTGCGGCCTGGCCAGCGCCGGCGCGATCACCGCGCGGGCCTCGTCGAAGCGGTTCAGCGCCTGCAGCAGGCTGACCCGCAGCAGGTCCAGCTCGTCGCGCTGTTCCGCCGGCAGCGCGGCGTCGTCGATCTGCGCGATCACGGCCTCGGCTTCCTTGGGCAGGCCCAGCTCCAGGTGGACGCGCGCGACCGTGCCCAGCACGCGGGCGCGCGAGACCGGATCCAGGTCGGTGCGCGCGCGCGCCTCGCTGGCGACGCGCTCGAATACTTCGCGCGCGGTGGTGTCCTTGCTGCCGGGATTGTCGCTGCTGCCGCCGTGCAGCGCGGAGAGGATCAGGTCGGTCATCGCATCGGCGCGGCTCTGTTGCGCCAGCGTCGCCAGCTGCTGGCGCCAGAGCAGGGCCAGTCCGGTCACGCCGCCGAGCAGTATCACCGCGCCCAGGGCCAGCGCCAGCCGGTGCCGGGCGAAGAAGCGCCCGGCGCGATACAGCGCATTGCCGCGCCGCGCCAGCACCGGCCGGCCGGCGAGGAAATCGCGCAGCTCGCCGGCGAGCTGGTCGACCGAGACGTAGCGGTCCGCCGGTTGCTTGCGCAGGCAGCGCAGCACGATGAGGTCGAGATCGCGCGGAATCGCCGCCACGCCGCCGGCGCCGCTGCGCCGGCTGGGCGGCAATGGATCGGTCTCGCAGATCATGCGTTCCAGCTGCGCCGGCGTGAGCCCTTCGCGTGCGAATGCCGGCACGCCGGCGAGCAGCTCGTACAGCAGTGCGCCCAGGCCGTAGACGTCGCAGGCCGTGGTTATCGCTTCGCCGCGCAGCTGTTCCGGCGCGGCGTGGCTGAGCGAGACGAAGCGCTGGGCAGCGCTGGTTTCTTCCACATCGACAGCGCCGAGCTGGGCCGAAAGCGGCTTGGCGATGCCGAAATCCAGCAGGCGCGGCCGGCCTTCGCGATCCACCAGCACATTGCCGGGCTTGATGTCGCGATGCACGATCATGCTGCGATGGGCATGCGCCACCGCATTGCAGACTTCCAGGAACAGCTGCAGACGCCGGCGCAGATCCAGGTTGTGCTCGCGCGCATGGCGGGTGATGGTTTCGCCGTCGACGAATTCCATGATGGCGTAGGGGCTGCCGTCCTCCAGCTCGCCCAGGTCCAGCATCGCCGCGATATTCGGATGCTGCAGCAGGGCCAGCACCTGCCGTTCCAGGCGGAAGCGCGCGCGCGTGGCCGCGTCGAGCATGTCGCTGCGCACGACCTTGATCGCGACCTGCTGCGCCACGCCGCCGGCGACACGGTTGGCCAGGAATACGCTGCCCATGCCGCCCTGGCCCAGTACGCGGGTGATCTCGAAGGCGCCTATGCGCCGTCCCAGCCAGGCCGCGGCGGCTTCCTCGCCCGGGCTGCGCAGCGGACGCACGGTGAGGTCGCCCACATCGGCGTCGGCCTGCAGCAGATCGCGCAGCTGACGCCGCGTGGTTTCGCCGATCTCCGCGCAACCGGCGAGGAAATCGTCGCGCTGCTCCGCCGGCAGCTCGGTCAACCGGTCGAACAACTGCCGTAGACGCTGAAACGCCTGCTGCGTCATATCCCGGGCCCCCTTAGCCCGTTGCCGCGCCGCTTTGGGCCGCGTGGCCTTGCCCACTTCCCGAAAGGCACGGATCCCGTTCCGCCGCGCGACTTCCGGCCGTGCGGAGCCTTTCCTCGATTGCCCGTCGCGAACTGCTTGCGGCGGCAGGTTCCAAATTACATGCTGTGATTGCGCTATTTACGCGATTGCAACCGCAATTCCACAAAACCGCAGGCGCCATTGCACGGGCGGCCGCCGCGCAGGGCTGCGGGTTTTCGGGTTGCCGGCGCCTTTCCGCATGATTCCGGCGTCGCTGCCGCCGGCTCTTGCCCGGCCGGCTTCATGACGGCTGGCGCAACTGGTCGGTCAGCCAGGCCTTGGCGAAACGCCAGCTGCGCACCACCGTCGCGCGCGAGATGTCACAGGCCGCCGCAATTTCCTCCGTACTCAGGCCGGAAAAGAACTTCAGCTCGACGATGCGCGCGCAGCCCGCATCCACGGTCTCCAGCCGGTTGAGTGCCTCGTGCACGCCCAGCCAGTCGATGCGCAGGTCTATGCGGTCGGAATCCTCCACGTCTTCGGCCAGCTCCAGCGGCACGAACGGCAGATCGCCGCCGCGCTTCCCGCTGCCCCGCGCGCGCAGATGGTCGATCAGGAAATTGCGTATCGCCCGCGCCGCCACGGCGTAGAAATGGCCGCGGTCGTTGTAGTGCATGTGCTCGGCGCGGGCCAGCCGCGCATAGACCTCGTGCGCCAGCTCAGTCGCGCACAGGGTCAGCTCGTCGCTGGAGTTGCGCAGCCGCGCCCGCGCGATATCGCGCAGCACCGGATAGACCGTACGCATCAGCTCGCCCTCGGCAGCGCGGTCTCCCTGGCGCCAGCGGCCCAGCAAGGCAGTGATCTCGGGACTTGGCGGGGGACTGCTCATGGATGCCGGCGCAGTGCCGGGCCGGTAACGATGTGGCGGACGTAACGCGAAAGGTAACGTGGTGAGGGCGGATGCTACAACTGCATGGCGCTAGTTTGCTGAGGCGTGGTCTGCGGTGTCGTTTGTATTTTGTTAAGCAGTTGTCGATTTGGGACATATAGAGCGTGTGCGAGATCTGCGCCCCGGAATGGCCGGCGCGCAGATCGTGTTGCTGGACTGAATTGAAGGCCTATACGGATCTAGGCTGATGTCAATCGTCTTGTGCGTCTGTCGCTGGACTGTATCAGTGAACATCCTGGATACACCTCCAGCAGTGTCTGCCGTTTCTACATCAGAATCTTGCCTTGATTACCAGGCAACAAGTCCCAGGGCGTGGCAGGAGGCTGGTCGTCGGACCATCCACTCGGCCATCCAAGCGCTTTGCAAGGGTCAAATGGGAAAAGCTCCTCGATATAGGTAATAAGCAGTTCTTCCGCAACAAAACCACCAAGCCCAACGAAGGCTACTCCTGCGCTTCCCGCTGTGCCGGCTACAACTACAGTCGCAACACAACCGGTCACGCAGACTTTGGCCGCTTTGCAAGGATCTGGCCTGCAGCGTTTGTCGCATTCGCGCCAAGAGCCGCCATTCCACATTCCCAGGCCAACGCAAATGGCGTGGCTGCCTACTATCCCAGCGACGCAACCTCCGCCGCACGCAAGAGCGCCTGTAATGATCGGATTCAAGCCATGAGGATCGCTTAGCCGCAACGGGCTCGCGCCCGCATATTGGTAGGTATTCCAGCCTCCGGCAATGCCGATCGGATCGCTCTCGACATAGCGCCCCGTGGCCGCGTCGAAATCGCGGAAGACGTTGTAGGCAAGACGCAGGTCTTCATCCTGCCATTGTCCGGGATAGCGCAAGTCCAACGGTTTTCCGTTTGGCGACAGCGCCGGCGCATGTTCGCCAAAGGAGGAGCCCAGGAATGACCATTCCCATTCCTTGGAGTTCGTCGAAGCGGACGCAGTTACGCGCGGAGTTCCCAGATGATCGGTCTCGATAAAACTAGGCGCGCCGTCGCGAATCTGGGCTACCGGCAGATCGTCCAGATAAATATAGTCGATGAAGTTCTGTGCTCCACCGTTGCCGGTTCTGTCGCGATAGTTTGTCAGTACCTTGGCTTGTTCGTTGAAGACGTAAACATCGACATCGGTCGAGCTGGCGAAAGAGCCGCTCTTGTGTACGCGCTCTCCCCGGCCGGTATAAGAATAGTCGACCTGACTGTTGCCTGCGCTCGCTTTGATGAGACGATTGTTGTCACCGTAGGTCAATGTGGTCCCATCGCTACGATCAACGATATTACCGACGTTGTCGTGTACCTGGTTGACATTGTCGATAGCCGAAATTCTGTGCTTGCCCGCAACGTATGAGTAGTTCTGAGTGGCGCTTCCGATTCTTTTTCGAGTGCGATCGCCGCCGCGAGTATAGTCGTAACCCTCGAGCAGGGTTCCGTTCGCGTTCGTGACCTGCGTCAGGCGGAACAGGCGGTCATAGGCATAGTGACGATCCGGAGTTGTAGCCCCAGTAGTGCCGCTGGCACTGACAATGTTTCCGACAACGTCCGTTTGCAGATCAAGCACGAGGCCATCGGAAGCAGAACTGGCAATGCTGTCGATGGCGTAGTCGGTGTCATAAACCTTCGCAAGCGTGCGTCCATTGCCGAACGTCAGCACATTAAGGGGGCCGAACGGGTAGTAGGTCGCTGACGTCACGATGGCAACTGAAGGGGATTGTGCCGATGCCTGCCAATTGATCCCGACGACCCGCCCCGTTGTATCCCTGGTGTAGTGAACTATGCTCCCGCTGGGATACACGATTCGGTTGATCCTGTTGTCATTGTCATAGGCATACTCGATCGTAAAAACGGCGCCGTCCGTATTTTGCACTTTCCGGATCACATTCCCGCGGCGGTCATAGCAAAAGATGGTGCTACCGCTGGCATCAGTGAGGCGCGTCAACCTGGATATCGGAAATGAAATCGGGCAGCCTGTCGCCGAATTGCTCTCTTCGTAGACTTGGCTTACGTTCGAGGAGGAATCCGGATAGCTGATCGAGCGCAGACGATTCAGCGGGTCATAGGTTTTCTGCACCAAGATGCCCCTGCTATCCGTTTCGCTGATGCGGTTGCCGGCAAGATCGTATTCGTAGCTGGTGTGTCCGGTGTCCGGGCTGTTGACGCCGGAGCGGTTGCCGAGTCCGTCGACAAGGAACGTCGTGACGAGATTGTCAGGGTCCTTGACGGATCGAATTCGATCGGCGCCGTCATAGCCTATTTCGACCGTCGCATTTGCCGTCTGGGGATTTGTGCCGGCGACATCGTGGATGGTGCGGACAAGCCGATTCAGGGCATCGTAGTCGCGCTGGAAGCGACTTCCCGCGCCGTCGTCAAACCGGACAGCGTTGCCGTTCGGATCGAAACCGTCCTGGTATGCGGTCGTGTCGTATGTGCTGGAGTCCTGCAGCGGGATGCTGGCAGAGTTGAGCGTTTTTACAGGGCGTCCGAGTACATTGTAATGCCGCGCTATCCTGCGCTTCAGCCCCTGGCCTGGTATAGCTGCATCGTAGGTTGAATTGAAAGTTTCTTCCTTCGTGCGTTTACCCGAAGCATCCAGCGTGTACCTGGTACGATTTCCCAGATTGTCCATGATTTCGGTAAGACGATAGGCGTCATCATAGGCGTAGCTGAGATAAGCGCCATCGGCGTGAGCCAGCCGGGTGATCAGGCCGACATCATCGTAGGTGATGGTCATTGTCCCATCATCAATGTTGTTCGCACCGCTTGCGAGAGCACGAACCCTTCGCGAGGTGGCCCAGCCGCGCCAGTTGTAGGCGAGATCGATTAACGTGCCGTTGGGATCGCGGCTGCGTAACAGTCGGCCAGCCTTATCGTAGGTGACGTTTTCTCTTACATGGCCAAGTGCATTGGTGACTGTGTGCAAATCACCCTTGCTGTGGCACGGTCCTTCGGGTGAGCCGCAGCCTGATTCGTCCGTGGTTGGGTAGTAGGCTTTGGTAGCAATGTCATCCAGCCCGTTCATGCCTGGATCGCTGGTCAGGCGTGGGCCATTCATCGTCTTCTCCAACCCTACGATCGGACACGTCGAATTGCTCGCCGCTACATCGACAGCCTCGCAATAGGTATAAGTCCAGCGCCGAACTTTGGCGTCAATGGACGGAGCGATGCTATCGCTGCAGGTGTAGCCCATCGCCGCCGCATCTTCAGGCGCTATCTCGCAGCGCGCGGTGACCTGCCCGCGACTGTTGTAAGCCCACTGCGTCTTGGCCTCGAGCGCGCCGCTGGCATTGCGCAGCCGGCGTTCGACCGGCGCGCGCACGATGCCGTGCCAGTCGGTTTCGGTAGCGCGGACATAGCTGGACGGGCTGACAGCGGCCAGACAGCTGTATTGCCAGCCGTTCCAGCCCAGCGGTGCTGCGCTGGTGCTGCCGGCGAATGGTGAAGTCGACCAGCAGGTGCCGCCGACGCAGCTGGATCCGTAGGCCGAACTGCTGTAGGTCGATGGTGGCGGACACCCCATTGCCGCGGGAATGTAGCCCTCGCGGCGAACCAGCTCCTGGCCGCGGGTGTTGTGGTCATAGTCGGTGATGGTGCCGCGGAAGTCGGTGGATTGGCTCAGATTGCCGTTGCTGTCGTAGGTCCGTGTGGTCTTTTCCAGGTTAGTTGCGGTGCAGGACGTCGCGCTGCAGCGGGTGGTTCCGGCGTCGCGCAGACGTCCGTCGACAGCGACATAGCGGCGCCGGGTTATCGCGCCGAGTGCGTCCGTCAGCGTGGTGAAGGAGGTCGCGTCGTTGAAGTGGCCGTAGTATTCCAGGCTGAGCTTGTCTGCCTGGTTGCTGCCGTGCCATTCCTCAACGGCGCGGCCGAAGGCATCGTAGCGATAGCTGGCGTAGCGGCTGCCGTTTTCATCGATGATGCCGGTGAGCAGATCCCAGCCGTTGGTGGGATATTGCGTCAGAGCTGCCTCGTTGTAGAGGTATTGGCGCACCTTGCTGTCCGGACGGATGACCCGGACGAGGCGTTCGCGATCGTTGAATTCATAGGTATGGATCTCACCGGCGGGATCGGCCACGTCCACATGCCGCGGTTCGAGCTGGCCGTTGACATAGGCCGCCGCGGTATAGCTGATGACGAGGCTGCGGCCGAAGGCGTCGGTGACCCGCACCGGCTGCCAGTTGCCGTTGTAGTCGATGGTGGTCGCCAAACCGGCTCGGGTGACGATGCTGAGCAAATGTCCGGCGGCGTCGTAGTGCTCGATCTCGTCTTTTTCGTTGGTGTAGCGCCAGCCGGTGCGCTGGTTCTGGCTGGTGACTTCCTCAAGGATTTCCCAGGTGTCTTCGCGGCCTTTCCACTGGCCGTTGACCAGCTTGAAATGTGTGTATTTGCCGTCAGGCCGCACGGCGTGGGCGAGGCTGATGTTGTGCGGCGGCCCCGAGGTCTCGACCACGATGGAGCGCTGGTAGCTGTGGCGCCAGGTACGGCCGAATGGATTGGGCGGCTGGTTGCTGCCCGGAGCGGTGTAGAAGCCGGTGCTGGAGTAGTAGCGCGCGAATTTCAGCGAGCTTGAGCTGTTGGCCGCAATATCGACTTCCATCTGCAGTTTCTGGCCGTCGCCGCAGTCGATCGGATTGCCGGCAGGGCAGATCTTGCCTTCGATCTTCTTGCAGGGGCCGTTGACTGGATGGACTTCCGCATAGCCTGGCGGACACTCCACCCAGCGCCGGCAGGAGCTGGCGATGCCGCGGCCGCTGGCGCAGGAGGCAACCAGGTTCTCCGGACAGGAGCCGTCGGGCGGGTTGCTCGACATGTAGCCGTCGAAACCGGTGGACCAGTACTGCGCCACGCCCAGCTTGAAGGTCAGCGACTGCTGCGGCGGACTGCAGACTTCCATGCGTGGTTGCCGGCAGGTTGGGTTGACGGCAGCTTTCCAGTTGTTCAGGAAGGCCTGCTGTGCCTCGCCTTCGGTCTTGCAGGTGCCTGTGACGGTGGTGTAGTCGATCTGGCACGGCGGATCGGAGGTATACACGTAGCCGGCGGCGATACAGGCCGGCTCGCCCTGCAGCGGATCGACGCACTCCGCGTCGCCGCCTTGGGCCTTGCACTGCGAGTTGATCTGGGCAGTTGCGCTGGCGGCCATGAAGAGGAAGGCCAGCGATGCCAGCGCGGCAGCAACGCTGCATGACGAGGCCGGGCGTTGTGCTTCTGCGATCGTGATTGCTGTTGCCGGGGAGGCGGCGTTGATGTGGGGGCTTGGCGGATGGCGCGGATCTGGAGGAAACCTCATGGATTGTTCTCCGGCTGAAACGGCCGCAGGAGGGCGGCCGCTGCGGTGGTAACCGCTGTTCCGGATGAAACATGATCATCGGCGCACCGCCTGAGAACGTTCGGCCGCGGGTGTGCGAAGGTGCTACCGCCGCCCTGGCAGGCAAGCTAGTGCCTATGGTGTTGACCGGGACTGGATGCGAGACGGGGCTTCCCGCGTGGCACGTGGACTGCCGACATGCGCCGTATAGCCGGACTGCCGCGGCCCGGATCAGCAGTGCATCCCAGGCGTCACGTCACCTCAGTCAGGGGAGCCTGCAGTCGCTGCCGGCGTCGGTTCGATCCCTTTGGTCTTGAGCTTAAGCAGGAAGTCGCCGAGCGTGCGTTTGTAGCTGATGCCTTTGCCACCGGCGATTGCCTCGTCCAGCGCCTTGATCAGCGCAGCGCGGTTCGCCTTGGACGGATCTCGGCTGTAGTCGCCGTATCTGTCGATCAGCAGTCCCAGAAGATAGATTTCCTCGGTTTTCAGCTCCGGATAGGTATCGGCGCTGTTCAACGCGACGCGGGCGACTTTCTGCGCCTCGGCGGGGCGATCGCTATTCATGGCGAGATGGACGGCAAACCCGAGGCGGAACAGAAACAAGTTTCCGTCCGAGGGCAGCCAGACGCGTTCCGCATTGCTGATCGCCTTGCCGAAATGAGCGTCGGCCTCGGCGTACTCTTCCAGATAGGTGTGGAGTCCGGCAAGGTTGAAATGTGACCGGGCCAGCGCAGGGTTGGGCTCGCCGTACTGCTCGCGTTGTATGGCGTTGTTCCGATATTCGTATTCGAGCGCCTTTTTGTAGTTTCCGCGGTAACGCTCATACAGTTGCGCGGTGCTGAGGGCTCTGCCGTAGCGGACGGAATTTTTGTCGAACAGCCGTTCTGCCAGCGCCAGCTGCTCGCTGTTGAGCGGCTCGGCCCGGTCGAAGTTGCCTTCGCGCACTTCGGCCACAACCATCTGTCCCAGGGTTTCAAATACTGCTGGCGACTCCCGTCCCAGGCGTTTGCGCTGGGCGGCCAGCAGGCGGTTGAATTCCTCCAGCGCCTCGGGACGCCTGTCCTGCGCGAGCAGGATCTGCGCGCGCAGGTTGAGGCGATCTTCGCTGGTTTCCGCGTCGATTTCCTGGGTTGGTACGGCATCGATCTTCTTCAGTGCGTCGTCGATCTTGCCCTGGTGGAAGTCCAGCTGGGTATCTGCAATCTGCCACGGGATCCGCTGTTGCGGGCTTGCAGCTTCGGCAAGGCCGGAGGCGATGATCAGGCGCGCTTCGTCATAGCGGGCTGCGGACATCAGCACCCGCGCCCTGATGTTGCGGGCCTGATCGCGCTCCCGTGCGGAAAGGGCTTCGGCGTCGAGCCGGTCGAGCAGCGCCTCGGCCTGTCTGGGCAGACCCAGCTCCAGATCGATGCGGGCGATGGCGCTGATCAGGCTGGCGCGCGACTGTGGCGACAGATCCGGCTTGGCCTGGACCTGCCCGGCGACCCGCTCGAACACTTCGCGGGCGGAGAGATCGCGTGCGCCTTTGCGCGAGGGATCGGCCGAGCGCAGCGCGTCGATGATCAGCCCGGTCATTTCGTCGGCGCGCAGGCGTTGCTCGGTGGTGGCGCGGTTCTGCTGCGCGAGCAGGAGAAAGCCGACCGCGGTAACGCCGACGATGACGGCCGACAACGCGACCGCGCTGCGATGGCGGCTGACGAAGCGCCCGGTGCGGTAGAGGAAACTGCCGCGGCGGGCCTCAACCGGGCGGCCGGCGAGGTAGTTGCGCAGGTCCTGCGCCAGCGCCTCCACCGAGCTGTAGCGGTCGGCCGGCTGCTTGCGCAGGCAGCGCAGGGCGATCAGGTCCAGGTCGCGCGGCGGTGCTTCGATGCTGGCGTCGGCGGCGCGGCGGCGCGAAGGCGGCGGCGGATCGACTTCGCAGATTTCCCGCTCCAGCTGGCCCGGCGTGCGGTCGGCGGTGGAGAAGGGCGGCTGGTCGCACAGCAGTTCGTACAGCAGCGAGCCCAGGCCGTAGACATCGCAGGCGGTGGTGATGGCCTCGCCCTTGAACTGCTCCGGCGCGGCGTGGCTGGGCGAGAGGAAGCGCTGTGCGGTCGCGGTCTGCTCCACGTCGATGGCGCCGAACTGGCTGATCAGCGGCTTGGCGATGCCGAAATCCAGCAGCTTGACGTGGCCGTCGGCATCGACCAGCACATTGCTGGGTTTCAGGTCGCGGTGCACGATCATGTTGCGGTGGGCATGGGCGACGGCGTCGCAGACCGCCAGCAGCAGGTGCAGGCGCTGGCGCAGATCCAGGCGTTTCTCGCGCGCATGGACCGTGATGGGCACGCCATCGACGAATTCGATCACCGCGTACGGGCTGCCGTCTTCCAGCTCGCCCAGGTCCAGCATGCTGGCGATATGCGGATGGCGCAGCAGGGCCAGCACCTGGCGTTCGAGGCGGAAGCGCGCCAGCGTGGTCGCGTCCAGCTGCTCCGGATGCACGATCTTGATGGCGACCTGCTGCACGATGCCGCCTTCGCTGCGCTCGGCCAGGTGCACGCTGCCCATGCCGCCGCTGCCGAGCTGACGCCGCAGGGTATAGGCGCCGATGCGCTCGCCGCTGCGTCCGGCGTGCGCATCCGCCAGCTGATAGGCGGTGTTCATGGCGCTGCGCACGGTCACGCCGGCCAGCTGTTCATCCGATTGCAGCAGTTGTTGCAGCTGGCGCCGGGTATCGGCGCCCAGATCCTGCTGGGCGGCGAGGAAGGCTTCGCGTTCTTCCGGCGTCAGGTCGGCCAGGGCGTTGAACAGGTGGCGCAGGCGCTGGAAGGTGGCTTGTGGCATGGGTTTTCTCGTCCGTTTGCGCGATCCCGGATGGTTGCCGGCGGGGCGGACATCATGCAGGTCGTCGATTGCTTCGTCCGTGGATTGCGAGGTTGCACCCGGATCCCGGTCATTGAGAAATCATCATTCAATTCAACGCCTGCAGGTGCTGCGCCAGCCAGGCCTTGGCGAAGCGCCAGTCGCGCACCACGGTGGCGCGGGAAACGCCGCAGCTCTCGGCGATTTCTTCCACGGTCAGGCCGGAGAAGAATTTGAGTTCGACCAGGCGCGAGCAGCCGGCGTCGACCTGTTCCAGCGCCTCGATCGCCGCGTGCACGGCCAGCCAGTCCACGCGCAGGTCGATGCTGTCGCCGCCGGCCGGTTCGGCCTGGTCCAGTTCGCTCAGGCGTACGAAGGGCTGGCCGCCGCCGCGCTTGTCGCGGCCGCGGGTGCGCAGTTGGTCGATCACGAAATGGCGGATGGCGCGCGCAGCCATGGCGAAGAAATGGGTGCGGTCGCGGTATTCGATGCGGCGCGAGCCGAGCAGGCGTTCGTAGGTCTCGTTGACGATCTCGGTGGCGCTGAGGGTGAGATCGGTGGACAGGCGCCGCAGCCGCGCCTGGGCGATGCCGCGCAGCACGGGGTAGATCGCGTCGAACAATTCCCTTTCCGCACTGCGGTCGCCGCTGCGCCAGCGGGCGAGCAATGCGGTGAGTTCGGTGGGCGGGCTGGCCATCATGAGGTCCTGTAGCCGGTGGCGTGCGCCAGATTATGGCAAGCGCGCCCAGGCGTGTTCATCCGTATGGAAATACCGGAGGCATCTACGGGGCTTTCCGCAAAAAAGCGCCGCGCATGATCGGCACGGAGGAAGAAACCGGCGCTTCGGGGCGGGCCGTGTAGCGCCGTCAGGCGCCCCCTCGCTCTGGCGCGCCCGCCCGGCTGCAGCGGCCGGACCCAGGGCCAGGCGCTAGGCTGCGCAGCGGCAAGTCCGGCGCCGCCGGAACGGCGCCGCAACCTTGCCGGTGGCGCGGCGCGGGATCAGCCGGCCTGCTCGCCCGAGCGGTGGGCAATCCAGGCGCCGACCAGGGCCGAGACGTACGGCACGGCCTGGGCCGCCAGAATGATCATCCATAGTTCGCCTTCGGTGTACTGCAGGCCGAAGGTGACGGCCATGCCGGCGATGGCGCAGAGCAGGGCAATGAACATCAGCAGTTCTTCGCGCACCGAGCTGAAGGCGCTGGGGCGCTTGGACAGGCGGCGGCTCTTGGCGGTGCGGACGAATTCGCCCTTCTTCTTGATCAGGCCCATGAAGATGCCGCGGGCGATGGCGTGGCTCAGCGCCATGCTCGCGATCGAGGCCATGATGGTGTCTTTCCACGAGCAGGGCACGCGCACGCGGTAGAGCGCGATGCCGAACACCGCCTTGGACACGAAGAAGCCCATGATGGGCACCAGGAACAGCTGCAGCGGCAGATTGAAGTACTTGGGCAGGGACAGCATCAGCGCGGTCCAGACCAGGGCCATCAGGGTGAATACCAGGTGCAGCGCGTCGGCGAACCAGCTGAACCAGCCGGTGAGGAAGTGGAAGCGCTGGCCGGCGCTGAGCGGGCCCTTGCGCGTCATCCAGTCCCAGCGGCCCTTGAGGATCTGCATGGCGCCGAAGGCCCAGCGGTAGCGCTGCGACTTGTAGGCGGTGAAGTCGGCCGGGGTGAGGCCGCGGCCCATGATCTCGTCGACATAGACCAGTTCCATGCCTTCCTGCATCAGGCGCAGGCCCAGCTCGGCGTCCTCGCAGATGGTCCATTCCGACCAGTTGCCGGTGCGCTCCAGCGCATCGCGCCGCACCATGGTCATGGTGCCGTGCTGGATGATGGCGTTGCGCTCGTTGCGGTGGTGCATGCCGATGCGGAAGAAGCCGTCGTATTCCCAGTTGGTCATGCGGCGGAATTCGTTGTGCTCCCAGTCGCGGTGCGCCTGCGGGCACTGCACCACGGCCACCTTGGGATTGTGGAAATAGCCCGTCAGCGCCTTGAGCCAGTCCGCGCGCACGGCGTAGTCGGCGTCGACCGCAGCGACGACTTCGGCGCGCGGGTCGGTCTGGGTCAGGCCGAAGTTGAGCGCGCCGGCCTTGAAGCCGGGCCAGGGGTTCAGGTGGAAGAAACGGAACTTGTCGCCGAGCTTGGCGCAGTGTTCCTCCACCGGTTTCCACACGGCTTCGTTCTTGGTGTTGTTGTCCAGCACCAGCACTTCAAAATTGTCGTAGTCCAGCGCGGCCAGCGAATCCAGCGTGAGTATCACCATCTCCGGCGGCTCGTTGCAGCAGGCCAGGTGGATGGAGACGAAGGGCTGGCGCTCGTCCGGCGCCGGCGTGAGCAGGCCGAAGCCGCGCAGCCAGCTGCGCCGCCAGATTACTTCCGTGAACTCGAAGGCGTTGATGAGCAGGATGGCGATGATGGCGAGCTGGGCGGGCATGAGCACGCCGAGCATGGCCCAGTCGATCGGGTCCAGGTAGAAGGTGTAGGGCACCGTGGTGGACCACACCAGCACGCCGGCGGAAAGCTGGATCAGGGTGAGGAAGAACAGCCGCCCGGCCACGCGGAAGCGGGTGAAGGCCCAGGCGAACCAGATCATGGGGAACAGGGCCAGGCCGGAGGCGGCCAGCGCCTTCCACGGCCAGCTCGGATCCTCGATGACCGGGCCGACCATGGAGAACTTGGGATTGCGGTCGGCGCCGAACACACCCCAGTAGGCCTCGGCGCGGCCGCCGGTTTCTTCCTTCCAGGGCTGGTCGAAGGCCTCCATGATGTAGTAGTCGAGGTTCTGCTCGCGGGCGAAGTTCAGCCACTCGCGGATGAAGCGCGCCTGGTTGGCCAGGGTGGGATCGGCGCGCTTGCGCCGGTCGCCGTAGCTGGGCCAGCCCACTTCGCCGATGACGACCTTCTTGCCCGGATACAGCTGCTGTATTTCCAGGTAGTTGTTCATCGCCGCGGCGACGGCTTCCTTGCGGTCCACCTGTTCCCAGTAGGGCAGGGTATGGATGGTGATGAAGTCGACGTGCTTGACCAGCTCGGGATACTTTTTCCAGATATGCGCCGGTTCCGCGGTGGACACCGGCTGGCGGATCGCGGCGCGGGCGCGGTCCAGGTAGTCGATCATCTGCTCGATCTTGATGTCGTCGCGCAGCATGGTCTCGTTGCCGACCATGACCCGGTCGATGTTGGGCCAGCGCCGCGCGGCGCTGATGAGCGCATCCAGCTCCAGCTCATTGTGCTCGGTGCGCCGGTCCAGCCAGGCGCCGGCCATCACATCCAGGCCCAGGTCGCGGGCCAGGCGCGGTATGGCCGCGCTCTCCAGCGAGGAATAGGTGCGCACCCGCTTGGCGTTCTTGGCGATGATGCGCAGGTCCGAGGCGAGTTCTTCCTCGGTCGGGTAGTTGTCGCGCAGCGGGCTCTGGTAGCGCTGGAAGGCGGAGAAGGCGAAGCCTTCGATCTTGCCTTCCCAGTTGGGAATCTGCACCGGCCGGTTGACGTAGGCCCACAGCGCGATGTTCAGCGCGGCGACTATGAAGGCGAGGAGGATGGCGCTCCACAGCGATTTCTGGACGACAGCGGGCTGCGGATCGCTCAAGACAAACCTCGGGAAATGCGGGCAAGAACGCAAAGTGGCGCGCAGGATAGCCCATGCGCGAAGGGCCTAACAACGCGGCCGCGGCGGCCGCCTCAGGGCGCCGGCGGCGGGCTGCCGCGCCAGTGCTTGAGCGCCACCGGCAGCAGGGCCAGCAGCGCCATCAGCAGCACCGGGCCCAGCACCCAGGGGTCGACGAACAGGCTGCCGTCCAGATGCCCGCCTTCGGTCAGGTTCTTGGCCAGGCCGGCGCCGAGCAGGCTTTCCACCGTGGTCATGACCGAGCCGGCCAGGGCGGTGGCGAGCAGGAACAGCCACAGCGGGCAGCGCAGCCAGGCCAGGGCGACGGTGACCGCACCGAAGGGGAAGAACGGCACCAGGCGCAGAAAGAAGGTATAGCTGACCGGGTGGGCCAGGTAGCCGCCGCGCAGGCGCTCGACCAGGGCCGGCGCACCGGCCTCGCCGTGGCTGCCGAAGGCGAAGCGGCTGGCGCCGTAGAGCACCAGCGCGCCCAGGGTGACGCCGATGGACGAAAGCAGGGCGCCGTACCAGCCGCCGAACAACATACCGCCGGCCATGATCAGCACCACGCCGCCGGGAATTCCGGTGGATATGGCCAGGGTGACCACGCCGACCAGGATCAGCGGCGCCAGCAGCGGATGCTGCGCCACCTGCTGCTGCAGCAGGTCGTGCTCGCGCGCCAGCACTTCGGGGCGGAAGTGGTCGAGCAGGCCCGAGGCGAACAGGGCCAGGCCCAGGCCGGCCAGCAGCAGTAGCGGAAACAGCGGGCGTAGGCGTTTCATGCCGCGGCGATGATCCAGGACGCGCGCATGGCGCGGGAGGCTTGGGGCCTCCGCGGCAACTGGCGTCGCCGGGGAGGATTTGCAACGGCAGCGAGCGCTTTGCGGACCGGCCGGCAGCGGACAACCGCCGCGGGGCGGAGTGCATTCCGCGGCAGGTCTGGCAGGTACGGGGCCGGCAGTCAGTCCAGGCGCCGGCTATCGGATCCGCGCGCAGCGTTTCCCCGCTGCAGCGCCGGCATCCGGCCGTCGCCGCCGTGGCGCGGACAAAAAAATGGGGCCGGAAACCCGGCCCCATCTTCGCTTCCACGGGCAAGTCTAGCCGATCACTGGGCCGACTCGAAGCCGTCCTTGAAGATATGGTCGGCATCCAGGCCGAACACGAAGCCGTCGTGATCGGAGGCGGCGATCGCGATGTTGGGGCAGCCCGGCGGGATGGTCGCCGGCGCCGTCGGCACCACGTTGCACAGGCGTTCCCACTCGGCCGGGGCGTCGTTGGCGGCGCGGCCGTAGTCGAAGCCGGTGAAGATGGCCTTGGCCGACTGGCTGAGCAGGGCGTGGTCCAGCGACTGCAGGGTCGGCAGGTCGCGGGTGCTGAAGCCCTGGAAGTCGCCGAAGTTTTCCGTGAACAGGAACGAGTAGCGCTCGTTCTCCGGCAGCGACATCACCGCGTTCCACAGCGGCGGGTTGACCACGGTGTTGGGCGCGTAGTCGAGCAGGTTGGCGGCATCGTCATAGGTGCCGGCCATGGCGCCGAGCATGTGGGTCCAGCCGTCGCTGAACTGGTAGTCGTTGAAGTCGCCGACCACCGCGAACAGCATGCCCGGATTGGCCTGCTGGAAGGCCTGGATCTGCTCGGCGTGGTACTTGCCCTGCAGGAAGCGCTTCTGGCGGTTGCGGTCCACATCGGCCTGGGTGCAGGAGGCGCCGCCGGTCTGGTCGACGCAGGAGCGCGACTTGGGATGCACCACCATCACGCCGAACGGCTGGTTGCCGCTGGCGGTGAAGGTCGCCTGCAGCAGCAGCGGCGGACGGTCGTTGAGCAGGGCGGTGGGGCTGCCGGTCGGGTCGTTCCAGGTCAGGGTCTTGCCCAGCTGGGTGGTGCTGGTGATGGAAACGCGGTCGGTGCGCACCAGGAAGCCCACGTCGATGCCGCCGACGTCGTTGCCTTCCTCCAGGCGTGCGGCATAGGGCACGCCGGTGTCGGCGGTCAGCTTGCTCGCCAGCGCCTGCAGCACGGTCAGGTTCTCCACTTCGACCACGCCGAGCACGTCGGGCAGCTTGAGCACTTCGTTCACGTACTTGGCCAGGCGCGCCACCTTGTAGTTGAAGCCGGCGGCGGTCGGCGTCGGCGCCAGGCAGGGGTCGGAGCCGCTGGGCGCGTTGTTGGTGGTGTCGCAGAAGCGCAGCATGTTGAACGCGCCGATGCGCAGCTCGCCGGCATTGCCCGGATCGCGCACCGGCCGCGGCACGGCGGCGGCCTGGGTCACGGTGAATTCGGTCGCCCACAGTTCGTAGTCGCCGAAGTCATAGCCCATCACGCCGACGGCGCTGAAGCGGGTGCCGCCGATGATGGCGGTGTCCTGCGGCACGCCGCCGAAATAGTCGGCGTCGATCTCGAACAGCTCCGGATTGCCGTCCCACTGGCCCGCGGCGATGTTGCCGGCGGTGGTGGTCAGCGGATACAGCAGGCCCGGTTCGCGGATGCCGCGGCGGCCGTTGGCGGTGACGAAGACTTCCGCGTAGGTCTCGGTGGCGGGCGAGCCGAAGCGCTGGTTGCCGGTGCTGACCAGGCCGTCGGCAATGCGCACGCGCATGAACTCGAAGCACTCGAAGTTGCTGCCGGCGGTGACGCAGGTCGGGTTGTGCGGATCCGGCGACGGCACGCTGGCGTTGAATTCCACCGGCGTGGGCAGCGGGTTGCCGTTGCTGGTGATGGTGACCGTGGCGAAGGTGATCTCGGTCAGGCCGTTGAATTCGGTGATGGTGCCGCTGACGTCGACCATGTCGCCGACCGCGACGGCCGGGGCCGTGACGGTGTAGACGTAGATGCCTTCGGAGGTATTCGGATCCGCGTCGGCGCGGTTGTCCGGCGCCTGCATGGTGAAGCCCTGCGGGCCGCGGCCGGTGACGATGTTGCCGCGCGTGACCACGGTGCCCGACAGCGGCGTGGCCATGCCGGCGCCCTGCAGGGTGTGGATTTCGAGGAAATCGTCGTTGGTGATGGTGCCGGTGGCGCTGCCGTCGAGCACGTTGGCCTGGGTCACGCCGGACAGGGTGACGGTCAGGGTCTCGTTCGGCTCGTAGGCGGTGTCGCCGTTGACCGTGACGACGACGCTGCCGCTGCTGGCGCCGGCGGCGATGCTGCCGGCCTGGCTGTTCAGGGCGGCATAGTCGTTGTTGGCGACGGTCGCGGTGCCGTCGGCGGTACTGACGGTGAAGCTGATGCCGCCGGCCGGGGCCGGGCCGGACAGGGTGACGGGGAAGGTCAGCGCGGTGGTGCCGCTGTTGCCTTCGGTCACCGAGGCATCGCCGATGCTCAGGTCCGGCGCGAAGTCGTCGTTGGTGATGGTGCCCACGCCCTGGCCGTCGCCGATGCTGGCGCCGCCGGTGGGACCGCTCAGGTTGACCAGGAAAGTCTCGTCGGATTCGAGCTTGGTGTCGCCGTTGACCAGCACGGTGACCGTGGTGGAGGTCTGGCCGACCGGGATGGTCGCGGTGGTGGCCAGCGCGGCGTAGTCGTTGTCGGCGGTGGTGGCGCTGTCGTCGGCGGTGGCGACGCTGACGCTGATGCCGCCGGCGGGCGCCGCCAGCGTGGAGCTGATGGTGAACACGGCGTTGACCGTGCCGCTGCCGCCTTCGGTGACGGTCACGTTGTCGACGGACAGGCTGGGCGTCACGGCGACATCGTCGTTGAGGATGGTGCCCAGGCCCTGGCCGTCGGCGATGGTGGCGCCAACGGGATTGCTCAGGTTGACGAAATAGGTTTCGTCCGGCTCGGCGGTGTCGTCGCTGAGCAGGGGGACATTGATCTGCGCCGAACTCTGGCCGGCCGGAATGCTGACGCTGCGGCTGGTCGCGGTGTAGTCGCTGCCGGCGGTGGCGGTGTCGTCGGCGGTGGCAGCGTCGAAGCTAGCGGGCAGACCGGAGACGGCCGACAGCGAGACCGTGAAGGTCGCGGTCGGGTTGGTGCTGCCGTTGCCTTCGTTGATCGCCACGTTGTCGATGGACAGGGTCGGCGCGGTGTCGTCATTGGTGATGGTGCCGACGGCTTCGACATCGCCTGCAGTGGCGTTGGAGAGAGCGCTCAGGGTGACCTTGAAGGTCTCGTCGGCTTCGTACAGCGCGTCGCCGTTGATGGTCACGCTGACCGTGCCGCTGGACTGGGTGGCGGCGATGCTGCCGCTGCCGCCGGCGATGGCGACATAGTCGCCGCTGGCGCTGGTGGCGGTGTCATCGGTGGTATCGACAGTGAAGCCCACGCCGCCGGCCGGGGCCGGGCCGGACAGGCTGACGTTGAAGGTCAGCACGGTAGTGCCGGAGACGCCTTCGGCGATGCTGGCATCGGCGATGGACAGGGTCGGCGTGCCGCCGCCGCAGGGATTGGCCGGGCTGGCGCTGTTGCGCGGGACCGGCGTGGTCACGGTGAAATCGGTGGAGTTGTTGCCGGTGTCGGTGCAGCCGTTGGCATTGCGCAGCGCGCCGGTGCTGACGCTCAGCACGGCAGTCGGCGCCGTCTCGAAGCAATTTGCGCCGCCGAAGCCGACGACATCGACCACGCCGGCAGTCGGGCAGGCGCCGTTGAGCGCGGTCGTGTTCGACACCAGGGCGACCTTGCCGGCCGTGGCCGACAGGTTGAGCCCGCCGGTCGCGTCCGGCGTGGGGAGCGTGGCGCCGACCGTGCCGCCGCCTTCCTGGATCAGTGCATAGGCGCCGGGCTGGATCGTCAGCGCGGGCAGGTTGTGCACGCTCCAGGCGCCGGTTCCGCCGGAAGAACCGTACTGGATCGAATAGCTCGACAAGGTCACCGCGGTGGTGCCGCTGTTGAACAGCTCGATGTAGTCATTCTTGTACGAAGTCGCCGCGTTGGTGCCGCCGCCGCCGCCGTAGACCTGGCTGATGACGACGGCCGCATCGGCGCTCGTCACGGCTGACAACAACGCGAGTCCGGCAAACAAGGCTCGGTGCTTGCGAAGCATGTGTGATCCCCACGTGTAATGAATGCCCGGCCACGAGCGGCCAGGGGTTTGAATTCAAGGAATTCAGGGTCCTGCAATTCGTTGCGCGCCGCGCCCTGCGGTGCGCTTACCCGGCCGTCCGGCGCAGGGGCCGGGCAGTGCGACTCGCCCGTCGCATCGGGGCAGGCGTGGGCGCTCGGCCGCGCGCCTGTCGAAAGGCCAGGCAGGCTATCACGCCCATTTGACGTTTTCATGTACTGCGGCGCGGCTGGCGCACAGGGGCGCGGCAGCGCGCCGCGACAGGGCCGCGCCGGCCGCGAAGCCGGCGCGGCCGGGACACTCAGGCGAGCAGGGAGCGCAACATCCAGGCGGTCTTCTCGTGCGCCTGCATGCGCTGGGTGGCGAGGTCGGCGGTGGGCTGGTCGGAAGCCTTGTCGGCCAGCTGGAACACTTCGCGCGCGGTGCGGGCGACCGTTTCATGGCCCTCGACCAACTGGGCCACCATGTCGCGCCACTCGGGTACGCCGGTTTCTTCCTTGATCGAGGAGAGCTTGGCGAACTGGGCGCCGGAGGCCGGCGCGGCCAGGTCCAGCGAGCGGATGCGTTCGGCGATCTGGTCCAGGGCCAGCCAGAGTTCGTTGTACTGGGTCTCGAACATCAGGTGCAGGCTGTTGAACATGGAGCCGGTGATGTTCCAGTGGAAACCGTGGGTCTTCAGATAGAGCGTATAGCTGTCGGCGAGCAGGCGGGACAGGCCCTTGGCAATCGCTTCGCGGTCCTTCTTGGCAATGCCGATGTCGATACCCATGTGCAGACTCCAGTTTGGTTCAGGCGCCCCACTTTACCGCGCCGGCGGGGGCGCCGGTGACGCCGGAGACGATAGTCGCGATAGGCAGCCGCTATCATTGGCGGTTCCGCGGGCGGTTGCCCCGAGTTTTGAACGTAATGACCCAGAAGAATCCTTCCCGCGCCGCGGCGCGGCCCGAACCCGGTTCGCCCGCCGCGCGCGTGGCCGCCCAGCGCAAGGCCCTGGACGGCGTGCTGGTGCGGGATTTCGCGCGCCTGCTCGGCCGCTGGCGGCGTTTCAGCGAAGCGCCGGACAAGGCCGAGGCCGCTGCGCTGGACCGGCTCGACGCCGATATCGCCGCGTCCGCCGCGCGCCGCGCCGCGCGCGCGGCGCGGGTGCCGCCGATCCGCGTAGACGAATCCCTGCCCATCGCCGCCCGCGCGGATGAGATCGTGCAGCTGATCCGCAAGCACCAGGTGGTGGTGCTGGCCGGCGAGACCGGTTCGGGCAAGACCACCCAGCTGCCCAAGCTGTGCCTGGCCGCCGGCCGCGGCGTGGCCGGCCGCATCGGCTGCACCCAGCCGCGCCGCATCGCCGCGCGCAGCGTGGCGCACCGGGTGGCGCAGGAACTGGGCAGCGAGGTCGGCAAGCTGGTCGGCTTCCAGGTACGCTTCAGCGATCAGGTGTCGGAGGAGTCGCTGATCAAGTTCATGACCGACGGCATCCTGCTGGCCGAGACCCAGAGCGACGCCTGGCTCAACGACTACGACACCATCATCCTTGACGAGGCGCACGAGCGCAGCCTCAACATCGATTTCCTGCTCGGCTATCTCAAGCGCCTGCTGGCCAAGCGGCGCGACCTCAAGCTCATCGTCACCTCGGCCACCATCGATACCGCGCGCTTCGCCGCGCATTTCGGCAATGCGCCGGTGGTCAGCGTGGAAGGACGCAGCTATCCGGTGGAAGTGCGCTGGCGTCCGCCGGTGGCCGAGGCCGGCGCCGAAGGCGGCCGCGCGCGCGCGGCTGAGCGCGGCGAACTCAGCCTGGTCGAGCAGATCGTCGCCGTGGCCGACGAGATCACCGCCGAGGACCCGCGCGGCGACGTGCTGGTCTTCCTGCCCGGCGAGCGCGAGATCCGCGACGCCCATCTCGCCCTGGCGCGGCGCCAGTACCGCGCCACCGAAGTGCTGCCGCTGTACGCGCGCCTGTCGGCCAACGACCAGGACCGCGTGTTCAAGCCCGGCGCGCAGCGGCGCATCGTGCTGGCGACCAATGTCGCCGAGACTTCGCTGACCGTGCCGCGCATCCGCTACGTGATCGACACCGGCACGGCGCGGGTCAAGCGCTATTCGCCGCGCAGCCAGCTCGAACGGCTGCATATAGAACCGATCTCCCAGGCCGCCGCCGAGCAGCGCAAGGGCCGCTGCGGCCGCGTCGCCGCCGGCGTCTGCTTCCGCCTCTACGGCGAGCAGGATTTCCAGCAGCGGCCGCGCTATACCGATCCGGAAATCCTGCGCAGTTCGCTGGCCGGCGTGATCCTGCGCATGCTCAGCCTGAAATTGGGAGAAGTCAGCGAATTTCCTTTTGTCGAGGCGCCGCCGGAGCGCGCCGTCGGCGACGGCTACCGGCGCCTGGCCGAACTGGGCGCGATCGACGAACGCAAGCGCCTGACCGCGGTTGGCCGCACCATGGCCCAGCTGCCCATCGACGTAGCCCTGGCGCGCATGCTGATCGAGGCGCGCGAGCGCGGCGCGCTGCGCGAGGTGCTGATCCTGGCTGCGTTCCTGAGCATCCAGGACCCGCGCGAACGCCCGGCCGATGCGCGCCAGGCGGCCGACCAGGCGCATGCCCAGTTCGCCGATCCGCGCTCGGACTTCGTCGCCGTGCTCCGGCTGTGGCAGGCGCACGCGGCGGCGCACGAGGAACTGAGCCAGTCGCGCCTGCGCGACTGGTGCCAGGCGCGTTTCCTGTCCTACCTGCGCATGCGCGAATGGCGCGAACTGCACCGCCAGCTGCTGCTGCAGAGCGAGGAACTGGACTGGACCCTCGCCGGCGTCAGCCTGCCGCCCGGCGAGGCCGATCCCGCCGCCGCGCCGCTGCTGGATGCGCCGGGCTACGAGCAGGTGCACCGCTGCCTGCTGTCGGGCTGGCCCACCCAGGTTGGGCGCAAGGACGAACGCGGCCAGTACCGCGGCACGCGCGAGCGCCGCTTCCAGGTGTTTCCGGGCTCTTTCCTAGCCAAGTCGCCGCCGCAATGGCTGCTGGCCGGGCAGATCATCGACCTGCAGAAAGTCTACGGCCTGCTCAATGCGCGGGTGGAACCCGAGTGGATAGAGCAGCAGGCCGATCACCTGGTCAAGCGCAGCTGGCGCGATGCGCACTGGTCGCGCAAGCGCGGCGCGGTGATGGCCTATGAGCAGGTCAGCCTGTTCGGGCTGATCCTGGTGGAAAAGCGCCAGGTGCAGTTCGGCGCGCAGGAGCCGCAGCTGGCGCACGAGGTGTTCCTGCGCGAGGCCCTGGCGCGCGGCGAGATCGACGCCAAGGCCGACTTCGTGCGCGCCAACGCGCGCGTGCTGGCCGAGGCGCAGGAGCTGGAAGCCAAGCAGCGCCGTGCCGGCCTGGTCAAGGACGAGGCCGCCCTGGCCGCCTGGTTTGCCGGCAAGCTGCCCGGCGACATTTCCAGCGCCGCCGCGCTGGACGCCTGGTATCGCCGTGCCTCGCCGACCGAACAGGCCGCACTGCGCTGGTCGCTGGACGATGTGCTGGGCGCGCGCGCCGGCATCGCCGCGCAAGACTATCCGCCGCGGCTGGATCTGGGCGGGCACAAGCTCAAGCTGGAATACCGCTTCATTCCCGACGATCCCGCCGACGGCGTCAGCCTGCAGCTGCCGCTGGCCTTCGTGAACGCCGTGCCGGCGGCGCGCTGCGAATGGCTGGTGCCCGGCCTGCTGGCGGAGAAAGTGGCGGAACTGATCCGCGGCTTGCCCAAGGCGCTGCGGCGCAATTTCGTGCCGGCGCCGGATTTCGCCCGCGCCTTCGCCGAAAGCGAGGCGCCGCGCGATGTGCCGCTGGCGCAGGTGCTGGCCGCGTATCTGCAGCGCGTCACCGGCGTCGGCGTGAGCGAGGCGGACTTCGCCGGCATCGAGCTGCCGGCGCACCTGCGCATGCATTTCCGCGTCTACGACGAGCAGGGCCGCACGCTGGAACAGGGCCGCGACCTCGCCCTGATCCAGGCCAACTGGAGCGGCGCCGCGCGCGCCGCCTTCTCGCGCCAGGCCGATGCGGACCTGACCCGCGAAGACGTGGAAACCTTCGATTTCGCCGAGATCCCCGCCTCGCTGCAGAGCCAGGGCAACCTGGTCGCCTATCCGGCCCTGGTCGACCTTGGCGACAGCGTGGCCCTGCGCGTGTTCGAGCGCCGCGACGAAGCCCTGGCCGAGCACCGCGCCGGCGTGCTGCGCCTGCTGCGCCGCGCCCTGGCCGACCGCATCAAGCAGGCGCGCCGGCAGCTGCCGATCAATCACGCGCTGGCGCTGAAATACGCCGGCATCGCCAGCGTGGAATCGCTGCGCGAGGACCTGATCGAGGCGGCCTTCGGCGAACTGGTTGCCGCGCGCGACCTGGACCTGCGCCGGCGCGAGGATTTCCAGCGCGTCGAGGCCGAACTGGGCCGGCAGCTGTTCCCGGCGGCGGTGGAGTGGCTGCGCCTGGTCGAGGACGTGCTGGCCGCCTATGTCGAACTGGGGCCGTGGCTGAAAGCGCCGCTGATGGGCTATGGCAAGGCCAATTACGACGACCTGCGCGAGCAGCTGGACAATCTGATGCACGCCGGCTTCGTGCGCGAGCTCAGCCGCGCGCGCCTGGCGCATTACCCGCGCTACCTCAAGGCCATGCGCCTGCGCGCCGAGCGTCTGCGCGTGGACGCCAGCCGCGACCAGGCGCGCCTGCTGGCGGTGCAGGGCTACTGGCGCGAATACCTCAAGCTGCGCGCCAGCGGCGTCGCCGCGGCCGAGCTGGAGGAACTGCGCTGGCTGGTGGAGGAAATGCGCGTGTCGGTGTTCGCGCAGGAACTGCGCACGGCCGAGGCGGTATCGCCCAAGCGCCTGCAGAAAGCGATCGAGAACCTGCGCGCCGCGGGGCGCTGAGCGGGAAAGGCGGCGAAACGCGCCGGCGCGGCGGGCGCCGGGCGCGGATCCCGGCCGGCGCCCGCCGGCCGGGATCGCGGGGCTTACTTGATGCGGCGCACCGGCAGCGGCTTGCAGCCGCAGCCATCGACGTACATGAGCCAGTTGCCGAGCAGGGTGGGGCGTATGCGTACCGCCGGGCTGCTCAGGCCCAGGCCGGTCATGCGGCTGGAATCCGCCTGCTGCCAGACCTGGCCGTTTTCCAGCTTGAACGAGGTCTTGCCCAGCCAGCCGTCCAGGTTGCCGGCAATGCTGCTCTCGATGACCTGGCGGTCCTCTTCCTCGGGATAGAACTCCGGCACGTCGTTGGGACCGCTCTTGCCGCGCGCGACCGGCGCGCCGGGGGCCAGTCCGTTGATGCGCAGCCAGTCATTGAGGGCTTTCAGCTGCTCCGGGCTCAGATTTTGCAAGCCGGCCGCGGTGAACTCGGCGCGGCTCATGCGTTCTTCCAGCGTGGAGAACTCGACGGCCTGGGCGGCGGCCGAAGCGGTAAAAGCGACAGCCAGGGCCAGGGCCCGGAACCTGTTCATGAATCACCTCTAGCGATGCCGCGGCGGGGCGGCGAAAGGCCCAATTGTAAATAGTGGGCCATCAGTTCTCGTCAAGCTGCGGAATTTGGTCGAAAATCGGCGCGACGGGTAACTGCTACTTAACACTGGTCTGTCAAGGGGTCCGTATACTGCGCGCCACATGCAGTGGCATGGATGAGACAGCTACGCACCGTCTCGCCGGCCTGAGCGGGGACAACGGGATAGGTCCGAAAGCCTGCGTTCCATGGGATCGCGCCGTCTGCGCGCGCTCTTCTCAAGCAATTTGCGACTTTGGTGATGAAAACGATGAGGCAATTCCGTCCGACCCGAACGACCGTGCTGCTCGGCCTGGCGCTGGCTGGTGCGACTGGTGTCAGCCAGGCTGCTGCTGATTTCTCGCTGCGCTTCCAGGACGAAGATGCCCCCAAGCTCACTGCCATGGTGGTGGACCGGGACATCACCTCGGGCGTTACCCTGACCACGGTCGGCCTGGATCGGCCGATGCTCTGCGCGAATCTCACCGCGACCGCCCAGGGCACCCGTCTGGCCACCGTGCTGCCGGGGTTCACTCCCAGCAACGGCGATTTCAAGTTCGGCCAGCTGGATACCACCGTCGCCAGTCGTCCGCCGCTTTCGCTCAGCGGCGTCAAGGGCTGGCGCTATACCTCGGTCGGCCTGGATCTGGAGCCGTTCACTGACACGCTGGCCTGCTATGTGCTGTCGGCCGACGGCGTGCGCAAGCAGAGCGCGCACCTGTTTGATGACACCTTCGCGTCCGAGGCCACCGGCCCCAACGCCAGCCTCGTCACCCGCGTGGTCGCCCTCCCGGACGGCGAGAGCAACTACAAGTACTTCATCGACGTGAACATCCCGGCCGAATTCGCCGGCCGCAACTACGTCGTGACCGACGGCTTCGACAGCTCGGTGTTCAGCAGCGACCTCTCGCAGTACTGCGCGCCGACGTCGCCCAGCGCCACCGTCTGCTCCGGCCTGACCATTACCCAGAACAACGTCAACTTCCGCGGCACGGTGCCGGCGGAAGGCGTGACCAAGCGTTTCATCGTGATCCGTCCGTTGAAGTCCGGCGTGTTCTCGCTGCCGGCCAATCCCGATGCGATGCTGACGACGGCGGCCCTGTTCATCGCTCCGTCGGCGTCGGGCCCGGAAGACCGCGATCTCAGCGACAACGTTTCCGTGGGCCGTGCGCTGCTGTCGGACCTGGATCCGGTCATCACCGCGCCGTCCATCCCGAACATGGCCGAAGGCACCGGCGCGACCGGCCTGAGCTTCGTGCTGACCGACGACACCTCGGAAAACGGCCTGCCGCCGCTGAGCGCGACGGTGTCGGTGAATTTCAACGGCAACGTGGTGCAGACCAATGCGACCTGCCTGGTCGGTACGCCGCAGGGCGGCGAGGTCACGCGCCGCAACTGCACCTTCGACATCCCCGTGTTCGACCAGCACTTCGCCACCGATGCGGTCGCGGGCACCTATGCGCCCAACGTGAGCGCCTCGGTGACCATCGTCGCGACCGACGGCCGCAACCAGACCAGCACCCGCGTCGTTCCGTTCCATGTGGTCGGCAGCGAGAACGATCCGCCGACCTTCTCCCTGAGCAAGGCGCTGGAAGATCCCAGTGCCAGCAACGGCAACCTGCCGACGCTGCGCTGCGAAGTACAGCCCTCGGGCGTGCGCAACCAGACGCCGCAGTGCCAGGGCCTGATCGAAGGCTTCGTGCTGGACCGCAAGCCGGGTCCGACCTATGCCTATGACGAACTGAAGACCCAGGGCACCTTCTTCGCCGGCGTGGATACGAACAACAAGCTGCAGTGTTCGGGCTCGTCGCCGTCGATCTTCTCCTTCAGCGGCGCCAACAGTCCCAAGTTCGTCTACAACGGCGATCGCGTCGATCTTTCCTACAGCCTGACCGGCGCCACGGGCTACTCGGACTGCTGGGTCGTGGTCGGCGACAACAACTATCCGGCCGGCCACAGCTACACGCAGAGCCAGATCCAGTTCCGCATCCTGGTCGCGCCGCCGCCGGCGCCGTAAGCACCGGGACACAGCTCCGCAAGCAGAACCCCGGCCCGCGCCGGGGTTCTTTCGTTATGGGCTGGGCGCTGCGGCCTGCTTCGCTACAATCGCGGCGTGAAGCACGTCCAAGCCACCGCCAATCTCGAACAATGGATGCAGGCACGCCGCAGCAGCGCGCCGCTCTCCGAAGATCTCAACCTGGCCTGCGGCCGCCTCGATGCGCTGCTGGCGCAGGAGCACGACGCCGACACCGGCGCGCGCCTGGCGGTGCTGGCGGTCACCCTGCAACTGCTGGCCGGCCTGGGCCTGGACGACGAAACCCTGGCCGCAGCCATCCTGTACGAACTGGACCGCGCCGCCGGCGACGCCCGCGCCGAGCCGGCCCGCGGCGGCGAAACCCGTGCCGAGCCGCCCGCGCGCGGCACCGAGGCGGCGCCGCGCAGCGACTACGGCGCCGGCCTGCGCCTGCTCATCGACGGCCAGATCGCGGCGGAAAAAGTCTGGGAACTCTACGCCGCGCGCGATGCGCGCACCCGTCCCGAAGGCCTGCGCCGGCTGCTGCTGGCGGTGGTGCGCGACCTGCGCGTGGTGTTCATCCTGCTCGCGCGCCAGCTGGCGCGGCTGCGCACGGCCGATGCGCTGGAGGAAACCCAGCGCCAGGCCCTGGCGCAGATGACTGCCGACATCCATGCGCCGCTGGCCAACCGCCTGGGCATCTGGCAGCTGAAATGGGAGCTGGAAGACCTGGCCTTCCGCCTGTCCCAGCCCGATACCTACAAGCGCATCGCACGCCTGCTGGACGAACGCCGGGTCGACCGCGAGCGCTATATCGCCGGTGCGGTCGCGCAGCTGCGCACCGCCCTGGCCGAAGCCGGCATCGCCGCCGACATCGCCGGCCGGCCCAAGCACATTTATTCCATCTGGAAAAAAATGCAGCGCAAGGACGGCGACTTCGGCGCGCTCTACGACATCCGCGCCGTGCGCCTGCTGGTGAAGGATCTGCCGGCCTGCTACGCCGCCCTGGGCGTGGTGCATTCGCTGTGGCCCTACATCCCGGGCGAGTTCGACGATTACATCGCGCGGCCCAAGGGCAACCACTACCAGTCGCTGCATACCGCCGTGGCCGGGCCGGAAGGCAAGACCCTGGAAGTGCAGATCCGCACCCACGACATGCACGCCCACGCCGAACTCGGCGTCGCCGCGCACTGGCGCTACAAGGAAGGCGGCAGCAACGACGAGAGCTTCGAGCGCAAGGTCGCCTGGATGCGCCAGCTGCTCGAAGCCAAGGACGACAGCGACGACGACGCGGCCTTGCTCGCCGGCCTGCGCACCGACCTGCACGAGGACCGCGTCTACCTGCTCACCCCGCGCGGCGAGATCATGGACCTGCCGCGCGGCGCCACCGTGCTGGATTTCGCCTACCACGTACACACCGACGTAGGCCACCGCTGCCGCGGCGCCAAGGTCAACGGCCGCATCGTGCCGCTGGCCTTCCAGCCGTCCAGCGGCGACCGCATCGAGATCCTCACCGCCAAGGAAAAGGCGCCGCGGCGCGACTGGCTCAGCGCCCAGCACGGCTTCCTCACCACGCACCGCGCGCTGGAAAAAGTGCGCACCTGGTTCAAGCGCGTGGACCTGGCCGCCAACCTCAGCGCCGGCCGCGCCATCCTGGACAAGGAACTCAAGCGCCTGGCCCTGAGCAACGTCGAGCTGGATTCGCTGCCGCCGCGCTTCAACCAGAAGAACCTGGAGGAATTCCTGGTTGCGCTGGCCCTGGGCGAGATCAGCGCCGCCCAGGTGGCGCGCGCACTGCACGAGATGACTGCGCCGCCCAAGCCCGCGCCCGCACCCGCGCTGCGGCCGCCCAAGGCCGGCACCAAGGACGCGCTGACCATCGACGGCGTCGGCAACCTGCTGACCCAGCTTGCGCGCTGCTGCCAGCCGCTGCCGGGCGATCCGGTGCTGGGCTTCATCACCCGCGGCCGCGGCGTCAGCGTGCATCGCGCCGACTGCGCCAGCCTGGCGCGCCTGCGCACGCGCGATCCCAGCCGCGTGATCGAAGTCGAATGGGGCAGCCGGCGCGAGCAGGCCTATGAGGTCGATGTGCTGGTCAAGGGTTACGACCGCAAATGGCTGCACAAGGACATCACCAACGTGATCGCCTCGGCCAATGCGCACTTGCTCGCGGTGAACACGCGCGTGGACAGCGTATCCGGCCTGGCCACGATGAACTTCGCCCTGCGCGTGACCGACTACGGCCAGCTCTCCAGCCTGCTCGGCAAGCTCGCCGCCGTGCCCAACGTGATCGAGGCGAGGCGCCTGGCCTGAGCGGGCGGGCGTGAGCGCATGCGGCGCGGCGGCAACGGCGCCGGGGTGATTGAACGCCGCGCGTGGTGCGGCAGCGGGCCGACCGGAGTGAATGCGGTGCGCGGTGCCGCTGCGCGTCGGCAGGGCCAGACGCCGCGCGTGATACAGCCGGGTGTCAGGATCAGTCGCAGCGCGCAGTGCCGCAGCGTAGCGGCAGGATCGGGCGCAGCGTCTGGTGCAGCAGTCCGCCGGCGGATCCAGCGCAGCGCGGCGCCGCAGCGCGCCAGCCTGATTGAACCCGGCGCGATTGAACCCGGCGCGCACAGGCCATAAGCTGCGCCTCCTTTCCATTCCGCCGCGGGAGGCTTCTGTGTCTGACCTTGTATCTCGCCCGGCTGGCGGAATCCGCATCGACTGATTTTCCACGGGGCCGTCGCGTCCTGCGTTTTTCCCGCGGTTCCTCCAGCTGATCGCCGTACGGACACGCCTGCGCCGCAGGCGTGTGCATCCGTTCGCGCCCACGCCCGGCGTGGCGCACTGCTGGTGAGAACCAATGACCTACGACGCCTTTTCCCTGGCCGATCTCGGCTGGACGCCCTTCTTTTCCACCCAGCTCGATCTCTTCGAGCATGAGCACTGCCTGCCGGCCCGCGTCATGGCCGTGCACCGCGACCGCCTGCTGCTGGCCGGCGCGGAATTCAGCCACCGCATCGCCCCGTTTGCCGCCGACGCGGCCGGCGCGCAATCCACTGCCACCGTCGGCGACTGGCTGCTGCTGGACGCCGCCGACCGGCGCCCGCGCCGCCTGCTCGCGCGCAGCAGCCTGTTCCAGCGCCGCGCCGCGGGCACGGCGGTGCGGCTGCAGCTGATCGCGGCCAATGTCGATACCGTGTTCGTGGTTTCCTCCTGCAACCAGGACTTCAATCCGGCACGGCTGGAGCGTTATCTCAGCCTGGCCGGCGAAGCCGGCGTGACGCCGGTGGTGGTGTTGACCAAGGCCGACCTCTGCACCGATGCCGCGGGCTACGCCGCCGCGGCGGCACGGCTGCTGCCGGGGTTACTGGTGGAACTGGTCGATGCACGCGATTCTCGGGCCGCCGCAGTGCTCGCGCCCTGGTGCGGCCGCGGCCGCAGCGTGGCGCTGCTGGGGTCCTCCGGCGTGGGCAAGTCCACCCTGGTCAACAGCCTCGCCGGCGCCGGCCAGGCCACTCAGGGCATACGCGAGGACGATGCGCGCGGCCGGCATACGACCACGGCGCGCTCGCTGCACCGCCTGCCGTCCGGTGCGTGGCTGTTCGATACGCCGGGCATGCGCGAATTGCAGCTGGCGCAGGCGGGCAACGGCATCGCCGGCGTATTCGCCGACATCCTGCAACTCGCCGCGGCCTGCCGCTTCGCCGACTGCGCCCATCAGGGCGAGCCGGGCTGCGCCGTGGCCGCGGCGCTGCAGTCCGGCGCGCTGGATCCGGCGCGGCTGCGGCGCTGGCGCAAGCTCGCCGCCGAGGACGCGCAGGCCAGCCTTAGCCTGCGCGAGCGGCGCGAGCGCGAACGCGGCTTCGGCAAGCTCGCGCGGGCGGTGATGGCGGCCAAGCGCGAGCGCCGCGACGGCTGAGTCCGCCGCTTCCCGGCTGCCGTGGTGGCGGCCGGGAAGCGGCGCCGCGGCGTTTCGGGCGCCGCCGCGGCCGCCTGCGCGGCCCGGCGCTGTGCGCGGGGCGCGCGTAGTCGCCATGCTATGCTGCGGCGCGATGCCGCGGGACGCGGCGATGCCGATGATCCAGCAGCGCATGATCGATATTCCTGGATACCGTGTTTTGCGTCCGCTGGGGCGCGGCGGGATGGCGACGGTATACCTGGCCATACAGGAGTCGGTGGATAGGGAAGTCGCGCTCAAGGTGATGTCGCCGACCCTGCTGGCCGATCCCACCTACGGCGAACGCTTCCTGCGCGAGGCGCGCATCGCGGCCAAGCTGCATCACCCGCATGTCGTCGGCATCCACGACGTGGGCCGCCAGGGCGACTATTTCTACATCGCCATGGAATACGTCGCCGGCGGTCCCGTGCTGCACGAGGACGGCAAGCCGCGCGACGTGCCCTTCACTCTGCGCGTGGTGCGCGAGATCGCCAAGGCACTGGCCTATGCCAACAGCAAGGGCTTCGTGCACCGCGACGTCAAGCCCGACAACATACTGCTGCGCGAGGACGGCTCGGCCGCGCTGACCGATTTCGGCATCGCCCGGGCGAATGATTCCGCCACCCGCATGACCCGCACTGGCGCGGTCGTGGGCACGCCGCACTACATGAGTCCGGAGCAGGCGCGCGGCCGCGGCCTGGACGGCCGCTCCGACCTCTACAGCCTCGGCATCGTCATGTACGAGCTGCTGGCCGGTCGCGTGCCCTACCACGCCGAAGATTCGCTCGCCGTCGGCATCATGCACATCACCCAGCCGGTGCCGCAGCTGCCGGCCGAATACAAGGCGCTGCAGCCGGTGCTGGACCTGCTGCTGGCCAAGGAACCGGAAGACCGCTTCCAGGACGGCAGCGCGGTGGCGGCCGCCATCGAAGGCCTGGAGCGACGCCTGGAACGCGGCGAACTGCGCGAATTGCTGCGCGGCCGCGCCGCGAGCACGCCGACCATGGTGCTGCCGGCGGCCGCCGTCGCCGCCGCTGCCGCGCCGGCCGAGGCGCGCCAGCGCGCCGAGCCGGTGATAGGCCGCATCGACGTATCCGTGAACGAGCCGCCGCGGCGCAGCCGCGTCGACATGCCGCGGGCGCGTCCGCGGCGCCTGGGACCGTGGATCTTCAGCGGCGCGGTGGTGCTGCTGATGGCCGTGGGCGCGTTTGCGCTGTGGCGCAACCAGGACAAGCTGCGCGCGCTGCTGCCGCGCACCGAACTCAACGACATCCTGGCGCGGGCCGAAGGCGCGCTGGCCGCCGGCCGGCTCACCGGCACGGCCGGCGACAGCGCCGGCGAACTGTTCCAGTCCGCGCGCGAGATCGACCCGGACAACGACATCGCCCGCGCCGGCCTGCGCCGCGTCGGCGAAGCGCTGCTGGCCGAGGCCGTGGCCGCGACCAAGTCGGGCAATCTCGCCGTCGCCCATGCGCGCCTGGCCGATGCGCGCGCGCTGCTGGTCGGCGGCATCGCCATCGAACAGGCCGAGGCCGCCTTGAAACAGGCCGAGGCGCAGAGCACCGCCGTGGCCGACCTGTTCGGCCGTGCCGAAGCTGCGCTGGCCGCGGGCCAGCTGCTGGAGCCCGGCGGCGCGATCGAGCTGTATCAGCGCATGCTCGCCGCCGAACGCGACAACGCGCCGGCCCAGGCCGGCCTGCGCAAGGCCGGCGCCGCCCTGGCCGGGCAGGCGCGGGATTTGTTGACACAGGGAAAAGTGGACGATGCGGCTTCGCGCATAGAAGCCATCGCGCGCATCCTGCCCAACGATCCGGCCCTGCCCAACCTGCGCGCCGAACTCGCCGCCGGCCGCAGCGCCGCCGGCGCGGCGCTGGATGCCCAGCTCAAGCGCGCGCAGGAACTGCTGCGCGGCGGCCAGGTCGCCGGCAGCGGCAGCGACAACGCCCTGGCCCAGTTCCAGGCCGTGCTTGCGCGCGATCCAGGCAACGTGCGCGCCAAGGCCGGCCTGGGCCAGGTCGCCCAGGCCCTGATCCTGCAGGCGACCATGGCGCTGGAGCAGAGCGACGCCGCGGCGGCCGAACGCCTGATCCGCCAGGCCGAACAGCTGGCGCCCGGCTCGGTCGAACTCACCGCGGCAAAGAACCGGCTGCGCGATCTGCGTGAACAGGTGGAAATTGCCGCATCGCGCCCGGCGCTGACGCCGGAACAGCAGCAGAAGCTCGCCGCCAACCTGGCCGCCGCGGAAAAGGCCGCCGCCGCCGGCAACCTGATGCTGCCGCCGGGCAGTTCCGCCTACGACAAATACCGCGCCGTGCTGGCCCTGGACGGCAACAACGCCCAGGCCCTGGCCGGCCTGCAGGCGCTGCCGCAGCGCGCGCGCGACCTGTTCAACATCGCCATCGGCGAACGCCAGCTGGAACGTGCGCGCGATCTGGTCGACACGCTGGAACAGCTCTCGCCCGGCGACGCCGGCCTGCCCACCTTGCGCGCGCGCCTGGCCGAAGCCCTGCTCGACGAGGCGGAAAAGCGTGCCGGCGAGAACCGTCCGGGCGAAGCCCGCCGCGCGCTGGACGCCGCGCGCGATCTCAGCCCGGCCAATCCGCGCCTGGGCGCGGTGGAGCAGCGCCTGCGCGAGCTGGGCCGCGCCGCGGACGGCGGCAGCGGCGGTTAGCGTCAGGCTGGCGCAGGCGCGTGGCAGCGATCGCAGCGGCTGCGCAGCGCGGCAGTTCGCGTTGGCGGCGATCGGAGTTCGTTGCCGTCGCCGCGCCCGTCCGGTGGCGTTGCGCCGGCGGGCCGCCCGTCATCGGTGCCCTGCGTTGTGGTGTCGCCGCGTGCGGCTGGTCCGGCCGCCGCTTCGTTCCGGCGCGCCGATGCGGGCGCGCCGGAACCCGCGGGCATGGCGCGCGGTCGGCAGCCGTTCCCTTGTTCCGACTGGAAGAAATCCATGTGCCTGTTGCTGCTCGCTGTTGACGTGGTGCCGGCGCGGCCCCTGCTGCTGCTGGCCAACCGCGACGAATTCCACGCCCGCCCCAGCGCCGCGGCGGCACCCTGGCCGGACCTGCCCGGCGTGCGCGGCGGACGCGATCTCGAAGCCGGCGGCAGCTGGCTGGCTGTGCACGACAACGGCCGCATCGCCGCGGTGACCAATATCCGCCTGCTCAACCCTCAGCGCGGCCCGCGCTCGCGCGGCGACCTGGTGCGCGATTTCGTCGCCGGCCAGATCAGCGCCGCGGACTACGTGGCCGAACTGGGCACGCGCCTGGGCGACTACGCGCCGTTCAATCTGGTCGTCGCCGATACGCGCGAGGCCTGGTGCCTGCAAAGTCCCAGCGCCAAGGCCCAGCGCCTGCCGCCGGGCCTGCACACGGTCAGCAACGGCCCGCTGGATGCGCCCTGGCCCAAGATGCGCCGGCTGTGCGAGCGCTACGCTGCGGCCAGCGCTGCGGGCGCGGACGATGCGGCCTTGCTCGATCTGCTCGGCGATACGCACCAGCCCGGCGACGCGGACCTGCCGGACACCGGCGTAGGCCTGGAGATCGAGCGTTTCCTCGCCCCGATCTTCATTCGCGGTGCGCTCTACGGCACTCGCGCCAGCACCCTGGCCTGGCGCGATGGGCAGGGCGCGACGGGGTTGCTGGAGCGCCGCTTCGGGCCGGACGGGGTGCGGCTGGACTGAGGATGGGCCGGCGCCGCCGCGTATCCGTCGCGGGCGCGGCGCCGCAACTGTGTCGCACGCAGTCCGCGGTCGGTTTCGGCGGCGCGTCCGCCGGCGCCGTTATTTTTCCAGTTCGAGAAAAGTGGTTTTCCGCATCAGCCGGCGGCGCCCTCGCCGCGCGTGCTCAGCCCGTTGCCTATGCTCAGGTGCAGCGGCGGCGTGGGCTCGCGCGCCAGGCCGTAGTGTTCGCGCAAGGCCAGCGCAGCGGCGCAGCGCACCGGATGCCAGACATAGCTGTGGGTTTCCTCGGCCAGCGGCGAGAACTCGAATTCGACGGATTCGCCGTTGCGCCAGCCCCAGCCTGCCGTATCCGCCGGCTGCTCGCCGCGGATCACGGAGATATGCGGTCCCCACAGCGGGCTGGTGAGCGGGCGCGTGTGCCAGTACGCCTGCTCGTACAGGTGGCGCAGATAGCGGCCGAGTTCCGCATCGCAGTCGATGATCAGCCACCAGTAGGTGCTGCCGCCGTCGCGGCGGGTATGCGAACCGGGGCGGATCTCGGGGCTGTAGCGCAGGATGCCGCGGGCGCGCTGGAAGGGCAGGGTGGACATGGCGGGCGCGGATGTTGCGCGAAGGTGCGTGCGGCGGCAAGCGCGGCGCGGTGCCCTGGCATGCGGCGCCGTGTGCGGCAGGCGTGCCGCGCAGTGCGGCCGGTGCCGCGCACGATGGTTGTGCCGCGGTGCGGGGCGCGTACGCGGCGCAGTGCGGCAGTTCGTCGCGCACGACGGCAACGCGGCAGCGCGTGCTTTACCGGCAGCGCAGTTGCGCGACCGCCGCGTCAACACCGATGCCGGCGCTTGCGCTACTGTCGCGGCACCCTTCGTGGAGCCGCAGACATGCCGCATTCCCGCTACCGCGCGCAACTGGACTGCGCGCTGCAACTGGCCGCCCTGGCCGAACAGCAGATCCTGCCCTGGTACCAGCGCTGCGCGGTCAGCCACAAGGCTGACGGCAGCGAAGTCACCGAAGCCGACCGCGGCGCCGAACGGGCGATACGCGAGCACCTGGCGCGGCATTTCCCGCAGCACGCCGTACTGGGCGAGGAATTCGGCGGACCGCGCGAAGCCGACGACCTGTGGATCATCGACCCGCTGGACGGCACCAGCGCCTTCGCCCTGGGCCTGCCGCTGTTCGGCACCCTGATCGCCTACCTCGACCGCGGCCGGCCAGTGGTCGGCGTGATCCATTTCCCGGTACTGGGCGAGACGGTCTACGCCGCCGAAGGCGAGGGCTGCTGGTTCCGCCGCGGCGGCGGCGCACCCGAGCGCGTGCAGGCCGCCGCGCCGGTGCCGCTGGCGCAGGCCCTGGTCTCGGCCTCGGGCATGCACGCCTCGGATATCTGGCCCGCCGCCGACGGCGCCGCCTGGCGCGTATCGCCGCTGCTGCAGCGCGCACGCAAATTCCGTTTCTGCGGCGACTGCATGCAGCACGCGCTGATCTGCCGCGGCAATCTGCACGCGGCCATAGACACCATCATGCAGCCCTGGGACATCGCCGCGCTGCTGCCGTGCATCCATGAAGCCGGCGGCGTGGCCAGCAGCGCGAACGGGCAGCGCGACGGCCTGGTCTTCGCCGGCAGCCTGGTCAGTGCGTGCAGCGAGGCGGTGCTGGAGGAAGTCCTTGCGGTGCTGAACGACAGGTAGGCGTAGAGGCTGTGCGGGAAGAATGCAGGCCGCAGCGCTACTTTGTTTGGAGTTTTATTTGGTTATTTGTGGAAGTTGATGATGCGCAACGCCGGCACGGCTTGCGGGGGGCGGCTCCGCACATCTGCCGGCGCGGAAATTTCCCGGGTTGCGTACTGCTGCGTGCCGAATTCCCGCGGTCCGGGGCGCCGTCGCGAATCGGCCGATGTTCGTTTCTCCGCCATGGCGCGTTCCTTTTTGCATCACGATCAAGCGGAGAAAGCCATGCAGACCCGTTCGCGCAAGAAATCCCATGACTGCCTTGCCGTCGCCGCGGCACTGTTCCTGGTCTTTGGCGCCGGCATGGCGCAGGCGCGCGCCGATGGCCCCTCCGGCGATGCCGCGGCCGCTTCCACCGGCGCGAGCAAGCCGCTGCCGCCCGGCGGCGGCGATGCAGGCCAGGTGTTCCAGGCCAATCTCGCCGCCATGCGCGCGGGCGATGTCGATGCCATGCTCGCCACCGTGGTCAAGGCCCAGGCCGACAAGATGCGCGCCCAGCGCAAGGATCCGCAGTTCGGCGCCATGCTGGAAATGATGAAGGCTTTCGCTCCGCGCAGCGCCACTGTGACCGGCGGGCGCGATTTCGGCGATCGCGTGGAGCTGGATATCGACGCTGTCGACCAGTCCGGCGCCAAGTCCAGCGGCCTCTCGCGCCTGGTCAAGGAAGACGGGCAGTGGAAGGTGGAGAAGACCAGCATGAAATCCGGCGGCTGACCGCACCGCCGTACCGGATAATCGGCGCATGAAACGCCCACTGCTCCTGCGCCGCCTGTCCGGCGACTACACGGTTGCGCGGCTCGCCGCTGCCGCTGCCATTCCCGCCTGGGCCGACGGCCCCGGCTTCGTCAGCATCAGCCGCAGTGATGACGAGCTTTCCGTCGCCTGCCTGGCCGCGCGCGTGCCGGCCGCGGTGCGCCAGGACGGCCCGTGGACCTGCTTCAAGCTGGCCGGCCCGTTCGCCTTCGACGAGACCGGCATCGTCCTCACCGTCGTCGCGCCCTTGTCCGCCGCCGGCCTGGGCGTATTCGTGGTCTCCAGTTTCGACGGCGATCATGTGCTGGTGAAGCAGGCCGACAGCGCGGCGGCGATTGCCGCACTGTCGGCCGCCGGTCATAGCGTGACCTGAGCGGAGCATCGCCATCGTGCCGCGGCGCCGGCGCTGCGGCGCCGTTTCAGCGCGGCTGCAGGCCGTCGGCGAAGATCAGGTCCGCATACAGGCGCACCAGCACGCCGTCCAGATCGGTCGCTGCCGTCGTGCTGTCGGAGGCCGTGCCCAGCAGCAGCGGCTTGCCGCTGTCGATCAGCACCTTGTTGAACTCCCCGAAGAAGCTGTTGCCGCTGGTGCTGAACGCCGGCACCTCGGTGACGATGAAGCCGGTGGGGCTGAAATAGCCCATGGTGTCGGAGCTGCCGTTGGGACGCAGGCGGTGCACGGCAGCGCGGCTGCGGCTGCCGTCGTTGTAGCGCCCGGCGATGATGAGGCTGCCGTCGCTGCGCAGCGCGGCGTCGTTGGCGTAGGTGCCGGTGCTGGGATGGACGAACAGGTATTCGCGGCCGGTGATGTTGCTGCCGAGAAAAGTGGGGTCCAGGCCCAGGTGGCTTCCCTCCAGCAGCAGCCGCGTCGCCGAGATGCGGCCGCTGGAATTGCCGACCAGGGTGATGCGGTCCGGGCGCGACACCGCCATGGCGGTGACACTGTCGTAGAGCGAGCCGCCCGGGCCCGGCTCGTCGATGGCCACGCGGATGCACGAGGAGAAGTCCGCGAATGGCGCGCCGTTGGGCGACAGATAGCAGGCGCCGTAGTCGGTGTCGGTGCTGTTCTGCACGGTGGCGCCGGCGATCAGCAGGCTACTGTTCGGCATCAGCACCAGGCTGCTGGCGTAGGCGTCCTGGCCGGAAACGTAGCGGTCGTTGACGCGGCCGGCGTAGTCCGGATCGACGTAGTTGCCGAAATCCGGATCGATGCTGCCGTCCTGGCGCAGGCCGATCAGGCCGAAGCGGTGCAGCGTGCTGGAGCCGGACGTCATGCTGGTATTGCCGGCGATCACCAGGCGCGAGCCGGTCGCGGTGGGCTGTTCGATGATGGCGACGGGATAGTCGTCGCCGGCATTGGGCAGCGGCTCCATGCCCACGGCCACGCCGCCGTCGCCGCCGAAGCTGGTGTCGTCGCTGCCGTCGCCGTTGAAGCGCACCACGCCGAAATCCGTCTTGCCGCCTGGGCCGGGCGTGGAACCGATCACGACGATGCGGCCCTGGCTGTCGGCGATCATGCCGGTCAGGGTAATGAGGTAAGCGTCCTTGACCACCTTGCCGGCGCTGCCGAAGACGCCGCTGAAGGGGCTTCCATTGGCGTTGTAGCGCTGCAGGCCGATCTTGCTGCCGACCGCGCCGCCCGGCACCGAGATCAGCGCGACGATGCTGCGGTCGGGCATGCGCGCAACGGCGATGGCGCGCTCGTCCACCGTCCCGGTGGTGTACAGGCGGCGCCAATACGGCGGCGACGTGGTGGTGGCGAAGCTGGTGTCGACCATCGCGTCGTAATTGATATTCCCGGCGGCGGCCAGGCCCGGCACCAGCGCCGCGGCGGCGAGAACGAGGCGACCCACAAGTGATTGCATGACTCCACTCCCGAAATTCCCTGCCCGAGGAATTCGCAGAAACGGGCGCAACCCTGACATGGCGCCTCAGGCGCCGAAAAATCCCTGCTCGCGCGCCTGCAGCAGGCGGCCTTCCAGGTACTGCCACAACGCGGGACAGCCCTGCTCGATCGGCGGCCGCACCCGGCGCACCACGCGCTCGTAGCTGATGCCGTTCTCGCGCCAGCTCTGGCCGCCGCTGGCCAGGTTGAGCAGCACCGGCATGGCCCGGTCCGCCGCATGGGCGAACTGTGCCGCAGGCGTCTGCGCCGCATCGAATTCCTGCCACAGGGCGAGGAATCTCTGCGCCTGTTCCTGCGGCAGCAGACCGAAGATGCGCTGCACCGCGGCCAGCTCCGCCGCCTTGCGTGCCTCCCAGCCGTCCTCGGCGAAGGCGATGGTGTCGCCGGTGTCGATCTCGCCGATGTCGTGCACCAGCAGCAGGACGATCACATGGTCGATAGGCACGCCTGCCGGCGCATGCGGCGCCAGCGACGCCGCCAGCAGGGCCAGCTGCCAGCTGTGCTCGGCGGAATTCTCGTAGCGCTCCAGCCCCAGCGGCTTGACCTTGCGCGTGACGCCCTTGAGCTTGTCCAGTTCGAGGATGAAATCGATGATCTGCTGCATGGCGGCGCCGGCGGTTTCGGGAAGCGGCAAGCATAGCGCCGGCTGCGGCGCGGAGCCTCAGGCAATGCCCAGCGCCAGCCGTATCGCGTCGCGGTAGCTGCGGCTGGAGAACAGCTGCGCGCCGCCGTGCAGGCGCAGGCGATAGCGGCCCGAGGACAGCGGCTCGATCTGCTCGATGGCGCGGATGCGCACGATATGCGAGCGGTGCACGCGCAGGAAGGCGCGCGGGTCCAACTGCGCTTCCATCCACGAGATCGGACGCCGCAGCACGAAGCTGCGCGAGGCCGCGTGGATCTCCAGGTAGTTCGCCTCGACCACGACGTGATCGATCGTCGCCAGGTCGACCAGGCGGATGCGGCGGCCTATCGGCAGCGGGATATGCCGCGACTCCGGTACCGGCGGCGCTGCCGCGGCTGCGGCGAGGTCGCGCCGCACGCGCTCGACCGCGGCGAACAGCCGTTCCTGCACTACTGGCTTTACCAGGTAATCGACCGCATCGATCTCGAATGCCTTCGCGGCGAACTCCGCATAGGCGGTGACGAACACCACGCGCGGGCGCGGCGGCGGCAGCCCGGCCCAGGCGGCGAACACGTCCTTGCCGGGCATTTCTATGTCCAGGAACAGCGCATCGACGGGCTGGGTTTGCAGGGCGCGCAGGAGTTCGTCGGCACTCCCGCAGCTGGCGACGATGGCTATGCCGCTGTCGCTGCCCAGCAGTCGCTGCAGGCGCAGGCGCGCAATCGGTTCGTCGTCGGCGATGGCCACGCGCAGGGGGCTCACGGCGGGGCTCCTGCGGCGTGGCGCCAGGGCAGGGTGAGCGTCACGCACAGGCCGCCGCCGGCGGCCTGCGCCAGCTCCAGCACGCCGGCCTCGCCGTAGAGACAGTGCAGCCGGTCGGCGGTATTGCGCAGGCCGATGCCGTTGCCGGCCGGCGCGGCCCGCGCCGGCGCACCGTCGTCGCTGACGCAGAGCCTGAGCCGGCCGTCACCTTCGCGCCCTGCCGAAACGCGCACGCAGCCGCCTTCGATGCGCGGCGCGATCGCATGCACGATGGCGTTCTCCACCAGCGGCTGCAGCAGCAGGAACGGCACGGCGGCATCCAGGCAGCCGGCATCGACGGCGAAGGCCGATTGCAGGCGCGCGCCGAAACGCACGCGCTGTATGGCCAGGTATTGCTCCAGCATCGCCAGCTCGTCGCGCAGCGGCACTTCCTGCGCGGCCGAGGTGCCGAGACTGCGCCGCAGCAGCGCGGAAAGGTTCGCCAGCATGCGGTCGGCCGCCGCCGCGTCGTGATGCACCAGCTCGGCCACGGTATTGAGCGTGTTGAACAGGAAATGCGGATTGAGCTGGGCCGACAGCGCCTGCAGCCGCGCTTCCGACAGGCTGGCGCGCAGCGCCGCGACTTCCGCTTCGCGCTGCCAGTAGCGGTGCGAATACAGCAGCGCATGCGCGGCGCCGACGACCAGCCAGTACAGCAGCAGGTTGTTGAACAGGCTGGCGGTCAGCACGCGGCCCGGAGTCGGGGTGAAGTCGTACCACTGCACCAGGTCGTTGAACGCGAACACGCAGGCGGCCTTGGCCAAGATGACGGCGGCGTTGCCGGCGCAGAGCGCCGCGATCGAGCGCAGCACATGCTTGCGGCCGATCGGATACTGCTGCACCAGCCAGATCACGAACACGCTCATCGGCACCCACGGCAGCCAGGTGCCCAGGCTCAGCCGCAGCGCCGACTGGATATCCGCCGGCGTCGGCCCGGCGCCGCTCAGGCTCAGCGTGGTCTGCGCGAACACCAGGCTGTGCGCGGTCCAGAACAGCAGCAGGTTGCGCCACAGCCTGGGCGAGGTCCAGGTGCGCAGCGGCGCTGCGGCGGTGTCCTGGGACGCACCGGCGGACTCGGGCAGCGTGTCCGCCAGACTGCTGCCTGCGGGCTCGGTTGCGGGTTGGCTCATGCGATGGCCGTCCCGGCCGGCCGCGGTCCGCTGTATACGCAATCGCGCTGCGCTGGCTGTGTTGCCGCAGGGCTGCCTGAGGCAGGAATGAGGGGCGAGGTTGGCGGCAGCTGCGCTGGCGGAATCGGCATGGGGCGACGTTAGCCAAGGGCGGCAGGCGGTGCAATTTGGCGGTGACGACCGCAGCGCGATTCGTGGCGTTCGTCCCGGCTAACGTGTCCGGTCCGCGGCGGTGCGTTTCGCTACGCCTGCGCTGCCATCGGGCGCGCCGCTGTCTGCGTCTGCCCGTCTTTTTGGACGCGCCGCGGCGCTGGTGCTGCCGATGCCGGCAGCGCCGCCAGGCCGGGTGGAATCCTTGCATCTGAACGGAGTGCTGACGCGGCGTATGCGGTTCGGGTCCGGTGGTTGCCGAAGTCCTCATTGGGACCGCCGTCCGGCTGCCTTGCTTGCAGTGCTTGCTGACGCCGCCGTCGCTCCTCTGCCAGTCGCCGCCTGGCGGCCGGGAAAATTAGCATGTGGCCTCGCCGCAGAAAAAAGCGCGCCGCGCCCATCCGCGCGGCGCGCCAAAGTACCGTCGCTTACAGGCCGGTGGCCACCGGCTTGCCGTCGCAGGCGCCGGCCAAGCTCGCCGGAATCGCCACGCTGCGGTTTTCCTCCTGTGCCCGGGCAAGCTTGCTGGTCAGGGCGGCGAGCTGTTCGACGCGGGCCTGCAGATCGGCGATCTGGCGGTCGCGTTCGGCCAGTTCCTGCTGCAGGCCCTGCACCGCGGCGAGCGCCACGCCGGAGGTATCCAGCGGCGCGATGCGGTCTTCGCGTTCACCCAGGCCGAAGACGGAATGGAAGTCCTGAGCCATCGGACCGATATGGCGCACTTCGTCGGCTTCGTACTTGAAGTTCCATTCGGTGATGTCGAGCTTGGCGATCTTCTGCAGCAGGGCCTTGTGGTCCAGCGGGCGGAAGTTTTCCTTGCTGTTGCGGTCGGAGTTCTGCGTCAGCGTTCCGGCGATAGTGACGTTGCCGGTGGGGAAGATGGTCATGGCCACGGTGGCCGAGCCGGCCGGGGTCATGCGGAAATCCGCATCGTGGGCGTTGAGGCTCCACTCGTTGCCAGTACCGGTGTTCTTCAGGCGCAGACGGGTCGGACCGTTGTTTTCCAGGCGCAGCAGGTCGCGGCCGGCGGCGGTGCCGTTGGTTTCCTGCACCAGCACCTGGGTGGTGGTGCCATCGGAACCGTTGACATTGAGCTTGACCGAAGGCGATGCCGTACCCACGCCCACATTGCCCGAGGCACTGATGTCGATGGAACTGGTCGGCGCGCCCGGGCGTATGCGGAAGGGCAGGCGGCTGCCGCCGGTCACGTCGCGCACGAAGAAATTCGCCTCGTTGCCGGCCACATCCCAGGTCTGTGCGGTGAAGCCGCCGCCGTTGGTCTGTTCCAGGCGCCAGGCCGGCGTGTCGGTGGTGCTCATATGCAGATCGAGCACCGGCGTGGCGGTGCGGAAGCCGACCTTGCCGGTGCTGGCGACGAAGATGGAATTCGTCGGCGCTGCGCCGGTGATGGTGAAGGGAATGCGCGCGGCGGTGGTGTCTTCGATGGAGAAGCGGTTGGCGCCGCCGGAGGCGCTGTCGTTGGCGGTGAGCTGCCAGTCGGTGGCGGGGAAGGCGCCGGTGGAGGTGTCGTCGAACTTGATGCGGGTGTTGTTTTCCTTCAGCCGTATCGTGTCGAAGCCGAAGGATTCGTTGTTGACGCAGTCGAAGCCCACGCAGGTGCTGCCCTGCACGATGAGGTCGTCGGGAATGACCTGGTCGTTGAGCTGTTCGCCCGAATTGAGGCCGTTGTCGCTGCGTCCGCCGAACGTATCGGCGACGTGGACGATGCCGTTGAGCACGTTGAAGCTGCCGTTCTCGCTCTGCGCCGGCGGGCTGTCGGCGACGCCCTGCGCGCTGTCGCGGCGGCGGCTGGCCAGGGTCAGCGCGGTGATTTCATAGGTGTAGCTGCCGTCGGCCCAGCCGCCGGCCGGCGCGGCGACGCTGAGCGCCTGGCCGGCGTGGAAATTGCGTTCAAACAGGAAGCCGGCCGGGCCGGTCACGCGCAGCAGATACGCCGGCGCGGCGAGTGTGGGCGCGAACTGCACGCCGGCCGCATCCGGGCTGACGCCCGCAGCCAGGGCGGTGCCGCCGAAAGAAAGTCCAAGTACGATGGCCGCGGCGACTGCGCGGCGCTGGAAAGCTGACCTTGCCATGTTCCCCTCCTGCATGTGTCCGGCGCGCGACGCCCGGCATGGGCGGGGGCTGCGCCGTCTTGCCCCTTTGGAAGTCATGCACAAGTCGATCCTGCCTTGCGCCTCTGCCAGCCATGTCCCCCCGGTGCCGCGGATCCTGCGCCGCAGCCTGCGCCGCGGCGCCGCGGCGGTACCGGCCTTCGGCGCGGCCCGCACGGCTTCCTCTGACGACTAGCGCAGTTCCAGGCTGCCGCAGATCACGCGGGCGCCGCCGGCTCGGCCGCGCGCAGCGCGGCGGCGATGCGCGCGGCGGACTCTTCGGCGGCCAGCGCGGCAGTGTCCAGCTGCAGCAATGCTGCAGGCAGGGGCGGAAAATCGAAGCCGCCCGCGGCTTCGATGCGCTGGTACAGGACGGGATCGGCGAGTTTGCCGAAGCGGCGGCGGCCGGGCGAATCCAGGCGCGGCAGCAATGCCGCGGTGGCGCAGTGCAGCGCGACGAAATGCACGCGGCCGCCGGCGTCTTCCACCAGGGCGCACAGTTCGCCGATCAGTTCCGGCGCGACGCTGGCTTCGGGATGGAAGGTGAAGATGAAGGAACGCCCGGCCGCGGCGGCCTCGCCGAAGGCCGCGCGCCAGATCGCCGCGCGCAGGCGGCGGAACGGCGCCGTGCCGAAGTCGAACAGGGCCAGGGCCGGATCCACTGCCAGGTGGTTATGCAGCAGGGGCAGGCCGAGTTCGGCGCCGAGCAGGCGGCCTATGGTGTATTTGCCGGCGCCGGCGGGGCCGTGCAGAAAGACGACATACATGCGTGGATAGGCTCTGCTGCCAAGGGAAACAGGAATGCCCGGATGATGCGTCGCGCGCCGGGCGGCGGCCAATCCCCGCGCCATTTCGTTCAGTGTGGTGAAGACAACCGCCGGTGCTGACAGTCGGCGCGTGGCGAATCCGCTAATGCCTGCGGACCGGCCCGGACCCGCGGCCGGCGTTTTTCACCAGGCAGGAAGACATTCATGGACTTTGGCAGAAATACACCGGTGATTCGCCGCGCACTGCTGGCGGGGCTGACGGCGGCCCTGGCCAGCGCGCCGGCGGCGGCGCAGAACCTGCTCGGCAATCCCGGCTTCGGCGGCGGCCTGGACAGCTGGAGCGATTACGGCTCGCAGGAACTCTCCAACGGCCAGCGCAACTACACCGGCGCCGACGTGGCCGGCGTGGCCGGATCGGGTTCGGCCCAGTTCCTGCTCAGCGCCAAGGCCGGCAACGGCGTCGCCATCGGCCTGAGCCAGTGTTTCGCGGTAGTGCCCAGCCAGAGCTACAACTACGGCGCGCGCGTGCTTTTGCCCACAGGGCAGCCCACCGGCCAGGCGCGCGTGCATATCGAGGTGGCGTTCTATTCCGCGCCGGCCTGCGAAGCCTCGCTGGGCACAGGCGGCAGCCAGTCGCTGCTGATAGGCACGGATTTTCCGCTGGACGACAGCGCCTGGCGCGGCCTCCCCGCCGGCGTGCCGGGCACGCCGGCCAGCCTGGTCTCGCCCAAGACCGCGGCCAGCGCGCAGCTGCGCGTATACCTGATGCGCGACAACGCCGCCGGCGGCGCCATGGCGAATGTCGACAACGTGTTCTTCGGCGTCAATCTGACGCCGGTGGCGCTGCAGCGCTTCAGTGTGGATTGAGCAGGGATCCGGGATGACAGGATCCGGGATTGGTAGACGCAGCGGCGGCCCGCCTGCGAATCCCGAGGCCCGTTCAGCGATCTTCGCTGAGCAACAACATCTTCGGATCCTGCGGCTGCCAGTCCGCTGGCGGCGTGGCGGCGATGCCGTGGCGCTGCGCCATGCGTTCCATGGCCTGCCACTCGCCGTAGCGGGCGAAGTCCTGGCGCAGTTGCTCGGGGTCGATGCGGCGGCGGGTGAATTGCTCGGCCAGCCAGACGTACTGGCGCCGCGCGGCGTAGGCCGGCCCGGCTTCGGGCCGGCCCTTGTACAGGCGGCGCAGCATGGCGCTGGCCACCATGCGCGAAAGCACTGCGGCGCCGGGTGCGGTCAGCCCGCGCTGGGCAAAGGCGATGCAGTGTTCGCGCAGCCCCGGCTGGCGCGCGAGCGCGCCATAGTCCGGCCGGCACAGGCGCACGAAATCCGCATAGCGCGGCAGCGGCACGGCGTCGACGGCGGTGCGGCGCAGGGACGCGGCCATGTCGGCCGGATCCAGCACCGCCTGCAGCGGCTGGCGCAGCGATTCGGGCAGCGGCGGCTTCTGCAGCATGCGCTGCAGCAGGGCGGCCTGGCTTGCGGCGTGGTCGTCGAAGGTAGTTGCGGCCGCGGCCTGGGCCAGGCGCCGGGCCAGCGCGCGCTCGGATTCGGCCAGGCCCTGCGGCCACAGCACCCAGTGCACCGCGTTGTCCGGCGCCAGCCGGGTCAGGTTGCGGAAATCCTGTATTTCTTCGCAATTGTTATTTTGTACATGACAGGCCAGGGCTAGTGCGGACAGGGCGGCCACGTCGCCGGGATGCCCCTGGCGCAGCTGCGTCCGCGCCTGTGCGGCGAGCCCGGCCTGCTCCGGCTGGGTGCTGGACAGCAGCACCGCGGCGATCAGGCTGTCGCGGTCGCCGCGGGCGATCAGCTGCTGCAATTGCGCGCGGCGGTAGTCCTGGCCGAGCTGGCGGATGATCTCGGCCAGCAGCGTTTCCACCGCGTCGTCCTTGCCGGCGCTGCGCAGGGCCTGGCCGAAGGCGTCCAGCAGTTCGCGCTGGGCGGCGGGATCGGCGGTCTCGCGCCGGAGCCAGGCCACGGCGGCCTCGGCGCCGGCGCGGCGCTGGGCTTCGCTGGCGCTGCCGCTGGGAAAGCTGGCAGCCATCAGCCCGGCCAGCTGGCGCAAGCGTTCAGCGCGGGCGCTGCTCTGCTGGCGCGCGGTCTCGGCCGCGGCCAGTGCGGCCTGGGCGCGCTGCCATTGCCAGGCCGTCGCGGCCAGGCCGGCGCACAGCGCGAGCAGGGCCGCGGCGACGGCAAGGCTCAGCGCCGGGTGCCGGCGCAGGCCGCGCCAGGCGCGTTCGGCCCAGCGCCGCGGCCGCACGCTGACTGCATTGCCGTCGCGGGCGCGGGCCAGGTCGGTGGCGAATTCGGCCACGCTGGCATAGCGCCGGCGCGGATCCTCGTTCAGGCAATGGCGGCAGATCGCGCCCAGGTCTGCGTCGAGCCCGGCCAGCAGCGCGTCGCGCCCGGCGGCATCGGGCAGGCGGCCGCCGAGGAATTGCAGCAGCATCGCGCCCAGGGCGTAGACGTCGCTGGCCGGCCCCAGCGGGCCCAGCGCCGGATCGCGCTGCTCCGGCGCCATGTAGGCCGGCGTGCCGGAGATTTCCTGCGCCGGCGCCAGGCGCTGCGGATCGAACGCCAGCGCCAGTCCGAAATCGGCGATCTGCGCGCGGCCCTGTTCGTCCAGCAGCACGTTGTCGGGTTTCAGATCCAGGTGCAGCAGGCCCAGGCTGTGGGCATAGCCGACCGCGCCGGCCAGTTGCAGCATCAGTTCCAGTGCGGCGGCGGGCGCCAGCGCCCTGCCGTCGAGCTGCGTGGCGAGCGTGGACGCGGCCAGCGGCATGGAGAAGAAATGCACATCGCCGATCAGGCCGACTTCGTACACCGGCACGATATGCGGATGATGCAGCTGCGCCGCGGCGCGGGCTTCGCCGAGGAAGCGCGCGACAGCGGCTGCGTCCTCGCCCAGCCCGGCGATGACCTTGAGCGCGACTTCGCGCTGCAGGCTGAGCTGGCGCGCACGGAACACCACGCCCATGCCGCCGCGGCCCAGGCGCTGCAGCAGTTCGTAGTCGCCGAAGCGGCGCTGCTGCGGGTCGTCCAGATCCAGCGCGGCCAGTACCGAATCGGCCGGATCGTCGGCCAGCAGGGCACCGCGGGCGAGTTGCAGCAAGGTGGCGTCGGCGGCCTGCATCTCAGCCGCTCCGCGTCAGCGCCTGGCGCAGCGCGGCGAGGTCCGCAGCGGCCTGGGCGCGGTCCAGGCAGAGTTCGGCCAGCGCGTCGCGCACTGCCTGGCGGAAACGTTCGCGCAGACGCTTGAGCTGCACCGCCAGCGTATTCGGCGCCAGCGCCAGCTGTTGCGCGACGGCGGCCAGTTCGCCGTGGGCCGGCGTCTCCACCAGCCAGGGTTGCAGCTGATCGAGCAGCGCCGCGCGGCCTTCCGCGGCATAGCGTTCGCGCAGCGCGGCCAGTGCCTGGCGGGTGAGGCAGAGGGCGAATTGCAGATCGAACTCGGCTTCGGGTGAATCCTCCGTGGCGATTTCCATGGCCTCGCCGCCCGGCACCTCGCGCCGCAGCGCAGCGTTGTCGCGGCGGTTGGCGAGGAAGCGTCCGAGCAGGGCGAGCAGGAAGCGGCGGAAACTGCCGGCCTGGTCGTCGGCGCGCGACCACCAGCCGGCCTGCATGGACGCGAGCAGGAATTCCTGCGCCAGGTCCTCCGCCTCGCGCGCCAGCGGGCTGCGGCGAAAATAGGCGACGATGGCCGGCTGGTAGTCGCGCACCAGCGCCGACCAGGCCGCCGCGGCATCGCGCGGCGGCTGCCGGCTGGCGCGGATCAGGCTCCAGCGCGTGGTGGGAAAGGCCGCCATGGGGCCAGTCTAGCGGCTGGCCGGCTGGCGTTCTTCCGGCAGCAGCAGTTGCTGCGGATCGGCCGGCATCCAGCCTTCCGGCGCGCTCGCGGCGATGCCGGCCGCGCTCGCGGCGCGCTGCAGCGCCTGCCATTCGCCGTAGGCGGCAAGATCGCGCTGCAGGCGCGCGCGGCCTTCGGTGCTGCCGCGGCCCAGCTCGTGCCCGCCCAGCCAGACATAGTCGCGGCGGAACGCCCTGGCGGCGGTTTCCTCGGCGCCGCCCTTGGCCAGGCGGCGCAGCAGCGTGCTGCCGATCATGCGCGACAGGATGCTGCCCTGGGCGTCGTGCAGCAGGCGCTGGCCCAGCGTGCGGCAGTCCTTGGCGGCAGCCGCGTCCTTGCATGCCTGCAACATGGCCGCGAAGCGCGGCTGCGGCAGCGCGTCGATTGCATCCACGCGCAACTGCGCGGCGAGGGCGGCGGGATCGTGTTCCGCTTGCGGTGCGGGCTGGCCGTCCAGCACGCGCCCGACGATAGCGACGAATTCGCCCAGATGCGGCTGCGCGCCGCCGGCCGCCGCGGCCTGTTGCAGCTGCGCGGCCGTGGGCCTGCCCATGGCCGGCTGCAGCAGCCAGTGCACGGCATTGGCCGGAGCGCGCGCCTGCAGCCGCGTTGCGGCACCGGCGTCGCTGCAATCCGGCCGCAGATGGCAGACCAGGGCCGCGGTGTACAGCGCCAGCGGGTCGTCGGGATAGCGCTGCTGCAGGCGTTGCAGCGGCGCGGCGGCGGCGTCGTCGGGCGCGTGCTCCACATCGGCCGGCAGGGCCAGCAGCACCGCGGCGATCAGGCTGTCGCGGTCCGTCGCCGCGGCCAGGCGCGCGCTCTGCTGGCGGCGGTAGGCCTGGGCCTGGGCGGCGGCGCTGCGCGCGAGTTCGGTCGTGGCCGTATCCGCCGGCTGGGCCGCGGCGGCCAGGGGCAGGGCGGCGAACAGCAGTGCGGACAGCCGGCGGCGGGGCAGATGGCGCATGGGTTTCTCCGTCAGTTGAGTGGGCTTGCCACTGAGCTAATACGGACAGGGCGGCGACGATGACAGGCGCATTGGCCGGAGCGGGCGCAGGCTTGCCGATGGCGCCTGCGTCGCCAGCCGTGGAATCCGGGCGGCCCTGGTTGCGCGGCGATGGAAAAAAGCGCCGCTGCACGCGACCACCGCCGGGCCTGTGCGGCGGCGTCGCTGCAGCGGCGCGCAAAAGCGGAACAGACGGATGCGGGGCGGCGAGCGTGGCAGCCCGTGCGGTTTTTTCTGCGGCGTAACCGTCGTCCGCCGCCGCCCGGAGCGCGGGCGGCGGCGATGCCTTCAAGCGCGGGCGCGGTGCCCGCCCGCGCTGCGTTCCTGCGAGTTCAGCGCGTGCACAGCTCGCCCTGGATCTCCGCCTCGAAATGATCCGGCAGGGCCTGGCCCAGCACGTAGGCATAGCCGGTCGCGCCTTCGTAGCGGCCGGTGCCCGACAGCACCTGCTGGAACGCGGCGAAATAGCCGTCCGTACCCACGCGCAGGCCGGACAGCCCGCTTTCGCGCACGATCAAGGTGCCGTGGCGCAGCGTGTAGGTGAGCAGGCCCGAAGTCCCCAGCGTGCCCGGCGCGCTGGCCGGTCCGCGCACGGCGCCGTCCATCACGAAATACGTGGTGCCGTTGAAGCCCTGATTGGCGTCGACCGTGCCCGCGGCGCAGAAGCCGTTCGGGCTGGTGCAGCCCTCGGTGACCTGGCTGTCGACGATGAGGCCGCGCAGCGGACGGCAGCGCGGCTGGTGCGAATTCGGATCCGTGTCGTCGGCGGCGGCGGCCTGGGCGGCGAGCAGCAGGGCCAGGGCGAGGCAGGTGGCGGTCGTGTGCTTCATGGCGATTCTCCGTTGACGGCGCAGGGTGGCCGCGGCGCCAGCCTCGGCGCCGCGGCCGGATGGCGCCAATTACCGCGCAGGTAATCGCCGCGCTGCGGCGGGACTGGCCGCGGCGACTGCGCAATTTCCGGAAAATCGCAATGTGCAGAAATGACCATGACCGCGCCGCGCGGCCGGATGGCGCGGTGTTGCGCTGCTGCGCTTTCGGCCGCGGCCGTGTCCGCTGCGGCGGCAGCGCTGCACTAGCATGGCGCGCCTCTGCTTCGTGCCGACTGCCGCATGCGTGCCGACCTGGTTCCCGCCGCCGACGATTTCCCCGCCGTACTGCGCGTGCACCGGCGCAGCGCCGGGCGTTCGCAATTGCAGACGGCGCTGCTGGCCGGCATCTCGCAGCGGCATCTGAGTTTTCTCGAAAGCGGCCGCGCCCGGCCCGGCCGCGGCGTGGTGCTGGCGCTCAGCGCCGCCCTGGGGCTGTGCCTGAGCCGGCAGAACCAGCTGCTGCTCGCCGCCGGTTTCGCGCCGCTGTACCAGCCGGATGCCAAGCCCGCGCCCGAGCCGGATCTGGTCGGCCGCGCCATGCAGGCCTTCCTGCACGCGCACGAGCCGTTTCCCGCCTTGCTGCTGCGCGATGGCGCCTGGATAGAACAGGGCAATCGCGGCGCCGCGCGGCTGTGGTCGGCGGTGCGCGGCGAACCGCTGCGCGAAGTGCCGCGCGACAACGTGTTCGAGCTGATGCTGCGCCCCGGCGCGCGGCGCGAGCGGCTGGAAAACTGGAGCGAGGCCGCCGCCTGCCTGCTGCGCCGCTACATGGCCGAGCACGCCCAGCTGCGCCGGCCCGAGCTGGACGAACTGGTGGCGCAACTGGCGGCCAATCCGGAAGTGAAGCAGCTGCTGCAGAACGATCCGGCTGCGCAGGCGGCGCCGGTGGTGCTGCTGCGCTATCGCTTCGACGCGGTGCGCCTGGCCCTGTTCGTCGTCATCGCCAGCCTGCACGCGCCGCTGGATACGCGCGTGGAGCATCTGCGGGTGGAATTTCTGGTGCCGGCGGATGCGGCGACAGAGCAATGGTTCCGCGACGGCGCGGCGGTGGGTTGAAACCGCGACGGCGGCAGCGGCGCCGCGCGGTTGATCCTGCACCGGAAACGGCAGCCTGGCCGGGCCATTCCGCGCGTCGGCCGCACCCGCGTCCTGGCGTCATCTGCGCGCCTCTTGCGCACTGCGCCGGCGGCCCGCAGTTCGCACTTCCCCGGTTCCGGAGACTGTTCCATGCAAATCCGCCTGCGCCCCGCCACGCCCGCCGATCTGGCTCTGCTGCGCCACTGGGACGAGCAGCCCCAGGTGATCGCCGCCGATCCCAACGACGACTGGGGCTGGGAAGAAGAACTGGGCCGCGAAGTGGACTGGCGCGAACAGCTGATCGCCGAGGCCGATGGCGTGCCGATTGGCTTCGTGCAGATCATCGACCCGGCGCGCGAGGACAGCCATTACTGGGGCGACATCGCCGCCGGCCTGCGCGCCGTCGATATCTGGATAGGCGAGGCCGCCTACCTCGGCCGCGGCCTGGGCAGCCAGATGATGGCGCAGGCGCTGGCGCGCTGCTTCGCGGCGCAGGACGTGAGCGCGGTGCTGATCGATCCGCTGGCGAGCAACACCCGCGCCCACGCTTTCTACCGCCGGCTCGGTTTCGAGGCCGTGGGTCCGCGCCGTTTCGGCGCGGACGACTGCCTGGTGTTCCAGCTGACGCGGGACGCCTGGCGACGCGCTCAGGCCGGCCAGGAAAGCTTCTCGGCCTCGTAGCGCCGCAGCAGCGCGTGCAGGCGCTGCGCGGTGGCGCGGATGCCCGCGTCGGTGTACTGCGGCGGCAGCGCGGCGATGGGCGTGGGAAAGACGGCGTCGGTCACCAGCAGATTGGTCATCTCGCAGCCGTCGTGCTCCAGGTCGTACAGCTCCCACTGATCGGCTTCCCGGCCGGACGGATCGAAATAGCGCACCAGTTTCCATTCGCCCGAGCGCACGCAGCGCACATGGTTGGGCTGGCGCACCGGCCCCGGCGCCAGGCGCGGTACCGGGCCGCTGTGCGGGATGCGCGTGTCGCCGGTGCGCACGGTATCGACCATCTGCAGGAACAGCTTGTATTCGCGGTAAGAATGGAATTCGTGCGGATCGGCGCCGGCCTGCAGCGGTTCCGTGATCTCGTCGTCGGTGGCGAACAGCACGCCTTCGCGCGGGCTGCCGTCGGCTTCCTTGACGTGATCGGTCCAGCCGCGGATCAGCGGCGCCAGGTCGGCGCCGGCGAATGGCGGCACGGGCCGGGTGCGGCGCAGTTCGGCGGCGATGCGCTCGACTTCCTGCGGCGGAATCTCGGCCAGGCCTAGCAGGGTGGGCAGGATATCGACATGGCTGGTCAGCGCGTCGATCTGGCGCGGCTCCTCGCCCTGGTGATAACGCCGCGACTGCACCACTACCGGCACGTGCAGCGCTTCCTGGTAGGCGGTATGCCATTTTTCCAGCATGTAATTGTGCGCGGCGCCGTATTCGCCGTGGTCGGCCAGGAATACCACCACGGTGTCCTCGCGCAGGCCGGATTCGTCCAGCGTGGTCAGCACGCGGTGGATATGGCCGTCGACCAGGTGCTGCAGCCAGGCGTAGTACTGGACGAAATTCAGCGCGGCCTGGTCCGGATCGGCAGTGAGCTGGAACGGAATGCCCGAGAGCAGGGCCAGGTCCAGCGGATCGCGGCCGGTCTGGTCGCCGGCGTTGACGCCGGTCTTGCTGGCCAGGGCCAGACCCATCTTGTAGGCGTAGTCGTACTGGCAGGCGGGCTTGTTGCGAAGGTCGTCGTGCAGGCTGGGCGCGTTCGCGGCGTTGTCCTGCGGGAAGCCGTGCGGGTTGAGATCAAAGCGCAGGCTGCCGCCCTGGGGCGGATTGCTGAAGGTGCCGGCGTTGGGCACCGGCAGCGGCCCGAACTTGGGCGCGTTCGGATCCAGCCCGCGCGGCAGGCCGGGATAGGTGGCGATATCGTGCGGATTGGTGAAGGACGCCACGGCCAGCCAGGGTTCGGGCTCGGTCGAGGGCGGCGGCGCCAGCGGTGCGGTCTGCTGCTGTTGCGCCAGGCGGCGGTTGTAGTCCAGCGCCAGGCCCTGGCCGCGCAGGAAGCCGCAGACCAGGTCGGCGAAGCCGAAATCGCGGTAGGCGCCGAGGTTGTTGATGCTGGAGCCATGCGGCTCCGGCCAGGACAGCTCCCAGTCCTCGAAGCCGTATTCCTCGAGGTTGTGCTGCGGCGGATTGCTCACATGCCACTTGCCGAAATAGTGGGTGCGATAGCCGGCGGCACGGAACCAGTGGCCCAGGGTGGGAATGCCGTCGGCGGCCAGCCAGGGAAACGCCTCGGCGTCGCCGTTCTTGAACAGGCCGTCCGTCTGGGTCACGCCGGTGCGCGTGCCGTACTGGCCGGTGAAGAGGGTGGCGCGGCTGGGCGTGCAGGCCGAGGCGGCGATGGTATGCCGCCGCAGCACCACCGAGTCGCGCCGCAGCGACCACAGGCCGGGGAAGTAGTCGCGATAGCTGTTGGACTGCTGCGTGCTGCCCTGCACGCCGACGATGTCCTTCAGATCCGGCGCGAAACCGCCGCCGGCGCCGTAGGCGTAGCGCGGAAAGCGCAATTGGTCGACCAGGATCAGCAGGATATTGGGACGGCGGCTGGCAGTCTGCATGGGTTTTCCCTCTGGCGGCGGCTGGACGGCGTTTGTGGATTTCGTGCCGGCTTTGAAAAAAGCACTAGCGGGCAAAGTGTATTCGAGTCCGGCGCCCTGGCGGGCGATGGACTGCGGTGCCGCGCCGCCCGATACGCGGCTATGAATGCCGTTGCGGCGCCGCCGCGGCTTTCCGCGCGATTCGCGGCCATGCGCGCGCATGGCGTTGTCGGCATGGGGTTCCGGTATCTGCGCGCAGCGACAGCCATGCGATTGCCGAGCGCCGCCGCGCTGGTTCTGGCCGCAGCGCGCGGCGGCGATATTGGCCGCCGCCGCTCGCTGCGCACAGGGCTGCGCCCGAGGGCGGCAGCGGTCCGGCCCGGCCGGTTTCCGCCGCATCTGCGCCGCCGGCGGTTTGCAGCCGCCGCCGCAGCGTGTAGCTTTGCCGGCCTGTCTTTCTTGCCGCGCCGCGCCGGATGAAACTGCAGCAGCTGAAGAACTATCTGCGCCGGCTGCCGGCCAGCACAGAACGCCTGCTGGGTGAGCCTAGCAATATCCTGGTCTATTCGGTGGGCGGGCGTAACTTCGCCTGGTTCAAGACCAGCGAACCCGAACGCTGGCGCTTCAGCCTGCGCGTGACGCCGGAGCGCTTCGTCGAACTCACCGACATGCCCGGAGTGAAACCGGCGCGCTACATGGCGCGCTTCCGCTGGGTCACCATCGTCAAGGTGGAAGAATTTCCGCCGGACTACCTGCGCGAACTGGTCGGCTGGTCGTACCGCCACGCCGTGCATTCACTGAGCCGGCGCCGGCGTCTCGCCCTGGGGCTGGAATAATGGATCTGCTGCGTATCGCCGCCCTGCTCACGCCGGCCCAGTGCCTGGACTGGCTGGCGCAGCTGGAACAGGCCGGCGCCGCTCCGGCCCAGGTGCTGGATAACCACTACGGCGGCCGCGTTGCGCCGCAGATGCGCCGCGCGGCCCGCTTGCAGGCGCCGCCGCCCTTGCATGCCCAGGCCATGGATCTGTTGCAGTCGCTGCGGCCGCGGCTGCAGGAATGCTTCGATGTCGCGCTGGGCCGTTGTGAAGCGGCCCAGTTCCTGCGCTACGAGACCGGCGATTTTTTCGTCGCCCACCAGGACGGCAATACGCCGCTGCTGCGCGATGCGTCGCTGACGCGGCGCGTATCGGTGATCCTGCTGCTCAACGCCGCCGCGGATGCGCCGTGCGATGGCAGCTACGGCGGCGGCGAACTGCTGTTCCATCCGCGCGGCGGTGGCGAGCCTTGCCGCGAAGTGCCCGCCGCCGGTAGCCTGCTGGCTTTCCGTGCGGAGACCACGCATGAGGTGCTGCCGGTGGTGCATGGGCGGCGGTATAGCGTGGCGAGCTGGTTTCACGGGGCTGTGGTCGAGGGGGCGTGATCCGGGATTTGAGGTTCGGATGATCGGGAGGGAAGTTCGGTTGCAGGGATCGGGGTCCGGGTTCGGCTTTCGGGAGTCGAGATTCGCGACTGGGGGGCGGTTTCGTGGAAGTGGCGTGGGGATTGGGGATCAAGGATTCGAGTGCAGGGCCGTCTGCAGGAACGCTTGCCTTGGTTTTCCGGGTGGCTGGTGTGCCGAAGCTTGAATCCCGCCTTGGAAAGCCCTCTCTCCCAAACTTGTTTGGGAGAGAGGGTCGGGTGAGGGGACGCTTCAGGTTGCGAAGAACTCCGGTTTTCGCGGTGTTCTTTTCGTGTTGAAGATTTTGGCGAAAATCCAGACGTAGAGGCGCGTTGGTCGTTGCCCCCTCACCCCGGCCCTCTCCCCCAAGCGAGCTTGGGGGAGAGGGAGCTTTCGCTTTTTCTCGAAGAAATCCGGCAAATTTCACTTGCCGGAAACTCCGGATTCCGCCGCACACTCCCTGCGAATCCCGAATCCCGAATCCCGAATCCCGAATCCCGAATCCCGAATCCCGAATCCCGAATCCCGAATCCCGAATCCCGAATCCCGAATCCCGAATCCCGAATCCCGAACTCACCCTGACTGCCGTGCCGGCAGAAACGCGACCTTGCCGCTGCTGCTGCGCTCGGTTTCGCGCTGCTGCAGCCAGGCGAGCAGGGGCGCCCAGTCTTCGCGGTGGCTGCGGGCGGCGCTGCCGTCGTCCTCGAACAGGCTCAGGCCCAGGGCGGCGTTGCGCACGTAGATCTGCGCGTCGCGCACGCGGGCCAGGGCGATCTGGGTCATGCGCTGCAATGTGGCGTCGAGTTCGCGCGTGGACATGGCGCGCTCGCGCACGCGGTTGGCGACCAGGCCCACGCGCAGCTCGCCGCGGCGCACTTCGGGCAGGCGGCGCACGTGGTCGAGGAAGGCGAGGCTGGCGCGCAGGTCCAGGGCCGAGGGCACCAGCGGCACCAGCAGCACATCGGCGTGGCGGGCGAATGGGGCGAATTCGTGGGCGCGCAGGCCGGCGGGTGTGTCGATCAGCAGGATCTGGGTCTGCGCCGGCAGACGCAGCACCCAGCCGGCGCCCAGGCCGTGGCCGGAATCGTTGCCGGCCATGGCGCGCAGCGGCGGGCGGTGGGCCGGACGCTGCTGGCACCAGGCCAGGGACGAGCCCTGCGGGTCACAGTCGATCAGGCAGGTCTGGCGGCCGCTGCGGGCGTAGTAGCCGGCCAGCGTGCTGGTGACGGTGGTCTTGCCGCAGCCGCCTTTGCTGTTGGCGATCAGGATGCGGAACATGGCTGGCCCCTTGCGCCGGCGGGCGTGCTTCCGGCACGGCAGGCGGCGGTCTGCACCGGCCGGAGCCGGCGAAGTACGGCGGCGACTCCCGTGCCGGCAGGACCGTACCCGGCTCCGATCTTAGGCCAGACGCGCCTTTCCCGCATCAGGGGAAATCACGGTTTTTCCTTGCCGGACAAAGCTCAGGCGAATACTTCGAGGAATTGTCTCAACTGTGCCGGCGCGGGGCGGATTGCGCCGCCGCGGGGCACCCGGGCCCGGCGGTTCGTCGGCAGAAGCACCGGGTGCAATCCGACCCGGTCGCGCGGGCGTTTTTCCCCAAAGCGGGATAGTGCCGCAGCAATCTCCGCCAAGCCATTGAGATTTCGCCGGGCCTGCCGCGGCGCGGAATTGCCGCGCCGGCCTGGTCCGCCGGAATTGTGTGACCGGCTTCCGCCGCCGGACGTGAAGCATGAGCCCGTGCGGCTGTGCATTGCGTATGCATATTTGCAAATGTTGCGGTTTATCATCCTCTCGCATTGTGCTTATGCACACTGTTCGGATGGCGCCAGGGGCGGCGTTCGATACGGAGAGGGCATCGCGGCGGGGGCGCGGGTGTTCTGTCCCCACGGCGTGAAGGGGGCGTCGTGTCCTGCAATTTTCGCAATGACAACCCGCAGTTGACGGAGATCTTGCATGAAAACCCTGAAAGGAAATCCGCTGCGTGCGCAGCTGGCCGGCCTGCTGGCCCTGCCGCTGCTGGGCCTGCTGGCGCCGCTGGCCCAGGCGCAGAACTTTGAAAGCTATTACGGCGAGCAGCCGGCCAACGATGGCGGCGAGGACGTCAAAGCCGTGAACCGTTGCCCGAACAAGGGCAGCATCGTGGTCGGCACGCGCCGCGTCAGCAACGGCATCGAGGCGCGCGCCACGCGCGTGAACGACAACGGCGCGGCGCTGTGGCAGCGCGCCTACCGCATCGCCGGCAGCAACAACAGCACGGCCAATGCGGTGGTGGAACTGCGCGACGGCAGCGGTTTCGCACTGACCGGCACGGTGCGGCGCTCGCCCAACCTGGTCGATACGTTCATCTATGTGATGCGCATTGACTGCGACGGCAAGCCGCTGTGGGCGCGCGTGCTGCCCAACCAGGCCACGGGCAATCGCGCGGTGGGCTATGACATCGTCGAGGCTGGCGGTGTCACCGGTGTGGTGAGCCAGCTGATCGTGGTCGGCGACGAGAACCTGGCCGCGCCGGCTGGCGCGGTGCACGGCCGCATCGCGCGCGTGACCGCCGCGGGCGGGCTGGTGTTCAACCATGCCTACAGCCAGCCCAACCAGCCGCTGGGCCTGCGTTTCCGCGCGCTCACCGAGAACAAGTCGGCCAGCGGCGGCCAGCCGGATATCGTCGTCGCAGGCTCCGCCGCGCGCGGCACCAGCTGGGTGGCGGACCGCCGCGGACTGATGTTCCGCGTCGCCTTCAATGGCGCGCCGGTGTGCAACGCCCTGCTGGGTACGGCCGACAACGCCAACGAGGACTACTACGGCATCACCGCGCTGAGCATCGGCAATTTCGCCGCCGAGAGCGTGCTGGTCGGCGCGACCCAGCCGGCCAGTGCGACGCTGGGCCCCGCCTCGGTCTACCTGACCCGCTTCAGCGCCGGCGCCTGCGTGCCGCTGGTGCAGTCGGTGTGGCGCGATCCGCAGGACGGCGCCATTGCCTACGACGTGGTCGAATCGCCGCCGACGACCACGCTGTTCCCGCCCAGCATCGTCGCCACCGGCGCGATCAGCGGCAGCGTCACCCAGGGGGACGGCTTCGCGCTGACCGCCACCGACGCCAACCTGAGCCCGGTCGGCGGCCAGTTCCGCTACAGCACGCAGAGCCCGCAGCGCGAGAACCTGTTCGCGATCGACAACAAGGGTTCGCGCTTCGTGATGGCCGGCAGCACCTTCACCGACTGGGACGGCAGCGGCGACAACCAGGATTTCTACCTGGTGCAGACCGATCCCAACAAGAAGACCCAGTGCGTGCGCGAATGGACGCAGGACTGGTCGCCGGCGCAGCTGCCGTACGAGCGCTTCACCCCGCCGGTGAAAGTGTTGACGGGCATCAGCGCGGTCGAGGCGCCGTTCGTGGATACCAAGGACGAGGGCTATTGCTGCGCGCTTGACCCGAACTGATCCGGCGGGACGGCCAGGGAAGGTCACGGCGGCGGCGGAGGTGTTCCGCCGCCGCTGTTTTTTCAGCGCGTCTGGCGCGGCGTGCCCGGCTGCGAGCGCGACCAGGCGCGGCGCAGCTGGCGCGCCGAACCGAAGCCGCTGCGTTCGGCCACGCGCTCCATGTCCAGCCGGGTATGCGCGAGCAGCTCGCGCGCCAGCGCCACGCGCAGGCGGTTGACGTAGTCGGGCAGGCTCATGCCGGCGTGTTCGTTGAACAGGCGCGAGAGATGGCGCGGACTGGTGCTGGCCACGCGGGCGAGGCGGGCCAGGCTCCAGGGCTGCTGCGGTGCGGCGGCGATCAGGTCCTGGGCGCGGTGCAGCGCCGGATGGATATGGTTGCGGCCTTCCAGCCACGGCGACAGCTGCGGATCGGCGCCGCTGCGGCGCAGGTAGACGACCAAGTGGCGCGCCACCGCCAGTGCGCAGGCCGGCGAGGTCAGTCCGGCCACCCAGTGCAGCAGCAGGTCGATGCCGGCGGTGACGCCGGCGCTGCTGGCACGGTTGCCGTCTTCGACGAACAGGCGGTTGTCCTGCACCCGGGCCAATGGCGCGGCGGCGCGCAGCGCGTCCAGGCAGCTGAAATGCGTGGTGCAGGCGTGGCCGTCGAGCAGGCCGGCGCGGGCCGCCAGCAGGCTGCCGGAGCAGATCGACAGCAGGCGGTGCTGCGGCCGCACGCAGCGGCGCAGCCAGTCCACGATCAGCGCCTCGTCGGCATCGTCGCGGGGGCGATCGCCAGGCGGTGCAAAGGCAACATCGTCCACATTGCCGCAGACCAGCACGTTGGCCTCGCCGGGCAGCGCGGCCGGCAGCGGCTGCAGTCCGGCCAGCTGCAGGCCTATGGAGCTGGTCAGCGCCGGGCGCGCGGCAAGATAGCGGACTTCAAACTGCAATTCCTGCTGCTCGACATTGGCCCGGCGCAGTACCTCGGCCGGGCCGGCCAGATCCAGCAGCAGGCAGCGCGGCGGCACCACCACCCATACGGGTATCCGCCGCGCCCTGTTCATGCGGCATGACGCTGCGGGTTGCCGGCGAGGGCCTGCGCCACGCTGACGATGCGGGCGAAGCGGCCGTCCAGCACCAGTTCGCTGCGCGCCTTGATCTCCGCCGCGCTCCAGTCGCGGCCGCGGGCGTCGCGCATGGCGAAGGTCAGGGTGGCTTCGCTGACGAAATCGACGGCGTAGCCCAGGTCCGAGGCGTGCCGGGTGGTGGTCTCGCAGCATTGCTCGGTGCGTATGCCGCTGATCAGCAGGCGGCGTATGCCGTGTTCGGTCAGCCACACATCCAGGCCGCTGCCGACCAGGGCGCTGTGGCGGGTCTTGTGGAACACCGCGGCGGGCTGCAGCCGCAGCGGCTCCAGTGCGCGCACCCAGCCCGAGGCCAGGGAGAAGGCCCCTTCGGCTTCGACATGGAAGATCTGCACGACAGGGATGCCCTGCCGCTGTGCGCCGTCGATCAGGGCCTGCTGGCGGTCAATATACGCCGCCACATCGGCGTCGCTCCAATAGGGACGGTGGCGGAACGATTCCTGCGCGTCGATGACGATGAGCGCGGTGGCTGAGTCGGACATGGTGTGCTCCGGTTGAGTTGATGGTAGTCCATCTTCGCCGCGGCCGGGCGGCGCCGAAACGCCGGGCGAGGACCAGAAACGGACAGATCGCGCCATCAAGGGACGGGACGGCGTCCACGCTGCCCCGCGGCTTGCGCTAGGATCCGGCGGCGGCGCGCCGGCCGCGCGAGGAAAACGTGTCCGCATGACCGAGACTGCCGAGTCGCCGCCGCGCCTGAAGCTGCATCGCCCGCCACGTTTTGCGCAGGCCTGGGCCTGGATCTTCGGCGCCGCCCAGCTGGGCGCGCTCGCGGTCTGGTGGCAGTGGGGCTGGCGCTGGGGCCTGCCGCTGCTGCTGGGCGGACAGGCAACGGTGTTCTGGGCCACCCTGTGGCCGCAGTCGCGTCTGTTCAGTCCCGTGCTCACCTGCCTGCCCACGGACGAGCGCGTGGTCTGGCTGACCATCGACGACGGTCCTTCCGCCGATACGCCGGCCCTGCTCGATCTGCTGGACGCTCACCAGGCCAAGGCCTGTTTCTTCGTCGTCGGCGAACGCGCCGAGGCCAGGCCCGGGCTGGTGCGCGAAATCCTGCGCCGCGGCCATCAGCTGGGCAATCACAGCTACAGCCATCCGGAGAAGTGGTTCTGGGCGCTGCCGCCAGCGGCGATGCAGGTCCAGGTTGCGCGCGCGCAGCAGGCGCTCACCGCGCTGGCCGGTACGCCGCCGCGCTGGTTCCGCGCCGTGGTCGGCATGGCCAATCCCTTCGTCGCCGCGGCGCTCAAGCCGCTGGGCCTGGCCCGTGCGGCCTGGTGCGCGCGCGGCTTCGATGCGCGCGAGGCGGACCCGGCCCGCGTCGCGGCGCGCATCGCCCAGGGGCTGCGGCCGGGCGCCATCGTGCTGCTGCATGAGGGCGCGCCGCACGGCAACAGCGTCGCCGTCGTCGCGGCGGTACTGGAGCTGCTGCGCGCGCAGGGCTATGCAACCGTGCAGCCCGAGGCGCTGGAGCCGCAGCAAAGCGCGGCGGCGGCGGGTGGGGCGGCGGTGTAGGTGTGCCGCACGCCGGCCGCCGCGCGGCGATTCAATGAATTCGTGAGCGATTTTCCAACTACGCGGCGGCGTTCGCCGGCCTGGTCGCCACGATGCGCCAGTTGTTGAACGGCGTGCGGCCGAACAGCGGCGAGAACTCGCTGTGCAGCCCGGCTGCGGCAAAGCGCGCGCGCAGCTCGGCAGCATCGGGATAGCGGCGCGGCCCGGCATTCATCCAGCCGGCCCAGCGCGACAGGTTATCCACCGAGCGGGTCACGCGCGCGCGCCAGCCGCCGTCTTCCAGGCCAGTACGCAGCACCAGGCAGGCGCCGGGCGTGAGCATGGCAATGGCGGCATCGAGCAATTGGTCCTGGGCCTGCGGCGAGATGAACTGCAGCACGTCCAGCAGCGCGACATTGCCTTGGTGGGCCGGCGCGCCCGCGGCCAGGTCGACCAGATCGAAGCTGACGTCGCGCAGCTCCCTGCGCCCGGCTGCCGTGCGCGCCAGGGCGATCTTGCGCGCATCGTTGTCCACGCCGCGGTAGGGCAGGTCCAGCCCGGCCTGGCGCAGGGCATGGGCGAGCAGGCCCAGGCCGCAGCCCAGGTCCAGCAACGGCGCGCGGCTGGTCCGCAGCGCGTGGCAGATGCCGCCGTAGAGCGGATCGCTGGCGAGCTTGCCGCGCACGTAGTAATACGCCGTGCGATTGCCCAGGCGCCGCGCCGGCAGGAAGGCGCGCGCGATGGCCGCGGCCTCGGCCGAAGGCATGGTCGCGGCGGCGTCGGTGGCAGGCATGCGATCTTCCTTGTGGCGGGCAGGGGCCGGCCGTTCCGGACGGCTTGGCGGCGTAGCGCGTCGCAGTCCCGGGACGGAGGCGGAGCAGGCCGGGATGATAGGAGATCGGTGGTTCGGGATGGGTGATTCGGGATTCGCGCTGCGTTGCGGCGGACCGCGGCGCCTCGTCGCTCTTGCGGATGCGGACTTCCGCAATTGCACTTGAGCGCAACAGCCTGCAGCATCCAGGGCCTTTGCGAACCCCGAATCGCCAATTCCGAAACCCATGAACGCCGATCCGCTCCGCTCCCAGGCCGCCGCTCTGCTCGGCGGCGCCGGCAATGCCGCACTGACCATCGCCCGCCATGTGCCTACCCGCGTGCTGCTGTGGGCGCTGCTGGGCCTGGGGGCAGGCCTGCTCGCGGACGGCCTCTGCCTGCTGCTGGGATGGCTGACCCTGCCCGGCGGCGCGGCCGACCTGCTGCGCGGTCCGCGGCTGGCGGTATTCGTGCTGGTGCCGCTGGCCGGCCTGTTCCTGTTCGGACTGCACGGCATGAACCGCGGCGTCGCCCGCGCGGCGCTGGCGCTGGAGGCGCAGTGGGGCCTGGTGCGCCAGGTGGTGGACCGGGTCATCGATCTGTTGCAGCAGCAGCTGGGCACGCGCCTGGCCAACCTGCCGCTGGCCACGCTGGAGGAAAAGCTCAAGCAGGCGATACGCAGCTACCTGGGCAGCGAGGAAACCGACCGCGGCCGCGGCCTGTTCGCCTGGGTGCTGCGCAAGGCGCGCCGGCTGGTCACGGAAAAAGTGGAAACCTGGCTGCTGCGCGCATTCCGCGCCGAGCAGGGCGCCCAGGGCGGTGGCGGCATAGATCTGGAAAAGGTGCGCATCAGTGCGGTGGAGCAGCTCGGCGCGCATCTGCAGGAACTGGTCGCCGGGCCGCTCAACGGCCAGCTCGCCCTGTTGCTGCTGCTGTTCTTCGGCCTGGGCACAGGCTGGTATCACCTGGGACTGGGATTGCTGGCGCTGTTTCGCTGAGACGGGCGGGCTGGCGATTGCGTTGTGCCGCCGGGATTGAGCGGCGGCGCTGGCGGGGCGATCGTCCGGGTATCGGATCTGCGTGGTACGCCGCCGATGCCGCCGGTGCGCTGAGCAGGCGCCGGGGCGAACTCCGGCAGGCCATGAATTCCTTGCCATCGCGGTGCGGCGGCAACAGGAGGCCGCTGCGCGCCGTGCCCGATGCTCCAGTTCCGGCTGATCCGCGATTCGGTGCGGCTCCTGGCCTATGCGCAATCTCTGCACCATTGCCATGGTGCCGGTGCCGGTTTTTGCTGCCACAGTCGCGGCAGGACCCTGGGGAGCATGCGCATGAATCTCTGGCTGGCTTTGGCCTTCCTCGTGGCGCCGGCGGCGGAACCTTGCGCCGGCGTGGACCGCGCGCTGGACGAGGCCGAGCGCCCCGGCCTGGTCGCCCTGGCCGCGCGTCAGCTGGAAGTGCGCGGCGTCGCCGTGCACGCCTCGCTGCGCAGCGGCGACTGGCGCGTGCTGCAGGTGACGGCGCGGAACATGGACGAGAGCTACGTGTTCTGGTCCGGCGATCCGCACAGCCAGCGTTTCGTCGAAGCCATAGGCAGTTTCGCCCTGCCGCAAGGCGAAGCCGCGACCGCGCGCTGGCTTGTTGAAAACGTGCCGGGAATTCCAAAGCCGCTGGCGGCTTGCGTGGCCGCGCTGGCGGCTGCGCGCTAGCGCCGGCGCGGCGGAGTCGGGCGCCGCCGGGGCCGCGCAGATGGCGGCTCCGTATTGCCGGATCGGGGCTGGCGCCGTTGCCCGCGCAGCCGCCTTCGCCAGGGTCACCCGCGTTGCGCGGACCGGCGGCCCTGCTAGGCTAGCCGGGCGCAACGGCGCCTTCCCACTGCAACCTGGACGCAGCCATGACCGACAACTATTACCAGCCCCCCGCCGCGCGCGTGGACGACGATCCCGCGGCGGGACGGCCTTTCTACATCGTCTCCCCGCGCAAGTTCGTCCTGCTGTACCTGTTCACGGTGGGCATGTACGCGCTGTACTGGTTCTACCAGAACTGGGCCTTGATCAAGCGCCAGCACAACCTGAATGTCTGGCCGGTGCCGCGTGCGATTTTCTCCATCTTCTTCACCCATTCCCTGTTCGCGGAGATCGACTGCGTGCTCCAGTCCAGCGCCGTGCGCCACGTCTGGAATGCGGCGGGCACGGCGACGGTTTATGTGATCCTGTCCATCGTCAGTTCGCTGATCGGCCAGATGGCGAACCGCGACATAGGCTCGCCGCTGACTGACTTCGCCTCGCTGCTGATGGTGCCGGCGGTGATGTTCCCGCTGCTCGCGGCGCAGAAGGCGGCCAATTCCGCTGCCGGCGATCCGCAGGGCGAAAGCAACAATACGCTGACCGCGGCCAATATCGTCTGGATGGTAGTCGGCGTGCTGCTCTGGCTGCTGGTTCTGCTGGGCCTGTACGTGGCGATGGTCGGCGAGGAAGCGCTGCAGTGAAACGGCGCGGGGCCGCGGGTTGCGGCCTGCCCCTCAGCCCTTGTCCTGTTCCTGTTCCGCGCGCCGCGAGATGCGCAGCATGCCCAGGCCGATCAGGCGCGACACCACCACGGCGATATAGCCGATGCCGGCGAACTGCTCCAGCATGACCAGGGCGCGCGCCGGCATGCCCAGCGGGATCACGTCGCCTATGCCCACGCCCGAGAGCGTGGTGAAGCTCAGGAACAGCAGCTCCATCCAGCGCCGCGGCTCCTGCGGCGCACGCAGGCCGGTGAAGCTGTCCGGATACCAGGCCTGGCAGACGAAGAACGCATAGGCGAAGCCCCAGGCGAGCAGGGTGAAAGTGGCTCCGGCGGCGAAGTATTCGTCGCTGGTGACGCGGTGGTCGCGCATCATGTAGGCGATAAGGCTGCCGGCGGCGTAGAAGTACAGCGCGGATTCGAGCAGGGCCGAATGCACCAGCAGCGCGTTGCTGTCGAAGAGGATCGCGGCCAGCGTCATGCCTACGGCCGGCAGCGCGAGCAGCAGGGCGATCCAGGTGCGCGCGGGGCTGCGGTCCACCACCCATACGGACAGCGACACGGCGACCACGCCGATGGCGCCGAACAGGATGCGCCCGTCCTCGTTCGCGTCGGTCAGCGGATACAGCACCAGGCTGGCCAGCTGCGCGGCCAGCAGCAGGGCGGATGGGTGGCGGCGCAGCAGTCGCGGTGTTTGCATCGGGATCCGTGGGCGAAGGGAAGTGGGCTGACGATGGCGCCGCGCGGCGCGGGCTACGGAGTTGCCGGCGTATCGTCGAAGATGGCCAGGGTGCCCACCGAGACGATTTCCGCCGTCTGCTCGCCGGCATTGGCCAGCAGATGCAGCTGGCGGCTGTCGAAATGCAGCGAATCGCCGCTGCGCAGCAGATAGTCCACGCCGGCGATGCGATAGCGCACGCAGCCCGACAGCACGTAGGCGAATTCGTCGCCGCCGTGGGCGACTTCCTCGGATTCGTAGCCCACCGGCAGGGTCATCTTCACCGCATTGATCTGGCTGCCGGGGAAGCTGCTGGAAAGGCGTTCGTAGCTCTGGCCGCGGTCGCTGGTGGAATAGCGCAGGCGCTGGCCGGCGTGGGAATCGGGCGAGGGCTGCGGCGGCTGGTCGATGAGCAGGCGCAGCGGCACGTTCAGCGCCTTGGCGATGGCGGCCAGCGAGGTGATCGACAGGCCCGACAGATTGCGCTCGGCCTGGGACAGGAAGCCAGCCGAGAGGCCGGCCTCGGTGGCGACTTCCAGCAAGGTCTTGCCGGCCGCGCGCCGGTAGCGGCGCAGCCGTTGGCCGATCTGCTCCATGCTCATGCCGCCTCCCTGTCTGCGTAAGCGCCCCGGCGCGGTGGATGGCAGTTTAGGGGCAGGCTGGAGCGTGGGCGAATTTTAGTGGGACCTAAGATTTCATTTGACCTGAATTTTAGTCGGACGTAATTTCGACCGATCCGGCGCGGCGCGCCATGGCGGGAATCCTGCAATGACCCTGGGTATCGGCGGCAGCAGCCGCGAAGCGGCCTTGGCCGGCCTGCACCGCATGAACGACGGCGTGGCGCCGATAGGCCTGGACGAATACCGCGCGCGCATCGCGCGCGCCCAGGCGCTGCTGCGCGAGCAAGGCCTGGCTGCGCTGTACCTGCATGCCGGCACCAGCCTGCGCTATTTCAGCGGCCTGGTCTGGCGGTCCAGCGAACGCCTGGTCGGCGCCCTGCTGCCGGCCGAAGGCGAGCTGGAATACCTGGCTCCGGCTTTCGAGGAAGGCACGGTGCGCGGCTACCAGGTGGTGCCTGGCGCTATCCACACCTGGCACGAGCACGAGAGCCCCTACGAACTGGTGCTGCAGCGCCTGACCGCCCACGGCGTCGCCGCGGACGCGCGCCTGGGCCTGTGCGAGAGCACGCCGTTCTTCACCGTCGACGGCCTGCGCCAGCTGGCGCCGCAGCTGCAGCTGGTGAATGCCAAGGCGGTCACCGCCGGCTGCCGCATGCGCAAATCGGCCAGCGAGATCGCCCTGATGCAGTGCGCCCACGACATGACCCTGGCCGTGCACAAGGCCGTGGCCAGCATGCTGTACGAAGGCATCAGCGCGGCCGAGGTGGAAGATTTCATCGACGAGGCGCACCGCCGCGTCGGCGCGTCCGGCTCGTATTTCTGCATCGTGCTGTTCGGTCCGGACAGCGCCTTCCCCCACGGCGTGAAGACGCCCAAGGCGCTGCAGCGCGGCGACATGGTGCTGATCGACACCGGCTGCCTGGTGCACGGCTACATGTCCGACATCACGCGCAGCTATGTCTTCGGCGAACCCACGGCGCGCCAGCGCGAAATCTGGAATGTGGAAAAAGCTGCCCAGGCCGCCGCCTTCGCCGCGGCCCGGCCCGGCGTGCCCTGCGAGGCGGTCGATGCGGCCGCGCGGCAGTATCTGGAAGCCCAGGGCCTGGGCCCGGGCTATGCCTTGCCGGGCCTGCCGCACCGTACCGGCCACGGCATAGGCCTGGACATCCACGAATGGCCTTACCTGGTCGGCGGCGACCGCACGCCGCTGGCGGCCGGCATGTGTTTTTCCAACGAGCCCATGATCTGCGTGCCGGGCGAGTTCGGCATCCGCCATGAAGACCATTTCTACATGACTGAGCAGGGCCCGCGCTGGTTCACCCAGCCGGCGCATTCGATAGACGATCCCTTCGGCATCGCCGCCTGAGTCCGTTTTGCGCTAGCGTTGCTCCCATCGCCGGCGGCCGCGCGCGTTCCGCGCCGGCCGCTGCGGCGGGACAGGGGATGGCATGCGGCGCTGCCTGGCAATGGTGCTGCTGGCACTGGTCTGTACCGGTGCGGCGGCGCGCGAATACAGGGCATCGATAGAACACGCCGGCGCGCGCTACGGCGAGTCGGTATTCGAACTGCGTGAACAGGACGGCCTGCGCCGCACGCGCGAGCAGTTCCGCATCGAAGTCAGCGCCAACGGTTCGCGCGAAACCCTCGAAGGCGAGCGGCGCAGTGCCGAAAGCAGCGATGGCCGGCCGCTGTCGGCCTGGCAGCGCACTGTCACGGGGCTGGAGCGCAGCGAGGCCGAGGCCCGCATCGGCGACGGCCGCATCGTGCTGCAACAGCGTGTGGGCAAGCAGCAAAGCCGGCGTACGCTGGCGCTGCCGGCGGACCTGCTGCTCGATGTCGGGCTGGTGCGGCGCATTGCGGCGCAGCCGGCCGGGCAGGCCTGGGCTTTCGACTACACCGAACTGGATCTGCTTGCCGCACAGTTGGTGCCGGTGCGCCTGAGCAGCGACGGCCTCGCCGTGGACGGTGTGCTGGAGCTGCAGCGCGACAGCATCGGCGGGCGCCGCCTGCTGCGCTGGTCGCTGGTGCAGCAGCGCGTGCTGGCCAGCTGGAACCTGGGCGGCGCCGTGCTCACCAGCCAGCCCTGCGCCGAAGCCTGCGCGCCGGCGCCCGTGCAGGACCTGGATCTGTTGCAGCGCCTGGCGGTGGCCACGCCGTACCGTTTTCCGGCCCAGGCCCGCCACGGCAAGCTGCGCTACGTATTCGAGGACAGCGACGGCGGTGCGCCGGCACTGCCATCCACCGGCGAACAGCGCGTGGTGGTGGACGGCAGGCGCAGTGTGGTCACGATCTGTGCCGATTGCGGCGATGAAGCCGCGCCCACGCCGGCCGAGCTGGAACGCTATCGCCGTGCCAATGCCTGGGTGGAGAGCGAGGAGGGGGAAATCCGCGCATTTGCGCGTTCCGCGGCCGGGCCTGGCGGTTCCATCGAAGGGCGCATGCGCCGGCTGGAGACGGCGGTCTATGTGCATATGAGCGGCAGCCGCGAGGTCCTGGGCTATGCCAGCGCGTTGCAGGCCCTGCATAACCGCAGCGGCGACTGCACCGAATTCGCCCTGCTGCTGGCCGCCGCGGCGCGGGCATTGGGACTGCCCGCGCGCGTGGTCGGCGGCCTGGCCTATTCCAGCCGTTTTGCCGGCGGGCGCGATGTGTTCAGCCCGCACAGCTGGGTACAGGTCTGGGACGGCAAGCGCTGGCGCAGTTTCGACGCCGGCCTGGGCGGATTCGAGTCCACCCATGTCGTGCTGGTGGTGGGTGACGGCTCGCCCGACGACTATGCCGGTGTGCTGCAGCGCATGCGCCGCCTGCGGCTGGTGGACGCGGGTCAGGTGGCGCCGCGCCGTCCGCTGGGCGGTGCGACGAAAGTGCCTTGAAACACCGGTGAAAATCGCCGTTTTCTGCAACGGCTGCGTACTGCGCCGGCGCGGACTTGCGTCGCGCGCCGGCGGATGGCGTCAGGTAGGGCAGGCGTCAACGCGGTTTCGCCGCATCCTGCGGCGGCGCGACGAATTCTGCCGCAGGCAGCAAGGCGTCGTCGTCAATCACAGGCAGCTCCGGCAGGTCGTTGTCCGCGGTTTCCAGTTCCAGCTGCGCGGCGGCGGGATTGCGCACCCCACCCAAATAAACGATCGGCAGGAATTCTTCTTCCTCCGGCGGCGTATCGCAATCCGCCTTGGGCTCGCCCGGCAGCAGGCTTTGCTGTGCCACCGGCGACATTGCTGCGGGCGGCTCGGCCAGGGCCGGCGTCAGGCTCAGCGCCGCGGCCAGGCCCAGGCCGGCGGCGGCAGCGCGCAGCGGCTTGCGCGGCACGGTGTAGGCGACGCAGACCTCGCCGCTGCAGGAGGCGAGGAAAGCGCGGCGCTCATCCAGGCTCATGGCATCCAGGTTGTGCACCTGACGCTTGCACAGCGTGCAGAAATCGCGCCCGGCGCTGGGCATTTCCTTCCAGCGCAGCGGACAGGGTGAATCGATCTTCGGAAACGAGGCCATTGCGTACTCCCCTGAGGCACGGTGCGGACGACGAAGAACGGTGCCGGCGCCGCGATGCTAGAACAGCGGCGCGGATTGCGGTACCGCGCAGCCGAACGCGGTCAAGCGGCCGGCGGGGTTTGGCCGCAGGGGGCGGGGCCGAGCGTGGGGCGGCGGAGTGAATCCCGTTCAGGCCGTTCGATGCTCTGCGCAGCCGGCACGGATTTCGCCGGCCGGGCGAAAAAACCCAGCCAGCCCAGCACCAGGCTGATGCCGCAGCTCCAGGCCAGATAGCGGAATTCCGCCGCCGGGGCGAGCACGGCGTAGGGCAGGGCATAGGCCCAGGCGCTGGCGCACAGCCACAGCGCCGGTGCGCTCAGCGCATCGCGCCGGCGCCAGGCGCGCCAGGCGCCGCAGAGGCCGAACAGCAGGTAAGGCCAGGCGGCGAAGGCCGGCGTCGCGCGCAGCGTATCGAAGCCGGCCAGGGCCAGGCGGCGCAGCGCGGTGTCGGGTACGCTGACAGGCGGGTTGTCCTTGTACACCACGGGACCGGCGACATAGGTCAGCTCCATCGGCAGGCTGCGCGGGCGCGTGCCGAACAGGCCGGCCAGCAGTTCGCCGCGGTGGGCCAGGTAGGCGCGCGGATGCTGCGCCAGGCGCTGCAGCCAGTCGCGGTCCAGCCGGCGCAGATCGGCCTCGGGCCAGCTCTGGAACGGATAGCGCACGCCGGCGCGGGGGCTGGCGAACAGCGGTGTATTGCTCCAGGGCACGTAGGCCGAGGCCAGGTCGTCGAGCGAGGTACGCGCTTCGATCACGTAGTCCGGCAGCAGGATCTGCTGCTCGCGCACCGACATGCCGGCGAGATCCCACAGGGTGAGCGAAGGCAGCACCGGATAATGCACGCGGGTCAGCTGCGCGGCGAGCAGCTGCACGCCGCCGAACAGCAGCAGCCCGGCCAGCGCCGCCGCGCCCAGGCGGCGCCGGCGCGCCGCACCCTCGGCCTGGTCGGCGCGGGCCAGCAATGCCAGCAGCGGCGCCACTGCGAATACGGCGTTATGGCGCTGCGCCAGCGCGAACGCGCAGGCCAGCCCGGCCAGCAGCGCAAAGCCGCAGCCGGGACGTTCGCGCTGCCGCAGCAGTGCGCCGGTTGCGAACAGCAGCAGGGCGAGCAGGCTGATATCCGACCAGATATGCGCCAGCAGCCAGCTCGCCGGCGCCAGTCCCAACAGCAGCGGCAGCAGCAGGCGCCGTGCAGGCGTCGCGCCGGCGGCCTGGGCGATCCAGGCGGCGCCGGTCCAGAACAGTACCAGGTTGAACAGCAGCAGCGGCGCCGGCCCGTCGTGCAGCAGGCCGCCGGCCCGCCACAGCAGCACGATGCCGACGCCGTTGATGGTGGAGATCTCGCCGCTGCGCGCCTGCCACCACTGGTAGGCGCTGTCGAAGGAGACGTAGCCCGGGAAGAAAGCTGCCGCATAGACAATTGCGAAAAGCGCGCAAATTATCCCTGTGGACGGAATCTGGCGGCGGAGCATGCATAGGGCGCGCGGCGCTGCCGGACGGCAGCGCCGCGGAGTCTACCAGTCTCTGCCGTACCCCTGGCCGCCGGCGCGGTTCATTCGGCGACGTAGCGCCAGGGATCGGCGGTAGTGGCGCGGCGCCAGATCGTAAAGAACGGCACCGGCTTGCGGCCGGTGTCCGCCGCGCCGGCGTTGGGCTGCAGAAAACCGATGGTGATGCCCAGATCGCCGCTGCCGGCGACGATGACTTCGTCCGGTGCCCAGGTTACCGGGCTGGTACCCGGCGCCAATCCGGCGCCGACGGCGAGGGCGATCTTGTCGGCGCCCAGCACCACTTCGGCATCGTCCGGGCCGCCCAGGTTGATCGCGTCGGCGCTGCCGTACTGGGCGAAGGCGGGGCCCAGTCCAATGCGCTGGGCGGTATCGGAGAAGGTGCGTTCGGCCTGGTCCAGGCTGCGCGCGTATTCCTGCGTATGTGCCGCGTCGGCCGGCGTGGCGGCGAGCTGGGCCGGCAGCGCCGGCGGCAGGGGCGCGGGCTGCGCCGGCGCGGCGTTGCTGCGGCTGCGCTTGTAAACCACCACGCGCCAGCTGTCGTTGCGGCGTATCCAGTAAGCCAGGTATTTCTGCGCCTGGGTGCTCTGGTCGGGCTTGTGCAGGGTCATGTAGCCGAAGGTGAAGCCGTGCTGGCCGTCGGCGGAAATGCCGCCGCGCTGCGGCGCCCATTCCAGGCGCGACTTGGCGTTGTCCGGCACGCTGCGCAGGTAGTCGCGTACTTCGGCCGCGCCGCGGGCGAAACGGTTGCCGGGCACGGGCATGACCACGTCGTCGGCGAACATGGCGCTCAGGCCGCTGATCAGGTCGGTCCTGGCGCTGGCCGCGGCGTAGGCGCGGTCGGCGGCGAGCAGCGCATCGACGGCCTGCTGCGGTGTGGCCGGCGGTGCAGCCGGGGCCTGGCTGGCGAGCAGGAACAGGCCGGCACAGGCGGCGACCGTGCGTAGAAGGTGCAACATGCAAATTTCCTCGGAAAAAAGAGCGATGACGCCAGGATCTGGCTGGCCGGCTGTATAGCAATGCCACCGCGCGCTTTGCACGCAAAGCGGCGCCAACGCTCGCCTGCGGCAAAACCTGTGACCGGATGCAGGAACGATGGGCGCGAAACACACAGCAGAGTGGCCGTTCCGCGTTGCTAGACTTGCGCGTCATTCCAGCGGATCGCCGCGATGCTGCCTGCGCTTGCCCTCATCCTGGCCCTGCCCGCCGCGAGTGCGCCCGGGCACGCGCTGGTCATCGACATCCGCCATGCCAGCGCCGCCGAGGTGGAAAGCTATCGCCATGCGCCCGGCGCGGACTGGTGGATAGAACTGGGCGACAGCCTGGTCGTGGGCGGCGCCGCTGCGCCGCTGCGGGCGCTCGCGGCTGAGGCGCCGCTGCGGGGCGAGCTGGCCGAAGTGGACCGCCGCGATCTCGCCCTGCGCGCGATCGGCTGCAACGACGAGGAGCCCGCGCCCGGCCGTCTGCTTGCCCGCGGCGGCCGCTGGCAATTGCGCCTGCTGCCGGCGGGAGGCAGCCTGCCCGCCGCGCGCGCCGGACACGACGAATGGCGCCGCGTGCAGGCCGGCGGCCAAGTGCTGGCGCGGCAGTACCGGCTCGACGCCGCGGCGCGCGCGGCGCCGGATCCGCTGATCCTGCCCGTGGTGCAGCGTGTCGATGCCGCGCGCTGGTTTGCCGATGTCAGCCAGCTCGCTTCCTGGGACCGTTCCAGCTACGGCAGCAGCGGCATCGCCGCCGCGCGCGACTGGCTGGGACAGCAGTTCCAGCAACTGGGCCTGGCCGTGAGCCAGCCTTCGTTCACCATGCAGGGGCCGACGGGCACGATCTCGCGGCAGAACGTGATCGGGCGCTGGACCGGCACTCGCCTGCCGGACGAATGGATCATCGTCGGCGCGCACTACGACTCGCGCAATGCGAACGGCAACAGCGTGAGCAATACGCCCGGCGCTGAGGACAATGCCAGCGGCTGCGCCGGCGTGATCGAACTCGCCCGCGCGCTGCTGCCGTTCAAGCCGCGCCGCTCAGTGCTGTTCATGTGCTATGCGGGCGAGGAACAGGGCCTGCTGGGCAGCGCCGCGCATGTTTCGGCCCTGTCTTCCGCCGGCGACCTGGCCAAGGTGAAGTCGGTCGTGATCATGGACATGATCGGCTACAGCGCCGATGGCACGCTGGATGTGCTGTACGAAAGCAAGGCTTTGTACCAATCCTTCCTCGACCGCTTCGCCGCGGCGGCGGCGACCTACGTGCCTGCGCTGAACGTTACGCTGAGCACCAATCCGTTCGGTTCCGACCATATGCCGTATTTGAATGCGGGCAAGGAAACCCTGCTCGCGATCGAATCGGACTGGGACGTCTATCCGCATTACCACAGCAGCACGGACACGCCGGCGAACATGGGCATCAACGCCCAGGCCATGGGCGGCGCCATACTCAAGACCAACGCCGCAATGCTGGCGCAGCTCAGCGGCGCCGACGACCGCATCTTTGCCGACGGGTTGCAGCCGTGAACCTGCCGTGGATTGCAAAAAGCCTTTGTGCAGGCTTTTTGCGTCCGGGGCCTGCGCTGCGGTGCGCCGTGTTTTCGCGCCGCTGGTTTCCTGGCAGTGCCCTTCGCGCCGGAGGGCGTGCACAGGCTGGCTGGGGGGCAGCCGCGCCGCAGCGCCCGCCGTTTGCGCCGGCGATGAAAGTGCCGCTGAACAGAATTGCCGTTATGTCCAGTTTTTGCTGCGTTGTCCGGCGGCAGCGTTTTTTGTAATTTTTCCAGGCTCTGCCGGTGCCAAGGCAACTTTCGATCGCCGTCGCGGCACTCAAATTCCTGCGTCAAATGATTATTGGTGTCTGTATCGCTGAATGCGCCGGATCGTTTTCAATGCCGGAAGAATTATTTACACAGGTTCATGGTTTTCACCGCGCAGGGGTATTTGTGGTGCAAAAACTTAGGCAAAATTTGACGTACTGCATTGTATGGTTGGCGACAGCGCCGAAGCGTGGCTGTCGTATCGCAGCCTGATTCCGGCGCGCCGGGCGGGAGAGGCAATGTCCGAGGGATTCAGCCAGCTGTGGCCTGCGAATACGCATCGCCTGCGCCTGGGCGAAATCGAGATCGACTTGCGCTTTCGCAGCATCCACAGGCTGGGTTCGGTCCATGAGCTGAACCAGCGCTGCTTCGACCTGCTGCAGCTGTTCCTGAGCGAACCCGGCGTGGTGCACAGCCGCGAGGAAATCTTCCGCCGCGTCTGGCCGGGCGTAGTGGTCGAGGATGCCAACATCACCACCAGCATCTGGGTGCTGCGCAAGGCGCTCGGCGAAGGCGCCAAGCGCTGGATCCGCACCGTTCCCAAGCAAGGCTACGTCTTCGATCCGCCGGGCCCGCCCGAACCCGTGCTGCCGGTGGAAACGGCGGCCCGGCCGGAATCCGCCGCCGCCGCCGTTGCCTCCGCGCCGCCGCCGCGCCTGCGGCGCCGGCCCTGGTTCATCGGCATCGCTGCCGGCGCGCTGTGCCTGCTGCTGCTGGGCTTCCTCCATGCCGGCGTGGAACGCGCGCCCCGCGGCCGCATCGTGCTGGTGACCCAGCCCGACGCGGCGCTTTCCAGCGAGGCGCGCTGGCCGCTGGAGCTGATGCACGGCTGGCTGGACTGGCAGCTGCGCAGCGTTTCCGACCGCGTCGTCGTCGGCCGCGACAATCGCGAGGAAGACGGCAAGGAAGAACTCATCGTGCTGCTCAGCGTGGAGATGCCGGCGGACAGCCGCGGCGACTGGCAGGTGCGCGCGAACTTTCATGGCGCGGGATACGAAAACGACATCGTGCGCCGCACCGCGCCGGACAAACTGGTCGAGACCATAGGCCAGGTCAGCCATGCCGTGCTGCAGCGGCTGGTGCCGCAGGCCCTGGACCAGGCCGCGCCGGTGCTGAAGCTCGACGCGGCTTCCGCCGCGGAGCTGGTGCGCGGCACCACCGCCGAGCAACGCCGGCGCTGGAACGACGCGGTCGCCTCCTATCGCAAGGTGCTGCTGAATGCGCCGGAATTCGGCTTCGCCCGCCTGCGCCTGGCGCAGTGCTTGGCCGAGCTGGGCCAGTCCAACGCGGCCAAGGCGGAGCTGGCCCAGGCCCGCTCCTGGATGGAGCAACTGCCGGCGGCGCTGCAGCCGCCGCTGAGGGCGCAGGCGCTGGCCATACGCCAGGAATACGTCGCTGCCGCGGCGGCATTCGGCGCGCTGTGGAAGAACAGTGCCGGCGAGCGCACCGATTTCCGCCTGGCCGAAGCCAGCAACCTGCGCAAGGCCGGACGCAGCCGCGATGCGCAGGAACGCCTGGCCCAGCTCGAACCGCGCTCGCCGGCGCAGGCGGTGCCCTGGCTGCTGGAGCGCGCCGAGATACAGCTGGCCAATCGCGACCAGGCGCTGGCTCAGGCCGCCGCCGGCAGTGCGATGGAGGTGGCGCGCAACCTGGGCTGGGACCGCGAGCGCGCACAGGCGGCGCTGCTGCTGGCCGACGTGCTCGGCGCCGCCGGCCGGCCGGTCGCGGACAGCCTGTTCGAGGATGCCGCTGCCGCCTTCACGCTCGCGGGCGACCGCCTGGGCGTGCTGCGCACCCAGGTCTACCGCGAGCTGCGCGGCGATGCCGACAGCCTGGCGGCCGGCTCGCATCTGGACGAACTGCTGGTGGAAGCGCGCGCCGCCGGCAACGTGGCCGTGGAAGTCGACACCTTGCGCCGCGCCGGCCAGTTCCATTTCCGCCACGGCGACGCCCGGCTCGCGCGCGAGCGCTTCGAGCAGGCCCGGGCGGTGGCCGCCGCCGCGGGCGACGCCTACCAGCAGCGCGCCGTCGAGGTGCTGCTGCTGCGCCAGGACGGCTATCGCAACGAGCTGGCCGCGATGCAGCGGCGCATAGACGCGCTGGGCGCCGAACCGCTGCAGGGCGCCATGGCCTACTGGGTGGGCATGCTCAGCCTGCGTCTGCAGACCCGCCGGGGCCAGTACGAGGCCGGTCTGGCGACATTGCAGCGCACCGAGGACCAACTGCGCGCGGGCGAGACGCGCAGCCTGCCGCAGATCGCCGCCGGCCTGGCCTGCCAGCGCGGCACCATCTACGTCTACCAGGGCCGCCTGGCCGATGCGCATACCGCGTTCCAGGCCTGCCAGGCGCCGGAGTTTCCGTATTTCGCCCGCTATGCGCGCATAGGCCAGGTGGTGCTGGACATGCTGGGCGGCGACAAGGAAGCGGCGCGGCGGCAGTTGCAGGTGCTGCGTGCAGAAGTGGAGAGCGAACCCGTGCAGCCCGAGCGCTGGGTGCTGTCGACCAATCTGGCCCGGGCCTATTCCACCCTGGGCGACCAGGACGCCGCGCGCAGCCTGCTGGAACCACTGATGCCGGCCATCGTGAACTCGGGCTATGCGGCGGTGGAGCTGGATGCGCGTACCTCGCTGGCGGAGATCGCCCTGGCCAGCGGGGAGCTGAGCGAAGCCGAGCATCAGGCCCGGGCCGCCGCGGCGCTGCTGCCGGCGGACGACTGGTTTGCCAGCACCCGCCTGCGCTATGTGGGCGTGGTGCTCGACTATGCCCACGGCCGGCGCGAGCAGGCCGGGCGTGCGCTGGGCGCCATACACGAGGAAGCGCGCAAACGCGGCGATGTGCTGGCCGAGCTGTACGCCCACAGCCTGGCCGACGAGCTGCTGGCCACGGCGATCTGTCCGGCCGAGCGCCGTTCCACCCTGCTGCTGCACAGTGGCATGAGCGGCGCCAGCTACGCCTGGATGCTGCCCCGGCATCTGCTCGGCGATGCGGCCGTGGCCTCCGTGCACAAGCTGGTGCCGCCGTGATTTGCGGCGGCGCTTATCGGGGCCGGGTTGATGGAATCTTCGGCGGACGCTGACTTATGCTGCGGGCTTCCGCCTCCGCCGCCGCGATTTCTTGCCGATGCTTTCCCGTTTCGTACAGCCGCTGCGCGCCGCTGTCGCCTTCCTGATCATCGCCGTCAGCACCGTGCTGCATGCAACGCCGCTGCTGGCCCTGGCCCTGTTCAAGCTGGTACTGCCGCTGCCGGCCTGGCGCGACCGCATCACCGCCATGCTCAGTGCGATCGGGCACAGCTGGATCGCCGTCAACAGCTGGCTGCTGCAGGCGGTGGGCACGCGCACCACGGTGCAGCAGGAGGGTGAACTCGATCGCCGCGGCTGGTATCTGGTGATCTGCAATCATCAGAGCTGGGCCGATATTCCGCTGCTGCAGCAGGCCTTCAACACACGCATCCCGCTGCTGAAATTCTTCCTCAAGCGCGAGCTGATCTGGGTGCCGCTGCTGGGCCTGGCCTGGTGGGCGCTGGATTTCCCGTTCATGCGCCGCTACACGCGGGCGCAGCTGGAAAAGCATCCCGAATGGCGCGGCAAGGACATGCAGGCCACGCGCGCGGCCTGCGAGAAATTCCGCCGCATTCCGGTATCGGTGATGAACTTCGTCGAGGGCACGCGCTTCACGCCGGCCAAGCACGCGCAGCAGGGCTCGCCCTATCGCCATCTGCTGCTGCCGCGCGCCGGCGGTACGGCCTTCGTGCTGCAGGCCATGGGCGGTCTGTTCCAGGCCCTGGTCGATGTGACCCTGGTCTATCCCGGCGGCCGGCCCAGCATGTATGACCTGCTCGCCGGGCGCGTGCGCGAAGTGCGCATCATCGTGCGCCAGCGGCCGATTCCGCCGGAGCTGCTGGACGGCGACTACGAGAACGATGCGGCGTTCCGCGCCCGTTTCCAGGAATGGCTGAACGCGCTCTGGCGCGACAAGGACGATTGCATAGGACAGCAGCTGGCGCGGCGCGGCTGAATTGCGCGCCGGCGCGGCGCCGGTGCCTTCCCTGCGCATGGCCCCGCTATACTTCGTGGCCTTCGGACTTCCGCGGCGTTTTCCCGGCCCATGTACAGGATGTTGACGAGTCTGTTGTTCTGCCTGCCGCTGTGGGCTGCGGCCCAGGTGCCGGCGCAAATCGCCGCCGACAGCCAGGTGCTGTGGCTGCAGCCCGACGGCAGTGTCTGGGCCAGCGGCGACGACGGTCATGTGCGCGGCGACCGCGACAACACGCCGCGCAATGACTTCCGCCGCATCGAAGGCCTGGCGCGCATCACCGGCATCGCGCTGAATCACGATTCCTCCGACTCCGCCGCCGCCATCGACGCCGACGGCGGCCTGTGGCTGTGGGGCGACCTGGTCGCCCTGGCCTGCGCCAAGGACGACTGCGAGGAACGCCATCGGCCGCGCCGTTTCGACGCCATCGGCGCGGTGCGCAGCGTCGCCCTGGGCAACGATCACGTCATCGCCATCGGCCGCGACGGCAAGGTGCGCGCGGCGGGACGCAACGATGTCGGCCAGCTGGGCCAGCCCGTACGCGAAGGCGCCTGGCTGGAGCAGGGCCGCGTGCCGCAGGTCGTCGCCGGCCTGGACGATGCGGTCGCCGTCGCGGCGCAGAACGACACCAGCCTGATCCTGCGCGCCGATGGCACGGTCTGGGGCATGGGCAGCGGCGCCGCCGGCCTGCTGGGCAAGCAGGGCAAATGGAAGCCGCTGGATTTCAACGACCCGCCGCATGCGCAGCCGCTGCGCATCGCCGGCCTGGAAAACATCAAGGCGATCAGCCTGGGCCGCTTTCACGCGCTGGCGCTGGACGGCGCTGGCCAGGTGTGGGGCTGGGGCCTCAACGATTCGGCCCAGCTGGCCACGCCGGCAGTGGACATCTATCCGCAGCCGCCCAAGCCCCTGCGCGGCCTGGACGGCGCCGTGGCGATCGCGGCCGGCGACGACTACAGCCTGGTGCTCAAGCGCGACGGCAGCGTGTGGGCGCGCGGCGGCAATGTCTACGGCACGCTTGGCGACGGCGGCGACGAACTGGTCGGCGACCTGCGCCGCATCGAGGCGCTGGACGGCAGGAATGTGGTGGAACTGTTTGCCGGCAGCTACAACGCCTACGCGCGTCTGGCCGACGGCAGTGTGCTGGGCTGGGGCCGCAATTCGCCCACGGTCGGCGGTTTCTACGCCGGCGGCGCTGACGACAACCTGCTGCCGGTCGTCCTGGATGTGACGCGGCAGACGCCGGCGCCCAGCGCCGCGGTCAAGGCCGGCGCGGCGGAATTCGTGTTCACCAGCGAACTCAGCGAAGACCAGCTCGACGAGCGCAGCGAACTCTGGATAGACGGCAGGCAGGCCGCGGTGCTGCAGCTGGACCGGACGACGCCGCGCAGTCACCGCGGCCAGGCCGTGCTGGAACTCAAGCCCGGCATCCACACCTACGAACTGCGCGGCGAGATGCGCACGCGCGAGGCCGGTACGCGCAAGCGCGCGGGCAAGGGCGCCATCGTGGTCACCCGCCGCGGCGTGGAAGATGCGTTCAACACGGCCATGGCCACGGGCGGCGCACTGGGCGCGTACAAGCAATCGATGGCCGCGGTGCGCGCGGTGTTGCCGCAGCTGGATGCCAGCGCCGAACTGCGCAGCCGGCCCGCGCCGGAGGCCGCCGCGCTGGATGCCTTCGAGCAGAAGCAGGGCTGGAAGCTGCCGCAGGCCTATCGCAAGGCGCTGCAGGAATACGGCGCCTTCGCGCTGGGCGCGGCGCAGGGGCGCTATCCGGCCGTGGCGCTGTATCCGCCCGAGCAGTTCGTCACGCTGGATGCCTGGGTGGAACAGAGCCTGGCCCGCGTACCCGAACTGGACCAGGGTGCGGCGCTGCCTACGCGCGACCACGACATGCTCGACAGCTTCCGCGTGTTTTCCTCCGAGCTGGCCAAGGTGCGCCAGCGCCTGGCAAAGGACTGGCAGCAGGACCGCCTCGCGGCGCTGTTTCCCGAAGCCATTTATTTGATCGTGCCCGTCCATCCGCAGTCCTGCGCCGATGCGCGGGCGCATCAGCGCCTGGTGGATTTCTTCCAGCCCGAAATGAATGAGGAAACCGGCGAGGAACGTTATTTCGCCTGGGCCGACTGGGCCGAATGCGAGCTGGATCTCAGCGGCGAGCTGCGCGCGGCAGTGTTCGCCCACTACACCGCCGCACTGCGCGCCAGCGGCGTGGTGTTCCTGCGCGCCGACCGCGTCGGCCACGAACGCGCCGAGCTGACGCCGGAGCGGCTGGAGGACAGCGGCGAGGGTGCATTGAAGCTGCGGCTTTCCGGCGGCGAACCGGTGGCAGAGTACTGAGTGGGATGGGAGGCGCAGCGCTGCGGGCGCTGCGTTTTCCACTAGTGCCGCCGCCTCATTCCTTGCAGGTCTTCAGTTCCACGTCGATGCAGCCGCCGTCGTGCAGCAGCTGGATCGCGCCGTCCTGGATCAGGCATTGCAGCGCGAGCTTGCGCGCGGCGATCGCGGCCAGGGCCTGGCAGGTCGCCGGCATCACCTCGAACACGCGCAGGTTGCGCAGGCGGTTCAGCGCGGCGGCATTCTTGTCCCACCAGATAGCGGCAGCGCGGCCGTAGCCGTAGACGCGCACGTCGCGCGCGCGGCCGGCGGCCTGGCGCAGGCGCTGTTCATCGGGCTGGCCCAGTTCCACCCATTGCTCTATCGCGCCGGTGAGATCCTTGCGCCACAGGTCCGGCTCGTCGGTGTCGCTGAGGCCCTTGCCGAAGGCCAGGGCTTCATCGGCGTTCAGGGCGAAGGCGAGCACGCGCAGCATCAGGCGTTCCTCGGTCTCCGACGGATGCCGCGCCACGGTCAGCGCGTGGGTGGCGTAGTAGTGCCGGTCCATGTCGCTGACCTGCAGCTCGACTTTGTATACCGTCGCGGTCAGCGCCATCAGGCCAGGTCCAGCAGGCTGTCGTCGATCGCGCCAAGCTGGCGCGCCACTTCCGGCGCCTGGTCGAGCAGGGCGAAACCGCGGTATTCGTAGCCCGGCGCGACGGTGCAGCCGACCAGGGTATAGGCGCCGCGCGGCCGCGCCGCCTGCCACATGCCGGCGGGCACCACGAACACCGGCGCGGATTCGCGTGAGGCCGGCCCCAGCGTATGCGTGGTCAGCACGCCTTCGGCCGGGTCGTAGCGCAGCAGTTCCAGCGGCTGGCCTTCGTAGTAATGCCAGACTTCGTCCGCGTCGACGCGGTGCCAGCGGCTCAGCTCGCCGTCGGCGAGCAGGAAATAAATCGACGTCGCCACCGCGCGCTGGCTGCTGTCGCCGTAGGCCACCCGGGTGGAGGATTCGTAGATGCGGCGGTAGTGGCCGCCTTCGATATGCGGTTCCAGCTGCAGCGCGCGGATCAGTTCTTCGGCTCGCGTATGCATGTTCGTGGTTCAGACTCCGGTGCGGGCGCGCCGGGCTGGCGCGCAGTGGTCAGGCGGCCTTGCGCGCGCCCAGCGCGGTAAGGAGATCATTGGCCGAGCGCAGGCGCTCGGCCGCGCCGGGCATTTCCAGCTTGACCTTGAGCTTGTCCTGGCCGTCCAGGGTGAATACGCGCGGCTGGCTCTGGATCAGCTTGATGACGTTGAGCGGATCCAGATTGGGCTGCGGCGCGAACACGACGCGGCCGCCCTGGGCACCGAAGTCGATCTTGCGTATGCCCAGCTCGGTCGCGCGCTGCTTGATCTCGGTCACCGCAAACAGGTGCTTGACCGGATCGGGCAGCAGGCCGAAGCGGTCGATCATCTCCACTTGCAGTTCGCGCAGGCGTTCGGCGTCGCGGGCGCTGGCGATGCGTTTGTACAGGGTCAGGCGGGCGTGCACGTCGGGCAGGTAATCGTCCGGAATCAGCGCCGGCAGATGCAGCTCGACCTCGGTCTCGTGCGCGCTGACCAGCTCGAAATCCGGCACCTTGCCGCTGCGCAGCGCCTTGACCGCGCGCTCCAGCAGCTCGGTATAGAGCGAGAAGCCGACTTCCTGCATCTGCCCGCTCTGTTCCTCGCCCAGCAGTTCGCCGGCGCCGCGGATTTCCAGATCGTGCGTGGCCAGGGTGAAGCCCGCGCCGAGTTCTTCCATCGAGGCCAGCGCTTCCAGGCGCTTCTCCGCATCTGCCGTCATCTGGCGCCGGTCCGGCACGATCAGATAGGCATAGGCGCGGTGGTGCGAGCGGCCGACGCGGCCGCGCAGCTGGTGCAGCTGGGCCAGGCCGAAGCGGTCGGCGCGGTTGACGATGATGGTGTTGGCGCTGGGAATGTCGATGCCGGATTCGATGATGGTTGTGCACAGCAGCACGTTGAAGCGCTGGCGGTGGAAATCCAGCATCACCTGTTCCAGTTCCTTCTCCGGCATCTGGCCGTGGGCGATGCGGATGCGCGCCTCGGGCACCAGCGCCTGCAGGTCGCGCTCCATCTTCTCGATGGTGTCGACCTCGTTGTGCAGGAAATACACCTGGCCGCCGCGCTGCAGCTCGCGCTGGAAGGCTTCGCGCAGCTGCGCCGGATCCCACGGCGCGATGAAGGTCTTCACCGCCAGGCGATGCGCCGGCGGCGTGGCGATGATCGAAAGATCGCGCATGCCGGCCATGGCCATGTTCAGGGTGCGCGGGATCGGCGTCGCGGTCAGGGTGAGCAGGTCGACCTCGGCGCGCAATTTCTTCAATTGTTCCTTCTGCCGCACGCCGAAGCGCTGTTCCTCGTCGACGATGACCAGGCCCAGTTCCTTGAACTTCACATCCTGCTGCAGCAGGCGGTGGGTGCCTATCATCACGTCGATCTGGCCGGCGGCGAGCTTGCCCATGGCTTCCTCGACCTCTTTCTTGGTCTTGAAGCGGCTGAGCACGTCGACGCGGATGGGCCAGTCGGCGTAGCGGTCGCGGAAATTCTGGTAATGCTGCTGCGCCAGCAGCGTGGTCGGCACCAGTACGCCGACCTGCTTGCCGGCCATGGCGGTGACGAAGGCCGCGCGCAGGGCGACTTCGGTCTTGCCGAAGCCCACGTCGCCGCAGACCACGCGGTCCATGGGCTTGCCGGTGGCGAGATCGGCGATGACGGCGTCGATGGCGCTGACCTGATCCGGCGTTTCCTCGAACGGGAAGGCGGCGGCGAACTGCTCGTAGCTGGTGCGGTCGATCTGCAGCGCCACGCCCTGGCGCGCTTCGCGCTGGGCGTAGATGGCGAGCAGTTCCGCCGCCACGTCGCGCACTTTTTCCGCGGCCTTGCGCTTGGCCCGCTCCCAGGCGTCGCCGCCCAGCGAATGCAGCGGCGCCAGCTCCGGCGAGGTGCCGGAATAGCGCGACACCAGGTTGAGCTGGGCCACCGGCACGTAGAGCTTGTCGCCCTTGGCGTATTCGATGGCGAGGAATTCATTCGCGCTGCCGCCGACGTCGAGCTTGATCAGGCCCTGGTAGCGGCCCACGCCGTGGTCGACGTGGACGATGGGCGAACCCATTGCCAGTTCGCTCAGGTCGCGGACTATGGTTTCCGGATCGCGCGCGGCGCGCTTGCGCCGGCGCTGCTGCTGCACCCGTTCGCCGAACAGCTCGCGTTCGGTCAGCACGGCGAGCGCGGGCTCGGTCACGGCGAAGCCGGCGCTCAGCGGCGCGACAGTGATGGCGAAGCGCTCGCTGCCGCGGGCGAACTCCTGCCATGAGGCAATCGTCACCGGGCGCAGCGCGGCGGCATGCAGCTGTTCGATCAGCGCCTCGCGCCGGCCGGCGGTTTCCGCCGCGATCAGCACGCGGCCGGGATAGGCGGCGAGAAAGCGGCTGAGTTCCTCGGCCGGCGCATCGCCCTTGCGGTTGATCGGCAGCATCGGTGCGGGCTGTACGCCCAGCGCCTTGACGTGCTCGTTGTGGCCGCGGGCGACCAGGTCCACGCGCAGCTCGCGGTTGAGGCGCTCGCGCAGCTGGTCGGGGGCGAGGTACAGCTCCTGCGGCGGCAGCACCGGGCGTTCGATGTCGTGGGCGCGCTGCTCGTAGCGTTCGGCGGTCTGGCGCCAGAATTGTTCCGAGGCCTCCAGCGTGCCGTCGCCGAGCACGAACAGCGCGCCTTCGGCGAGATAGTCGAACAGCGTCGCGGTCTGCTCGAAGAACAGCGGCAGGTAGTAGTCGATGCCGGCCGGCGTCGCGCCTTCCTTGATGTCCTGATACAGCGGACAGCGCCGGATATCGATGGGAAAGCGCTCGCGCAGGCGGGTGCGGAAGGCCTTGGCCGATTCATCGGTGAGCGGGAATTCGCGCCCCGGCAGCAGACGCACGGATTCCACTTTGTGCAGCGAGCGCTGGGTTTCCGCGTCGAAGTTGCGGATCGACTCGATTTCCTCGTCGAACAGCTCGATGCGGTAAGGCTCGGCCGCGCCCATGGGGTAAATGTCGATCAGCGCGCCGCGCACGGCGAAATCGCCGGGTTCCAGCACCTGCGGCACGTTGCGGTAGCCGGCGGCTTCCAGGCGGCGCTGCTCGGCGCCCAGGTCCAGCTTCTGGCCGACCTGCAGCACCAGCCCGGTGCCGCCGATATAGCTGCGCGGCGCCAGCCGCTGCATCAATGTCGCCACCGGCACCACCAGCACGCCGCGCTTGAGCGCCGGCAGGCGGTACAAGGTGGCTATGCGCTGGGAGACGATTTCCGGATGCGGCGCGAACAGGTCGTAGGGCAGGGTTTCCCAGTCGGGAAAATGCAGGATCTCCACCGCATCGCCGGCGAAGCTGGCCAGTTCGGTTTCAAGCGCGTGGGCGGCATGCGTGTCGCGCGTGACCGTGACGACCAGGCCGGCGTGGCTGCGTCCCAGTTCCTCCAGCACCAGGGCCAGGGCGGAGCCGGGCGGCGTCTCCCAGTAGCGGCGGACTTTGGCGGACGTAGGTAGCGGCGGGCAGAGCAGGATCGGATTCATCGCGGCACAGGTAGGCGCCGTCGGCCAGGCGGGCGGACGGCGGGACCGCGTAGTCTAGCAGGCCGCAACCGCCTGGCATGGCGGCGCGGGCCGGGCCGGAGCGGTGCTCCTGCTGCAGAGATCGCTGCGCCGGCAGTGGTGCTGGTGTCGTCGTCGCGAGTAAGGACGACGATGGTGTTGGCGCTGCGGAGCGGACACGGCGGCGGCATGGCCGCCGCCGGTGATGCGTCACAGCGCGAGGCGTACCCGCGTCAGCGAAGCGTCGTGGAACACGCTTTCGCGGCGGAAGCCGAACTCGTCGCAGAGTTCCAGCATGGCGTGGTTCTCGGTCAGCACGTCGCCCCAGATCTCCTGCACGCCGCGGGCGCGGCAGGCGGCGATCACGCGCTTGAGCAGGCGGCTGCCGAAGCCCTGGCCGGTGAAACGGCGCTGCACGATGAGGGCGAATTCGGCGCTGTCGGTGGTGGGATCGATGTAGGCGCGGGCGACGCCGTGGATTTCCGGCTCGGCCGTGCCGGCCGGGCTGGCCAGGACGAAGGCCAGCTCCTGCTCCGGATCGAGCTGGCACAGGCGCTGGGCCAGCGGCGCGGACAGTTCGCTCAGGGTATGCAGAAAGCGCATGCGCACTTCCTCGGGCTGCAGATGAGAGAAGCCGCGCTGCAGTGCAGCAACGTCATCGGCATGAATGGGGCGGATGCTCAGCGGAACCCCGTCGCGGCTGTGGATGATCTCGCCGGATGGCGCCGGAGCATCGTTTGCGGCGTCGAAACGCAGGCGTTCCGGCGGGCGTGTCCTGGACCGGTAGGTGCTCATGGTGGCGGTACGACTGGCGGACGTTTTCATGCACCGCAACATGCCGCAGCGCGCTGGAGCAGGCTATCTAAAACCCCGGGTGTGCCATCCGACCTTGGTCGTAGTGGAGCGGGCTCAGCTGCCGAGTGCGGAAAGCTCGCGGTTGAGCAGGGCCGGATCGCCGAGGTTGAGTTCGATCAGGCGCTTGAGCTGGGAGAAACTGTCCAGGTCGATCTTTTCCCAGCGGCAGCCCAGGCGGTGCGGCATGATGTGGGCGATCGACACGCCCATGCTGATGATCACGCTGTTGTTGATGCGCAGATCCATGCGGTAGCCGCCGCCGATCTTGCCGTTCCACTCGACCGGCCGCTCGATCAGCACGCCTTTGAGCGAGATGTCGACCAGCTTGGTCTCCCACATTGCCGTGCCCGAGTACAGGCGCACGGTGCCCTCGAAATTGAAGCGCTGGAAGCGGCGGCGTTCGTCGGCGGATTCGGGCTTCATGGGCTGCGAATGGGTCTCAAGTCAGTCGCATAAGTCGCTGCTGGCGTGGGATTCTGCGCTTGCAGCCGCATCGCCGGCAAGCACCGGCTCCAGCGCCGGGCCGGGCGCTCAGGGCGTGCGCGCCAGCAGCAGTTCCAGTACGAACTTGCTGCCGAAGAAAGCCAGCAGCAGCACACCCATGCCGCACAGCAGCAGGTGCACTGCGCGGCGGCCGCGCCAGCCAAAGCGCCAGCGCCCCAGCAGCAGGGTGCCGAACACCAGCCAGGCGACGATCGAAAGCAGGGTCTTGTGCACCAGGTGCTGGGCGAACAGGTTCTCCACGAACAGCACGCCGCTGAGCAGGGTGACGGTGAGCAGGATGAAGCCGGCGCCAACCAGGCGGAACATCAGCGCCTCGGTCAGGGTCAGCGGTGGCAGCACGCGCAGCCAGTGCCCGGCCACCCGGCGAGTGCGCAGGGCCCGCTCCTGCGCCAGCAGCAGCAGGGCCAGCACTGCCGACACGCTGAGCAGGGCATAGCCCAGCAGGGCCACGATCACATGCAGCTTGATCTGCCAGCCCATGCTGTTGGGCTGGGTAGGCGGTGCGATCCAGGCATCCACGCCGAGCAGGGCCGCGGCCAGCGGGAACACGATCACGCCCAGCGCCGCCACCGGCCGCGCCAGGTTGACCAGCAGCGTGGTCGCGGCGATCAGCAGAGCGACGAAGGACAGGGCGGCGAAGAAGTGCAGATCCATGCCGCCGCGGTGCGCGCCCAGCACGCAGACGGCGTGGGCGACCACCGCGACGGCGGCGACGCCCAGGTTGAGCGAACGCGGCAGTTTGCTGTCGCGCAGGGCGGGCAGGGCGGCGAGCAGGGTCGCGACCAGATAGGCGGCGACCGCCAGGGCGGCCAGGAACGAGATCGGCATGGCAGCAAGTGTGGCACAGCGCGGGGCTGCCTGCTGTTGATTCGCAATACCGATTGGCCGCCGCCGCGGCCGGCGCAACGGCGGGCGGCCGCCGCTGCTATAATCGCCGCCCTTTTGTCCAGCGTCGAAGCGTCTCCATGTTCGAGTCCCTGAGTCAGCGCCTGTCTTCCACCATCGAGCGCCTGCGCGGCCGCGCCCGCCTGACCGAGGAAAATATCCGCGAGTCGCTGCGCGAGGTGCGCATCGCCCTGCTGGAGGCCGACGTCGCCTTGCCCGTGGTGCAGGCCCTGATCGAACGGGTCAAGGTGCGCGCCGTCGGCCAGGACGTGCTCAAGAGCCTCACCCCGGGCCAGGCCCTGGTGCGCGTGGTGCGCGACGAACTCACCGCGGTCATGGGCACGGTCAATACCGACCTGAACCTCGCAGCGCAGCCCCCGGCCGTGGTGCTGATGGCCGGCCTGCAGGGCGCCGGCAAGACCACCACCACGGCCAAGCTCGCGCGCTTCCTCAAGGAGCGCAAGAAGAAGAAAGTGATGGTGGTCAGCTGCGACGTGTACCGCCCGGCAGCGATCGAGCAGCTGCGCGTGCTGGCCGAGCAGGTCGAAGTGCTGTTCCACCCGTCCAGCGGCGAACAGGATCCGGTCGCCATCGCCCGCGGCGCGCTGGATGCGGCGAAGAAGAATTTCGCCGACGTACTGCTGGTCGACACCGCCGGCCGCCTGCACGTCGACGCGGCCATGATGACCGAGATCAAGGCCCTGCACGCGGCCCTGAGCCCGATCGAGACCCTGTTCGTGGTCGATGCCATGACCGGCCAGGATGCGGCCAACACCGCCAAGGCCTTCGCCGAGGCGCTGCCGCTGTCGGGCGTGATCCTGACCAAGACCGACGGCGACGCCCGCGGCGGCGCGGCCCTGTCGGTGCGCTACATCACCGGCCGGCCGATCAAGTTCATCGGCGCCGGCGAGAAGACCGAGGCGCTGGAACCCTTCCATCCCGACCGCCTGGCCCAGCGCATCCTGGGCATGGGCGATGTGCTGTCGCTGGTGGAGCAGGTCGAGCAGAAGGTCGACCAGGAAAAAGCCCAGAAGCTGGCCGAGAAGGTCATGAAGGGCAAGCGCTTCGATCTCAACGACATGCGCGATCAGCTGCAGCAGATGCTGAGCATGGGCGGCATAGGCTCGCTGATCGACAAGCTGCCCGGCGTCAACACCCTGCCGGACCACGTCAAGGCCAAGGCCAACGACCGCGAAGTGCACCGCATGATCGCCATCATCAACTCCATGACCAAGAAGGAACGGCGCCATCCGGACCTGCTCAACGGCTCGCGCAAGGCGCGCGTCGCGCGCGGCTCGGGCACCCAGCCGGCCGACGTGAACAAGCTGCTCAAGCAGTACCAGCAGATGGAAAAGATGATGTCCAAGCTGGCCGGCGGCGGCATCAAGGGTCTGATGCGCACCATGTCTTCCGCCATGAAGGGCATGGGCGGCGGTGGCTTCCCGGGCGGCGGCATGATGCGCTGAGCCCGCTGCCGGCTGCCGGCTGCCGCGGCGGCCGGTTTGCTGTATCCTCGCCGGCCCGCTTTGTTTTTGGCGGGCCTTGGCATAGAATGCCGCGTTTCCCGGGGCTCGTTGCGTCCGCGACCGGCCCATCTCACAGAGAAGATCAAGCAAATGGTCAAGATTCGCCTGTCCCGCGGCGGCGCCAAGGGGCGCCCGTTCTATCACATCGTGGTTGCCGACGAGCGCTATGCGCGCGACGGCCGCAGCATCGAGCGTCTGGGCTTCTTCAACCCGGTCGCCGCCGGCAAGGAAGTGCCGCTGGAGCTGAACGTCACCCGCGCGAATGAGTGGATCGCCAAGGGCGCCCAGCCGACCGAGAAAGTGCGCGCGCTGCTCAAGCAGGCCGCCAAGCAGGTTGCGGCGGCTGCGGCCTAAGCACCGGCAGACATGGGCGCGGAGGAAGAACGCCGCGTTCTGGTCGGCAGGATAGTCGGGGTCTCGGGAACGGCCGGAGCGGTCAAGCTCGAATCGTGGACCGATCCCCGCATGCAGATCTTCAGGTACCAGCCTTGGATCCTGAAATCTGCCCAGACCGAGCGGCAGCTGAGCGGCTGCCGCGGTCGCGAGCAGGGCAAGGGCATGATTGCCACCTTGCCCGGCATCGACGACCGCGAGCAGGCGGCGGCGCTGATCGGTACCGAGATCTGGGTGCTGCGTTCGGCGCTGCCCAGGCCCAAGCCCGGTGAATACTACTGGGCCGACCTGGAAGGCCTGGACGTGGTCAATCTGGAAGGCGTGCCGTTCGGCAAGGTGTCGCATCTGTTCGCGACCGGCGCCAACGACGTGCTGGTGATCCGCGACGGCGAGCGCGAGCGCATGGTGCCTTTCGTGCTTGAGCATCACGTGAAGCAGGTGGATCTCGACGCGCGCCGCATCGTGGTCGACTGGGATCCGGATTTTTGAGTTGAAGGGGCAGGGCGCGGTGCGCATTGACGTCATCACGCTGTTTCCCGAATTCGTGCGCCAGGCCGCGGCGGTAGGCGTCATAGGCCGGGCGCAGGAACGCGGCCTGCTGGCGGTGGAAGCCTGGAATCCGCGCGATTTCGCCACCGACAACTACCGCACCGTGGACGGCCGCACCTGCGGCGGCGGTCCGGGTATGGTGATGCTGATTCAGCCCCTGCGCGCCGCCCTGGCGGCGGCAAGGCAGGCGGCGGCCGGCAAGGCAAGAACGATTTACCTGAGTCCGCAGGGCAGCCGGCTGACTCAGGCCAAGGTGGTGGAACTGGCGGGACAGGAGCGACTGATCCTGCTCTGCGGCCGCTACGAAGGGGTTGACGAGCGCCTGCTGGCGCATGAGGTCGACGAGGAAATCTCCATCGGCGACTACGTGCTGTCCGGCGGCGAACTCGGTGCAGCGGTGCTGATCGACGCGGTCGGCCGGCTGCAGGAAGGCGCGCTGAACGATGCGGCGTCGGCCGAACAGGACTCGTTTGCCAACGGCCTGCTCGACTGCCCGCACTACACGCGGCCCATGCAGGACGAGTTGGGTGCGGTACCCGAAGTGCTGCAATCGGGAAACCATGCGATGATCCGGCGCTGGCGCCTGAAACAATCGCTGGGCAGGACCTGGTTGCGCCGTCCCGACCTGCTCGCCCGCGTGACGCTGGACAAGCAGGCGCGCGAGTTGTTGCACGAATTCCGCCGCGAGTGGCTCGCGGCCGGGGCTGCGGAGCCGGAAGCGGCGGCGCAGCGCCAAGAGCCAAGGGCCGGCACGGCGCCGGAAAGATAAATTCAGACCAGATTGGTGAGTGTCATGAGCAACCTCCTTCAACAGTTCGAAGCCGCCCAGATCAAGCGTTCCCTGCCGGACTTCAGCCCGGGCGACACCGTCGTCGTCAACGTCAAGGTCAAGGAAGGCAACCGCGAGCGCGTGCAGGCTTACGAAGGCGTTTGCATCGCCAAGAAGAACGCCGGCCTGAACTCGGCCTTCACCGTGCGCAAGATCTCCCACGGCACCGGCGTGGAGCGCGTGTTCCAGACCCACAGCGCCGTGATCGACTCGGTCTCGGTCAAGCGCCGCGGCAAGGTGCGCGGTGCCAAGCTGTACTACCTGCGCGGTCTGGAAGGCAAGGCTGCCCGCATCCAGGAAGACCTGGCCAAGCACGGCGGCAAGTCCGAGTAATCTGCCGTACCTGGAACGCAAGAAGCCGCCGCAGGGCGGCTTTTTGCGTTGTGGAACCTGCAACAGGCGGAGCCGGCGGCGGCCGATCCCGCCCGGCCTGTTGAAACCGTCCCGCCAGGCCCTATACAACGCGCACCCACCGATTCATCCGAAGCACCGACCATGACCGAAACCGCCGCCCAGACCCGCAAGTTCGAAGCCGAAGTCGCCCAGGTGCTGCACCTGGTCACGCATTCGCTGTATTCGCACAAGGAAATCTTCCTGCGCGAGCTGATCTCCAACGCCTCCGACGCCTGCGACAAGCTGCGCTTCGAGGCGCTGGCGAACCCGGCCCTGACCGAAGGCGACGCCGAGCTTCGCCTGGACATCAGCTTCGACCCCGATGCCCGCACCCTCACCCTGCGCGACAACGGCATCGGCATGAGCCGCGACGAGGTGATCGAGAACATCGGCACCATCGCCCGTTCCGGCACGCGCAAGTTCCTCGAATCCCTGTCCGGCGACGCACGCAAGGACACCCAGCTGATCGGCCAGTTCGGCGTGGGCTTCTATTCCGCCTTCATCGTTGCCGACAAGGTCACCCTGATTACGCGCCGCGCCGGCAGCCCGGCCGCCGACGGCGTGCGCTGGGAATCCGACGGCAGCGGCGAATACACCATCGAGGCGATCGAGGCGCCGCGCGGCACCAGCGTGATCCTGCATCTCAAGGCCGACGAGAGCGAGTTCCTCAGCGCCTGGAAGTTGCGCGACCTGATCGCCAAGTATTCCGACCACATCGCCTTCCCGATCCGCCTGCCGGTGCAGAAGGACGGCAAATCGACCGACGAATACGAGACCGTCAACCACGCCGCCGCACTGTGGACCCGGCCCAAGTCCGAACTCAAGGACGAGGATTACCAGGGCTTCTACAAGTCGCTGTCGCACGATTTCAACGACGCCGCGGCCTGGTCGCACAACCGCGTCGAAGGCTCGCAGAGCTACACCCTGCTGCTGTACCTGCCGTCCAAGCCGCCGTTCGACGCCATGTTCAGCGGCCGCGACGAGCGCAAGGGCCTCAAGCTCTACATCCGCCGCGTCTTCATCATGGATGCGAGCGAGCAACTGCTGCCGGCCTATCTGCGCTTCATGCGCGGCGTGGTGGATTCGGACGATCTGCCGCTCAACGTCAGCCGCGAGATCCTGCAGGACAACCGTCTGGTCGCGCAGATCCGCGCCGCCTGCGTCAAGCGCACGCTGGACCTGCTGGAAAAGCTGGCCAACGACGACAAGGAAAAGTTCCAGACCTTCATCGACAGCTTCGGCAACGTGCTCAAGGAAGGCATCGCCGAGGACACGGCCAACCGCGAGCGCATCGCCAAGCTGCTGCGCTTCGCTTCCACCGCCTCGGAAGGCCAGGCCCGCACCGTGTCGCTGGACGACTACATCGCACGCATGCCGGTAGGCCAGGAAGCGATCTACTACATCAGCGCCGACGGCTACGCCGCGGCCAAGGGCAGCCCGCAGATCGAGGCGCTGCGCGCGCGCAACGTCGAAGTGCTGCTGATGTTCGACCGCATCGACGAATGGATGCTGGGCTATCTCAACGACTACGCCGGCAAGAAGCTGCGCAACGCGGCCAAGGGCGACCTGGACCTGGATGCCATCGGCGGCGGCGAGGACAAGCAGGCGCGCGAGGATGCGGCCAAGGCCGCCGAGCCCGTCGTGGCACGGCTGAAGGAACTGCTGGGCGAGCGCGTGCGCGACGTGCGCGTCAGCCAGCGCCTGACCGATTCGCCGTCCTGCCTGGTGCTGGATGAATTCGACATGGCCTCGCACATGCAGCGCCTGATGCGCGAAGCCGGCCATGAGATGCCGGCATCCAAGCCCATCCTCGAAATCAATCCGCAGCACGCCCTGGTCCGCCGCATCGAAGCCGAGACGGATGCCGCCCGCGCCGGCGAATACAGCCAGCTGCTGTTTGAACAGGCGCAGCTGATGGACGGCGCCCAGCTGGAAGATCCGGCCGGCTTCGTGCGCCGCATCAACGCCCTGCTGGGCGCGGTCTGAGCCCGGCCTTGCGCGCTGCGCCGCACTCATGAGCAGCGCGCAAGCCGCGTTCGCGGCGGCCTGGCAACAGGCCCAGCAAGCCCTGCAGCGCGGCGATGCGGCCGCCGCGCTGGCGCCGTTGCGCCAGTGCCTGCAGCTGCAGCCGCAGCACGCAGGGCTGTGGCTGCAGACTGCGGTGAGCGCGTTCCAGTGCGGCCAGTCCGCGCTGGCGCGGCAGCTGCTGGAAAACGCCCTGCAGCGCTGGCCGCGCGATGTGGCCCTGCTGTTCCACCTGGGCTATCTGCTGGAGCTGGACAAGGACACCGCCGCGGCCGAGGACCTCTACCGCCGCACCCTGGCCGTGCAGCCCGACCACGCCGACAGCCTGCGCAATCTCGCCGGCCTGCTCGCGCGCGACGGCCGCGCCGCGCAGGCCTGGCCGCTGCTGCGGCAACTGCTGCAGCAGCAACCGCAGGATCTGGAACTGTGCGCCGCTGCCGCCGGCCACGCTTTGCAGGCCGGCGAAACCGCTGCCGCGCAGCAGCTGGCGCGGCAGGTGCTGGCGCAGCAGCCGCAGCATGCGGCTGCGCTGCGCACGCTGGGTGCGGCCTCGCGCGAGCGGCGCGATCTGGACAGCGCCCTGCCGGCCTTGCAGCAGGCCGTGGCGCAGGCGCCGCAGGACGCCGCGCTGCTGGCCGACCTGGGCCAGGCGCAGATCGAGGCCGCCGATTTCGCCACCGGCCGCGCCAGCCTGCGCCGTGCCGCCGCGCTGGACCCGCAGCATCGCCTGATCGACTGGATAGGCGCACTGGCATTGCCGGCGCTGGTCGAGAGCGAGGCCATGATCGACGCCGTCTGCGCCGATTTTGCCGCGCAACTGGAACGCATCCATGCCGAACTGCGCCTGGACACCCCGGCCCAGATCGAATCCGCCTGCGCCGCCGTCAGCCGCGTGCTGCCGTTCCCGCTGCACTACCTGCCGCGCGACAACCGCGCCACAGGCCGCCGTTTCGGCGAACTGGTGCAGCGCGTGATGCAGGCCGCCGGCGGCGACTTGGCGCAACCGCCGCCAGCGCGCCGCCACGACGGACGCCTGCGCGTGGGTTTCGTCAGCGCGGAGCTGCGCGAGCACACCATCACGCGCTATTTCAGCCGCTGGCTGGAAGAACTCGATTCCACCCGCTTCGAGCGCTGGGCCTGGCATTGCGGCTTCGTCGCCGACGCCATGACTGCGCGTCTGGCGCACAAGGTCGAGCATTTCGCTCACGTGCGCCTGGCGCCGCTGCAACTGGCCGCGCAGATCCGTGCCGCGGAACTCGATGTGGTCGTGCTGCTGGACGTGGGCATGGATCCGCAGATGCACGCGCTGGCCGCCCTGGCGCTGGCGCCGCGGCAATACCTGGCCTACGGCCATCCGGTCAGCAGCGGCATGACCAGCCTGAGCGGCTTTCTCAGCGGCGCCGCGCTGGAAACGCCGCAGGCCGATGCGCATTACGTAGAACCCCTGCTGCGCCTGCCGGGCCTGGGCGCGCTGCCGGCGCGGCCGGGGCCGGCGATTGCTGCCGCGCCGCGCCGCGGCGGTGCGCCGCAGTTCCTGTGCATACAGAACCTGGCCAAGGTGACGCCGCACTTCGACCACACCCTGGCGCGCCTTGCGCGCGAAACCGGCGGCTGCATCAGTTTCTTCGCCGGCGCCCAGGGCGCGCAGCCGCTGGACCGGCGCTTCCTGGAGCGCGTCTCCGCCGCCTTCCGCGCGCAGGGACTGGACCCGCAGCAACATCTGCAACTGCGCCGGCGCAACGACTACGCCGACTACCTGCAGAGCCTCGCCGACGCCGACGCGATCCTCGATACCCCCTGGTTCAGCGGCGGCGCCACCAGCCTGGATACCTGCCACGTCGGCGCGCCAGTAGTGACCTGGCCCGGCGAGTTCATGCGTTCGCGCCAGACCGCCGGCATGCTGCAACTGCTGGATCTGCCGCAGACCATCGCCGCCGGCGAAGATGACTACATCGCCAAGGTGACCGACCTGCTCGCCAGGCCGGCCGCCGCCGCGGAGCTGCGCGAACAGCTGCGCCTGCGTGCGCCGCGCCTGTTCGAGGACAATGGCGGCCTGGCCGCGCTGGCCGCGGTGCTGCAAACCGGCACGCTCACGAGCTGAAACGAAACACCATGCAGAATCCGACCGAGACCCCCGCACCCGGCGTACGCCTGGATATCTGGCTCTGGGCCGCGCGCTTCTTCAAGACGCGCAGCCTGGCCAAGCAGATGATCGAAGGCGGCAAGATCCAGGTGAACGACGCCGCCTGCAAACCCAGCCGCAGCGTGCGCGTCGGCGACCGCCTGCACATTGCCCGCGGCGAGGACCGCTATTCCATCGTCGTGCTCGGCCTGAGCGAACAGCGCGGGCCGGCGAGCGTCGCCCAAACGCTGTATTCCGAATCGGAAGAAAGCCGCCTGGCACGCCAGCAGGCCGCCGAACAGCGCCGTCTCGAAGCCACCGGCTATGCCAGGCCCGCGACCAAGCCGGACAAGCGCGCACGGCGGCTGATACGCGCGCTGGGCGATATCGACAGCCTCTGACAGGACGGCGGGCGCCGCGGCCGCCGGCTCGCGTCTCTGCGGCATCGGCAGATTGCCGAAGGCGACTTGAAGCCGGGCCTCGCCTGCCGGGTGGCATGCGCCGCCGCGTTGTGGAAGGGCGGTTGCTGAGCTTTCAGGGCCGGAATGGGGGCTGGACTCGTACCGCGCAGTTCACTACGGCAACCGCAGCCCAGGAGTTCCGGCTCATCGCTGCGGTGATTGCCGCTTGCTATCCTGGCCGTTCCCGACCCTGGCGAACGGGATGACGTTTCCGGCGATGGCCCGATGAGGGGAGTGGAGATCCGCTACAGCGCCCGACAAGCCGGCGGCATTCGTTGCAGGAGTCCGTTGCGGGCTGTCATCGCGAACACGGCGTGCGCTCAAGCGGCACCGGACGCCGGCGCGGCCGCATCGGTGCGGCCTGCGCTTGTTTCGCCTTCACGCCTGCGCCGTGTCGCCCGCATCCTGGCGATGGCGGCGGCTGCGATGGGATTCTTGTGCGGCGCCCGCGCGGACGAGCCGGAGCCGTCCTGGGTGCGGCGCCATTACGGCTCCACTGACGGATTGCCGGTCAGCAGCGCCGCTTCCGCGCGCATCGATGCCGATGGATTCCTGTGGCTGGCGACGCACGACGGCCTGGCGCGCTTCGACGGCCAGCGTTTCGACGTGCACGAATCGATGCGCTTTCCCGCGCTGTCGGGCAATCGCATGCTGTCGCTGCACAGGGACGCGCGCCAGCGCCTGTTTGCGCATTCCGCGCATGGCGATTGGGTGGCGGTGCGCTCGGGCCGGATCGAGCGGGTGCCGCTCGGCGACGACGCACGGCAGAACGTGCGGCATGTCGATGAGGCCAGCCTGTGCGTGACCACCTTGCAGGCGCTGTACTGCCCGGACGGCAGCGGCGCGTTTCCGCTGCGCCTGCGTTTCCCGCCGGATACCGAACCAGCGATGGCCTTGCCCGGTGCCGCCGATGCCGCCTGGATGATTACCACCACGGGCGACGTATGGCTGCGCAGTCGAGGTGCGTGGCGCGTGGTGTGGCGCGCGCAGGCCGTATCCATTCCGCAGTCGCCGCGCGATGCGGTTGCAACGGCGGATGGCGCGCTGTGGACCGATGCGGCCGGGCGGTTGCTGCGCGTCTCGGCCGCGGGCGAGGCCACGCGCTGGCTCGACCGCGACATGCCGTCCGATCTCTCGCAGCTGCGTCTGGACGATGACGGACAACTGTGGATAGGCGCGGCCAACGGCCTGTTCGCGGCGGCCGCGGATCGTCCGCGCCGGGTCTTCGCAGAACAAGACGACACCAGTACCGCCGCCAGCTACCGCAGTTGGCGCGCACCGGACGGCGTGCTCTGGATCAGCCGCGGCGGCCGCCTGTGGCAAGTTCCGAAGCCCCAGGGCGAATCGGCCCTGGCGCGCGCGCCGGTGCTGATCAGTTCCGGCGTGATCCAGAATGTGCTGTTCGGCGACGATGACGTCGTCTGGGTGATGACGCTGCGGGACGGAATCTACCGCCTCAACCGCGCGCGCGTGGACCTGCTCGATGCATCCGCCGGCATCGCCGGCGGCAATGTCTACAGCGTGGCGCAAGACCGCGACGGCCGCATGTGGCTGGGCAGTCTCGGCGGCGGATTGAGCGTGATCGACCGCAACGAGCAGGTGCGGCATTTCGGCCGTCCCGAAGGACTGCCCGGCGACAACCCCTGGCTGGTCGCCGCCGGGGCCGATGGCAGCGTCTATGCCGGCACCTACGCCCCCGGGCTGTGGCGCCTGGCGGCCGGCGCGGAGCGGTTCGACGCCGTCGCGCTGCCTGCGGAACTGCTCGGGGAACAGGTGCTGGCAATCGCCTTCGACAGCGCCGGGCGGCTGTGGCTGGGGACGACAGCCGGTGCCTGGCGCAGGGACGGCGGCGAGTGGCAGCGGCAATGGCCATCCACGCCGCGCCGGCTGCGCATAGGCGCGTTGGCCCTGTCGGAGCACGGCGAGGTCTGGTTCGGCGGCGCCGAGGGCGTCTGGCGGCAGCAGGGCGCGTCGGGACATGCGGTGGCCGATGCGCTGCTGTCGCGAACCTCGGTACGCGACCTGTACCGGACCTCCGACGGTGCGCTGTGGATCAGCACTGACGGCCGCGGGCTGGTGCGCGTGGCGGCCGACGATCCGCTGGGCGAGCGCGCGCGGCAGATGGGCCGGGCGCAGGGACTGCCGTCGAACAGCCCCCATGCCGTGCGCGAGGATGCGCACGGCAACGTCTGGGTGAACAGCAACCAGGGCATCTTCCGCATCAGCCGTGCGGGATTGCTCGCATTTCTGGCCGATGGCGGAGCACGCCTGTCGCCGCTGGTGCTGGGCCTGTCCGACGGACTCACCGAACTGGAAGGCAATGGCGGCGTGCAGCCGGCAGCCGCGTTCGACCGGCGCGGACGGCTGTGGTTTCCGTCGCAGCGGGGCGTCGTCCGCTTCGATCCGCTGGCGATACCGCTGCGCGCACACCCGCCGCACGCCATCATCGAAGGGCTGGAGAGCGACGGCCAGCCGCTGCATCCCGCTGCGGCCGGCCAATTGCCGCTCGGCGTGCGCAGCATTCTCGTGCGCTACGGCGCCTCCGACCTGAGCAGCGGCAGCCAGACACGTTTCCGCTACCGGCTGCTGCCGCAGGAACGCAACTGGACCGATGCGGCTGGCGCGCGTTCGGCCGCGTTTCCGGCCCTGCAGCCGGGCCGCTACCGCTTCGAGCTGCTGGCCGGGAACAGCGACGGCATCTGGGCGCAGGAACCGGCTGCGGTCGACTTCGACGTGCCCCATCGCTGGCACGAGACACGCACCTTCCGCGGGTCCGCACTCGTTGCCGCCGGCCTGCTCGCGCTCGCGCTGGTACGCCTGCGCCTGCGCCGCCTGCACCGGCGCGCGGCCGAGCTGGATCGGCAGGTCGGCCTGCGCACCGGCGAACTGGTAGCCGAGAAAGCGCGCGTGGAAACGGCCCTGTCCGAACTGGCGCTGACGCATCGCGAAATCGAGGACAGCAACCAGCGCCTGGCCGAACAGGCGCAGCGGCTCGCGGCGCTGGACCAGTTCCGTACGCGCGTGCTTGCCGACGTGAGCCACGAACTGCGCACGCCGGTGATGCTGGTGTCGCTGCCGCTGCGCGAATTGCAGGCGCACGCCGGCCAGCTCGCGACCGCGGACCGCAGCCGGCTCGAACTGTCGCTCAAGCAGCTGGATCGCCTGGGCGGCCTGGTCGAACAGCTGCTCGACCTGGTGCAGGTCGAGGCCGGGCAGGCGCGGCTGCGCCTGCGCCGGTTCGATCTGGCCGGGCTGCTGCAGGATATTGCCGCGGGCTACCGGCCGGCCGCAGAGCACGCCGGCGTCCGGCTGCTGGTGCAGGGGCCGCCCGCAGGCGTAGTGCTGTTCGCCGATGGCGAGCGCCTGACCACGGTGTTCGGCAACCTGGTCGACAACGCCATCAAGTACGCGCCGGACGGCAGCACGATCACGCTGCGGCTCGCTGCCGGCGACGAATGCGCGACCGTCGAGGTGTGCGACCAGGGGCCCGGTTTCGATTCCGCCGCGAGCCAGCACCTGTTCCAGCGTTTCTACCGGGCGGAGGGCCCGCCGCGCCAGGGGCGCGAGGGACTGGGCATAGGCCTGGCGCTGGCGCGCGAGCTGGTCGAGCTGCACGGCGGCCGCATCGCCGCGGACAGCACGCCCGGCGCCGGCGCGACATTCCGCGTCGAGCTGCCGCTGGGCAGCGCCCATGTCGCGCTCGACGATCTGGCGCTCGATCCGGCGCCCGATGCCGCGCCGCCGCCGGTCCCGCCGGCGCAGCGCGGCGACGGACGCCTGCTGCTGGTCGAGGACCATCCCGACCTGGCCGCCTATCTCGCCGAGCGGCTGGGCGAACACCTGCCGGTGACCTGCGTCGGCAGTGCCGAACAGGCCATGCAGGTATTGGCGGATGCCGCCGACATCCGGCTGGTGGTCAGCGACGTCGTCCTGCCCGGTGCCAGCGGGCTGGAACTGTGCCGGCAGATTTCCGCTGAAGCAGCGCCGCGGCAGCGGCCGGTGATCCTGATTTCGGCGCGGGCCGCCGATACCGACCGCGAGGCCGGCCTCGCCGCTGGCGCGGCGGCGTATCTGGCCAAGCCTTTCAGTTTCGAGGCGCTGCTGCACGCGGTCGCGTGCGCCTGGCCCGAAGCCCAGGCGCGCCTGATCGCGCCGCCCGCCGATCCGGCCACGCTGGATCCGCTGCTCGCGATCGCCGTGCACGGACTCGGCGACGCCGCGTTCGCGATAGCCCGCTGGGCGGAACTGGCGCATCTGTCGGAGCGGCAGCTGCGCCGCCGCGTCGGCGAACTCACCGGCCTGTCGCCGCAGACCTGGCTGCGCGAACAGCGTCTGCTGCGCGTGCGCCACCTGTTGCGCAGCGGCGCCTGCAAGACCATGGCCGAGGCCGGCGCACGCTGCGGCCTGGACAACCCGGCCTGGCTCTACCGCAGCTACCGCGCCCGCTTCGGCGAGCACTGATCCGCCGGCGCCGCCGCGGAGCGGCCGCGCGCAAGTGATTGATCCTTCGTCGCGGCGATGGGCGATGTCCGCTGCGTGCATGCGCATGTCCGCTCAGGACATGGGCATTCGCGAACGATCCGACCACGCTTGCGCTGGGGCTGCTGCGATCCGCGCCTGCCGTATCGGCACGCGAAACCGGTCGTGCAGGGCCGATCACACGGAGAACAGCGATGAAGATTTTCGCGCCTCGCGCAAAGCGCCCGCTGCTGTGGCTGGCGATGCTGCTGTGCGGCGCCGGCGGGCCGGCGCCGGCGCAGACCGTCGGCGTTCCGCGCAGCGGCGACAGCGACCCGGTGTCCGGCGCTGGCCGCGCAGGCGGGGAGACGGCGGGCAGTTGCGCCGGATTCGCATTCCCCTACGCCTTGGCCGGCACCAATAACGCTGCGCGGGTGGCGGAACTGCGCCAGGCGATCGACTGCGCCAACGCCAACACGACCGACGACACGATTGATCTTGGCGGCAACACGCTGGTCCTGGGCGATGCGCCGTATACCGATGCGAACGGCGCCAACGCGCTGCCCTTCGTCAGCAGCACGCTCGCCCTGCGCAACGGTGTGCTGGAACGCGGCGCATCGGCACCGGCGTTCCGCTTTCTCGATGTTCGCGCCAGCGGCGACCTCAGCCTGCGCGCGGTGCAGCTGCGCAACGGCCGCTCGCTGACGGACGGCGGCGCGATTCGCGCCGCGGGCGCGCTGACGGTGGACGATTGCGTATTCGAGGGCAACGTCGCCTCGACGCTGGGTGGTGCGCTGTCGTCCCGGGCCAGGGTGAACATCAACACTTCGCGCTTCATGCGCAATGCTGCCCCGGACGGTGCCGCCATCGCCGGCGACGACGGCGATGCGATCCCCGGCGGGGAAGTGACCTCCGTCGTGCACTCGCGTTTCGAGGACAACGGCGCCGCCGACAGCCGCTCGGTCATCTGGAACAGAAGCCATTTCGGGATGCTCGGCAGCCTTGTCACCGGCAACCATCTGGCCGCGGCCGGCAGCGCGCTGATGCAGTTCCACGAGGACGCCGCCGTGGCGGAACTGCGCAACGTCACGATCGCCGGCAACTCGGTGCAGGGCGCGCTGTTCGTGCGGCCGGCGCTGAACGTGCAGGTGCGCAATTCCATCGTCTGGGACAACGATTACGGCAGCATCGGCAACGTCACGTCCGTCCATAACATCATGCCCGGCGCGGGCGCTGCCGCTGGCAGCCTCGACCAGCCGCCCGGCTTCGCCGGACCCAACGACTATCACCTGGATGCCGGCAGCCCGGCCATCGACGCGGGCGACAACAGCTACGGATGGGCCGGGCCGGATCTCGACGGCAACCCGCGTCCGCTCGACGACAGCGGCGTGGCCGATACCGGCAACGGTCCCGCACCTGTCCTGGACATAGGCGCCTACGAATACCAAGCCAACTCCGTCGCCGCCGGCATCCGCGTCACGCCGACCAGCGGCCTGGTCACCTCCGAGACCGGCGGCACGGCGACCTTCAGCATCGTGCTCGCGCGCTACCCGAAAGCCGATGTCAGCCTGGCCCTGGCCAGCAGCGACGCCAGCGAAGGCGTTGTCTTCCCGGCCAGCCTGACCATCACGCAGGCCAACTGGAACCGGCCGCAGACCATCACCGTCACCGGACTGGACGACGGCGTCAGCGACGGCGACCAGGCCTACACCATTGTGATCGGGCCGGCGGGCAGTACCGATCCGGCCTACGCCGGTATCGACCCGCCGGATGTATCGGCCGTCAACGAAGAAGCGGCGATACCGCCGCACCGTGTCGGCGGCACCGTGATCGGCCTGCTTGGCAACGGTCTCGTGCTGTCGCTGGCCGGTGCCGGCGAAACGCTGCCTGTCGGCGCGGATGGCAGTTTCGCCTTCACGACGGCGCTTGCGCCCGGTGCGGCCTATGCGGTCAGCGTCGCCACCCAGCCGCAGGCACCGGCGCAGTCCTGCGTCGTCATCAACGGCAGCGGCACGATGGGCAGCGCCGATGTCGGCAATGTCGTCGTCAATTGCGGTGCGGCGGACACCCGCGCGATCGGCGGCGCGGTGAGCGGCCTTGGCGGCGGCAGCCTGGTACTGCAACTCAACGGCGGCGGCGATCTCGTGCGGTCGGTCAACGGCAGCTATGCGTTCGCGGCGCGGCTGGTCGACGGTGCGAACTACGTCGTCACCGTGAAGACGCAGCCGCAGGGACACTGGTGCACGATGACCCACGCCAGCGGCACGGTGCAGGGTGCCGACGTCACCAATGTCGATGCGAGCTGCGCGCCGCTGGCGGCGGAGCTGCACCTCGACGTCGACGACGGCCACGCATTCGCGCGCTACGGCTACGTGCGCGACTACTTCGTCACGCTGGGCAATACCGGCAACAGGGCGGCCAACGGTGTGGCGCTCGCCGGTGTATTCAGCGCCGCGTTCGACGTGGCGAACGTGCAGTGGCAATGCCTGGGCGGCGCGAGTCTTTGCGGCGGCGCCGGCGCCGGCGGTTTCTCTGACACGGCCAACCTGCCGCCCAACAGCAGCGTCACCTGGCTGGTCAGCGTGCCTGTGCTGGGCGGCAGCGACGCAATCGACGCTACGTTCGCGGTGAATCTGCTGCCGCCGCCTGCCGGCAGCGGCCTTTCCGATGCCGATACCGATGCACTGGTCCTCTTCCGCGACAGCCTGGACCTGCCGTACGGCGACGGCACGCGCGCGGTGGAACCGCTGCAACTGCCCGACGAACAAAGCGTGACGGTCGACTGGCCGCGCGCCCGCAGCGACGGCATCAGCGTCGTGCGTGTGCTGCAGACACCGGAAGGGGAGGTCGCGGTGCAGCGCCTGGCGTACCTCGGCGCGGAGTTCGTGCGTCTGCTCGGAACGGATCGCGCCGGCCGGCAGCAGGCCAGCGGCTGGGCGCGCATCGTCGCCGGCGCCCGGCTCGCCGCCGGCCGTGTCGCCGGTGCGGCGGGCACGTCCACCGTGCTGCTCGAAGGCGCGCAGCGCCCGCTCGCGCTGCCGCAACCCGCAAGCCATGCCACCGGAGAACTGCAATGAGCCGCCTCGATGCGAAAGGGATGCTGCCGGCCTTGGCGTGCGCGGGACAGCGCCCGGATCTGGTGCGGTCCGGAGGCGTCGCGCGGCCCGTCGCCGTTGCTGCATCCGCCTGGTCAGCGCGGCTGCTTGGCGTTGCGTTGCTGGTTATCGGCGCCTCGGCACAGGCTGCCACCTGCCGCGTCACCACGAGCGGCGTGGCGGGCAACGACGGCAGCAGCTGGGCGCAGGCGAAGCCTCTGCCGGCCGCGCTGGCCAGTCCGGCGTGCAGCGAAATCTGGGTGGCCGCCGGCGTGTACACGCCGGCGGCCGGCACGGATCGCACGGCGGCCTTCGCGCTCCGCTCCGGCGTTGCCGCATACGGCGGCTTCGGCGGCAACGAGAGTAACCGCGACGAACGCGATCCGGCCGTCCACCGCAGCGTGCTGTCCGGCGATATCGGCGGCGACGATGTCGTCGATGCGCAGGGCGTCACTACCAGCGCAGCCGGCATCGTCGGCGACAACAGCTACCACGTCGTCGTAGTGAATGGCAGCACTGCGGCAAGCACCGTGCTGGACGGCTTCATCCTCAGCGGCGGTCTCGCCAACGACACAAACGGCATGGAAAACGCCGTCGGCGGCGGATTGCTCTGCCATGCCGCCGGCACCGGACAGGATTGCCGTCCAACCCTGCGTCAGCTGGTTTTCCGCGGCAATAGCGCGACAACCGGCGGCGGCATGGCCTGTCTGGGACGCAACCAGGGCCGCTGCAGCGCGACGCTGGAGAGCGTCGCCTTCGTCGGCAACAGCGCTGGCTTCGGCGGTGCGCTGGCGAGCGCCGGCATCGACGACGGCAGTGCCAGCCCGGTTCTGCGCAACAGCAGCTTCAGCGGCAACAGCGCTTCGTTCGGCGGCGCTGCCTTCGCCAACGTCGGCGGCACCGGCGGCGACAGCACTGCCGTGCTGCACAATGTCACGTTCAGCGGCAACATCGGTCCCCAAGATGGCTCCGGCGCGGTCTACAACTGGACGTCCGACGAGACCGGCACTGCAGCTGCGCTGCTCGTCAACGCCATCGTCTGGAACAACGGACCGAATGCAATCACCGGCACCGGGGTGACCGTGCGCCGCAGCCTCATCCAGGGCGGCTGCCCCGCAAGCAGTGTCTGTGCCGATCTGGTCGCCGGCGATCCACAGTTGGGCGCGCTGAACGATGCCGGCGCCGCGACGCCGGTGATGCTGCCGGGCGCGGCCAGCGCCGCGCTCGATGCCGCAACCTGCGCCGACGCGCCGGCGGCCGACCAGCGCGGCATCGCCCGTCCGCAGGGCGCGGGCTGCGATATCGGCGCGGTGGAAGTGCGCCAGGCGCAGCTGGTCGTCGACGTCACCGGGGCCGGCGACGTGGATGCGATTGCTTCGCAGGCATTGCTGGGTGCAGCCGTGGTCGATTGCGCAGAAAGCAGCGGCACGTGCAGCGCGTGGTATCGCGCCGAGCCCGATGCAGCGGCGGTCACTCTCGTGCTGCATCCCGCGGCCGGCAATGTGCTGCAGTCGGTCAGCGGCTGCGGCGGCAGTCTTGTCGGCAGCATGTTCACCACGGCAGCGCTGGAAACCGGTTGCACGCTGGCGGTGGTGTTCGCGCCGGCGCAGTACGCGATCGGCGGCACCGTCACCGGACTTGCCGGCAGCGGTCTCGTACTCCTGCTCGGCGGCAATGAAGCCCTGCCCATCCAGGCGAACGGCACGTTTGCGTTCGGAACCACGCTCACCAGCGGCAGTCCCTACGCCGTGACGGTCGGCACGCAGCCGAGCCTGCCGCCGCAAGCCTGCGTGGTGGTCAACGGCAGCGGCACGGTCGGCAACAGCGATATCGGCAATGTGGTCATCCATTGCGGCGCCGCGGCTGTGTATACCGTCGGCGGCACGCTGAGCGGTCTGGCAGCGGGGGCGACGGTCACGCTGGCGATCAACGGCGGCAATCCGCTGACCCTCTCGGCCAACGGCTCCTACGTGTTCACACCGCATTTCGCCCCGGGCGACAGCTACGTCGTCAGCGTGACCACGCAGCCGGCCGGCCAGCACTGCACGCTGGCCGGCGCCGCAGGCACGCTGGCCAGTGCCAATGTCAGCAATGTCGGCGTGACCTGTGCGGCGGGCGGCGCGCGATTGCAGCTCAGCGTCACCGATGCTGGCGACTATGCGCGCTACGGCCAGGTGCGCGACTACTTCGTCACCCTCGCCAACAGCGGCAACGATACCGCTGCGAACGTGGCACTGGGCGCCAGCCTCGATCCCGCCTTCGACGCAGCCAACGTGCAATGGCGCTGTGTGGGCGGCGCGCCCGGCACTGCCTGCAACGAACTGGGCGGTGCGGGCGGTTTCGCCGACATGGCGACGCTGCCGCCCGGAACCAGTCTGGTGTGGATCGTGCGGGTGCCGGTCCGCGGCGACAGCCCTGCCGAAGCGGCCACCTTCGTCGCCCATGCCGCCGGCGCAACGAACGCAGCCGACAGCAATACGCTGGTCATCTTCCGCGACGGCGTCGATGTTCCGTATGCCGATGGCGCGGGTGTGACCGATCCGGCGCGCAGCGCGGCGGCCGGCGGCGGCGCGGGGTTGCGCTGACGGCTGCGCGGCTCGTCGTCGCGTGGGCGCCAGGCAGCGGAAGCCCGTGAGGAGCTGCTGCCGCCATGGCCTGGCGCTGGGCTGGCTGCTGCTCCTGCTCCTGGACATGCCGGCGTTCGCGTGCGATGCCGCAGCGAACCCGCGCGGCGGCGAAGCGCCGGCCGCGCGGGTCGCGGCCATCCTGTCCGTCGCCCAGGCCGGCACGGCGAGCCGGCCGGTGATCTACGACATTCTGCTGTTCAACCGCGGCAGCGGCGACCGGCCGGACGATCCGGTCAGCGATGAACTCGTCGATGTGCTTCCCGCGGAACTGGCGCTGCGTCGCGTGGATGCCGACGCCGGCACGATCACGGTCGATCTCGCCGGCAACCGGGTGCGCTGGAACGGTGCGCTGGCCTCCGGCGCGGCAGCGGTCGCCATCCGCATTGAGGCGGACGTGGTGGCCACCCCGCCGGCGACGATCCGCAACCAGGCCTGCGCCGCCTACGACAGCAATGGCGACGGCCGCAACGGCCGCACGGTCCTGTCCACCGATCCGTCGCATCCCGGCGCAGCCGTGCCCACGACATTCCGGTTCGCCGGTGCCCAGGCCCGCCGGCCGCGGTATCGGCGGCATCCCGCGTCGTCCTCGCCGCCGTAGCGCCGGGCCCGCACGCGGCGGGCCGGCCGGAGCACCTTGCGAGCTGTCGGCGGACCGGCAAGGCCCGCGGTGCGGGGGCGCCCTGTCTCGCCATGCAGGCCGCGCAGGCCTGGCCCCGCGTCAAGACCTGCAGCCGGGCCTGCGACAGGCGATACTCCACGGCCTTGGTTTGCGGCGTCACGGTTTCCGTGAGTCCCCTGCCGGTACGCCGGCGCGGACCGTGGACCTGCGCGCCCGGGCGTCCGCCGCGCGTGGACCCCCGGTGGACATGCCGACGTACGCGAACCGACATTCCGAAGCAAAGCCCCCGTGATCATGGCCGCCGACACCATCGAGCAAAACACTGTTTCAAAAGAAAATTCGTCCGGCAAGCCGGGTAATGGCGAACACACGCCGCTGATGCGCCAGTACTTCGCCGCCAAGGCGGACTATCCGGACACGCTGCTGTTCTTCCGCATGGGCGATTTCTACGAGCTGTTCTACGACGACGCCCGCAAGGCGGCGCGGCTGCTCGACATCACCCTGACCCAGCGCGGCAATTCCGCCGGGCAGCCGATTCCCATGGCCGGCATTCCGCATCATTCGGCCGAAGGCTATCTGGCACGCCTGGTGAAGCTGGGCGAATCGGCGGCGATCTGCGAGCAGATCGGCGATCCGGCCCTGGCCAAGGGCCTGGTGGAACGCAAGGTCGTGCGCGTGATTACGCCGGGCACGGTGACCGACGAAGCGTTGCTGGAAGAGCGGCGCGACAATTTCCTGCTCGCCATCGCCGCCGGCAAGAACGGCTACGGCCTGGCCTGGGTGGATCTGGCCAGCGGCCGCTTCCTGCTTAGCGAGGCGGCCACGCCCGAGGCGCTGGCGTCGGAACTGGCGCGCTTGCAGCCGGCGGAAACCCTGGTCAGCGAGGACGTGGCCTGGGCGCGCTTCGTCACCGAGCTGCCCGGCCTGCGCAAGCGCGCGCCCTGGCATTTCGACGGCGATACCGCCACGCGCCAGCTGTGCCGCTTCTTCGGCACGCGCGATCTGTCCGGCTTCGGCTGCGAGGGCCTGCCGCTGGCGGTCGCTGCGGCGGGCTGCCTGCTCGGCTATGTGGAGGAAACGCAGAAGAGCGCGCTGCCGCATCTGTCCGGGCTGGCCGTGGAAAACGCCGCGGAGACCATCGCGCTGGACGCGGCGACGCGCCGCAATCTGGAATTGGATACGCACGCCAGCGGCCGCAGCGAGCACACCTTGCTCGGCGTGCTCGATCACAGCGTCACGCCGATGGGCGCACGCCTGCTCAAGCGCTGGCTGCATCGGCCGCTGCGCAGCCGCGAACTGCTGCGCCACCGCTACCAGGCCATCGCCGCGCTGATCGAGGAGCGCCGCGGCGCTGCGTTGCGCGACACCTTGCGCGGCATCGGCGATCTGGAACGCATACTGGCGCGGGTCGCGCTGCGCTCGGCGCGGCCGCGCGACCTGTCCACCCTGCGCGACGGCCTGCTGCTGACGCCGGTTCTGCGCAGCCAGCTCGAAGGCGCCGACAATCCGCTGCTGGCCAGCCTGGTCGCGCAGATCGGCGAGCACGCGCAGACGGCCGACTACCTCGCCCAGGCCCTGGTCGAGCAGCCGCCGGCCCTGCTGCGCGACGGCGGCGTGGTGCGCAGCGGCTTCGACGCGGAACTGGACGAATTGCGCACGCTGTCCACCAATGCCGACCAGTTCCTGCTCGACCTGGAGCAGCGCGAGCGCGAGGCCAGCGGCATCCCCACGCTCAAGGTCGGCTACAACCGCGTCCACGGCTACTACATCGAGATCACCAACGCGCATTCCGCGCGCGCGCCGACCCACTACACCCGGCGCCAGACCATCAAGGGCGCCGAGCGCTACATCACCGAGGAACTCAAGGCGTTCGAGGACAAGGTGCTGTCGGCGCGCGAACGCTCGCTGATGCGCGAGCGCGCGCTGTACGACAGCGTGCTGGATACGCTCAACGCGCAGCTGCACGCGCTCAAGCAGGCCGCCGCCGCGGTGGCCGAGCTGGACGTGCTCGCCGCCCTGGCCGACCGCGCCGATGCGCTGAACTGGGCCGCGCCGGAACTGGGCGACGAGCCCGGCATCCACATCACTCGCGGCCGCCATCCGGTGGTCGAGCAGGTGCGCGACGATCCGTTCGAGCCCAACGACCTGGTGCTGGACGAGCGCCGCCGCATGCTGGTCATCACCGGCCCCAACATGGGCGGCAAATCGACCTACATGCGCCAGGCCGCGCTGATCGTGCTGCTGGCGCACATCGGCAGCTACGTGCCGGCAGATGCGGCGCGCATAGGGCCGATAGACCGCATCTTCACCCGCATCGGCGCCGGCGATGACCTGTCGCGCGGCCAGTCCACCTTCATGGTGGAAATGGCCGAGACGGCCAACATTCTCCACAATGCCACTGAGCACAGCCTGGTGCTGATGGACGAAGTCGGCCGCGGCACCTCAACCTACGACGGCCTGGCCCTGGCCAAGGCCTGCGCCGTGCAGCTGGCTGAACGCAACCGCGCCTACACCTTGTTCGCCACGCACTATTTCGAGCTGACCGAACTCAGCGCGCAGTACAGCGGCATCGCCAACGTGCATCTGGACGCGGTCGAATACGGCGACACGCTGGTGTTCATGCATGCGGTCAAGGAAGGTCCGGCCAACCGCAGCTTCGGCCTGCAGGTCGCCGCGCTGGCGGGCCTGCCCAAGGGCGTCATCAGCAACGCGCGGCGCTACCTGGCCGCGCTGGAACAGCAGCCCGCGCCGGCAACGGCCGCAACCACGCCGGCGGCGCTGGCCGCGCCGCAGCAGATGGGATTGTTTGCGGCGCCGAGTGCGGCGGAGCGGGCGCTGCGCGAGATCGATCCGGACGAGCTGACGCCCAAGGCGGCGCTGGAAGCGCTGTACCGGCTGCGCGCGCTGCTGTAGCGGTCCGGATGGCCGCAGAGGGGCAGGGCGATGCAATTCGGCGCGCCCGTGCTGCAGCGGCAGGCGGCATCCCTGCCGCGCCGGAAGGTTCAAGGTTTGTGCAACTGTTTATTTGTGCATAGGTTTGCAATTCATGGTGTCCGTCAGTGGTTGGCGGCGGGCGTTGCGGAACGCCGGCCTGTGGCGATGGCTCCGGCAATGCAGCGCCGGCCAGGCTGCCGAAGCACATCCACGGCGTAGATTCGCTGCACGCATTGCCTGTGCGGCTGCGTGATCAACCGCACTTGCAGGCTGCCGGTCGGCACCTTTGCGGGGCTGGCCGCCGGTTTCTTGTCGCCGGGCCGGGGCGCGGCGGCGGCCGCGTTTGCGAACGCAAACAGCACCCGCTGGCGGCCGGTTCCGGCCCGATGGTCATATTGCGTCCCCGCCGGCCGGACGGGGTAAGATCCCGGTGTCTGGAGGAATCGCGTTGCCGGGTGTCGTGAACTCTTATGACACCAGCCGGGCGACGAGGCACGCAGCATGAGCAAGAAGAACGTGGCGAAGCATCGCCGGGCGCAGATCCTGTTGCGCGCACCGGCGGTCCAGCGGCGGCCGGCGCCTGAAGCGCACGCTATTCCGACCGGTGCAGGGCCGCACGGGGCCGCCCGCGACGTTCCCGCAGCGCCTGGAGCCGGCTGACGCCAGTGACCGCGCCGGAATATTCCTTCGAAGGTTTTCGCGTCAAGGTCGCCGAGCGCGAACTCTGGTGCGGCGACGCGCTGCTGCCCGTCAACCGCCATGTCTTCGACTGCATCGCCTATCTGATCGAGCATCGCGACCGGGCGGTGGGCCGCGATGAGCTGGTCGCTGCGGTCTGGGGCCGCGTTGAAATCACCGACGGTCATCTCAACCAGATCATCGCCCGCGCCCGCCGCGCGCTGGACGACAACGCCCAGGCGCAGCGCCTGATCCGCACGGTGTCGGGGTTCGGCTATCGCTGGGTGAGCGAGGTGGAAATCCGCGAAGCCAGGAGCGCGGAGGAAATCGCGCCCAGACCGCCGGAAACGCCCGTACTTGCCGCCACCGCTGCGCCGGTTGCGCCGGAAGCGCCGACGCAACCCCAGGCCGCACAGCGCCCGCCCGTGCAGCGGCGGCGCTACGGGTGGTACGCCGTCATCGTCGTGCTGGTGGTGCTCGCGGGAATCTGGGCGCTGCGCAGCCAGCGCGCCGCTGTCGTGCCGGCCCCGGCCGAGGACGTGCTGGTTGCCGACAAGGCCGTCGTGGTGCTGCCGTTCCTGGTCGATGCGCCTTCCGAATCCGGCTGGCTGGAACTGGGTGCGATGGACCTGGTGGCCGAACGCCTGCGCGTGGCGGGCCTGCGCGTTTCGCCCAGCCGCACCGTGGTTACTGCACTGCACGGCACCCACGCGGCGATCAATCCCAGCGACTACGCACAAATCCGCGACGTGCTCGGCGCCGACCTCATCATCCAGGGAAAGGCCGCCCGCGCCGACGGCAGCTGGCGAGTCGAACTGGCGGCCGTGAATGCCGCCGGCACCGAACACCGCATCGAGACCAGCGACAGCGACGCCATCAAGGCCGCGCGCGGGGCGGCCGACCTGCTGCTGGCGGCGGCCCTGCGCGAACCGCCGCGGGACGGCACCACGCCCGCCGCCGATGCCATCCGCGAGCGCCTGCAGCAGGCCCAGGCCGCGTCGCTGGCCAACGAGCTGGAGCGGGCGCGCAATATCCTGCTGGCGATTCCAGACACGCCGGAATTCCTGCCCGAAGTGCGCCTGCGCCTGGCGGAACTGGATTTCCGCGCCGGCCAGTACGACCGCGCTACCGAGGCATTGGCAAGCCTGCTGTCCGATGCGGCGATTGCCCCCGACGACGTGCACCGCGGCCGGGCGCTGGTGTTGCGCGGCAACCTGAATTTCCGCCGCTCCGACTTTGCCAAGGCGCTCACCGATTTCAACGCCGCCGTCGCCGCGCTGGACGCCGGCACCGCGCCGCTGGATCTGTGCGATGCGCTGACCCGCCGCGGCCTGACCCGCGTCGCGCTGAATGATTCCGAAGGCGCGCTTTCGGACTACGGCCGCGCCTATCTGCTGGCCGAGCAGTCCGGCGACCGCCTGCGCGTGGCGCATATCGAGGCGGGCTTCGGGCAGCTGCAGATCGCCCGGCACCGGCTGGAGCTGGCGCTGCCCCACCTGAACACCGCCATCGACCGCTACGAGGCCTTCGGCGTGGTGGAGCGCGTGGTCACGCTGCGCAGCATGCTGATCGACGTCTATACCGACCTGCTGCGCTGGTCGGATGTGCTGCCCCTGGCCGAACGCCAGTGGCAGGCGCGCGAGCGCATCGGCGATCCCGGCCTGAACCTGGTCGTCTTCAACCGCCAGGCCCGCGTGCTGATGGGCGTGGGGCGCTACGGCGAGGCGGCCGCGGTGGTGGCCGAGGCGCAGCGCCGCTTCCGCGACCTGCGCCCCGGCAGCCTGCGCTACCTGCACGACATGCAGGCGGAACTGGCCGCGCGCTCGGGCCAGCCGGACAAGGTCGTCGCGGCGGTGGATGCCGCGCTGGAGACCTGGCCGCGGGATCCCTCCTTCGACCGCTACGCCTACCTCGTACTGCTGCGCCAGCGCGCGCTGCTGGCCCAGGGCCGTGCCACGGCGGCGCTGGTGGAACCCTGGCTGCCGCCGGACGGCGACGGCGTATCCGCCGTCTTCCTGCTGGCCAAGGCCGAATGGGCGGCCCGGCAGGCGACCGCACCCGACGCGGTGCAGGCCGCGTTCGACCGCGCCCTGGCGCGTGCCGAGGACGTGGGACTGCCCGTGCTGGTGTCCCTGGTCGCCCAGTCCTATGTCGACTGGCTGCTGGCCCAGGACCGGCGCGACAAGGCCGCCGAGCTGGCCGGCCGGGTCGCCGTCTGGGCCAACGACGATTACGAATCCGCCCTGGTCCGGGTCAAGGTGTTCCAGCTGCTGGGCAGCCGCGACGCCTGGCGCCAGTCCCTGGAGAAGGCGCGCCAGCTGGCCGGCGAGCGGGTCATTCCGGCCCGCCTGACCGAGCCGCCGCCGGCCCGCTGAGGCCGCGCCCGGGCCAGTGCCGCCCGCTGGGGTGCCGCGCCGACACCGCTACGGACGAAGCCGGGCGGGGATGCGGCGGCCGGCGGACGCCGCCGCAGCAAACGGCCGCGCCTGCCGCCGGCGGGGCGCCTGTCAGCGGCCGAAACGCGCCGGACAGCCGCTGTCAGCGCCTGTCATCGCCTGTCATGTATGTCACGCGCCTGACCCGTAAAGGTTTTGCACTGTCCATCCCCGTCCATCCGATGCGGGTGGCTCCAGGTCCACGGGCGCCAGTCAGGCCCCTGCGGCAGCGGCAACAACCTCCATGGAAACCCGAATGAATGACGTGATCAGCAAGAACCATGCGCCGCCACCCGGGCGGCGCGGCGGCCCGGCCAGCACGGCCATCGAGATAGCCGCCATGGAGGCCTCCACTGCGCCCCGGCGCCCGGGTTCCTGGTCGAGGAACGGCGCGCGGCTGCTGGCGGCCTGCCTGGCCCTGTTCGGCACCGGCGCGGCGCAGGCATTCAACCCCGACGCCGACAGCTTCGTGACCCAGGTGGCGACCTTCCCCGACGGCGATCTCCTGATCGCCGGCAGCTTCACCACGGTCGGCGGCCAGCCGCGCGATCACTACGCCCGCCTGAACCCGGACGGCAGCGTGGACGCCGCGTTCCACAACTCCCTGGTCGCCCGCGACGTCCATGCCATCGCGGTGCAGCCCGACGGCAAGGCGCTGATCGGCGGCAAGGGCGTCCAGGGCAACGGCGGCCTGCTGCGGCTCAACGCCGACGGCAGTGTCGACAGCAGCTTCGTCGACGCCGCCACTGGCGGCACCCCGGCGATCCGCAGCATCGCGCTGCAGGCCGACGGCCGCATCCTGATCGGCGGCGACTTCCTCGCCATGGGCGGCCAGCCGCGCACCAATCTCGCCCGCCTCAACCCCGACGGCAGCCTGGACACCAGTTTCGATGCCGGCACGCTGGGCTTGTCGCTGCCCATCGAAAGCATCGCGGTGCAGGCCGACGGGCGCATCCTGATTGCCGGCTACGGCACCTTGCTGCGCCTGCTGCCCAACGGCCAGGCCGACACCGGCCAACCCTTGCCGCCGGTGGCCGCCGACGCCAACCTCAGGACGCTGAAACTCCAGGCCGACGGCAAGATCCTGCTCGGCGCCGGCTACGGCTTCGCCCTGGGCGGCGTCGACCGCGGCACCCTGGTGCGCCTGCACGCCGACGGCAGTGTGGACACCGCCTTCCTGCCCAACGTGCGCGGCGACATCGACGCCATCGCCATCGACGGCAGCCGCATCGTGATCGCCGGCAGCATCCTCTCCGTGGGCGGCGTGATCCGCCGCAATCTGGCCCGCCTGAACAGCGACGGCAGCCTCGATGCGAGTCTGATGGACGCGGAAATGAACGCCGCGCCGGTCTACGACGTGGCGCTGCAGGCCGACGGCAAGCTCGTGCTGGGCGCGCATTTCAGCCAGATCAACGGCCTGTCGCGCAACCGCATCGCACGCCTGCATGCGGACGGCCGCGTGGACAACGCCGCCGCCGCGCCGCTGTCGGTCACGCCGCGCGTCAGCGAGGGCGGCAGCGCCAGCCCGGCGGTGCCGCAGGCGGTGAGCGAAGGCGGCAAGGCCCTGTTTACCTTCACGCCGGCGCCGGGCCGGGTGCTGGCCTCGGTCTCGGGCTGCGGCGAAGGACGCCGCAGCGGCAACGATTACCTCACGGGCTGGGTCTATGCCGACTGCACCGTATCGGCCAGCTTCGTGCCCGAGGCCAATGCGGTGTTCGACCCCGCGCCCAATGCCAATGTCGAATCCATCGAGGTGCAGGCCGACGGCCGCATCCTCGCCGCCGGCTGGTTTACCCGCATCGGCGGACGCGACCGGCTCAAGTTCGCACGGCTGGCGCCGACCGATGGCGCCGCCGAGGCGAATTTCGCCGATGGCAGCGGCATCTACCAGGAAGGCAATACCGGCGGTTCCGTGGCCTATGCGGTGGCGCCGCAGGCGGATGGAAAGATTCTGTTCGGCGGCGAAGAGGGCCTGATCCGCAACAACGCCGACGGCAGCCGCGACACCACCTTCGCCGCGGCGCTGGGGCCGGATGCCTTTGTGGAAAAAGTAATAGTGCAGCCCGACGGCGCGATCCTGGTCGCCGGACGGCAGCTGCTTACGGCCAGCACCGTGCCGCACCTGGTGCGCCTGCACGCCAACGGCGCGCTGGACACAGGATTCAGCGCCGATTTCGGCGAGGATGACGACATCAGCATCTATTCGCTGCTGCTGGAACCCAACGGCCGCATCCTGGTCGGCGGCGGCTCGGTCAACGGCGGCTACCTGGGCAGGCTCAACGCCGACGGTTCGCTGCAGACGCTGTTCCCGGCCACCTCGACCATTGCCGATGTCACTGCATTGCACCGGCTGGCGGACGGCCGCTATCTCGTGGGCGCGGTCGCCAAGATCAACCTCGGCGACGGCTCGCCGGTGGATTCCCAACTCGTGCGCCTGCTGGCCAACGGCACGCGCGATCCGAGTTTCATCGCCCAGGTGGACGGCGGCCTCGGCGGCGTGAAGAGCATCGCCGTGCAGCCCGACGGCGCCATCCTGATCGGCGGCGGCTTCCGCACCATCGGCGGCGTGGTGCGGCCGAACCTGGCGCGCCTGAGCGCCGCCGGCGAACTGGAAGCCGGCTTCACCGCGCGCCCCAACACCTGGGTCAAGGACATCGCGCTGCAGAGCGACGGCAAGATCCTGATTGCGGGCTATTTCAGCCAGGTCAGCGGCCTTGCCCGCCGCGGCCTCGCCCGCCTGAAGCCCGACGGCCGCATCGACGTGGACGCCTTCGTAATCACGCCGCTGGCCGGGGCCAACGGAACGATTGCGCCGAACACGCCGCAGGAAGCGCTGCCCGGAACGCAGACGCAATTCACCCTGGTGCCCGATCCCGGCTATGTCATCGGCGCGGTGACCGGCTGCGCCGGCACGCTCAACGGACTGGTCTACACCACCGGCCCGGTCAGCAGCCATTGCACCGTCACGGTCGAATTCCTGCTGGAGACCGTCACCTACACGGTGATCCCGGCCGCCGGCGCCCACGGCGCCATCGTTCCGGCGCTGCCGCAGTCGGTGCTGTTCGCGCAGACCACGAGCTTCCAGCTGGTGCCGGATGCGGGCTACTACCTCGCTGGTGTCGAAGGCTGCGGCGGCACGCTCAGCGCGAATACCTATACCACCGATCACATACTGGCCAATTGCTCGGTGGTCGCGCGCTTCCACAAGCCCGCCGTGCTGACGCCCGGCAGTGGCGCGCAAAGCACTGCGATCAACACCGCCTTCGCCACGCCGCTGACGGTGCGCGTGAGCGATGCGAACGGACAGCCGGTGAACGGCGCCGTGGTGAATTTCAGCGCGCCGGCCTCCGGTGCCAGCGCAACGCTTTCCGCCAGCAGCGCCGTGAGCGGCGCGGACGGCCTGGCGAGCATCACCGCCCGCGCCAACGGACAGGCCGGCAGCTTCGCCGTGACCGCCAGCGTGCCCGGCGTGCAGGCCAGCTTCGCACTGACCAACGAATCCGCCGCGCAGGGCGGCATCGAGCTGCAGGTCACCGTCAGCACGCTGCCGCCGCCGGCCTGCGGCACGGCGACGCACATCGCGGTGACGCCGGGCGAGCCGGTCAACTACTGCTTCACCCTCATCAACCGCAGTTCGGTGACGCTGAACTACCACACGCTGACCATGCTGACCGGCGCGCCGTTCCAGTACGAATACGCCGGCTGGGACCGCCTGTTCGACCTGCTGCCGCAGGCCGTGCCGCCCGGCGGCAGCTTCCGCTACAACCACGTCGTCACCGCCGGCACCCGCGACCAGTCTCCGCGCTTCACCTGGAACGCCACTGCGTCGCGGCCGGGCTATGAGCAAGGTTCGGATCCCGCCGTCGTGTTCTCCGACATACGCACCACCGGCACGGCGCTGACCCTGGGCGCGAAGGGCGTCTACCGGCTCGGCGCGCTGCCGTTCCCGTTCAGCTTCTACGGCCAGTACTTCCACGAAGGCGACAGCAGCGTGCTGTGCATCAACAACAGCGGAACCCTGACGCTGCGCACCGCCGACGATACGGACGGCTGCCCGGAGCCGCTGGTGGTGCCGCCGCCGTTCGTCGGCGACAACGACACCATGGCCGCGGTGGCGCACGCCCGCTTTCCGTTCTACGGCTACAACGGCATCGCGGCCTATTGGGACCTGCTGGGCGGCCACGGCGCCGTCTACTACGCCACCGTGGGCACGGCGCCGAACCGCCGCCTGATCGTGCAGTGGGACGACAAGGACCACGCGCTGTATCCGAACCAGGCCGGCGGCATCACCTTCCAGACGGTGCTGGAGGAAGGCACCGGCCGCATCCACTACGTCTACCGTGATCTGACCTTCGATGTCCTGGCCGAACCCAATCCGGATTTCGGCGGCTCAGCCACGGTCGGTCTGGTGGGTTTCACGCCCATGACCGACGATCCGCCGTACCGGGAATACGCCTTCAACAGCGCGACGCTCGCCGAAGGCCAGGTGATTACCTGGACGCCGGTGGACGTGCCGCGCCACGCCTCGGGTGCGGTCGCGGTCGACGTGGGCGCGCCGCGCCTGTCGCTTGCCGCCGCGGCGATCAGCGCCCAGGCGGGCGCCGGCGAACAGACCAGCGCCACGCTGCGCATCGGCAACGCCGGCGAGATCGATCTGCTCTGGTCGCTGCAGGAGGCGCAGGCGCGCGCGCATTTCCCGCCGACCGACCTGGGCCCGTGGCTGGCGGACCTGCAGCGCTCGGACAGGCACGCCTACCGCGCGGCCGCGCACCAGTCCGCCGCGAATGCCGCGTCGGCATCGGCGCCGGATTCCGTGTTCGCCGTGCCGGCCTACGCCAATGCGAGAAATTTCTGGAACGGTTTCAACCTCGGCGCGATCAGCTTCGATGCGAGCCGGCCGGACCGCGTCGTGCAGGGCACCGGCATTCCCATGCATTCGGGCGACTACCTGGTCGCCGATTTCGCCGGCAATGATTTCACCCGCATCTACACCCTGGGCAGCTACGGCGGTGATATCGGCCTTGCCTGGTCGGATACCAACACGCTGCTGCCCACCAGCATAGGCGATGCCGTGATGGCGAACGCACAGACGCCGCCGTACATGCGCTGGTCGTCCATGGCCTGGGACAGCCGCACCCACACCATGTTCGCCACCACCGCCGCCGATCTCGGCAGCTGCGCGGCGGCGGCGGCCTCCGACCTGTACCGCCTGGATCTGCAGACCGCACAGGCGACGTTTGTCGCGCCCGTCGCGGCATCGGTGGACGTGTGCATCCGCGCCCTTGCAGTGGCGCCGGACGGCGCGCTGTACGGCATCGACGATTTCAACAACAGCCTGGTGGCGATCGACAAGAACACCGGCGCCGCGGCCGTCGTCGGTCCGCTGGGCTTTCCTGTCGAAGGCGCGAACCTGAGCGCGGATTTCGACGAATCCAGCGGCGTGCTGTACCTGGCCAACGGCAGCCGCCTGTACACGGTGAACCGAGTCACCGGCGCGGCGACCCTGGTCGGTCCGCCGCTGCTGATCGGCAACGAAGCGGTGCGCATCGACGGTCTGAGCATCGCCGTGGCCGGCGGCGACTGCGCCGTGCCGGGCCAGGTGCCGTGGCTGCGCGTACAGCAGACCGCCGGAACCACGCCGCCGGGTGCGCAGGCGCAGATCAGCGTCGACCTGGATGCGCGCGAACTCGCACCGGGCCTGCACCAGGCCAACCTGTGCGTGTTCAGCAACGACCGCACGCAGTCGCTGGTGCGCGTGCCGGTGGCGCTGACGGTAACCGCGGGCGGCGATGCGATCTTCGCCAGCGGCTTCGAGGCCAGGCCCTGAGCGTTCCGCGCTCTGCCGATGAAGCGATCCGGCCGCTCGCCGCGGCCGGATCACCTTCCCGTCCTACGGACGTGCTTACCCTGTTCTGGAATCACCCATGATGAATCTGCTTGGTTTTTCTTCCCGCGTCTCGGCCCTGCCGTCCGCGATCCTGCTGGCGCTGTGCGCCCTGGGCGCGGCGGAACGCGCCGCGGCGAATCCGCTGCCCGATGCCGTGGCCGTGCGCGAGATCGGGATATCGCCCGCCGGCCGCTATCTGGTCCGCTTCGCCGAACCGGGACTGGCCGATTACGACGGCGCGCTGCCGGGCCTGGCGCGCACGGCGCCGCTGCGCATGCCGTTTGCTGCGCGCCTGGATGTGCGCTCGCCGGCGGCGCGGGCCTATTCGGCGCATCTGGCCGCGCAGCGCGCGCTGCATCTGGAGCAGATCGGCCGGCTCCTGGGACGCGCGGTGACGCCGCAGTTCCACTACGAGGTTACCCATCACGGTGTCTCCCTGCCGCTGTCGCCGCAGGAGGCCGCCGCCGTCGCGGCGCTGCCCGGCATCGTCAGCGTCGCTCCGGTCCAGGTGCAGCAGCCGCTGACCTATCGCGGCCCGACCTTCATCGGTGCGGACAAACTCTGGGACGGCAGCGCCGTGCCGGCCTATGCCGCGGCCACGCGCGGCGCGGGCATCCGCATCGGCGTCATCGACACCGGCGCCGATGCGCGCCATCCCTCGTTCGCGAACGATCCGGCCTGCGGCTTCGATGCGAGCCGTCCCAAGCTGGTGGCGCACGATTGCACGGCCAGCAACGGCATCGTCTGCACCGGAACCAATCCTGCACCCGATCCCGGCGTCGGCCACGGCATGCACGTGGCGTCCACCGCCGCCGGCAACACGCTGGATGCCGCCACCGTGCCCACGCCGATACTGCCGGCGGGCGGGAGCATGTCCGGCGTCGCGCCCTGCGCGTCCGTCATCAGCTACAAGGTCTGCGGCGCCGGCGGCTGCTTCAGCGATGCGCTGGAAGCCGGCGTGCAGGCCGCCGTGGCCGACGCTGTGGACGTGGCCAACTATTCCATCGGCCCCACCTGCGGTTATGGCAATCCCTGGGTCGACCATCCGGATTTCCGCGGCGCCGCGTCCACCGGCGTGTTCGTGGCCGCCGCCGCCGGCAATACCGATGCGGGCTGCCTGGATCCCGCCGGCCGCGTCGCCAATCTCGGCCCGTGGGTGACGACGGTGGCCGCGTCCACGCATGAAATCGCCTTCGTGCCGGCGCTGTCGGTGACCGGCCCGGTCGCGCCGCCGGCGCTGCTGACCGACATGGAAGTCGTGCCCGGCAGCACCACCTTGTCCGCGCTCGACGTGGGCGAGCGCTTGCGCAGCCCATTGCGCAGCTACGCGCAAAACCTGCGCGGCTGCACCGCCGGCGGTGTAATTCCCGATGGATATTTCAACGGCGCGATCGCCGTCGTACAGCGCGGCGATTGCAATTTCTCCGAGAAGATCATCAACGCCGCGGCTGCGGGCGCCGACCTGGTCGTCGTCGTCAACCAGCAGGCCGATCCGTTCCGCATGGACACCACCGGTGCGCCGGAGACGATAGGCGCGTTCAGCATCACGCCGCTGCAGACTTCCCAGGCATTGCTGGCTTTCCTCGCCGCGCATCCCGAACCAGTGCGCCCGGCGGATGCGGTATTCATCGACGGCTTCGATCCGCGGGCCGGCAGCAGCGGCCACTTCAAGCCCGCGCTGCAGCGCGCGCAGCAGCCCGATGTCATCGGCAACTTCAGCCTGCGCGGCCCGGTGCCGCCGCCGCTGCAAGATCTGGCCAAGCCGGATATCGCCGCACCCGGCGTCGGCATCTACGCGGCGACCGATCCGGCCTCGGGCGACTACCAGTGGCTGAGCGGCACCTCGATGGCCAGTCCGCACGTCGCCGGCAGTGCAGCGCTGCTGCGGGCGATACATCCGGACTGGTCCGTGGCCGAGATCAAGTCGGCGCTGATGACGACTACGGTCACCGCGGGTCATCTGGAAGACGGCATAACGCCGTGGACGCCGGAGGAAGTCGGCAGCGGCCGCGTCGACCTGAGCCGCGCAGCCCTGGCCGGCCTGACCCTGGACGAGAGCATGGCCAACTACGATGCGGCCAATCCGAATGGCGGATCGCTGCGCGTACACCAGCTCAACCTGCCGTCGCTGCGCAACATGAGCTGCGGCGAGCGCTGCCAGTGGACGCGCACCGTGCGCAGCCGGTTGACGCGCAGCGGTACCTGGACGGCCGATTTCGAGCATCCGGCCGGCTACGCGCTCAGTGTGGAACCCGCCAGCTTCACGCTGACGCCGGGGGCGAGCCAGGTGCTGACCATCACCGCAACGGTGGACGACATCACGGTGCCCGCGGAGAAGAGCTTCGGCCGCCTGCTGCTGCGCGAGGCCGGCGCCGACGTGCCCGTGCAGCAATTGCCGGTCGCGGTGCGCGGCAATGAAGTCAGCGTGGAATGCAGCGAAGGCCAGTGCGAGCTGCGCGCCGACCAGTTCGTCAGCGGCTACAGCGCCGTGGGCTGCGGCACGGCCTGTTCCATGCTCTGGGCCAACCGCTACTCGCCGCCGGCGGCGGTATTCCCGCTCACCCTGACGACGATCACCTTCCTCACTGGCTCGTCGGCCTATGTGCACGCGGGCGACCGCTACGACTTCTACGTCTACCAGGACGACGACCGCGATCCCGCCAACGGCGCAACCCTGGTCGGTTCCCGCAAGGGCTACGTCATCGCCAGCGCCGGCGCGCGCCTGCGCACGCTGGTGCTGGAGCAGCCCATCGTGCTGGACGGGCCGGGCGATATCGTCATCGCCATGACCAACCCGTCCGGCACCGGGCCGCGTCCGGCGACGGGCGAGCTGTCGAACTTCCTCGGCCGCTCCTATGCCGGTGCCTACACCGGCGAGGACCCGGTACTGGGCAGCGCCGCGGTGCATCTGCAGCCCACGCAGGCCGGCGTGGGCAGCGAGGTCAACTGGGTGATCCGCGCAGCCGGCACGACGGCGGCCGGCCGGCGCATCGAACTCGGCGGCACGGCGGCGCCCGCCACGCGGTGATGGGCTGCGGCCCGTCCGTGTAGCGTCGGCACGCAACAAGGAAAAACCCCGCAGAAATGCGGGGTTTTTCCGTTGCCGCAGCTGCTCCGGCCCGCGCCATGCCGCTGTGCCCTGGTGATGCCAATGTCGTGAGAGACCGGCTGTGCAGCCGGCCCGCTGCCGTACCGCGGCACCGCCGCTGCGACGGCCCGGACAACCGCCGCCAAGCCTGTCCGCACAGCGCGGATCAGCGGCGCGCGGCGGCCATGTCCGGTCCGGCGCAGGATGGACGTTCTGGTTCAGCGATCTGGCTCCGCTGCCGGCACGGCGCTGGCGCAAGCCCTCACTCCGCGCAGGCTGTCCATCCGCATGATCCGTACTTTTCTCAAATTCTCCGTCCTCAGCCTCGTCATCGTGCTGGCCGGCAGCGGCGTGGTGGCGCTGGATGTGGAGCACTTTGCTGTCGTGATGATGGTTGCGCTGGGCGGGTTGTTCGTACTGCCGGCGCTGCTCTCGCGGTGGATAGCGCCGCGCAGCCGCGGGCTGCGGCTGGCGGCGGTGTTTCTCGGCGGCGGCTGCACCATCGCCGTCTTCTGCGTCGACAACGCCTGGCTGGGCCGCATCGCCGATGCAGCGCCGGAGCTGCTGCGCGAGGCGCCGCTGACGGCGGCCTACCGGCCTGCCGGCTGGCGCATCGCGCGCGAATTTGCCTTGGACACGCCCATGACGGTGGCACGCGGCAGGCACGTAGGAACCTACTGGATTGCGCCGCTGCTGGCGCCGGGCTGGAAGCGCGGCGATCCGGTCATTGCCTGGGTTGCCGCGTCGACCTATCTGTCCGGCAAGGTGGGGCGCCTGCCGCTGAGCGATTGGGACCGTCCCGGCGAAGTGGTGCGGTTCACCCGCTTCACGCCGCACTGGCGGCTCGCGCGCCGCGCAGCCGGACAGCACGGCCTGAACCTTCCCGAGGACATTGCGCTGTTCGCCTGGCGCCCGGACGCGGCCCAGGCCATGCACGAGCAGGCAATGCAGCTGCTCACGCTGCTCGGTGCGATCAACGGCACCTGGCTGCTTTGCGTGCTTGCGGCCGCATGGCGCAGGAAAACGGTCTGAACCGCGGCGCGCGGAGCGTCCGTCATCGGCACACTGACCATAGGCGCGCCCTGCGCCGTCCAGCTGATCGACAGCACGGTATCCCACAGCCGGACCACGGGCGTGTTCATCGACGGACCGGCGCCGGTGGTGCCGCGGCTTTCCAACATGAAGATCGCCGGGCTGCCGGTCGCGGCGGTAACACAATGATTTCACCCAGTTGACGCGCCTGCGCGCATTGGGTTCCATGCACAGTTCAGGAGGCCGGGGAGGCATCAACCAACTCAGCAGGAGGAGCCCGTCGTGCGCTTGGCAGAGTTCATCAAGGCGAACCATGGCCGCATCGTCGAAGCGTGGCAGCAGTTCGCGGAAGGGCTGCCGCCGTTCAACGGGCAGACCTCGGCGGCCGAGCTGCATGCCCATGCAGGCCGTCTGCTGGATGCGGTAGCCGACGACATGCGTGCGCCGCAGGGCGCCTGCGGCGCGGCGGAGTCCGCCGCGAGAAACGAAAGCATGATCGCCGGCGGCTCCGAGCACGGCCTGCAACGCCACGCCGCGGGGCTGTCGCTGGTCGCCATGACGTCGGAATTCCGCGCCCTGCGCGCCGTGGTGCTGCGCCTGTGGGCGGGCGCGGGTTTTGTGCGCAGTCCGGAGGCGTTCGACGATCTGGTGATGTTCAATGAATCGCTGGACCGCATCACCGCGGAAGCTGTGCTCGCTTTCGCCCAGGCGGCCGAGCGCGACCGCGCGCTGGTGATGGGCATAGTTGCGCACGACCTGCGCGGCCCGCTGCATACCGCGTCCATGACCGCGCATATCCTGGCGCACCGTCATCCGCAAGTGCGCGAGGACGAGGCCATGGGCCAGCTGCGCCGCGCGCTGGCGCGCATGGTGCCCATGGTCGATGACCTGATGGGCGTCGCCGCGGCCAGCCTGCACAGCCGCATGACGGTGCGGCCGGTGGACATGGATCTGGCCCTGCTGGCGGCCGAGATCGTTTCGGAAGTGAACGCCGAGTTTCCTTCGCACCGTTTCGTGCTGGAGACGCAGGGCCAGTGCTTCGGTCAATGGGACCGCGCGCGCCTGGGGCAGCTCGTGTCCAACCTGCTGCGCAATGCGGCGATACATGGCGACAGCCAGGGCGTGATCCGCGTCGTGCTGAACAAGGATCCGCGCCGCGTCGTGCTGTCGGTGCACAACCGCGGGCCGGTGATTGCGCAGGCCGAACTGTCCGGCCTGTTCTCGCCGACGGCGCGCGGCTCGAATGCGAAGCCGGGCGCGCACCTGGGTCTGGGCCTGTTCATCGTGCAGGAGATCGCGCGCGGCCACGGCGGCAAGGTCGAGGTGGTATCCGATGCGGTCGAAGGCACGGTCTTTTCCGTGCATCTGCCAATTGCGCCGGCGCCGGATGCGGATGCCGCCGCGGTCAATGCGCTGGACGGGTTCGCTGCAGCAGTGCGCTGAGTCCGTCCAGGTCCAGCGGCTTTATCACGTGTTCGGCGAAGCCGGCCTCGGCCGAGCGCCGGCGCATTTCCGGCGTGTTCCAGCTGGTCAGCGCGACGATCACGGCGGCGTCCAGTTCGCGCATCTGGCGCAGGCGCCGTCCGACTTCGTGGCCGCTGATATCGGGCAGGTCTATGTCGAGCAGCACCAGGGTCGGCCGCAGCTGCGGTGCCTGCCGCAGGGCCTCTTCGCCGCTGGCGGCGATCACGGCCTGCGCGCCCAGCAATTCCAGTCCCAGGGCGGTGGCGCGCGCCACGTCCGGCTGGTCTTCCACCAGCAGCACGCGGTGTGCGAAGCCATCCCGCGCCGTGCTGGGGTCGCCGGTCTGCGAGGGGTGCGCGGTATCCGGCGAAGCCGGCCGGCCTGAGGGCGGAGCGGCAGCCGCGGGCGGGCTGCGGGGATGCGGAGTGCGGTCCATGATCGTGAGCGAGCGCAGTAACGAACCTGGTAGGTGTTTCTAACCAGCACGGCGTGGCGAGTTTGTGATTTTCCGCGCCGGACCGCCGGTTTCTTGCGAGTTTTGCAAACAGAGTCCGCAATCGCATCGCCATGGCAGGCATTTTGCCCGATGCATTGCGCGCAATCTGAATGGGGCTGTGTGCGTCGCAGGCGCGCGGGTGCACCATGCGATGGCTGTGGTCGTGCGTGACAGCAGTTGTGGAAAAAATGATAAAAGTGGCAAAAATTAAAATCGTGCCGGGCGCAACGCTCCATCCGCAGCCGGCGCCTGCTCAGGACGGATCGCCGCCTGCCGCTGCCGTCCGCAGCAGCCGGCGCAGTTCCAGTGCATTGCCCAGCGCGTGGCCCGCGGCGGTGTTGTCGAAGATGCACCAGCTGTCGGCACCGGCGGCCTGTTCCGCGCGCAGGCGCCGGGCGACGGCCTGCAACTGCTCAGGGCCGTAGTCAGACCAGTACATGCGCGGCGAACCGTGCAGGCGCGTATAGCGCGGCCCGGCGCCGCCGCCGGGCACGGCCGCGGCGGCGTTGAGCGCGGGATCCGCGCCCACGCGCGCTACGCGGTATTCGTCCAGCAGCGATTCGGCCGCCGCGCTGAACCAGCTCGCGTGCCGCGGCTCCAGGCACAGGCCGCCGGCATGGCGTTCGCGCAGCGTGCGCAGGAACGCGCCGGCGCGGTCCTCCGCATAAGCCAGGCTGGGCGGCAGCTGGATCAACAGCACGCCGAGGCTGGCGCCGAGCGCGCCGACTTCGGCCAGGAATTTATCCAGCAGCGCCGTCGTGCCGGCCAGGCGATGTTCGTGCGTGATGCTGCGCGGCAGCTTGGCGGCGAAACGGAAGTCCCCGGGCACGCTGGCGCTCCAGCGGCGATAGGTTTCGGGACGGTGCGGGCGGTAGAACGAGGAATTGATTTCCACCGCGTTGAACACCGCCGCATAGCGCTCCAGCTGCGTGCCCTCCGCGGGGAAATGCGCCTTGTGCGCGCTGCCCAGGGACCAGCCGGCGCAGCCGATGCGCACGGTCTTCATGCCGGCGTCATTTGCGGCGGTCCGAACGCAGCGCGCTGACGACCAGCGCGGCGCCCAGGCCGAAGGCGGTGAGGAACAGGATCAGTGCCAGCGCCGGATAGCCGAGCAGGCGCGGGCCGGCGTCGATGCGCAGGGTCAGCGCCGCGGCCACCACCAGTCCGGCGGAAATCAGCCCGGCGCTGATACGGTTGGCGATCTTCTGCAGGTTTTCCAGCAGGCGCGCCTCGCCCAGGCCGGAGATGCGCACGCGCAGACGATTCTGCGCGACCAGCTCCAGCGCGTCGCGCAGTTGCTGCGGCAGGCGCGTGCCCAGACCGGCCAGTTCGATCAGCTGCGCGCGCAGGCGTGTCGGCGAAAATTCCTCGCTCACGCGCCGGCCGATCAGGCCGTCGAGTTTTTCGCGCACCAGCAGATTCGGCCGCAGGCGTGGATCCAGGCGCTTGGCCGAGCCTTCCAGCGCGAGCAGGGTGCGGCCCAGCGCGGGCATTTCCGGCGGCGGGCGCAGGCCGGATTCCACGCTCTGCCGTGCCAGCGCCAGCAGCAGTTCGCCCGCGCCGACCTCGTCGTTGAGGGATTGATTGCAGTAGCGCAGCACCAGGCGGTCGCAGCGGCGCTGCCAGGCGCGTTCGTCGAATACGGGCAGGCGTTCGCCCATGCGTTCGATCAGCTGCGCGGCGCGGCCGCTGTCGCCTTCCACTGTGGCCTGCATCAGCGCGAGCAGGTTGTCGCGCATGCGCGGCGCCAGGCGCAGCACCATGCCGGCGTCGATCAGGGCGAGCCGTTCGCCGCAGAGGATCAGGTTGCCCGGATGCGGGTCGGCATGGACCAGGCGATGCACGAAGATCTGGTCGAGATAGGCCCGCACCAGATCGCGCGCCAGGTCCGCCAGCGGATGTTCCAGCCGCTGCAGGCCGGGGTGCTGGCTGATCTTGCTGCCGCGCACGCGGTCCATGGTCAGCACCTGGCGCGTGCTGAAATCCGCGATGGGCGCCGGCACGAACAGGGCGGGATAGTCCGCCAGCTGACCGGCGAGGGCGCGCATGTTGGCGGCTTCGAGGCGATAGTCCAGTTCCTCGGCCAGGGTCTCGGCCATTTCCTCGATCCAGTCGCCGAAGCCGATGCGGCGGCCCTGGTCGGTGAAGCGGTCGGCCGCGCCGGCGAAGCCGCGCAGCACGGTCATATCGCTTTCCATGCTGTCGGCGATGCCCGGCCGCTGCACCTTGACCACCACCTCGCGCCCGTCGCGCAGCACGGCCGCATGCACCTGAGCCAGCGAGGCCGCGGCCAGCGGCGCGTCGTCGAACTCGGGAAAGATCTTCGACAGGCGCACGCCCAGTTCGCGTTCTATCACCGCGCGCACGTCGGCCACCGGCACCGGCGTCACGTCGTCCTGCAGCTTCTGCAACGCCTTGAGGTGGTTCAGCGGCAGCAGGTCGGGACGTACCGACAGGGCCTGGCCGATCTTGATGAAGGCCGGGCCCAGGCGCTGAATATCGGCGACGAACTCGTCGGCATCCTCGCGCGAGCCGCGCTCGCCGGCGGCGCCGGCCAGATGGCGGTAGCGCGAAGCGAAGCGCAGTAACTGCGCCGAGCGCGCCATCAGCCCGAGGCGGCCGGTACCTTGGGAAGCGGAATCATTCATCGGCAGCGGACTGCCGCGCACGCGCGCCGTTTTCTGCTGCAGGCCGCGCTGTGATGCGGTAGCGGCCTGATGGCGGACTCGGCGCAGAAGCAGCGCAACAGTCTGGTCATTTTCGATCCTCGCAGCCGTCGGATGGCACCGGCCTGCATTGTCCCGGCCACTCGTGGGCGGTGCGTGAACGCAGATCGCGCCCTTCGTGCAGGCTGCAAGGGCTTTCATTGGTATTCGTGCATAAGTGACTTGTGGATTATGCGGGCTCTGCATTGCGCGGCGTGCGCGTCGCGCCGCATTGCCGGCAGCGCGCGCCGCACTGCCGTGGCATGTGTGTTGCTGAACCAGCCGTCGCCGATGCCGCAGGCATCGCTGCATCCATCCACGCCGCGACCTGCCGCGCCCGCCGTTGCGCCATTGCGCGGCAGGCACTACCGGCAGCGACAGCGGCCTTGCCAGGAGATCGTCATGCCCATGCCTACCCGTCTTTTCGCCATCGTCACCGGCGCTTCGTCCGGCATAGGCCTGGAACTGGCAAGCTCGCGGCCAGCGACGGCTACGACTTGCTCATTGCGGCGGACCGTCCGCTGGCGCAGGCCAGCGCGATGCTGCAGGGCCTGGGCGCGCAGGTCACCGCCGTGGAAACCGACCTGGCCACGCCGGGCGGCCTGCGCGAACTGCTGGCCGCGCTGGACACGCGCAGCGTCGATGCCCTGTTCGCCAACGCGGGGCACGGCCTGGGCGGCGCATTCCTGGACCAGCAGCCGCAGCAGATCCAGCATGTGATCGACACAAACGTCAGCGGCACCGTGGCCCTGCTGCACGCCATCGGCAACCGCATGCGCACGGCCGGCCGCGGCCGCATCCTGATCACGGGCTCCATCGCCGGCTTCGAGCCGGGCAGCTACCAGGCGGTCTACAACGCGACCAAGGCCTTCGTCGATTCGTTCGCGCTGGCCGTGCGCGACGAACTCAAGGACAGCGGCGTGACCGTGTCCTGCCTGATGCCTGGCGTGACCGATACGGATTTCTTCGAGCGCGCCGGCATGCTCGACACCAAGCTCGCCGCCGGCCGCAAGATGGATCCGGCCGAAGTCGCCCGCATCGGCTACGACGCGATGAACCGGGGCGAGGCGGACGTGATCGCGGGCTGGCGCAACAAGCTGGAAGTGGCCATGGCCAGCCTCACCTCGGACGAGCGTCTCGCCGCCAAGCACGCCAAGGTGGCCAGGCCGGGCAGCGCGAGGCAATGAGCCCGCCCGCGGCGCACCGTCATGGGGCCCGGCGCCGTTGCGGCGCGCGGGGCGCGGCGGCGGCGCGGCGATGAGTCCGCGTCCCGCGCCGCCGGCTGCCCGCGAGCAGGCCCAGCGCGAATGCCGCGTAGACCAGGGCGACCGCGCCCCGCGGCAGGTGTGCCTCGAAGCCCGGCGTCAGCCGTCGCGGCACTACGCGGTAGTCGACCAGGGCCGCGGTCACGGCCACCGTCGCGGCCTTGGTCGCGGCGCGGCGCGGCGCGCGCTGCCGCCAGGCTTCGAAGAACAGCGCCCAGAAGACGGAACTGGCGTGGTGGATCAGATAGCCCGCCACGGTATGGCGCAGCGTGACGCGGTGCACGCGGAACGCGGCGCGGTCCCACAGCCAGTGGCTGGTCGCATTGGTGGTGCTGGCGGCGTGCCGGGTGAAATGCCGGCTCAGCGCGGCGGCGGCGAGCGTGGAACCCAGCGCGGCGAATGCGCCGGAACGCCAGGCGGCGCGCACAAGGCCCGGGCGCGGGGTGTCACGGACGGGAGCAGGCGTATGCATGTGCTGGTGATCGGTGCATCCGGATTTCTCGGCTCGGCCCTGGTAGCCGCACTGCAGGATGCGGGTCACCAGGTCACCGCCGGCGTGCGCGATCTGGCGGCGGCGCGGCGCCGCTGGGCCGGAATCGCGCTGCGGCAGGTCGACTTCAGTCTGCGGCGCGGCGTGGCCGACTGGACCGGCCTGCTGCGCGGCGTGGACGTGGTCGTCAATGCCGCCGGCCTGTTCCGTGAAAATCGCCCGGGCGATTTCAATGCGGCGCATGTGCACGGACCGCAGGCGCTCTACACCGCCTGCGTCGAAGCCGGGGTGTGCCGCATTGTGCATATTTCTGCACTGGGCGCCGACGCGCAGGCGGCCAGCGGCTATCACCGCAGCAAGCGCCGCCTGGACGAGTTCCTGCTGGCCCTGCCGCTCAGCGTCGCGGTGGCGCAGCCTTCGCTGGTGTTCGGCCCGGGCGGCGCGAGTGCGCGGCTGTTCCTGGCGCTGGCCCGGCTGCCGCTGCTGCTCCTGCCCGGCGGCGGCGGCCAGCGACTGCAGCCGCTGCACCGCGACGACGCGCTGGCAGCGCTGCTGCGCCTGGTGGAGAACCGCTATGAAGGCCGGATCGCGCTGGCAGGTCCGCGCTGCATCACGCTGCGCGAGTACGTCGCCGCGCTGCGCGGACAACTGGGCGCAAGGCCGGCGCGCGTCATTGCGGTGGCGCCCGGTGTGGCGCGGCGGCTGGCGCGGCTCACGCCGCTGCGCGATCTCGCCGACGCTGAAGCGCTGGCCATGCTGGACCGCGGCAACTGCGCCGACGCCGCGCCACTGGCTGCGCTGCTGGGGCGGCCGCCGCGCGATCCGTGCCAGTTCCTCGCCGCGGCCGACCTGGACTGGGCGCGCTGGCAGTCCGCCTGGTTCTGGCTGGCACCGCTGGCGCGCGGATCGCTGGTGCTGCTGTGGATCTGGAGCGGCGTGGCCTCGCTGCTGTATCCACCGGATATCAGCCTGGGCTGGCTTGCGCGCACGGGCCTGCGCGGCGGCCTTGCCGTTGCGGCGCTGTGGAGCGCGGCCTTGCTGGACATCGCCGCGGGCGCGGCGCTGCTGTGGCGGCGCTGGCGCCGCGCCGCCTATGGGCTGCAGCTGCTGCTGATGGCGGGCTATACCGCTGTAATCAGCTTCGCGCTGCCGGAGTTCTGGCTGCATCCGTATGCGCCTGTCGCGAAGAACGTGCCGGTCGCGGCGCTGACCCTGCTGCTGTTGCTGGTGGAGGCTCCCCGTGGACTATCTCGTCGTTAAGTGGATCCATGTGCTGTCCGCGACGATCGTGTTCGGCACCGGCGTGGGCTCGGCCTGGTATTTCCTGGTCGCCGCGCGTTCGCGCGATCCGCGCATCGTCGCCTTCGTCGCCGAGGCCCTGGTGCTGGCCGACGGGCTGTTCACCGCGACGACCCTGCTGCTGCAGCCGCTGAGCGGCGCCTGGCTGGTGCACCGCTCCGGGCTGGCCTGGAGCAGCACCTGGCTGCGCGGCTCCCTGCTGCTGTTCGCCGTGGCGGCGCTGTGCTGGCTGCGCGTAGTGGTGCTGCAGCTGCGCATGCGCACGCTGGCGCGCGAGGCGGTCGCGGCCGGGACGGCGCTGCCGGCGCAGTTCGGCCGCTGTTTGCGCCAGTGGGTAGTGCTGGGTTTCGTCGCCCTGTTCTGCTTCCTGGGTATTTTCTATTTCATGGTGTTCCGTCCGGTGCGCTGAGATGAGCCTGGGCTGGTTCGCCTTCGCCGTGTTGCTGCCGCTGTGGGCGCTGGGCGGCCTGGGCGATTATCTGTGCCACCGTGCCGCGCGCAATTCGGCGACTTCGGTCGGCGTGCGCGAATCCCTGCTGCATCTGCTGCAGTGGACGCAGATCGTATTGCCGGTGCTGCTGGTACTGGGCTTCGGACTGCGTCCCTGGACGCTGGCCGCCGGCGCGGCCTGCGTGCTCGCGCACAGCCTCACCGCCTGGTGGGATGAGCGCTGCGCGCGGCCCGGGCGCTATATCTCGATCGCGGAAAACCACTGCCATGCGTTCCTCATCAGCCTGCCGGTGGTGGCCTGGGCGCTGGCGCTGTGGCTGTATGCGGACGCGGGCTCCGCGGCGCCTGCGGCGCCGGGCTGGGCGGTCGCCGTCGTCGTGCTGGTTTTTCTTGTGTCGGGCGGGTTCGTCCTGGAAGAGCTGTTGCGCTGCCTGCGCGAACGGCGGACGCGGGCGGCGTGAGTGCGGGCGGCGCGAGTGCGGGATCAGGCGCCGGCGGCGCGGCATATCTGTTCCTGCGCGCCGGGTGTCTGCGCCGGGCGATGCGAGGCCGCGGGTCGGTGCGTCGCCGTCGTGGTCTGCGTATTGCGCGCGTGCAACACCGCAACCGGTTTGCGTGCGAGCCGTGTTTGCGTATCGCGCGTTCTGCGCCGGGGCCATCCGCATCGTTTGCAATTCGGCACGGAATTTCAGCGCGGTTCCGCGATCGTCACGCTGCGCCGCTGCGCGCAATAACTGTCACATGCGCGATTTTCTTAACCGGTTGTTTTCAATTCATTGCCAACGCCTTGGCGTTTTGCGGAAAAATTTTTCCAGGCTGCGACCCTGCGCGGCGGCGGTGCGTCCGCCGCTGCGGTCCCGGCGCAAGCCGGGTCGGGCGCCAGGACTGGCGCCATCTCCCCGCAACGAGGTTTATCGTGAGCAAATCGATAGCAAACATAAGCGGTACCTGTCTGTTGGTACTGGCGGCCGCGGCGGCGGCGGCCGACGGTTCCCTGGATGCCGGTTTCGGCCAGGGCGGCGTGGCCTTCGTCACGCCCGACGGCAACGACATCCACGAATTCCGCCCCACCACGGCGGCAACTCTGGCCGACGGTAAATTGCTGCTGGGCGGCGCACGCAATTACTTCGAGCCCACCCATCCCTGGGAGCCGCATTACCGGCCCGCGCTGATCCGCACGAATGCGGACGGCACGCCGGATACGGGCTTCGGCGCCGACCCGGCCAACCCCGGCGTGGTCGTGCTGCCCGAGCCGGTGGAAGCCATGGGCATGCAGATCACCGAGGGCATGCAGGTGCTGGCCGACGGCGGCATCGTGATCGCGGGCTCGGCCTTCGTGCGCGGACCGGCGCAGGGCTTCGTGATGAAGCTGCATGCGGACGGCAGCAATGACGACAGTTTCGGCGAGCGCGGCCTGCGTCTCACGCCGCAGGTGCAGTGGCATGACCTGGCCGTGGACAGCCAGGGCCGCATCGTGGTCTGCGGCGAGCGCGTCGGCGGCGTTTCGTTCCCGCGCGGCGTGGTCGCGCGTTTCCTGCCCGGCGGCGAGCCGGATACCGCCTTCGGCAGCGGCGGCATGGTGGAGCTGCTGCGCACCGAGAACGGCGCGGTGCTGGAGCATGTCGGCAACCTGACCACGCTGGGCCTGCTGCCGGACGACCGCATCATGGTCGGCGGCATGCAGCAGGTGCCATTGCCGGAACTGCCGGAGAACAACGATTTCCTGCTGGTGCGGCTGAATGTCGACGGCGGCTACGACAGCAGCTATTCCGGCGACGGCTGGGACCTGTTCGGCGCGGACTGGCTCACGCCGGCTTCGGGTGCCGACAGCGTGGAGCGGCTGCTGGTGCAGCGCGATGGAGGGGTGTTGTTTGCCGGCCACTACGATGCGGGCGATTCGGCCTACAAACTGGTGGTCGGCCGGCGTACTGCCAGCGGCGCGCCGGATGCGAACTACGGCGATCCGCTGCTGGCCGGCTTCCAGCCCGTCGATGTGCTGCCCAAGGCGGGCAGCCAGTACGCCACGGCGCTGCGCCAGCAGTCCGACGGCAAGGCCGTGCTCAGCGTGGTCACCGGCGTATTCCCCGAGCGCTCCGGCTTTGCCGCGGTGCGCCTGGAACGCCACGGCACGCCGGACGCGAGCTTCGGCAGCGGCGGTATCGCGCTGTTCGACATCGTGCCCCAGGGAGCGTACGCCGATGCGATGAGCCTGACCTTGCAGGCGGGCAGGCCGGTGCTGGTCGGCCACGCCAAGCGCGATACGCAGAGCAATATCACCGAGCTGGTCCTGGCGCGGCTGGACAACGAGCTGATCTTCGCCGACAGGCTGGGCGACTGAGCGGGAAAAACCGGGCAGGCGCCGCGCGGCGCCTGCCTCCGGCAATGCTTCAGCGCGTGAACTCCACGCCCGTGGTCTGCAGCGGTTTGCCGGCGCAGCTGAGCTGGATTTCCGCCGTGCCGGGTTGCAGCCGGCCGGCGTCGACGCGGACGTGGACATAGTCGTCCACCGGCTTGTTCGGCTCGATTTCCCAGCGCCGGCCGCCCTGGGCCAGGCTGAGCAGCAGGGGCGGCGTACATTCCTGGGTCAGTATCACCGGCACGGACAAGGTGAGCGCGCCCGCGGCCGGCAGGCGCACCTGGCGTAAGCCGCTGCCGCGCAAGGTATCGGCTACCGCGACTTCGGTGGCGCTGAGCATGGGCTGGCCGGGTTGCAGCTGGCGTCCCAGGCCCAGGCCCACGGCGAGCAGTGCCGCGGCAGCGGCGAGGTAGGGTGCCGCGCTGCGGCGGCGCTCGCGCAAGGGTGGGTGGATTTCGCCGCGTGCCGGGCCTGTCTGCGACGTTTCCGGCGCGGCGGGCTGGCCCGTGCGCAGCGGCACCACGGCCGCGGTCTGCGGCGCAGGCTCCTTCGGCGCCGCCCCGGTTTGCCGGGTACTGGCGGCGGACGCCGGTGCGGCGCGGTGCAGCGCCGGCGGCAGCAGGCCGCTGTCGGCCTCGGCCTTGAGCCCCAGGTCCAGCGCGACATCGGCAATGACCAGCTCGGCCAGCTCGGGGCGTTCGATCAGCAGCAGCTCGAAGGCCTCGGCCGCGGCCTCGTCCATGCTGTCGTCGAGGTAGGCGCGCAGCAGGTATTTGTCCAGCGCAGTGATCATGAAAACCTCGGCTTGCCGCCGACAGGGACGGCCGAGGGCGCGGATTCTTCCACGTTCGCCGGGCTTCGCTGCATTTTTTTGCGCATTGCCTCACAGATGCGCTCGCGCGCGCGGAACAGGGTCTTGTCGAACAGGGTGGCGTCCATCTGCAGAATCTGCATCAGTTCGGGCTTGTCCAGGCCGTCGACGTAGTAGCCGCGCAGCAGCTGGCGGTCGCGTTCCACGGAAAGGCCGCCCAGCACTTCGACGATCAGATCATGCAGTTGCCCGCGCTCGAAGACCTGTTCGGGCAGCAGGATCTGCTCCTGCCAGAGCGCGCTGTCTTCCGGCAGTGTGTCCACGGTCTCCGGCGCCTTCTTGCGCTGGCTGGCCATGAGCAGATTGCGCGCGGCCTGGAGCATGTAGGCGTAGAGCGCGCCGCGTTCGCGCAGGCGCCCTTCGCGGACGGCCAGCAGCACGGCCAGGGCCACGTCCTGGGTGAGATCGTGGGCCAGTTGGGCGTCGCGGGTCCGCCTCAGGAGCATGGCGGTGACGCCTTTCAGGTGCGGGGCTATTTCGGATTCGGTCAGCGCCGCCGTCCCGGAGGGCTGATCATTCTCGCCGTCGCCTCCCAGTCCCTCCATGCCCGCGCCCCCGTGAATGAGCTGCCTACGCACTGGTGTGAGCCGGAACCGCAGGCGGGCGGCTGCGCGCACCGGAGCGGCGCGCAGTGCGGCTGTGGTTTCGTCCTGTTTTCCCGCGGCCAGCATAAACCAACTGCGCCGCTTTTTTCACGATGCGCAAAACCTCTGCGGCCGGCGCGAAGGGCAGGCCGATGCGTGAAAGCGCGGCGCCAGGCCGCGCCGCGGTGGCGGCAGGTTTCAGTCGGGCAGTGCGATGGCCTCCAGTATGCCGGCGACCACGTCGCGCGCCGGCGCCAGGCCGTGCAGCTTGCGCCAGTCGCCGCTGCGGTCGTTGCCGACGATGATGAGGTTCATGTGGTCCTGCGGCGCGTCGGTGTACTGGCCGATACGGCGCAGTGCGGTGCTGACCTGCTGCTCCGAGCCGCCGAGGAAATACCAGCCCGGCCCGGCCTGTACGCGGCGCGCGTAGGCGGCCAGTTCGGCCTGGCCGTCATGCTTCGGATCCACCGTGATGGAGACGATGCGCACCTCGCGGCCCAGATGTCCGCCCAGCCTTTTCTGCAGACTTTGCAAAGTGCTCATCATCACCGGGCAGCTGCCTTCGCAGCGGGCGAAGAAGCTGTGGATCACGACACTGTGGCCCTGGATCAGGTCGCGGTAGAGATCCACGGTGTTGCCGTCCGCATCGACCAGCGGCAGGTCGGCCAGATAGATTGCCGCGCCGTTGCGCGGCGTTGCCGTTTCCTGCGCGGTTGTCGCCTGAGCGGATTTTTCCCGCGCTGACGTCTCCGGCTCGGCGCAAGCGGCGCCGGCCGCAGCCAGCAGCAGAGCCGGCGCGATCCGACTTATGGGTCTGATGTTTTTATACAAGGCAGTTCCCGGCTTCATCGCTTCGACAGCTCCCGCACCGGAGCGAGCTGCCGGGTCCGTTTTCGCGAATCCCGGCATCCCCAATCCCCAATCCCGGCGCCCCTCAGGGCGCCAGCTCCACCGCGCCCGTGGCCGGATTCAGCCAATACTGCTCCGGCACGCCGCCGTAGGCGATCTGCTGCTGGTTCTTCTGGAACAACTGCATGGTGGGGAAGATCAGGCGGAAACCAGGCTCGAAGATCTGGCCCTGCGGATGCTGCGAGATCTGCGCCTGGTAGACCGCGATGCGGCGTCCGGCCAGCAGGCGCACGTAGCCGTTGACCGGCAGCTGCTGGCCGGCCAGGGTCTGCACCTTGGTCAGGATCTGCTTGGCCTGGGCGCGATGCCAGGCCGGCGTGCGGCTGGCGTCGTTGAAATTGGCCAGCAATTGCTGCGCGGCCGGGCGCGGCGAATTGGCCAGGTTCTGCGCGAACTGCTTGCGCCAGTCCGGCGTGGGCGCGCTGCCGGGCACCAGTTGCAGCAGGCCGCAGCGTTCGGCGGAGAACATGGGCCGGGTAGGATCGATGCTGAGTACGTCGTAGAGGAATTTCTCGTCGATCAGGCCGGATTTGATCATCTTCTGTGCCAGCAGCATGTCGGTATGCGACTTCACCGGCGTCTCGAAGGCGTGGTCGGCGTCGATCTGGTTGATCGGCTGCACCGAGTTCTGGAAGTTGCCGCTCTGGTAGTCGAAGAACTGCGCCTGGAACAGGTTGAGCGCGTTGACGTAGAGCGTCTTGTCGATGCTGATGGCCTGGATGTCGCCGGCCAGGCGCTGGTCGATGAAGGCGCCGACCGGCGCCTTGATCTGGGCGGCGTCGCCCTGCAGCGGCAGCAGGTCGGAATCCAGGTTCACTTCCTGCTCGCAGAACACCGGCCGCAGCTGTTCCTGCAGCGGCAGCGTTGCGCGCTTCTTCATGTAGGCCTCGGCCGAGGCGAGCTTTTCGTTGCCGGCCTTGATCCAGCCGGAGAAGGTTTCCGAGCTGACCAGGCTGTCGATGATGTTCTTGTATTCCGGCGCGATGCGCAGCGCGCCCAGCGGCAGCGGGCGTTCCGGACGCCACCAGGAATCATGCGGGAAGCTCAGCTCCTTCATGATCGGCCCGCCGTTCATATGGCAGCCGGAGCAGCGCAGGCGCGGCAGCGTGGCCTTGCCTGCGTCGGGCGGCCCCATGAATACCGGCTGCGAGGGATCGTAGGCGCGCCAGAGGTTCTGGATATCGGCCTGGATATCGTAGGAATCGCCGCGGTAGAACCACTGGCCACCCTGGCCGGTGCCGCGGATCTCGTAAAAATTGTAGGCCTGCTTGCGCGGATCCCAGACCAGGGTTTCCAGCAGCAGGTTGTCCGGCGTCGCCGCCTGCTGCGGCGCCAGGATGCTGGTCAGCGCGGTATTGTCGATGGAGGCCGCGGTGAAGTGGCCGAAGAACCAGTCGCCGGGGACCAGGGTCTGCCCGGCGTAGCTGCCGTCGATGGATTCAAAAAAGCTGAAACTGCCCTGTGGCAGCGGATTGTGGAAGCCGCGGTTGGCGACCATGGACGGCCGCGAGACCATCTTGTTGGCCAGCACCAGGGCGCGGAATTCCAGTGCATTGCCCGGACACCAGGGCTGGGCGCTGAGCAGCTTGAACAGCGCGTCGCCGTGGGCGTCGGGCGGCAGCACGTTGCCGCTGGTGTTGTTCTGGATCTGGCAGCGTTCGGCGGGATTCTTGTCGGCGGCGGCCTGGGCCTGGCCGGCGAGCGCGGCCAGTGCCAGCGTGGCGATCAGAAGCTTCATGGTGATTCCCCCAGAGCAAAGCCGGCGCTCAGGCCGGCGGAAACAGGACGAGCAGGTCTTCCACACCCAGCGTGTTGATCGGCACGGACCAGATCAGGTCCGGTGCGAGCCCGGGCTGGCTGAGCTGGCCGGTCTTCGGATCCACGCGGATGCGCTGGGCGAATTCGAGCGGCTTGTCCTCCTTGAATGGCAAAGTGGAGAACTGCACTTCCCAGGGCTGGCGGCCGCCGAGCACGAAGCCGTGCGAGACCTCGCAGTCGAGCACGGCGAGGATCTGCTTGCGGCTGTATTTTTCTTTCTTGATCAGGTCGGCCAGGTTGTTGGCCATGGGCAGGTCGAAGGCGCGGTTGCGCGCGTAGATGAAGTGATCGCCCGATACGGACAGTATCTCGTGCACGCGCTGCTGGCCGTGGCCGAGGTTGCGCATCACCTTGATGCCGAGAAAGTAGCCGCCGGGTTCCTCCAGCCGCCACCAGTGCTCCAGATAGACCGACTGCACGCCGTGCTCCAGCACGTTGCGCCCGCCCAGCAGCTCAAAGCGGCCTATGTCGATGGAGCCGTCCGGCGGCTGGTAATCGATCTCGTGATGCCAGGTGATGATGTAGCCGTCGGTGGTGGTGTAGCCGCTGAAGCCTTCCTGCGGATACAGCGTGGCCAGCTCCGCATTGGACAGGTCGGCCAGCGAATGTGCCTGCGGATAGCGCGGCCGGTCCTTGGGAATGCGGCAGTCGCCGAACAGCGTCGGCGTCTGGATATTGCGCACGTTGACAGTGTTTTCCGGCGGGCCCTGGTTGTTGTTGATGACCCAGAGACGCTCCCAGGACGCGGTTATCCAGGACGGGACGGGTGTGGACATGGCATTCCCCCTAAACGGTTGGTGTGAGGCGGCGATGTCGCTGATCTGCTGCGTTGTGAAGCGGAATGTGCTCGGAGCCCACTCCCCAAGCTCGCTTGGGGGGAGAGGGTTGGGTGAGGGGGCGGCGCCTGGATCTTGCGATCAGTTTGGTTTTTTGCGGTTCGTGGATTTCCGCGAAAACCAAATCAGGCCGCGAGTTCAGAGGTTTCCCCCTCACCCCAACCCTCTCCCCCGGCGCAGCCGGGGGAGAGGTAGCGTTCTTTACTTTTTCTGCTTCGGCTCAAAGCCAAAAAGCTCCTTCAGCGATTCCCCTGATGCGCCGCCGGCTGCTGCGCGTTGTTGAGCAGGAAGGAGTAGTCGGCGGCATATGGGTTCTGTGCGGTGGCGCTGCTGCCGGCGGTGGCGGGGTCGTAGATCTTGGTGAACTTGCTCGGCTTCACCGTCGCGATCGCCGCGGAGGCATGGCAGGCCAGGCAGGTCAGGCTCTGCACATAGGTTTCCATCGTTGTGTTCGCGACCGGTTCCTGGCTGGGACCGGGCGAGAGCTGCGGCGCGGGCAGCGGCACGCGCGAGCCGGGCGCGATGGTGGTGTTCTGGTTGGACCACAAGGTGTTGACCAGCTCGTAGTTCAGATACACCGAATCGGGATTCTGCGCGGCGATGACCTGGGACCAGACGTACTGGTTGAGGCCGGCCACATCGTTGTTGGGCCGGGTCGGAATGTCGGTCTCGCGCACGGCCTGGATGGGCGCGTTGTACGGGTTCTTGCCGCCGTTGACCTTGGCCGGATTGGCGTTCACCACGCACTTGTAGTAGTCGGTCGCCGGATTGCAGTTGGGGTTGTAGTAGGTATACGGACGGTCCAGCCTGCCCGCGGCGACCTGGCTCTTGCTGGGCACGTTGTCGCGGTGCTCGAAGGTGGCCCAGATGAACTGCTGGCCCAGCGCGGTCTTGTGGATGATGTGCAGGCCGACCAGGCCGACGATGACCTGTTTCGGCTTCTGTCCCGGATAGGTGACCACGGCCTTGGAGATCTTGTAGCGCGGCCAGTCGGCGGCGTTGGGCAGTTCCAGCCAGGCGGCCTTGGTCTCGATGGCGCCGATGCTGCCGTAGGCCGCACTGCTGGCCGTGCCGTCGGGCAGGCTGATGCCGGGCGACTTGACGAAGGTCTGCTGCACATTGGCGTTGTACAGCTTGTTCTTGACGATGTAGTTGTACTCGTCCTCGTTCATGCGGCGCTCGTACAGCGTGAGTATGCCGCTCTGCGCGGTGAGCCAGGGGCTGCCCTGGGAGGCCTGGCCTATGGCGCTGAGATCCAGCTCGGGTTCCGGCGCGGTTTCGGATTTCATGCCGCCCAGCAGTTTCACACTGGCGCCGCCGGCCCAGCTGTTCCACGGGCCGGGATCCTTGGCATCGGCCAGGAAGACTTCGTCGGATTCCTTGTAGGTCTCCCATACCGTCGCGCGTTCGTCGTTGGGGTCGCCGAACTGGCTGGCCGGCACGCCGGTGTCGGGCTGGCCGCGCTGGCCGCTGGCGGCGACCCAGTTCAGGGCGAGGAATTGCTGCCAGGCGAAGCAGTTGGCGTCGGCCTGGCGGGTCAGGGCGAAATCCTTGGGCACGGTGTAGTTCAGCGTCGGTGGCGCGAGGCAGTTGCTGGTCGAGCCCTGCGGCATGGTGGCGGCGCCGCCCGCGGCCGGTGTCGCGGGGGCGGCCGGTGCTGCGGGCGTTGCCGGTGTCGCGGGCGTCGTGTCGCTGCTGCGCGTCTGGTCGCGGCTGCAGGAGATGGCGCCCAGCACGGCCAGGGCGAGCAGGCCGGAACGAAGCATCAGTGTGGAATTTTTCATGACTTCGCTCCTCAGGCAGTGGTGGCGGCGACGACCAGGAAAGCCGGCGCCGGCGTAATGGCCGGGCTGAACACCTGGCCGGCCGGGACGATGACGATGCCGCGCACGCCGGCGGGCGCATTGATGCCGATGCTGACCTTGAGCTTGAGCAGCTGCGACGGGCTGGGATAGGTATTGCCCGGCACCGCGTAGGTCACTTCGGGCACGAAGTCGGCGACGCTCGCCGTGATGCTGGTATCGGCGCTGCCGTCGGGCAGGGTGAAGTAGACGCTGGGCCACTGCGTGGGCGGCAGCGGGCTGTTCGCGGTCGGTGCGGCATAGGTCAGGGCCAGGGCGACATTCTTCTCGCCCGGCGATACCGTGGGCGGGATAATGCTGGAATTGCTCGCCAGCACCATGCTCACGCCCGAGGGCGTGTTGACCGTGGTGCCGTAGTAGGCATCCCACACATTCTGGAAAAGTATTTGCAGCGGCTGGGCCTGGGTGACGACGGAAGGTGAGCCTACGCAGGCCAGCGTCGGCGTCTTTGCCACCGGCGCGATGGGCCGGCCGAACAGGGCGATTTCCAGCGTGGCCTGCACCTGCGAGCCGTACTCGATGGGTTCGCCGGCGATGGTGATGTCGCCGACGGTGAAGCTGACCCCGGCGTCTATCCAGGACTGCGGGATCTGGAAGGCGGCGTGCAGGATTAGCGAGCCCGGGAAGGGCCGGCCGGTGATCTCGTCGTGGATCTGCTCGAAGCCGCGGATGATGTGCCAGCAGTCGGCCGCGGTGGCGCCCTTGGGCAGCTTGGGGTCATTGGGCAGCTGGTACTGGGCGAAGCTGGGCATCTGGATGTACAGGCCCGGCGGATCGGCCAGCGAGATGTTGAGCCCCGCGCCCACGGCGAGGTTGATGGTCTGGCCGATATGCGGATCGCTGTTGCGATAGTTCTGGCCGTACTGGCCGCAGCAGATCAGCGCCTGCGGATCGGTATTGCCGGAGCTGCGCTGCACGGTGGCGCCGGCGCCCAGGCCCAGTTCGGTCTGCAAGGTATTGGGCGTGGCGGTCAGGTGCATGGCGCCGCCGCTGGCGCCGCTGCCGCCGCGCGTGGCCGCGGGGCCGTTGTTGAAGCGGTTGAGCGGGTTGTAGGCCGGGCGCCCGGTTTCCGGATCGATCACCGGCTGGCCGCTGACCGGATCCACCAGCTGCAGGTCGGCCACGCTGACGCTGACCCACTGGTCCTGCGGCGCGCCGGCGTTGAGCGCCTGTTCGTACACCTGGCAGACGCGCTCGGGGCTGATGCGCCACAAGGTCTGGTAGTACTCCGGGTTCTCGCAGGTGAAGTCGATGCGGGTGATCTTGTTGGCCGCGTTGCGCACCACGCTGAACTCGCAGTATTCATCCAGCCAGCCGCGCGGGCCGTAGGGGCCGTAGGGCTGCAGCTCGCCGCTCCAGTCGGCCTGCGGGCAGCGGATGGACGGAATGGGATATTTGGACAATTCGCCGGTGTCGGCGAGCTGGTTCAGCACGCTCTGCGGCAGGTTGTAGGGATTGGGCGGCACCTGGTTCTGGCCCAGGTACTGGATCAGGCGGTTGGGAAAGGCGATCCAGGCCACATCGACGATGGTGGATTTGTCCGGAATGCCGGTATCGAGCGGGTTGTAGTAGCCGGTCTGCTGCGCGGCGAACAGCGAATTCCACGGATTGCCGGTGATGGCCTGGTTGGTGAAGCCGTCGACGTTCTGGCTCCACAGCGCGGCGAGGCGGGCGTAGGCGGCCGGATCGTCGGGAAAGTCGTTGTTGCAGGCCGGCGTGGTGAAGGCCTGCAGCTGGTAGCTGCCGTTGTCGAGCACGTACTTCGGCGCGACGGGTACTGCGGTGTGGCCGATCAGTGGATTGGATGAACTGCCGCCGGAGTTACCTGGGTCGTTCGACATGGCTGGGGCTCCTTGTGGGAACTGCAAGTGAGAACTGCGGTGGACGGACTACTTGGCTTCGTAGACCAGGAACTGGTTGTGCCGGCGCGCCAGACCCAGCGATTCCGCCTCGATCCAGACGTAGTACAGGCCCGCCTGCGGCGGGGTGAAGCGCAGGGCGTAGCTGCCGTCGGCGGCGGCGGCGAGGGTGCTGCGGTTCTGCCAGATGCCCGGCGCGAGAAAGGCCAGGCCGTGCACGTCGGCGCCGCTGCGGCGGCGGCCGTCGGCGCCGTCGAGCAGGGCGAAACGCAGCTCCGCCGGTATGCCGGCCTTGAGTTGGGCCGGCGGATCCAGGGCGACCACGCGCGCGGGGGCGGGCGGCGGCGGACGCTTGTCGGTGATGTCCAGGCGGAAACAGCTCGCGATGCGCGGCGAATCGGCGAACAGCGCCACGTCGTAGCTGCCGGCCTTCGGTACCGGCATGCGCGCGGTGTATTCGCCGCGGCGGCCTTCGCGCAGGCCGTGGTCGACCACCAGCAGCGCGCGCGGCACGCGGCCGTAGGTGCGCAGGCCGCCGGCCGGCGCGGCCATGCCCTCGCGGTAGAGGTAGATCATCTTGTCGGCCGCATTGGCCACCAGTACGGCCGGGCCTTCGGGCGCGGCGACGATGCTGTCGCCGCCGTCGGCGGGCGCAGGGCCCAGCGGGTTCTGCCCGGCGGGGAATTCGGCCACGTTCAGCGGCTGGCCGGTGCGGCCGAGCTGGTCCAGCGCGATCAGCTGCACGATCTCGCTGCCGCGCCGGCGCACATAGGCTTGCAGCGGGGTGAACGCGACTTGGTCGGGTGCGCCGGAAATATCCGCATTCTGCACAATGGCATTGCTGGCCGCGTCCAGCACCTGCAGGCGGTTGCGCTGCGGATTGGGCAGCAGGGCGTGGCGGCCGTCCGGGGCGAAGCGGATCTGCGCGGCGCCGCTTTCCACGGCGATGCTGGCGCGCAGGCGGCCGGATGCGGGATCGACGGCGTGGACCTGGCCGGCTTCCGCGTCCAGCGCGTACACCGCCTGCGCGGCGGCGGAGTAGGCCAGCTGCTGCGGCGTGCCGGGCAGTTCGATCTCGGCCAGGCGCGCGGCGCTGTGCGCATCCACCACGATCAGTTTCTTGCCGGCCAGGGCGGCGAGCTTTTCGCCGCGCGCGTCCAGTTCCAGATCGCGCACCGTGCCCAGGGCCACGCGCTGCACGGACAGATCGCGCCGGTCGATGCGCGTGAGCCCGGCGTCATCGGCAACCCAGATGTAGTCGTCGTTCTGGCGCAGCTGGCGCGGATTCGGCCCGGTGGCGATGCTGCGTTCCACGTTCCACAGGCGCGTATCGGCAACGGCGACCTTGCCCGCGGCCGGCATGGACACGAACAGGCGTTCGCGTTCGGGTGTGAGCTGCCAGTCCAGTCCGGGCTGCTCCAGCGTGAGCAGGGCGAGCAGCTTGGAGCCGCCGAAGCCGAACAGCGGATCGACCACGCTGATCGAGGCTTCGTCGTTCATGGCCAGCACGAAATAGCTGTTCAGATCGACGTCGGCGCGGTGGAACAGATCGCCGGCCAGGTAATTGGCGATGCGCTGCTTGCAGGCCTGGCCCGGCGCGGCCCTGTCGTCGCGCAGGCCCAGCCAGGCGGCCGGGCGTATGCCGCTGATGGGACGGCCGCTGGCCTTGTCGCTCAGGGCGAAGCGGAATTCGACCGGGGTGTCGGTGTCATCGCCGCGGGTCTCGAAAGCGATCGCTATGCCCTGGTCGTCGTGCTGCTGGCGCACGCCGCCGCCGGCCAGGGCCGGCAGCGGCAGCAGCGCGAACAGCAGTGCCATGCCGGGACGGCGCCGGCAGCGCCGCCGTTCCAGGACGGATTGCCTCATTGCCGCGGCAGCCGTTTGGTGCGCTGGGGCGCCTGGCGCTGCGGCGGCGGTTGTGCCGGTGTCGCGGCGGCGGTCGCGGCCGGCGCCTTGAGCGACTTGGCGAAGGCCTTCTGTGCCGCCACCGTGTCGCCCCAGCGGGCGTAGCCGCCGGCGGGCGAACGCACAGCGAATTCCGCCGGCAGGTCGCGGCGCGTCTGCAAGATCCACCGGCCGTTGTTCACCGTGGCCTTGCCCACGCCCTCGATCGCCACTTCGCGCACATGGCCGCCGGCCGCGCAGACCCTGCGGCCTTCGCTGTCGCTGACCGCGTACGGGCAGGGCGTGACGAAGCCGCGCACGATGACGCCGTCCTTGCCGTGCTCCACCGCGCTGATGCCGACGGTATCGGGCAGTGCGGCACCGCCGGCGCGCGGCGTCCACGGCGCAACGCGGAACAGGCCCCAGGCGCCGGCCTGGAACATGTTCGCGGTCCAGCCGCGGTAGAGGTAATCGCCGGGCACGCCGAAACGGCCGCCGGACGGCGTGGAGCCGGGCGTGGCGTCGAGCACCACATCGTAGGCGCTGGCCGCGCCGTAGCCGGTCAGGGTGCTGGCGCTGGCCGACTTGGGGTTGTAGCCAATGCGGGTGGAGTTCTCGGTGTAGGGCTCTTCCTGCCACAGGTGGCCGGTCAGCTCCCAGGCGATCTGGTTGTCGCCGTCGCCGCCGGGCATGAGCAGGCGGAAGCGTGCCGGCATGCCGGCGGGCGCGCGCAGTATCGGCGTCTGCGGTTCGGCGCCGACCAGCAGGTTGGCGGTGGTCGCGGTCTCGTCCACCAGCGACATGGGCAGGACGGAAATGTTCTGCAGGTCGGTCTGGGTCAGGTTGCGCCAGTCGGCCGGTGCATCGCTGCCGAGGGCGGTATTGAGCTGGGTACCGAAGCGCAGCCAGGCCGGTTCCGAGCGGTAGTTGAAGCCGGCCAGCGGATTGCCGGTCTCCCACCAGGAATGGCCGTTGGTGCGCATGTTCGCGTCGTTCTGGTACAGCAGCACGAATTCGCGGAACACGCGGTCGCCGGACCATACCGTGGCCTGGGCGGCCGAATCCGGATCGGCCTGCCAGCGCGAGCCGGCCGGCTCTATCACCAGCGCGCCGAACAGGCCGTGGTAGACGTGCATCAGCGGATCCGACGGCAGCAGGTTGATCGCGCCGAATTCCACCGGCGTCTGCTTGCCGCCTTCGATGCGGCCCGCATACCACCAGTATTCGGTGCGGCCCTGCGGCGGCGCGGTCTGTACGGCGTTGCCGCCGACGCTGGCGCCGTCGCTGGCGCGCATGTCGTAGCTGACCAGCTGGGCGTGCAGGCCGACCGTGGACGAAGGTGCTATCTGTACATAGTTATACGGTGCGGCGTAGGTAAGGCCGAAGCGCGAGGCCGCCTCGTAGGCGGAGAACACCGGTTCGTCGCCGCGGAACGTGTTGACCAGGGTGACGTGGATCCAGTCGCCGGCATTGGCGCGCAGCACCAGCGGCTCCACCGTGTCGCGCGGCTGGTAGGTGCCGCCCTTGGGCACGGCGACGTAGACCAGGCCCAGCGGATCCTGCAGCGGGTTGGCGCTGTCACTGGTGCCGCCGCCGAGGTTGGCGCCGCGGCTGTTGTAGACGAGGGCGGCGTCGGGCCGGCCCAGCGCCTGCTGCACCGTCATCGCATGCACTTCGTATTCGCGGATACAGGGCCGGCCCTGGCTGCAGTCGGTGCTCATGCCCGGCGGCGGCGCGTGGGCGTCGGGCGCGGCCGCGGGTTTGTCGGCATACAGCGGCTTGAGGAAGGACTGGCGCTGCAAGGGATTCCACGAGCGCAGCAGGCCCCAGGCGCCGTTGGTCAGCCCTTCGTAGGAGGCATCCGGGTTGTACAGGTAGTCCACCGGCGCCTTGGCGTTCAGCCGCGGCATGTCGAACAGCAGTTCGTAGTGCTCGGAAAGAATGATGAATTGAGTGCTGCGGTAGCCCGAGTCCGGTTCGAACGGCTCGGCCAGCCAGCGCACGCCGTGCATGGTGAAGTCGTGCATGGAGGTATGCGCGCCGGCGAGCAGGCGGATCTGCACCTTGTCGCCTTCGTAGGCGTGCAGCAGCGGCGTATACGGATCGTTCGGCCCCATGCCCTGGGCGATGGGATCGAGGGGGAAGGTGAAGCAGCCGGCGCCGCGGCATTGCGGATTGATCTGCGCACCGGGCGTGGGCTGGCGCGAATAGGCCGGATCCAGGCGCGGGATGGAGCGGAAGGCCGAGGACAGGTCGGCCGCGTCGGGTGCGGCGTCGGGGTTGGTCACCAGCGGCTTGAACACGCGCGGCGGAATCGGCTCGCCGCGGTAATTCATCGAGATCATGCCGGCGCCGAAATCGGTGACCAGCAGCGGCTGCGGCGGCCACGGCGCCGCGCCGGGCAGGTTGGGCACCAGCGACTGCGGATTCTGCGCCAGCGGCTGCGGCGGACAGTTCAGGCAATTCAGCACATGGGCCGGATCGGACCAGCCGTAGTACTGCTGGCTCGCGGTCAGCGGGACGCAGTTGAAATCGCGCGGATCCTGCTCGACCACGACGCCGTCGGGCCGGGTATAGCGGTAGCAGTCGGGCTTGTGCCGGCTGATCTGGGTATAGGCGTGCTGGGTGTCGCCCCATTCCAGCGCGAATTCGCGGTAGTTGTCGGCCTGGTTCTCGGCGGACTTGAACAGGATGTTGGCGGCGTAGCTGGTCGGGCCGCCGTCGTCGCGCTTGCCGAATTCGGTCTTGCCATCGAGGCTGGTCCAGGTCGAGCCGGCCGGTTCGATCAGCAGGCCGCCGTAGAGGCCGATCATCTGGTGCGTGGACGGGCCGAAATGATCGTGGGTGAACACGGTCATGTAGGTGCGGTCCTTCTCGTCGACCTTGGCCGGCTGCTGCATCAGCGGATCCAGCCACCAGCGCTGCACCGTGGCCTGGGCGCCGACCCAGGCCTTGCTGTGCTGGCTGGGGCCGTCGCCGAGTTCGGCGATGGACTTGGGATGCAGCTTGCGCTGCTTGCGCTGGGCCGGATCCCACAGGCCGCCGGTGCGGTTGATGCCTTCGATGCGGTCGCGCACTTCCTCGGGGCTGAAGGTGCCGTCCTCGTAGTTGAAGCCGTTGGCCGCGCCGTCGGAGGCCATCACGTCGAACTTCACCAGGTGGATGTGCTGGCCGAGGATGTCGGTCGGCGTGCGCACTTCAAAATCGTCCAGCTCGAAGTAGGCCGGCACCAGGTTGGTATGCCAGTACTCGATCACGTCGTTGTTGTGGGCGCGGAAGAACAGCGGCTCGGGCGGACGGCGGCCCTGCACGTAATCCTTCACATCGCCCCACAGCGACAGGATGCGCTGCTGCGGGTAATGCCAGCCGGCCTTGTTGAACACCGCGTCCAATTGCAGGTTGGCGCCCTTGTAGCGGCGCACTTCGTTACCCACGGCCTTGCCGTCGACCACGGCCGGATCGGAGAACGGCGCGCCCGGCTGCGGGCCGCGCGGCAGGCCGTTCACCTTGAACGGCGCGGGCTGGGCCTCGGGCGTATAGCTGGCGTGCTGCGGCTGGCCGAAGAAGGCCATGGCGCGCTTCTCGGTGGCGGTGCCGTCCTCGGGCAGTTCATACGCCTTGATCGTGAACAGGTCCTTGGACCAGTCCAGCGCGGTGTGCTGTTCGTTGGCGATGGTGGCGCCGGTAATCAGGTGCCGCGGCAGGCCGCCGTCGAGTTTTTCGCCGCTCTTGGGATCGGTGGCGAAATCCAGCGGCGGATGCGGCGGCCGGTGGCCGGCCACGCCGGGCACGAAGAAGGGATAGCCCGGATGGCCTTCGCCGTCGACCTTGGCCTGGCCATCGACGATATGCACCTTGCCCGGCATCACTGCCATGGCGTACTGCGGCAGCGGCACCACCGCCGGGATGGGCGTGCCGCGGGCGATCTCGCCATCGGGCAGGGCGCGCGCATCGCTGCGCGGGCGGCCGCTGTCGTCCAGCGCGGTGCCGCCCTCGAACACATCGTGCACGCGGTACAGCGCCCACATGCCGGCGGCGAAGTGCGGATAGAAGTGGCAGTGGAAGATGGAGTCGCCGGTGGTCAGGTTGCGGTTGCCGCTGCCGTTGAATACCAGTTCGGCGGTGAACGAGGAGCCCGGGCCTATCGCCTGCGAGTCGAGATAATTGCTCTGGCTGGATTCGGGGCTGCGCAGCCACTGGTGCGCATGGTGGTGATGCACGTGATGCACCGCGGCCCCGGCGTGCAGTACGCGGAAGCGCACGTGGTCGCCGAGATAGGCGTGATAGACATTGGATGGATCGTCGGGATAGAAGGCCTTGGTCGCCTTGCGCCCGGTCTGCGGCTTGCAGGCATCGGCCGGCGGCTCGAAGGTGAGCGGGTCCTGGTCGAACTTCACCGTGAGCTGGGTCAGTTCCGCCGCCGTGCAGGGCGCATTCGCCGGCACGTCCACCACCAGGGCCGGATCGCCTATGGCCCAGGAGCTGAGGAAGAATTCCTCGAACTTGCATTCGGGACAGTCCGCCGCCGGCCCCACGCCGATGCGGTTGGCCAGCACCTGCGGCGCGATGCCGCCGATGCCGTAGTTGATGGCGAAGGTATCCGCGCCGGCGTCCTCGCGCGGCACCTGGCTGTTCTTCGCCGACATGAAATAAGGAAAGGCCTGCACCACGTCCTGGGACTCGTGGTAGATCACGGTCACTTCGCGGAACGGCAGGTTGCGCTCGGGCAGCAGCGGGTTGTCGCCGGCACCGCCGGGCAGCGGACCCCGGCCCGGGCCGGTGATCAGCGCGGTCAGGTCGGTGTGGGCAATGCGGCCTTCGCGGTCGAGCATGCGCAGTATCGGCAGGCCGGCGCGCGGGTGGCCCTGCGGAAACACCGCGTCGTAGTCGATCTTCGGATGGCCCGAGGGCAGGGTGCCCGTGGTGGCCAGGCGCAGTTCGGCCTCGGACACCTGGCTGCGGTACCACTCGCTGCTGCGCGGCTGCACGTTGACCGCGCCGAACAGGCCCGTGGAAACCTGCATTTCATTGAAATTGTTGTATTGCCCGGCGGTGCTGTAGAGCAGATTGGTACCTTCCTCCTGGGCGTAGAGGCGGTAAGTGATGCTGGCGCCCGGCTCGACCAGGCCGGAGAGCTGGCCGTTGCCGATCTTCGGATTCTGCCCCGCCCAGGTACCGTCGCTGGCGATGGTGTCGACCAGCTGCATGCCGGCGGCGTGCATCGACGCGGTGCGCGTGGCCGGCTGCAGCACGTTGGGGACGGGATCGAGCAGGTTGGTAAAGCGGATCTCCAGGCAGCTGCCGGCGTTGACGCGCAGCACCAGCGGGCGCGGACGCTTGTCCGGCCGCAACATGACCTTGCCGGGTTTCAGCTCCGGCGTGCCGTCGCTGGACTGCACATCGGCGCGCAGGGCGTAGATCTCGCCATCGGTGCGGGTGGTGCCCAAGCGGTTGACCTGGAAGGCCTGGTCCAGCGCGACCACGTCGGCCCGCACCACGCTGTCGCAATGGCCGTGTTTTTCCGCCGCCGCCCCGGTGGCCGCTTCCTGTGCGGCGGCCTGGCCCGCGGCCAGGGTCAGTACGGCGCCGATGAACGACCACGACCGAAACGATAAGCGCATGATCCACCTCGCTATTGGCGGGTGCCGGATGGCTGGGAGTAGTAGATTTGTAAAAAAGTGGCGCGCCAGACAATAACTCAAAGACGCGAAAAATGAACGCTTGCAGATTCCCCAATTTGGGCAGGCGCAAAACGAGGCGCGGAACTATCATCGGCGCCGCCGCGATGCGGCATGGGCTGGCGGCGACGCGCAGCCGATTGCGGCCGCGGGCGGCGCCGGGCTACTGTGCGGCGCACGCCTGCCGCGGGCGGATCAGGAGAACTCACGCATGCGCCATTGCAGCCTCGTGACGCTGCTGCTGACGATCGCCATGGGTGCGGCGGCGCCGCCGCCGGCAGCTGCGCAGGCCGGCGAGGCGGTTGCGCTGGATCCGGCGGCGCGCACCGCGGGCGAGGCGGTGCGCGATTCCGCAAGTCCCGCGCCGGCGCAGGCGGCCGATGCGGAAACTCACGAACATGAACATCCCGCGCCGGCATCCGGCGCGGGTGCGGCGTCTCACGAAGATGAACCTGGCGCGCCGGCTTCTGCGCCCGCCGCTCACGGACCGGAACATATCCACCATGCGCCGGCTACGCCGCCGCCGCCGGGCGAGCTGACCGCTGCGCGCATTCCCGATGTGCCGGTGCTGACCCAGGCCGGCGAGCCGCGGCACTTCTACCGCGATCTGGTGCAGGGGCGCCTGGTCGCGATCAATTTCATCTTCACCCGCTGCACCGCGGTCTGCCCGCTGCTGGGTGCGCGTTTTTCCCAATTGCAGAAAATGCTGGGCGAGGATATGGCGCGGGTCGGCCTGATCTCGGTCAGCATAGATCCCGCCAACGACACACCGCAGCGCCTGGCGCAGTGGAGCCAGGGACTGGGCGCGCAGCCGGGATGGACCCTGGTCACCGGCGAGCGCGCGGACCTGGATGAGCTGCTGCGCTCCCTGGGGGCGTCGGCGGCCGATCCGGCTTCGCATGTGCCCATTGCCCTGATCGTGGACGAGCGCCGGCAGCCCGCACGCTGGCAGCGCCTGGACGGACTGGCCGATGCGGCGGTGCTGGCCCGCGCCCTGCGCGACCGGCTGCAGCCGGAAAGCGGCGAGTGAGCCTGCTCGCGGCGCTGGCCGGCGCGGCGTTCGCGCTGGCGGCGGGCACGGGTTCCGTCGCCGGCGGCGAGCAGATCTACCGCCAGGGGATTTCGCCGCGCGCCACGCCGCTGCAGGCGGCGGTCGGCGGCGGCACGGTGTCGGCGGCGCTGCTGCCGTGCATGAACTGCCATGGCGCCGATGGCCGCGGCCGCAGCGAAGGCGGCCTGCGGCCGGCCGACATCACGCCGGGCGCACTGGGCCGGCCGCTGCGCGACGAGCGCCGCAGCCGGCCAGCCTACGATGCCTCGCGTCTGCGCCGCGCCGTCACCATGGGCCTGGACGCCGCCGGCGCGGCGCTGGATCCGGCCATGCCGCGCTACGCGCTGAGCCAGGCCGATGCGGACGATTTGCTGGCCTTCCTTGCGGCACTGGACTCGCGCGCCAGCGCCGGCGTGGACGAGGGCCGCATCCGTATCGCGCTGCTCGGCGCCGATGCTGTCGCCGCGCCGCAGGAGGAAATCTACGGCCGCCGTGTCGAACTGCTGCGCGAGCGCCGCGACGATGTGGCGCTGGTGATCGACGTCGGTGCCGACGGCGCCGCCAGCCTGCGCGCCGCGGCGGCGGACGCCATTCCCACCATCGTGTTCGAGGCTGGCGCCGCCGCGCCCGGCGCCGCCGCGCTGGTCGTGACCGCCGATCCCGCGCGGCGCGCGCAGGCGCTGCGGCAATGGGCGGAGCGGCATGCGGCGCTGATTCCGCAGCCCGGTTGCGCCGATCCGGGTATTGCCGCGGCTTCCGCCCTGGCCCTGGACGCGGCACTGGCCGCCAGCTGCGATGTGCGTACCCTGCCGGCCGCGCCGGCGCGCAACCTGCGCCTGTACCTGGCCGCGCCGCCGGATCCCGCGCTGCGCGCCGCGGTCGCCCGCGCCCTGCTGCAGCGCCTGCGGCAAAGCCTGGGCGCGCTGGGGCGGGAAGTTTCGCGCGAAAGCCTGTTCGAGGACCTGCAGCGCTGGCGCGGCGTTTCCCTGGCCGGCCTGCCGGCGCTGGACTGGACCCGGGGACGCCGCTACGGCCTGGATGCGGTCTGGGTGTCGCGTCTGGACGAGACGCGCACGCGGCTGCTTGCGGAGCCGGGGTGGGTGGAGCTGGCGCAATAACGCAATAAATAAGTGGCGCTGCGGTGCCAGGCCGCGTTTCGATGTTGCGGTAGGTGCGGGCCGGGCCGGCGTGTCGCGGTGCGAATGCGGCGGCGTTGCACCCGCGAGGATCGCCAGGCAGCGCAGTTCCGCGGAAGTCGGCTGGCCCGCAGGCCGATCCCGCCCGGCCGGAATCGCCGGCCCGGGCCTTGTGCCGGTTTCCTTGCGGCCCCAGTTGCGCTAGAAGCGTGCTGGCCGTTCCTGCACCAGGTCCTTCCGATGTCCGAATCCGCCGCACCTGACGACGCCGCTCTGATCGCGCTGGGCAAGAGCGTCGCCGAAATCCTGCAACTGCGCGGCCAGATGCTGGTCACGGCCGAATCCTGCACTGGCGGCTGGATCGCCAAGACCCTGACCGACATTGCCGGCAGCTCCGCCTGGTTCGAGGCCGGCCTGGTTGCCTACAGCTACGAGGCCAAGCAGGCCCTGCTCGGCGTGCGGCCGGAAACTCTGGCCGAGCATGGCGCGGTCAGCCGCGAAACCGTGGTCGAGATGGTTTCCGGCGCGCTGGCCCGCTACGGCGCCTCGGTCGCCGTCGCCGTAACCGGCATCGCCGGGCCCGGCGGCGCCACGCCGGGCAAGCCCGTGGGCACCATCTGGATAGGCTGGAAGCGCCGCGGCGGCTATGCGCAGAGCGAGATCTTCCATTTCGCCGGCGACCGCGAAGCCGTGCGCCGCCATACCGTTGCCGCCGCGCTCGCCGGAGTTCGGAAAATTCTCAGCGCCTGACGCGGCATCCGCCGCATGCGCTGGCCCCCGCGGCGGGTATGGAATAATCCCGGGTCAGCCGCCTTCCTGGCCTGTCTCGCCGCATGAGAACCGCGGCCGCCAGACTCTCCGGCGCACCCTTTACGACGAGGATTCAACATGACTGTGGATGACAACAAGCGCAAGGCGCTCACTTCGGCCCTGAGCCAGATCGAAAAGCAGTTCGGCAAGGGCACCGTGATGCGCATGGGCGACAAGGTTGCCGAGCCCATCGATGCGGTCTCCACCGGCTCCTTCGCCCTGGACATGGCCCTGGGCATAGGCGGCCTGCCGCGCGGGCGCGTGGTCGAGATCTACGGCCCGGAATCCTCCGGCAAGACCACCCTGACCCTGCAGGCCATCGCCAGCTGCCAGCGCGCCGGCGGCACCGCCGCCTTCGTCGACGCCGAGCACGCGCTGGATCCCACCTATGCCGAGAAGCTCGGCGTGAATGTGGACGATCTGCTGGTGTCGCAGCCGGACACCGGCGAACAGGCGCTGGAAATCACCGACATGCTGGTGCGCTCCGGCGCGGTCGACATGGTCGTGATCGACTCGGTCGCGGCGCTGACGCCCAAGGCCGAAATCGAAGGCGAAATGGGCGAAATGCAGGTCGGCCTGCAGGCCCGCCTGATGAGCCAGGCGCTGCGCAAGCTCACCGGCACGATCAAGAAATCCGGCTGCCTGGTCATCTTCATCAACCAGCTGCGCATGAAGATCGGCATGATGATGCCGGGCCAGAACCCGGAAACCACCACCGGCGGCAACGCGCTCAAGTTCTACGCTTCGGTGCGCCTGGACATCCGCCGCATCGGCTCGGTCAAGAAGGGCGACGAGATCATCGGCAACGAGACCAAGATCAAGGTCGTCAAGAACAAGCTGGCGCCGCCGTTCAAGCAGGTGTTCACGGAAATCCTCTACGGCGAAGGCATCAGCCGCGAAGGCGAGCTGATCGATCTGGGCGTGGACCACAAGCTGGTCGAGAAATCCGGCTCCTGGTACAGCTACGGCGGCGAGCGCATCGGCCAGGGCAAGGACAATGCGCGCAATTTCCTGCGCGAACACCCGGCCGTGGCGCAGCAGATCGAAGCGGCGCTGCGCATCAAGATGCTGCCGGAGAAGCGCGCCAGCGCCCAGCCCGAGTTCGAGCCGGAGGAAGCCTGAGCCGGGCTGAAGCCCGGCTGGCCGGCGCATGAGCAGCCGCAGCGACGGGCCGCGCAGTCCGGGCGGGCGCGGCCGGGCAGGCCGCGCCGCCGAGCCGGAAGGCGAGGGGCGCCGACGAGGTGTGGAGACCGGGGCGGGCGCGCGGGCCGGATGGAATGCGCGGCCGTCCGCCGGACGCGGCCGCCGCGACGAAGACGATGCGCACGGTGGCCGTGACCCTGACGATGCAGGCGGCAGCCGGGATCGTGCCGATGCAGGCGGCGGCCGGGGCCGTGCCGATGCAGGCGGCGGCCGGGGCCGTGCCGATGCAGGCGGCAGCCGGGGCAGTGCCGATGCAGGCGGCAGCCGGGGCAGTGCCGATGCAGGCGGGCGCCCCGGCGCCCCGGGCCATGACTACGCCGCGGGGCGCAGCGACGACGGTCGCCGAAGTCGTTATCAACGCCATGACGAAAGCCGCGATCAGGGCGGCGATACCACGGGCCAGGCCCTCGGCGGCGATGCTGCCGGATGCCGGGACGGCGACGAAAACGACACCGGCCGCCGCACCCGGCCCCAGCCCAGCGCCTACGGCAAGGCCCTGGGCCTGCTGAGCCGGCGCGAGCATTCGGGGCGCGAACTCAAGCGCAAGCTGGCCCGTACCGGCTACAGCCCCGACGAGACCGCCGAAGCGCTGGGCCGGCTGCAGGAACAATCCTTCCAGAGCGACGGCCGCTTCGCCGGCCTGCTGGTACGCAGCCGCGTCGCCCAGGGCCAGGGGCCGCGGCGCATCCGCGCCGAGCTGCGCAGCCACGGCATAGACGACGCGGCCGCCCAGCAGGCCCTGATCGAGGAAGGCGCCGACTGGCTGGCTCTGGCGCGTCAGATCTACCGCCGCCGCTACGGCGCCGGTGCCGCGGCGGACCGCCAGGAAACCCAGCGCCGCGCGGCCTTCCTCTTGCGCCGGGGCTTTGATGCCGCCACAGTAAGAGCCATCACCCACGCCGACGACGTGGACGACTCCGCCGAGGAGTTCGATTAGGGATGGTCTGAACGGGCGCGCCGGTCGTCATGGGCCGGTGCGGCATTGCCCGTCGCAGCGCACTCACATCCCGATCCGCAACGGGATGGCAGCTTGATCCGCACTTCCGAGGCATCCTGGCCGGTCGTCCAGCGGCGTGTCCGCCATTCCGCCTCAGTGACGATGACGCCATGCAGAGCAGTGCCGAGATCCGCCAGAGTTTCCTCGATTTCTTCAAGAGCAAGGGGCACGAAATCGTGCCTTCCAGCCCGCTGGTGCCGGGCAACGACCCGACCCTGCTGTTCACCAACGCCGGCATGGTGCAGTTCAAGGACGTCTTCCTCGGTGCGGAAAAGCGCAGCTACACCCGCGCCGTCTCCTCGCAGCGCTGCGTGCGCGCGGGCGGCAAGCACAACGACCTGGACCAGGTCGGCTACACCGCCCGCCACCACACCTTCTTCGAGATGCTGGGCAATTTCAGCTTCGGCGACTACTTCAAGCACGACGCCATCGTCTACGCCTGGGAGCTGCTGACCGAAGTCTGGAAGCTGCCCAAGGAACGCCTGCTGGTCACGATCTACCACACCGACGACGAAGCCTTCGACATCTGGCACAAAGTCGTCGGCCTGCCGCCGGAACGCATCATCCGCATCGGCGACAACAAGGGCGCGCCCTACGCCTCGGACAATTTCTGGCAGATGGCCGACACCGGCCCCTGCGGCCCCTGCACCGAGATCTTCTACGACCACGGTGCGCATATCCCGGGCGGCCCGCCGGGATCGCCGGATGAGGATGGCGACCGCTTCATCGAAATCTGGAACAACGTGTTCATGCAGTTCGACCGCGCCGCCGACGGCACGCTGACGCCGCTGCCGGCACCGTGTGTGGACACCGGCATGGGCCTGGAGCGCGTCTCGGCCGTGCTGCAGCACGTGCATTCCAACTACGAGATCGACCTGTTCCAGCACCTGATCAAGGCCGCCGCGGCACTGACCGGTACGGCCGACCTGGAGAACAAGTCGCTGCGCGTCATCGCCGACCATATCCGCGCCTGCGCGTTCCTGATCGTCGACGGGGTGCTGCCGTCCAACGAAGGCCGCGGCTATGTACTGCGCCGCATCATCCGGCGGGCGCTGCGGCATGGCTACATGCTGGGACGCAAGCAGCCGTTCTTTCACCAGATGGTTGGTCCGCTGATCGACATGATGGGGCAGGCCTATCCCGAGCTCGCCGCGAAGCGCGAGTTCGTCGAAGGCGCACTGCGCAAGGAAGAGGAACGTTTTGCCGAGACGCTGGAAAACGGCATGAAGCTGCTGGAGTCGGCGTTGAAAGACGACACCTCGCATGCCGGGGGGGCATCGAAAACGGTGCCCGGCCAGATCGCCTTCACGCTGTACGACACCTATGGCTTCCCCGTCGACCTGACGGCAGACGTCGCCCGCGAGCACGGCTGGTCGGTTGACATGCCCGGCTTCGAGGCCGAAATGGAGCAGCAGCGCGAGCGCGGCCGCAAGGGCAGCCAGTTCGAGAACAAAGCCTCGCTCTCGGCCGAGGCCATCCAGCAGCTGCCGCCGACGCAGTTCCTCGGCCACGGCGCACCGCTTTACGCTGCCGACGATCTCAAGCTGGTCGGCATCGTGCGCGGTGCGCGCCTGGTCGATGAACTCGGCGACGGCGAGGAAGCCACGCTGGTACTGGACCGCACGCCGTTCTATGCGGAATCCGGCGGCCAGGTCGGCGACACCGGCGTGCTCAGCACGGGCTACGGCCGTTTCCTGGTGCGCGACACGATCAAGCTGGCCGGCACCTTCCACGGCCACGTCGGCCGCTGGGAAGGCAAGACCCTGCGCCTGGGCGAAGCTCTCCACGGCGAAATCGACGCCGCCCGCCGCCAGGCCACGGTGCTCAACCATTCCGCCACCCACCTGATGCACGCCGCGCTGCGCCAGGTGCTGGGCACGCACGTGACGCAGAAGGGCTCGCTGGTAGCGCCCGACCGGCTGCGTTTCGATTTCTCCCATTTCCAGCCGGTCGGTGCCGATGAGCTGCGCCAGATCGAGGATCTGGTCAATGCCGAGATCCGCCGCAACGCCGCCGCCGACGTGCGCAACATGGCCTACAAGGATGCGCTGGATTTCGGCGCCATGGCCCTGTTCGGCGAGAAATACGGCGAGCACGTGCGCGTCATGAAGTTCGGCGAGTTCTCCACCGAGCTGTGCGGCGGCACCCACGTGGGCCGTACCGGCGACATAGGCCTGTTCAAGATCCTGGGCGAGAGCGGCGTCGCCTCCGGCGTGCGCCGCATCGAAGCCGTGACCGGCGCCGGCGCGCTGGCCTTCGTGCGCGAGGAAGAGCGGCGCCTGGACGAGGTTGCCGAACTGCTCGGTTCCTCCGCCGGCGATGCGGCCGACAAGCTGCGCCAGCTGTTCGAGCGGCAGAAGCGTCTGGAGCGCGAACTGGAATCCTTCAAGGCCAAGGCCGCCGGCGCGGCCACCGCCCAGTTGGCCGAGACCGCCGTCGACCTGGGCGGCATCAGGCTGGTGGTCGCGCGTCTGGACGGACTGGACGCCAAGGGCCTGCGCGAAGGCGTGGACCAGATCAAGGCGCGCCTGCCGGACAGTATCGTCCTGCTTGCCGCCGGAGCGGACGGCAAGGTCTCCCTCGCCGCCGGCGTCCAGGGCGCCGCCCTGGGCAAGGTCAAGGCCGGCGATCTGGTCGGCTTCGTCGCGCGCCAGATCGGCGGCAAGGGCGGCGGTCGTCCCGACATGGCCCAGGGCGGCGGCGAGGATTCGCCGCAGCTGCCGCGCGTGCTGGACGAGGTGCGCGGTTGGGTGGAACAGCAGCTGGCGTGATGCCGGCACCGTTGGATTGCCGCCGCGGATGTGAAGGTTTCGTCGCGGTTTTTACGTGATAGCGGTACTGGCCGATGTCCGCTAGCTGTGGGGCATGCGGCGGCGGCAATCTGACGAAAGTAATGCCTCACTTCAATTGCGTGGCCGGTGGGCGTCCGCTAGTATCGGCCGGCGTGGTCGCCCCCTAATCTGCAAGAAAAAAATTCAGTGGCGGCTGAAACGATTCGCTGATTTTCTTCGGATCGTGGAACAAACGGGGAGGACCGCGGAATCAGCTGAGCAGGCTGCCAAACGGTCCCGTGTGCATTCGCTTGATCAATGTACGGTAGCCAGGACGTAGGGCCGGGACGTAAGGCGAAAGGAGACGAACGATGCTGATTCTGACTCGCCGGGTCGGAGAGACCCTGATGATCGGAGACGAAGTCACGGTCACCGTGCTCGGAGTGAAGGGCAACCAGGTCCGCATTGGTATCAATGCGCCCAAAGATGTCGCCGTGCACCGCGAGGAAATCTACCAGCGCATCAAGCGCGAGCAGGATCCGGCAGCGGGCGGCAACGAATCCTGACGACGGGCTTTACCCGGCGCCGACTAGCCGCTATTCTTCCGCGCCTCGCCGAACCGCAACGCGGCCGCGGTGGAAAAAATCCGGAGAGATGCCCGAGAGGCCGAAGGGGCTCCCCTGCTAAGGGAGTATAGGGTCAAAAGCTCTATCGAGGGTTCGAATCCCTCTCTCTCCGCCAGATGCGAAAAGCCCCGAGCGATCGGGGCTTTTTTAATGCGGGGACCGTGATCGGCGCCGATGCGCGGCCGGTGTCCGGCGGCGGTGCTGCAATCGCGATGCCCCGCTGTGCAGGGCAGGGCGATGTGAAAGCATCCGCCTGTGCAAAAGCTGTTGCGGTAATTTGTGATGATGTGGAAAAAGCTACAATCGGCAGGGTCGTGACATGGCGCCCGCATCACCGGCAGCCAAAAAAAATTCACGAAACCTATTGACGAGGTAGCCTTGGATCCGAATAATCCCGCTTCTCGTCGCGGTGCAAACCAAACGGCGGGACGGCGCAAGGGATGCGCCGGATGTTGCAAGGAAGGCAAGGTTAGTGCGCGCCCGTAGCTCAGCTGGATAGAGTACCAGGCTACGAACTTGGTGGTCGGAGGTTCGAATCCTTCCGGGCGCGCCATTTACATGAGGGTGCTGCGGCACCCTTTTGTTTGGCGGTGTTTCAGTCGCGTGTGGTTTGTTGCAAGGCAACGGGTTCCGCCCTCGGCAATTGACGGTACTGACAGCCATCCGTAACATCCTCGTTTCTTTGGGATAGTCACGGGTGACCGAAGTCTGGACTGACGGGGTATAGCTCAGCCTGGTAGAGCGCCAGCTTTGGGAGCTGGATGTCGAGAGTTCGAATCCCTCTACCCCGACCAACCGCGCAAGCCAGAGACTGCGCCTGTAGCTCAACCGGATAGAGCATCGGCCTTCTAAGCCGACGGTTGCAGGTTCGAGTCCTGTCGGGCGCGCCAATGCGATCGTAAGTTTGTGGTGGATGTAGCTCAGTCGGTTAGAGCATCGGATTGTGATTCCGAGGGTCGTGGGTTCGAATCCCATCATCCACCCCAGTTTTTCGTGGGCCGCTAGCTCAATTGGTAGAGCAGCGGACTCTTAATCCGTAGGTTCCCAGTTCGAGTCTGGGGCGGCCCACCACCTTCCTTTCGTCGGTCCTCATGTGGCTTTCCGCAAAGCAGGCGTTATCACGGTCCCGCCTGGGGGCGTGAAGGCGTGCGAATGTGGCGGAATTGGTAGACGCGCTGGATTTAGGTTCCAGTGGGGAAACCCGTGAGAGTTCGATTCTCTCCGTTCGCACCAGATCAGTACTTCGTGGCCGCGCGCGCCGGTGGTGTGCATGCGGCCGATTGCCGTTCGAGGAGCAACAATGCAAGTTTCCGTTGAAAACGTGGGCAAACTCGAGCGCAAGCTCACCGTGCGGGTCCCGGCCGACCAGCTCGACAGCCAGGTGCGCAATCGCCTGGTCGACCTGGGCCGCAGCGTCCGCCTGAACGGCTTCCGCCCGGGCAAGGTTCCGGCCAAGGTCATCGAGCAGCGCTTCGGCGCCCAGGTGCGCGGCGAAGCCCTCTCCGAACTGATCCGTGTCACCCTGCCGCAGGCGCTGGAAACGCAGAAGCTGCGCGCCGCCATGCCGCCGGCCGTGAACACCACGGGCGTGCCCAGCAACGGCGAGATCGAATACACCGCCACCTTTGAAGTGATCCCGGACGTGGGCACCATCGACGTCTCCGGCCTGGAGGTTGTGCGCCTGGCCGCCGACGTGACCGACGCCGACGTCGACCAGATGATCGAAACCCTGCGCCAGCAGCGCCGCAGCTGGCGCGCCGCGGAAAACCCCGCCGCGGCCGGCGACATGGCCCTGTTCGAATACTCGGCCCAGACCGGCGACTACCGCTTCCCGGCCGAAGGCGTGGACCGCGTCGGCACCGTGATCGGCTCGGGCGCGCTGTTCCGTGAACTGGAAGATGCCCTGGTCGGCCTGAACCCGGGCGACGAGAAGACCCTGAACCTGACCTTCCCGGCGGATTTCCGCAACGAGAACCTGGCCGGCAAGGAAGCGTCCGTCGCGCTCAAGATCGTGCGCGTGCAGACCTCCGAACTGCCGACCCTGGACGACGACTTCTTCGCCGCCTTCGGCATCGTCGGCGGTGGCCTGGAGAAGTTCCGCGAAGACGTGCGCGCCAACCTGGAACGCGAACTCAAGGGCACCCTGCTGGGCCGTCTCAAGAATGAAGTGGTCGAGAAGCTGGTCGCCGCCCATGCCGACCTGGAACTGCCTAACAGCATGATCCAGGCCGAGTCGGAGTCCCTGGCGCGCCAGTCCGAAGCCAACGCCCGCCAGCAGGGCCAGGCCGGCGGTTTCCCGCCGGAAGCCTTCACCGAAATCGCGCGCCGCCGTGTCGCTGCCGGTCTGCTGCTGGGCGAGATCGCCCGCCAGAACGACATCCGCCTGGATTCCCGCCGCGTCGCCGAAACCCTGACCACCATCGCCTCGACCTACGAAGAGCCGCAGCAGGTGGTTGAACTGTACAACCGCGATCCCCAACTGATGAACGCGCTGCAGAGCCGGGTCATCGAGGATCAGGTGGCCGAGTGGATCGCCGACAAGGCCAAGGTCACCGAGCAGAAGCTGAGCTTCAACGAGGTGATGCGTCCTACGGCCTGATCGCCGCAGGGGCGGGTTCCGAGGAGCCCGCCCCTGTTCTCCATCTGCAGACAGGACCGGCCCCGTGGCCGGTCCGGCAGGCCGCATCATTCGCCCCTGGCCCGGGCCGATTTGCTCCGGAGTGAAACATGTCCAAGGGTTTTGAACCGATCCGCAGCCTGAACCTCGTCCCGATGGTGGTCGAGCAGACCTCGCGCGGCGAACGGGCTTATGACATTTACTCGCGCCTGCTGAAAGAGCGCGTGATCTTCCTCGTCGGGCCCATCGACGACTACATGGCCAATGTCGTGGTGGCGCAGCTGCTGTTCCTGGAGTCGGAAAACCCGGACAAGGACATCAACCTGTACATCAACAGCCCGGGCGGCTCGGTCACGGCCGGCATGGCGATCTACGACACCATGCAGTTCCTCAAGCCGGACGTCAGCACCATGGTCATCGGCCAGGCGGCCAGCATGGGCGCGCTGCTGCTGACCGCGGGCACCAAGGGCAAGCGCTACGCGCTGCCGAATTCCCGCGTGATGATCCACCAGCCCCTGGGCGGCTTCAGCGGCCAGGCTTCGGACATCGACATCCACGCCCGCGAGATCCTCACCATCCGCCAGCGCCTGAACGAGATCATGGCCAAGCACACCGGCCAGCCGATCGACGTCATCGCCAAGGACACGGATCGTGACAATTTCATGAGCGCCCCGGACGCCCAGAAGTACGGCCTGATCGACGCCGTGCTGGAAAAACGCCCGGTGGACAGCGTCAAGTCCTGATCCCCGTTGACCTGTCCCTGCGACACCCCCGTCCTGCACCCGCGCTTGCGCCGCGGGCGCAGCGGGTTCTATTCTTCGTGACGAATACGTTTACCCCGGTTTCTGAGGCAGAGCATGACTGACGATCGGCAGGGCCGTTCGAGCGACAGCGGGAAGATTCTCTACTGTTCGTTCTGCGGCAAGAGTCAGCACGAGGTCCGCAAGCTGATTGCCGGTCCGTCGGTGTTCATTTGCGACGAGTGCGTCGAGCTTTGCAACGACATCATCCGCGAGGAGCTTGAGGAAAAGGCCGCCAGCGCGCGCAGCCACCTGCCCAAGCCGCGCGAGATCATGGACGTGCTGGACCAGTACGTGATCGGCCAGACCCGCGCCAAGAAGACGCTCGCGGTCGCCGTCTACAACCATTACAAGCGCCTGGAAACCCGCCAGAAGAGCGACGAGGTCGAACTGGCCAAGTCCAACATCCTGCTGGTCGGTCCCACCGGCTCGGGCAAGACCCTGCTGGCCGAGACCCTGGCGCGCCTGCTGAACGTGCCGTTCACCATCGCCGATGCGACCACGCTGACCGAAGCAGGCTATGTCGGCGAGGACGTGGAAAACATCATCCAGAAGCTGTTGCAGAAATGCGACTACGACGTGGAGAAGGCGCAGACCGGCATCGTCTACATCGACGAAATCGACAAGATCTCGCGCAAGAGCGAGAACCCGTCGATCACCCGCGATGTCTCCGGCGAAGGCGTGCAGCAGGCTCTGCTGAAGCTGATCGAGGGCACCATCGCCTCGGTGCCGCCCCAGGGCGGGCGCAAGCATCCGCAGCAGGAGTTCCTCCAGGTCGACACCAAGAACATCCTGTTCATCTGCGGCGGCGCCTTCGCCGGGCTGGAAAAGATCATCCAGCAGCGCGGCGAATCCACCGGCATCGGCTTCTCGGCCGACGTCCGCAGCAAGAAACAGACGAATTCTGTCGGCAAGGTACTCGCCGACGTCGAGCCGGAAGACCTGGTCAAGTTCGGCCTCATTCCTGAGTTCGTCGGCCGCCTGCCGGTGTTCGCCACGCTGGAGGAACTGGACGAGGTTGCCCTGGTCAAGATCCTTACCGAGCCCAAGAACGCCATCGTCAAGCAGTTCAAGAAGCTGTTCGAGATGGAAGGCGCCGAGCTGGAATTCCGCCCCGAGGCCCTGACCGCGGTCGCGCGCAAGGCGCTCAAGCGCAAGACCGGCGCGCGCGGCCTGCGCACCATCCTGGAACAGGTGCTGCTGGACACCATGTACGAGCTGCCCTCGCTGGAGCACGTCAGCAAGGTCGTCGTGGACGAGGCCGTCATCAACGGCCAGGCCGAGCCCTACCTGATCTACCGCGGCAACCTGCAGTCGCGCGCCGTCGCCGAGTAATCCCGCATCCCGGCGCGGGCGGTTCCGCCGCCCGCGCCGCCTTGCCAGCCCGGTGCCGCGCCTTCGCGCGCCCGCCCGCAGCGTCGAGTCCGGTGCGAATCGCCGCGCCGCAAGCCCTTCGGCACGCAACTCGCATGTGGAAACGCGCATGCGGACTTGCATTCGTTCACGCCGTCCGCACTTGACGCTCCAGTAGCCTGCACTCAGGCTAATCCCAATCCGCTCGGTCCCAGCGGCCGCCGCCAGGAAAAGCTTCATGGATAAGTCCGAAAAGTCCTCTGCCGCCAACGAATCGCGCCTGCTCGAGCTGCCTGTGCTGCCGCTGCGCGACGTGGTGGTTTATCCGCACATGGTGATTCCGCTGTTCGTCGGCCGCGAGAAATCGATCCGCGCGCTGGACGTGGCGATGGAAGGCGACAAGCAGATCCTGCTGGTCGCCCAGCGCAGCCCGGACGTGGACGATCCGCGCGAGACCGATCTGCATTCGGTCGGCACGCTGGCCTCGCTGCTGCAGCTGCTGAAATTGCCGGACGGCACCATCAAGGTGCTGGTCGAAGGCGCAGCACGCGCGGAGATCCGCGGCTACCGCGACCGCGACGGCGTGCTGGTCGGCAGCGTCAAGCCGCTGGAGCCGGGCTATTCGCGCTCCGAGCGCGAGATCGAAGTCGTGTCGCGCTCGCTGGTGTCCACCTTTGAGCAATTTGTAAAACTCAACCGCAAGGTGCCGCAGGAACTGCTCGCCACCCTGGCGGGGATAGACGATCCCAGCCGCCTGGCCGACACCATCGCCGCGCACCTGTCCATCCGCCTGGCCGACAAGCAGCGCCTGCTGGAAATGGTTGACGTGGGCGACCGCTTCGAGGCGCTGATGGGCTTCGTCGACGGCGAAATCGACGTACAGCAGATCGAGAAGCGCATCCGCGGCCGGGTCAAGTCGCAGATGGAGAAGAGCCAGCGCGAGTACTACCTCAACGAGCAGATGAAGGCGATCCAGAAGGAGCTCGGCGATCTCGAAGAGGCGCCGAACGAACTGGACGAACTCGCGCGCAAGATCGGCGAGGCCGGCATGCCCAAGCCGGTGGAGACCAAGGCCCGCGCCGAGCTGAACAAGCTCAAGCAGATGTCGCCGATGTCGGCCGAGGCCACCGTCGTGCGCAACTACATCGACTGGCTGGTCGGCGTGCCGTGGAAGAAGTCCAGCAAGGTGCGCAAGGATCTCAAGGTCGCCCAGGATGTGCTGGACGAGGATCACTTCGGCCTGGAGAAGGTCAAGGAGCGCATCCTCGAATACCTCGCCGTGCAGCAGCGCGTGAACAAGATGAAAGGCCCCATCCTGTGCCTGGTCGGACCGCCGGGCGTGGGCAAGACCAGTCTGGGCCAGTCCATCGCCAAGGCCACGAACCGCAAGTTCGTGCGCATGTCGCTGGGCGGCGTGCGCGACGAGGCCGAGATCCGCGGCCACCGCCGCACCTACATCGGCTCCATGCCGGGCCGCATCGTGCAGAACATGTCCAAGGCCGGCACGCGCAATCCGCTGTTCGTGCTCGACGAGATCGACAAGATGTCGATGGACTTCCGCGGCGATCCGTCCTCGGCCCTGCTCGAAGTGCTGGATCCGGAGCAGAACACCGCGTTCAACGACCACTACCTCGAAGTCGATTTCGACCTGTCCGAGGTGATGTGGATCGCGACTGCGAACTCGCTCAACATCCCGGCGCCGCTGCTGGACCGCATGGAGGTCATCCGCATCCCCGGCTATACCGAGGAAGAGAAGATCAACATTGCCCGGCGCTACCTGCTGCCCAAGCAGATCAAGGCCAACGGCCTGAAGCCGGAGGAGATCAGCGTCGACGAGGATGCGCTGCGCGACATCATCCGCTACTACACGCGGGAATCCGGCGTGCGCAATCTCGAACGCGAGATCTCCAAGGTCTGCCGCAAGGTGGTCAAGGAGCTTTCCCTGCGCGAGAGCGAGGCCAAGGAAAAGGCGGCCAAGCCCGCCAAGGGCAAGGCGGCCAAGGCCAAGCCCGCGGCGGCGGCCACGGTGGCGATAACCGCGGCCAATCTCGACCAGTATCTCGGTGTGCAGAAGTACACCTTCGGGCGCGCCGAGCTGCAGAACGAGATCGGCCTGGTCACCGGCCTGGCCTGGACCCAGGTCGGCGGCGACCTGCTCAGCATCGAAGGCACCATCGTGCCGGGCAAGGGCAAGCTCATCCACACCGGCCAGCTCGGCGATGTGATGCAGGAATCCATCCACGCCGCGCTCAGCGTAGTGCGCGCGCGCTCGGACCGTCTGGGCATAGATCCCGAGTTCCACCAGAAGAACGACATCCACATCCACGTTCCCGAAGGCGCCACGCCCAAGGATGGCCCCAGTGCCGGCATCGCCATGTGCACGGCCCTGGTGTCGGCCCTGACCAAGGTGCCGGTGCGCTCGGAAGTGGCCATGACCGGCGAGATCACCCTGCGCGGCCGCGTGCTGCCGATCGGCGGGCTCAAGGAGAAGCTGCTGGCAGCGCACCGCGGCGGCATCACCACCGTGATCATTCCGGAGGAAAACAAGAAGGACCTCGCCGACATTCCGAAGAATGTCACGGAAACCCTGGACATCCATGCAGTCCGCTGGATCGACGAAGTGCTCGACATCGCGTTGGAGCGGCCGCTGACGCCGGTACAGAAGGCGCAGGCGGAGCCCGCTGCCGACGGCAAGCGCGAGGAAGCGGCTGAACCCCAGCCGGTACGTCCGCACTGAGCGCGGCTGTTGCACAGCGATACGGAAACGGCGGCCTCGTGCCGCCGTTTTTCATGGTGCCGGCGGACGCTTCCCCGGTGTGTTCAACGTCGTCGATAGCACGGCGGAAAACGCAAAAAAAGCCGGGAAAACACCGCTCCGTCCTTTGTTGCGTGCCTACTGGGCCGCTGGTATAAAGGCCGCGGCGTGATCCGGGAGGCCGCAAGGGTCCGGGCGATCACGGGGTCCGCGAAACGCACTTCCTGCAACTACCCGGCATTCCAGGGACGGCGGCGTTTCGCCACAGAACAAAAGCGCAGCGGGTCGCAGTTTCCGAGAGGGCGTGTTAAATGAACAAATCAGAATTCGTGGGCGCGATCGCCGACGCCGCCGAGATGACCAAGGTCGACGCGGCCAAGGCCGTCGATGCGATGATCGAAGTGATCACCAAGGCGCTGAAGAAAGGCGACACTGTCTCGCTGGTCGGCTTCGGAACCTTCGCCGTGCGCAAACGCGCCGCCCGCACCGGCCGCAACCCGCGCACCAACGAAGCCATCAAGATCAAGGCCTCCAAGAATCCGGCCTTCAAGGCTGGCAAAGCCCTGAAGGATGCCCTAAACTAATTGGCTCCCGCGAGGGGTGCTTAGCTCAGCGGTAGAGCGTCTCCCTTACACGGAGAGGGTCGGGGGTTCGAAACCCTCAGCACCCACCAATACCGTGGAGTGGTAGTTCAGTCGGTTAGAATATCGGCCTGTCACGCCGAGGGTCGCGGGTTCGAGTCCCGTCCACTCCGCCACGTTTCAAAGGGCGCCGCATCAGGCGCCCTTTTTTCTATCTGGCCGGGCAGCCCACCGTCCGACCGGAAACGCGCCAGACTGGCGCAGGTTGCGGCGCAACCACGCTGCGGCTGGTCTCCACCTAAAAGTTCAGGCAAGCCTCCCATGCTGCAATCACTGCGAGACAAGACCTCCGGACTGATAGCCAAGATCGTGCTCGGCGCGCTGATCTTCGTGTTCTCGTTCTTCGGCATCGAGTCGTATTTCCAGGGACGCAACGAAACCTGGGTGGCCAAGGTCGACAAGACCGAGATCTCGCCGGACCAGTTCCGCGAAGCCTTCCAGAACTACCGCCAGAACATGATGGCGCGTTCCGGCGGCCAGCTGGATCCGGCCCTGCTGGAACGGCCGGAGATCAAGCGCCAGGTGCTCGACACCCTGATCGACAGGCAGCTGCTGCTGGCCGCCAACGAGAAGCTCGGCATCGTCGTTCCCGATGACCGCGTGCGCGATCTGATCCGCAGCATTCCGCAGTTCCAGGTGGACGGCAAGTTTGACGAAGCCAGCTACATCGCCCTGCTCGCCGGTATCCGCAAGACGCCGGTGGCGTTCCAGGAAGAGCAGCGCCAGCAACTGGCGGCCAATGAGCTGCCGACCCTGATCGGCACCATCGGTATTGTCACGGCCAAGGAAATCGACGCACATATCCGCCTGCGCGACCAGACCCGCGACCTGCGCACCCTGACCCTGCCCAAGCCTGCCGGCGAACCCAAGATCGAGGACGCGGAAGTCGAGGCCTTCTACAAGTCCAACACCGCGGACTACATGACGCCGGAGCAGGTCGCGCTGGAGTACGTCGAACTCAAGGCTTCCGATCTCAAGATCGACGAGACGCCCGACGACAGCGTGCTGCGCGAACGCTACGAACAGGAAAAGGCGCGCTATCTCACGCCGGAGCAGCGCCTGGCCTCGCATATCCTGATCTCGGCCAAGGGCGGCGACGCCGACGCGCAGAAGGCTGCCCTGGCCAAGGCCCAGGAAATCGCCAAGAGCGCGCGCGAGGGCAAGGATTTCGCGGCCCTGGCCAAGCAATCCTCCGAAGACCTGGGCTCCAAGAGCCAGGGCGGCGACCTGGGCTGGCTGGAGCCCGGCGTGACCGACGCGGCCTTCGATGCGGCCCTGTTCGCGCTGAAGAAGGGCGAGATCTCCGAGCCGGTGCTGTCGGCCGAGGGTTATCACGTGATCCAGCTGCGCGATGTGCGCGAGCGCAAGGAAAAGTCCTTCGACGAAATGAAGCCGGAGCTGGCCAAGGCCTACCTCGAAACCGAGCGTGAGAGCCAGTTCAACAAGCTCGCCGGCAACGTGGTCGACGTCGCCAGCAACGATTCGGGTTCGCTGGAACCTGCCGCCAAGGCGGCCGGCGTCGCGGTGCAGAAGACGCCGCTGTTCGGCCGCGGCGGCGGCCCCGGCATCGCTGCCAATCCGAATGTGATCAAGGCCGCCTTCTCCGAGAGCGTGCTGATCGAAAGCAACAATTCCGACCTGATCGACCTGGGCCCGGACCACAAGGCCATCGTGCGCCTGGCCGAGCACAAGCGCAGCGAGCCGCGGCCGCTGGAGGAAGTGCGCGAGGAAATCCGCACCCGCCTGGTCAAGCAGGCCCTGGCCAAGCAGGCGCGTGAACAGGCCGATGCGCTGCTGGCCCGCCTGCGCAAGGGCGAGACGCTGGAACAGCTCGCGACCGAACTCAAGCTCAGCGTGGCCGAGGCCAAGGGCACCGGCCGCGGCGCTGCCAATGTCGATTCGCGCATCATCGCCGCCGCGTTCAAGCTGCCGCGTCCGGCCGAAGGCAAGCCCGAATACGGCCAGGTCTCGCTGATCGAAGACGCCTACGCCCTGTTCGCCGTGGACAAGGTCACCGACGGCGATGTGGCCAAGGTCGACGACGCCGGCCGCGAAGCCGTGCGCAGCCAGCTGCAGAACCTGGAAGCCATGGCCAGCACGCGCGAATTCATCGAATCGCTGCGCAAGGTGGCCAAGATCCAGGTGGCCGAGGATCGCCTGCAGTAAGGCGTTCCAGGCTCCGCCCGCGTGAAGAAAAAGCTGCCTACGGGCGGCTTTTTCGCTTTCGGGAACCGAGCCGCCCGCGCCAGCTCTTGCAGCACTGCGCGGCATCCGGTGCACACGGAATTCGCGGCGGCCGCGGAAGCTGGCGTCAGGCGCACAGCGCGCTGCGCGGACGCCGGACTGCAGGCCGCCGGTGCATGCAGGGAAAGCCGATGCCGCTGCGTTTCTTTGGAAGAAGCCGGAACGGCGCATGGATCGCTTCCGCGCCGCAAGCGTGGCTGCGCCGCCGCCGCTTCGTCATCGACGGACACTAGCGCGCGCTACGCCGCCCAACAAAAAAGCTGCCTCGCGGCAGCTTTTTCGCAGTACATACGCTGGCGGACGCTCAGATGCCGGTCATGCCGAGGATGTTGTAGCCCGAGTCCACGTAGGTGATCTCGCCGGTCACGCCGGAAGCCAGGTCCGAGCACAGGAAGGCGGCGACATTGCCGACTTCGTCGATGGTCACGCTGCGGCGCAGCGGCGCGTGTTCCTCGACGTGGTCGAGCATCTTGCGGAAGTTGGAGATGCCGGCGGCGGCCAGGGTCTTGATCGGACCGGCCGAGATCGCGTTCACGCGCGTGCCGTCCGGGCCGAGATTGAAAGCGAGGTAGCGCACGCAGGCTTCGAGGCTGGCCTTGGCCAGGCCCATCACGTTGTAGTTGGACAGCGCGCGCTCGGCGCCGAGATAGCTCAGGGTCAGCACCGAGCCGCCGCGGCCCTGCATCAGCGGACGCGCCGCCTTGGCCAGCGCAGCCAGGCTATAGCTGGAAACGTCATGGGCGATGCCGAAGTTCTCGCGCGTGAGGCCGTCGAGGAAGCCGCCCTGCAGCGCTTCGCGCGGGGCGAAGCCGACCGAATGGACGAGGATGTCGAAGCCGTCCCAGTGCTTGCCCAGTTCGCTGAACAAGGTGTCGATCTCGGCGTCGCTGGACACGTCGCAGGGCAGGACTATGTTGCTGCCGAAGGCGCTGGCGGCCTCGTCGACGCGGTCGCGCAGGCGCTCGTTCTGGTAGGTGAAGGCCAGTTGGGCCCCTTCGCGATGCATCGCATTGGCGATGCCCCAGGCGATGGAGCGTTGGCTGGCGATGCCGACGATCAGCGCCCGCTTGCCGTGCAAGAAACCCATGAAACCTCCCGACTTGATGAAATCTGCAGTGCAACGCCGGAGTGTAGCGGTTTGGCTGGATCCCTGCCCGAACGCCCGTTTGGCTGCGCGGCGTGCGGCGCACCTTCAGTCCACGGCCTGGATGAAGAGCTTCTGGCCGGGCTTAAGCTGAGATTTCTCGCTCAGTCCGTTCCAGCGGCGCAGATTGGCGACGCTGACTTTGTGCGCCTTGGCCAGTGTCCACAAATTGTCGCCGCTCTTGACCGTGATGGTGCTGGCCTCGCCGCGGCGCTGCGCTTCCGGCGACAGCGGCACCGGCGGCGGCGTGCCCACGTTCTTGCCCAGGGCCGAGGGCAGGAACACCGTCGTGCCGGCGGCAAATTCCTTGGCCGGATGCGTGCCGTTGGCGGCGCCGACCAGATCTATGGGCACGGCTGCCGCGCCGGCCAGTTCCTCCACGCCGCGCGGCTCGCGCAGCTTGACTGCGTCCCAGGTGCTCCAGGCCGCCGGAGCCAGTTGCGTGTAGCGCTGCTGGAAGCGCGACAGCGCCGGCTTGGGCAGCAGCAGGTGCATGGGCGAGGACGCGGAGATGCGGGCCTGGCGGTGGCCGGCGTTGTAGCGGCGCAGGGTGTCCTCGGGCACTTCGGCCAGGCGCGCGGCGACGCGGATGTCGATGGGCGCGGTCAGCGCGACGCGCACCAGATGATCGTCGGCCGAAGGTTCCGGCAGGGTCACGCCGAAGCGCGCGGGGTCGTTGATCACGCAGCCCAGCGCGAGCAGCTTGGCCAGGTGCTCGTGCGTCACCGGCGACAGCTTGAGCTGGGCGATTTCCTCCCGGCTCATGGTGCTGCGGTTTTCCTGCAGCAGTTTCTTGACCCGGTATTCGCCGGCGTTGAACGCCATGTCGACCAGGCGCCAGTCGCCGAACTCGTCCTGGTAGCGCTTGAGCATGCCGACCGCGGCGGTACTGGACGCCCAGGCATCCAGACGGCCGTCGTAATGCGGCGAAAGCTGCAGGCCCACGCTGCGTGCGGTGTCGGGCATGAACTGCCAGATGCCGGCCGGTGCGCCGCTGCGGCCGGCGACCGGCTCGTAATGGCTTTCCAGATACGGCAGCAGGGCGAACTCGCCCGGCAGGTTCTGTTGCTCCAGTTCGTCCAGCACCAGCATCAGGAAGGGCAGGGCGCGCTTGAGCGAGGCGGCGAAGCGGTCCGGTCCCTGGGTATAGGTGCGCGCCCAGCGCTGCACGGCCGGGCTGTATTCGCAGCCGGGCATGGCAAAGCGCGTGCGCAGGCGCTTCCACAGCGAGGCGACATCGTCATCGGGCGCGGCCTTGCTGGCCCCGCCCAGGTTTAGGTCAGGCACCGGCGCCAGCGGTACGTCGAGCTTCTGCGGCGGCCCCACGCGCAAATCCAGCGGCGGCAATGTGCCCACGCTGGTGATCGCGCTGTTTTCCGGCGCAGGCCGCGGCGTGCTGGCACAGGCGGCCAGCAACAACGCCGGCAACAGGCCGGCCAGTGGACGCAGGATGGGCTTCACCATAGCGCGGGCAGGCGGAACTGGTCCTTGCCGCGGCGCAGGGCGGCGAAGCGCTCCACGCGCGCGCCGGGCGCGATACCGTGGCTGTGCAGGCCCCAGTCGATGACCTCGGGCATGTCCACGCGCAGGAAGGGATTGGTGGCGCGCTCCAGGCCTATGCTGGTGGGCAGGCTGGGCTGGCCGCTGGCGCGCAGCGCACGCACCTGGCGTATGCGTTCCTGCAGCGCCGGGTTGGCCGGTTCCACCGTCGCCGCGTAGGCGCAGTTGGACCAGGTGTACTCATGCGCGCAGTACACCGCCGTCTCCGGCGGCAGCGCGGCCAGGGTGTCCAGCGAGGCCAGCATCTGCGCCGGCGTGCCTTCGAACAGACGGCCGCAGCCGACGCTGAACAAGGTATCGCCGCAGAACACCAGGCCGCCGCCGTGGTAGCCGACATGGGTGCGGGTATGGCCCGGCAGGGCCAGCACCTGCAGCCGCAGCGAGGGCGTGGCCAGGTCGATATGGTCGCCGCCGGCCACGCGGCGGGTGGCGTGCGGGATGCGTTCGTCGTCCGGCGCGTACACGTCCACGGCGTAGCGTTCGCACAGCGCGGCCACGCCGCCGATATGGTCGGGATGATGATGCGTCAGCAGGATGGCGCGCAGCGCCAGTCCGTGCGCCTGCAGCGCGGCCAGCACCGGCGCCGCGTCGCCCGGGTCGACCGCCACCGCGTTGCCGGCGTGGTCGTGGACCAGCCAGAGGTAGTTGTCGTCGAAGGCGGGCAGGGCCAGTATGCGGATCACGAAATCGGCTGAGGCGGTTTGGGACGCGCGACTATAGCCGCGCGTCCCGCAAACCTCGTTAAGCCGGTTTAACGCGGCCGGCGCGCCGCGCAGGACAAGCTGCGGCGACTTAGGCAAAATCCCTCTCCCCGCCTGTGCCCGAACTATGCTCCCGCAGCCTCATACCCTGTTCCAGACCGCGCCCCTGCGCGCGTTGCTGAGCCACGAGTTCGCCGCGCTCGCGCCCGAATGCGCCGGCGTGTTCGGACGCCAGGGGCTGTTCATCGGCTGCGGGGCGGGATTGGCGGCTCATCTGAGTACACCGATGCTCGGCAGGCGCGTGGGGTTGCAGGTGCGGGATGCCGGACACCTCGGCGGCGATGTGGAATGCGCCCCGGCGGAGCTGCCTTTCGCCGACGAAAGCTTCCGCCTGGTGGTGCTGCAGCATGCGTTCGAGCTGATCGACGATCTCGCCGGCTTGCGCGAGGAAGTCGTGCGCGTGCTGGAGCCCGGCGGCGTGGCCATGATCTGCGGTTTCGCCCCCTACGGCGCCTGGCGGCCCTGGCTGCTGTGGCAGGGCCGCAATGCTGCCGCGCTGAACTGCGTCTCCGCCGCCGGCTGGCGCCGCGCCCTGGCGGTTGCCGGCGTCGATACCTATGCGCAGCGGCGCGTGGGGCCGGCGCGTCTCGCCGCCGGCCTGCCGCTGCCGCCGCTGTTGCGGCCGAGCTGGCTGCTGCTGGCACGCAAGCGCGGCCAGGCCGCGCGTCTGCGCGCGCAGACCATCGCACTGCGTCCACGCGGCGTGCGCACGCGCCTGGCTTCCGGCGCGCAGCGGGCTTCCGCATGAGTGCGGCGGCGGTGGTCGAGGTATTCAGCGACGGCGCCTGCCTGGGCAATCCCGGTCCCGGCGGCTGGGCTGCGTTGTTGCGTTATGGAAATGTTGAAAAAGTAATTTCCGGCAGCGAACGCGATACCACCAACAACCGCATGGAGCTGATGGGCGCTATCGCCGCGCTGGAGCAGCTCACCCGGCCCTGCCGCGTGCACATCACCACCGATTCGCAGTACGTCAAGCAGGGCATGCAGCAGTGGCTGCCGCGCTGGCAGGCCAACGGCTGGCGCACTGCGGACAAGAAGCCGGTCAAGAACCAGGATCTGTGGGAGCGTCTGGCCAAGGCGGTCGCGCGCCATCAGGTGGAATGGTTCTGGACCCGCGGCCATGCCGGCCATCCCGACAACGAACGTGTGGACCGGGCTGCCCGCCTGGCCGCCGAACGCCAGACCCAGGACGCCTGATGCGCCAGATCGTGCTCGATACCGAAACCACCGGCCTGGAAGCCGCCCGCGGCCACCGCCTGATCGAACTGGGCTGTGTGGAACTGCTGGCGCGGCGGGTCAGCGGCAGCCATTTCCACCACTACCTCAATCCCGAACGCGATATCGACGCCGGCGCCCAGGCCGTGCACGGCATCAGCATCGAGTTCCTGGCCGACAAGCCGCGCTTCGCCGACGTGGCCGACGAGTTCCTCGCTTACATCAAAGGGGCGGAACTCATCATCCACAACGCGGCCTTCGACCTGGGCTTCCTCGACGCCGAGCTGGCGCGGCTGGGGCCGTCCTACGGCCGCATCAGCGACTACTGCACGGTGCTGGATACCCTGGCTCTGGCGCGCGAGACCTATCCCGGCCAGCGCAACAGCCTGGATGCGCTGTGCAAGCGCCTGGACATCGACAACAGCCACCGCGAGCTGCACGGCGCCCTGCTGGACGCGGAGATCCTCGCCGACGTCTACCTGGCCCTGACCGCCGGCCAGGGCGCGCTGGATTTTTTCGCCCCCGAGGCCGATACCTCGACCGACCGGGCCGCCGCCGCACAGCTGTCCCTGGGCGAGCGCCCGCCGCTGCGCGTGCGTTTTGCCGATGCGGCCGAGCTGGCCGCGCACGAGGCGCGCCTGGCCGCCATCGACAAGGCCAGCAAGGGCGGCTGCGTCTGGCGCCGCATCGAGGCCGTCGCCGCCGCCTGATGTCACGGCGGCGCGCCGTTTTGCGTGTTCCCCGATCAGGCGGCCGAGCCGGCCGCCGCGTGGCATAATCGGCCCGCGCGCCCCGCTGCTGCCAGGGCGCCCGCCTGAATGGGGAGTTCGGCGATGAGAATGCGTACGTGGATGCTTGCCGTGTGCGTCGTTCTGCTGCCGGCCGGCGCTTTCGCCGCCGGCGCGGTGGAGGCGATCGCCGCGCACAGACACCTGGGCGTGGCCAGCTGTTCCAACAGCGTCTGCCACGGCGCCTCGCAGGTGTTCCGCGATTCGCACGTGATGCAGAACGAATTCGCGGTGTGGCAGGAAACCGACCCTCACGCCAAGGCCTACGCCCTGCTGGAACAGCCGGCCTCGCGCGAGATCGCGCGCAAGCTCGGCCTGGGCAGTGCGACCGAGGCGAAGATCTGCCTGGACTGCCATGCCGACAACGTGCCGGCGGCCCAGCGCGGCGAACGCTTCCAGCTCAGCGATGGCGTCGGCTGCGAGGCCTGCCACGGCGGCGCCGAACAATGGCTCAACGCCCATGCGGACAAGAGCGTCGCCCATGCCGACAACCTGGCCAAGGGCATGTACGCGACGGATGATCCGGTACGGCGCGCGGAACTGTGCCTGTCCTGCCATATGGGCACCAAGGACCGCATGATCACCCACCGCATCATGGGCGCCGGCCACCCGCGCCTGACCTTTGAACTGGACACCTTCACCTGGCTGGGCCGGCCGCACTATGCCATCGACGCGGACTGGATCCAGCGCAAGGGCGAATTCAGCGGCGTGCGCGACTGGGCCGTGGGGCAGGGCGTGGCCGCGGCCAACCTGCTCGACCAGCTGGCCGATCCGCACGCGGGCTGGCAGGGCATCTTCCCTGAGCTGGTGCTGTTCAACTGCTTCGCCTGCCACAAGCGCATGTCGGACAAGAGCTGGGGGCCGCGCCAGGGCACCGGCCTGGGGCCGGGCGTGGTGCGTCTGTATGACGCCAATCTGGTGATGTTCCGCCACGTGCTGGCGGCGGTGGACAAGCCGGCCCAGGCGCGCCTGCTCAACGAGACCCGCGCCCTGCACAAGGCCACTACCGAATCGCGCGAAGCCACCCTGGCTGCGGCCCGGCGCCTGCGCGCCAGCCTGGCCGAGCTGTTGCCGCGGGTGGCGCAGCATCGTTTCGATGGCGGCAGCCTCAATGCCATCCTGGCCGATATCGAGGCCGATGCCGCGCGCGGCGAATACCGCGATTACGACGCGGCCGAGCAGGCGGCCATGGCAGCTCAGTCGGTGATCGTCGCGTTCGAGAATTCCGGCGCCATCGACAAGGCCCGCGCGGACGCGCTCAAGGCCAGACTGGACGGCGTCTATGCCGTGCTCAAGAACGAGAACGGCTATTCCATGGGCAGTTTCCAGACCGCGCTGAAGGCGTTGAAGACTGGCGCACCGTGAAGGCGCTTGCGCGCGGCCGGCAGCGGCCGTGCGCAAGCACATCCCTGGCGGTGGACTTTGGCGTCGGCCTCGCGGCAGCGCGCACGCGGTGGCCACAGTCCGATCGGGTCCGGCTGCCGCATGCGCAACTTGACGCGCAAGGAAAATGACAGGCGTTGGGTCAGCGCGGCCCCGGAACTCCGCGCAGGTGCGGTATCGGCGTGCCGGGTCAGCGCCGGCGGATCAGCACCACGGTGACATTGTCCGAACCGCCGCCGTCCAGCGCGGCGAGGATCAGGTGATCCACGCATTCCTGCGCGGAAAGATCCGCCCGCGCCAGGATGCTCTCGATCTGCGCATCTTCCACTTCTTCGGTCAGGCCGTCGCTGCACAGCAGGATCTGCATGCCTGGCTGCAGGGTGCCGGTGATGGTTTCCACGCGCAGGCTCTGCGGATCGGTCACGCCCAGGGCCTGGGTGACCACGTTGCGGTGCGGATGGGTGCGCGCCTGTTCGGCGGTGATCGCGCCCTGTTCGATCAGCTCCTGCACGTAGGAGTGATCCTGCGAAAGTTGCTTGAGTGCACCGTTCCAGACATAGACGCGGCTGTCGCCGACCCAGGCCATGTCGAAGCTGTCGCCATTGACGCTGACCGCCGCCACCGTCGTGCCCATGGGCAGGGCTTCGGCGCGCTTGCTGGAGTGGCGGATGATCTCTTCGTCGGCCAGCTGGATGGCGCGGCCTATGGCCGTGCCTTTGCGCACTTCGTCGATCAGCGTGTCGCGGGCGATGGCGCTGGCGACTTCGCCATGCTCGTGCCCGCCCATGCCGTCGGCCACCAGCCACAGGCCCAGTTCGGGATCGGCGTAGTAGGTGTCTTCGTTGTGCTCGCGGCGCAGGCCGACGTGGGAGCTGTGTCCGAATTCGATCATGCGCGAAGCCTGGTCTCGTGTAGCGGTGGCCATCGCCAGACGCAGCGCGCCGGCTCTTGTATAACGGCGGCGCATGCGAAAAACGAACTGGGCATAGCATGCCGCCGGAAACAGTGGGTAGGCAAGCGGGATGCGGACTTGCGTCCAACTCCTGAGACAGGAATACGGAATTCGGTGCGCGACCGGGTCACTGCGGCGGCGGCAGCGCGGCCGATGACGGGCAGCTTGTATCTGTTGCGCTTAGCTCGTACTATTCGCGCCCCTCGCCGTGCCACCGGCAGGGCCGGTCCCCGCGACCGACAGTTCAGGAGAGGTGGCAGAGTGGTCGAATGTACCTGACTCGAAATCAGGCGTATGTGTAAGCATACCGTGGGTTCGAATCCCACCCTCTCCGCCAGCAACGCCGCAGACGCCCCCTCGTGGGGCGTCTGCGTTTCTGCGCCGCGCCGCCGGGTTTCGGCTACGCTCGCCCTTTGCCCTCACGGAATTCCCCCATGTCGCTGATCACCACGCCGATTTCCCATGGCGAACTGATCGACAAGATCACCATTCTGGAGATCAAGTCCGAACAGATCACCGATCCGGCCAAGCTGGCCAATGTGCGCAAGGAGCTGGACCTGCTCAACCAGGTCTGGCAGGCCGACCCCGCCGCCGCCGTGGACATCGCCGCCCAGCGCCGCCGGCTCAAGCAGGTCAACCAGGCGCTGTGGGATATCGAGGACCGCATCCGCCTCAAGGAAAAGTCCCAGGCCTTCGACGCGGAGTTCATCGAACTGGCCCGCGCCGTGTATTTCCAGAACGACGACCGCGCTGCGATCAAGCGCGAAATCAACCTCATGCTGGGCTCGCAGCTGATCGAGGAAAAGTCCTACCAGAACTACAAGAGCTGAGATTCGGGATTGGGGATTCGTGACAGTGGAGCGCGGCCGACCGGTTCCGGTTTGGACCAATCTTCAATCCCGAATCACGCATCTCCGCGTAGCGAAGCAAAAGCCTCGAAGCGTTCCAGCACGTCGTCGACGGCAATCAAGTCCATCACGCCCTCGTGCTCGATCTTCGTGCCCCAGCGCAGTTCGCTGGCGGGCTTGCCGCGGAAGCGGCGTGCGGCGGCGTCGTAGCGGTCCACGCACCAGCGCCGCTCGCTGTAGGGGCCGGAGCGGTGCGGATTGCTGGCGGCATGCAGGCCCAGCACCGCCGTGCCCATGGCATTGGCCAGGTGCATGGGGCCGGAATCCGGCGTGAGCACCAGATCCGCCCTGGCCAGCAGCGCGAGCAGCTGTTTCAAGGTGTCCTTGCCGATCAGGTCCAGCGGACGCTCGCGCACATGGCCGAGGATGGCATCGCCGAATTCCCGTTCGTAGGCGCTGGGGCCGCCGCACAGCACCACGCGCCAGCCGCGCGCGGCGGCATGGTCCATCGCTGCGGCATAGCGCTGCGGCTGCCAGTTGCGCAGGCGGTGGCTGGAGCAGGGGCTGACCAGCAGGGTCGGCACGGTGCCGGGCAGGTGCTGCTCGGCGAATTCCCGCGCCGCCTCGGGCACGGGCAGGTCCCAGCGCACTTCGGTCTGCTTCAGGCCCAGCGGCTCGACGAAACTGCCCAGCGCGTCCAGCACGTGCTCGCCGCTGCGCGCGGGAATGCGCTGGTTGATGAACAGGCCGTGGCCGTCGCGCGAACGGGCGCGGTCGTAGCCGATGCGCCGGCGCGCGCGGATCAGGCCGCTGAGCAGGTTGGACCGCAGCGCCACCTGCATATGCAGCAGCGCGTCGAAGCGGCGCCCGCCCAGGGCGCGGCGCACCGCGGCATAGCCCTGCCAGCCCTTGCCCTTGTCGAAAATGATGAATTCGACGCCGGGAATGTCGCCGACCAGCTTGTGCTCCAGCTTGCCGACGATCCAGATCAGCGCGGTCTGCGGCCAGTGCTGCTGCAGGGTGCGCACCAGCGGTACCACATGGCTGACGTCGCCCAGCGCCGAAGTACGCAGCAGGCACAAGGTTTCAATAGGCGTTGCTGCCGGGCTGGACATGCGGGTTGCTAGAATGCCGGGTGATAACGATGGTAAGGACGAGCGCGGCGGTGGCCGCGACGCAGGCGATGAACGAAGCGGCACTCAAGACGGCTGGCGCCGGCGCGATTCTGTGCGACGGGTCGATCGCGGCACAAGTCGGGGCGGACTGGTTCGATCCGGACTACTGGCGCGCGCGCAGCGGCGCACAGGCGCCGCGCGGCGGCCGCGGTGCGGCCTGGCTGGTGCAGACGCCGGCCGGCGAGGCCGTGCTGCGCCACTACCGCCGCGGCGGTGCGCTGGCCCGCCTGCTCGGCGACCGCTATCTCTGGAACGGTGCCGAGCGCACCCGGCCCTTTGCCGAATTCCGTCTGTTGCAATGGCTGCAAACGCAGGGCCTGCCGGCGCCGCAGCCGCTGGCCGCGCGCTACCTGCGCCAGGGTCCGTTCTACCGCGCCGATCTGCTCATGCGCCGCATTCCCGGCGCCGAGACCCTGGCCCAGCGCCTGGCCCGCGGCACGCTGGATGCCGCCGGCCTGGCCGCCGTCGGCGCCACCATCGCGCGTTTCCATGCCGCCGGCGTCTGGCATGCGGACCTGAATGCGCATAACGTGCTGCTGAACGCGGCCGGCGTGCACCTGATCGACTTCGACCGCGGCCGCCGGCGTGCGGCCGGCGCCTGGGCGGCGCAGAATCTGGCCCGGCTGCGCCGCTCCCTGCTCAAGCTGGGCGCGGCGCCGTCCGGCGAGGCGGAATTCGAGCAGCGTCTGTGGCAGCCCTTGCAGCAGGCCTACGCGGCCGCAACTACCCAGCTGGCAGCGCCGGGCGCCGGCGGCAGGAAAACGACATGACTCTGGCCTTGCAGTTTCTCGGCGTCGGTTCGTCCCAGGCGGTGGAGCTGGGTTCCTCCGGCGCGGTGCTGGAGCGCGACGGCCGGCCGCTGCTGCTGATCGACTGCGGCCCGGAGACGCTGAGCCGCTATCTGGAGCGCTACGGCAGCGTGCCGCAGGCGATCTACGTCACACATACCCATCTGGACCACGTCGGCGGCTTCGAGCGCCTGTTCACCAAGATCTATTTCGACCCGGACGCGCGCGGCCGCGTGCGCGTGTTCGCCCATGCCGCGCTGGTGCCGCTGCTGCAGGCGCGCATCGCCGACTATCCCAATGTGCTGGCCGAAGGCGGGGCGAATTTCTGGGATGCCTTCCAGCTGCTGCCGGTATCGCGCGGTTTCTGGCTGGATCAGCAATGGTTCGACGTATTCCCGGTGCGCCACCATGCACCGGACACGGCCTTCGCCCTGGCCCTGCGCGGCAGTTTCGTCTGGACCGGCGATACCCGGCCCATCCCGGAGATGCTCAGCCGCTACGCCTGCGCCGGCGAACTGGTCGCGCATGATTGCGGCCTGGTCGGCAATCCCTCGCATACCGGCATCGAGGACATCGAGCGCGAATACGCTGCCGAACTGCGCGCGCGCCTGGTGCTGTACCACTACGGCAGCGCCGCCGACGGTGCCGCGCTGGCATCGCGCGGCTATCGCATCGCGCGGCCGGGCGAGCGCTTCGTGCTGTCGCCGGGGCAGCCGGCGCGCGCTGCCGACGGCGGCTTGCGGGCGGTGCAGTGAATACGCCCATTCCGCTGCGCCTGATCGCGCCGGCACCGGCGGACCGCTGGGGCCGCGGCCTGACCGACCTGCGCATTTCCGTGGTCGACCGCTGCAATTTCCGCTGCCCGTACTGCCTGCCCGAAGACCAGTATCCCGAGCACCATCAGTTCCTCGATCGCCAGGCGCGGCTTTCGTTCGAGGAAATCCAGCGCCTGGCGCGCATCTTCGCCGGCCTGGGCGTGAACAAGATCCGCCTGACCGGCGGCGAACCGCTGCTGCGGCGCGAGCTGCCGCTGCTGGTGGGCTGGCTGAAGAACATCGACGGCATCCGCGACATCGCCATGACCAGCAACGGCGTGCTGCTGCCGCGCTTCGCCGCGGCCCTGCGCGAGGCAGGGCTGAGCCGCATCACGCTGAGCCTGGACAGCCTGGATCCGGCAGTGTTCCGCCATCTGTCCGGCAACCGCGGCGAAGTCGGCGAGGTGCTTGCGGCCATCGCCGCTGCCGAAGCCGCCGGCTTTGGCGCGCTCAAGCTCAACTGCGTCGTCCAGCGCGGCATCAACGACGCCGGCGTGCTCGATCTGGTCGAGCATTTCCGCGGCACGCCGCATGTGCTGCGCTTCATCGAATACATGGACGTGGGCACGCTCAACGGCTGGCAGCGCGACCGCGTCGTACCCAGCGCCGAGCTGGCCGCACGCATTCATGCGCGCTGGCCGCTGGAGGCGGTGGAGCGCGCACAGCGGCACGACGTGGCCGAACGCTACCGCTTCGTCGACGGCGGCGGCGAGGTCGGCTTCATCAGCTCGGTCAGCGCGCCGTTCTGTGGCGACTGCACCCGCGCGCGGCTGTCGGCCGATGGGAAATTGTATACCTGCCTCTTCGCCGCCGAAGGCCACGACCTGCGCGCGCTGCTGCGCGAAGGACTGGACGATGCCGCCATCGCCGCAGCCATCGCCGGCCACTGGCGCCGGCGCGAGGACCGCTACAGCGAGCGCCGCGCCGAGCTGCGCGCCGCCGGCGCCGAAGAACGTGTGGAAATGTTCGCCATTGGAGGTTGATCGCTTGGATACCCGACTCAGCCACCTCGACGAGTCCGGCCGCCCGCGCATGGTCGATGTCGCCGACAAGGCGGCGACCCGGCGCAGCGCGACGGCGCGCGCGCTGGTGCGTTTTCCGGCCGAGGTCGCGGCTGAATTGCAGCGCACCGGCCTGCGCGGCAAGAAGGGCGCCATCATCGATACCGCCATCGTTGCCGGCACGCTTGCGGCCAAGCGCACGCATGAGCTGATCCCGTTCTGCCACCCGCTGGCGCTGGAGCGCTGCGATTTCGCCATCGAGTTCGTCTCGGCGACCGAGCTGGCCATACGCTGCGAGGTCGGCATCACCCACAAGACCGGCGTGGAGATGGAAGCGCTGACCGGCGCCAGCGTCGCCGCGCTCACCGTCTACGACATGTGCAAGGCGCTGAGCCACGAAATCGTGATCGCCGAGGTGAGCCTGCTGGCCAAGTCCGGCGGCCGGCGCAATGTCGGCGCCGCCGAAGGAGAGGAATGAACTACCGCCTGCTGTATTTCGCCAGCCTGCGCGACCGCGCCGGCTGCGCCGCCGAAGCCGTCGAGTCCGATGCCGCGGATCCGCGCGCGCTGTATGCACAGATCGCCGCGCGGCATCGCCTGGAACTGGCGCCGGAGAAGCTGCGCGTGGCCGTCAACGGCGAGTTCGCCGCCTGGGACCGCGTCCTGGCCGACGGCGACGAGATCGCCTTCCTGCCGCCGGTGTCCGGCGGATGAGCGCGTTCCGGCTGGCGGAAATCCCCATCGACGGCGCCGCACTGGGGCGCGAGCTGGCCAGCGCCAGCGCCGGCGCCTGCGTCAGCTTCGAGGGCTGGGTGCGCAATCACAACCAGGGCAAGGCGGTGCAGCGTCTGGCCTACCAGGCTTATCCGGCGCTGGCCCTGGCCGAAGGCGAGCGCATCCTGGCCGAGACTGCCGCGCGTTTCGCAATCGAGCAGGCGCTGTGCGTGCACCGGGTCGGCGACCTGGCGATCGGTGATCTCGCAGTCTGGGTCGGCGTCAGCGCGGCCCATCGCGACGCGGCCTTCGCCGCCTGCCGCCACGTCATCGACGAAATCAAGGCGCGCGTGCCGATCTGGAAGAACGAGTTCTATGCCGACGGTTTTTCCGGCTGGCTACACCCGGACGGATCGCCCGTTGCCGAATGAGCTTGTCTGCGCGGGGGCTTCCTAGTATTCTCCGCGCCCCGCGTGCGGCCTCATGGATGGGTCAACCGGCGCGGGTTGGAGAGATGTCCGAGTGGTTGAAGGAGCACGCCTGGAAAGTGTGTATACGGCTTATCCCCGTATCGAGGGTTCGAATCCCTCTCTCTCCGCCAGTTTTTCGTCAGAAGTTCCGCGAGCCGCGCATTGCGCCTCGCCTCCGCTTTATGGCGACTCCGTCGGTCCTCTCGCGACGATAGCTTGCAAACCCCGCCAGGCCCGGAAGGGAGCAACGGTAGTGAGTGATTCGGGTGCCGGGATGTGGCTGGCGGAGTTGCCGCTCCGGTCAGACCTTTGCGAGCGAAAGCGTTTTCGCTCCCGCGCCCTGCTGCTCATCCCCTGATTCCGCCAAGCGCCCCTTGACTCAAGGGGGCTCCGGAAGCCAAGGCGCAGTGCCATTAATCCGGGGTTTCCTGGAATCGACCTGATGAACCGATGGCAGCTGCGCGATGGCGCTGGCTGGGCCTGCGCTTTGTGCCTGCAGGGGATTCGGGCGTTCCGCGTTCCCTGCCGGCGCATGGCACAATCGGCGCTTGGCTCGAAGGAAACGGCATGTCGTATCAAGTCCTCGCGCGCAAGTGGCGTCCCCGGCGGTTCAGCGAGCTGGTGGGCCAGGAACACGTGGTGCGCGCGCTTTCCAATGCGCTGGACGGCGGGCGTCTGCATCACGCCTTCCTGTTCACCGGTACGCGCGGCGTGGGCAAGACCACCATCGCGCGCATCTTCGCCAAATCGCTCAATTGCGAACGCGGCCAGTCCTCGCAGCCCTGCGGCGAATGCCGCGCCTGCCTGGACATCGACGCCGGCCGCTTCGTCGATCTGCTGGAAATCGATGCCGCCAGCCACACCGGCGTGGACGATGTGCGCGAGATGATCGAAAGCGCGCAGTACACGCCGGCGCGCGGGCGGCAGAAAGTGTTCCTGATCGACGAAGTGCACATGCTGTCCAAGAACGCCTTCAACGCGCTGTTGAAGACGCTGGAAGAGCCGCCGGCGCACGTGAAATTCCTGCTCGCCACCACCGACCCGCAGAAGCTGCCGGTGACGGTGCTGTCGCGCTGCCTCAAGTTCAATCTCAAGCGTCTGCTGCCGGAACAGATCGGCGCGCAGATGCGGCATATCCTTGATGCGGAACAGGTCGGCTTCGACGCCGAGGCGATCCAGGCCCTGGCCAAGGGCGCCGACGGTTCGCTGCGCGACGGGCTTTCCCTGCTGGACCAGGCCATCGCCTACGGCGGCGGCAGCGTGCGCACGGACGATGTGCGCGCGATGCTGGGCACGATCGAGCGCGCCCAGGTCGGCCGCCTGCTGACCGCGGTCTGCGCCAACGACGGCAATGCGCTGTTCGCCGAAGTGGCCAAGCTGGCCGAGTTCGCGCCGGATTTCGGCCTGGTGCTGGACGATCTGGCCGGCCTGCTGCACCGCATACAGCTGCGCCAGCTGGTGCCGGATTACCTCCCGGCTGACAGCGCCGACGCCCAGGACGTGGCCCAGTTCGCCCAGTCCCTGGCGCCCGACGAGGTGCAGCTGTACTACCAGCTCTGCATTAGCGGCCGGCGCGACCTGGCCCTGGCGCCGACGCCGCGTGCCGGCTTCGAGATGGCGCTGCTGCGCCTGCTCGCCTTCGGGCCGGCGGGCGAGGGCGGCGGCAATACCGGTGGCAGCGGTGGCGGCAGCAGCGGCGGCGGGGCGAATCCCGGACCGCGCAGCGGCGCCGCCGCGGCGGCCGCAGCTATCGCAGCGATTCCCGCGGCGCGGGCGCAGGAGCCTGCCGGTAGCTATGCCGTCACGGCTACGGTGCCGTCGCAGCCCGTAGCACAGGCCGGTACGGCGATGCCGGCCAGTCCGCCCACGGCTGCGCCGGCCGCTCCGGTATCGGATCTGCCGCCGCTGCGGCAGGCCCAGGTTGCTGCAGCGCTGCCGGATACCGTGGCCGCAATGCAAACCACGCCGCCCCCGCCGCTGCCGCGCGAGCCGGTTGCGCCGTTCACGCCGCCCGTAATCGATGTGCTGTCGCAGGCGGTCAGCCCGCCGCGTGCTGAAGCGCAGCTCCAGCGCAGCGACGCGGCTGAACTGGCTGGCGAGATCCACGTGCCGCGCGCGGCCGGCATCGGTTCTTCCGGCCAAACGTCCGCCGCACCCGGCGAGTCCATCGCGCCGCGCAGTGCAGCCGTCGCGTCCGGCGTGTCGCGCAACGAATTTGCCGCTTACGACGAGGCCGCCACATGGCGTAGCGACGTTGCCGCGCGCGGCGAGTCCATGGCATCACGCGGCGAAGCCGCCGCGTCCGGCGTACCGGCCGCCAGTGGCCTGGTCGAGATCGAACCGCGCGACTGGCCGCTGCTGATCGAGCGCGCCGGCCTGCGCGGCCCGGTCGGCCAGCTGGCCCAGCATGCGGTGCTGGTCGCGGTGGAGGGAAATACCCTGCGCCTGGCCTTGAAAGCCGAACACGATCACCTGAATTCAGCACCGATGGTCGCCATGCTGCAGGAGAAACTGGCCGCCGCGACCGGCAGGCCGCTGCGCTGTGTGTTCGAGCTGGCCCGCGGCGGCATGGAGACGCCGGCGGAGCAGAACGCGCGCCAGCGCAATGCACGCCAGCTGCAGGCCGAGCAGGACATGGAGCAGGACCCTTTCGTCCAGGCCGCGATGCGCGAGCTGGGCGCGCGCCTGGTGCCCAATTCGGTGCGCCTGCCGGAATCCGCGCCGCCGGTCTGAGCGGTTCGGCGCAATTGAGAATTCTGTAATTTTTTATCTGGAGCCAGTCATGCGTGGACCCCTAGGCAACATCATGCAGCAAGCGCAGCGCATGCAGGAGAACCTGAAGAAGGCGCAGGAAGAGATCGCCAAGCTCGAAGTCACCGGCAGTGCCGGCGGCGGCCTGGTCAGCGTGAGCATGAACGGCCGCCACGAAGTGCGCCGCGTCAACATCGACCGCAAGCTGCTGCAGGACGATCCGGAAATGGCCGAGGATCTGGTCGCCGCCGCCTTCAACGACGCTGCCAACAAGCTCGCCGCGGAAACCCAGGCGCGCATGGCCGGCGTCGCCGGCGGCATGAACCTGCCGCCGGGCTTCTCGCTGCCGTTCTGAAGCCATGAGCACCGGTTCGGCCCTGCTGGCCGAGTTGATCGAGGCCCTGCGCTGCCTGCCGGGCGTGGGCGCCAAGAGCGCCCAGCGCATGGCCTTCCACGTACTGGAGCGCGATCGCGCCGGTGCACGCCGTCTGGCCGAGCGGCTGGGCGCGGCGGTGGAGCGCATTGGCAACTGCCGGCGCTGCCGCGGCTTCAGCGAGACCGAGATCTGCAGCCTGTGCGCCAACAGCGGGCGCGATGCCAGCCTGCTGTGCGTGGTTGAAAGCCCGGTGGATCAGGCCGCGGTCGAAGTCGCGACCGGTTTCCGCGGTCATTACTTCGTATTGCTGGGCCGGCTGAGCCCGCTGGACGGGCTGGGCCCGCGCGAGCTGGGCCTGGATCTGTTGGCCGAACGCCTGCGCGAGGGCGAGGTGAAGGAGCTGATTGTGGCGACCAATCCCACGGTCGAAGGCGAGGCCACCGCCCATCTGCTGTCGCAGCTCGCGCGCGAGGCCGGCGTGCGCGCAACCCGCCTGGCCCACGGCGTACCGCTGGGCGGCGAACTGGAATTCATCGATCGCGGCACCCTGGCACATGCCTTCGGCAGCCGTCAGACCCTCACCTGAAGGAGCGGCAATGAGCGACACCATCTTCGGCAAGATCATCCGGCGCGAGATTCCGGCCGATATCGTCTACGAGGACAACGAGCTGATCGCGTTCAAGGACATCAGCCCGCAGGCGCCGGTACATGTGCTGTTCGTGCCCAAGACGCCGATCGCCACGCTCAACGACGTGGCCCCGGCCCAGGCCGAGCTGGTCGGCAAGCTGTTTCTCGCCGCCGCCGCCTACGCGCGCCGCGAAGGCTTTGCCGACGACGGCTACCGCTGCGTGATCAACTGCAACAGCCACGGCGGCCAGACCGTGTTCCAGCTGCATCTGCACCTGCTCGCCGGTCAGGCGCTGCGCGGCGGTTTCGCCTGAGGCATCCAGGCCGCCGCGATCGCTGCGGCGGCCTTTTCAGATTGAAACGGGCAGGTCGGGGGCGTTGGCCCGCTGCCGTGCGACGGCGCTGTTCAGTGCCGGTGCCCGCGATGCGAATGGATGATGTACACCGGCGGACCAAATGGCCGCGACCAGAACGGATCCCAGCCGAACGGCCCGTACGGATACCAGGGATCGGCGTAGCGGTCGTAGGCAGCGGGTTCGCGCCACAGATAGATCACATCGGCGGCGACGCGCGGATAGCGGTAGTCGTACTCGCCGACCTTGCGCAGTTCGCTGCCGTCTATGCGGCCGGTCACGGTGATCTCGCGGCCCGGTTCGAACACGGCCGGATCGTAGAAGCCGGCGCGGCAGGCCAGGAAACGGCCGCCCGATTCGTCGCGCCGGCCCGGCCGCGAACTGCTGTCCAGCGGCCGTGCCAGCACTTCAAAACAGGTGCGCTGGGCCTCGGTGTCCACGCGGATGATTTCGCCGCCCCAGCGCACCTTCTGCGCCGCCGCGCCTTCCTGGCTGGGCAGGGTGGCGGCGTAGTCGCCCTGCAGGGGTTTGGGGACGGTGGCGCAGCCGGCCAGGGCGGTCAGCGCGAGGGCGGGCAGAACGAGCGGGAATCGCATGGCGGGCTCCTGTAGACGCACAGGTGTGCGACGTTGCAACTGGGGGCGGCGTTGCACTTCGCCAGCCATCTTAGCGCGCCGGTTCAGCCGGAGTTGCGGCGCGGGCGGAAGCGCCGCGCGGCCTGGGCGAAGCGCCGGCTTTCCGCCGCATCGGCATCGCGCCGGGCGTAGCGCAGCCGGATGTAGTCGGCGAACAGGGGCTCCAGCTCCGCCGCGGACTGCGGCAGGGCCGCACGCAGGCGCTGCAGATAGGCGGCCGGCCCTTCGTGTGCGGCGCGCTCGACCCCGGCGCGCTGCAGGCGCCGGCACAGTGCGGCGTAGGCGCGGTCGATGAGGTCCTGGCGGTCGCGGCCGGCGCGCAGCGCCCACCACAACGCGAACGCCAGCAGCAGCGAGGTGCCGATGGCGAAGGCCAGCGCCAGCTGATTCCAGTCTGCCTGGGCCACGCCGAACTGGCGCAGCAGGCCCTGCTGGCGCAAGGTGTCGAACTGCACCACGACCTCGTTCCACAGCTGGTTGACCAGATCCCAGCGGTCGCGCAGGGTCATCAGCCATTCCGAGCGGTACCAGCTGGTCTCCGCACCGCTGGCGGCGCGGCTGCCCAGGGAGACGCGCTCAGGCCGCACCGCTGCGGTGGGATCCATGCGTACCCAGCCGCGTTCGCCCAGCCAGACCTCGTTCCAGGCATGCGCGTCGGACTGGCGCACCAGCAGGTATTCCCCGGTCGGGTTCCAGAAACCGCCCTGGTAGCCGACGACGACGCGGGTAGGCACGCCGGCGCTGCGCAGCAGCACCGCGAAGGCGGAGGCGAAGTATTCGCAGTAGCCGGCCTTGGTCTCGAAGATAAAGTCGTCCATGCCGTTGCGCCCGAGCGGCGGCGGCGTCAGGGTGTAGCTGAACTCGTCGCGGAACAGCTTCATTGCTGCCGCGGCGATGCGTTCGGCGTTGTCGCCGTACTGCTCGCGCCATTGCGCGCCCAGCGCCTGCGCGCGCGGGTTGTAGCCGTAGGGCAGGGCCAGCGCATTCTGCCGCTGCGTCGGGTTCAGGCCGGCCAGGCGGAACTCCAGCGCCGAGCTCATGCTGAAGCGCTGCACCGCGCCTATGGGCCGGAAGCCGGTCAGGGTCAGGTCGACATTGCGCAGGAAGCGCTCCGGCGCCGCAGTGGGCACGTCCAGCGGGAACAGCCAGCGCTGCTGGGTCGGTTCCATGGTCACTTCGTAGTCGAGCGGCGCCGACAGCAGCTGCAGGTTGCTTTCCACCGGCCGGTGGGACGAGGAATCGGTGCGGGTCCAGTTCAGGCCGTCGAAACGGTTCAGCACCAGGCCGCGCCAGTAGCGCTGTTGCGGCGGCGGCGGCTGGCCCGTGGCGAACTGCACGCGGAAGGCCGGGCTGTCGTCGATCATCAGCGACTGGAACTGGCCCGGCGTCATGACTTCGCTGACGCCGGTGCGGGCGTCGAGGTTGTCCGGCGCGCCCCACAGCGGCTGGGCCAGGCGCGGCAGGAACAGGAATACGAGCAGGGTCAGCGGCACCGCCGCGGCCACGCTGAGGGCGATGGCGCGCGCGCCGCCGAGCAGCTCGCGGCCGAACAGCGGGCCGCGTCGTTCGCCGGGCGGGATTTCCAGTTCGCGCAGGCAGAGGAAGACCAGTCCCACCGCGACCGCCACGTGCAGCGCGCCGAGCAGGCCCTGGTCGAACAGCAGCGCGGCCATCAGGATAAAGCCGGCGAAGGTCAGCGCGGCGCGCGCATCGCGCACTTTTTCGCTTTCTCCCAATTTCAGCACCAGCATGCCGATGGCCAGCACGCTGCCCGGCTCCAGCCCCAGCACCGTACCGAACTGGGCGATCACCGCCACCGGCAGGCCCAGAGTCAGCGGCAGGCGCAGCCAGACCGGCATGGCGCCCAGGCCGGGCCGGTAGCTGCGCTGCAGCCAGCGGCCGCCGACCAGCAGCCCCGCGGCGAGGTTGGCCCATAGCGGCAGATGGCCCACATGCGTGCTCAGCACCAGCACGATGGTGAGGGTCAGCAGATCGAACTGGCGGCGGTCCAGGCGCATCAGAGCAGGGCCAGCTCGCGCAGGCAGCGGTAGGCGTGGGCGCTGCCCAGGTCCGGCCCCAGCTGCTGCCGCGGCAGGCGCAGGGTGTAGCGCACGCGCTGTTCCTCGGCCAGCAGCACCCAGCGCGCCAGGCGCGCGATGCGGGCTTCCAGGTCCAGCTGCGGCAGGCTGTCGAAATCCAGGATGCGCTCCGGGTTCTGCGGCAGTTCCGGATCGCGCACCAGCAGGCGGTCGTGGCGCGCGCTGGCCTTCCAGGCGATCAGGCGCAGCGGATCGCTGACGCGGTATTCGCGCAGCGCGCCGAACTCGTCGCCGCGCATGCGCACGCTGCCGGTGTCGGCCGCCTGCGGCTGCGGCGGCAGCGCACTGACGGCGGCCTCCGGACGCGGGAACACCAGTACCTGCTGCTGCGGATTGAGCCAGCTCCAGCAGCGGAACAGGCCGTAGGGCCAGGTGGTGAAGACCTTGATGCGCGGCAGGGTCATGTAGCCGCGGCGCTGCGTCGGCACCTGCAATTGCGCGCGCGGCAGGCTGTCGGCATCGCCGCGGATCACGCTGGCGGCCGCGCCCATGTTGATGCACAGCGTCTCGCGGCGGCGGCCGGCGGGATCGAATACCAGCGCCACGTCGAGCAGGTCGCCGGCGTAGCAGGGTTCGGCCTGTACCGCGCGCAGGCTCAGGCCGTCGAGGTTGCGGAAGCCGATCAGCACGCTGAGGAAGGCCGTCGCCGTCATCAGGCAGGTCAGCAGCAGGGCCGGATTGTTGTTGTAGTTCAGCGCGCCCAGCGCCATCACCACCAGCATGGAGCCGAACACCAGTCCGAACAGCGTCGGCAGCACGTAGATGCGGCGCCGGTCCAGCCGTATCGGCAGCGGTTCGGCGCGGCGCAGCCGGGTCAGCGCGGGCAGGCGGCGCTCGGCCAGGGCCAGCACTTCCTGCCAGCGGCGGCGCAGGGCGGCGCCGGCGTTCAACGCACCGGCACTTCGTTGAGCAGCGCGCGCGCCAGCTGCAGACGGTCGCGGGTGCCGGCGCCGGAAAGCGTGAGGCGATGCGCCGCCACCGGCACGAACACGGCCTGCACGTCTTCCGGCAGGCAGTAGCCGCGGCCGGCGACCAGGGCGTGCGAGCGCGCCGCCATCAGCAGCGCCAGGCCGGCGCGCGGCGACAGGCCGATGCGGATTTCCGCATGCGCGCGCGTAATGCTGATCAGCCCCTGCACGTAGTCGATCAGCGCGGGACTGGTGACCACCGCGCCGACATGCTCGCGCAGGGTCTGGATCTCCGCCGCGCTCATGCACGGCGCGAGCTTGGCGATGATCTGCTGGCGGTTGGCGGACGTGAGCAGCTCGCGCTCGGCCTCGCGGCTGGGATAGTCCAGGCTGATGCGCAGCAGGAAGCGGTCGAGCTGCGAATCGGGCAGGGGATAGGTGCCGGCCAGATCCAGCGGGTTCTGCGTTGCCACCACGAAGAATGGCGCCGGCAGCGCGTGGCTGCGGCCGTCGACCGTGACCTGCTGTTCGGCCATGGCTTCCAGCAGCGCGCTCTGGGTCTTGGGCGTGGCGCGGTTGATCTCGTCGGCCAGCACCAGCTGCGCGAACAGCGGGCCGGGATGGAATTCAAAGCGATTGTGGTCGCGCTCGAAGATGCTGACGCCGATAATGTCCGAGGGCAGCAGGTCGCTGGTGAACTGGATGCGTTGGAAGCTCAGGTCCAGCGTCGCGGCCAGGGCATGGGCCAGCGTGGTCTTGCCCACGCCGGGCAGATCCTCGATCAGCAGGTGGCCGCCGGCGAGCAGGCTGACGAAGGCGAGGTTGACCTGGCTCGCCTTGCCCAGCACCACGCTGTTCACCTGCGCCACCGCGCGATCGAGATTGGTGCGCAGTTCCGCAGGCAGTGCGACAGGCGTGTCGGGCATGGTCGAAGTCATCAGGGATCACCGGAGTTGAGGATGCGCAGTGCGGCGTGAAACGAGTGTAGCCAGCAGCGGCGCGACTGCGCGATACCTGGCGCACGTGTTCTGGGCAATTGGGGTGCTGCTGTTCGCGATCAAGCTTCAACTCGCCGCGACGCTGGCACCGTTCGGCGACGAAGCCTTCTACTGGCAGGAAAGCCGCGCCCTGGCCTGGTCGTACACGGATGTGCCGCCGGCGACGGCCTTGCTGATCCGTCTGGGCGAAACCCTGTTCGGCCATTCGCCGCTGGGCATGCGCAGCCTGTTCCTGCTGCTGGGCAGCGCGCTGCCGCTGCTGGTGGCCGGGCTGGGCCGGCATTTCGGCGACCGCCGCGCCGGGTTGATCGCCGGCATAGGCTGGCAGCTGCTGCCGCTGGCCGGAAGCCTGGGCGTGATGGCGCTGCCGGATGTCCCGCTGACCTTCGCCGCCCTGCTGATGCTGCACGGCCTGCTGCTGGCCACGGCGCAGCGGCGCAACGGCTGGCTGTGGCTGGGCCTGGGCCTGCTGCTGGCCTGGCTGTCGCATTACCGCGCGGCCATGCTGCTGCCGGGCGGACTGGGCTTCCTGCTGTGCAGCCGCCAGGGCCGCGCGCTGTGGTCGCGGCCTGGGTTATGGGGCGCGCTGGCGCTGGGTTTCTGCGGCCTGCTGCCGCTGCTGCTGTTCAACCGCGCACATGACTGGAGTGGACTGAGCTTCCAGCTGGTCGAGCGCCATCCCTGGCAGTTCCACGCCGACGGCTTGCTGCAGCCGCTGGAGCAACTGCTGGTGTGCACGCCGCTGCTGTACGGGCTGATGCTGTACGCGCTGTGGCAATGCCTGCGCCGCCACGCAGAGGCCGCGTACGCGGTACTGGCCTGGGCCGGCGGCAGCGTGGTGCTGGGCTATTTCCTGTTCGGCCTGTTCGGCGATGACCTGCGCTTCCGCCTGCACTGGCCGCTGCCGGCCTATGCGCCGGCACTGCTGGCGCTGGGCTTGCTGGCGAGCGCGGGCCGGCTGCGCCGCGCCTGGCTCTGCGCCGCATGGGTATTGGCTGGTGCGGGGCTGACTTGTGCACTTGTTTACTTGGGTATGGCGGCGCGGCCGGATCAGGCCCTGCTGCTCGCGCGCTACAAGGCCTTTCCCTACAACTTCGTCGGCTGGAACGAGGTCGCCGCGCGTACGCGGGAACTGCTGGCGCAGCAGCCGGAGGCGGCGCGCCTGCTGCTGGCGGACAATTTCCTGCTCGGCGCCGAGCTGGATTTCCAGTTCGACGCGGCTTTGCCGGTGTACTCGCTGGACCATCCGCGCAACATCAAGCACGGCCGTGCGCCGCAGCTGGCGCTGTGGCGGCGCGACGAAGCCGGCCTGCGCGCGGCACAGGGCGGCGCCCAGGTGCTGTTGATCGTGGAGGAAACCACTGGCAGCGAACGCGAGCGCCTGCAATGGCAGCAGGGCCTGTGCCGGCGCCTGCACGCCCTGCAGCCGCTGGACCGGCTGGAGCTGTTCGGCGGCCGCAAGAAGTTCGCGTGGTACCTGGGCCGGGTGCCGGCTATCGGCGAACAGCCCGACTGCGTGCCGGCGCCCTGAGCCGGTTCAGAGTGGGACGATGCCAGCCGCGCGCAGCAGCCGGCACAGCGCGATCAGCGGCAGGCCGACCAGGGCGCTGGGATCGGCATTGTCTATGCGCTCGAACAAAGTGATGCCCAGCCCTTCGGACTTGAAGCTGCCGGCGCAGTCCAGCGGCTGCTCGCGCTCGACATAGCGGCGGATTTCCCCCGCATCGAGCCGGCGGAACAGAACTTCGGTGGTATCGGCAGCCTCGTGCAGCCGCACTTCGGCGCCGCGCGCATCGGCCAGGCACAGCGCCGTGTGGAAGACCACCCGGCGGCCGCTGCAGGCGGCGAGCTGAGCCTCGGCGCGGGCCGCTTCGCCAGGCTTGCCCAGCACTTGGTCGTCCAGCGCGGCGACTTGGTCCGAGCCGATCACGACGCTGCCCGGATTGCGCGCCGCCACGGCCCGGGCCTTGGCCCGCGCCAGGCGTGCGGCCAGGGTGGCAGGGGCTTCGCCTGGAACACGGGTCTCGTCCACGCCGGGCGCCTGCTGGCGGAAGCGCGGGGTCAGCCGCGCTAGCAGTTCGGCGCGGTAGCGCGAGGTCGATCCCAGCACCAGGTCGATGCCGGCCAGTGGCGTCGTGCTCATCGGGCCTGGGCCTCGCGCAGGGCCGCGGTGATCTCGTCCAGCCGGTGCAATTGCTGCTGCATCGAGGACTGCGACTGGCGCAGGGCGGCTACGGCGGTGTCCAGTTCGTCCTGGCCGGCCTCGGCGGCTTTCTGCTGAATCCACAGGCGGTGCTGCAGCAGGTCGCGCAGGGCGGCCTGGACCTTGTGGTCGGCGGCCAGTGCCTCGTCGGCGTCGCCGGTCATTTCCTCGGGCAGGTCGACCAGCATGCCGCGCAGGGTCTGCATGCGCTCGCGGCAGCTGTGCAGGTGGCTTTCCAGGGCGTCGGCGCGGTCCAGCAGGTCGCGGATGGCCTGTTCGCGGCGGCGCCAGCGCCGTTCGCGCAGCAGCAGGAAGACCAGGCCCGACAATACCACTAGTATGAAGGCGATCAGGTAGCTCATCGGGCGCGAGTCTGCCGCAAGGCCGGGCGGGCGTAAATCAAGCCGCGGCCGGCTTAAGTAGCGGAGCCGGCGCAAGTTTCGGTTGACTTGGAACGCCCGCGTAACTACTATCGCGCGCCCATGTCTGCGCCTTTCCCCGAGATAGTGGACGCTTGGCGCATGGTTTCGGCGCGGCGATCCTTCAACGACAGCCTGCCTGTAGCCCAGCTGCAGCGCCTGTGCAGTGCGCTGGCTGCGCCGGATGGCAAGGTCGCGTACGATATCGAATTCGGTCGCGACGACCTGGGCATCGCCTTCATGGCGCTGCACCTGCAGACCGAATTGACGTTGACCTGCCAGCGTACGCTGGAACCGTTTGTTTTGCCCGTCGCTGTCGATGCCCGCCTGGGCCTGATAACGCGGGAAGAGGATGAAGCCGGCCTGTCGCCGGGTTACGAGCCGCTTTTGCTCGAATCCGCCGAAATCAGGCCTGCGGATGTGATCGAGGACGAGCTGCTGCTGGCTTTGCCCTTGATTCCGGTGAAACCGGGCCTGGAGGAGTCGGACCACACCTGGTCGACCGATCCGGAACAGGCCGAACAGCCCGTGCGGGTCAGCCCGTTCGCCGCGCTGGGCGGTCTGAAGAAAGGTTGAGCAGTAGCCGCGGCGCGAGCCGTCCCCATTCAAGCTAGTCACCGCGTACGCGCCAGCGTCCGCAAGCGTTTCCTGGAGAGTGCCATGGCAGTTCAGAAATCCCGCAAGACCCCGTCGACCCGCGGCATGCGCCGTTCCCACGATGCGCTGACGGCCAAGCAGCTGGCCACCGACCCGACCACCGGCGAGGTCCACGTGCGTCACCACATCACCAAGGACGGCTACTACCGCGGCCGCCAGGTGATCCCGAGCAAGACCCCGGTCCACACCGAAGACTGAGCCCCGCGGCCGCCAGCCGGCCACGACACAGGTTCACCGCATTCCGGCGCGCAGGCGCCGGAATTCGTTTGCAGGAGGCCCCGGCCGCCTGCGCCGGTCCGGAGCCGGCGCGCCGCGTCATCGTCCGATCCGCCACTTCCGCCGCCGCCGCTAGTTGCTACTATCGGTGTTTGTGCGAAGCGGGGATGCGGCTGAGCCGGAGTGCCAGGCCATCCGCCGCCGGGCGCAGGCCGCGCCGTTGCCGTCGCCTGACGCAGGGGGAAGCCGCTCTGATCCACTCACGTATCGCAGGCACCGGCAGCTATCTGCCGGAGAAAGTCCTGACCAACGCGGACCTGGAAAAAATCGTCGATACCAGCGACGAATGGATCCACAGCCGCACCGGCATCCGCCAGCGCCATGTCGCCGCGGAAGGCCAGACCACATCCGATCTGGCCGAGCGCGCCGCCCGCGCCGCGCTTGAGGCCGCCGGCGTCGATGTGCGCGAGATCGAACTCATCGTCGTGGGCACCACCACTCCCGACCTCATCTTCCCGTCCACCGCCTGCCTGCTGCAGCACCGGCTCGGCGCCAACGGCTGCGCCGCGTTCGATGTCAACGCGGCCTGCTCGGGCTTTCTCTATGCGCTCAGCGTCGCCGACAAGTTCGTGCGTTCGGGCGCGGTGAAGAAGGCCCTGGTGGTCGGCGCGGAAACCCTTACCCGCATGCTGGACTGGAGCGACCGTTCCACCTGCGTGCTGTTCGGCGATGGTGCCGGCGCGGTGGTGCTGACCGCCGACAGCGAGCCGGGCGTGATTTCCACCCACCTGCATGCCGACGGCGCCTACAAGGAACTGCTGTGGAATCCGGTCGGGGTGTCCGCCGGCTTCAAGCCGGAGGAACACAACGCCGGCGTGCGCGTGCTGATGACCGGCAACGAGGTGTTCAAGGTCGCGGTCAAGACCCTGGACGCCGTGGTCGAGGAAACCCTGGCCACGAATGGCCTGGACAAGTCCGCCATCGACTGGCTGATCCCGCACCAGGCCAACCTGCGCATCATCCAGGCCACGGCCAAGCGCCTGGAAATGCCGATGGACCGGGTTATCGTCACGGTCGACCGCCACGGCAACACGTCGTCGGGCTCGGTGCCGCTGGCGCTGGACTATGCGGTGCGTTCCGGCCGCGTGCAGCGCGGCCAGCTGCTGCTGATGGAAGCCTTCGGCGGCGGCTTCACCTGGGGCTCGGCCCTGGTGCGCTACTGAACCACGGGCGCCTGCGCGCGTTGCGGCCGGCGCCCCTGTTCTGGCGTAGGCAGGCGCGCGCGCGGCACCGGACTATCTTTCCCGTCATTCCAGAATGATTGCCATGAACGACTCCGCCGCGATTTCCGCGTCCCTCGCCTTCGTCTTCCCCGGCCAGGGCTCGCAATCCGTCGGCATGCTGGCCGAGCTGGCCGCGCTCTCGCCGCTGGTGCGGCAGACGTTCGACGAGGCCTCGGCCGGCGCGGGCGTGGACCTCTGGGCCCTGTCCCAGGCGGGGCCCGAAGAAGAACTCAACCGTACCGAGAACACCCAGCCTGCGCTGCTGGCGGCCTCCATCGCCGTCTGGCGCGTGTGGCGCGAGCGTGGCGGCCGGCTGCCGGCGCAGCTGGCCGGCCACAGCCTGGGCGAATATTCCGCCCTGGTCGCCGCCGGTGTGCTGTCGCTGCATGACGCGGCCGCCCTGGTCGCCGAGCGCGGCCGGCTGATGCAGGCCGCGGTGCCGGCCGGTGTCGGCGCCATGGCCGCGATCATCGGCGGCGAGGACGAGCAGATCGCCCAGGTCTGCGCCGAGGTCGCCGCCGGCGACGTGGTCGCTCCGGCCAATTACAACTCGCCTGGCCAGCTGGTCATCGCCGGCCATGCGGCGGCGGTAGACCGCGCTCTGGCGCGTCTGGCCGAGCTGGGCGTGAAGCGGGCGGTCAAGCTTGCCGTCAGCGTGCCTTCCCACTGCGACCTGATGCGCGACGCGGCCGTGCGTCTGGCCGGACGCATGGATGCCATCGCCTGGAACCCGCCGACGATTCCGGTGATCCATAACGCCGACGCCCGCGCGCACGACTCGCTGCCGGCGATCCGCGACGCGCTGCAGCGCCAGCTGTACCAGCCGGTACGCTGGACCGGCTGCGTGCAGGCGCTGGCCGCCGGCGGCGCCGCGCGCATCTACGAATGTGGCCCGGGCAAGGTGCTCGCGGGCCTGATCAAGCGCATCGACAAGAACATCGCCACGCGCGCCATCGCCGTTCCGGCCGAGCTGGAAGCGGCCCTGGCCGACACCGATCCGGCCTGAGCAACCTGGGAAAAAAACATGAGTGGAAATCTGCAAGGTGAAGTCGCCCTCGTCACCGGTGCCAGCCGCGGCATAGGCGCGGCCATCGCCCAGCGTCTGGCCCAGGCCGGCGCCACTGTCATCGGCACGGCGACCAGCGCCGCCGGCGCGGAAGCGATAGCTGCCGCGCTCGCCGCCCAGGGCGGCCACGGCCGCGTGCTGGACGTGACCGACGGCGCCGCCGTCGAGGCCCTGGTCGAGGCGCTGGGCAAGGAATTCGGCGGCGTCTCCATCCTGGTCAACAACGCCGGCATCACCCGCGACCAGTTGCTGCTGCGCATGAAGGACGAGGACTGGCAGGCCATCCTCGACACCAACCTCAGCTCGGTATTCCGCACCTCCAAGGCGGTGATGCGCGGCATGATGAAGGCGCGCAAGGGCCGCATCATCTCCATCGCCTCGGTCATCGGCCTGACCGGCAATCCGGGCCAGGCCAACTACGCCGCGGCCAAGGCCGGCATCATCGCCTTCTCCAAGTCGCTGGCGCGCGAGATCGGCTCGCGCGGCATCACGGTCAACGTGGTTGCGCCGGGTTTCGTGCAGACGGATATGACCGCCGCGCTGCCGGAGGAGCAGAAAAAGGCCATGCTCGACCAGATTGCCCTGGGCCGTCTGGGCCAGCCGGCCGACATTGCCGAGGCCGTCGCCTTCCTGGCTTCGCCCGGCGCGGCCTGGATCACCGGCGAAACCCTGCACGTCAACGGTGGCATGTACATGCCGTGAGGACGGCGGTGGTGCCAGCAGAATCAACGGTTTAAGGCGGTTCCGCCCGCGTTGCGGGTCTGGTTTGACAGCTCCAGAGCGATCAAACGCCCGTATCTGGTTGGTGCCTTCCGATTCCTCTACAATCCGCCAGCTTTGCATTGCCACGGTATCAAGCCTGCACGGCCCCAGCCGGCCGTGCAGTCACCGCGCCCAGAGCGGGTGGCCCGGCTGGCGCTGCGGACGTCAGCAAGCATGTATTCGGTTTTGAACTATTCCCTTCGGGAGGAATTTGCACAATGAGCAGCATCGAAGAACGCGTCAAGAAGATCGTCGTCGAACAACTCGGCGTGAAGGAAGACGAAGTCACCCAGAACGCTTCCTTCGTGGACGATCTCGGCGCCGACTCGCTCGACACTGTGGAACTGGTCATGGCGCTCGAAGAAGAATTCGAGTGCGAAATCCCCGACGAGGAAGCAGAAAAGATCACCACCGTGCAGCAGGCCGTCGACTACATCAAGGCCCACGTCAAGGCCTGATCCCAGGCCCCAATCTGCATCCGAGCTGCGCCGCATGGCGCAGTTCGCGTTTTGGGAGCGGCGCGCCCGCGGGCGGCGCCACCACGCAGTCAAAATCCTGGGCCGCCGTGCGCAGGCCGCGGCACTGACGCGGCCGGCCGGGCGCCTGGACGCCGGGCCAGCCGGCCAATCAGTCTGGAAGTATTCGCATGAGCAAGCGTCGCGTCGTCATCACCGGCATGGGCATCCTCAGCCCGGTAGGCAACGATCTCACCACGGCCTGGAACAACATCGTCAACGGTGTCAGCGGCATAGGCCCGATCACGCATTTCGACGCCAGCGCATTCTCCACGCGCATCGCCGGCGAAGTGCGCGGCTTCGATCCTTCGCGCTGGATCGCGCCCAAGGACGTGAAGAAGATGGACGCGTTCATCCACTACGGCGTCGCCGCCTCGCTGGAAGCGCTGAAGGACTCCGGCCTGGAGATCACCGAGGCCAATGCCGAGCGCGTCGGCGTCAGCGTCGGTGCCGGCATCGGCGGCATCACCACCATAGAGCGCACCAGCCAGGCCCTGGCCGACGGCGGTCCGCGCAAGATTTCCCCGTTCTTCGTGCCCTCGACCATCATCAACATGATCTCGGGCAATGTCTCGATCATGACCGGCGTGAAGGGCCCCAACATCTCGGTAGTCACTGCCTGCACCACGGCCGCGCACAACATCGGCGTGGCCGCGCGCATGATCGCCTACGGCGATGCCGACGTGATGATCGCCGGCGGCGCGGAATACTCCACCACCGGTACGGCCATCGGCGGCTTCTGCTCGGCGCGGGCACTGTCCACGCGCAATGACGAGCCAGCCAAGGCCAGCCGTCCCTGGGACAAGGACCGAGACGGCTTCGTGCTGTCCGACGGCGCCGGCGTGCTGATCCTGGAAGAGTACGAACATGCCAAGGCCCGCGGCGCGCGCATCTACGCGGAGCTGGTCGGTTTCGGCATGAGCGGCGATGCCTACCACATGACTTCGCCCAGCGAGAACGGCGAGGGCGCGGCGCGCTGCATAGCCAATGCGCTCAAGGACGCGGGTCTCAACGCCACCGATGTCGATTACATCAACGCCCACGGCACCTCGACCCCGGCCGGCGACCTGGCCGAAACCCAGGGAATGAAGGCCGTGCTCGGCGCCCACGCCGGCAAGGTGCTGGTGTCCTCGACCAAGTCCATGACCGGCCACCTGCTCGGCGCCGCCGGCGGCGTGGAAGCGATCTTCTCGGTACTGGCCCTGCGTGACGGCGTGGTGCCGCCGACCATCAACCTGGACGAACCCGGCGAAGGCTGCGATCTGGACTACGTGCCGCATACCGCGCGCCAGGTCGCGCTGGACGTGGTGCTGTCCAATTCCTTCGGCTTTGGCGGCACCAACGGCACCCTGGTGTTCCGCCGCGTCTGATGCGCAGGGCCGGGGCGCCTGTGCGCCCGGCCTCGCGTGCATGGATACCTCCGATGGCAAGACGGCCATGCCGGCAGCGGGCGATACGCTAGAACGGGACGCCGCGGCGCCGGGCCTGGCGCTGCGCGAACTGGCGCAGCGCCACGACCTGCTCGGCCTGGCGGCGCTGGATCCGCAGCGCTATCCCTGCCTGCTGCAGAGCGTCGCCGTTGGCGGCGCGCGCGCCTGCTGGGACGTGCTGGCGGCGTTTCCGCAGGCCTCGTTGCAACTGGATGCGGACGGTCGCGTGCGCGACGAAAACGGTGCGGACTGCGGCACTGATTTCCTCGCCGCGCTGGATGCGCGCTGGCGCGCCGAACAGCCGCCCGCCGCGGCGCAGAACCTGCCGTTCCGCGGCGGCTGGGTGCTGTTCCTGGGCTATGAACTGGCCGCGACGGTGGAGCCGGTGCTGCGCCTGCCGCCGGCGCCGGACGCCGGCCTGCCGCGTGCACTGGCGTTGCGCTGTCCGGCCGCGGTGCTGGTCGATCATGCGGCCGGACGCACCGTGCTGCTGGCCGAGTCCACCCATACGGCGCTGCTCGACACCATGGCTGCGGATCTGCAGCGCGCCGCCGCGCCGCCGCCGCAGCCGCTGGCCCTTACCTCGCTGGAAGAAGACGACCCGCAGCGCTTCCTCGATGGCGTCGCGCGCATCCACGACTACCTGCGTGCCGGCGACATCTTCCAGGTCAATCTCTCGCGCGAATGGCGCGCCGGACTGGCGCCGGGCGTTGCGCCAGCGCAGGTCTATGCGAATCTGCGCCAGGCCAATCCGGCGCCGTTCGCCGGCCTGTTCCAGGGGCGCGGCTGGGGCGTGATCTCTTCCTCGCCGGAACGTCTGGTGCAGGTGCAGGACGGCCGCGTGCAGACCCGGCCCATCGCCGGCACGCGGCCGCGCTTCGCCGGCGATGACGATGCGGCGCGCATCCGCGAACTGGTGGGCAACCCCAAGGAGCGCGCCGAGCACGTCATGCTGATTGACCTGGAACGCAACGACCTGGGCCGCGTCGCCGAGGCCGGCTCGGTCGTGGTCGATGAACTGATGACGGTGGAAACGTATACCCACGTCCATCACATCGTCTCCAATGTCAGCGCGCGTCTGCGTGCCGGGGTCAGCCCGGGCGAGGTGATACGCGCGGTGTTCCCGGGCGGCACCATCACCGGCTGTCCCAAGGTGCGCTGCATGCAGATCATCGCCGAGCTGGAAGGCTGCGGCCGCGGCGCCTATACCGGCGCCTTCGGCTATCTCAACCGCGACGGTGACATGGACCTCAACATCCTGATCCGCACCATCAGCCAGTGCGGCACGCAGCTGCGCTGGCGCGCCGGCGCCGGCATCGTGGTGGATTCCGACGCGCCGCGCGAACTGCAGGAAACCCGCGCCAAGGCGCGCGGCCTGCTGCGCGCGCTGGGGCTGGATGCGTGAGCACGCCGCCGCGCCTGCTGGTCAACGGCCAGCCCGGCGACAGCCTGCCGGCGCTGGACCGCGGCGCGCTGTACGGCGACGGCCTGTTTGAAACCATTCTGTTTGTCGGTGCAGACGCGCCGCTGTGGCCGCGGCATATGGCGCGGCTGCGCCTGGGCGCGGCGCGCCTGGGCTTTGCGCTGCCGGATGAAGCGCAACTGCTCGCGGCGGCACGCACCGCCGGGGCGGAGCTGCCGCGCGCCGCGGTGCGGCTGAGCGTCAGCCGCGGCGTCGGCGAGCGCGGCTATGCGCCGCCGCGTGCGGCGCAGCCGAACTGGGTGGTCTCCGCCGCACCGGCACCGGTATTGCCGGCGGATTGGTATGCGCGGGGAATCCGGGTACGCTGCTGCGCTTTGCGCCTGGCCGCGCAGCCGGCGCTGGCGGGGATCAAACACGCCAACCGCCTGGAACAGGTGCTGGCGCGGGCGGAGTGGGACGATGCACAGATCGCCGAAGGCCTGCTGCGCGACCGCGCCGGATACGTGGTCAGTGCGACCGCGGCCAATCTGTTCGCAGTGGTCGGCGGGTTGCTGGTCACGCCGGCGCTGGACGAATGCGGCGTGGCCGGCGTGGCGCGGGCCGAAGTGCTGGCACGGCGCGACGTCGTGGTGCGGCGGCTGTCATGGGAAGAAGTGATGCAGGCCGAGGAAATTTTTCTGACATCGAGTTTGCGCGGCATAGTGCCCCTGCGCCAGGTCGACGACAGCGTGTTTGCGCCGGGCGCCGCCGCACGCGGGCTGCAGCGCGAATGGCGCGCGCTGGGTTTCGGGGACGCGCATGAAGGCTGATGCCGCCGGCCGCAGCGTACTTGGCACCCTGTTCCTGCTGTTGCTGCTGGCCCTGGGTGCCGGCGGTTATTTCCTGTGGCAGGACTGGAGCCGCTTCGTCGACGCGCCGTTGCGTGCAAGCCAGGAAAGCGTGCTCGACGTGCCGCCCGGCTCGTCGTTTGCCGCGATCCGGCGCCAGATCCGCCAGGCCGGCCTGTCCGACGCGCCTGACCTGTACTGGCGCGCGCTGGCCCAGCGCCTGGGCGTGGCCAGCCGCCTGCACGCGGGCGAATACGCCGTGCCGGCCGGCAGCACGCCGCGCCAGCTGCTGCAGCGCATGGCCGCCGGCGACGTGATCCAGCATCGCTTCACCATTGTGGAAGGATGGACTTTTCGCCAGCTGCGCGCGGAGCTGGCCAGGGAGTCCGGCCTGCGCCAGACGCTGGCGACGCTGTCGGATGCCGAAATCATGCGCGAACTCGGCGCCGGCGCCGATCATGCGGAAGGCCGCTTCCTGCCGGAAACCTATACCTGGACCCGGGGCAACAGCGATCTGGACCTGCTGCGCCGCGCCCATGCCGCCATGACCAAGGCGCTGGAACAGGTCTGGGCCGCGCGCGCGCCGGACCTGCCGCTGGATTCGCCCTACCAGGCCCTGATCCTGGCCTCCATCGTCGAGCGCGAGACCGGCAAGGCCGACGAGCGCCCGGCCATAGCCGGCGTGTTCGCGCGCCGCCTGCGTCTGGGCATGAAGCTGCAGACCGATCCCACCGTGATCTACGGCCTGGGCAGCGGCTTTGACGGCAATCTGCGCCGGCGCGATCTGGAAACCGACACGCCGTACAACACCTATACCCGCACCGGCCTGCCGCCGACGCCGATCGCGCTGCCCGGCCTGGCCGCGCTGAAGGCCGCGACCCAGCCCGCGCCTGGCGCGGCGCTGTATTTCGTCGCCCGCGGCGACGGCTCGCACGAGTTCAGCGCCAGTCTCGACGCACACAACCGCGCTGTCGCGCGCTACCAGCTCAAGGGCGGCCAGTGAGCGCGCGTTTCATCAGCCTGGAAGGAGGCGAGGGCGCGGGCAAGAGCACCGTGCTGGAGCAGCTGCGCGAACAGCTGGCCGCGGCCGGCGTCGATGTGCTGCATACGCGCGAGCCCGGCGGTACCGCGGTGGGCGAGGCGGTGCGCGCAATCCTGCTCGATCCGGCCTATCGCGGCCTCTGCGCCGAGGCCGAGCTGCTGCTGATGTTCGCCGCGCGCGCCCAGCATGTGCGCGAGGTGATACAGCCGGCGCTCGCCGCCGGGCGCTGGGTGCTCAGCGACCGCTATACCGACGCCAGCTACGCCTACCAGGGCGGCGGCCGCGGCCAGCCGGCCGAGCGCATCGCCGGACTGGAAGGCTGGGCCACCGGCGGCCTGCGTCCGGATCTCACGCTGCTGCTGGACCTGCCCGTGGCCCAGGGCCTGGCCCGTGCCGCCGCCCGCGGCGGTGCGGCTGACCGCATCGAACAGGAACAGGCCGAATTCTTCGAGCGCGTGCGCGCCGCCTACCGTGCCCGCGCCGCGGCCGAGCCGCAGCGTTTCCGCCTGATCGACGCCAGCCGGCCGCTGCCCGAGGTGCTGGTTCAGGTCGGCGCGGTGCTGGACGAATTTCTCGCCGCTGCAGGAGTGCGCGCGCCATGACCGCTGCGGACTGGAACCGATCCCTCTGGAACAATGTGCTGGAGCGCCGGCGCCGCGGCGTGATGCCGCATGCGCTGCTGCTGTCCGGCCCGGCCGGCCTGGGCAAGCGCGAGTTCGGCAAGGCCCTGGCCGCGCTGCTGCTGTGCGAGCGCCCCGGCGAAGCCGCCTGCGGCCAGTGCCGCGGCTGCGTGCTGGTCGCCGCCGGCAGCCACCCGGACCGGGTCGAGGTCAACCTTGAGCTGCGCGACGACGGCAAGACCCTGCGCAGCGAGATCGTGGTCGAGCAGATCCGCGTGCTGTCGCAGCGTCTGTCCATGACGGCGCAGTTTGGCGGCCACCAGGTGGCCCTGATCGATCCGGCCGACCTGATGAACACGGCCGCGGCCAACGCTCTGCTCAAGACCCTGGAAGAACCCGGCGCCGGCACGGTCATGATCCTGATCAGCGACCAGTCCGCGCGCCTGCCGGCGACGATACGGTCGCGCTGCCAGCGCCTGGATTTCCTGCTGCCGAACGCGGCCGAGGCCATCGCCTGGCTCAAGCGCCAGGGTGTGGACGGCGCGGCGCAAGCGCTGGAGGCCGCCGCCGGCAATCCCGGCCTGGCGCTGGAACTGGCCCGCGGCGGCGGTCTTGCCCTGCGCACCGAAGTAGCCAGCGACCTGCTCAATTTGTGGCAGCGCAAGGCGGCGCCAGCGGAAGTGGCCAACCGCTGGGCCAAGGCCGAGGGCGAGCGCCGCACCTGGTTCGCCGCGCAACTGGCCGAGGCCGAGGCAGCGGCCCAGGCCCGCGGCCAGCGCGGACCGCTTGCCTTGACCGCCATCGGCGATTTCAACAAGCTTGCGCTGTGGTTCCGCGAAGCCGGCCGGGTGCGCGAACAATTGCGTACCCCGGTGCGTAGCGAATTGCTGTTACTGGAACTGTTGCTGGCCTGGCGCGCCCTTGCGCCGGTCGCGAGGAGAGCGTGATATGGCAACCCCGGCAATGGGCGGCATGCCCCGGCAAGGCATTCTGTCGCTGGCGATCAAGGACAGGGGCGCGCTGTACAACGCCTACATGCCGTTCGTGAAGAACGGCGGGCTGTTCGTGCCCACGGCCAAGCGCTACGCCCTCGGCGACGAAGTCTTCATCCTGCTGACCCTGATGGAAGAAAAGGACCGCCTGCCGGTCGCCGGCAAGGTGGTCTGGATCACCCCGGCCGGCGCCCAGGGCAACCGCACCGCCGGCATCGGCGTGCAGTTCAACGAATCCGCCGACGGTGAGACCGCGCGCACCAAGATCGAATCCATCCTCGCCGGCATCCTGGGTTCGGACCGGCCCACGCATACGATGTGATGCGCGTACTCGTGCTCGGCGCCGGAGCCACCGGCGCGTATTTCGGCGCCCGCCTGATCCAGGCCGGGCATGAGGTTTCCTTCCTGGTGCGCCCGGCGCGGGCCGAGCTGCTGCGCCGCGACGGCCTGCGCATCCGCAGCGCCCAGGGCGATTTCGCCGCCCCGGTTCCCCTGCTGACCAGCGTGCCGGCCAACGCCGCGTTCGATTTGGTGCTGCTCAGCTGCAAGGCCTACGACCTGGACACGGCCCTGGCCGCGATCGCGCCGGCCGTGGGCGCGACCACGCGCGTGCTGCCGCTGCTCAACGGTCTGCGCCATCTGGAAGTACTGGACCTGGCCTTCGGCGCCGCCCGCGTGCTCGGCGGCCTTTGCCATATTTCGGTGACCCTGCAGCCCGACGGCAGCGTGCTGCACCTGGGCAACCTGCACCGGCTCACCTTCGGTGCCCGCGGTGCCGATGCGCGCCTGGACGAACTGGCGCCGCAGCTGCTGGCCGCGCCGGCCGAGATCCGCCACAGCGAGCGCATCATCGACGCGATGTGGGAAAAATTCGCCTTCCTCTCCACCCTGGCCGGCATGACCTGCCTGCTGCGCGGCTCCATAGGCGAGATCGTCGCCACGCCCGACGGCGCCGGCCTGCTGCGGCGCTGCTATGCCGAAGCGTGCGAAGTGGCGCGCCGCGCCGGCCATGCGGTGGGCGAGGAGGCCCGCGCCGAGGCCGACACCATCCTGACTACGCCGGGTTCGCCGCTGAAGGCATCGATGCTGCGCGACCTGCAGCGCGGCGCCGTCACCGAATGCGAGCACATCGTCGGCGACCTGATCGCGCGCGGCGCGGCGCTGGAGGTGGACATGCCGCTGCTGCGCGCGGCGGCGGCGCATCTGCGCGTGTACGAGCTGGCGCGGCGCATGCCGGACGGAACGCCGGCGCGGTGAGGAATGGGCGCGGTTTTCACCGCGCCGGGGCTTCAACTCTGTGAGCAGGCTTGCTGCCGCGGACGCCGCGCACCGACGGCATCCGCCGTATTGCTGCGCCGGCTCAGGCCAGGTCGGCGCGGTCCCAGCCGTCCTTGGGGGCGAAGCGCTTGCCGTAGCGGCTGGCCAGGGTTTCCAGCCGCGCCTTGACCGCGGCCGCCCCTTCGCTGCGGATATGCGCGATCGGACCGCCGCGGAACGGGGCAAAGCCGGTGCCGAAGATCACGCCGGCGTCGAGCAGGTCGGCATTGGCGACCACGCCTTCGGCCAGGCAGGCCACCGATTCGTTGAGCATGGGCAGGATCATGCGCTCGGTGATGTCGGCCGGCGCCTGGTAGCTCGGATCCACCTCGGGCTTGACCGGCGTGCCGTCCTGCCAGATGTAGAAGCCCTGGCCGTCCTTCTTGCCGCGCTTGCCCGATTCCAGCAGCGATTCCATGCCCTTGGGCAGGTCCAGGCCGAGGAATTCGGCGAGGATCTTGCCGACCGAGGCGCATACGTCCAGTCCGACCGTATCGGCCAGCTCGATCGGCCCCATGGGCATGCCGAACCGCTTCGCCGCCTTGTCCAGCACCGGCCCGGGTACGCCTTCGCTGTACAGGGTCATGGCTTCGAGCAGGTAGGGCATGAGGATGCGGTTGACCAGGAAGCCCGGCGAACTCTTCACCGGCACCGGCAGCTTGTCGATGGCCTTGCAGAAGGCCAGGGCGCGGCGCGTGGCTTCCGCGTCCAGCGCATCGTGGGTGACCACCTCGACCAGCGGCATCGATGCGACCGGGTTGAAAAAGTGCAATCCGAGAAAAAGCTGCGGCCGCTGCAGGCCGCTGCTGAGCTGGTCCAGCGGAATGCTGGAGGTGTTGGTCGCCAGCAGCTCGCCTTCGTGGAACTGCGACTCCACCTTGGCGTACAGGGCCTGCTTGGCTTCGAGGTTCTCGTAGATGGCCTCGATGACCAGATCGGCCGCGGCCACGCCGGCGCCGTCCACATCGGCGCGCAGGCGGTCCAGTGCGGGGGTGATGCGCTCGGGCGTCTTCAGGCGCTTGGCGTACAGCTCGCGCGCGCGTTCCAGCGCCGGCTGTATGAACTTCATCTCGCGGTCCTGCAGGGTCACCTGGAAACCGCGCAGGGCGCACCAGGCGGCGATGTCGCCGCCCATGACGCCGGCGCCGACCACATGCACGTGGTCGATGCCGTGCTCGCCGCTGCCCAGGCTCTTGAGCTGTTCCTGCAGCAGGAACACGCGGATCAGGTTGCGCGCGGTCGAGGTCTGCGCCAGCTTGGCCACGGCGCGGGCTTCATTGTTCAGGCGGCTGCCGAGACCGCCGCCGCGGCGCCAGGTCTCGATCAGCGCGAACGGCGCGGGGTAGTGCGCGGGATTGGCCTTGGCCGCGGCCCGCTTGCGTACCATCCGCGCCAGCACCTGGCGCACCGGCCAGAGGTTGGTCGCCCAGGCCAGGGCGCGCTGCTTCAGCGGACGCGGAGCCGGGTGCAGGATCAGTTCGCGCGCCTTTTCCACCAGCAGCTCGGGCGAGGCCAGCGCGTCGACCAGGCCCATAGCGCGGGCGTTCTCGGCCGAGGCGTTGCGTCCGCTGACCATGAATTCCAGCGCCGCCGGCGCGCCGATCAGGTAGGGCAGGCGCGCGCTGCCGCCCCAGCCCGGGAAGATGCCCAGCTTGACCTCGGGCAGGCCGATGCGGGTGGACGGGTCGCGGCTGGCGACGCGGTAGCGGCAGGCCAGGGCCAGTTCGGTGCCGCCGCCCATGCAGTGGCCGTGAATGGCGGCGACGGTGCGGCAGGGCAGGCGGGCGAAGCGCTCGAAGATGCGCTGGCCGTTCTGTATCGATTCCAGCACCGAGCCGGTCTTCTCGTACTGCTCGAACTCGCGGATGTCGGCCCCGGCGATGAAGCCGGCGCTCTTGGCTGATCGCACGATCACGCCCTTGGGCGGCTCTATCGCCAGGCGTTCGATGATCTCGCCCAGCTCGTCCAGCACCGCGCGGGAGAACGTATTGACGCTGGCGCCGGCTCGGTCAAAGCTCAGCACGACGATGCCGTCGTTGCCGCGTTCGGTCTTCCAATGGGAAAAACGGAGTCCTTCAAACATGGCGCAGCCGGCGTGGAGTAGGAGGCGGGCTATGATCCGGGCAGCCCGCGCCTCTGGTCAATCCGCGAGTGTAGGGATAATGTCCGGTCCGGGGCGCGGGGTCCGGCGGCGGCAGGCAAGGGGCGATAGCGGCGCGTGAACGTGGACAGCAGCGACAGCAATCTGAGTTCCCGCCTGTTCGACCGCGTGATTGCGTCGAAGCAGAACCTCATCGTCGTGGAGACCGACGACAAGGCCGAGCTGCTCGTGCATTTCCGCCAGCTGGCCCTGCGCAGCGGCCAGTCCATCTATCAATGGCAGGACGACCTGGGCATCAGCTCCCTGCGCGAAGGCGAGGTGCGCGTGCCCGGTTCCAAGCGCATGGCCGATGCGCTGCGCTACATCCTGCAGAGCATGCATTTCGGCATCTACCTGTTCACCGAGGCCGAAGGCCACCTGCGCCCGCCCAATATCGGCCTGCTGCGCCAGATCGGCCGCGCCAAGGGCGGCAACGAGCGCAAGGTGGTGTTCATCGGCGAGGGCCTGACCCTGCCCGACAGCCTGGAGGAAGTGACCGAACACCTCAGCTACGCGCGGGTGGCGCCGCAGCGGCCGCGGCTGCGCGACGGACGCTGGGTGATCTGATGGCGCGCGATGACAAGGGGCAGGGCTCGGTCCTCATCGTCGCCACCAACCGCGACGACCGGCGCGTGCTGTTCGACATCCTCGACGGACAGAATTTCGACGCAATCTATACCGCCAAGGACCTGCAGCAGGCGCTGGCCTTCCTCAACCAGGATCCGGATATCGATGTGGTCCTGATGGAGTTCGCCGGACCGGCGCGCGAGGCGGTGGCTTTCTGCACCCAGATGAAGGGCGACGAGCGCCTGGCGCGCGTGCCCATCATCGGCCTGCTGCCCAACGAGGCGGGCGAGCGCCACTGGGACTGGTCGCGCATGCCGCCGGGCGTGATCGACTGGCTGCGCTCGCCGGTGGACGGCGGCGAGGCGCTGGCGCGCATACGCCAGGCGCTGAACCAGGGCCGCGGCGCCGACGCCGCGGCGCGGCCCAGCGCCACCGGCGACCGCTACCAGTTCGCCTTTGAAGGCAGCCTGGACGAGCTGGTCATTTCCGATCCCAAGACCGGGCGCATCATCGAGGTGAACCCGGTCTTCGTGCAGCGTTCGGGCTTCCAGGCGGCCCAGGTCGTGGGCCAGCCGCTGGACATCATCAGCAAGAGCCACACGCGCGAACAGCGGGTGGAACTCAACGCCCGCCTCACCCGCGAAGGCAGCGTGCGCTACCGTTGCCAGAAGCCGCGCGCCGACGGCGGCAGCTATCCGGTGGAAGTGATCTCGCGCCTGGCCGTGCGCACCGGCAAGCTGGTGCATTTCACCATCCTGCGCGACCTGGGCGAGCTGGGCCGGCTGCAGCAGTCGCTGGGCCTGCTGGCCGAGGCGATCGAGGTCGGTGCCGGCGACGAAGGCGTCAAGCAGATCGTGCGCCTGCTGGTGGACTGGCTGGAACTGGACTACGTCACCCTGGTGTCGGCCCGCCACGACCAGCCTTCCGAGGTGCAGCCCATCACCTTGTACCAGCGCGTCAGCATGCCCGGCGACGCGCCCGACCCGCTCAAGCAGCCGACCCTGCGCCAGGTGCTGGACGGCGGCAGCGTGGTCTACCTGGCCGAAGCCTGGAAGCGGGTCGAGCAGGATTCCTTCCTCGGCTTCACCCGCTTCGAGGCCTTCGTCGGCCTGCCCCTGCGCGATGAGCGCCGCACCGTGCTCGGCGCGCTGCTGCTGGGCCGGCGCCAGGCGCTGCCCGAATCCACCACCATCGTCGACACCCTGCGCGTCGCCGCCGGCCGCCTGGCGCTGGAGCTGGAGCTGCGCCGTTCGCGCGACCAGGGCAAGGCCAAGGCGCTGCAGGACGCGCTGACCGGCCTGCCCAACCGGCTGCTGTTCAACGACCGCCTGGAAACCACGATCAACGAAGCCCACCGCACCGGCGAGATGTTCGCCGTGCTGTTCGTCGACCTGGACCGTTTCAAGAACATCAACGACTCGCTGGGCCACGGCGTCGGCGACCAGGTGCTGGACGCAGTCTCGCGCCGCCTGCGCGCCAGCGTGCGTGCCTCCGATACCGTCGCGCGCTATGCCGGCGACGAATTCACCCTGATCCTGCGCCATATCGTGCAGCGCGACGACGTCATGCGCATCGCCGAGAAGATCGTGCGCGTGATGGAGGTGCCGCTGACCCTGGAGGACGGCTCGGAGCTGCATATCACCGCCTCCATCGGCATCAGCTTCTACCCGGACGACGCGACCACGGCCGAGCGCCTGCTCAAGCACGCCGACGTGGCCATGTACAGCGCCAAGGGCATGGGGCGCAACAACTACCAGACCTATGTCGCGGTGCCGGAAGAATCGCACCAGCAGCGCATCGCCCTGGAAACCAAGCTGCGTGTGGCCGAGCGCAACAACGAGCTGCGCGTCTACTACCAGCCGCAGGTGGATTCGCTCAGCGAGGACATCGTCGGCATGGAGGCGCTGATCCGCTGGGAGCATCCGGAACTCGGCATGATCAGCCCGGGCTTCTTCATCCCGCTGGCCGAGGAAACCGGCCTGATCGTGTCCATAGGCGAGTGGGTGTTGCGCGTGGCCTGCGCCGACACCAAGCGCTGGCAGACCCGCTTCAACCTGCCGCTGCGGGTCAGCGTCAATCTGTCGGCGCTGCAGATCAAGCAGCCCAACCTGGTGGAGATCGTGCGCAACGTCATCGACGAGACCGGCATAGATCCCACCCTGCTCGACCTGGAAGTCACCGAAAGCATCAGCGTGAAGTCGATTCCCAACCTGATGGAGACGCTGCAGTCGCTGCGCGACCTGGGCTGCCGCATCTCCATCGACGACTTCGGCACCGGCCAGTCCTCGCTGGACTACATCCGCCGCTTCCCGGCGGACAAGATCAAGATAGACCAGGTCTTCGTGCGCAACATCGGCGTGGACCCGGACGACGAGGCCATCGTGCGCGCCACCATCAACATGGCGCACAGCCTCAAGCTGGGGGTGGTGGCCGAAGGCGTGGAGATCGAGGAACATTTCAACTTCCTGCGCGACCACGGCTGCGAGGAACTGCAGGGCTACCTGTTCTGCCGGCCGCTGGCGCCGGTCAGTTTCGAGAACATGCTGGTGGAGCGCGAGAAGCTGTTCGGCGCCGGCGGCGGCGAGATCGCCTCGCGCTGAGGCCGGCGCGGCCCGGGCGGGCCGGCCGCGCCCGCCACAGCGGCTTGAAACGCAACGATTTTTACGCAGTACGGAACTTCCGCACGGCCGTGCGGGTCTTGAGACCGCCTGGCGCGAGCGCCGGGGATCACGGTGCAGCCCGACGCGGAGTTGACTTACGTGGAAGCAGTGATGGAAATGGGGTCCGGATTGTTGATGTGGGGACGCGAGCGCGAGGCCGCCACGCGGCGCGAAGCGCCGCGGCCTGCGCAGGACGCGATGCAGGCGAGTGCAGGGAGTACGGCCCGGATGGGCGACGAAGTTTCCGACAACATGCTGGTGGAGCGGGTGCAGAAGGGCGACAAGGCCGCCTTCGATCTGCTCGTGCGGCGCTACCAGCACAAAGTGGTGAGCGTGATCTCGCGCTACATATCGGACTGGTCCGAATGCCAGGACGTGGCGCAGGAAGCGTTCATCCGTGCGTTCCGCGCCATCGGCGCGTTCCGCGGCGACAGCGCGTTCTATACCTGGGTCTACCGCATCGCCATCAACACCGCCAAGAACTACCTGGTGTCGCAGGGGCGCCGTCCGCCCACCGACGACATCGCCGTGGACGACGCGGTCCAGCTCGATGCGGGCGTCCGCCTCAAGGACAGCGCCACGCCCGAGCGCGAGCTGCTGCGCCAGGAGATTGAACGAACCGTGTTCGCCACGGTCGAACAGTTGCCCGACGAACTCCGCACCGCCATCACCCTGCGCGAAGTGGATGGCCTTTCCTACGAGGAGATCGCCGAGCAGATGCAGTGCCCCATAGGCACGGTGCGTTCGCGCATCTTCCGCGCCCGCGAGGCCATAGACACGCAGTTGCGTCCGCTGCTGGCGGACAGCGAGGTTTGAACGTCATGAGCACTGAAACCAAGGAACAGCTGTCGGCGCTGATGGACGGCGAAGTCCGCTCCGATGCGGCCCGCTTCGTACTGCGCTCGGTCGGCTCCGAAAAGGCGCTGGCGGCCAGCTGGTCGCGCTACCACATCGCCCGCGACGTGCTGCAGCGCCAGCCCGTGCTGCTGGCCGACGCCGGCTTCGCCGCCGCGGTGATGCAACAGCTGGAAGCCGAGACGGCCGCGGCCCAGGCCGCCGGCGGCAGCCGCTGGCTGCGCTACCTCTCCGGCGGCGCGGTTGCCGCGGCGGTGGCGGTGGTCGCGCTGATGGCCTCGGCGCCGCGCCAGGACAACCTGGCTCCCGCCAATCGCGGCGTGATCGCCAACAGCGGCGGTGCCGCCGCGGTCAGCCCGCCCGCCCGGGCGCCGGCCTTCAACGACAGCGTGCTGCAGTCCCGCGCGCCGCTGCTGGCCCAGCCGGCCTCGGCCACGATAGGCGGCGAAACCCTGTTCGCGCCGGCCTACGACCTGCGCTCGCAGCCGTCCAACGGCTGGCGTCCGGCGGCCAACCTGGCCGAGCGGCCCAATGCGCCGTATGTGCTGCTGATCGTGCCGGTACAGCCGGCGCCGCCGGCGGAGAAGGCACAGCAGCCGCGGCTGCAGTAATCCGTACCATCCTTTACTTCTGGCTTTTTGCGACGGCGCCGCGGGCCACCGCGACGCCGTCCGCATTTGCGCCCCGGCCGATCTGCCGGCCGCGGCAACATGAACTGCTTGCAACAGCACGTTCAGGATAGGAACTTTGCCGCTGCGGCGTTCTCAAAGCGGCGACCGGGCTCGCCGAACCCTGCGGCGGCGCCCAGCAATCCCCAAGAAAATCAGCAAAGGCGAACCTTATGCAACGGAGCATAATGAAGTCCCTGGCCCTGTCGCTGGCCGGACTGGTGTTTTTCGCGGCGGCTTCCGCCCAGGCCTACGACCTGCCGGATTTCACTCCGCTGGTGGAGAAGAACGGCGCGGCCGTGGTCAATGTGCAGGCGCGCCAGAACGGCAGCGACGGCGACCGCAACGCCGCCGATGACGAGGCCGACGACGAGCAGGTGCCCGAGATCTTCCGCCGCTTCTTTGGCCCGGGCGGCCCCGGCGCGCCGCGTGGCGCGCGGCCCGGCGGCGTCTCGCTGGGTTCGGGCTTCATCATTTCCAACGACGGCTACATCCTGACCAACAACCACGTCGTCGACGGCGCCGACAGCGTGACCGTGCGCCTGTCCGACCGGCGCGAGCTGGATGCCAAGGTCGTCGGCACCGACGCCCAGTACGACATCGCCCTGCTCAAGGTCACCGCCAGCGACCTGCCGGCGGTCACCATCGGCGATTCGCGCAAGCTCAAGCCCGGACAGTGGGTGCTGGCCATCGGTTCGCCGTTCGGCTTCGATCACTCCGTCACCGCCGGCATCGTCAGCGCCGTCAGCCGCACCTTCGGCGGCCGCGACCAGCAGTACGTTCCCTTCATCCAGACCGACGTCGCGATCAACCGCGGCAATTCCGGCGGCCCGCTGTTCAATCTCAATGGTGAGGTGGTCGGCATCAATTCGCAGATCCTGTCCAACACCGGCGGCTTCATGGGTGTGTCCTTCGCCATCCCCATCGACACGGCCATGAGCGCGGTCAAGCAGATCAAGGACAAGGGTTTCGTCTCGCGCGGCATGATCGGCGTGCAGATCCAGGACGTGAACCGCGAACTGGCGCAGAGCCTGGGCCTGCCGCGCACCGGCGGCGCCCTGGTCAATGCGATCACCGCGGGCAGCGCGGCGGAGAAGGCTGGGGTCAAGGTCGGCGACGTGATCCTCGCCTTCGGCGGTACCGACGTGGTGCATTCCTCCGATCTGCCGCCCATGGTTGGCGCCAGCGCGCCGGGCAGCAAGGTCGATCTCAGCGTATTCCGCGACGGCAAGACCCTGAACCTGCCGGTCACCGTCGGCGAACTGTCCCGCGATGCCGCCGCCCAGGCCGCGGCCGGCGGCGGCGAGGCGGCCGCCGGCAACCCGCTGGGCCTGGTGGTCGACGACCTGACCGCCGAGCAGCGCCAGCAGCTCGGTCTCAAGGACGAGGGCGTGGTGGTCACCCGCATCAACGGCCTGCCGGCCCGCCGCGCCGCGCTGCAGCCGGGCGACATCGTGCTGATGGTGGGCAAGCAGAAGGTGAAGAATGCGGCCGAATTCAACGGTGCGGTCAAGAACGTGCAGCCCGGCGAATCGGTGATGCTGCTGGTGCGGCGCCAGGATGTCAGCCTGTTTGTCGCGGTCAGCGTGCCCAAGAAGACCGGCTGAGGCGGCCAGTACCGGGTTTTTCCGCAGCGGCGGGGCCAGTGGCCCCGCCGCTGGCGTTTACGGGACCAGGTTCCTGCGTGGCCGGCCGCTTCGTGCGATAATGGCCGCTTTGCCGCCGCCCACCGGGGCGGACGGCCCTCGCTCTGCGGCACCCCGATGGACCATATCCGAAATTTCTCGATCATTGCCCATGTCGACCACGGCAAATCCACCCTGGCCGACCGAATCATCCAGCTCTGCGGCGGGCTGGAAGCCCGTGAAATGGAAGCCCAGGTTCTGGACTCCAACCCGATCGAGCGCGAGCGCGGCATCACCATCAAGGCCCAGTCCGTGTCGCTGCCGTACAAGGCGCGCGACGGCAAGACCTACCAGCTCAATTTCATCGACACCCCCGGCCACGTCGACTTCAGCTACGAGGTGAGCCGCTCGCTCGCCGCCTGCGAAGGCGCGCTGCTGGTGGTGGACGCCGCCCAGGGCGTCGAGGCCCAGTCCGTGGCCAACTGCTATACCGCGGTCGAGCAGGGCCTGGAAGTGATTCCGGTGCTCAACAAGATCGACTTGCCCACCGCCGACATCGAGCGCGCCAAGAACGAGATCGAGGCCGTCATCGGCATCCACGCCGACGATGCCATTCCGATCAGCGCCAAGACCGGCCAGAACATCGAGGCCGTGCTTGAGGCCATCGTCGCGCGCATCCCGCCGCCCAGGCCGCGCGACACCGACAAGCTGCAGGCGCTGATCATCGACTCCTGGTTCGACAACTACCTGGGCGTGGTCTCGCTGGTGCGCGTGATGCAGGGCGAGATCAAGCCGCGCGACAAGATACTGGTCATGTCCACCGGGCGCTGGCACGAAGTCGACTCGGTCGGCGTGTTCACGCCCAAGCGCAAGGTCAAGGAACGCCTGTCTGCCGGCGAGGTGGGCTGGATCACCGCCTCGATCAAGGACGTGCACGGCGCGCCGGTCGGCGACACCCTCACGCTCAATGCCGATCCGGCGCCGGCGCCGCTGCCGGGCTTCCAGAAGATGCAGTCGCGCGTGTTCGCCGGCCTGTTCCCGACCGCGGCGGACGATTTCCCCGCCCTGCGCGAGGCCCTGGACAAGCTCAAGCTCAACGACGCGGCGCTGAACTTCGAGCCGGAAAGCTCCGAAGCCATGGGCTTCGGCTTCCGCTGTGGCTTCCTCGGCCTGCTGCACATGGACATCATCCAGGAGCGCCTGGAGCGCGAATACGACCTGGACCTGATCACCACCGCGCCGACCGTGGTCTACGAAGTGCTGCAGACCGACGGCTCCGTCGTGCTGCTGGACAACCCGGCCAAGCTGCCGCCGGTGCAGAACATCGAGGAAGTGCGCGAGCCCATCATCATCGCCGACATCCTCACGCCGCCGGAATATATCGGCAACGTGATCGGGCTGTGCGAGGAAAAGCGCGGCATCCAGCGCAGCATCAACTACGTTTCGACCCAGGTGCGCATCAGCTACGAGCTGCCGCTGGCCGAGGTGGTGCTGGATTTCTTCGACAAGCTCAAGTCCGTATCACGCGGCTATGCGTCGATGGACTACCATTTCCACGAATTCCGCGTCGGGCCCTTCGTGCGCCTGGATGTGCTGATCAACGGCGACCGCGTCGATGCGCTGAGCCTGATCGTCCATCGCGGCAGCGCCGACCGCAAGGGCCGCGAGCTGACCGAGAAGATGAAGGACCTGATCCCGCGCCAGCAGTTCGACGTGGCGATCCAGGCCGCGGTCGGCTCGCAGATCATTGCCCGCTCCACGGTCAAGGCGCTGCGCAAGAACGTGCTGGCCAAGTGCTACGGCGGCGACGTCTCGCGCAAGCGCAAGCTTCTGGAAAAGCAGAAAGAAGGCAAAAAGCGCATGAAGCAGGTGGGCAGCGTGGACATTCCACAGGAAGCCTTCCTCGCCGTGCTGCAGATGGACAAGTAAGACGGTTGCGGGCGAACGGCCAGGTGGCGTCCGGACGGACCCACCCTCCAAACGAGCGTGAGGAACGGGAATGCATTTCGACTTAGCCAAAACCCTGGTCGGCCTGACCTTTGCGACCGGCCTGATCTGGGCCATAGATCACTGGTTCTTCGCCAAGCGCCGCGCCGCCGAAGTGCCGGCCGGCGAGGCGCCGCGCGAGCCCGTGCTGGTCGAATACGCACGCTCGTTCTTCCCGGTGCTGCTGATCGTGCTGCTGTTCCGCTCCTTCCTGGCGGAGCCGTTCCGCATCCCGACCGGCTCGATGATGCCGACTCTGCTGGTCGGCGATTTCATCCTGGTGAACAAGTTCGCCTACGGCATACGCCTGCCGGTGCTGGACAAGAAGATCATCGATATCGGCGAACCCGAGCGCGGCGACGTGGTGGTCTTCCGCTACCCCAAGAACCCGCAGGAGGACTACATCAAGCGGGTGATAGGCAAGCCGGGCGACGAGGTGAGCTACCGCAACAAGCGGCTTTACATCAACGGTAAAGAAATGCCACAGGACAGCCACGGCCCGTATGCCGGCACGGACCAGGAATCCCGCGATCTCGTGCGCCGCAACGCGGAATCGCTGCAGGAGAACCTGGAGACTGTGCAGCACCGGATCATCACCATTCCGGGCGAGCAGGTCGGCATGGACTTTACGGTTACGGTTCCGCCCGGGCATTATTTTGTCATGGGCGACAATCGCGACCGCAGTTCCGACAGTCGCTTCTGGGGCTTTGTGCCGGAGCAGAACCTGGTCGGCAAGGCGTTCGTAATCTGGATGGCATGGCGCGGCTTCGGCGACGGCGTCGTCGAATTCGGTCGTCTCGGTACCCTGATCAAATAGACAGAGGGCGTGGTCATGAGGCAGTCGCAACGCGGTATCACGTTGATCGGTTTCGTCCTGCTGCTCTGCGTCGGCGGTTTCTTCGCCTATGCGGCGATGAAGCTTATCCCCGTCTATACCGAATACATGGGCGTGGTGAAGTCGATGGAGCAGCTCGCCGGCGAGCCGGGCGTGGAATCCAAGGACATCACCGAGATCCGCGCCATGCTCACCACCCGGTTCAGCATCCAGTACGTGGACGAGTCGCAGATCCCGCCGCAGAACATCCAGGTCAAGAAGCAGGGCGGCGGCGCCAGCCTGCGTGTCTTCTACGACAAGAGGCTGCCCTTCATCGCCAATGTCTCCCTGCTGGTGAGCTTCGACAAGACCGTCCAGCTCGGCGGCATGGGCAAGGGCGGCTGAGCGCCGGGGCAACCCGGCGGGCGAGCCGCCTCAGTCCACGCGCGCGCGTGAACCGCAGCGGCGCCGCCAGCCCGGGCAGCCAGGTCTGAGCGCCGCCCACCGTCGTCCTGCCTCAGCCCAGACTCTTGTCCAGACTCCGCTTCCCGCACGTTTTCCGCGATCCGGGCCTGTATCAGCAGGCCCTGACGCATCGCAGCGCCGGCAGGCCGAACAACGAACGCCTGGAATTCCTCGGCGATTCGCTGGTCGGCATGCTGGTGGCCGAACTGTTGTTCGAGTCCCATCCTCGCGCCGACGAGGGCGAGCTGACGCGCATGCGCGCCCAACTGGTCAGCGGCAGCGCCCTGGCCGAAGTTGCGCGGGCGCTGGAACTGGGCGAGGCCCTGCGTCTGGGGCCGGGCGAACTCAAGAGCGGCGGCCACCGGCGCGAATCCATACTCGCCGATGCGTTCGAGGCTCTGGTTGCTGCGGTCTACCTGGACGCCGGCTGGGAGGCCTGCCGCGACTGCGTGCGTTCCCTGTTCACCGAACGCGCGCGCCAGCTGCGCGCGCCCGAAAAAGATGCCAAGACCCGGCTGCAGGAACTGCTGCAGGGGCGCGGACTCGCGCTGCCGGTGTACGAACTGGTCAGCAGCAGCGGCGACGATCACGCCAAGGTCTTCGAAGTCGCCTGCGTGATCGAACAGCCGCCGCTGCGCCTGGGCGGCCACGGTTCCAGCCGCCGCGCCGCCGAGCAGATCGCCGCGCAGCAGGCGCTGGACCACATCAAGGAATTGCTGGCCAATGAGCGTTGAAACTCCTCCCGCCGATCATCCGGCCGATCACCGCTGCGGCCTGGTCGCGCTGCTGGGCCGGCCCAACGTGGGCAAGTCCACTCTGCAGAACGCGCTGGTCGGCTTCCGCGTCAGCATCGTCAGCCCCAAGCCGCAGACTACGCGCCACCGCATCCTCGGCATCGCCACCCGTCCGGGCGCGCAGATTCTGTTCGTCGATACGCCCGGCATGCATGCCGAGGCCAAGCGCGCGATCAACCGCCAGCTCAACCGCGCCGCGCGCGGCGCCATCGACGAGGTCGATGTGCTGATCCACGTGATCGAGGCCGGCCGCTGGAACGACGAGGACGAGCGCGTGTGGCAGGCCCTGCGCGCCGCCGGCAAGCCGGTGCTGCTGGCGATCAACAAGGTCGACGCGGTCAAGGACCGCAGCCAGCTGCTGCCCTTCATCGCCCAGACCACTCAGGGGCGCGACTACGCCGCGGTGCTGCTGGTTTCCGCGCGCCGCGCCGACGGCCTGAAGGAGCTGGAGCGCGAGATCGTCGCGCGCCTGCCGCTGGCGCCGCCGGTCTACGGCGAGGACGAGATCACCGACCGCAGCGAGCGCTTTCTCGCCGCCGAGCTGGTGCGCGAGCAGCTGATGCGCCAGCTGGGCCAGGAGCTGCCGTATTCCTGCACGGTGGAAATCGAGCAGTTCGGCGAGCGCGAGGACGGCGTTTCGGAGATAGGCGCGGTGATCTGGGTCGAGCGCGCCGGGCAGAAAGCCATCGTCATCGGCGCCGCCGGCGCGCGCCTGAAGGAAGTCGGCACCGCCGCGCGCCTGGCCATGGAACGCCTGTTCGAGCGGCGCGTGTTCCTGCGCCTGTGGGTGCGCGTGCGCGAGAACTGGTCCGACGACGAAGCAGCGCTGAAGCGGTTCGGCTACGACGGCTGAGCCCGTGCGGGTAGACGAGCAGCCCGGCTGGATCCTGCACGCGCGGCCGTATCGCGAAACCAGCCTGTTGCTAGAAGCCTTCAGCCGCGACCACGGCCGCATCGGCCTGGTTGCGCGCGGCGCGCGGCGCGAGCGTTCGCGCCAGCCGCGCGCGCTGCTGCAGCCGCTGGCGCCGCTGAGCCTGGGCTGGAGCGGGCAGGGCGAACTGGCCACGCTGGTCGCGGTGGAGGCGCGCGCCCAGCCGCCGCTGCTCAGCGGCGAAGCCCTGGTCTGCGCCATGTACGTCAACGAACTGGTCGCGCGCCTGTTGCCGCGCCACGATGCCCTGCCGGAACTGTTCGACGCCTACGAATCGACCCTGCACGCACTGGCCGGTGCGGCCGCGCGGGCCTGGACCCTGCGCCGCTTCGAGCGCGATCTGCTGGCGGAGACCGGCTACGGCCTGGTCTGCGAGGTCGAGGCCGACAGCGGCGAGGAACTCGATCCGCAGCGCGACTACATCTACCTGCCTGAGCACGGCGCCGTCGTCTATGCCGGCCAGCCTGGCGCGCTGCGCCTGCGCGGCAGCGCCCTGCTCGCCCTGGCCCAGGACGAAATGCCCGCGGCGGAAGACCTGGCCAGCCTGCGCCGGCTGATGCGTGCGCTGATCCGGCATCAGCTGGGCGGCGGGGAACTGCGGTCGTGGGCGATGTTGGCCGGCTGAGGAGCCGGAATTTGGTATCGGGGATTCGGCGCTGCGGGTTCCGGGCATCCGATACTCAACGCCCAGTCCTCCGATCCCGGCTTCAAAGCGCCTGCAGCGTAGCCTCTGCCGCATCCAGCAACGTACGCAGCTCCTGCGCGCTCAACGCACCGCCGCCATCGATATGCCGGCGCAGGGTGCGGCAGGCCTGGTCCAGCCGCGGTGCGCCGCAGAAGCTGGCCGAAGCGCAGAGCTTGTGCAGGCGTTCGGTCAGTACGGCGGTGTCGCCGTGTGCCAGTGCGGCGGCGATTTCCCCCGGCAGCGCCTCCAGTTCCAGCCGGAACAGCCGGCGCAGCGCGTGCATGCTGTCGGCGCTGCCGAGATTGCGCAGGGCGAGGGCATCGTCCAGCAGGGCCATCGCTTCGGCAGCTGCGGGCAGTGCATACGGCGCGGCCGGCTCGGCGACCCCGGCCGGGCTGAGCGCGCGCTGCAACGCGGCGATATCCAGCGGCTTGGCCAGTACGCCGTCGAAGCCGGCTGCCTGCAGCGTGGTGCGCAGGGCCGCATCCGGTTCAGCCGTTGTCGCCAGGGCGCGCGCCTCGCGCGAGGCCGCCCGGGCGCTGGCGCGCAGCTGCTGCAGCACGGCCAGGCCGCCCAGGCCGGGCATGCGCAGATCCAGCAGCAGCACGTCGAATCGTTCGGCCTGGGCGCGGCGCAGCGCGGCTTCGCCGTCGGCGGCCTCGGCGCAGGAATGGCCCAGCTGTTGCGCGGCATCGCGCAGGAATTGCAGGCTCAGCGGATTGTCGTCGGCGATCAGCAGGTGCATGGCTCTTTTCCGTTCAGCCGGCTGTGGCCACAATCGGCGCCGTCTTCACGGTCCCCCCGCATGCGCCGATTGCTGTCAGCCGTTTTCATCGTATCCGTCCTCAGCCTCAGTCTGCCGGCCGCGGCCGCCGGCCTCAAGCTGCGGCTGGATTCGCTGCAGGCGTATGGGATAAGCGTACAAGGCATTGAAGTGGATTTTTTTCCGGAGGCCGAGGACGGCGAAAGCCTGCGCCTGCGCGCCGCCAGGCTGGAGTGGCCCGAAGCCGGCCTCAAGGTCGAGGCGCTGGCCGCCGCCTGTCCGCTGCAGGCCGATGCCGGCGGCTGGCGCTGCGCGGGGCAGGCTTCGGCAGGCGCTGCGCCGGCGCCATTGCAGGCGGGCTTCGTCGCCAATCTGGAACAGGGCCGCCTGCGCCTGGAGCTGGAACGCGCGCCGGCCCGTCTGCAACTGGCCCAGGCGGGCCAGGAGCGGCGCTGGCAGTTGCAGTTGCGCCAGCTGCCGCTGGCCTGGCTGGACAGCTACCTGCGCCAGGCCTGGCCGGCGCTGAGCCGGGTTGACGGCCAGCTCGCCCTGGATGCGGAACTGCCCGCCGGCAACGCCGCGCCGCTGCGCGTGGACTACAGCCTGCGCGGTGCCGGCTTCGACACCACGGCTGGCACCTATGCCGCGGCCGATGTCGGTCTGGCCGGCAAGCTGGACTTGCGCAGTTCGGCCAAGGGCTGGAGCCTGGCCCACGACGGCCAGCTCAGCGGCGGCGAAGTGCTGCTGGGCAGCTTCCACGCCAAGCTGGCCGATCACGGTACCCGGCTCGGCTTCCGCCTCGCTCCCGAGGGCGACGCCTATCGTCTGGATCAGCTTGCCTATACCGATCCCGCCGTACTCGAACTCAACGGTTCCGCCCGCTTCGCGCCGTCGCGCTCGCCGGCGCTGCAGAATTTCTCCCTGGACAGCATCGACCTGCGCCTGCCCGCCGCGCAGCAGCGCTACCTGCAAGGCCTGCTCGGCGCCGCCGGCTGGGCCGGACTCTCCAGCAGCGGGCGCCTGCGCGGCCGCGCCCGCTTCGACGCCAGCGGCATCGCCGGCGCCGCGTTGCGCCTGGAAGACGTCGCCCTGGCCGAGACTGGCCGCGGCGTGGAGGTAAAAGGGCTCGCCGGCGAACTGGAATGGGCGCGCGAAGGCGAGGCGCCCGGCGGCCAGCTCGGCTGGCAGTCCGCCGCGCTGTATTCGCTGCCGCTGGGTGCGGCCAGCAGCCGCTGGAGCAGCCGTGATGGCGTACTTGCCCTGGCCGCGCCGGCGCGCATCCCGCTGCTCGGCGGTGCGCTGGACCTGCTCAATCTGCAACTGCATCCGGCTGCTGCCAGCGGCGAGCGCCTGCAGGCCGGTGTGGCCGTGCACGATGTGGAACTGGCGGCGCTGTCCAAGGCCTTGGGCTGGCCGCGCTTTGGCGGCAAGCTCGGCGGCGCGGTGCCGCAGTTGCGCTACGCCGACCAGCGCCTGGACATGGCCGGCGGCCTGATGCTCAACGTGTTCGACGGCACCTTGAACGTGACGGGCCTGGCGCTGGAGCGGCCCTTTGGCGTCATGCCCTCGCTCAGCGCCGACATCGCCTTCAGCGGGCTGGATCTGAGCCTGGTCACCGGCACCTTCGATATCGGCGAGATTTCCGGCCGCCTGTCCGGCCAGGTGCGCGAGCTGCGCCTGGTCGACTGGGCGCCGGTGGCCTTCGATGCCGAATTCAAGGCACTGGACGGTGGCCGCATCAGCCAGCGCGCGGTCAAGACCATTTCCTCGGTCGGCGGCGGCGGCATTGCCGCGGGCCTGCAGGCCAGCATGCTGCGCCTGTTCGACACCTTCGGCTATTCGCGTCTGGGCATAGGCTGCCGCCTGCGCAACGCGGTCTGCCAGATGCGCGGGCTGGACAGCGACGGCGCCCGCTACACTCTGGTCGAAGGGCGCGGCCTGCCGCGCATACAGATCGTCGGCCACCAGTCCGAAGTGGACTGGGCGGTCCTGGTCGACCGCCTCAAGGCCGCCGCCAGCGGCACTGCACCCGTCATCAACTGAACCCGTCCAACGTCACTGCACCCGAGGAGATCACCGATGCGCCAGTTCCGCCTGATGCTGCTGGGTTTCTGCCTGGCCCTGGTGTCGGCCTGCGTCACGATCAATGTCTATTTCCCCGCCGCGGCGGCGGAGAAGGCGGCCGAACAGTTCATCGGCAATGTGATCGGCGACGCCGCGGCCCGCGACAACCCGCCGCCGCCCGCGCGCGAGCCGCAGGCTTCGCAGTCCGGCTTCAACCCGCTGGATCTGCTGATCAGCCCGGCGCACGCGGCCGAGCCGGATCTGAATATCCAGACCCCGGCCGTGCGCGAGATCCAGGCGCGCATGAAGCAGCGTTTCGACGGAGTTCTGACCAAGGCCCTGGCCGCCGGCACGGTAGGCCTGACGAGGGATGGCCTAGTCGCCCTGCGCGATGCCTCGGCCGTGCCGCTGGCCGAGCGCGCCGCACTGAATCAGGCCGTGGCCGACGAGAATCGCGACCGCAAGGCGGTCTACCGCGAAATCGCCAACGCCAACGGCCATCCGGAGTGGGAAGGCCAGATCCAGAGCACCTTTGCCGCCCAGTGGATCCAGCAGGCGCGTCCCGGCTGGTATCATCAGGACGCCACGGGCGCCTGGAAGCAACGCTGACGCGCCCTCAGCCCACCTCATCTGGAGTACAGGCGCCCGGGATGCCCGCATCCCGGGCGCCGTCGTCATGAAAGCCCCGATCACGCTGGAACTGGACATCACCGATCTTTCCCACGACGGCCGCGGCGTCGCCCACCATGAAGGCAAGGCCGTATTCGTGCGCGGCGCCCTGGCCGGCGAGCGTGTCGCCGCGCGCATCACCCAGCGCCACCGCCATTACGACGATGCCCAGGTCGATGCCGTGCTCAGCGCCAGTCCCGACCGGGTGGAGCCGCGCTGTCCGCATTTCGGTCTTTGCGGCGGCTGCGCGCTGCAGCATCTGGCGCCGGCGGCGCAGATCGCCGCCAAGCAGCGCGTGCTGGCGGAGAACTTTGAACGCATAGGCCATGTCACGCCCAAGCGCTGGCTGGAGCCGCTGACCTCCGCGGTGTGGGGCTACCGGCGCAAGGGCCGGCTCTCGGTCAAGTATGTCGACAAGAAGGGCAGGGCCCTGGTCGGCTTCCGCGAGGAAAACGGGCGCTACGTGGCCGATCTGACCCGCTGCGAAGTGCTCACGCCCGGCGTGGGCGAGCGCATCGAGGCGATCGCTCAACTGGTCGGCGGCCTGCAGGGCGTGCGCGAGATCCCGCAGATCGAGATTGCCGCCGGCGACGACACCACCGCGCTGATCTTCCGCCACCTGCAGCCGCTCAGCGACGGCGACCGCACCGCGCTCATCGCCTTCGGCCAGGCGCACGGTCTTGCCATCTATCTGCAACCCGGCGGCAACGACAGCGTGCATCCTTTGTGGCCGGAGCAGCCGCGCCTGGCCTTCCGCATCGATGCGGCCGATGTCGAACTGGAATTCCGCCCGCTGGACTTCATCCAGGTCAATTCGGCCATGAACGAGGCCATGATCGGCCACGCCCTGGCCCTGCTCGATCCGCAGCCCGCCGAGCGCGTGCTGGACCTGTTCTGCGGCCTGGGCAATTTCACCTTCCCGCTGGCGCGGCGCAGCGCGCACGTGGTCGGCGTCGAAGGCGAGCACGGCCTGGTGCAGCGGGCCAAGGAAAACGCCGAGCGCAACGGCATCGCCAACGTGGAATACCACGTCGCCAATCTGCTCGAAGATCAGCGCGACACACCCTGGGCGCGCCAGCGCTTCGACAAGATCCTGCTGGATCCGCCGCGTTCCGGCGCCGCGGCCGTATTCGACTATCTGCCGAAGAAGGACTGCGGCCGCGTCGTCTACGTGTCCTGCCATCCGGCCTCGCTGGCGCGCGACGCGGGCATCCTGGTCGACAGGCACGGCTTCAAGCTCAAGGCGGCCGGCGTCATGGACATGTTCCCGCATACGGCACATGTGGAATCCATTGCATTGTTCGAGCGCTGAGGAGAACGCCGTGGGCATGGAGATCGAACGCAAATTCCTGCTCGCCTCGGACGCCTGGCGCGCCCAGGTGTCGCGTTCCGAGCGCCTGGTGCAGGGCTATCTGGTCAGCGCCGCGGCGGTCACCAGCGGCGCGGCGAAAAGCTCGGTGCGCGTGCGCATCGGCGGCGAGCGCGCCTGGCTCAACATCAAGTCGTCCACTCTGGGCGTGGCGCGGCAGGAATACGAATACGAGGTGCCGCTGGCCGATGCCGAGGCCATGCTGAGCCGGCTCTGCGACGGCGTGGTGGAAAAGATCCGCCACTACGTTGCGCACGCCGGCCACGAATTCGAGATCGACGAATTTTTCGGCGCCAACGACGGCCTGGTCGTGGCCGAACTGGAACTCGACGCCGTCGACGAAGCCTTCGAGCGGCCGGACTGGCTCGGCGCCGAGGTGAGCGACAAGGCGCGCTACTACAATCTCAACCTGATCGGATATCCGTACGCCGCCTGGACCGCGGCGCAGCGGGAAGGACTGGACTGAATGCTGGTTATCGGAATCGCGGGCAAGCAGCTGGGCGAGGGCGAGCGCGGCTGGATCGCGGCGCCCGAGGTCAGCGGCGTGATTCTTTTCCGCCGCAATTTTGAATCGCGCGAGCAGGTCAGTGCGCTGATCGAGGAAATCCGCGCGGTGCGGGCGGATGAGTTCCTGATCTGCGTGGACCAGGAAGGCGGCCCGGTGCAGCGCTTCCGCGAAGGCTTCACCCGCCTGCCGGCGCTGGCCCGCCTGGGCGAGGTCTACGACGCCGACCCGGCGCGCGCCGTCGCCCTGGCCGAAGAGCACGCCTGGGTCATGGCCGTGGAGATGCGTGCGCTGGACGTGGACCTGAGCTTCGCGCCGGTGATCGACCTCAAGCGCGGCAACCGCGCCATCGGCGAGCGCGCCTTCCATACCGATCCGCAGGTGGTTTCCATCCTCGGCCAGGCCTATCTGCGCGGCATGCGCCTGGGCGGCATGGCGGCGACGCTGAAACATTTCCCCGGCCATGGCTCGGTGCTGGAAGACACGCATTTCGACGCGGCCGTGGACACGCGCCCGCTGGAAGACCTGCGCGCCTCCGACCTGGTCGCCTTCGCCGACGCCATCGACGCCGGCGCCGAGGCGGTGATGCTGGCCCATGTCACCTATCCGCTGGTCGACGCGGTGCCGGCCGGCTATTCGCGCGTCTGGATAGAAGACCTGCTGCGCGGCGAGCTGGGTTTCCGCGGCGTGGTGTTTTCCGATGACATCGGCATGGCCGCGGCCGAATCCGCCGGCGGCGTCGGCGCGCGCATCGCCGCGCACCTGGATGCCGGCTGCGATCTGGTGCTGGTCTGCAGCCCGGCCCTGGTGGCCGATTCCCTTGCTGCCGTGCGCGGCCGCACGCCGTGTCCGCCGCAGCGTCTGGCCGCATTGCGCGGCATGGTCGCCTCGACCTGGCAGTCCCTGCTGGACAATCCGCAACGAACCCGTTTCATCGAACGCCTGGCCGCGCTCGATGCCCCTGCTGAGTGAACCCATGAACCGACCCAGTCTGTCCGAGGCGCTGTCGCGCGCCGACCTGATCCACGATCTGCCGGTGCTGGACGCCGCGATACAGCGCATGGCCGCTGAGATCGACCAGGAAATCCAGGGCGAGCACGCCGTCTTCATCACCGTGATGCACGGCGGCCTGCCGTTCGCGGCCAAGCTTGCCCTGGCGATGAAGAGCGACATGGAATTCGACTACATCCACGCCACGCGCTACCGCGGCGCCACCAGCGGTTCGGAGCTGCACTGGCTGCGCCAGCCGGCCGCCGCCCTGGCCGGACGCACCGTGGTGCTGGCCGACGACATTCTCGACGAAGGCAAGACGCTCAAGGCGATCCGCGATTTCTGCCTGGACCGCGGTGCGCGCCGGGTCATCGTCGCGGTGCTGTGCGAGAAGCGCCACGGCCGCTGCGTGCCCGGCATCAAGGCCGACTACTGCGGCGTGGAAGTGCCCGACCGCTACGTGTTCGGCCACGGCATGGACTACTACGAACAGGGCCGCAACCTGCCGGCCATCTACGCGATCTGAGGAGCGACCATGGCACTGGACCTGGCCATCATCGGCGGCACCGGGCTGTATCAGTTTCCCGGTCTGGAAAATGTCACAAGGCAGAGTGTGGAAACGCCGTATGGCGCCACCTCCGCGCCGGTGGTGCGCGGCGAACTGGCCGGCCGGCCGGTGGCCTTCCTTGCGCGCCACGGCGAAGGCCACAGCGTTCCGCCGCACCGGGTCAACTACCGCGCCAACGTCTGGGCGCTGCACAGCCTGGGCGCGCGCCGGGTGATCGGCGTCAATGCAGTAGGCGGCATACGCGCGGACATGGGCCCGCGCGTGGTAGCGATTCCCGACCAGATCATCGACTACACCCACGGCCGCTACACCAGCTTCTGCGATGTCGACGGCGCTGAAGTAAAGCATGTGGATTTCAGCGAGCCGTATTCGGCCGGCCTGCGCGCCGCGCTGCTGGCCGCGGCGGCGAGTGCCGGCGTGGCGGTGGTCGACGGCGGCTGCTACGGCGCCACCCAGGGGCCGCGGCTGGAGACCCGCGCCGAAATTGCGCGCATGCGCCGCGACGGCTGCGACCTGGTTGGCATGACCGGCATGCCCGAGGCCGCGCTGGCGCGGGAACTGGAACTGGACTACGCCTGCATTGCCCTGATCGCCAACTGGGGCGCCGGCTGCGGCGACGAGGCCGAGATCAGCCTGGACGAGATCTTCGCCAACCTGCGCGAAGCGACCGCCCTGGTGCCGCGCTTGGTGACTGCCCTGCTGCAGGCGGACTGAGCCGAAGCCGGCTGAGGGAAAACCCGGCATCCCGGGTTTTCCCGCCTGCCGTAGCGTGATCTGGCTCACGCCGCGGGCTTTTCCCACCCTCTCGCACTTGCGCCGCGCCTGAGTATACTCGTACACGCGCGGCGCACCGACTCGGGGGAGAAGTCTGCCGCGCATTTCGTCCAGTCATGTTGAGGGGAAGTCATGCAGTTCGGTACGGTAAAGTGGTTCAACGACGCCAAGGGTTTCGGCTTCATCGCACCCGAGGGCGGCGGTTCGGACGTGTTCGTGCATTTTTCGGCGATTGCGGCCAAAGGCTTCCGCAGTCTGCAGGAAGGCCAGCGCGTCAGCTTCGTCGTCAGTCAGGGACCCAAGGGCGCCCAGGCCTCGGCGGTGACGCCGGTTCAGTAAGGCAAGGCTGCGGTCTGCCGGAAAAAAGGCCCCGCCGAGTCGGGGCCTTTTTTATTTGTTCAATTTTTATTTTTCATGGATGTGAAGAGGCCGGCGCTGCTGCCGGTACTGGCGTGCGCCGCGTCGGCAGGGCAGCCGCTGGCGTTCCGGACTGTTCCGCTGCATCCGTCATTGCGGTCGGACGCGCGCTGCGTCAGTCCCCCTTTCTCCTGCCGTGGCATCGATACCTCGCCCCGTCCGTGCACGCGCGCAAGGCCGGGCGATAGCCGACGCATTCGAGGAAGGAAAGACCGTAGACAAACACAATGGCACCGCCGCGCCGGCAACCGCGGACATCCGCGCGCGGCGGGCGAACCCCAAGGCGCGCCGACTGCCGTGCCGCTCAGGCCGCGGCAATCGCCTCCGGCGTCTCTCCCCGTTCCATCCGCAGCAGATACTGCTTGGCGGCGAGTCCGCCAGCGAAGCCGGTCAGCTTGCCATCGGCGCCGAGCACGCGATGGCAAGGCGCGATGATCGAGATTGGATTGCGGCCGTTGGCCGCGCCGACCGCGCGCGAAGCCGCGGGACAGCCCAGTTCCCGCGCGAGCTGGCCGTAGCTGCGCGTCTCGCCCCAGGGAATGCCGAGCAGTGCCTGCCATACGCGCTGCTGGAACGGCGTGCCGTGGAAATCCAGCGGCAGCGAGAAACGGCGCAGCGTGCCCTTGAAGTAACTGTCGAGCTGGCGTTCCGTTTCCGCCAGCACCGCACTGCCGCGGTCCGGCAGGAACGGTCCCAGCCGCACGCGGCTGCCATCTTCCTGCGGCCACAGCACGGCGGCCAGGCCGCGCTCGCTGGCGACCAGCTGCAGCTTGCCCAGGGGCGAGGACATGAACTTGAGGAAGTAGGACAAACGCGCACTCCGTGGCAGGGCCAGCCCGCGCGGCCGTTCGCGCCGCGACGTTCCGCCGGGATGCGCAGTATGCCGCGATGCGGAAGTCTCATGGAGGCGGGCTGGTGCCGGCGGCGGCGGGGCCGTGCGGGCTTGGCAGCGTGATCGGCTGCGATCCGACTGCGCCGTCGCGCCACTCGGCTGCCGCAGACACCGTCGCCGCGCTGGCCGGCAGCTTCAGCCGCAGCAGCATCATGGCGCCACGAACGACAAAGGCCCGCACGGGGCGGGCCTTTGCTGACCAAAGATTGGTCGGGGAGACAGGATTTGAACCTGCGACTTCTACGTCCCGAACGTAGCGCTCTACCAGGCTGAGCTACACCCCGAGGGAGCTGCGCATCTTAATGACCGAAACGGGGCTTGGCAATACCTGGATGGCAGGAAACGTGAAAATCGCTAGGATCGGGGAATGTCTGAATCCAAGCCTGATGTCCTGATCCTCGGGGCCGGTGTGATCGGCCTTTCCTGCGCCTGGTATCTGCTGCAGCAGGGGCGCAGCGTCACTTTGCTGGAGCGGGCCACGGCCGGGGCCGGCGCTTCTCACGGCAACTGCGGCACGCTCACACCTAGCCATGCTGCGCCGCTGGCCATGCCGGGCATGCCGGCCAAGGCGCTGCGCATGATGTGGCAGCGCGATGCGCCCTTCCATGTGGCGCCGCGGCCCGACCTCGAACTGCTGGGCTGGATGCTGCGTTTCGCCGGGCGCTGCAATTGGACCGACTTCCATGCGGCCAACCGCGCCAAGGCGGCGATACTCACCCATTCCCGCGCATTGATCGGCGATCTGGTCGAGCGCGAGGCACTGGACTGCGGCTACGCCGCCAACGGCACCCTGTACGTATTCCGCGAACAGCGCGCGCTGGACGAGTTCGCCTGGCATGCGCAGAGCCTGCGCGAAGTCGGCGTGGCGGTGCAGGAGCGCAGCAAGGCCCAGCTGCATGCGGCCGAGCCCTGCCTGCTGGACAGCGTGATCGGCGGGATCTTCCACCCAGGCGATGCGCAGCTGCGGCCGGACCGTTATGTCGCAGAGCTGGCGCGTCTGGTCCGCGCCGCCGGTGGCGTGATCGTGGAACAGTGCGAGGTACAGGATTTCCTCGTCGAAGGCGAACGCATCGCCGGCCTGAAGACCCGCCACGGCACGCATCGCGCGGCGGAAGTGGTGCTGGCGCTGGGCGCCTGGTCGCCGCAGCTGGGACGGCGCCTGGGCCTGCGCATTCCGCTGCAGCCGGGCAAGGGCTATTCCATCACCTATACGCGGCCGGCGCTGTGCAACCGCATTCCGCTGGTGCTCAAGGAAGACAGCGTCTGCGTCACCGCCTGGGACGACGGCTATCGCCTGGGCAGCACCATGGAATTCGCCGGCTACGACACGCGCCTCAACCGCCTGCGCCTGGACGCGCTGCGCCGCGGCGCAGCGCGCTACCTGCACGAGCCGGAAGGCCCGCAATTGCTGGAGGAATGGTATGGCTGGCGGCCCATGACCTGGGACGACATGCCGATACTGGGCCGCAGCGCGCGCTGGAAGAATCTCAGCCTTGCCACCGGCCACGGCATGCTCGGCGTGAGCATGTCGCTGGCCAGCGGCCAGCTGCTGGCGGAACTGCTGGCCGGCGGATCGACCACGCTGGATCCGCGTCCCTTCAGTCCGCAACGTTTTCGCCTGTGAGAAGCATCCTCCTGTCTCCGGCTGCGGGACGGTCGTCCGGGAAACATCGGCCGATGACCGGTACTTCCGCCGCTTCCGCGGTCCGCAACATTTTCCTTTCCAGCGAGGCATCATGAAGCCGAACCTGTTTTGCAAAGCGGCACTGGCCCTGGGCCTGACCCTGACGGGGGCGCTGCCGTTGGCCGCGGCACCTGCGCCGACGGCGGTGGAACTGCAATGGGGCGTGAAGATCCCGCTGCGCGACGGCGTGCAGCTGCAGGCTACGCTGTACCGGCCCCAGGGCCAGAAAGATCCCTTGCCTTGCGTGGTGACGATGACGCCGTACATGGCGCAGAGCTACCACGAGCGCGGCATGTACTTCGCCGCCAACGGCTACGTGTTCGCCACCATCGACGTGCGCGGCCGCGGCAACTCCGGCGGCGATTTCCGGCCGTTCCTGCAGGAGGGCCAGGACGGCCACGACGTGATCGAGTGGATGGCCGGGCAAAGTTACTGCAATGGCAAGGTGACCATGTGGGGCGGCTCCTACGCCGGTTACGACCAATGGGCCACCGCGCGGGAAAAACCGCCGCATCTGGCCACGATAGTGCCGGTCGCGGCGGTGCAGCCGGGGCTGGACTACCCCATGCGCAACAACATCTTCTATCCCTACGACATGCGCTGGCTCACCCTGGTCAGCGGCAAGCTCGCCCAGGACACGCTGTTCGGCGACAGCCCCCTGTGGACCGGCCTGTTCCGCAGCCTGTACGAAGCGCACAAGCCATTCGCGGCGCTGGATGCGCACGTGGGCAATCCTTCGCCCATCTTCCAGGAATGGATCTCGCACCCGCAGCAGGACGACTACTGGGACAGCATGAACCTCAGCCCGGCGCAGATGGCCGCGCTGGATCTGCCCATACTGACCATCACCGGCCACTACGACGGCGACCAGCCCGGCGCGCTCGCTTTCTACGGCCAGCATCAGCAGGCTGCGACGCCGGCGGCGCGCGACAAGCATTTCCTCATCATCGGCCCCTGGGATCATGCCGGCACGCGCACGCCGCAGGCCGAATACGCCGGCCTGAAGATGGGCCAGGCCAGCCTGCTCGACATGAATGCGCTGCACCGCGAGTGGTACGACTGGACCATGAAGAACGGCGCCAAGCCGTCCTTCCTCAAGGACCGCGTGGCCTATTACGTAATGGGGCCGGACCAGTGGCGCTACGCGCCGACGCTGGAAGCGGCGACGGCCGAGCATCGGCCGCTGTTCCTGGCTTCCGACAATGGCCGCGCCAACGATGTCTATGCCTCGGGGCGGCTGGAAACGGATGCGCGCGGCAAGCGCGCCGGCAGCGACAGCTACGTCTACGATCCGCTGGACGTCAGCTCCGCGGCCGGCGACGCCAGCGACAGCAGCAGCGAACTGATCGATCAGAGCGCAGTCCTGCGCCGCAACGGCAAGCAGCTGATCTATCACAGTGCGCCACTGGAGAAGGACACCGAAGTCACCGGCTTCTTCCGCCTCAGCGCCTGGCTGGAGCTGGACCAGCCCGATACCGATTTCGGTGTCGACATCTACGCGATAGGGCCCGACGGCGGCAGCGTGCTGCTGACTTCCGACGTGCTGCGTGCGCGCTACCGCGAAAGCCTGCGCACGGCCAGGCCGGTCGTGCCGGGCAAGGCCGAGCGCTACGAGTTCAACCGCTTCACCTTCATCTCGCGCCAGCTCAAGCAGGGCAGCCGTATCCGTCTGGTGATCGGTCCCATCAACCATTTCAACATGCAGAAGAACTACAACAGTGGCGGTGTGGTGGCGCAGGAAAGCGGCAAGGATGCGCGTACGGTCAAGGTGCGCCTGCTGCACGATGCGCAGCATCCCAGCGCGCTGTATGTGCCCATAGGTGTGGGCGCCAAGTGAGGCGGCGGTGGTGGCGGGAGGCGTCGCCACCGCGCATAGTCTGGCCTGATAGAAGACGGCGTATGTCCTTGGTAGCGGCCGCAAAGAATGGCTGCCGCTTCGCTTTGACTGGGCCGCTCCGTACAGCAACTCGCCTGTCCCGGGAACCGGAAACGTCGCGTTTCGCGTTTCCGGAGATCACTTCTGGATTTCTTCGGAATTCACATGACCACCTTCACCTTGCACCAGGGCAGCGCGCCGCTGCTGATCTCGCTGCCGCACGACGGCAGCGAACTGCCGCCGGGCTTTGCGCAGCGGCTGACGGATACGGCGCAGCGCGTTCCGGACACCGACTGGCACGTGAGCCGGCTGTACGATTTCGCGCGCGAGCTGGGCGCATCCATCCTGGTGCCGCGCTATTCGCGCTACGTGGTCGACCTCAACCGGCCGCCGGATGATGTGTCGCTGTATCCGGGACAGAACACCACCGGCCTGTGCCCCACGGTGCAGTTCAGCGGCGAACCGGTCTACCTTGCCGGCATGGAGCCGGATGCGGCCGAAATCGCCCAGCGCGTGCAGACTTACTGGCAGCCTTATCACGGCGCCCTGCGCGCGGAGCTGGACCGCCTGCGCGCCGGGCACGGCCGCGCATTGCTGTGGGAGGGGCATTCCATCCGCAGCGTGGTGCCGTTCCTGTTTGAAGGGCGCCTGCCGGATTTCAACATCGGCACCGCCGCCGGCGCCAGCTGCAGCCCGGCGCTGCAGGCGCGCCTGGAATCCGTGCTGGCCGGCCAGAACGAATACAGCTTCGTCGTCAACGGCCGCTTCAAGGGCGGTCATATCACGCGCCACTACGGCCGGCCCGCCGAAGGCGTGGATGCGGTGCAGCTGGAACTGGCCCAGCTCAACTACATGGACGAGAACAGCTTCGCCTACGCGCCCGCCCGCGCCGGGGCTACGGCCGCGCTGATCCGGCGCCTGCTCCAGGCCGCCTTGGAAGTCGCCGCCTAGCGGAGTAGGGTGCGAGGCTGGACCGCAGCCGCCGGGGAATCGTCATGCGCATCACCAGAGTCGCCGCCGTACTTCTCGCTTTTGCCGCTTCGTCCAGCTTTGCCCTGGAACCCCAGGCACCCGGAAATTCCGGCCAGCAGCCCACGGGCCTGGGCGGCCGCATCAAGAACCCGCAGAACGACCGCCCGCGGCAGGAGGAAAAGAAACCCCAGCCGCCGCAACAACAGCAGCAGTCCGGCGATTCGCGCGACAAGAAGCAGGACAGGCGCGAGAGAGATGATCGCTGAGGGCTGGGATTCAGGATTCGGGATTTGAGATTCGGGATTTTCCGGATTCGCCGCAGGCTTGCGCTGCGATCGCGATTCTCTCGGCAAGTGGCGTTGCCGCGACATAGTGGAGAAAAGCGGAAAATCCCCTCTCCCCCCGGCTGCGCCGGGGAAGAGGGTTGGGGCGAGGGGGCAACGCCAAACACGCCTCTGCGCTTGAATTTTCGCCAGCTCTTTCAGCAAGAAAGCATTGGGCGAAAACCGGCTTCGTCGCCCGGTGGCATTTCCCACTCACCCAGCCCTCTGCCTCAGGCGCGTAAACGCGCTTGAGGCAGAGGGCTTCTGTCACCTGCCAACTCCCGGCAGATCAGTCCCGTCCGGCACCAAACCGGTAGTTGAACTGCACCCACCACTGGCGTCCATAAGCGTCATACCAGCCTATGGAGTAGTTCGGCCAGCCGCCGGTCTTGTCCCAGGGCGTGGAGTTGCGCAGGTTGTTCACCGCGACCAGCACATCGGCCTTCTCGCCGAAGGAGTAACCCACGCTGCCGTTGTACAGCGTGTAGGTGCCGCGCAGGCCGGAATAGTCGTTGTACGGAATCTCGCCGTAGTGCGTGCCGTCGACGGTCGCGCTCCACGGGCCGTTCTGCCAGGACAGCGAGGCGTGGGTCTTCTTGCGCCAGTCCGACTGGTAGCTCAGGTCGTTGAGATAGTCATAGGTCGGGTCGCCCGGGAACTGCTGGTACTTGTGTTCCAGCACGCGGGTGAAGGCGGCGCGCGCCTGGAACTTGCCGACGCCGTCTATCGTCCAGCGGTAGTTCGCGCTGATGTCGATGCCCGAGGTGCGCTCGCTGGCCGAGTTGATCGGATTGACCAGGATATTGGTCACGTTGTTCGGATTCACCGGCGCTGTGGCCGGATTGCGCACCACGCGGGCCAGCGCGTCGCGGCAGAGGGTCGAGTTCGGGTCGACCACGGAACCCGACGGCGAGCGGCCCAGGCGGCAGTCGGCCTCGGTGCGCAGGATCTGGTCCTCGTCCAGGTTGGTCACCTGGTCGCTGATGCGGATGCGGTAGTAGTCGGCCTGGAAATCGAAATCGGCCGTCGGCGACCAGACGAAGCCATAGGTGAACGAGCGCCCGCGCTCCGGCTTGAGGCCGGTGTTGCCGCTGGAGGCGAAGTTCATGTTGTAGAAGACGTCGCAGCTGTTGTACGGCTGGTCCTGCAGGCGGCACTGGTAGTAGTCGGTGACGCTGGGGAAATAGCCCCGGGTGCTCTTGGCGAACAGGTAGTTCATGTCCGGCGCCCGGAACGAGGTGGCCTGGCTGCCGCGCAGCAGCAGGCTGTCGATGGGGCGGTATTCCAGGCCGAAGTTGTAGGTGCTCTTGCCTATGGACTGGCCGGAATAGCTGTAGCGGTCGTAGCGCGCCGCCGCACTGGCGGTCAGACGGCTCAGGATCGGCGCGTTGATTTCCACGCCGGCGGCGTAGCGGTTGCGCTTGCCGCCTTCGACGGTGGCTTCGGCGGTATTCCAGTAGTCGCCGGCGTTGATGCGCGAATCCGGCGTGTTGCGGAAGCCCTGGCGGCCGGCTTCGACCACGCCGGCCACGCCCAGTGCGCCGGCGGGCAGCTCGAACAGCTCGCCGTTGAAGCTGAAGCTCAGGTCCTCGGTCCAGGCCTTGTCGCGCTCGACCGATTTGCGGCTGAGGCGGCGGAATTCCTCGGGCTTCAGCGGCGTGATCAGGCGGTTGGGATCGGCGTTGTAGGCGTCGAATTCGCTGCCTTCGTATTCATGCGTGCCGGTGGGCCGGCCGAGGAAGAACTCGGTGATGCCGGCGAGGAGGCGCACGCGGCCCTGGTCGCTGACATAGTCGGAGCGGTTTGCAGCCAGCTCGTAGCTCCAGTCCGTGCCCAGCTGGCCGCGGACGCCGAAGGTGGCATTGCTGGCGCGCTGCAGATAGCTGCTGTTGTTGGCGTCGCGGCCGCCCATTTCCTCCGGCGTCAGCACGCGGCTCCAGTTTTCCAGGCGGCCGGTGGACTCGTTCCAGAACGCGCCGCCCGGCGCCGACCAGCTGGTCGCGCGTACGTTGTTCTCGATATCGGAGAAGCCGAACATGAAGTCGCCGAACAGCTCGGTGCTGTCGCTCAGCGCGTAGTTCAGGCTGGCGTAGGCGGTGGCGATGTCCTTCGCGGTCTGCATGGTGCGGTTGCCGTAGTACTGGTCGCTGCTGCAGTAGCTGCCGTCGAAGCGCGGGTTCTGGTACGCGCGCACCGTGCCGCCGAGCAGATGGGACACGCCGGCGCAGCCCTGGCCCGGCAGGTCGTAGTAGTCGCCGCTGGCCGGATCGCGCAGCGCGAAGATGGCGCCGGGCAGGTCGCCGGGCGCGTAGCGCGAATAACTGCGCGACACGGCGCGGTCGCCGTAGCGGATGGGATCGCGTCGGGTCAGTTCCAGGCCGAACACGCCGCTGAAATCACCGCGGTCGATGCCGCCGATCAGCTGCACGCGCTGGTTGGCGCCGCCGCCCTGCTGGGTACCGCCGACCTTGACCGACAGATCCAGGCCTTCATGCTTTTTCTTCAGGATGATGTTGACCACGCCGGCGATCGCATCCGAGCCGTAGATGGCCGAGGCGCTGCCGCTGAGGATCTCGATGCGGTCGATCATCACGCTGGGGATATTGGCCAGGTCCACCGCGCTGACCGAGCCGTTGTAGGCGACGGGATAGTCGGCGACGCGGCGGCCGTTGACCAGCACCAGCGTGTGGTTGGGGCCCAGGCCGCGCAGGTTGATCACGTTCGCCGCCGGGGTGAAGGTGCTGCCGAAATCCTCGCCCTGGACGATGCCGGTGTTCTGCGAGATTGCGCTGACGATGTCGAACACGCTGCGGTAGCCGCCGGTGTCGATATTGCCCGCCTCGATCACGGTGACCGGCGCCGGCCCTTCGATATCCGCGCGCGGAATGCGCGAGCCGGTGACCGTGATGGCTTCGAGCTTCTCGGTGTTTTCCTCGCCCGGCGGCGGCGCCTGCTGCGCCAGCACCGGCAAGGTCAGCGCGCCGAGTATGGCCAGGCTCAGCAGACGGGGGACAAATGTGGGCAAAGCAAAAGATCGCATACGGCATTACCGGGAGATGGCGGAAAGCTGAACCTTCGCATCCGCGGGCGCCGGTCCGCAACCGTAGGGGCATGAGGATTGGGGACGGGCTTATTACCTTGGCCGCGGCCACGGCGCGGGCGACGGGGCGGCAGGGCGCATGGATGCTGGAGATCGGCGGAGTTGTCCGGATGTTTGGGCGATACGGCGCGTTGCGGGAGTTGCGCGCCGGGTTCTGCGGCGGTGAGGAATTTCCGGGCAGCGTGCGCGTACCGGGTTAGCGGCCGGGCGCCGGGAAATCGTGCCGGTGGGCGAATTACGCCCGGCAAAATCGCCGCAGCGGAAAAACCCTCGCCCCCAAGCGCGCTTACGCGCTTGGGGGCGAGGGTTGGATGAGGGCGGCGCTTCGGTCGCGGGGAATCCGGTTTTCGCCAGCGCTTCGCGTGTTGAAGGTTTCGACGAAAATCCAAAGGGCGAGGCGCGTTGGTCGTTGCCCCCCTCATCCCGGCCCTCTCCCCTAGCGAGCTTGGGGGAGAGGGAGCTTTCCGCTTTTTCTGGATGAAATCCGGCAAATTTCACTTGCCAGAAACTCCGGATTCTGCCGCGCACTCACTGCGAGTCCCGAATCCCGAATCCAAACCCTAACCTCAAACCTCTCCACCCGCACGCCGCGCCTGCTCCTCCAACGCCCACCGCACATGCTCGCGCACCAGCTCCGAAGGATGCACCGCGCGGCGCTGCAGCGCCGCCATGATTTCCGGCGTGGCCGGTGCATTGCCCAGCGCCACGGCGATATTGCGCAGCCAGCGTTCATGGCCGATGCGGCGTATGGCCGAGCCTTCGGTGCGGCGCAGGAATTCTTCTTCGCTCCAGTCGAACAGCTCCACCAGCCCGGCGCCGTCCAGCCGGTGGCGCGGCGCGAAATCCGCTTCGGCGCTGGCCTGGGCGAATTTGTTCCAGGGGCAGATCAGCTGGCAGTCGTCGCAGCCGTAGATGCGGTTGCCGATGGCGCGGCGGAATTCCAGCGGAATCCCGCCGTGCAATTCAATGGTGAGATAGGAAATGCAGCGCCGCGCATCGACCTGATAGGGCGCGACGATGGCGCGGGTAGGGCAGATGTCGATGCAGCGCGTACAGCGGCCGCAGTGCGCGCTGGCGGGCGCGTCGGCCGGCAACGGCAGGTCGGTGTAAAGCTCGCCCAGGAAGAACCAGGAACCCGCGCTGCGGTTGATCAGGCAGCTGTGCTTGCCTATCCAGCCCAGGCCGGCGTTGCGTGCGATCGCGCGTTCCAGCACCGGCGCGGAATCGACGAAGGCGCGGTAGCCGAACGGCCCGGTCTGCGCCGCGATGCGGTCGGCCAGCTGCTGCAGGCGGTTGCGCATCAGCTTGTGATAGTCCCGGCCCAGGGCGTAGCGCGCGACGTAGCCCCGTTGTGCGTCCTGCAGCACGTCCCAGCCGTTGGCAATGCCCGGCGGCGCGTAATCCATGCGCACCGAGATCACGCGCAGCGTTCCCGGCTGCAGTTCCTGCGGCCGGCTGCGCTTGGTGCCGTGGCGCTGCATGTAGTCCATCTCGCCGTGGTGGCCGGCGTCGAGCCAGTTGAGCAGATGAGTCTCGTCCTCGCCCAGGTCGGTACCGGCGATGCCCAACTGCTGGAAGCCCAGCTCGGTACCCCAGCGGCGTATGGTGTTGGCGAGTTCGGCGTAGTCCATGGAGCGTGGCGTCGGCGGGCGCGGGCGGAACAGCCTGGCGGCCGTGGACGGGCATTGTAGGCCGTTGCTGCGTGGACGACGCCGATCCCGGCCGCGCCGGGCGATACAAGCGCGCCGCCTCCGGTCAATAATCCCGCGCATGGATACACCCGCCTCCCTGCTCTACACCGCCGCGCAGATGCGCCGCATCGACGCCTGCGCGCTCGCGGCCACCGGTCTGCACGGTTTCGACCTGATGCGCCGCGCCGCCGCCGCCGCGTTTGCCGTGCTGGAGCGGCGCTGGCCGCGCGCGCAGCACATCGTGGTCTGCTGCGGCGTGGGCAAGAACGGCGGCGACGGCTATCTGCTCGCGCGCCTGGCGCGCCAGGCCGGGCGCGATGTCAGCGTGATCGCGCTGGCCGCGCCGCGCGACGCCGATGCCCAGGCCGCGGCGGAAAGCTGGCAGGTTGCCGGCGGTCCGGTGCAGGGATTTTCCGGCACGCTGCCCGCGGCCGATCTCTACGTCGACGCACTGTTCGGCATAGGCCTGGACCGCGCCCTGGACGGCGCCGCGGCGCAGCTGGTGGATGCGCTCAACGCGGCCGCTGCGCCGGTCCTGGCGCTGGATCTGCCCTCGGGCCTCTGCGCCGACACGGGCGCGCGCCTGGGCCGCTGCGTCGAGGCCACGGCGACGGTGAGCTTCATCGGCTGGAAGCGCGGCCAGCACAGCGGCGCGGGGCTGGATGCCTGCGGCGACTGCGAACTTGCCACGCTGGATTTGCCGGGTTCCATCTTCGAGGAAGAAAGCGCCGGCGCCAGCCTGTTGCAATGGCCGCAGCTGCTGCAGGTATTGCCGCCGCGACCGCGCGACGTGCACAAGGGGCGCTTCGGTCATGTACTCGCCGTCGGCGGCGACCTGGGCATGGGCGGTGCCATCCGCCTCGCTGGCGAAGCCGCGCTGCGCTGCGGCGCCGGCCTGGTCAGCATCGCTACCCAGGCCGAACACGTGAGCGCATTGCTGGCGGCGCGGCCGGAGCTGATGGTACGCGCCGTGGCCGGCCAGCAGGAACTCGATGCGTTGCTGCAGCGTGCCGACGTGCTCGCGCTGGGGCCTGGCCTGGGCGCACGCTCCTGGGGCCATGCGCTGTGGCATCGCGCGCTGGCCAGCGAAAAAACGGCCGTGCTGGATGCCGATGCGCTGAACCTGCTGGCGCGCCAGCCGCGCCGCTTCGCTGCGACCACGGTGCTGACGCCGCATCCGGCGGAAGCGGCGCGCCTGCTCGACAGCGATACCGCCAGCATCCAGGCCAATCGCTATGCCGCCGTGCAGGCGATTGCCGAGCGCTACCATGCGACGGTCGTGCTCAAGGGCGCCGGCTCGCTGGTCGCGGCCGCCGACGGCGCAATGCCGGTCGCGGTCTGTCCCTGGGGCAATCCGGCCATGGCCACCGCGGGCATGGGCGATGTGCTGACCGGCGCCATCGCCGCGCTGCTGGCCCAGGGGCTGAGCGGCTGGGATGCGGCGCGGCTGGGCGTGGCTGCGCATGCCCGCGCCGGCGATCTGGCCGCCGCCGGCGGCGCGCGCGGCTTGCTGGCCGGCGATATGTTCCAGCCGTTGCGCCAGGTGCTGGCGGGAGCGGCGCATGGCTGAGACCTTCGAGCTGTACCTGCCCGACGAAGCGGCCGTCGCCGCGCTCGCCCGGCGTCTGGCGCCGCTACTGGAGCAGGGCGGTGTGATCCATCTGCACGGCGACCTCGGTGCCGGCAAGACCACCTTCGCCCGGGCCCTGATCGGCGCGCTGGGCGTGAGCGGGCGCATCAAGAGCCCGACCTACGCCCTGATCGAGTCCTATCGCATTCCCGGCCTCGCGATCCATCATCTGGATCTCTACCGCATCGCCGATCCCGGCGAGCTGGAATGGCTGGGGCTGGACGAGCTGCAGGCCGAGAGCAGCCTGGTCCTGGTCGAATGGCCCGAGCGCGGCGGGGAGGCGTTGCCGGCCGCCGACCTGCGCCTGAGCCTGGCTCATGCCGAACCCGGCCGCCGCCTGCAGGCGCAGGCCTGCAGTCCCCGCGGCGAGGCCTGGCTGGCCGGCATAAGCGCCAGCCCTTCCGTTGCTTGAAGCAGGTTTCTGCCCGCAATCGTAAAAACCACGTACAGACCAGTGTTTTGCAACGGAAAATGCTTGAATTACTTGGCCGGCTGGGGTTGAATCCGCAGCCATGTGGGGAGTTCCCGTGACATTGTTGCGCGCCGCTTTCGTCCTGCTGGCTGCAGGGCTCGCCACGGCTTCGGCGCAGGCCGCTCAGGTCAAGGGGCTGCGCGTCTGGGCCAGCCCCGATTCCACCCGCGCCGTGTTCGATGTTTCCGGCCCGCTGGAATACAAATTGTTCGAGCTGGCCAATCCCGACCGCATCGTGCTCGACATCAAGAACACCAGTCTCGATCCCGGCGTGATCGCGCCCGCGGCCAAGGGCCTGCTCGGCACCGTGCGCCTGGGCAAGCAGGGCAAGAGCGATCTGCGCGTGGTATTCGATCTGCCCCAGGGCGTGCGTCCGAAAAGCTTCCTGCTGCCGCCGGCGGACAAGTTCGGCCACCGCCTGGTGATCGACCTGTTCCCCAAGGCCAACAAGGCCACGCGCGAAGTGGTCAAGACGGTCGAGGACGTGGTGCCGGCCGACGGCCGCAAGGTCATCGTCGCGATCGACGCCGGCCATGGCGGCGACGACCCGGGCGCGATCGGCGCCTCGGGTACGCATGAGAAAACCATCACGCTGAATGTGGCGCGCGAACTCGCCCGCATGGTCGATGCCCAGCCTGGCATGAAAGCCTTCCTGGTGCGCGACGGCGATTACTTCATCCAGCTGGAAAACCGCTACAAGAAAGCACGCGAAGCCAAGGCCGACCTGTTCGTCTCCATCCACGCCGATGCCTGCCCGGGCGCCTGTGGCGCACGCGGCGCCTCGGTCTGGGTGCTGTCGCCGCGCGGCGCCACCAGCGAAGCCGCGCGCTGGCTGGCGGCCAAGGAAAACGCCTCCGATCTGGTCGGCGGCGTCTCGCTGGACGACAAGGACAATACCCTGGCCGCCGTGCTGCTAGATCTGTCCCAGGGCGCGACCATGGAAGCCAGTGCGGCGATCGCGCAGATCGTGCTCAAGGCCCTGGGCAAGATCGGCCCCACGCACCGCGGCCATGTGGAAAAAGCCAATTTTGTCGTACTGCGCTCGCCGGACGTACCTTCGATCCTGGTGGAGACGGCCTTCATTACCAACCCGGCCGAGGAAAAGCGCCTGACCGATCCGGAGCACCGCGCCAAGCTGGCGGCGGCGGTGGTCGACGGCATCAAGACCTACTTCACCCAGACGCCGCCGCCGGGGACCTGGTTCGCGGCCAATACCTCCGGCAGGCGCGGCCGTTCCGAGCATGTCGTGGTGCGCGGCGAGACCCTGTCCGGGATTGCCATGCGGCACGGGGTTTCGCTGAGTGCGTTGCGCGAGGCGAACCGGCTGTCGGGGGATGGCGGGGTCAGGGTGGGGGATGTGCTGGACATTCCGCCGCAGGGGTGAGTTGGTTGGCGCGTGGGGCGCGGAGGATTGGATGATTTGGGCGCCTTTGCGGCGCCCGAGTCGTTTGGGGGATGGTTTTTGGGCTTTGCGTGCGCTGTTGGGCTAGTGCGAGATTGATTGATAGCCGCAGAGCGGCGCACATCCCCGTGCGCGGAAGCGACAGCCGAAGCCAGGCACAATCACCGGCAACGGCAGGCGCTGGCGATCGCAGCTGTCGCGTAGCTGTAATGATGGCTGAGCGCTTACGGATCCTCATCCTAAAAGCCCTCTTCCCCAAGCGCGGCCTGCGCTTGGGGAAGAGGAGTGGGTGAGGGGGAAACGTATCAGTTTCCTCAACGTTCAAGTTTTCGCGACGCTGCCCGACATATGAAGTCCGTCGCGCGCCGGCGAGCGGCGGCTTTTTACTTCGGTTCCTGCACCCGAAAGTCCTTCGACCTCCGCTGCACGATATTCAAGCCCATCCGGTCCGGCAGCAGCTTGATCAGTGCCTTGATCGCGCGGTTGACCTTGCCGGTCACATGCACGATCTCGCCGCGCTCGGTCGCATCCACGCCTTCGCGGGCGACTTCTTCGGCGCTCATCCACATCCACTTGGGCATCTTGTTGACCGACTCGCGCGAGCCGACCACGTCGTGGAACTCGGACCAGGTGAAGCCGGGGCAGACGGCGCAGACCTTGATGCCGTACTGCTGGTTTTCCAGCGCCAGGGACTGGGAGAACTTGATCAGGAAGGCCTTGGAGGCGGCATACATGGTGTGCCCGGCGGAGCCAGGAACATGGCCGGCCAGGGAGGCGATATTGAGGATGCGGCCGTAGCGGCGCTGCTGCATGCCAGGCAGCAGGCGGTAGGCGAGTTCGCAGGGGGCGGTGACCAGTACCTGCAGGAATTCGGCGTGGCGGGTCCAGGGCTGGGCCAGGTAGTGACCGGGCACGCCGTAGCCGGCGTTATTGACCAGCACATCGATGTTCAGGCTGCGGCGGCCCAGCTCGTTGCAAAGGGCGTCGATGGCGGCGGGATCGGCCAGGTCGGCAGCGGCGACTTCGCAGCGTACGCCATGGCGCTGGCGCAGTTCTCCGGCCAGGGACTGCAGACGGTCTTCGCGCCGGGCGGTCAGGACCAGGTGATGGCCGCGGGCGGCCAGTTCGCGGGCGAAGGCGGCGCCGATGCCGGCGGAGGCGCCGGTGACCAGGGCCCAGCGGGATGCGTCGGTCATGCGAAAATCCTTGGGTGAAGGGCTGCCGGGCTCGGCCGAGGCAGGGGATTCAACCCGAGTGCCGGGCCGCGATCAATGGCGCATTGCGCCGCCGAGGTCGCATCGCTATCCTGCGCCCCTTTTTGCGGACCTGGCCCCATGCGACGCAAGCTCGTAGCAGGAAACTGGAAGATGCACGGCAGCGCCGCGAGCGCGGCGGAGCTGGTGCGCGCAATCCTGGCGCAGCTGCCGCAGCAGGTCGAGGTGGCGGTGTTTCCGCCGGCCATCCAGGTGGCTGCGCTGGCCGCGGCACATGCGGGGCAGGGCATCGGCTTCGGCGTACAGGATGTAAGCGCGCACGAGCAGGGGGCCTATACCGGCGAGATTGCCGCCGCCATGGCCGCCGACGCCGGCTGCACCCATACCCTGGTCGGGCATTCGGAGCGCCGCCAGTACCACGCCGAATCCAATGAAATCGTCGCAGCCAAGTTCGCCCGCGCCCAGGCCGCCGGCCTGGTGCCGGTGCTGTGTGTCGGCGAGACCCTGGAGCAGCGCGAAGCGGGTGAGACTGAAACCGTGGTCGCAGCCCAGGTCCAGGCTGTGCTGCAGCGCAGCGGCATCGGCGCATTCAGCCGCGCCGTGGTCGCCTATGAACCGGTCTGGGCCATCGGCACCGGCCGTACCGCCAGCGCGGCGCAGGCCCAGGAAGTGCACGCCTTTATTCGTAGCCAACTGCGTGAACACGATGCTACAATCGCGGACTCGCTACGCATACTCTATGGTGGCAGTGTCAAACCGGCCAACGCCGCCGAGCTTTTTGCCCAGGCAGACGTGGACGGTGGACTGATCGGAGGCGCCTCGCTGGTTGCCGCCGATTTCCTCAAGATTTGTGAGGCGGCGCGCTGACCGCGTCGCCAGGCTGAGTCGAAATGCTGCTTACGGTCTTCAACGTTTTCTACATCCTGGTCGCGGTGGCGATGGTGGCGCTGATCCTGCTGCAGCGCGGCGCCGGTGCGGACGCGGGTTCCGGTTTCGGAGCCGGTGCGTCGGCAACGGTGTTCGGCGCGCGCGGGTCGGCGAATTTCCTTTCGCGCGCCACGGCGGTCCTGGCCGGTTTGTTCTTCCTGCTCAGTCTGGGCATGGGCATGTACCTCGGCGGCGGCGGCAGGTTTGACAACAAGCCTGAAACCAACCTCGGCGTCATGTCCGGTACCGAAGTTCCTGCCGCCCCCGCCGCCAAGGCGCCTGAAGCCGCACCGCCTGCCGGTGACGTGCCCCAGGCCGCCGCACCGGCGCCGGCCCCGGCAGCAGCCGAAGTGCCCGCGGCGCCCCAGCCCGCTACTCCTGCCGTCGCCCCCAAGGCCGACGACAAGACCGAAGCCAAGGCGGACGAGTCGAAGAAGAACTAGTTGGAATACCATGCCCAGATGGCGGAATTGGTAGACGCACTACCTTGAGGTGGTAGCGACTTAGGTCGTGGGGGTTCGAGTCCCCCTTTGGGCACCAATCTAGTTACGGTCGCGCGGCACTCCAGCACTGCGCCCGCGGCCGCTGATGCACTGTTTACCGGTGCGGAGGTTCGCTGACTCGTGCTTGCCGAATATTGGCCCATCCTGCTTTTCCTGTTCACCGCCGCCCTGCTCGGGCTGGTCCTGCTGGCGGTAGGCTCCCTGCTCGGGCCGCGACGTCCCGATGCGCAGAAGAAATCAGCGTACGAATGCGGCTTCGAGGCCTTCGAAGACGCGCGCATGAAATTCGACGTGCGCTACTACCTGATCGCCATTCTTTTCATCATCTTCGATCTGGAAATCGCCTTCCTGTTTCCCTGGGCGGTGGTCTTCAAGGAAATCGGCATCATCGCGCTGATCGAGATGGGCCTGTTCCTGGGCCTGCTCGTGGTCGGCTTCGTCTACGTCTGGAAGAAGGGGGCGCTGGAATGGGAATGACCGACACCCTCAGCCGGGTGATGCACAACCCGGTGCCGGTTTCCACCGTCGACGACATCCTGCGCCCGGACGGCGACAACCCGCTGATCGAACGCGGCTTCGCCGTGACCTCGGCCGACGCCCTGATCAACTGGGCGCGCACCGGCTCGATGTGGCCCATGACCTTCGGCCTGGCCTGCTGCGCCGTGGAAATGATGCACGCCGGTGCCGCGCGCCTGGACCTGGACCGCTACGGCGTAGTGTTCCGCCCCAGCCCGCGCCAGTCGGATGTGATGATTGTGGCCGGCACCCTGGTCAACAAGATGGCTCCCGCCCTGCGCAAGGTCTACGACCAGATGCCCGACCCGAAATGGGTCATCTCCATGGGCTCCTGCGCCAACGGCGGCGGCTACTACCACTATTCCTATGCGGTGGTGCGCGGCTGCGATCGCATCGTGCCGGTCGACGTCTACGTGCCGGGCTGCCCGCCGACCGCCGAAGCCCTGGTCTACGGCATCCTGCAGCTGCAGAAGAAGATCCGCCGCACCAACACCATCGCGCGCTAACGGAACGCCAGCATGAGCGAGAACCTGCCTGAAACGCTGGCGCAGCGCCTTACCGCGCGCTTGGGCGCCGACATCGTTGCCGCGACCGAATGGCGCGGCGAAACCGCAATCGAAGTGCTGCCGGAAAACTGGGTGCGCGTGGTGCAGTTCCTGCGCGACGAGCCGGAGTTCCGCTTCGAGCAGCTGATCGACGTCTGCGGCGTGGACTACCTCAGCTACGGCCAGGCCGAGTGGGACACCACCGACGTGTCCAACCAGGGCTTCTCCCGCGGCGTGGAAGGGCAGGGCCCGGGCCGCTTCCGCTGGGCCGAGCGCCCGCGCGTGACGCCGCACCAGAATCGCTTCGCCGTGGTCATCCAGCTGCTGTCGATCACGCACAACCGGCGCCTGCGCCTGAAGTCCTACTGCGTCGACGATTCGCTGCCGATCATGCCCTCGCTGACCGGGCTGCACCCGGGCGCGAACTGGTTCGAGCGCGAAGCCTTCGACCTCTACGGCATCGTCTTCGACGGCCATCCGGACCTGCGCCGCATCCTTACCGACTACGGCTTCGTCGGCCATCCGTTCCGCAAGGATTTCCCGCTGATCGGCAACGTCGAAGTGCGCTATGACGAAGAAAAGCAGCGCGTCGTCTACGAGCCGGTCAGCATCGACCCGCGCGTGCTGGTGCCGCGCGTGATCCGCGACGACTCGCGCTACGACCAGGCCCAGGCCGAAGCCGCCGCCAGCGCGGCCGCGGGGAAGTAAGCCATGCAGGAAATCCGCAACTACACGATCAACTTCGGCCCGCAGCATCCGGCCGCCCACGGCGTGCTGCGCCTGGTGCTGGAAATGGACGGCGAGACCGTCGTGCGCGCCGATCCCCACGTCGGCCTGCTGCATCGCGGCACCGAGAAGCTGGCCGAGTCCAAGCCGTTCAATCAGTCGATCGGCTACATGGACCGCCTCGATTATGTTTCGATGATGTGCAACGAGCACGCCTACGTGCGCGCCATCGAGAAACTGACCGGCATCGAGGCGCCGGTGCGGGCGCAGTACATCCGCACCATGTTCGACGAGATCACGCGCATCCTGAACCACCTGATGTGGATAGGTTCCAACGCGCTCGACCTCGGCGCCATGGCGGTGTTCCTGTATGCGTTCCGCGAGCGCGAGGAACTGATGGACTGCTACGAGGCGGTGTCCGGCGCGCGCATGCACGCCACCTACTACCGTCCCGGCGGCGTCTATCGCGATCTGCCCGACCGCATGCCGCAATACAAGGAGTCGCGCTGGCACAAGGGCGGCGACCTCAAACGCATGAACGAATGGCGCGAAGGCTCGATGCTCGATTACCTCGAAGCCTTCTGCAAGGATTTCTACACCAAGGTCGACGAATACGAGACCTTGCTGACCGACAACCGCATCTGGAAGCAGCGCACCGTCGGCATCGGCGTGGTCACGCCCGAACAGGCCATGGCCTGGGGCATGAGCGGCCCCATGGTGCGCGGCTCGGGCATCGCCTGGGATTTGCGCAAGAAGCAGCCTTATGCCGCTTATGCACAGATGGATTTCGATATCCCGCTGGGTACCAAGGGCGATTGCTATGACCGTTATCTGGTGCGCGTCGAGGAGATGCGCCAGTCCAACCGCATCATCGAGCAGTGCGTGAAGTGGCTCAAGGCCAACCCCGGTCCGGTCATGGTCGAGAATTTCAAGATCGCTCCGCCGTCCCGTCTGGAGATGAAGGACGACATGGAAGCGCTGATCCACCACTTCAAGCTGTTCACCGAAGGCTATTGCGTGCCCGCCGGCGAGACCTACAGCGCGGTGGAAGCGCCCAAGGGCGAGTTCGGCATCTACCTCGTGTCCGACGGCGCCAACAAGCCATTCCGCCTCAAGGTGCGCGCGCCCGGTTTTGCCCACCTGTCGTCGATGGACGAGATCGTGCGCGGCCACATGCTGCCCGACGTCGTCGCGATGATCGGCACCTACGACGTCGTGTTCGGCGAAATCGACCGCTGAGGCGACGGGAGCACATCATGAAAGCCACTGGCAACTACAACCAGGTCAAGGACGTCGACCCGCTGGTCGCCCTGACCGAGCACACGCGCAAGCACATCGACCACTGGGTGTCGAAGTTCCCGCCCGAGCGCAAGCGTTCGGCGCTGATCCAGGGACTGATGGGCGCGCAGGAACAGAACGGCGGCTATCTCACCGACGAGCTGACCACGGCCGTGGCCAAGTACCTCGACCTGCCGCCGGTGTGGGCCTACGAGGTCGCCAGTTTCTATTCGATGTTCGAGACCTCGCCGGTGGGCCGCAACAACGTGGCCATCTGCACCAACATCTCGTGCTGGCTCAACGGCGCCGAAGATGTGGTGCGCCACTGCGAGAAGAAGCTCGGCGTCAAGCTCGGCGAATCCACTGCCGACGGCCGCATCTACCTCAAGCGCGAGGAAGAATGCCTGGCCGCCTGCTGCGGCGCACCGATGATGGTCGTCAACGGCCACTACCACGAGAAGCTGACCACCGAGAAGGTGGACCAGATCCTCGACGGCCTGAAGTGAGGCAGGACATGGCATCGCATTCCACCGGCCCGGTCGGCCCCGCCCCGCAGGAACACCAGGTCGTCTATACGACGCTGCATTTCGACAAGCCCTGGGCTTACGACAACTATCTGAAGGTCGACGGCTACCAGGCCTGGAAGAAGATCCTGGCCGAGAAGCCCGATCCCGCGGCGCTGATCGAGGAACTGAAGAAGTCCTCGCTGCGCGGCCGCGGCGGCGCCGGCTTTCCCACCGGCCTGAAGTGGTCGTTCATGCCGCGCACCGCGCCGGGGCAGAAGTACATTCTTTGCAATTCGGACGAGTCCGAGCCGGGCACCTGCAAGGACCGCGACATCCTGCGCTTCAACCCGCATGCGGTGATCGAAGGCCTGGCCATCGCCTGCTACTGCACCGGCTCCACCGTCGCCTACAACTACCTGCGCGGCGAGTTCCACCACGAGCCCTTCGAGCACTTCGAGGAAGCGCTGAAGGAAGCCTACGCCGCCGGCCTGCTGGGCAAGAACATCCAGGGCTCGGGCGTGGACTGCGACATCTATACGGCGCTGGGCGCCGGCGCCTACATCTGCGGCGAGGAAACCGCGCTGATGGAGTCGCTGGAAGGCAAGAAGGGCCAGCCGCGCTTCAAGCCGCCGTTCCCGGCCGGCTTCGGCCTGTACGGCCGTCCGACCACGATCAACAACACCGAAACCTATGCCTCGGTGCCGGCCATCCTGCGCAAGGGCGCGGAGTGGTTCCTCAATCTCGGCAAGCCGAACAACGGCGGCCCCAAGATCTTCTCGGTGTCGGGACATGTGACCAGGCCGGGCAACTACGAGATCCGCCTGGGCACGCCGTTCAAGGATCTGCTGGAACTGGCCGGCGGGCTGCGTCCGGGCCGCCAGCTCAAGGCGGTGATCCCGGGCGGCTCGTCCATGCCGGTGCTGCCGGCGGCGACCATGCTCGAATGCACCATGGATTATGACTCGATCCAGAAGGCCGGCTCCGGCCTGGGCTCGGGCGCGGTCATCGTGATGGACGATTCGACCTGCATGGTGCGCGCCTGCCAGCGCATCAGCCGCTTCTACTACGCCGAATCCTGCGGCCAGTGCACGCCCTGCCGCGAGGGCACGGGCTGGATGTACCGCATGCTCACGCGCATCGTCGAGGGCAAGGCCGAGCTGACCGACCTCGCCATGCTCAAGCAGGCGGCCGGCCAGATCGAAGGCCACACGATCTGCGCCTTCGGCGAAGCCGCCGCCTGGCCGGTGCAGGGCATGCTGCGCCACTTCTGGCACGAATTCGAATATTTCATCGTCAACAAGCGCTCGCTCGTGGACGACCAGCCCGGCAAGGCCGCTTGAGGACGAACGACGCATGAGCGCCCAGCCCGTCAACCCGAACACGCCGCCCGATCACGTCAATATCGAGATCGACGGCAAGGCGATGACCGCGCCGAAAGGCTCGATGATCATTCACGCCGCCGACAAGGCCGGCGTACCCATCCCGCGTTTCTGCTACCACGACAAGCTGCCGATCGCGGCCAACTGCCGCATGTGCCTGGTCGAGGTGGAGAAGTCGCCCAAGCCCATGCCCGCCTGCGCCACGCCGGTGATGGAAGGCATGAAGGTGCTGACGCGCTCGCAGAAGGCGCTGAACTCCCAGCGCAACGTGATGGAGTTCCTGCTGATCAACCATCCGCTGGACTGCCCGATCTGCGACCAGGGCGGCGAGTGCGAGCTGCAGGACGTGTCCATGGGCTACGGCCGCTCGGTCAGCCGTTTCGTCGAGCGCAAGCGCTCCGTCGCCGACGAGGACATCGGCCCGCTGATCGCCACCGAGATGACGCGCTGCATCCAGTGCACGCGCTGCGTGCGCTTCGTGGGCGAGGTCGCCGGCACGTATGAACTCGGCGGCATGAGCCGCGGCGAGAACCTGGAGATCGGCACCTACGTCGGCAAGACGATAGAAAGCGAGATCGGCGGCAATATCATCGACGTCTGCCCGGTCGGCGCGCTCACCAACAAGCCGTTCCGCTTCCAGGCCCGCGCCTGGGAACTGATCGCACGCGAATCCGTCGGCTACCACGACGCGCAGGGCTCCAACCTGTGGCTGCATACGCGCCGCGGCGAAGTGCTGCGCCACGTGCCGCGCGACAACGAAGCCATCAACGAATGCTGGCTGTCCGACCGCGACCGCTACAGCCACCAGGGCCTGTACGCCGCCGACCGCGCCACCCAGCCGCTGCTGAAGAAGAACGGCGAGTGGACTGCGGTGGGCTGGCAGGAAGCGCTGGCCTATGCCGTGGAAAAGCTGCAGCAGGTGCGCGGCGACGAACTCGGCGTGCTGGTGCATCCGGCCACCTCCAACGAGGAAGGCCACCTGCTGGCCGAGCTGGTGCGCGCGCTGGGCTCCAAGCACATCGACCACCGCCTGCGCCAGCTGGACTTCACCGACGCTGCGGCCGGCTTCGGCTTCGCCACGCCGGTGGCGGAGGTGGAAAAGGCCACTGCAGTGCTTCTGCTGGGTTCCAACCTGCGCCACGAGCTGCCGCTGGTGAACCACCGCGTGCGCAAGGCGGCCAAGCGCGGCGCCAAGGTGTACGCGCTGAACCCGGTCGATTTCGATTTCAACTACGACCTGGCCGGCAAGACCATCGCCGCGCCGGCCGCGCTGGTCGAGGAAGCGGTCAAGCTGGCCCGCGCCGCGGTTGAAGCGGGCGTGGAGGCGCCGGCCGAGCTGGCCGCGCTGCTGGCCTCGGCCAGCACCGACGACACCGCCCGCGGCTGGTTCAAGGCGCTCAAGGAAGCCAGCGGCTCGGTGCTGATCTTCGGCGAAGCCGCCGCCATGCATCCGCAGGCTTCGCTGCTGCGCGCCTGCGCGCGCTTCGTCGCCAGTGCGAGCGAGTCGGCCTACAACGAGATCCCGCTGGGCGCCAACGCCATCGGTCTGAGCCGCGTCGGCGTGCTGCCGGCGGCCCAGGGTGGCCTGGACGCGCGCACCATGCTGGCGCTGCCGCGCAAGGGCTATGTGCTCTACGGCGCCGAGCCGCCGCATGACTTCGGCGACGGCGGCCTGACCATGAGTTCGCTGAGCAAGGCCGATGTCGTGGTCGCGTTCTCCGCCTTCGCCAGCGATGCGCTCAAGGCCGTCGCCACGCTGATCCTGCCGATCGCCGCATTGCCGGAAACCGAGGCCACGCTGGTCAACCTCAACGGCCACAGCCAGAGCGTCGCCGCCGGTGCCAGGCCGCCCGGCGAAGCGCGTCCGGGCTGGAAGGTGCTGCGCGCGCTGGGCGAGGCGCTCGGCATCACCGGTTTCGAATTCACCGAGATCGCCGAAGTGCGCGCGGCCATCGCCGCCCGCGCCGTGCCGGCGCTGCCGCAGCTGCAGCCCAAGTTCGCCGGCCGCCACGAGGCGCGCGGCCTGGCGCGCATCGCCACGGTGCCGATCTACCGCAGCGATGCGGTGCTGCGCCGCGCCGCGGCGCTGCAGGCGCATCCGCTCAACAGCGGCGCCGGCCTGGGCCTGAACCCGGCGGATGCCGCCGGCCTGGGGCTGGAGGACGGCATGATGGTCAAGGTCAGCGGCGCCGCCGGCACCGCCACGCTGCCGCTGGTGCTCAGCCACGGCGTGCCGCGCGGTGGCGCGTGGCTGGAGGCGGCCTATACCGAGACCGCTGCGCTGCCGGCTTACGGCGCCGAACTCAGCATCAGCAGGGCCTAAGCGCATGGAATCCGTGATCGCGCTGTTCAACTCCTTCGTCCACGACTGGCCGAACCTTTCCCTGTTCATCGGCCTGATCCTGCTGCCGCTGCTGCCGCTGATCATCTCGGTGGCCATGTACGTGTGGTGGGAACGCAAGGTCATCGGCTGGATGCACGTCCGCATGGGGCCCAACCAGGTCGGCCCGCTGGGCCTGGCCCAGGCCTTCGCCGACGTGTTCAAGCTGCTGTTCAAGGAAATCACCATCCCGGAGAAGGCCAGCACCTTCCTGTTCTACCTGGCGCCGCTGATCGCGCTGGTGCCGGCCATGGCCGCCTGGGCGGTGGTGCCCATCGGCGAGAAACTGGCCTGGTCGAACGCGAACGCGGGCTTGCTGTATCTGCTGGCGATGACCTCGCTCGGCGTCTACGGCATCGTGCTGGCGGGCTGGGCGTCCAACTCCAAGTACGCCTTCCTCGGCGCCATGCGCGCGGCGGCCCAGGTCGTGTCCTATGAAATCGCCATGGGCATGGCCATCGTCAGCGTGCTGATCCTGGCCGGTTCGCTGAATCTCAGCGACGTGGTGCAGGCGCAGGCCGGCAGCAAGGGCTTCCTGGAGTGGTTCTGGCTGCCGCTGCTGCCGATGTTCGTGATCTATTTCATCTCCGGCGTGGCCGAGACCAACCGTGCGCCCTTCGACGTGACCGAAGGCGAATCGGAAATCGTCGCCGGCTTCCACGTCGAATACTCCGGCTCGGCCTTCGCGATCTTCTTCCTGGCCGAATACGCCAACATGATCCTGGTCTCGTTCCTGTCCTCGATCCTGTTCCTCGGCGGCTGGCTCTCGCCGCTGCAGGGCCTGGGCCTGGGCGTGCTGTCGGCGCCGGGCTGGTGGTGGTTGTTCGCCAAGGCCTTCGTCATGGCCTTCCTGTTCCTCTGGTTCCGCGCGACGTTCCCGCGCTACCGCTATGACCAGATCATGCGCCTGGGCTGGAAGGTGTTCATTCCCATCACCATCGCCTGGATCTTCGTTGCCGGCTGCCTCGCCTATTTCGGCGGCGTGACCATAGGCCCGGGAGGCAACCCGTGAATCGCGTCGTCAGCTATATCAAGAGTCTGTTCCTGCTCGAACTGCTGCAGGGCCTGTGGCTAACCGGCCGCTACTTCGTCAAGCCGAAGTACACCATGCAGTACCCGATGGAAAAGATTCCCAAGTCCAACCGCTTCCGCGGCCTGCACGCGCTGCGCCGCTATCCCAACGGCGAGGAGCGCTGCATCGCCTGCAAGCTGTGCGAGGCGGTGTGCCCGGCCCTGGCCATCACCATCGACGCCGCGCCGCGCGCCAGCGACGGCCAGCGCCGCACCACGCGCTACGAGATCGACCTGTTCAAGTGCATCTTCTGCGGCTTCTGCGAAGAGAGCTGCCCGGTCGATTCCATCGTGGAGACCGACATCCACGAATACCATTTTGAAAAACGCGGCGAGAACATCCTGACCAAGGAAAAGCTCCTGGCCCTGGGCGACCGCTACGAGGCCGAGATCGCGGCCGCCCGCGCGCAAGACGCGGCCTTCCGCTGAGCGCCCGGAGAACGACGATGACGCAGCAAGTTCTCTTCTACTTCTTCGCCACGGTGCTGGTCGCCGCGGCCCTGGCCGTGATCACGGTCAGGAACTCGGTGCACGCGGCACTGAGCCTGGTGCTGACCTTCTTCACCGCCGCCGGCATCTGGATCCTGGCCGAGGCCGAGTTCCTCGGCCTGGCCCTGATCGTGGTCTACGTAGGCGCAGTGATGGTGCTGTTCCTGTTCGTGGTCATGATGCTGGACATCAAGCCCGAATCCATGCGCGAAGGCTTCATCCGCTTCCTGCCGGTCGGTGTGATCGTCGCGCTGGTGATGCTGGCCGAGATGCTCAGCCTGATCGGCGTGAAGGCGCTGCAGGCCCAGGCCCTGCCGGAAAATCCGGCCCTGGCCGCCGGCAGCAATACCGCCTGGCTGGGCAAGGCGCTCTATACCGAATTCCTGCTGCCGTTTGAAATCGCGGCGCTGATCCTCACCGTGGCGCTGATCGCCGCCGTTGCCCTGACCCTGCGCAAGCGCAGCGGCGTGCGCACGCAGAAGCCGGGCGAGCAGGTGCTGGTGCAGCGCAACGAGCGCCTGCGCGTGGTCAAGATGGCCAGCGAAGGCGGCAAGGGAGAATCCGCATGATCTCGCTCGCGCATTTCATCGTGCTCGGCACGATCCTGTTCTGCATTTCCGTCGCCGGCATCTTCATCAACCGCAAGAACGTCATCGTGCTGTTGATGTCGATCGAGCTGATGCTGCTGGCCGTGAACATGAACTTCGTCGCCTTCAGCCGCTACCTCGGCGATCCGGCCGGCCAGGTGTTCGTGTTCTTCATCCTCACCGTGGCCGCGGCGGAAACCGCCATCGGCCTGGCCATCCTGGTCGTGCTGTTCCGCAACCGCAGCACCATCAACGTGGCCGAAATCGATTCGATGAAGGGATAAGCTGAGATGATCACCCCCAAGCTGATTCTCCTTGTCATCGCCTTGGCGCCGCTGTTCGGCGCCATCGTCGCCGGCCTGTTCGGACGCCAGGTGGGCCGCGCCGGCGCGCATACGGTGACCATCGCCGGCGTGCTGGTCTCCTTCCTGCTCTCGGCCTACGTGCTGTACCAGCTGTCCACCGGCGGCTGGGGCGTGTTCAACGAAAACCTGTACACCTGGTTCGAAGTCGGCCCGCTGTCGGCCCATGTCGGCTTCCTGGTCGACCGCCTGACCGCGGTGATGATGGTGGTGGTCACCTCGGTGTCGCTGCTGGTGCATATCTACACCATCGGCTACATGCACGAGGATCCGGGCTACCAGCGCTTCTTCAGCTACATCTCGCTGTTCACCTTCTCCATGCTGATGCTCGTGATGAGCAACAACTTCATGCAGCTGTTCTTCGGCTGGGAGGCGGTGGGCCTGGTGTCGTACCTGCTGATCGGCTTCTGGTTCAAGCGGCCGACGGCGATCTTCGCCAACATGAAGGCGTTCCTGGTCAACCGCGTCGGCGACTTCGGCTTCCTGCTCGGCATCGCCGCGGTGCTGTACTGCTTCGGTTCGCTGGACTACGCCACCGTGTTCCGCAACGCCGATGCGACCCTGGTCGGCAAGACTCTCACCATCATCAGCGGCCATCCCTGGGAAGCCGCCACCGTGATCGGCGTGCTGCTGTTCATCGGCGCCATGGGCAAGTCGGCGCAGGTGCCGCTGCACGTGTGGCTGCCGGATTCGATGGAAGGCCCGACGCCGATCTCGGCGCTGATCCACGCCGCCACCATGGTCACCGCCGGTATCTTCATGGTTGCGCGCATGTCGCCGCTGTACGAGCTGTCGGAGACCGCGCTGTCCTTCGTGATGGTGGTCGGCGCGACCACGGCGCTGTTCACCGGCCTGATCGGCATCGTGCAGAACGACGTCAAGCGCGTGGTGGCCTATTCGACCCTCTCCCAGCTCGGCTACATGACCGTGGCCCTGGGCGTGTCGGCGTACTCCGCCGCGATCTTCCACCTGATGACCCACGCCTTCTTCAAGGCGCTGCTGTTCCTGGGCGCGGGCTCGGTCATCATCGCCATGCACCATGAGCAGGATATGCGCTACATGGGCGGCCTGAAGAAATACATGCCCATCACCTTCATCACCGGCTGGATAGGCACGCTGGCACTGACCGGCTTCCCAGGCTTCTCCGGCTTCTTCTCCAAGGACGCCATCATCGAGGCCGTGCACGAGTCGCACCGCTGGGGTTCGGGCTATGCCTACTTTTGCGTGCTGATCGGCGTGTTCGTGACCGCGCTGTACAGCTTCCGCCTGATCTACCTGACCTACCACGGCAAGGAACGCTTCGTGGTCGAGCACAAGAACCACGCGCACGGCGCGCAGCACGACGCGCACCATGACGATGCCCACGACGACCACGGCCATCACGAGCCGGGCCATCTGGAACACGCCCCGCACGAGTCGCCCTGGGTGGTGACGCTGCCGCTGATCCTGCTGGCGATTCCGTCGGTCATCATCGGCTGGCTGACCATAGGCCCGATGCTGTTCGGCGACTTCTTCGCCGGCGCCATCGTGGTGAAAGGCGAGGGCGGTCCGCTGGCCGAACTGGCCAAGCACTGGCACGGTCCCTGGGGCATGGTGCTGCACGGCCTGATGGCGCCGCCGTTCTGGCTGGCCCTGGCCGGCTTCGGCGTGGCCACCTACGTGTACCTGTTCAACCAGGCCATCGCCGACCGCGCGGCGAAGCTGTTCGCGCCGCTGTACCGCCTGCTGCAGAACAAGTACGGCATCGACGATCTCTACTTCGCCGTGTTCGCCCGCGGCGGCCTGAAGCTGGGCCGCGGCCTGTGGCGCGGCGGCGACGTGGCGGTGATCGACGACGGCCTGGTCAACGGCTCGGCCGCGCTGGTCGCGCGCATCGCCGCCGGTGTGCGCAAGGTCCAGTCCGGCTATCTGTACCACTATGCGTTCGCGATGATTCTGGGGCTGATCGTGCTGCTCGGCGGTCTGTGGCTGGCAGCGCGCTAAGCGAAAGGGAATGATGACAATGTTTGCGAACTGGCCCTTGCTCAGCATCCTGATCTGGCTGCCCATCCTCGGCGCGATACCCGTGCTGCTGGCCGGCGACCGCCGCCCCGATACCGCGCGTCTGCTCGCGCTGGTGGTGGCGGCGCTGACCTTCTTCATCAGCCTGGGCATTCTGTCCGGCTTCGACCAGTCTTCCGCGGCCATGCAGCTGCAGGAGAACCACGTCTGGATCGAGACCCTGAACGTGCGCTACCACCTCGGCGTCGACGGCATCTCGGTCGCGCTGGTGCTGCTGACCACTTTCACCAGCGTGCTGGTGATCATCCTGGGCTGGGGCTCGGTGGACGAGAAGGTCAGCCAGTACATGGCGGCCATGCTGGTGCTCGAAGGCCTGATGGTCGGCGTGTTCTGCGCCATGGACGCGCTGCTGTTCTATGTCTTCTTTGAAGGCATGCTGATCCCGATGTTCATCCTGATCGGCGTCTGGGGCGGTGCGCGTCGCGTGTACGCGACGCTGAAGTTCTTCATCTACACCTTCTTCGGTTCGATCTTCATGCTGGTCGGACTGATCTACCTCTACTTCAAGACCGGCAGCTTCGAGCTGGCCACCCTGGCCCAGGTCGCACTGAGCGGCAAGGAGCAGGCCTGGCTGTTCTTCGCCTTCCTGATCGCCTTTGCGGTCAAGGTGCCGATGTGGCCGGTGCACACCTGGCTGCCTGACGCCCACGTCGAGGCGCCGACCGGCGGCTCGGTGGTGCTGGCGGCGATCATGCTGAAGATCGGCGGCTACGGCTTCATCCGCTTCTCGCTGCCGATCACGCCGGACGCCAGTACCGAATACGCCTGGGTCGTCATCGCCATGTCGCTGATCGCCGTGGTCTATGTCGGCTATGTCGCCCTGGTGCAGGAAGACATGAAGAAGCTGATCGCGTATTCGTCGATCGCGCACATGGGCTTCGTCACCCTGGGCGTGTTCATCTCGCTGGCGCTGGCGCGCGGCGGCAACGCCACCGGCGCGGCTGTCGGCATCCAGGGCGCGATGGTGCAGATGATCTCGCACGGCTTCATCTCCGGCGCCATGTTCGCCAGCGTCGGCGTGCTGTACGACCGCATGCACACCCGCATGATCCGCGACTACGGCGGCGTGGTGAACACCATGCCGCGCTTCGCCACCTTCTTCGTGCTGTTCGCCATGGCCAACTGCGGCCTGCCGGGTACCAGCGGCTTCGTCGGCGAGTTCTGGGTCATCCTGGCGGCGTTCCAGTCCAATGCCCTGGTCGGCGCGCTGGCCGCCTTCACTCTCATCATCGGCGCGGCCTACACGCTGTGGCTGGTCAAGCGCGTGATCTTCGGCGAGGTGGCCAACGACAATGTCGCCGCCCTGACCGACATGAATGCGCGCGAGACCTTCGTGCTCGCGACGCTGGCCGTCGCCGTGCTGCTGTTCGGCCTGTGGCCGGCGCCGCTGGGCAATCTCATGGATGCGCCTATCGCCGAACTGGTGAAGCACATCGTCATCAGCAAGGGCGCGTGAAGGACCGACCATGATCAGCCTTACCGACATCCTCACCCTGCTGCCCGAATCGTTCCTGACGGTGGCGATCTGCGCCCTGCTGCTGCTGGACGTGTTCCTCAGGCCGGCCCAGCGCAGCATTACGCACTACCTGGCCATCGCCATCCTCGGCGTCACCGGCTGGCTGGTGCTGCAGCACTACGGCACGCCCACCGCGTTCGGCGGCATGTTCGTGCGCGACGGCATCGCCGACGTGCTGAAGATTTTCGCCTTGCTGACCACCGCGCTGGTGTTCGTCTATGCACGGCCCTACCTGCGCGACCGTGGCCTGTTCGTGGGCGAGTACTACGTGCTCTGCCTGTTCGCCGTACTCGGCATGATGCTGCTGGTTTCCGCCGGCAGCCTGGTCATCGTCTACCTCGGCCTGGAACTGCTGGCGCTGTCGTCCTACGCCCTGGTCGCGCTGAACCGCGATTCGCAGCTGTCCTCGGAAGCGGCGATGAAGTACTTCGTCCTCGGCGCGCTGGCCTCGGGCATGCTGCTGTACGGCATGTCCATGATCTACGGCGCCACCGGCACGCTGGATCTGAACAAGATCCACGCCGCAGCGGCGCTCAGCTCCCAGCGCGGCATGCTGCTGTTCGGCGTGGTCTTCGTCGTGGTCGGCATCGCGTTCAAGTTCGGCGCGGCGCCGTTCCACATGTGGCTGCCCGACGTCTATCAGGGCGCGCCCACGGCCGTCACCGTGTTCATCGGCTCGGCACCCAAGCTGGCCGCGTTCGGCATGGCCTACCGCATGCTCGAATCGGGCCTGGGCAGCGTGGGCCCGCACTGGCAGCAGATGCTGGCCGTGCTGGCCGTGCTCTCGCTGGCCATAGGCAACATCGCCGCGATCATGCAGAGCAATCTCAAACGCATGCTCGCGTATTCGACGATCTCACACGTCGGCTTCCTGTTCCTGGGCCTGGTCAACGGCCAGCCTGCCGGCTACGCCGCGGCCATGTTCTACGCCGTCAGCTACGCGCTCACCGCCACCGCCGCTTTCGGCATGATCCTGCTGCTGTCCCGCGCCGGCTTCGAGGCCGAGGAAATCAGCGACTTCAAAGGCCTGAACCAGCGCGCGCCGTGGTATGCCTTGCTGATGGCGCTGACCCTGTTCTCGCTCGCCGGCGTGCCGCCGCTGTTCGGCTTCTTCGGCAAGTTCCTGGTGCTCAAGGCCGCGGTCGACGCAGGCCAGGTCTGGCTGGCGATCGTCGGCGCCGTGTTCGCCATCATCGGCATCTACTACTACCTGCGCGTGGTCAAGGTGATGTACTTCGACGACGCGGACGATGCGGCGGCCATCGCCAAGCCGGCCGATGCGCCCATGCGCACGGTGATTTCGGTGAATGCCCTTGCATTGCTCGTCCTCGGCCTTACCTGGGGACCGTTGTACGGCTGGTGTGCGAAGGCACTGGGGATTGCGCCCTGAGGGGCGGGGATTCGTTGTCCGGGATTGGAGATTCCGCGGCAGATCATCGCTGCGATGGGTTCTTTCTTCATCCCGGATCACGAATCGCTAATCCCGGCTCTCAAAGTGCTTGCGCAAGTCTCGGTAAATCCGTAGACTTCCGTTTCTCTGATGCGGGGTGGAGCAGTCTGGCAGCTCGTCGGGCTCATAACCCGAAGGTCGCAGGTTCAAATCCTGCCCCCGCTACCAGGATTCAAGCGAAAGGCCACCTAGTGTGGCCTTTTTGCTAAAGCCGGAAGTTCCTGGTCACCGAGCTGGACCAGGCCCGAGCCGGCGGAATAGCGCAGGATGCGCGCGTTGCCGATGTTGGGAAGCGAGACAACGGCGGACTATGGAATGGGCCTTAGTGCCCATTTTTTTTTGTTTGTGCAGAAAGCAGCGTGAAAGACGACGAACTCATCCAGTTGATCAATCCTGTAGTTGCCGACCTGGGCCTCGAATGCCTCGGCATCGAGTACGCGCCCAGCCGCGGCAACAGTCTGCTGCGCATCTACATCGACCATCTAGAGCGCCCCATCACCATCGAAGACTGCGAAGCGGTCAGCCGCGAGCTTTCCGCGCAGTTCGATGTGAACGACCCGATCGCGGGCCGCTACACCCTCGAAGTTTCCTCGCCGGGCCTGGACCGGCCGCTGTTCACGCCGGCGCAGTTCGCGCGCTTCATCGGCGAGAAGGCGAAGATCGCACTGAATCTCCCGGTCGAAGGCCGCCGCCGCCTGCAGGGCGCGATCCGCGCCGTGGACGGCGACCGCATCACCATCGACCAGGACGGCGTGGACATCACCATCGCCCACGACAACGTGCAGAAGGCGCGCATCGTTCCCGATTACGCCGCGCTGGGGCTGGCTCCCGAGAAGCCGGCCGGCAAACCCAAACCGCAAGCCAAGCCCGGTGCGGCCAAGCCTGGCCCGGCCAAGCCCGCCGCGGGCAAGGCCGACGCCGCGCCCAAGCGCAAAAAACCAAACAAGTGAACAATACCGGCGTCGGCGACGCCGGGCGGAGTGACAAGCGATGAGCAAAGAACTTTTGCTGGTGGTTGACGCGGTCGCCAACGAGAAGGGCGTCGACAAGGCGGTCATCTTCGATGCGATGGAAGCGGCGCTGGCCTCGGCGGCGAAGAAGCGCTACGTCGACCAGGACGTGTCCATCCGCGTCTCGATCAACCGCACCAACGGCGACTACGAAACCTTCCGCCGCTGGGAGGTGGTGCCCGACGACATCGTGATGGAGTCGCCCGAGCGCATGATCCGCCTGATGGATGCCGTCGACGAGAAGCCCGGCGCGGAGATCGGCGATTTCGTCGAAGAGCAGATTGAAAACCCCGAATTTGGCCGCATTGCAGCGCAGGCCGCCAAGCAGGTGATCGTGCAGCGCGTGCGCGAGGCCGAGCGCGCCCAGGTGGTCGACGCTTTCCGCGACCGCATCGGCGAACTCATCACCGGCGTGGTCAAGCGCGTGGAGCGCGGCGCGGTCTACCTGGATCTCGGCGGCAACGCCGAAGCCTTCATCGCCCGCGACAAGACCATCCCGCGCGAAACCGTGCGCACCGGCGACCGCGTGCGCGGCTACCTGTACGACGTGCGCGCCGAGGCGCGCGGTCCGCAGCTGTTCGTGTCGCGCACTGCGCCGGAATTCATGATGGAGCTGTTCAAGCTCGAAGTGCCGGAAGTCGGCCAGGGCCTGGTGCAGATCAAGGCCTGCGCCCGCGATGCCGGCGACCGCGCCAAGATCGCGGTGCTGGCCACCGATACCCGCACCGATCCCATCGGCGCCTGTATCGGCATGCGCGGTTCGCGCGTGCAGGCCGTGTCGAACGAGCTGAACGGCGAGCGCATCGACATCGTCCTGTGGAACGACAACCCGGCCCAGTTCGTCATCAACGCGATGGCGCCGGCGGAAGTGCAGTCCATCATCGTCGACGAGGACAAGCACTCCATGGACATCGCCGTGGCCGAGGACAAGCTTTCCCAGGCCATCGGCCGCGGCGGCCAGAACGTGCGTCTCGCCAGCAAGCTTTCCGGCTGGCAGCTCAACGTGATGACCGAGGCGCAGGTACGCAACAAGAGCGAATCGGAGCAGGAGGCCGCGCGCCAGCTGTTCATGACGCGCCTGGAAGTGGATGCGGAGATCGCCGCCATCCTGGTGCAGGAAGGCTTCTCCACGGTGGAGGAAATCGCCTACGTGCCCACCGGCGAGCTGCTGGCCGTGGACGGCTTCGACGAGGACATCGTCGAGGAACTGCGCGCCCGCGCCCGCGACGCCCTGCTCACCGAGGCGCTGGCGGTGGAAGAGAACATCGACGAGCACAAGCCGGCCGACGACCTGGTTTCGGTCGAGGGCATGGACGAGGCGCTGGCCTATACCCTGGCCCAGCACGGCATCGTCACCGGCCAGGATCTTGCCGATCTGGCCACCGATGAGCTGATGGAATTCGGTATCGAAGGAATGGATGAGGATCGTGCCGCCGCGTTGATCGTGGCCGCGCGCGCTACCGCGACGTAATCCGCCCCGGATTGCGACGGCAGCAACGGGCAGCAGCGGATCACGGAGTAACCAAAATGTCGGACGTCACCATCAAACAATTGGCCCAGGTCCTGGGCACGCCGGTAGAAAAGCTGCTTTCGCAGCTGGCCGAAGCCGGCATGAAATTCAGCAACGCCGACCAGGTGATCAGCAGCACCGAGAAGGTGAAACTGCTCGGATTCCTGCGCCGCACCCACGGCAAGACCGAACCGGTCGCCGAGGATTCCGCGCCGCGCCAGATCACGCTCAAGCGCAAGACGGTCAGCGAGATCACGGTCAACCAGGGCGCCGCCCGCGGCAAGACCGTGAACGTGGAAGTGCGCCAGAAGCGCACCTACGTCAAGCGCAGCTCGGTCGAGGAAGAGCAGAAGGTCGACAGCGAGCGCGAGGAAGCTCTGCGCAAGCTGGGCGAATCCACCCTGCGCCGCGAAGGCGAGGAACTGGAACGCGCCGCGCAGGAAAAGCGCCGCGCCGAGGAAGAAGCCAAGGCCGCCGCCGCGGCAGCGGCCGCTGCCGCCGCCGAGGAAGAAGCGCGCCGCCGCGAAGAGGAAGCCCGCCGCCGCGAGGAAGAAGCGCGCGAGCGCGTCGTCGCCGAATCCGCCAGCACGGCTGCGCCGGCGCAGACGGCGCCGGCCGCCACGCCGCCGCCGGCGCGGCCGCAGCCCCGCGTCGAGTCCGCGCCGCCGCGTCCGCAGGGCCGCAGCGACGCGCCGCCGCCGCGCCCGCAGGGCCGGCCGGATTCCACGCCTTCGCGTCCGCCCATGGCGGGTGCCGGCGCCGGTGCGCCGCGACCGGGCGGCAGCACTGATGCGCGTCCGCCGCGCCGCGACGCGACCACGCATCATGTGCCGCACCGTCCGGCGGCGCCCAAGCGCAGCGACGATACGCAGAACCGCAACAGCGGCAACCGCGTCAAGCACGGCTCGCACCGCATGACCGAAGGGCCGTCGCCGGATATCGGCCACCGCTTCTCCGGCGGCGAGCTGCACCTGACCGCGGAAGAACGCGCGCGCCGCTCCAACCGCAAGAAGCCGCGCGGCAAGCCCGATCTCAGCCGCATTACCGGGCAGCACGGCTTTGCCAAGCCGACCGCGCCGGTCGTGCGCGACATCGCCATCGGCGATGCCATCGTCGTGGCCGAACTCGCCGCCAAGATGGCGGTGAAGGGTTCCGACGTGGTCAAGGCCCTGTTCAAGATGGGCGTCATGGCCACGATCAACCAGGCCATCGACCACGACACCGCCGTGCTGGTGGTGGAAGAACTCGGCCACAAGGCGACCCGCATCAGCGACGACGATGCCGAAACCGCCCTGATCGCCCATTCCGAGGCCGATCATGGCGACAAGGAATCGCGTCCGCCGGTGGTCACCATCATGGGCCATGTCGACCACGGCAAGACCTCGCTGCTGGACTACATCCGCCGCACCAAGGTCGCCTCGGGCGAAGCCGGCGGCATCACCCAGCACATCGGCGCCTACCACGTGACCACGCCCAAGGGCGTTATCACCTTCCTCGACACGCCGGGCCACGCCGCCTTCACCGCGATGCGCGCGCGCGGCGCCAAGCTGACCGACATCGTCGTGCTGGTGGTCGCCGCCGACGACGGCGTGATGCCGCAGACGGTGGAAGCGGTCAAGCATGCGCGCGCCGCCGGCGTGCCCATGATCGTCGCCGTCAACAAGATGGACAAATCCGAGGCCAACCCGGACAACGTGAAGCAGGGCCTGGTGCAGCACGAAGTCGTGCCGGAAGAGTGGGGCGGCGATACCCAGTTCGTGCCGCTGTCGGCCAAGACCGGCATGGGCGTGGATGCGCTGCTCGATGCGATCTCGGTGCAGGCCGAAGTGCTGGAACTGCAGGCCGTGCGCGAAGGCCGCGCCTCGGGCGTGGTGGTCGAGTCCAGCCTGGACAAGGGCCGCGGCCCGGTCGCGACGGTGCTGGTGCAGGCCGGTACGCTCAAGCGCGGCGACTTCCTGGTCTGCGGCGTGGAATACGGCCGCGTGCGCGCCATGTTCAACGAATCCGGCCAGCAGGTGAGCGAGGCCGGCCCGTCGATCCCGGTGCAGGTGCTGGGCCTGTCGGGCGTGCCCGACGCCGGCGACGATTTCGTCTCCGTCGCCGACGAGCGCCTGGCCAAGGACGTCGCCCAGCAGCGCAACCAGAAGCGCCGCGAGTCGCGCCTGGTCAAGCAGAGCACCAAGCTCGAAGACATCATGGCGACGATGACCCAGGGCGGCGATCAGCAGACCCTGAACCTCGTGGTCAAGGCCGACGTGCAGGGTTCTGCCGAGGCGCTGCGTGATTCGCTGACCAAGCTGACCAACGAACTGGTCAAGGTCAACGTCATCGTGTCCGGCGTGGGCGGCATCACCGAGTCCGACGCCACCCTGGCGGCGGCCTCCAAGGCCACCATCATCGGCTTCAACGTGCGCGCCGATGCCTCGGCACGCAAGGTGATCGAAGCCAACGGCCTGGATCTGCGCTACTTCTCCATCATCTACGACGTGATCGACCAGGTGAAGCAGGTGGCTTCCGGCCTGCTCGGCATGGAAGTGCGCGAGGAGATCATCGGCGTGGCCCAGGTGCGCGAAGTCTTCCGCAGCTCCAAGTTCGGCGCGGTGGCGGGCTGCATGGTCATCGAGGGTTTCGTCAAGCGCAACAAGCCGATCCGCGTGCTGCGCGACAACACCGTGATCTTCCAGGGCGAACTGGAATCGCTGCGCCGCTTCAAGGACGTGGTCGACGAAGTGCGCAACGGCATGGAATGCGGCATCGCGGTGAAGCAGTACAACGACGTCAAGCCGGGCGACCAGATCGAGTGCTTCGAGCGCATCGAGGTACAGCGCACGTTCTGACGTCGCGGCGGCACCGGGGGCGCTGCTGCGCTCGGTTGCCGGTCTCCACAACTTCGCCGGCCCTTTGCAACGCAAGGGGTCGGCCGGCCTCTTGAATCAAGCGGGTTCCATTGCAGGCGGCATCGCGGCGACGTGGCGGTTCTCGCTGCGCTGACGGTCTGGTGCTTCACAGCTTCGCCGGCGCTTTGTGCTGCAAGGCGCCGGCCGTCCTCTTCGTTCCTGGGGACTTCAGCAAAAAGCCGGCTGCGCGGCCAGCGCGTGCCGGTTTTTCGTGGTGCAGCGGCTTCCCGGTGAATCTTTCCCATCGGGGAGCCGGCGGCACCGGCAACGGCTTGCGCACAGCGCGGGAGTAAAACGCCATGCCAAACACTTTCCACCGTTCCGACCGCATCTCCGCGGAGCTGCGCCGTCTCGTCGGCACCCTGGTGCACGAGGTCGTGCGCGACAACGCGCTGCCTTCGGTCAGCGTCTCCGATGTCGAGGCTTCGCGCGAGCTGGACGTCGCCACCGTCTACATCACCGCGCTGCTGGCCGAACAGGGCCCGCCGGCGGTCAAGCTGCTCAACGAAATGGCCAAGGACTTCCGCCGCGAACTCTCGCGCATCATGAAGATCCGCCGCGTGCCGGAGCTGCGCTTCAAGTACGACGACTCGGTCGACAAGGGCGAGCGTATAGAGCAGCTGCTGCGCGATGCGCCGCGGCCGGCGTCGCGGGAACCGGACGCAGAGTGAGCTTGCCCTCGCGCGGGAGCCGGTAGTCAGGATTCTGATTGGCCACCCAATCCCGAATCCCCCATCCCGAATCCCGGCTCCACCCCGATGAGCAAGAAGAAAGACCCCACGCCCTGGCGCGACGTCCACGGCATCCTGCTGCTGGACAAGCCGCAGGGCCTGAGTTCCAACCAGGCCCTGCAGAAGGCGCGCCGCCTGTTCCTGGCGGCCAAGGGCGGCCATACCGGCAGCCTGGATCCGCTGGCCACCGGCCTGCTGCCGCTGTGCTTCGGCGAGGCGACCAAGATCGCCGCCTACCTGCTGGGCGCGTCCAAGGCCTATGCGGCCACGGTGCAGCTGGGCGTGACCACGACCACCGCCGATGCCGAAGGCGAAGTAGTGCAGCGCCGGCCTGTGCCGGAGCTCGACGACGCCCGTATCGAGGCCGCACTGGCCCGCCTGCGCGGCCGCATCACCCAGATACCGCCGGTGTATTCGGCGCTCAAGCAGGACGGCGTGCCGCTGTACCGTCGCGCCCGCGACGGCGAAGAGGTCAGCGCCGCGCCGCGCGAGGTCGAGGTGTTCCGCCTGGAGCTGCGCGCGCGCCGTGGCGATGTGCTGGAGCTGGACGTGGAATGCGGCTCGGGCACCTATGTGCGCAGTCTGGCGACCGACCTGGGCGAATTCCTCGGTTGCGGCGCCCATCTGACCGCGCTGCGGCGCAGCTGGGTGGCGCCCTTCGTCCAGCCGCGCATGTGGACGCTGCAGGAGCTGGAGACGCTGCTGCTGACCCAGGGCCGGGAAAGCATAGATCCCTTGCTGCTGCCGACCGATGCCGGCCTGGCGGAGCTGCCGGTACTCGCGCTGGATGCGGCGCAGGCCCAGCGCCTGGTCCAGGGGCAGATGTTGACCGGGCTGGGCGTGGCGCCTGGCCTGTGCCGCGTACACGGCCCCGGCGGCCGCCTGCTCGCCCTGGGCGAGATCGACGAAACCGGCCTGCTGCGCGTGCGGCGTGGATTGAATCTGCCGGACTGAGCGGTGCCGGCTTGCGGTACGCGGTCCGGTCGCGCCAGCCGCGGCGGTGGACAGGGCTGGTGCCAGCCCGGGCCGCGGGGCAGGGCGTACCGCGGGCCGGCGCCGCTGCGCCGCGTCCGCCCCGGCCGGATCATCCAGCGATTATTCTTTCAGACTTGTTGCGCCGCGGCGTCTGGCGTTAAAATCCCGCGGCTCTCTTGACAATTCACCCCACGCGGGGCTTGTGCAGCGCCATCGCTCCGGTCGGTCGCGCTGCACAAGCCTCGTCTAGCTTTCAAGGTCACGAAAAAATGTTGAACGTCGAACAAACCCAGAAGATCCTCGCCGATTTCGGCCGCGTGCCGAACGACACCGGTTCCCCGGAAGTCCAGGTTGCCCTGCTGTCCGCCCGCATCGACAGCCTCTCCAGCCACTTCGCCAAGCACGCCAAGGATCATCATTCCCGCCGCGGCCTGCTCAAGATGGTCAACCAGCGCCGCCGCCTGCTGGCCTACCTCAAGGCCAAGGACGCCAACCGCTACAAGACCCTGATCGACCGCCTCGGCATCCGCCGCTAAGCGCACCAGACCGAGGAGATGGCAGTGGCGAAAGTAACCAAGTCGTTCCAGTACGGTAATCACGAAGTCACGCTGGAAACGGGCGAAATCGCCCGCCAGGCTAGCGGCGCGGTCATGGTCAGCATGGGCGGAACCGTCGTGCTGGTCACGGCGGTGGCGGCCGGCAAGGCACGCGAAGGGCAGGATTTCTTCCCGCTCACCGTCGACTATCAGGAAAAGTTCTACTCCGCCGGGCGCATCCCCGGCGGCTTCTTCAAGCGCGAAGGCCGTCCGACCGAAAAGGAAACGCTGACCTCGCGCCTGATCGACCGTCCGATCCGTCCGCTGTTCCCGGAAGAGTTCCGCAACGAAATCCAGATCATCGCGACGGTCATGTCGCTGAATCCGGAAGTCGACGGCGACATCCCGGCGCTGATCGGCGCCTCCGCCGCCCTGGTCCTGGCCGGCGTGCCGTTCAAGGGCCCGATCGGCGCCGCCAAGGTCGGCGTGATCAACGGCCACTACGTGCTCAACCCCAGCGTCAGTGACCTGAAGAATTCCGATCTGGAACTCGTCGTCGCCGGCACCAGCAACGCCGTGCTGATGGTGGAATCCGAAGCCAAGCTGCTCAGCGAGGAAGTGATGCTGGGCGCCGTGACCTTCGGCCACAACGCCCTCAAGAGCGCCATCGCCGCGATCGAAGCCTTCGCCGCCGAAGCCGGCCGCAAGACCTTCAACTGGACCGCTCCGCCGCGCAACGACGCCCTGTTCGCCGCCCTGGAGGCGCAGATCGGCAACCGCATGGCCGAGACCTTCCAGATCCGCGACAAGCTGGCCCGCCGCGATGCGCAGTCCGCGCTCAAGAGCGAAGTGAAGGCCGCCATCGCCGAGCAGGCCGCCGCCAACAAGTGGACCGACAGCGAGATCGGCTTCGCCCTCGGCGATATCGAATACCGCGCCCTGCGCGACGGCGTGCTCAAGACCAAGGTCCGCATCGACGGCCGCGCGCTGGACACCGTGCGCAACATCGACATCCGTGTCGGCGTGCTGCCGCGCACCCATGGTTCCGCCTTGTTCACTCGCGGCGAGACCCAGGCCCTGGTCACCGTGACCCTGGGCACCACCAAGGACTCGCAGATCATCGATGCGCCGGAAGGCGAGTCGAAGGACACGTTCCTGTTCCACTACAACTTCCCGCCGTTCTCGGTCGGCGAATGCGGCCGCATGGCCGGCCCCAAGCGCCGTGAAATCGGCCACGGCCGTCTCGCCAAGCGCGGCGTGCAGGCGGTCAAGCCGAGCATGGAAGCCTTCCCGTACGTGCTGCGCGTGGTGTCGGAAATCACCGAATCCAACGGCTCCTCGTCGATGGCCTCGGTGTGCGGTTCCTCGCTGGCCATGATGGACGCCGGCGTGCCGCTGACCGCCCCGGTGGCCGGCATCGCCATGGGTCTGGTCAAGGAAGGCGACGAATTCGTCGTGCTGTCCGACATCCTCGGCGACGAAGACCACCTCGGCGACATGGACTTCAAGGTGGCCGGTACCCAGGACGGTATCTCCGCCCTGCAGATGGACATCAAGATCGACGGCATCACCGAAGAGATCATGCGCGTGGCGCTGGAACAGGCCAAGCGCGGCCGTCTGCACATCCTCGGCGAAATGAACAAGGTCATCACCTCGGCGCGCTCGGAAATGAGCGAATTCGCGCCGCGCCTGCTGACCATGCGCATCCACCCGGACAAGATCCGCGAAGTCATCGGCAAGGGCGGTTCGGTCATCCGCGCCATCACCGAGGAAACCGGCACCACCATCGACATCCAGGACGACGGCAGCATCGTCATCGCCTCGGTCAACCGCGCCGCCGCGGACGAAGCCAAGAAGCGCATCGAGATGATCGTCTCCGACGTCGAGCCGGGCCGCATCTACGAAGGCAAGGTCGCCAAGCTCATGGACTTCGGCGCCTTCGTCACCATCCTGCCCGGCAAGGACGGCCTGGTCCACGTCTCGCAGATCTCCAACGAGCGCGTCGAGAAAGTCTCCGACAAGCTCAAGGAAGGCGACACCGTGCGCGTCAAGGTGCTGGAAGTCGACAAGCAGGGCCGCATCCGCCTGTCGATGAAGGCAGTGCTGGAAGACGAGGCGCAGGCTTCGGCCTGATCCCTGGTTCTGCAAAAGAATGAAGAAAGCCGGCCATGTGCCGGCTTTTTTCATTGGCGGAATTGTCCACGGAGGAAACGGCGATGTTCAGGATCAGCCTGCGTTGCGGCGCGGCGGTGCGGCATTTCGGCTACTTCAAGCGCGATCTGGAGATCCTCCACAGCGGGCAGTGGCCCTAAGGAAACGCGCTGCTGCATGCGCTTAGCGTCTATGCGAACTACTCGGTCGCAAAAGGCCAGGACGTCGGGGCGTGGAGCGGCAGAGACGGTGCACAGTTGCGGGCAGCGGTCCACGGATTCGCGCGAGCCGTCAGCCACCATGCCGACTTCCTTTGTCACGACTACGCTTACCGCATGCCGGCTGACAAAACCTGGCTGAAGCGAAGCCGGAGCGATTTTCCGCTCGGAGAAAACCGCGGAACCATCCACGCCGGCCCCGGTACGCTATTCATCGACGTACGGGCTGGCGAAAGTGGCCGCGGCGCGTTACTGGAGCGGATCGACTTGCGTGGAAGTACTGCATTCGCCGTGACCGAACACGCCAGAATTGCCATCAGGCAGTCCAGCGGCAAGAGCCGGTGGCCGGAAGTCCTGCCGGACATGCGCGCGTTTCTGGATGCTGCCGGCGATCAGGGCATAGAAGCCTCGCATGGATACGCAGGCTGAGCGACCTGCGCACGGCGGGTGCGAACAGGGCAGCCTGAATCGGAGAGGCGAGCTTTTTGCCGAGGTTTTTGCCTCTGGCTTTCAGTCCACCACCACCTCGAAGTCATCACTGAAAATCGCGTCCTCAGCCCCGTCGTAGGTCTTGCCCAGCTCGCCGGCGAAGGCCAGTCCGAACTGGGCGAAGCGCACGCTGTTGCTGGCGGAGTTGCCCATGTTGGCCAGCGTGTCGGCGGTGCTGTGTATGCTCTGGAAGGCGCCCAGATCCCAGGGATTGTTCGGGTTCTGCGGCCGGCCGGCCTCGAACACCATGCCTGCGGGGAAGCCGGCCGATGTCCACGAGGCATGGTCGGAACAGCCATAGTTGCAGGCCAGTGCCGAGCGCACTCCGCCCAGCGGCACCAGATAGGCGTCGAACAGTTCGGCGAAGTAAGTGGTCAGCGCCGTGTTGGAAAAATCACTGACGATGCGCAGGTCCCGGCCCACGTTCTGGCGATAATTGGTCATGTCCAGCTGCAGCACGCCGATGACGTTGATGCCGTCGTCGCGGAAGCGGTTGGCGATGGCCGCGGAGCCGCGCAGGCCGACTTCCTCGGCCGCGTAGCCCATGAATTTCACGGTGCGCCGGGGTTTCCAGCCGCTGGCCAGGCTGATGCGGATGATCTCGGTGAGGGTGGCGATGCCGGAAGCATCGTCATCGGCGCCGGGCGCGGGCTGTTCCAGGTCGGGAACGGGGACGGAGAAGGCGCTGGTGATCGAATCCAGATGGCCGCCGAGTACGACCACCTCGTCCGGCAATTCCGCACCGCGCACGGTGAGGATTACCGAAGGCTGGGTGGAGCAGTTGCTGCAGCCTTGGAACAGTTCCACCGTGGCGTCGTCGCGCTCCGCCGCAAGCGCCTGCCAGCTGTCGCGTATCCATTCGGCCGCCTGGCGGCCGTACGGCGAGGCGTAGTAGCGGTTGCGGAACGCGGACAGGGTAGTGATGGTGGCGTGGATGTTCGCCTCGCTCACCTGCGCCAGCCAGGGGCCGACCGTGGCCTGGTTGTCGATGGTATAGAGACCGCCCAGCGGCAGCGCGATGGCTTCGGCAGTGCGGTCGCGCACGATGAAGGCTTCGGCTTCCGGCCGGCTGGCGAAGGCGAAAAAGCCGCCGCAGCGTTGCTCGCGTTCGTGGACGTGGCGGCTGAGCGCACCGATCTGGAGCGGGTCCAGCTGTGCAATGACCAGCTCGCGGCCCAGGCTGTCTTTCCAGGCGGTCGCTTCGCGGGCCAGCAGGCCGGCTGCATCATAGGTCTGGCGGGCAGTGACGATGTAGACCGTTTCGGCGTCCGGCGAGCCGGTACCGCGGGCGTGAGCCGATACCGTCGCGACGATCTCCGCCACGGCCAGCGGGATCACCGCTGCCAGCCTGCGCCTGACGCCCATGAGCCTGTCCCCGCCGAATGCCGGCACGCGCCGGCAGCGGGAAATGGTGAGCCTGCATCCCGCAGCCGGCAAGACACAGTTGCGGCGGATTGTTCAGTGGCGGAAATGGACGCCGCCTCGACGGTACGCCGCCGGAGCGTACGCGCTGTTCCTGTGCCGACGGGGCGCGATCCGGCCGGCGGGATCCGTGCGCCGGCGTGCGGTGCTGCAGACGCTGCTGTCCGGTGCCGCTTTGTTGAAAAATCTCGTTATTTTTCTATTGTCTGCGGCGCTGTGCTGCTACATCGATGCCAGCAGCAGGCCGCCCGTCGCGCCCAGCGCCGCCGTCCAGGCCTGACGCAACGCGCCGGCGGGCAGGGCCGGCAGCCGTGCCATGCCGCGGCAGACGCCGGCGGCGATCAGTCCGGCCGTCAGCAGCATCGCTGCCAGATGTACGCCGATGGCAGCCAGCGCCAGCGGCAGGGAGCCGGATGCGGTGATCGCGCGCGCTGGCGAATCCGACAAACACAGCGGCACCAGCGCCGGCACCAGCATCAGGCCGGCGCCGTGGACCGTGGCCATCAGGCAGGACCAGAGCGCGATGCCGGCATGGGCGGCGAAGGTTTTCGCGCCCGCCGGCATGGCGGCTGCGGCGCCGGGATTGGTTGCCGCGATTGCCGTGCGCAGCGCGCGGGAACGTGTACTCGCAGATCCGACGCCGGCCGCGTTGGAACGGGCCGCGGCCGGATCGGCCCGGACACGCCCAAGCCATCGCAGCCGCACCGTGCCGTTATTCCAGCAGCCCGCCGCGTCGCGCAGCCAACGGCCGATGGCGAGCAGGATCAGGCCGCCGCCTGCAATCCTGCGCAAGGTGTCTGCGCCGATCAGCACGCCTTGCAGTACGGCGAAGACCGCCAGCGCCACCGACAGGCCATGTCCCAGCGCAACCGGGAGCAGCGCGCGGCGCGCCGCCGCACCATCGCGCGCCCGCACGCCGCAGGCGGCGGCGAACAGCCAGCCGTTGGCCGGACTCAGGCCGTGCAGGGCGCCGAGTCCGGCGAGGAACAGCCAGGGCCAGAGCTGCGCCATGAAGAATTCCTTTCTGCGCGGATCAGGGCGTCGCGCCGCAGCAGGACGCTGCGCCGCGGGCAGGCTTGGGCGCCGTCTCCGCGTAGCGGTCGTGGTGGCGCACCCAGGCCATGGGATAGTCCAGCGTATCCTCGTCGCGGCCCTTGGGCGTGAGATCCAGCAGGCTGTAGGTGTGCATCATCACTTCCACGCCGCGGCCGTAGCGCGAATAGGCGTGGAACACCTGGCCGGCCGCATCGCGGCAGAACACGCTGATGCCGGGCGCTTCCTCGTGCGGGAAAGGCTGGCGCGTATAGTTGTAATCGACCTTGCCGGCAGACATTTCTTCCTGGCTGAAGTTGACGCCGAAGTCGTGGTTGAAATCGCTGCCGTGCGAGGAAGCCCAGGCAAAGCGCCAGCCCATGCGCTGGCGGAATGCTTCGATGGCGGCCAGCGGCGCGCGCGACACCACCAGCAAGGTCACGTCGCGCTGGGCAAGATGGAGCGCGGCGCAGTCGTTGTGGTCGGCCATGTAGGAGCAGCTCTTGCAGCCCTGTTCCCAGCCTGGTGCGAACATGAAGTGCTGCACCAGCAGCTGGCTGCGGCCGTCGAACAGATCGGCGAGGCGGCGCTGCCCCTGCGGCGTGTCGAAGACATAGTCCTTCTCGACCCGCACCCAGGGCAGGGCGCGGCGTTCGCGGGCGATCTGGTCGTGCAGGCGGGTGAGTTCCTTTTCGCGTGCGAGCAGGGCCTTGCGTGCAGCGAGCCAGCGCTCGCGCGCGACGACGGGATGGCTGGCGGTATCGGTTGTGGCGATGGCGGTATTCATGCGGTTCCTCGCTGGATTGCGTTGGGATGGGGCGGAGCGCCGCTGTATTGCGGCAAGCCGCGTCCGTTTCCGGCTGGATTCCGGAAGTGGGAATAGTGAAAAAGTAGTTTTTATGCGCCGCGCATGCGCGGCGGCATTTTTCATGCAGGCGGCCGGTCCGAAGCTCTCAGGTCGTGCTGCGCAGCGGCATCAAGGCGCGCGCGATCCCGTGTCCTGGGCCGCAGACTGCCGGCGGGCGACGGCGTCGTCTTCCCTGCGGCGCGTCTTGCCGCCGCCCGCCACGCGGCGATTGTTCGCGATGGCAGCCGCTCCAGCCGCGAAGGCCGCGGATGTTCGTGACGCCGGCGGAAACGGACGCTAGCGCGCCGCCGTTTTCGGTTTGCGCACCGCACGCACCTTGCCGCTGTTGCCGCCGCCACAGTAGAACAGTCCGGCGCCGTCGGATTCGAGCCCGCTCACGCCGACGCCTGCCGGCAGGGCCAGGCTTTCGAGCACGCTGCCGTCGGCGGGATCGATATGACGCAGTTCGCTCTCGTCGCCTTCCCAGGTGCCGTGCCACAGCTCGCCGTCGACCCAGGTCACGCCGGTGACGAAGCGGTTGGAATCGAGGGTGCGACGGATCGCGCCGGTGTCGGGGTCGATCTGGTGGATCTTGCGTTCGCGATACTGGCCTACCCAGAGGCTGCCTTCGGCCCAGGCCAGGCCCGAATCGCGGCCCGCTCCCGGCGCGGGAATATCCGCGACGATGGCGCCGCTGGCCGGGTCGATCTTGTGAATGCGCGCCGCGGCGATCTGGTAAAGATAGGTTCCGTCGAAGGCGGTGCCGGCATCGCCGGCGCGGGCCAGGGTGCGGGTGATTTCGCCGCTGGCCGGATCGAAGGCGACCAACTGCGCGCCGGTCGCGGCCCAGACCTGACGGCCGTCGTGGCTGACGCCATGCACGGCGGCGGCGCCGTCCAAGGGGCCGTACTCGCGCACGATTTCGGCGGCGCTAATTGCTCGGTTGGATGTCTCGCTGCTCATGTTCGGGCTCCTGCTGCGCCGGGCGGCGTCGTGGTGTCGATCCATCCGGCGGTGTGTTCCGGGGCGGATCCCGCCGCTTGTGGCTCGGCTTGCGCGGCACCGGATCGGCGCCGTGACGTCAATCTATCCGGCCGGCGGCGCGGCCGGGAGTAACAAGATCGTCGTGAATCCGGCCAGCGAGGGCGCCAGCCAGCGCTGCGCACGGGCGCGGCCGACTGCACGCACCTGGCCGGCGGCCTCAAGTTCGGCCAGCGCGCGCTGTACCGTGCGCTGGCTGTCGCCCAGCGCCAGCGCCAGCGCCGAGGTGGACCACGCCGCGCCGTCGCCGAGCAGGGCCAGCAGCGCAGCCTGTTCGCCGTCGATGGGCGGCATCAGCAAGGCGACGCTGCGTTCGCCCCGCGGCGCCAGCGCAAAGCCGCGCGCGCTGGCCCGTATCGCCGCGAACGGCGCGACCAGCGCGCGCAGGCGGCCGATTTCCACACGCAGCCGCGCGCGCAGCGTTTCGTCCGGATCGCGGCTGCGGAACACCTGGGCGATGAGCGCCGCGCGCCCGGCATCGCCCGGCCAGCTCTGCGCCAGCGCGCGCAGCAGGGCGAACAGTACCGGCCGGCGCGCCAGCGGCACCCAGTGCCCGCCGCTGCGCAGGCCGCGGCGGCAGGCGTCGACGACCAGATTGCCGGAGGCCAGCAGGTTTTCCACTTCGCGCAGCCGCAGCGGCTGCTCGTGACCGGCATGGACGAGGCGGGCGGCGCAGCGGTCGAGCAGGGCGTGCGCCTCCTCCACTTCGGCCAGCAGCGCCGGAATACGCGCGCGCCGCGCCGCTGCGCCGGCGCGCGCCAGCGCCGCTTCCGCGGCGCACGTGTCCAGCGAACGCAGCGCGATCTCGGCGGCGACCAGCGCCGCGACGGCGGCCAGTGGAGGCGCCAGGCTGCGACTGTCCAGCGCATCCAGCGCGGATGCGGCTTCGGCAAGCCGGCCCAGCAGCAACAGGCGGCGCGCGGCGATCAGCCCGGCCTGCAGCGCATTGGCGTTGTCGCCGCGCGCGCGCAGCAGTGCTGCCGCTTCCGCCAGCATGCGCGGCGAACCGCCCAGCTCGCGCAGGACCAGGGCGACCTCGGCCTCGGCCACCACGCAGCGCGCCCGCGCCAGCGCCTCGCGCGCACCGAAACGGCGCGCCGCCTGACGCAGCAGCTCGTGCGCCCGCGGGTATTCGCCCAACTGGGCCAGGGCAATGCCGCGCAGCGCCAGCGCCGGCGCATCGTCGCGCAGGGCCACGTGCCTGAGCGCACTCAGGGCGTCGCCGGCTGCCAGGGCGCGGCCGGCGGCGGCGATCAGGGAGTCCATGGGCAAAAGCTGGTTTGAGACGCAGGATTTCGCATCGGACTGGCGGTTGCGGACATGCGCGCAAGCCTAGCTCGCGCTGCCCTGTCAATGTGCGCGGTGTGTTGCTTTCGCGGTGAATGCCCGGAGCTGCCGGGCTGGTCTGTCAGGGTTTTCCGCGGTAGTAGCCTTGAGCAAGGCATTCACCGCTGCGGGCGCTGGCCCGTCGCCGGTCAGGGCCACGACGACGAAAGCTTCGTCCTCGGGCGAATAGATCACCAGCACGCCAGCACCCGGCGTGCCGCCGGCGTCGCCCAGCCACAGATTGCATCGGCCAGCGTCGTCGATATCGAACACCATCAGGCCCAGGCCGTAATAGGTGCCGGGATCGGATACGGGATACAACGTCGCCGACATTTCCGCGACGGTGACGACACGAAGCATTCACCGTTCAGCAGCGCAGCGAGAAAGCGCACCATGTTGCCGGCATCCGGCGATCGCACCGGCCGCCTGCGGCCAGCGCGGACCGATCAGCCTTTTCCTGGCGGATTGTAGCGGCGAGATGCCTGCAATGCCGCTCTCGGGCACCAGCGTCCGGGTGTCCTGGGCGCCAATTTGTCGATGGTGCGCGCAGTGATGGCTTGGTCGAGGGTACGGCCGTCCACTTTACGCACGATTTCGCCGAGCGTCACAGCCGGTGTTGGGTCAGTGCCAGTTCGCCCCGGCGCAGAACATCGCACCGTGGCGGCGCGCAATGGCGAGATTTTCCGCCGCACTGCGGTGGTTGCGTCGAAAGCCCGGTCGTTCAGTGTACCCGGTGCGGTCGGCAACGTGAAAACTTCATGCAGCGGCCGGCTGGCATAGAGGCCTGGTGCGTCGCAGTGTACGGGATTGCAGTCGGCGGCGTGGATGCTGCGCCAGCAATGCGACGAACGGCGGGCAGCGTGAGAGGCTGGCGGCCGGGCGCGTCATGGGCTGTCCTTTGGGCGATGATGCGTGGCGAGAGCGAGTCGGCTGCTGCGTGTACGGCTGCAGGAACGCTGCAAGGGTAGCCGTACCGCGTTGCACGCACGTATCGGGGGCTGTGCCGGTCAGTTGTGGTTTGGCCGGGTGTGCTGTTCTGGGGTGAATGACCGGCTTGTCGGCAGAAACGCTGTTCCCGCACGCACGGAAGCTGTACCGGATCGTGCCGATTTCCTTATGTCAGTGCTGCAGGCGAGGCCCGGCTTTTCAAGCAAAGCACTGCCCGCCGTTGCGCTGGCGAACGCGACTTGTGTCAAAGTAGCTCCAAGGGACGGTGGATTTGTCGCAGGCGCGCAAGGGGGCGGCGATGAGTATGGTCGGATACCCGTGGCGCCGGTATAGGCGTTGGCAATTTCCGTTTTCCGACAGCCTGGCAGCGCTGCTTGTCACGGTTGTCGCGCTGCTAGCCGATCCCGCTGCTGCTGCCGCAGAGCCGGTACTCGTCGCAGGTTCGCAGGTCGCGCGAACGATCGTCGGTGACGGGGAAGACCAGCTGCTGATCGATGCTTCGGCGGGGCCGTTAGTGGTGGTGGTCGAGCAGTTGGGCGTCGATCTGCTGCCGCGCTGCGACAACGAGGCGCATGCGCGCAACTCGCCGTCGGGCCCTTGGTCGTCTGAAGTCCTGGTCGTGCCGGTCCGCTGCCTGCTCAGCCTGCGCGCGCGTAGCGTCGGTGCGCCTGCGCTGAGCTACCGGGCCCGCGCTTTCACCTTCGACAGCCCCGAAGGCCGGCGCTGGCAGCGGCCGACCTGGGAGCTGTGGTCGCAGGCGCATTACGAAAACGGTGCGGAAGATCTGGCGGCCATGAGTGGTGCGTTGGCCAAGCTGCGCGAAGTGGAACGCGTGGTTGCTGCGCGTGGCGAAGGCGAGGATCTGCGTTTCCTGCGGCTGGGCAATGCGCATCTGCTGTTGCGCACCGGCAAGCGGGCAGAGGCCGTCGCCGCGTTCGACGCCTTCATACGCACGCTCGATCCGCAGCGCCACAGTGAATGGCTGACGCGCGCGAATAATGGCAAAGGACTTGCGCTGCGCGAACTCGATCGTTTCGACGAGGCGGACCAGGCCTTCGCCGATGCTGTGCGCCACGGGGCCGACCGGCGCGATGCCTATGAATGGGTCTCGGCCAAGAACAACCGCTGTCTGATCCTGCATGGCTACGGCAAGCTGGCTGCGGCGCGGGACTGCTATGCCGCAGTGATTCCGTACTACCAAGAGGTTGCGCCCGATCAGGTCCCTGTGCCGATGCTGAACCTCGCGGCAGCCGCCGACACGCTGGGCGAGCCGGCGCTGGCGCTGAAGAACTATCGTGCGGCGTTGGAGCTGCGCCGCGCGGGCAAGAATCGCCGCAGCCTGGGCCTCGTACTGCTCAATCTCGCCAACTACGAATCGCAGATCGGCGCTTGGCCGGATGCGTTGGAACACAGCCTGGAAGCGCAGCGGTTGTTCGAGGCTCTGGGCGACAAATTGCGCACGGTCTATACCCTCAATCTGCGTGGTCGAATCTACGGCGAGCTACGCGAACCGGCGCGCGCGCGCGACTATCTGGAACAGGCGCTGCGCGTCGCCCGGGACAGCAAGGATCCCGGCGCGATCGCTCTTACCCGGTCGGCGTTGGCACAGATGGAGACCAATGCCGTGGCAGCCGCAGCGGCGCACCGGGAAGTGGCCGCATACCTTGTGCAGACTGGGCGTGATGGCTTGGCCAGCCAGGAATGGATGATGCTGGCCGAGCGCCTCGACGCGCTTGGCGATACAGCTGGTCGCGATGCCGCGTTGCAAGCTTGCGAGAAACTGCTGGAAACCAATGGTAGCCGCTCCTACAAGGCACGGGCGGCACTGTTACGTAGTGCCGTTGCATTGCGTGCCGGTGAACTGACCAAGGCGCGTCGCTACGCGCAGCAGGCGATAGATTGGAGCCTCCAAACACACGAGATCGATGGCCTGAGCGCCGCGCGATTGCTCAAGGCACGCATCGATCGCCGGAGTGGCGAGGGAGCCAAGGCCTTGGAGGAAATAGAGCGAGCACTGGAAGAGCTGCAGCGCGGCGAACATCTGCCCGGCAGTCCGGTGCTGGTGGCGAATTTGTACGACCGGCGCATCGCTTTACTGGACGAAGCGATGGACATCCTGCTTGGTGGCGCCACGCTAGATACCACGGCGATGGCCAAGGCCTGGTCAATCAAATGGAAATTCGCCCGTGCGCCGGACTCACCGGCGCCAGCGCCCGTCGACGCGGAAGAGCACGCGCTACTCGACGAGCTGCGCGTGAAAGTGATGTTGCTGACGGGAGCCCAGACGCCAGGTGTTTCTGCGTCTCGGCCGCCGCCGGATGTGCTGGCTGGAATTGCCAAGCGGGTAGACGAGATCGAGTCGCAGCTGGATATACGCCGCGCCGGAAAAGCAACGACCTCGGTCACCGTGCTGGACTTGCCAGCGGTGGAGGCGGCGCTGCAACCGGCAGACGCGCTTATCAGTCTGAATCTGGGCATGCGCGCCAGCGGTGCCTGGATCACTACCGCGCAAGGTACGCGGTGGATTGCATTGCCGGCGCGGGCCACGCTGCTCAGTTCCATAGAGGCGATGCTGCAGCAGCAGGACACCGGTGCGCTGGAAAAACTGTCGGATCAGCTCGCGCCACTGGTCGCGGCAGCAGGTTCGGCGAAGCGTGTGATGATTGTCGCGGACGGACCTTCGCACCTGGCTCCCTACGCCGCGTTGCGCAAGCCCGACGGCGAATACTGGATCGAACATAGCAGCATTGAACTGTTGGCCAGGCCGCCGTCGACCCCGGAACAGTTGCGTCCAGCCGCATTGACGCAGGGCTTTCCTGTGGTCGTCTGGGGTGCTAGAGACATGCCTGACAGCAATGCCGTTGCGCAGGCGGAGAGTGCCCCGGCCTATCGTTCTGGCGTAGCTACGGTCGAGCTGCCGTCCGTGTCGGCCGAACTGCGGCTGATGAAACAGGTACTTGGTGCGCGCCGCGTCAGCAACGGCGATCCGCGTACGGTCGCTGCTCCCGCGGGTGCCGAGCGCTGGGTATTGCATGTGGCGGGACATGGCCTGGCCAGCCGCAATCATCCGTACGCCGCGGCGCTTGCGCTGCCGGATCCTGATGGTGGCGATGGCTTCGCTTTCGTCAGTGGCCAGGCTTTGCGTCTGGGGGCCCGACCACCACGTATCGTCTTCGTCAATGTGTGTGAGGGTTTTTCCGGACGCTTGTTCGAATCCCAGCCGCCGTCCTCGTTGGCGCGCCGCTTCCTGCAGGCCGGTGCCGAAGTTGTAGTCGCTGCTGCCTGGCCCGTCGAAGACAGTCGCGCTGCACGCTTTGCGGAGCGGGTTTATACCGAACTCGATCATGCTCCTGCAGATATCGCCGCCGCTCTTGCGCGGGCGCAACGTGAATCGTTGCGTGTCGGCGGTGCGCGCAGCTGGCGCCATTGGGCGGGGTATTCGGTGATTCGCGACGAACGGTGAGAGAAAGAGCGTGCTTCACGCACTGAGGTACTGCCGCAACAGTGCGGCGCTACCAAAAAAGATGGAGATGAACCATGAGCATCATCGGCCAGTGGGATATCATCAAAGTGGTTGTGCTGAAAAATGAAGTCGTGGTCAGAAAAAATGATGTGATCGATATCCGGGAGCTTGCCCCGGTAGGTGGGCAGCGCAAGGCGCGATTCACCTGTATTCGCGGGGGTATGGCCGAGTTCAGCGGCACTGTCGATCTTGATGCTTCGGGCAGCCAGATCTCTGGTGCGTTCGAAGATGACGGAGTTGACTACGTAGTCAAAGCCAAGACCACCGGCGTCGATGCGATCTCCGGGGAAACGTGGAGCAAGAAGCCCGCTGCCGAGAGTGGCGGTGAATGGGACGGCAACCGGAAATAAGGCAGCCAGCGGATTCGCTGTCAGATTGCCGAATCTCTGATTTCTGTTTCCGGAGGCATGTAATGGCTTTTTTCCCTGCTGAAAACCTGGCGACGGTAAGCATTGTCGTCATCATCGAACAGAACGTGGCAGAGGGGGCGCATTCGTTCAATGCGCTGTTGAACGCGGTGCGCAATTGGCGTGGTTTCGGCTACCGCTTCGAAATCATCGAGCATCCGCATAAGGAAGGCTCGATCACCGAGGAGGTGATTGGCAACGCGGATGAGCTCTGGTTCTTTGGAACCGAGTTGTGCGAAAAGCCGGAAGAAGCGCTGAAGCTGACACCGGATGAGATCGCGCTGATCCAGAAACGTATGAACGAAGGCGTCGGCGTATTTGCGACCGGTGATCACGAAGCTGTTGGGTGGGGGCTTTGTGGGCATCTGCCGCCGCGAGTGGCCAACATGCGCAACTGGGGCGATGCTGGTGCACCCAGCGAAGATCGTCCGTGGAGCTATGAATCAACCATCCGCTCGCCGGACCAGGACGTGTTCAGGCCCGAGCTTGCAGGCGACAGCAATCGGGATGAGCCCGACGACTTCGATGTGTTGCCCAAACCCGTGTGGGTCCTGCATCTGTCGAAAGAGTCGCCGCATGAACTGATGCAGCTGCCTGTACGGGGCGTCCGCAAGACGGCGATCCGGTTTTTGCCGGACCATATGCACGAAGGCAAGCTCCACGACTACGCCGAAAAGCCACTCAGCAACGAGGCGGCCGCGCTGGTGACGGAATACAAGGAGGGACCATTTCCGCAGATCGTTGCGCGTTCGGTCCGCTCCTTGTTCGACGACGCGGACAATCCGTACAACTGCGTTTCGTATCCGGTTGTGTCTGCCTACGAGGCGGCGGAAGAATCTCTCTGGGGCAATATCGTAGTCGACTCGACCTTCCACCACTGGACCGACCAGAACGCGCTGCGTCTGCGTTTCACTCCGGCCTGGCTGCATATTGAGCAGTACGCGATCAATGTGGCGAATTGGCTGCTGGGAAAGGCCGGACGTAAAAAAGTGGAGCAAGCCGTCGTCGAGTACATTCGCAAGACAGGTGATGACGGTGCTGAGGTCATAAGGTTGCTGGACGCCAACGAAAGGAAACAAGCTATCGACAGCTTGAGGCTGAATATAGCGCCGCGCATGATAAAGCAGCGTATTGTCAGCGACACCTTGGAGCGGATATTGCTGGGCCGCGTGATAAGTACAAGCCGCGCCCAGGTCGAGGCGTTTGCACGCGGCTTCAAGAACGTCGATGCTAAAATGGTGAGCAGCCTGGACGAGACCGACCGGCAGCGTTTCGTGCTGGGGCTGCGGTTCGAGGAGATCCGCAAAAAGTAGGTGAATGAGATGGTGCAGGCGGCGGCTCGGATGGTCGCCGCCCGCTTCGCGTTGCGCGCTCCGGCATTCTTTGCTGCGCGGTATTGCCACGGCGAAACATGCAGTGATGCGGCCTTCGGTGTGCGGCCGCGGCCGTGACGCCTCCGCGACCGTTGTCGCCGTCGGCTTCATCAGCGCGGAATATCCGCACCGGGAGCGGATATTCTGGGTCACGGCATTCATGTTCCAGTGTTCATCGGCAGCGCTCTCCCGGCAGCACGCACGACATAAAACACTACCATCCTCGATCGCATCGGCCCCAGATAAGTTAGTCTCTTGGATCCGACCGCTTTTGTTGCGGCGCAGCATGTCGCCGGTGTAGCATCCGGCCGCACTTTGGAGAGGGCTTATGTCGTCGAATTCAGCGCAAGACTGGATGAACCAATGGCAGGCGCTGGCGCAGCGCTATTGGGATGGCTGGAAGTCGCAGGGCGTAGTGCCGCCGGCGGGTTTCGGCAGGGCGGATGCCAATGCTCCCTGGCAGGCGGCGCTGGATCAGTGGGCGCAGCTCTTCGGCAAGAGCCAACAGCAGAGCGACCTGGTCGACCGCGTCACTGCCAATGCCAAGTCCTACGTGGCATTGATGCAATCCATGCTCAACAGTTCGCTGGGGCAGGGCGGCGACGCCGGTGCGGCGGCCTGGACCGAGGCGCTGCGCAACGGCTTCAACATTCCGGGCATGGATCCAGCCTTGTGGAATAATCCACTCGGCGCCAATTTCCGCGATATGGCGGGCCAGGGCGCCAAGGGCTTCGAGCAGCTGATGGCCGAATTCGGCCGCGCCGGCGGCCCGTTCAAGCAGGAAATTCTCTCCACCCTGGGCATGCCGGCCTTCGGCCTGGCGCGCGAGCACCAGGAACGCTGGCAGGCGCTGGGCGCGGCCCTGGTCGATTACCAGGAGCAGACCAACCGCTACAACGCGCTGATCCTCAAGTCCAGCCAGCAGGGCTTCGAACGCTTCCAGTCCAAGCTGGCCGAGCGCGAGGAACCGGGCCGGCAGCTGGAATCGGTGCGCGCGGTCTACGACCTGTGGATAGACGCGGCCGAGGAAGCCTATGCCGAGATCGCCCTGTCGGACGAGTTCCGCAAGGTCTACGGCGCCATGGTCAACGCGCAGATGCGCGTGCGCTCGCTGATCCAGGGCGAGATCGAACAGCAGACGCGCCAGCTCGGCATGCCCACGCGCAGCGAGCTGCAGGGGGTGCAGAAGTCGGTGCAGGAACTGCGCCGCACTTTCAGGAACAACCAGGACAACGGCGGCTCCGAGCTGGCCGGCGAGATCGCCGCGCTGCGCGCCGAAGTGGCCGCGCTCAAGCGTCAGCTGGCCGCCGCCGATACGCAGCCGGCCAAGGCCGCGCCGGAAAAACCCGCCGCGGACAAGTCCGCCGCCGCGGCTCCCGCCAAGAAGACCAAGCGCTGAGGAACGACTGCCATGGGCCCGATCCGTATCGAACCGCAGAAGGCGTTGGACGAGGCGCTGAAGCTGCAGCAGAAACTCTCCGCCGGCGCGCAGACCCTGCGCAGCCTGGATCCAGTGACCTTCGGCGTCACCGCCAAGGAGGCCGTATACAAGGATGACAAAGTAACCTTGTACCGATTCCGCGGCGAGCGCGCGCCGACGCAGAAGACGCCGCTGCTGATCTGCTACGCGCTGGTCAACACGCCTTACATGGTCGACCTGCAGGACGACCGCTCGCTGGTGAAGAACCTGCTCGCCCAGGGCCAGGACGTCTATCTGATCGACTGGGGCTATCCGGACGGCTCGGACAAGTATCTGACCCTGGACGACTACATCAACGGCTACCTGCGCCGCTGCGTGGATTTCCTGCGCAAGTCCCACGGCGTGGAGGCGATCAACCTGCTCGGCATCTGCCAGGGCGGCGCGTTCTCGCTGTGCTTCAGCGCGATCTATCCGGAAAAGGTGAAGAACCTGGTCACCATGGTGACGCCGGTGGATTTCCACACTCCGGACAACATGCTGTCGCACTGGGTGCGCGAGCTGGACGTGGACCTGTTCGTCGACACGCTGGGCAATATCCCGGCCGACCTGATGAACTACTGCTATCTCACGCTCAAGCCGCTGCGCCTGAACCAGCAGAAGTATGTCGGTCTGGTCGATATCCTCGACAACAAGACCGAGCTGGAAAATTTCCTGCGCATGGAAAAGTGGATCTTCGATTCGCCCGATCAGGCCGGCGAAGCGTTCCGCCAGTTCATCAAGGATTTCTACCAGGGCAACAAGCTGCTCAAGGGCGGCCTGCAGATCGGCGAAAAGAAAGTCGATCTGAAGAACATCAGCTCACCCGTGCTCAACATCTTCGCCGAGCAGGATCACCTGGTGCCGCCGGCAGCCTCGCGCGCGCTCAAAGATGCGGTCGGCAGTCCCGACTATTCGCAGATCGCGTTCAAGGGCGGCCACATCGGCATCTACGTGTCCAGCCGTGCCCAGCGCGAAGTGCCGCCGGCAATCCACGACTGGCTGGCCAAGCGTTCATGACAGTGGCTGCTCCTGCAGCCTGATGCCGGACATGGCCCGCAGCGCTCGCTGCGGGCCATCGTGTTTGTGCTTTGCCGCCGGCCCCGGAAGCCGGCGCCGGCGGCATTTGACCGCCGCTGCCGCCCGGGCCGGATCAGCGATAGCGCCGGCCTTCCTTGGCGCCCCAATGGCGGAAGTGTTCGATGGCCGAGGTCTTCCCCTGCGCAACGGCGGCGGCCACGTCCGGATTCAGCGCGAGATAGCGTTCGCTGTCGAAATCCGTCGGCGGGCGTGGGTTCTTTGCCAGATAGTCCAGGTCGGCCAGCGGCACATCCACATAGATGTTCGGCACAGGCGCGCCGCTGGCAATGTCGATCATCTCGCGCACGAACGGGCGGCCGACGGAATAGTCCGACAGCATGGGCGTGGTATAGCAGCAGTCGGCGAAGAAATAGTGCGTCACCTGCGACCAGCGGCTGCGATAAGGGTCGTTCTGGCGCGCGCCGCCGTGCAGAAGGTTGGCCATCCAGATCAGCGCCTCGCCTTTCTTCGGCAGGAAGTGCTGCGGCTTGAGATTGCTGGTCTCCACCATTGCGCGCCAGTACGGTTCGTACATCGACTGGTCGCGCGTATCCGTGGTGCCGGTGATCCGGGTGCCTATCTGGTCGTTGTAGATGATCGGCCAGCGGTGCGAGCCGGGGTAGTAGACCAGCGGCCCGGCGTCTTCGTGGATGTCCTCCAGCGCCAGCCATACGCCGCACATGAAGCGCTCCGGGATGGACGAGAAGTGGATCGAGTCGGAGTGGTAGTGCTGCTGGGTGCCGACCGGGAAGTTCAGCGTCTGGAACGGGAATGCCTTGCGGCCGTAGAGATCGCCCAGCAGTTTCAGCACCTGTTCGTTGGCGGCGATGGCGCGGATGTCGGCGTTTTCTTTCCAGTAGTCGAAGTAGCGCCGGCCGTGGCCGCGCGGCCATTCCTGCTCGCGCCATGCCGCCGCGTCGAACTGGCGCCCCAGGTATTCCTTGATGCGTTCGGCGCGCTGGTCGAACTCCGCGTCCTGGAAACGGATTACCGCAAAACCGTCGCGGTTGAGGTCCCGGGCGACGCGCTCGGTCTCTGGATCGAGGCCGGCGGTGGGAAGAATGGCATCGAAAAACGGTGATTCGACCAATGGCACGCCCGGCAAGAGCTTGCGCAATTCGTTACCGCTGAATTCCATCGGAAAGTCCCCTGAACTTACCGGCTGTTGAATAACGGCTGACTCTGACAGTGCGCCCTCGAAAAAACAATGTGCTACGCCCCGCCAGGATGGCCGGGGCGGTCGGCATTCCGGGTCTTATTCCGCCGGCTTTTTCTTCCTGGCCGCGGGGCGGGACTTGGCGGCGGTCTTGGCTGTTGCGGGCTTCTTCGCCGGCGCCTTCCGCGCCGCGGTTTTCCTGCCGGCCGGGCCGGCGGCGGATTTCTTCGCCGCCGCGCGCGGCTTGCGCGGTGTGCCGGCCTTTTCGGATTTTGTGGATTTTTTGTTTTTTTCTTGCGTTGCCGGCCCGGCTCCGGCCGGCGCGGCCTCCTCGTCGAAGCGGGCGAACGGATTCATGCCCTTGACCTTGGCCGTGACGCGGCCGACGGTGGACAGGGCTTCCTTGGTCGCAGCCAGCGACCATTCCCAGATGCGGCGTTCGTCCACGCCGGTGAAGGCGCGGAACACGTCGGCCAGGGTGTCGGCCGGCGCGGCGCCCATCTTGGCGAAGGCTTCGGCGCGGCGGCCTATGGCGTAGGTGGTGGCGGCGTTGCCGATGGCGCTGGTCATCACGCCGATGAGGGGAACGACGCGGCCGAACACCGGGCCGCCCAGCTTGCTGCCGAAGCGGCCGAGCAGGGTGCGGCCCAGCGCGTCCACGCCGATGCTGGCACCGGCGCCGAGGCTGCTGATCTGCACGATCAGCGGCTTGCGCAGGGCATCGGGCAGGGGCAGTTCGTACAGGGTCAGGGTGTCTTCGATCAACTGTTCCTGGATCGCCGTCACCGCGGCCACGTCGACCAGCTCGCCCAGGGTGAAGCGCAGCAGCACGCCGGCGCCGGGGATCGCCCCGACCAGGGCCGACAGCGCGCCCACGCCGGCGGCCTTGATGCAGGCGGTGCGCAGCAGGACGTGGAATTGCTCGTCGCGGTCGTCCTGGCGCGAGGCTGCGGCGCGTTTGGCGGGAATCTCCGTGCTAGGCTTTCGCGATGCCATCTTCCACCTCGTCGTTTGCTGCACTCTGGCAGCTCATCCGTCATGCGCGTCCGTACCGCGCCCGTTTCATCGCCGCCGGGCTGTGCTCGGTGGCGAACAAATTGTTCGATGTCGCGCCGGAAATCCTGATCGGCGTGGCCATCGACGTGGTCGTGCGCGGCCAGGACTCCTTCGTCGCTGGTTTTGGTGTCTCCGACCCGATTTCCCAAGTCTACCTGCTGGGCGCGTTGACGTTGGCGATCTGGGTGTTCGAGTCCATCTTTGAATTCGCCTACCTGGTGCTGTGGCGCAATCTGGCCCAGGACCTGCAGCACGAACTGCGCACCTCGGCGTACGCTCACGTACAGAACCTGGACCTGGCCTATTTCGAGGATCGCTCCAGCGGCGGCCTGGTCGCCATCCTCAACGATGACGTCAATCAGCTGGAACGCTTTCTCAACGGCGGTGCCAGCGACCTGATCCAGGTCGTCGTCACGGTGCTGGCCTGCGGCGCGGTGTTCTTCGCCATTTCGCCGCAGATCGCGCTGTTCGCGTTCACGCCGATTCCGGTCATCCTGTGGGGCGCGTTCTATTTCCAGGGCAAGGCCGGGCCGCGCTACGACGTGGTGCGGGAAAAGGTCGCGGCACTGTCGGGCCGGCTGGCCAACAACCTGGCCGGCATCGCCACCATCCGCAGCTTTGCCGCGGAACAGCGCGAGCTGCAGCGCCTGGGCAGCGAGAGCAGCGCCTATGTCGCGGCCAACCGGCGGGCGATCCGGCTCAGCGCGGCCTTCGTGCCGCTGATCCGCATGGCCATCCTGTTCGGTTTCCTGTGCACCTTTGTGCTCGGCGGCAAGCTGGTGCTGGAAGGGCAGTTGCAGGCGGGCTTCTACGCTGTGCTGGTATTCCTGACCCAGCGCCTGCTGTGGCCGCTGACCCGCCTGGCCGAGACCGTGGACCTGTTCGAGCGCGCCATGGCCTCGACCCGGCGCATCCTCGGCCTGCTGGCGACGCCGATCACCATTCGCGACAGCGAGCAGACCATGCCGGATCACCCGGCCCGCGGCGAGATCGTCCTGCGCGACGTGCATTTCGCCTATGCCAACGGCAGCGCAGTGCTGCACGGCGTGGACCTGCACGTGCCGGCCGGCCGTACCCTGGCCCTGGTCGGCGCCACCGGCGGCGGCAAGAGTTCGCTGATCAAGCTGCTGCTGCGCTTCTACGAGCCCACCCGCGGCGAGATCCGCCTGGACGGCCGGCCGCTGACGGCCTATCCGCTGAGCTGGCTGCGCAGCCAGATCGGCTGGGTCGCCCAGGACGTGTTCCTGTTCGAGGGCAGCGTGCGCGAGAACATCCTCTACGGCCGGCCGGATGCGACCGAGGCGGACGTCATCGCCGCCGCCGTCGCGGCCGAGGCACATGAATTCATCCTGCGCCTGCCGCAGGGCTACGACACCGCGGTGGGCGAGCGCGGCGTGAAGCTGTCCGGCGGCCAGCGCCAGCGCCTGTCCATCGCCCGCGCCCTGCTCAAGGATCCGCCGGTGCTGCTGCTGGACGAGGCCACCAGCGCGGTCGACAACGAGACCGAAGCCGCCATCCAGCGTTCCCTCGCGCGCCTGGCGCACCAGCGCACGGTGATCGTGATTGCGCACCGCCTTTCCACCATCGTGCACGCCGACCAGATCGCCGTGATGGAGAACGGCCGCGTCACGGAGCTGGGCACGCATGCGCAGCTGATCGCCCGCGGCGGCAGCTATGCGGCGCTGTGGCGGGTGCAGACCGGCGGCGTGGACGGGAACTGAAACCTGCGCCGCGCCGCGGGGGGCGGGCGGAGCGCCCGGCGTCCCGCCCGGCCGGCGCGAATTGCGCGCGATTTCATCGGGTTGTCCGCCCGCATGCGCTATCCTTGCGCGTTGCCTCAGCCGAGTCCCGCCCATGTCCGACCTGGACCGCCACGACACCATCCGCGCCGTGCACTGGCGCGGCGACCACCTCAGCCTGCTGGACCAGCGCCTGCTGCCGTTCGAGGAAAAATTCGTCGCCTGCCGCAGCGCGGCCGAGGTGGCCCAGGCCATCAAGGACCTGGTCGTGCGCGGCGCGCCGGCCATCGGCATAGCCGCCGCCTGGGGCGTGGTGCTGGCGGCGCAGCAGGATCCGGCCAACCTCGACGCGGCGCTGCGCCTGCTGCGCGCCTCGCGGCCCACGGCGGTGAACCTGATGTGGGCGCTGGACCGCATGCAGGGCCTGGGCACGGACGTGGCCGCGCTGGTGCGCGAGGCCCAGGCCATACAGGATGAAGACCTCGCCGCGAACCGGCGCATGGGTGAACTCGGCGCGGCCCTGCTCAGCGGCGGCGGCGTGATGACCCACTGCAATACCGGCTCGCTGGCGACCGCCGGCTTCGGCACGGCCCTGGGCGTGATCCGCAGCGGCTATGCTGCGGGCAAGATCGCCCAGGTCTATGCCGGTGAGACGCGGCCCTGGCTGCAGGGCGCGCGCCTGACCATGTATGAACTGGTGCGCGACGGCATCCCGGCCCGGCTCATCGCCGATTCGGCGGCCTCGTACCTGATGCGTTCCGGCGCGGTGCAATGGGTCATCGTCGGCGCCGACCGCATCGCCGCCAACGGCGACACGGCCAACAAGATCGGCACCTACCAGCTCGCCATCAGCGCGCGCCACCACGGCGTGAAGTTCATGGTGGTGGCGCCCTCGTCCACGGTCGACATGGCCACGCCGGACGGCGCGGCCATCGAGATCGAGCTGCGCGAGCCGGCCGAACTGCTGGGCGTGGCCGGCAAGCGCACTGTGATCGAGGGCGCGGAGGCGTGGAATCCGGTGTTCGACGTGACTCCGGCCTCGCTGATCGACGCCATCGTCACCGAGCGCGGCGTGATCGAGCATCCGGACCGCCACGCCATGGAAAAGCTGTTCGTGCCCGGCCATGGCTGATACCGCCATCGCCCAGCGGCCGCGGCGCGTGGCCGTGCTGATTCCCTGCTACAACGAAGCCATCGCCATCACCGCGGTGGTGAACGATTTCCGCCGCGCCCTGCCGGATGCGGCCATCCACGTGTTCGACAACAACTCCAGCGACGGCACGGCGGAAGTCGCCGCCCGCGCCGGCGCCGTTGTGCACAGCGTGAAGCTGCAGGGCAAGGGCCATGTGGTGCGGCGCATGTTCGCCGACATCGAGGCCGATGCGTATGTGATGGTCGATGGCGACGATACCTATGACGCGGCCAGCGCGCCGGCGCTGCTGGCGCGCCTGTTCCAGGAGAACCTGGACATGGTCGTCGGCGTGCGCGAGCCCGTCCACGCCGATGTGCACCGGCCCGGCCACGCCTTCGGCAACCGCATGCTGACCGGTTTCCTGAGCCGCCTGTTCGGGCGCAACTGTTCCGACATTCTTTCCGGCTACCGCGTGTTCTCGCGCCGCTTCGCCAAGTCGTTTCCGGTGCTGAGCCAGGGCTTCGAGATCGAGACCGAACTCACCGTGCATGCGCTGGAACTGAAGATGGCCGTGGCCGAAGTCACCACGCCGTTCAAGGAACGGCCCGAGGGCTCGCACAGCAAGCTGTCCACGGTACGCGACGGCATACGCATTGTCGTCACCATGGTGCGCCTGTTCGGTGCGGAACGGCCGCTGGCCTTCTATTCGCTGATTGCCGCGGCACTGGCCCTGCTGTCGGTGCTGCTGGCCGTGCCGCTGTTCGTGACCTATGCGGAAACCGGCCTGGTGCCGCGCTTTCCCACGGCGATCCTGTCCACCGGGCTGATGCTGCTGGCGGCCCTGGCCTTCTTCGCCGGGCTGGTGCTGGACACGGTCACGCGCGGCCGGCGCGAGCTGAAGATGCTGGCCTATCTCGGCCATCCCGCGCCGGAGTGAGGCCATGCCGCAGTTCCTGCTGTTCTGCATAGGCGGCGTGATCGGTTTCGTCGTCGACGCCGGCGTGCTGCGCCTGCTGGTCAGCGGCCTGGGCGCGAACGCCTATGTGGCGCGGCTGTTCTCCTTCCTCTGCGCGGCGACCGCGACCTGGCTGTGGAACCGCAGCCAGACCTTCCGCGGCACGCGCCGCTACGGCCTGTTCGGCGAGTGGCTGCGCTACCTGCTCGCCATGAGCGGCGGTTTTGCCGTCAACTATGCGGCCTATGCGGCGGTCTATACGTTTTTTGCACCGGCGCGCACCTGGCCGGAACTCGCCGTGGCTGCGGGTTCGGTCGCGGGGCTGGCGGTGAACTATGTTTCCTCGCGCTGGTGGATCTATCGCAGCGAGAAGCGGGTGGAGAAGGCAGAGTGAAGCGCCGCGCAGGAACGGGTGGACTGTAGCCGCACCGGTTCCTGCGATCGTGCCTGCCGGGCGGTGCCGAGGCGAACTCGGTCCGGCGCGGTTTCCAGCGTTCTGCCGGTTTTCCTGGCGGCGTTTTCCTGTGCTGTACGGCGGCGCGCCACGGCTTCCCGCTGCGCGCCGCCGTCCTGATGCATGGTCGACAGCCGCGAATATTCATCCATCGCCGCCTGTGATCGTTCCAGTGCGCTGCCCGGCAGCGCACCGCGGCTTCCCGCTGCGCCCCGCGCAGCTCAGTAGCCGGGAATATTCATCCCCAGCCGTATATCCCGCTGCACCCGCCACACACCGGCCGCAGCGCGCTGCGGCCGGGTGATGCCGCTGCCGCCGCGGTTGGCGGCATGCTGCAGTTGGCTGCGGATCGCCGGATCGGCCATGCGCGGGTCGTCCTCGAACACCGCATCGTCGATGTAGTACGTGCGCAGGCCGGGTTCGATCACATGCAGATGGATATGCTGCGGATCCTTGCGTCCCGGATAGCCGCCGGGGCGGATGCTGTCGAAGCCGTAGCGGCCGTCGGCGTCCGTGCGTGCCCAGCTGCGCAGACGGCCGTGGGCTTGCGCGGGCGTGCCGCGGGTCGCGGCCAGCGGTGGGTAATCGCCGGCGGCATCGGTGTGGTAGGCATAGACGATGATGCCTGCGGCGGGCTTGCCTGCCGCATCCAGCACCTGTCCGCGCAATTGCAGCGGCTCGCCCGGTTCGCCGGCCGGGGCGATGCGGGCCAGGCCCGGAATCTGCGCCGGCTGCCCGACGAACACCGCATCGCAGCCTTCGCAGGGCAGGCCGACGATTTTCTCGCGGCCGATTGCTGCGGCCGGCAGGGCCAGCAGCGGCAACAGCAGGAAGGTGCGTCGTTGCATCGCGGCGGCCCTGCGGCGTGTGGGGTTTCCCGCACTCTAGAACGAACTGCGCCGTTGTGCCGCTCCGGCGCAGCCGCTTTGCGGCCGGACGTGCCTCAGATGCGCTGACGTTCGCCGTTGCGCCGCGCCGTGGGCGCGGCCAGGGTCGCGGCCAGGCAGAGCAGCACCAGGGCCGGGAACGGATGCAGATAGCGGAAGGACACGATATGCGAGAACAGCAGCTGTCCCGCGACCAGACCCAGCGCCGTCAGGCACAACAGCAGCGCGGCTTCGCGGCGCTGGTTCCAGTTGCGCAGCAGCGCCATCAGCGCCAGCGGCGCCAGCGAGAACAGGCAGAAGATCAGCCAGTTGCCGCTGGCCTCGAAATAACGGGTCAGCGGATTGCGCCGCTCGTGCACGCGGCTGGCGTCGTAGCGCAACTGTTCGCGCAGGGCGTCCTGCATGGGCGGGGCCAGCGCGCGCGTGCCCAGGTCGTCTTCCATGCGCTGGTAGGTCTGCACCGGGTCGAAATAATCCGCCGTGGTCACCACGGCAAGATGCAGGAAACCCGGAATATCGTCGCGCAGCGCGCGCGAGGCGATCTTGCGCGCATAGCGCTCGGTGGCCAGCATGTCCCCGTTCGACGCCTGGCGCAGCACGGCGATCAGGCCGTCGGGCGCCCACAGCTGCGACTCGCGCGCCCGCGGATCGGCCAGCGGCGGCTTCACCGATTGCAGCAGTTCCGGCGCCAGCCCGGCCTGCTGCAGATGTCCGGGCTTGACCAGCGGCGCGACCAGGCCCAGGCGGAAGGTGCCGCTGGCCTGCAGATACGTTGCCGGGCCCTGGAACAGATGGCCGTACAGCTGCTGATACGCCTTGTGCAGGGCCGCTGTCGCCAGCACGGCAACGACGGCATGCGCGGCGACGCGCAGCCAGGCCGCGCGGCCTTCGCGCAGCGCCAGCGCCGCCAGCGGCGGCAGCAGAGCGAAGCCCAGCACCACCGGCAGCAGGCTCATACGCAGGGCCACGGTCGCCGTGCCCGCCAGCGCCATGCCCAGCAGCCACGGCCACCTGTGCCGGCGCAGATAGGCGAAGCCGCAGGCGAACATGCTCAGCAGGCACAGCGTGCCCAGGCTTTCGGCCATCATCATGCGTTCGTAGAACAACTGCGCCGGTTCCAGTGCCAGCAGCACGGCCAGGGCCGCGGCGATGCGCCGGTCCAGCCCCAGGCCGGCGCTGGCGATGCGTGCGCAGAGCAGGCCGCTGAGCACGCCGCACAGCGACTGCGCGATCAGCAGCGCCGGCAGCCAGCCGCAGATCACGGCGGTGTAGCGGATGAAATAGCCGTAGAGGAAGGAGCGGTCCGGCGGGATCCAGCCGGTCAGCGCCGAATGCAGATAGCTTTCCGAATCGCCGAGGAAAAAGCGCTGGGTGGGATCGAACACGATCAGGCCCAGCTTGAGCGCGCCCAGCGCCAGGGCCAGCAGCAGCCAGTAGCGCGGCGACGGCGTTGTGCGCGGCGTAGTCGGAATCAGCAGCATCAGGGGCCGGGGCGGGCGGTCAGGGCGCCGTCGCAGAAAAGGGTCCGCATGCTAACCCAAGAGCGGGATGAGCGCCGCGATATGGCGCGCGGTTCGCGGAGTGGAATTGGGGATTCGCAAAAAAGCGCGGCGCTGTCGCGGGCAGCAGCTCCCGGTGGAGCTGCAATGCGGCGTGAGATTCGGAAATGGCGATTTCCCTGGCGCAGCCGTGCGCCGTGCTGCGGCTCAATCGCGCGACTGGAGCCCGCAAAATGATGGCGATGCCAGCCCTGAGTCTCCGCAGGTGTGGCCGAATCCGGGATTCGCGGAGCGCCGCTGCCAATCCCGGATCCCGAGTCCGCTTACCGCCCGTAAGTAGCGGTCAACTGCGCCTTGCCCAGCGCATTGGCATTGAGCATGTAGCCGACCATGGCGCCGCTGGCGTTCTCGTCCAGCGGCAGCTTGTCCACTTTCAGCGCCCAGACCACGAAGTGATAGCGGTGCGGCTTGTCGCCTACGGGCGGGCACGCACCGCCGAAACCAGCCTGGCCGAAATCCGTGCGCCCCTGCACGGCGCCCGCCGGCAGCTTGCCGCCGGGATTGCCCGCGCCGCTCGGCAGCGAGGTCGTTGCCGCGGGCAGATTGACCACGGTCCAGTGCCACCAGCCGCTGCCGGTGGGCGCATCCGGGTCGTAGACGCTGATGGCGAAGCTCTTGGTGCCTTCCGGCGCACCGCTCCAGCTCAGTTGCGGCGAGATGTTCTCGCCCTCGCAGCCGAACCCCTTGAACACCTGCTTGTTGGTCAGCGCCTTGCCTTCGGCGATGTCGGTGCTGGTGAGGCGGAATTCGGCGGCCTGGGCGGTGCCGGCGAGGGACAGCAGTGCGGCGAATACGAGCGAGGACTTCATGGGGAGACTCTCCGCTGGGTAAGCCTCAAGTTTAACCGCAGCCGCCGCAATTCAGTGCAGCCGGGCAGGGCGGAGAGCCGCTGCTGGCGCGTGAAGGTGCCGAAGTTGATTTTGCTCGTGTGGAACTCGCTGTCCCGGAGCGGGACTCGGATCACGCCTGGCCGGGCGCCAGCGGATGTCTCTGGTTCGCGAAATAATTTGTTTAATTTTTAAATTATGGAATAAGGTCCGGCCTTGAAGCGTATCGGGCAGTCCCTGGATAGCGTGGTTTTCCGGCTTGCCACTTTTGATCATCGGCTTTCCGGTGCCAACCGCGAAGCGGTCGAGCCGGCAACGCTCGAATGGGTCGACTGGTTCAATCGCACCTGGTTGCCGGGGTCGATCGCTCACATTCCGCCAGCAAACTGAAACAGCCTGCTATCGGCATTCCACGCGTTCGCTTGGCGGCGTGACTGGCACGGACGAGTTTCCGGGATTCCCGGCAGTTCGCTTCCCGAACAAGGAGACGTTCGATGGCTGCCACAGGACGGCCGTTCCTCGACGGTGCAGGTTTCATTGGCAGCGGCCGGTCGCAGGGCTGAGCTGTCTCTCAATCGGCATCTCAATGCCAACGTTGCTGGTTCAATTTCGAGCCGTGCATGCGATCGGAGGCCGCGCGTCGTCAATCATGTCCCGACGAATTCATGACGCCCACGAAGGCTCCAAATTGCAAGGCAACGGCAGCGGAAACCCTGCCCTGTTGCTGCGGTACTTGATGGCGGACGGGATGGCGGACAGCTCCTGGAAGGGGTCCGCAAAGCGCTGAAACCTATTGAAATCTGGCGGAGAGAGTGGGATTCGAACCCACGGTGGGGATGAACCCACGGCAGTTTTCAAGACTGCTGCCTTAAACCGCTCGGCCATCTCTCCGGATTGTCCGCCCCGGGCCGCGTCGGGCGCCGGGTGGTGGCTTTCGCCAGTCCGCGAGCATAGCGAAACTGGCTCGCAAGCTCCATGCCACACATGCGACCATGTCCGGTGTAAATGGAAACATTTCCTAAGGGATTGTTTCCTTTGACTTCGTCACGTAGCGTTTCGGCTGCTGCAATAGGGAGAGGCCGCGATGATTAGCGTCGTTCTGATCGACGATCACGTGTTGGTGCGCAGCGGTTACCGGGCCATGCTGGAGCGGCGCCCGGAGTTTTCGGTGGTTGGCGAGGCCGACGACGGCGAGGCCGGCCTGGCCCTGATTCGCCGGCTGGAGCCGGATCTGGCGGTGCTGGACCTGCATATGCCCAAGCTGACCGGTGTAGAGGTCACCGAGCGGGTGCGCCGCGGCAATCTGCGCACGCGGGTGGTGATCGTCACCATGGCCGGCGAGGCGCCGTTTCCGCGCCGCCTGCTGGAGGCCGGCGCGATGGGTTATCTGACCAAGGCCTGCCCGGCGGAAGAATTCCTGCAGGCGCTGCAACAGGTCGCCGATGGCCGGCGCTACCTGGCGCCGGCGGTGGCGCAGCAACTGGCGATGGAGGCGCTCGACGGCAGCGGTTCGCCGTTCGACCGGCTGACCGCGCGCGAGCTGGAGATCGCGATACGCCTGGCCCAGGGCGACGACGCGCAGAGCTTGTCGCGCTTCCTCAGCATCAGCGACAAGACCATTTCCACGCACAAGTCGAACATCTTCGCCAAGCTGGATATCGACAACGTGGTCGCGTTGGCGCACATGGCCAGCCTGCACGGGGTACTGGATCTGGGCAGTGCGCTGGAGAGCGCAAGCGGCGGAAGGCGGCGCAGGCGCTGAGGGAGGGCTGTCCGCTTGTCCGCTTGACGAGCATTTCATCGGGCTGCCCGCTTCGCGCATGCACTCGCCTTGCGTAAGGCAGGGCGCCTTTGCCGCGATTTGCACAAGGCGAAAATGCAGCGGCCCCGCACGGAAGCCTGTTCCGGCGGGGCCGCAAAGTGCCGGCGCGCGAGGCGCCGGCCGGGTTCAGCTGGCGCTGTCGTCGCGCTTTTCCGTCGTGTCACCTGCCGCCGGCTTGTTGTCCGCGGAGGCCGCCGGCTTGTCGTCGGCGGCTGGCGGCGCCGGGTTGACTGGCGGCGCACGCAGGGCACTGGCGACGGCCTGGCGCACGCTGCCGGCGGGCGGCAGCGGCGCTTCGGCCTGCGGTTCCGGCATGCCCAGCGAAAGCTGGGCGGCCGGTGCGCGGCTGGCGCTTTCCGTGCCGGCCGGACGCGCGCCCGGGATCGGCGCCGAAGCCAGCGGAGCCGGAATCGGCGGCGTGGCCGAAGGCTTGGGCGCTTCGCTGGGCTTGGGCGGCTGCGGTGCCGGCGCGGCTGCAGCGGGCGTCGGCACGGCGGGACGCGGCGGCGTCATCGGGATCGGCGCCGAGGCGACCGGGACCGGCACGCTCGGGTCGATCACCGGCTTGGCCGGTGCGGGCCGCGGCTGCTCGGCGGCCGGTGCGGCCACCGGGGCCGGACGCGGCGCGGGCTCGGCGCGCGGGGCCGGGATCGGGGCGGACGCTACCGGAGCGGGGATGGCCGTTGCCGGCTTGGCTTCGGCCTGCGGCTTGGGCATTGCGGCGGAGGGCGTCGGAGCCGCGGCCGGCGAGGTGTTCGCCGCCGCTGCGCTGTCCGCAGGCATCGCGGACGGGGCCTTCGGCGCCGGAACCGTGCTTGCAGCGGCGGCCGCAGTCGAGGCCGCCGGTGCGGCAGGGCCTGCCGTCGAAGCCGGCGCCGCGGGAGCCGCAACGGCCGGAGACGGAATGCCTGGTGCCGAAGCGGCCGGAGCCGGGTTTGTCGGAGCCAGGACCGCCGGAGTCGTCGATGCCGGCGAGGCGGAAGCTGCAGGAGCCGCCGCAGGAACCGGGTTCACGGGAGCCGAAGCTGGCGCGACCGGCGTCGTCGTCGCCGGACCCGCCGGAGCAGTCTGAGCCGCAGCCGAAGCCGCCGGGGCCGACACAGCCGAGGCCGGAGTGGGAGCCGCCTGGACCGGAGCCTCTTGCGCCGTACTCGCAGGCATCGAGGCCGCCGGAATCGACGCGGCTGCCGTTTCCGGATGCTTCGCGGCTGAAGCCACGGCCGGCGTCGGCGCCACCGGCGCGGCGGCTTCCGGTGCAGTGGCCTGCGCGGTTGCGGCCGGTTGGGCCACGGCGGACGGCGTGGGAGCTACCGGACCGGAGCTGGCCGCGTTTTCGTCAGCGGCGCTTTCCGCCGGCTGGCGGCGCGGCTGGCCATCGCGACCGTCACGGGTCTCGCGCGGCTGGCCATCGCGACTCTCGCGCGGCTGGTTGTCGCGGTTGTCCCGCGGCTGCGCGTCACGCGGACGGCCTTCGCGCTGACCTTCGCGCGGCTTTTCCGCACCGGCAGCGCGGTTTGCCGCATTTTCTGCAGTCGCGACATTGCCGTCTGTGCTGGTGCCGTCCTCGTCCTCGTCGTCGAAATCCGCCTCGTTGGCGGAGTCGGCGGACTCGGTGCCGGCTTCATTGCGACGGCGGCGGCGGCCGCCGCGACGGCCGCGGCGGCGGCGGCCGCCTTCACGGCCGCTGTCGTCGGCGGCGATACCCGGAGCGACTTCGCCCGGCGCCTGGCCGGCGGTATCGCCCGCATCCACGATGACAGTCACCGGCTGCACTTCGGCCGCAGCAGCTGGCGTGGCCGGGCGCGCTTCGGCGCGGTTGTCGGCGGCGGCCGGACGGCCTTCGCCGGCCTTGGCGGCGTCGCGCGGCTCGCCCGACTTGTCGGAGGAAAGCCGCATCGCATCGGCCATGCGCACGACTTCCGGCTGGCGGCCTTCGCCCGGGGCACGGCCTTCGCCCGGCGCACGCGGCGTGCCGGCCGGCTGGGCCTGGCGCTGCTCGCCTTGCGGACGCTGCTCGCCCTGGCGTGCCTCGCCCTGCGGGCGCGGCTCGTTCTGGCGCGCTTCGCCCTGCTGGCGCGGCTCGCCCTGACGCTGTTCGCCGCGCTGCTTGTCCTGCCGCGGTTGCTGGCCCTGCTGCGGGCCGCGCTGCTCCTTGTCCTGGCGCGGCTGCTGGCCGCCCTGCTTGGGCTGCTGGCCCTGGGCGGCCTCGGTGCGTGCAGGCTTGGCGTCGCTGCGCTGTTCGTTGCGGCCGCCGCGCTGGCCGGCCTGTTCATTGCGGTTGCCGCGCTGGTCGCGGCCGCCGCGGCGCTGGTCGCGCTCGCCGCGGCCCGGCTGGGACTGGCCGGAACGGCCGGCCGGCCTTGCTGCCGGAGCCGGTGCTGCGGGCGTGGCCGCCGGCGTGGGTTCGCCGGTGAAGAACTGCTTCACCCGGGCCCAGAAGCCCGCGCTGGCCACGGCCGGGCGTGCCGCCGGGGCCGCCACGGCGACCGGCGCCGGTGCTTCCTCGGTTTCCGGACGCAGCGGCGCCGGGCTGGCCGGCACCACGCGGCTGACCGCGGGCTGTTCCGGCTCGGCGCTGGGCTGGGCCACCTGCGGCGGCGGGGTGACCACGACCGGGGTCAGGCGGTCATAGCTGGGACGCGGGCTGTCGCCGATGTCGGCGCTCTTGATGCGCTGGATTTCCAGATGCGGCGTTTCCAGCTTCTCGTCCGCGACGATGATTACGGCCACGTCGTGGCGCTGCTCGATCTCGCTGACCTGGCGGCGCTTCTCGTTGAGCAGGAAGTTGGCCACGTCCGACGGGGCCTGCACCAGCACCTGGCCGGTGTTGTCCTTCATCGCGTGTTCCTCGACCAGGCGCAGGGCCGACAGCGACAGCGATTCGATGCTGCGGATGCGGCCGTGGCCGCTGCACCGCGGGCATACGATCTGGGTGGATTCGCCCAGGCTGGGACGCAGGCGCTGGCGCGACATTTCCATCAGGCCGAAGCGCGAGATGCGGCCGAGCTGGACGCGGGCGCGGTCCAGTTTCAGCGCTTCCTTCAGCGTTTCCTCGACCTCGCGCTGGTGGCGCGGGCTGTCCATGTCGATGAAGTCGATCACGATGAGGCCGCCGGCGTCGCGGATGCGCAGCTGGCGCGCAATCTCGATCGCGGCTTCGCGATTGGTGTTGAACGCGGTTTCCTCGATGTCGCCGCCCTTGGTCGCCTTGGCCGAGTTGATGTCGATGGCGGTCAGGGCTTCGGTCTGGTCGATGACGATGGAACCGCCGGAGGGCAGGCGCACCGTGCGCTCGAAGGCGTTCTCGATCTGGGTCTCGATCTGGAAGCGCGAGAACAGCGGGGTGGTGTCCTTGTACAGCTTGAGCTTGCGCAGGTTGTTCGGCATCACCTGCTGCACGAAGTCGCGCGCGTCCTGGTACAGGTCCTCGTTGTCGATGAGGATTTCGCCGACGTCATTGCGCAGGTAGTCGCGCAGGGCGCGGATGATGAGCTTGGATTCCTGGTAGATCAGGAACGGGCTGGGGCGCGAGGTGGCGGCCTCGGAGATGGCCTTCCACAGTTGCAGCAGGTAGTCCAGGTCCCATTGCAGCTCTTCCGCGTCGCGGCCCATGCCGGCGGTGCGGATGATCAGGCCCATGTCGTCGGGGCAGTTGAGCTGGTCCATCACCTCTTTGAGGTTGGCCCGGTCCTCGCCCTCGATGCGCCGCGATACGCCGCCGGCGCGCGGGTTATTGGGCATCAGCACCATGTAGCGGCCGGCCAGGGAGATGAACGTGGTCAGGGCGGCGCCCTTGTTGCCGCGCTCCTCTTTCTCGACCTGGACGACGATTTCCTGGCCTTCCTTCAGCAGCTCGCGGATGCCGGCGCGGTTGTGGTCCACGCCCGGAGTGAAGTATTCGCGGGCGATTTCCTTCAGCGGCAGGAAGCCATGGCGTTCGCCGCCGTATTCGACGAAGCAGGCCTCCAGCGAGGGCTCGACCCGGGTGATGCGGCCCTTGTAGATGTTGGCTTTCTTCTGTTCCTTGGAGGGGATCTCGATATCGAGGTCGAACAGGTTCTGGCCGTCCACGATGGCCACACGCAACTCTTCACGCTGAGTCGCGTTGATCAACATGCGTTTCATTGTAGTGATTCCGTAATGCGCTCTACCGCCGGCGGCGCGGAGGCGCATACCTCGCAGGTTTAACCCTGCGCTACGCAGCGGCAGCTGCGTACGGAAAGACCGGCGGAGCCGGTCGGCGGACGACGGTGGCGCAATGCGCCGGTCCGGCGCCGTCCTGGCTGCGCACTCTCACGACGTCGTCGGGAGCGCGGTGTTGTTCTGGTCCGGCGCGACTCGCATCGCACAGGTACGTTAAGTGGTGCCTTGCCCTACCGCAGACCCCCGCGGCGCTTGCCGCGCTACGGGCAATCTCCGACCCGATCCGTTACGATGCGGCCGGTCACCACGGCGGTTCCGGTCAGGAATCCGCAGGGGACGGCAACACAGTCAACGGGTAGGTGCATCGCGAAACGATGGTCGAATACCTCGTTCCTTGACGCGAAGTGCGGCCCAAGTCTACCAGCTGACAGCAGATTTCTTCAATCGTGACGCGAACTTCGGGCAATTCCCCAGACGCCGGGGCAGGCGTGCGACTGGTCCGCGTGGCCGACGACCGCGAAGGCCAGCGCATCGACAATTTCCTCGCCGGCCAGCTCAAGGGCGTGCCCAAGAGCCTGATCTACCGCATCTTGCGCACCGGCCAGGTGCGCGTGAACGGCAAGCGCGCCAAGCCGGATACCCGCCTCGCGGGCGGCGACGAGGTGCGCATTCCGCCGGTGCGCGTGGCAGAAAAAGAGGAGGGCGCAGCGCCCTCGCGCGGCCTGACCGAGCGCATAGGCAATGCCATCATCCATGAGGACAAGGATTTCCTGGTCCTGTCCAAGCCCGCCGGCATCGCCGCCCACGGCGGCTCGGGCGTCAGCCATGGCGCCATCGAACTGCTGAGAGCGCTTCGCCCCGGCGACACGATAGAACTGGTGCACCGCCTGGACCGCGACACCAGCGGCGTACTGGTACTGGCCCGGCGCCGCGCGGCCCTGACCGGGCTGCAGGAGCTGATCCGCGAGAATCGCACCACCAAGCAGTACCTCTGCCTGCTGCAGGGCAAGCTGCCGCGGGCGGCAATCAGCGTGAACCAGCCGCTGCGCAAATCCATACTGCAGGGCGGCGAGCGCATGGTGCGGGTGGACAGCGAAGGCAAACCCTCGCTGACCCATTTCAAGACCATAGAGCTGTACGCCCCGGCCAGCCTGGTCGAGGCCACGCTGGAAACCGGCCGCACCCACCAGATCCGCGTGCACAGCCAGCACCTGGGCCATCCCATCGCCGGCGACGAGAAATACGGCGATGCGGAGTTCAACAAGTCGCTCAAGCCCTACGGCCTGCGCCGCCTGTTCCTGCATGCCAAGCATTTCGGCTTTGAGCTGGGCGGCCGGACCTATGCCTTCTCGGCGCCCCTGGCCGAAGACCTGGCCGCCGTGCTGGACAAGCTGCCGCCGGCCAAACGCTGATCCCGCGCCGGCCGGTCCTCGGCCGCCCCGGCGCCGCGCTCCCCAATTCCGAATCCCCAATCCCGGCATTTGGAAGTAAGCCCCGGTCACTCCCGGCCCGCGCCGGCTTGCCGGTATGATCGGCCGCTTATGCGCCGAATCCACCAGCTCCCCGTCGAACTCGTCAATCAGATCGCCGCCGGCGAAGTCATCGAACGCCCGGCCTCGGTGGTGAAGGAACTGGTCGAGAACAGCCTTGACGCCGGCGCCGGCCGCATCGAGATCGATGTCGAGGAAGGCGGTGCACGCCTGATCCGCGTGCGCGACGACGGCGGCGGCATCGATCCCGACGACCTGCCCCTGGCGATCAGCGCCCATGCCACCAGCAAGATCGCCAGCTTCGACGACCTGGAGCGCGTCGCCACCCTGGGGTTCCGCGGCGAGGCCCTGCCCAGCATTGCCTCCATCTCGCGCTTTGCGCTGACCTCGCGCCCCGCCGCCCAGGCGCATGCGCTGCGGATCGAGGTCGACGGCGGCCGGCCGCAGCCGCCGCGGCCCGCGCAGCATCCGCCAGGCACCACCATCGAAGTGCGCGACCTGTTCTACAACGTGCCGGCGCGGCGCAAGTTCCTGCGTGCCGAACGTACGGAATTCGGCCGTATCGACGAACTGATTGCCTCGCTCGCCCTGGTGCGCAGCGCCGTGGAGTTCCGCCTCAGCCACAACGGCAAGCCGGTGCGCCTGCTGCGCCAGGCCGGCGACGCGGCGACGCTGGCGACCCGCGTCGGCGACCTGCTCGGCGAGGATTTCCTGGCCCAGAGCCTGCGTCTGGACCACGCCGCCGCCGGCCTGCGCCTGAGCGGCTGGGTGGGCCTGCCCACGGCCTCGCGCGCCCAGGCCGACCAGCAGTATTTCTATGTCAACGGCCGCCTGGTGCGCGACAAGGTCGTCGCCCACGCCGTGCGCCAGGCCTATGCCGACGTACTGTTCCACGGCCGCCATCCGGCCTTCGTGCTGTTCCTGGAACTGGATCCGCTGGGCGTGGATGTGAACGTGCATCCGGCCAAGCACGAGGTGCGTTTCCGCGAATCGCGCCTGGTCCACGATTTCCTCTACCGCACCTTGAACGACGCGCTGGCCGAGACCCGCGCCGGCACGGCACCCTCGGTCGCGGCAGCGCCGCTGCCGCAGCCGGCCTTCGGCGGCAACGGCGCAGCCTATGCCACCCCTTGGCGCGGGCAGAATTCGCTGGGCCTGGGCAACGCCGTGCGCGAGCCGCTGGCCGACTATGCCGCCTTGCTCGGCGGCGGCGGCGCTGCTGCCGCACCGGCGCTGCCGCTGGCGCAGGCCGCCGATCCCGCTGCTTTCGCCGCCGCCTGTGCCGCGGCGGAAGAATCCGGCGATGCACCGCCGCTGGGCTATGCGCTGGCCCAGCTGCACGGCATCTACGTGCTGGCGCAGAACGCCCAGGGCCTGGTGCTCGTCGACATGCACGCCGCGCACGAACGCATCACCTACGAACGCCTCAAGACCGCCCATGCGGGGCAGGGCATACGCGCGCAGATGCTGCTGGTGCCGCTGTCGATCTCGCTGAGCGAACGCGAGGCGGCCTGTGTCGAAGACCAGGCCGAACGCTTCGCCGAACTGGGTTTCGAGCTGCAGCGCAGCGGCCCGCAGAGCGTGCTGGTGAAGCGCCTGCCGACCCTGCTCGACGGCGCCGACGCGGCCGGCCTGATCCGCGACGTGATCGGCGACCTGCTCGCCCAGGGCAATTCGCGCCGCATCGAGGAAGCCGGCAACGATGTGCTGGCGACCATGGCCTGCCATGGCTCCGTGCGCGCGAACCGGCGCCTGAGCCTGCCCGAGATGAACGCGCTGCTGCGCGACATGGAAGCGACCGAACGCTCCGGTCAGTGCAACCACGGCCGTCCCACCTGGGTACAACTTTCCATCCCTGAACTGGACCGCCTGTTCCTGCGCGGCCGTTGACGAACCCACCAGAGGAAACAACGATGTCACTGATGTTTTGCGCCGCCATGGCCGGCCTGATGGCCGCGGGAGTGGATCTGAAGTCCATGACCATCGACGACGAGCGCGCGGTGGAAGTGGATAACTGGCGCGCCCAGCGCGTCGCGCGGCTGCAGGAGCCCTACGGCTGGCTCAGCCTGGTCGGCCTGCACTGGCTCAAGGAAGGCGTGAACACTGTCGGCAGCGCCAAGGATAACGACATCGTGCTCGCCGTAGGCCCGGCCAAGCTGGGCAAGGCCACGCTGAGCGGCGGCCAGGTCTCCTTCGCGCTGGAATCCGCTGCGGTGGGCTCCCTCGGCGGCAGCGAAAAGGCTACCTCCGGCGTGCTGCGCGACGATTCCAGTCCGCGCCCGACCATCGTCTCCTTCGGCACCGCCCAGTTCTACGTGATCGACCGCGACGGCAAGAAGGCGCTGCGGGTCAAGGACAGCGCCGCGGCCACGCGCAAGAACTTCCTCGGCATCGACTACTTCCCCACCAATGCGAGCTGGCGCGTCGAGGCCAAGTGGGAGGCGTTCGATCCGCCCAAGGTGCTGGAGGTGCCGAACGTTCTTGGCAATGTGGAGAAGTACAAGGTTCCCGGCAAGGCCGTGTTCAAGCGTGACGGCAAGGAATACGAGGTGCAGCCGGTGCTGGAAACGGCCGACGCCAAGGAACTGTTCCTGATCTTCGCCGACAAGACCAGCGGCAAGGAAACCTACGGCGCCGGCCGTTTCCTCTACGCCGACCTGCCCAAGGACGGCAAGATCGTGCTGGACTTCAACCGTGCCTACAACCCGCCCTGCGCCTTCACGCCGTACGCGACCTGCCCGCTGGCGCCGCCGGAGAACAAGCTGAAGGTGCGCGTGGAAGCCGGCGAGAAGAAATACCGCGGCGCCGCGCACTGACCGCCGCGCCGTGCGCGTGCTGCTGGTCTCCGACACGCACGGCCGCATCGACGCGCGCATAGCCGCGCTGGCGCGCGACTGCGATGCGGTCGCGCATGCCGGCGATGTCGGCGCCGCGGCTGTGCTGGAGGCGCTGGGAGCGCAGGTCGTCGCCGTGCGCGGCAACAACGACGTGACGGCGAAATGGGCGGCCGGCGAGCACGACCGCCTCGCCGCACTGCCGGCCGAAGCAGGCCTGGAGCTGCCGGGCGGCCGTCTTGTCGTCGTCCACGGCGACCGCTGGCCCGCAGCCGGGCGCCATGCCGCGCTGCGGCGTGCATTTCCGGCCGCCCGCGCGGTGGTATATGGGCACAGTCACCAGCTCGCGCTGGATCAGGACGCGCTGCCCTGGATACTCAATCCCGGCGCCGCCGGCCGCGCCCGCACCAACGGCGGTCCCAGCTGCCTGCTGCTGCAGGCCAGTGAGCGCAGCTGGCAGGTGCAGGCAGTGCGTCACAGCGATGGCTTTCAGGCCTGAACAGCGCCAGGCGATTCCTTTGGGGGAATAAAACGTGGAATTCAGCAACAAGGGGCAAAAGCTGTTCCTGATCCTCACCGCCGTGTTCGTGGCCAATGCCATCCTGGCGGAACTCATCGGCGTGAAGATCTTCGCGCTGGAAGACACCCTGGGCGTGGCGCCGTTCAACTGGAACCTGTTCGGCCAGACCGGCTCGCTGAGCTTCACCGCCGGCACCTTGCTCTGGCCCATCGTGTTCGTGATGACCGACGTCATCAACGAATACTTCGGCCGCCGCGGCGTGCGCATGATTTCCTGGCTGGCGGTGTTTCTGATCATCTACGCCTTCGCGTTCGCTTTTGCCGCGATCGCGCTGGCGCCGGCCGGCTGGTGGGTCACGGTGGGCGAGAAGCAGGGCGTGCCAGATATGCAGGCCGCGTTTGCGCAGATATTCGGCCAGGGCCTGTGGACCATTGCCGGCTCGGTGACCGCGTTCCTGATCGGCCAGCTGGTCGACGTCGGCATCTTCCACTGGATACGCAAGCGTACCGGCGGCAAGCATATCTGGCTGCGCGCGACCGGCTCCACCGTCATTTCACAAGCCTTCGACAGCCTGATCGTGCTCTATATCGCCTTCGTCATCGGCCCACAGAAATGGTCGATCAGCCTGTGGCTGGCGGTGGCCTCGGTCAACTACATCTATAAGGTCTGCGCAGCGATCGCGCTGACGCCGCTGATCTATCTGCTGCGGCGCCTGCTCGACAGCTGGCTGGGCAAGCCACTCAGCGACGAGCTCAAATCCAAGGCCGCTGCGGCCTGATTCCCTCAACCCGGCACGGAACCATCCATGCAAGCCAACCCCACGCAGCCCGCCGCGAAAATGCCGCGGCAGATTCCCTACATCATCGGCAACGAAGGCTGCGAGCGCTTCAGCTTCTATGGCATGCGCAACATCCTGGTGCAGTTCCTGATCACCTCGATCCTGCTGCAGCACATCGCCGCCGGGCCGGAGCGCGAACTGGCCGCCAAGGACCTGATGCACACCTTCATGATCGGTGTGTATTTCTTCCCGCTGCTGGGCGGTTATCTCGCCGACCGTTTCTTCGGCAAGTACAACACCATCCTCTGGTTCAGCCTGATCTACTGCGCAGGCCAGTTCAGTCTGGCCGCCTTCGTCGACAACCAGCTCGGCTTCTTCATCGGCCTGGGCCTGATCGCGCTGGGCTCCGGCGGCATCAAGCCGCTGGTGGCTTCTTTCGTCGGCGACCAGTTCACCCAGTCCAATAAGCACCTGGCCAAGATCGTCTTCGATGGCTTCTACTGGATCATCAATTTCGGCTCGCTGTTCGCTTCGCTGCTGATGCCGCTGTTCCTGAAGAACTATGGCCCGCAGGTGGCCTTCGGCATTCCCGGCGTACTGATGCTGATTGCGACCATCGTGCTGTGGCTGGGCCGGCGCCAGTACGTGATGGTGCCGCCGGCCGATACGGCGGATCCGGATTCGTTCTTCCGCGTGGTGCGCACCGCGCTGCTGGCGCAGCGCGCGGGCGAGGGCAGGCCGGGCCTGATCGTGGCCATTGTCGGTGCGCTGGCCGCGCTGGCGGCCATCCTGTATGCCGGCAAGCTCGGCGTGGTCATCGCCATCTGCCTGGCCCTGGTCGCACTGCTGGCCGGCGTCGGCGGCGGCGCCTCGCTGCAGCTGGAACGCGCCCGCGGCCTGCATGCCGATGCCGCCGTGGACGGCGTGCGCAGCGTGCTGCGCATCCTCATCATCTTCGCCCTGGTCACGCCGTTCTTCTCGCTGTTCGACCAGAAGGCTTCCACCTGGGTGATCCAGGGCAATGCCATGACCAAGCCGGAATGGTTCGTGTCCTCGCAGATGCAGGCGCTGAACCCGCTGCTGGTCATGATCCTCATTCCGTTCAACAACCTGGTGCTGTACCCGGCCCTGCGCCGCTACGGCATGGAACCCACCGCGCTGCGCCGCATGACCGCCGGCATCGCCTTCAGCGGCCTGGCGTGGATCGCGATTGGCACCCTGCAGGTCATCATGGACGGCGGCAGCCCCATGTCCATCGTCTGGCAGGTACTGCCGTACGCACTGCTCACCTTCGGCGAAGTGCTGGTCTCGGCCACCGGCCTGGAATTTGCCTACAGCCAGGCCCCCGCCGCGATGAAGGGCGTGGTCATGAGCTTCTGGAACCTCACCACCACCATTGGCAACCTCTGGGTACTGCTGGCCAACTTCGCCGTGCGCAACCAGGCGGTGACCGATTCGATCAGCTCCACCGGCTTCAGCGTTACCGCGTTCCAGATGTTCTTCTTTGCGGCGTTTGCGCTGATTGCGGCGTTGATATTCGGCTTGTATGCGAGGAATTACCGCGAGGTGGATAACTACCGCGCGGCGTGATCGGCGGATGCACGGCGAGCGACACGCTCGCCGTGCATCCTTGTCAGGCCGACTGGCGGATGCCGGAGCGTCGCCCTGACAGCATTCTCGTCACTGCTGCCCGGCTACCAGCCTGGGCAGCCACACTTCATTGGCATCACCGCCGCCCCAGCCGTCCCACGCGGCGACGATGCTGTTGGCGGGATAGGGGCCGTTGCCGAGTACGTTGAGATTGCGGTTGTCATCAAACAGCGGACGCACGGCAAAGCCGTTTTCGTAGTACCGCGTCATATCGACGAGCAGGTCGGTGAATGTCGCCTTGACCCAGTCCCAGATGCCGTGCGAAGGCGGGCTTACGGCGACCATGTTCCACAGCTCGTCCTCGGCATATTCGTCGACATTGGCCGGCCCGCCGGGGCCGAATCGCAGCGACAGCGTTCCGTCCTGCGCGCAGACCAGTTTCGAGCCGGTATCCATATGCCATAGCGCGATCGCATTCTGGCTGCGGACCACCAGCCATTGCTGCCAGGCGTCGGCGGCGTCGAAAGTGTCTATGACCAGGCTGACGTGGTCGACCCGGCTCAGGCCCAGGCATTTCACCTGATTGTCGTCATGGGTGCCCGAAATCAGGTTGATGTAGTCGGAACCAACGTAGGGATAGACGTTGTCGCCCATGGCGGCTTGCCTCGCTGTGCGCAGCAAGCCGCCCCGCGCGGCTTGTCGGCGTGGATTGCCTTGCGCAAAGGGGAGGGTGGACCTGTCATGACATCCGGGCGGATGCGGCGCTATTGTCGAGGTGATGGCGTCTTTGCAAGGCTTGCAATTCGCGTGCGCGTGGGGGCGGCGAGTGAGTGCGCGGCTGAGAGGATCGGCAGCGAAGCGACAGAACGGCTGTGTTCCTGCTTCGTTTCCGCAGCAGCGATCCTGCTGCACGCGTCTGATTGAAACTTGGAATTCAAATCAAGGTACGGGAGGCGCACAATGCACGCCAGGTTGCTGATGGTTTTCGCAGTGACACTTGTTTCTGCTTGTGCAGGCCAGCAGGGCAAGAACGTGTGCCAGGTAGGGGATCGATGTACGGTATCTGGGATTTTGGAAATGGAATCGCTTTGGCAAGCAAGTTTAGCCAGAAAGGGCGGGTGTATTGCGCTCGCTGCCCCTGAAAATTTTTTTCGAGATAAGTCGGATTTCAATCAGAAAAAAGCTCGGATAACGGGGCTGATTTCTACACAACCAAATGACCTTCCCGGAACTTTTTCCTATTCCTACGAAATCGATGGCATGCGCGTGAACATAAATCTCTGCGACCAGGTAATGATTGTTGAGGAAATCATTACGAGTTCCGGCGAGGTGTGGAAAAAGACCGCTAAGCAATGACTGGTTTAGATTGACAGGCTGCCACAACTGAGGATGGCCAAAAGTCCGATTAATTGTTCCGGGATTGGCTGAATATTCAGGCAGGATGGTGATCCATGAAATTTTGCGCGCTTGTACCAATTTTGTTGCTTGCTTTTTCTCCAAGGTTGCCTGCTACCTCTTTTGTCGATCGCGACGTCAAGCTTGTCCTTGAAGAGGCTGCGTCTGTGTTCGAAGGCAGGGTCGTCGGGATTAAGGCCGAATGTGGCAAGGGTGGCTGCTTTTCCGAAGTGACGGTTCATGTAAACAAGATATACAAAGGTCGTATAGAGGGGGAGAGAGCGAGCTTCTGTTCCTCTGCTCCGCTAAGCATTGGATTCAAGTATGTATTCTTTGCCGACGCCGTGGATGCGCAGGCGGAGAAATCACGATGTGACAGGATCGTGGAAAGAGACGCCATTTTCAGCAGGTTCGGCGCCTCTGTTTATCGCTATATGTCACCAGGTTCATTCAACACGACAAAAATAGATGGTGTTGAATATTTAACAGCTTGGGTTCTGGTAAAAGAGTTTGACTCGATTCTTCCGGCGGGAACGTAGGTGCGGACAGGATATGGAGCGAAAGGCTTGGGGGTGTTTTTAGGCGCAGGTCGTTGTTGTTTGAGTAGTCGGTTATCTCGGCGGAAAACCGGCTGCCCTCGTTGCCTCAAAGCGCCTTACCCCCAAACTTCATCCTGTGCTGCAGGTACACCTGCCGTCCGACCGCGTCGAATCAGGAGATGTCGCGGCGCGGATGGCCGGTGGCAGCCGGTCAGACCTTTCGATAGATATAGAGAACGGTTTTTGAGCCAAAGTCCTCCGGCTTGGATGGCTTTTAAAGGCCAGAAAGAGCGCTTCGGTGTCAACTCTTGTACGGGAGAAGCGTCATGCAGTTCAAGGAGGTGCTGGCCAGTCTGGTTCTTGTCTCGTGTTGCTCTTGCTCAACCAACAAAGCGCACGATAGTAACTACATCAAGTGCGAGGGGAAAATTTGCCATGGATCCGGGCGACTGATCGTTGCGATTGGTGGGTATGGTGGAGCGTCGCTTGAGACTCCTGGTGGCTGCTTGGATCTTGCGCTGCCGAATCACATATTCAATGAACGCAAGAAATGGAATGGTAGAAAAATAGGAGTGTCTGGCGAGATTTTTTCGCGTCCGAGCGCGCCGGAGGACGCTTGGTACGACATAAAAGATCGCCGTATAGAATCCGGCGGCTGCGGAAGCAGGACACTCTACGTTGAAGAGATCAATCTTCTATGACCACAGCGCCCCGGGCGCGGCATTCACCTCGTTTCAACAAATAATCCTCGTTTCAGGGTGGCTTCCCGTACCCGTCCTGTGTAGCATGGAACGGTCATGATGGATCATCCAGAAATCGCACCCGTACCTGGGCGCATCTTGCTGGCTACTGATCTCACCAGTCAGGGAGATCGCGCGCTGGACCGCGCCGTCCAGCTGGCCCAGGAATGGCATGCGCACCTGCATATCCTCCATGCGGTGAATGCCGCGCCCCCCGCGGTGCCTGCCGGGGTCAATCCCGTCGACTATCTGCAGCGCTATCCGCCTGCCCGCGATGAAGTGCTGCGCGTCATGCGGCGCGAGCTGGGCACCGATGAATTGGGTGCGACGGTTCACGTCGAAGAATATCTGGCGCCTGCACCGGCCATTCTTGCCGTGGCCGAGCGGGAACGCTGCGAATTGATCGTACTGGGTGAATCGCATCGGCGATTGCTGGGGCCCATCATCGAAAGCACGGTCGAACAGGTGGTGCGCAAATCCCCGGTATCGGTACTGGTGGTGCGCAGTCGGCCCCGGCGTCCGTACCGGCATCTGCTGGTCGGCACGGATTTTACCGACGAAGCTCAACAGGCCCTGGTTTTTTCGGCCCGCCTTTTCCGCGAAGCATCCATCACGCTCATGCACGCGTACTCGATGCCTTACGCTTCGCTGCTCGATTCAACGCCCGAAGCGCACGGCTGGGCCGCGCGGGATCTGGATAGACTGCGTGAACAGGTCGATGCGGCGCAGCTTCCTGCCGAGCGCAAGGCGGCGATCCGCATCGCCGCCGAGGCCGGCCCCGCGAACGCGATGCTGCGCCGTTACGTTCTGGAGCAGGACGCGGATCTCGCCGTCATCGGTGCGCATCCGCGTGGGGTTCTTTTCGACGCCTTCATAGGGAACTCGCGCCGGATTGTCGATGCGGTCCCCACGGACGTACTGATGGTTCGGGCTGCCGTTCCTTCTCCCGCACCTTTTGTCGCAAAAGATAAGTAAGCCCGGCCACCGCTTCTGCGGGAACGGTGGATTCAGCAAGCTGTGTGCAGGTTGCCGGCGTGCATCGGCGGCGGGTGCACGCTCCCTGGTTTGTCCATGGCGAAGCACTTGGCTAAAGTGAGGTCATGACACTCTTCCTGCTGCTGCTACTGCCTTTCCTCGGCAGCCTGCTCACGGTGTTTCTGCCGACGCGCGCCCGCACCGTGCTTGCCGGCACGGCGGGGGCCGTAGCGGCGGCTACCGCGGCCTGGGTCATCGCCCTGTTTCCCCAGGTGCGGGATGGCGGTGTCATCCGGCAGACGCTGGCCTGGGTTCCATCATTGGGTATCGACCTCGTCCTGCGCCTGGACGGGTTCGCCTGGATGTTCGCTGTCATTGTCGCCGTGATCGGCGTGCTGGTATGTCTGTACGCCCGCTACTACATGTCGCCGGATGATCCGGTGGCGCGCTTCTACGCGCTGTTCCTGGCATTCATGGGCGCGATGCTCGGCGTCGTGCTGTCGGGCAACCTGGTGCAGCTCGTGGTGTTCTGGGAGCTGACCAGTCTGGTGTCGTTCCTTCTGATCGGCTACTGGCATCACCGCACCGATGCGCAGCGTGGGGCGCGCATGGCGCTCATTGTCACCGGTTCGGGCGGGCTGTGCCTGCTGGCCGGCGTGATTCTGCTCGGGGAAATCGCCGGCAGTTTCGATCTCGACGCGGTGCTTGCGGCGGGCGATCGCATCCGCGCTCATGCACTGTATCCGCTGACGCTGGTCCTGATCCTGCTCGGTGCATTCACCAAGAGTGCGCAGTTCCCCTTCCATTTCTGGCTGCCGCGCGCCATGGCCGCGCCGACGCCGGTATCGGCCTATCTGCATTCGGCCACCATGGTCAAGGCAGGCGTCTTCCTGCTGGCGCGGTTCTGGCCGGTGCTGTCGGGTACCGAGCTATGGTTCTGGCTCGTCGGCGGCACCGGCGCCGTGACCTTGGTGCTCGGCGCCTACACGGCCATGTTCCAGCACGACCTCAAGCGGCTCCTGGCCTATTCGACGATCAGCCACCTGGGTCTGATCACCTTGCTGTTCGGCCTCAACAGCCCGCTCGCGGCCGTGGCCGGCGTCTTCCACATCATCAATCACGCGACCTTCAAGGCCTCGCTCTTCATGGCGGCCGGCATCGTCGATCACGAGACGGGTACGCGCGATATCCGCCGCCTCAACGGTCTGATCAAGGTGATGCCGCGCACCGGCGTGCTCGCGCTCGTGGCCACCGGCGCCATGGCCGGCGTGCCGCTTCTCAACGGGTTCCTGTCGAAGGAAATGTTCTTCGCGGAAACGGTGTTCCTGTCCGCACAGCCATCGGTGGGATGGGTCCTGCCCGTGCTGGCCATGGTCGCGGCGATTTTTGCGGTCGTCTACTCGCTCCGCTTCGGCTACGACATATTTTTCGGGGAGTTATCGACGGATCTGCCGCGGGAGCCGGAAGAGGCGCCGCGCTGGATGCGCGTGCCGGTGCAGTTCCTGGTGCTGATCTGCCTCATTGTCGGCATCGTTCCGGCGATTTCGATAGGACCATCGCTCGCGGCGGCGGCACGGCCGGTGGTCGGCGGAGTGCTGCCCGAGTACAGCCTGGCCGTGTGGCATGGCTTTTCCCTGCCGCTGGTCATGAGCGTCGTGGCGGTGGTCGGCGGTGTCGCGGGTTATTTCTGGCTGCGCGCGCAGCAGGCGCGAGGCCGCTTGCAGAACGCGCCCATCGTTTCCCGCTTTGACGGCCATCGCCTGTTCGAGCGCGCGCTGCTGGGCGTGACCCGCGGGGCGCGCGCGCTGCTTCGCGTGGCCAGCACCCAGCGTCTGCAGCCACAGTTGTTCGTGGTGATTGCCACCGCATTGGTTCTGGCCGTGCTCGCCGTGCGCACGGTGCCGCTGGAGTGGGGCGACCGCGCGCGGTTGCCGCCGTCGCACCCGTTCGTGCTGCTGTGGATCATCGGCATGGTGTGCGCGATCGGCGCGGCGTCCATGGCGAAATACCACCGGCTCGTCGCCACTACCCTGATGGGCGGCGCAGGCCTGGTGACCTGCCTGACCTTCGCATGGTTTTCGGCACCTGATCTGGCCTTGACCCAGATCGTGGTGGAAGTAGTCACCACCACGCTGCTGCTGCTTGGTCTGCGCTGGATGCCCATGCGCAACCAGCAACAGCCAGACCGCATAGGCTGGAAGGACCGCACCCGGCGCGGCCGGGACTTGCTCCTGGCGGTGCTGGGCGGCAGTGGTCTGGCCGCGCTGTCGTTCGCCCTGCTGACCCGGCCCGCGCCGAACAGCATCTCGCCGTTCTTCCTCGACCGCGCGCTGCCCGACGGCGGCGGCACCAATGTGGTCAACGTCATGCTGGTGGATTTCCGCGCCCTGGATACGCTCGGTGAAATCACCGTTCTGGGTGCCGTCGCGCTGACCGTCTACGCGCTGCTGCGCCGTTTCCGGCCATCGCCGGAAAGCGTCGCCCAGCCCCAGCAGCAGCGCGCCGTTTCCGCCGACCGCGACCCCGACCTGATGCCGCCGAGCCGCGATGAAGATGCCGGCGGCTATCTGCTGGTGCCCGCGGTAATCGCGCGCCTGCTGCTGCCGCTGGGTCTGCTGGTCGCAGCGCATTTCTTCCTGCGCGGGCACAACGAACCCGGCGGCGGTTTCGTGGCTGGCCTGATCGTGGCGATCACGCTGCTGCTGCAATACCTGGTGTCCGGAACGCGCTGGGTGGAAGCCCGCACGGGGCTGCGGCCGGCGCGCTGGATCGCCGTGGGCCTGCTGCTCGCCGCGGCCACAGGGTTGGGCGCCGTCGTGCTCGGCTATCCGTTCCTGACCACCCACAGCCTGCACATGAACCTGCCGTGGCTGGGCGAAGTCCATCTGCCGAGTGCGACATTCTTCGATCTGGGTGTGCTCGCCGTCGTAGTGGGTGCCACGCTGCTGATCCTGATCGCGCTCGCCCACCAGTCCATTCGCGGTCACCGCAAACCCGCGGCACCCATGACGGAGGCCCGCTGATGGAAGTCCTGCTCGCCCTGGTCATCGGTGTGCTCGCCGGTTCCGGCATCTGGCTGGTGCTGCGACCGCGGACGTTCCAGGTCGTGCTCGGGCTGGCGCTGCTGTCCTACGCCGTGAACCTTTTCATTTTCAGCATGGGCAGCCTGGTCATCGACAAGCCGCCCCTGGTCGTGCCCGGCCTGCCGGCCAATCTTGAGCACTACACCGATCCCATGCCCCAATCGCTGGTGTTGACAGCGATCGTGATCGGGTTTGCGACAACGGCCTTGTTCCTGGTCGTGCTGCTGGCCGCGCGCGGCCTCAGCGGAACCGACCATGTCGACGGCGAACAGGACACGCCGTGACGACGCTCATGCCCGCCTTGATGATCGCGCCCGTGCTCCTGCCGCTGGTATCGGCGGCAGTCCTGCTGCTGATCGGCGGAAAGCGGGGCCGGTTGCGTTCGCTGATCAACGTGGCGGCCACCGGCGCGGGCCTGATCGTCGCGGCCTTGCTGCTGCGTGAGGTCGAATCCGGCGGCGTCGCGGTATACCTGGCCTCGAACTGGCAGGCGCCGTTCGGCATCGTACTGGTCGCGGACCGGCTTTCCGTGCTGATGCTCGTGCTGGTTGGCCTGGTCAGCACCGGCGCGGCGCTGTACGCCGAAGCCGGATGGTCCCGCGCCGGCAGCTATTTCCATCCGCTGTTCCAGATGCAGCTGCTCGGCCTCAACGGTGCGTTCCTCACCGGCGACCTGTTCAACCTGTTTGTGTTTTTCGAAGTGCTGCTCGCGGCGTCGTACGGGCTGCAGCTGCACGGATCCGGCTGGACCCGGGTGCGTTCGGGCATGCACTACATTGCGGTGAACCTGCTGGCTTCGTCCCTTTTCCTGATCGGCCTGGCCGTTCTGTACGGTGTCATGGGCACGCTTTCCATGGCCGACATCGCCGACAAGCTGCCGCTGGTGCCGGAACGGGATCGCGGATTGCTGCACGCCAGCGCCGCCATCCTGGCCGTGGCGTTCCTGATCAAGGGCGCCATCTGGCCGTTGAATGCATGGCTGGTTCCCGCCTATACCGCGGCCGGCGCGCCGGTCGCGGCGCTGTTCGTGCTGATGACCAAGGTCGGCTTCTACGCCGTGTTGCGGCTGTGGACCCTGCTGTTTTCCGCCGACGCCGGGGCTTCCGCGTACTTCGGCGGCGGCGTACTGCTGGCGGGCGGGCTGTTGACGCTCGCCCTCGGCAGCGCCGGGCTGGTGGCGTCGATCCGCCTGGAGCGGATCGCCGCGTTTTCCGTGATTGCCAGCGCGGGCGTGCTGATGGCCGCCCTCGGCATGCATTCGACCGCGCTCGTCGCGGCCGCGCTGTTCTACCTGGTCAGCGCCACGCTCTCGGCAAGCGCGCTTTTCCTGCTGGTCGAACTCGTCAGGCGCAGCGGCGCCGGGAGCAGTGCGCCCGATCCCGAACCCGATACGACGCCGGAAGAAGACGACAATCTCGACGATGACCAGCTGCCGCTGATCGGCCGCGTTTTCCCGGTCTCCCTGGCCTTGCTCGGCCTGGCCTTCATTGCGAGCGCGCTGCTTGTGGCCGGGTTGCCGCCCTTGTCGGGATTCCTGGCGAAAGTCGCCCTGCTGTCCGCCGCCGCAGACACCGAGGGCGGCATATCCCGTGCCGCGTGGGTGCTGATCGCCTTGCTGCTGCTGTCGGGCTTGTTCAGCACCATCGCCCTGGCGCGGGCCGGCATCCGGCATTTCTGGTCCAGGGGCGGGCAGGTCGCGCCGCATTTGCGCGCCGCGGAAGGCGGCGCCATCGCGCTGATGATCGCCGCGGGCTGCGTGCTGTCGGTGTTCGCGGAGCCGGTAATGCGCTACGCCGCCGCCACCGCGGCAACGCTGGAAGCGCCGCGCCTCTACATTGACGCGGTGCTGCAAGCCCATGCCCGGCCGGGCCCTGCGGCCGCGGACCCCAGCGGAGCATTGCCGCCATGAGGCTGCTGAACACCCTGCTTCCCGCGCCCTGGCTTTCCGGCATGTTGCTGGGTACGTGGCTGGTTCTGGCGCGAACGGTGACGCCCGGCCAGTTCAGCCTGGGCCTGCTGCTGGCCCTGGGCATTCCGCATCTGTTCCCGAAGCTGCAACTGAGCGGGATCCGCCTGCGCCGGCCTGCGGTGGCGCTGCGCTTCATCGCGCGCGTCGCCGGAGACGTAGTCGTATCCAACGTCGCGGTGGCCAGGGACGTCATCCGCTGGCGCTGGCGCAAGCCCGCGTCGCGCTTCGTCGTGATACCGCTGGACCTGCGCGACCCGCTCGGCCTGGCCGCCCTGGCGCTGGTTACCACCATCGTGCCGGGCACGGTGTGGTCGGAACTCGCGGCCGACCGCAGCGCCTTGCTGCTGCACGTCTGGGATGTTCAGGAGGAAAGCGATTTCGTCCTGCAGTTCAAGGCGCGCTACGAACAGCCGCTCCGGGAGATCTTCGAGTGAGCACGCTGCTCTCCTTCGCCATCCCGTTCGCACTCGGCTGCTACGCGCTGGCGTCAGTGCTCGTCCTGTTCCGCCTCGTGCGCGGCCCGCGCGCGCAGGACCGGGTCTTTGCCCTGGACTTGCTCTATTTCCACGCCATCCTCGTCGTAATGGTGATCGGAATGAGCCACCAGAGCGATCACTATTTCGAGATTGCGCTGGCCATTACCTTGTTCGGCTTCGTCAGCACCCTGGCCATGGCCAAGTTCATCCTGCGCGGCGAGGTGATCGAATGAGCGCCGGCGCTTTCTGGATCGAGGCGCTCGCTGCGGGCCTGCTGATCCTCAGTGGACTCTTCGTATTGGTCTCGGCGATCGGGTTTGCGCGGCTGCCCGATTTCTTCGGCCGCATGCATCCACCGGCGCTTGCCTACACCCTGGGCAGCTGGTGCGTAGGCCTTGCCGCCGCGCTGTACTACTCCTTTCTGGAAAAACGGCTGGCCCTACACCCACTGCTGATACCATTGCTGCTGTCCGTCACCGTCCCGGTGACGACGGTAGTGCTCGCGCGCGTATCCCTGTTCCGCGGACGAATCGCCGGCGGTGGCGATGTGCCGCCGACGCTGGCTCAACGTACTGCGCCGGAGTCCAAGCCGGGCGGCGAAGAAAGCTGACGGCGTGGGGGCGGCATGTTTGCCGCGGTGTCGCCGATAGGGCCTTGTGCGCCAACTACTCATCCGACACGGCGTAGCAGCCGCTGGCGGCTGAATTCCAGGCGCGCATGACCCATATTCAGCCGTGGATGAGCGGCGCTTGTCCGCTGTTGCGTGATGCCAGGCGGCCGGCGGCTGAAAATCAATCAACGCGGACAGCTGCGCCGCACAGGCGCGTCTGAATCGGGGTGGGCGGAGACTGAATTTCAGTCATTCATGGCTGAATGGCACTCGTCGCTGCGTGGTTTTCGGGCGTTGCTGCCTGAATCCACCTGGGCGACCAACCCGGAAGCGTGGAAGCGCAATTTGCCGCCGGTCGCCGCCAGCGAACGCGCGTGCCCCGGGTGTCAGTGGATTGCGTTTCCGGAGGCCGGGCAACAGAAAGCCCCGCAATTGCGGGGCCTTTTGGATGCAGATGAACCGCCATCAGGCCGGCTCAGGATCCGCCGCGCGCCGGTTCTTGGCAAAGCGTGCCGACAATCCCTGGCGCAGGCTTTCCAGGCCCTGTCCTTTGCCGGAGACGCGGAGCAGGGCGTAACCCTCCAGCGCGGCGGTGAGGATGTCGCTGCCCAGCGCGATAACCGTGTCGTCAGCGCGTTTGCTCAGCCGTTCCAGGCGCGCCATGCGCGGACGCAACTGGTCGACAGCGCGCAGGTCGGCCTGGGCCTCGGCCACGTTCAGGCTGGGCGGAACCACCTGCGGGTTCTGTTCGAGGATGGTCAGTGTCTGCCGGCAAAAGGCTTCGGATTTGTCGCCCATCTTGGCCAGGGCGCGAACTTCGCCGGGTTGCAGGGAAATCAGGGGTACGAACTTTTCTTCCAGCGTGGCCAGCGCGCCATCGATGGCGGCCAGGTCGGCGTCGGAAAGGGTGAGAGAGATCAGGTTCTGTGCCATAAGTCCTTCCGTTGACGTAGCGGCGGTGCACCGCGCAGCTCAGGCTTACGCTCCTGCGCATCGCCGGGTAAGGAAATTAGCGACTTTGCAAGTGTGTTGCATTATGTACAAAGGTGCTATTGACACCGCGTGCAGGCGCTACGGAGGTAGGGCACGCTCCGGCACCAAGGGCGCCTGATGACGGGCTGGAAGCGCCCTGCACCCGCCACGGCCGGGCGCGTCGGAAGGCGGTGGGGTCTGAAGGGATGTCCGGGCGGAAGCGCCCGCTCCTGTGTGGGATGGCCCAGGACCCCGTGGGCAGCCCTGGCCGGGCCAATGCGCGGCCGTCCGCCGTACGCCAGGCCCGCTCCCCGGCGGGGCATTCAGCTTGCGCCTCGGTCGGGTGCCGCAACAGCTTGTAACGTTTCCCGTACCACCTGCCGGCGTACCCTACGGACCCGTACAAATGTACGTACTCTCCGCCATGGACAGCTTCTGGATCGACCCGCCGCCCGCCAACGACCCGACCCGCACCGTGCGGCTGTGGGATGCGGTCATCGCCCACCTGCAGCCCGCTTCCCGCCGGGTGGTGCGGCCACTGCGCCGCGCCCGCATCCTGGTCCGCACCATGACCGACGTGGACATCGTGCCGGCCGTATGGGGATTGGTGCCCAGCTGGGCCGCCGCGGGCGAGCGCCGCGAGGTGGCCGCGCGCCACGGGCTGCTGGATGCGGAGATGGTTCCCGGCTCCAGCGTTACCGGCGAGCTATGGGCGGCCGACCAGCCACCGCGGCGTTGCCTGATCCCCGCCACCGGCTGGACCGCGACCGGTTCCTTCTCGGTGCTGTCCTTCCAGCCTGAAACCGCCCCTGTCACCTTCGCTGGCCTGTGCAACTTGGTCGTCGTCAACGGCAAGGCGGTCATTACCTTCGGTGTGTTCTACCGCACCAAATCCGTCGACCCCTACAACGGCACGCGCGTTCCGGTCGTGGTGCGCCTGGAAGACCGCGCCCGCTGGCTGCGCTGTTCACCGGGCGAGGCCCGGGGAATGCTCAGGTCACCGAACATGCGTGTGGTTGCCAACGCGGTGCGGACTGCAGGTACCGGGGACGAGGCCTTTTATGGGCCGGGGTACGTCGATACGGAGCTGGCGAGCTGAGTGGGCCAAGTGGTGGATAGGCCTTTTACTGCGTGTCTTATGCAACCGGTCGTCTTTAGCGGGAAAGAGATCAACTCGGGTGTGTTTGATAGACCAAGTCCATCCACTTCGACAGTGGTACTGCCAACCCGGTTACGGCGCACGTTGAAGTCCACGCCTGGATACGCTCGTTCAGGAATTGCATTGTAGCTGGGAGGCGACATCAGTGATCCGCATTGCCGGGGCATCAGTTGAAATCAATCTGGACCGCTGCAATGCGGTGCACGCCCATATTTCCTGCACTTAGGGGCACCTTCTCAAGGTATCCAAAAGAGCGTCGAGCCGTCCCCGCTTCTGCTGACCTGCGATCGGCTGGCAGACAGGGCTGCCATTTCACCCGGCGACTCTCCTCGGCTAGAGTCACAGGCAAACCAGCCTCGGTTCGGGAGCCGACACGATGTCTTTCTCACTCGTTTTATTCGCTGTGCCGAGGAAGACAGAATCGGCACTTGTCCTGGGTTTTCTGCTCGGGCCTCACGTATTCGCTGGTGGTTTTGAAGTCCACCAGCTCACCAATTACAGCGGCGGCAATGGTCGCTGGAGCGATCCTGCAATTGCGGGAAATAAGGTGGTCTGGTACGCGAATCCCACCAGTGGAATAGGGTTGCCCAACTACTTCATCTATGACGCTGTTTCCGGCACCACCACGCAGATCACTAGCTACAGCGGCGCCAATGGCCGCTGGGGCGCCCCTGTGGTTTCGAGTAACAAAGTAGTCTGGTACGCGAATCCCACCAGTGGAAGTGGAGTGCCGAACTACTTCATCTATGACGCCGTCTCCGGCGTGACCAGGCAAATCACCAACTACAGCGGCGGCAATGGCCGCTGGAGCCTTCCGGCGACTTCGGGCAATAAAGTGGTTTGGTACGCGAACCCCACCAGCGGAACGGGAGTGCCGAACTACTTCATCTATGACGCCATTTCTCGCGTCACGACGCAGATCACCAATTACAGCGGCTTCAACGGTCGTTGGAGCGATCCGGCAATTTCGGGCAATAAAGTGGTCTGGTACGCCAATCCCACCAGCAGCACGCAGTTGCCCAACTACTTCGTCTACGACGTCACTTCCGGTATTACCACGCAGATCACTCACTATAGCGGTGGAAACGGCCGCTGGAGCGATCCGGCGATTGCGGGTAACAAAGTAGTCTGGTACGCGAACCCAAGCAGCGGAACGGGAGTGCCGAACTACTTCATCTATGACACCGTTTCCGGCGTCACCAAGCAGATCACAAACTACAGTGGCTTCAACGGCCGCTGGAGCGATCCGGCAATCGCCGGCAACAAAGTGGTCTGGTACGCGAATCCCGCCAGCGGAACAGCCGTGCCCAATTACTTCATCTATGATGCTGTTTCTGGCATTACCACGCAAATCACCAGCTACAGCGGCTTCAACGGTCGCTGGAGCGATCCGGCAACTGCGGACAATAAAGTCGCGTGGTACGCCAATCCCACCAGCGGAACAGGGTTGCCTAATTACTTCATCTACGACGCTATTGCTGGCGTCACCACACAGATCACCAACTACAGTGGCTCCAATGGCCGCTGGAGCTTTCCCAGGATGGCGAACAATAGGGTTGCGTGGTATGCGAATCCCAGCAGCGGATCTGGTGTTCCGAATTACTTTCTGGCGGCGTCTCTCGCTCCGGGTGACACTATTTTTGCAAGTGGTTTCGAGAGCCCGTGATTGGCCGGCACCCGGGCCAGATTCGAACGGCATCGGAAGATGCCAACCCGTGGCACTTTCGACGGCGCCGAAGAAATACCGGGGCGGCGCGATGCCGCCCCGGCCGTCCTCACTCAGGGACCGGTACGGAAACTGGCTTCCAGCATGCCCCGCACATCGCGCGACAGGATCGCCACGCAATCGAGAAAGCCGCAGTGCGAGCGCGGGTCCGGCGACTCCAACTGCGCGTACGTCAGCGCCTCGCTGAGTTCCGCGATGGCCGTCAGCCGCGCCACCATCTCGTCACGCAGGGCTCTGCGCTGGGCCGGCGTATCCGTGGCGAAGACGAACAGCACCGGATCCGCGTTTTCGACGAAGCGGGCGATGGGGTAGAACGAGCCGTGCTCAGACATGGCGCAGCCCTCCCGAGGCAAACACCACAGCAGGGGCGGAGGAGGGCGCCGAGCGTTGGCTAGTGGCTCGGGAACGTGCGTACCGGTCTTCCATGGTCAACTCCCTTTGTATGGAGTCGCCACCCGAGACGGATGCGAAAAGGGTGGCGAACGGTGTGCGGGTTGGCAGACCGGCTACGGACCGGCGAGCCTCGCGGCTCCCCACACACCGCCGCCAGAAAGCGGCAGACGGCGCTGCACAAACTTCGGGCGAAAAAAAACGCCGATGTTCGGTGCGGCGCTGTGTGCACCGTAGATTCGGGCTGCCAAGCCCGGTTGCCGAATTGGCGACAACATGCGGATTGTTTACTTCGGTGGGAGCCACGTCAAGGGTATGGTTATGTCCCGTTTGTAGTCTGCTCTCGAGGAAATCCGCGTGGTCGATGCATCAGGTATGCAGTTTGGATAAGCTCCATTCGCCGCTGCATATGGTTGATGGGGCGTGAACCGCTCCGGCAATTCGGTGGGCTCGTTGGCGTGAGGCACGCTGCCGTGGCGAACTCGTGGAATTGTCGATAATAGGCAGCTTCAGCTTCTACCGACGGAACTTTGCCGATCTGTCCCAGCAATCGAAAGTTGTTGAATCGGGCGTTCCGTTTGAGCGGTGCCAGTTCGGCGGCTTTTGCAGTCGCCCACGGAATCACCTGCCGGACTTCCCACAGAAACGTTTCTCGATGTGTGCGCTTTCGCTTGCGCACTCGCTATCCGAAACTTATTTGGTTCATCGCACGTGCTCTGGTTTGGCTGGGGCCATCTCAGTGTAATTAGGTCGGATTTGTTCAGGTCATCCCTGATGTGCGCATGATTTTGCGCTATATATATAAATATAACGCATAATTAATTTTATATAAAAATTTTAATGAGTGTCAGTTCGATCAGCGCTGTGATGTAAAGAACTCGGCTGCAACAGCAGCGTCATGCATTATTAGATCGCAAAATTCTCTCAGTCGGTCAAATTCAATTACGTCGATGAGAAAGTAACGTGAGCGGTTGCGGTCGCCATCTGGGTAGGCATACTGCACTTCAATCTGAAAATTGTCTTCTATGCCAGACGGCGCAGATTCTAGGAAAAAATCAGTTCTGTGCAGTTTTGTGAAATTGCTACAAACTACAACTGGAAAGTCAAGGCGGCGCGGTGCGTCGAGCTCTGGCCTGCGAATTGATAGCGCAAACGAAGGGCGACTATGCATTGAGACGTGGGCGCCTAGGACTTGGCTCAAAGCCTTGTAGAACGGCTCTTGCTCTTGGGACTTCGCTTCCGTCGCAAAAACCTTGGCGACTTGTGGGCACGTAGAAAGATAGTGGTGGTTTTTTGTTTGAGTACCATCGGCAGCAAAAGCTCCGGTGCTAAGCACAAGCTGTTCGGCTGCGAGCTTATCCTTGTCGGCAAACCAGAATACGGAGTGAGAGTAAATGTACTTGCATTCAACATAAAGTCGAACTACGACGTATCCCTTATGTCTTTCGTTCCACCTGTCTAATACAGGAACAGCTTTCTCCACAATAAGATCGATCTCGCGCGCCTTGTTTTGCGATTGATCGACGTAGTAAGGGCTGACTAGTAGACTCCAGTCATTGTTTTTAAACCATGCTGCAACACGCGAGTGAAGGGAATTTCCGCTACTTTCAATGATTTTATTGGCAATAGTTGGGTCGTACATGGCAGGTGAATAGTGAGCTCAGGTTGGATTCTCTTGCATCTATGTCTGAGTGTTACCTGGCGTAGTTTATGGTCGGAAGCAATCAGAAAGTAGTGATGTGTCGAAAATTGAAATGGCGTCCTCTCATGTGCCAATAAGCGAAAGGATCGATGCGGGCGCTTCCAGCGCAATCTTGGCGCGCGTCAGCGCGACATAGAGCAGCCGAAGCTCAGCTGGGTCATGACCCGAATTCCCCCGATCGAGCGCCGTAGGCTTGCTCCGCATAAAGTCATCCATAAGCCGTACGGATTTCCATTCCCGCCCCTTGGCTTTGTGTCCTGTGGAAATCATAAGGTCAGCGCGATTTTCATCGACGGTGCGGCCCAGAGCCCACAAGAGCCGACGTTCCCCTAGTGATTCGACCAAGTTTACGAAGGTGAGTAGGTACGCCCCTTCTTCGCTTCGTGCGAATTCTGCGACCTCCGCCCAGGTTGTGAAGCCGAAGAAGTCGGGAACGTCACAAGGTTGTCCAGCTTTCAGCGATACAACTCCGCGCAGCAGCGCCTTTAGCTCATTTGTGCCGCCAACTAGATGCGGGGCCTGTCCCGAATTCAGGGCTTCGATGACGGCGTTCATTGTGCTTGCGTTGGATCGAGCTAGCACAGCGCCCGGCTTCACTACTCCGATGTGGCTGCGCACCTTGGGATTGCCTTGGATGGGCGAGGTAGCGCCGAGCTGCCGCAGCACCTTCGACGCCAGATCAGCTATGGCTTGCCCGAACCGGAACGACATTGTCAGCTCAACGGTGGCGTCGGTCTGGATGGTGTCCATAGCGTTGACAGCCCCGCGCCACTCATAAATCTGCTGGTACTTGTCGCCTACGTAAACCATCTGCGCCTCTTGATCCGCCAGTACACCCAGCACCACCGGGTTGGTGTCCTGGGCCTCGTCCAGCAGTATGAAATCAGCACCGATGAGGGGTCTCGAGAGCGCCCATAGTTTGAGGTAGCCATCGTGACCAAGCGGCATCAGGTCGGTGGGACTTACCATGCGGTCCCAGAGCTTCTGTGCGCCGGCTATCGCGTAGGCCTGGACGGTCCGGACTATTGCCGGCGACGCCGCACGCAGAGCACCGTGTGAGGGTACGTGCTCGGGAAGGATGGCTGTCTCGGCGCTTTGTGCGAACCTGCGCACGGTATCCAGAAACAGGAATGCTTGGGACCGGGGGGCGAGAATCAAATCCGACCCGAAGGCTTGCTGCTTCAGGTCGAAGGCTTGAGCGAGTTCGTTCGCATTGATCTTTCCAGTGAGCTTTGATGTAAGGCCACGGTAGCTGGGCGCAATGGCTCGATAGGCCAAGCTGTGCAGCGTCGAGCAATCGACGTTCGCCGGAAAGCCGCCTTGAGTGTCTGCGACGATTGCTTTGTTGAACGCGATGTACTGACCACAATGTCGTGTACTGTTGGCCAGCATTTTCAGAGTGGATGTCTTGCCTGCGCCCGCGTAGGCGTTGATTTTCATGCTACCTCCACGTGCGAAGGCATCCAGCGCCTGTTGCTGTTCCTCAGTTGGCCTCAAACCCGCTCGGCCACGTGGTATGGGGCTTGGGGGCTTCTGAGTTCGGGCGGTGGTGGTTCGTTTGGTAGGAGAGGGGGGCAGTGGGGTAGCCGATGCGCTAATCCGCACTGTCGGCTTTAATTTTTCTAGTGCTGGCGACTGTTTAGCTTTTGCCGCTCGCGCTCTGTTTGTTAGCGGGGGCGAGCTCAGCGCTTCGACTACTTGAGCGGCTAAGCCTGGTGTATGCCGGTTCTTGTGCCTGAAAGTCAGTTCGTGCTGAAGGTCGCGCAGAACGGCGGTATCACCGGCTTTCTTGGCTTTCTTGAAATGGTTTTCTAGCTGTTCAAAGGAGCACGAGACAAACGGCCGTGGTGTCGTAGCATTCATTCGGTTTCGCCTCCCCTAAGGCCTGCCGATGACGTGACGGCGATAATACAAAAAATTCACTGTAAGACATTGTTTTCCGAGTTGGACGCTGTGTGCGCTGCCTCGCAGCAGCTGCCGTTTGGGATGAGAGCTGGTTTGGCTAGCTTCTGGAGGTCATGCTGTTTAGTGCGAAGCGGAGGGGGCCAGTTTTCTGTGCCGTTCCCGGTATATCGCTGTTGCCACAGTGATCGACCTCTCAGGGCTGGCGTTGTGCGTTGCAACAAGCGGTTGCTGGTTTTGCCAAAGGCGAAGGAGATGCCGTCCGATATATCCTGACGGTTTCGGCCTGCGGCCTTTTGGCGCGGCTTCGGCTCTACAACATTTGGAGTCCATCGCATGCCAAGCGGGGGAGTGCGACGATTGATCTCTACCCTGGCTGGCCGCCTCGAATGTTGAGTACGTTTCTGGCTGATATTACCCTCGAATAGCCCAACCCAAGGCCCCCATGTCCGCCGAACCCCACGGAATCGACCTCCTCCCCGTAATCACCCTGCTCGGCGCAGCCGTGATCGGCGCTCCGCTGTTCAAGCGCCTGGGCCTGGGCTCGGTGCTGGGCTATCTGGCGGGCGGCATCGCCATAGGCCCCTTCGGCCTACGCATGTTCACCGACCCCGCGGCCATGCTCCACGTCGCCGAACTCGGCGTAGTCCTGTTCCTTTTCATCATCGGCCTGGAGATGCAGCCCTCGCGCCTCTGGCGCATGCGCAACCAGATCTTCGGCCTTGGGCTGGTGCAGGTACTGGTCTGTTCGGTGTTGCTGGCGTGCATCGGCATCGCGTCAGGCTATCCGGCGGCGGGATCCATCGTCGCAGGCGCCGGCTTCGTGCTGACCTCCACAGCAATCGTGATGCAGATGCTGGAAGAACGCGGTGAGCTGACCTCCGAAGGCGGCCAGCGCATCGTGGCGATTCTGTTGCTGGAAGACCTGATGATCGTGCCGCTGCTGGCGCTGGTCGCTTTCCTCGCGCCGATTGCGCCGGGGGCGGCAGCGCAGGGCGGTGTGAGCTGGAAGGCAATCGGCATAGGCGCCGGCGCCATCGTGGGCCTGGTGGTGGCGGGGCGCTATCTGCTCAATCCGTTGTTCGGCCTGCTGGCCAACGCGCGGGCGCGGGAAGTGATGACGGCGGCGGCGTTGCTGGTGGTGCTGGGGGCGGCGTATGTGATGGAGCTGGGCGGGCTGTCGATGGCCATGGGCGCGTTCATTGCGGGCGTGCTGTTGTCGGAATCCAGTTTCCGCCATCAGCTGGAAGTGGATATCGAACCGTTCCGCGGGGTGTTGCTGGGGCTGTTCTTCCTGGCCGTGGGCATGTCGCTGAACCTTTCTGTGGTGGCATCGAGCTGGCGGCTGATCCTGTTCTTTGTCGCGGCGTACATGCTGGTCAAGGGGCTGGTGATCTACGGTGTGGCGCGGCTGTTCCGCTCGCAGCATCGCGAGGCGCTGGGACGCGCGGTGTATATGGCCCAGGGCGGCGAGTTCGCCTTCGTGCTGTACGCCGCGGCGGGCAATGCCGGCATCATCACTGCGGAGGAAAATGCCCAGCTCACCGCCATCATCATTCTGTCCATGGCGCTGACGCCGGTGGCGGTGGCGCTGTGGAACCTGTTGCAGCGCGGCGCGACGCCATCGGCGGAAGGCTATGCGCAGCCGGCGGACCTGAAGGGCGTGGCCCTGGTCATCGGCTTCGGGCGAGTGGGGCAGATCGCCAGCCAGTTCCTGTTTGCGCGCGGCTATGACATTTCCATCATCGACAACGATGTGGAGATGATCGACGCCGCGCGCGAGTTCGATTTCGATGTGTACTACGGCGACGGCACGCGCCTGGATATCCTGCATGCGGCCGGCGCGGGCCGGGCGCGCGTGGTGCTGGTCTGCGTGGACAAGCCGGCGGACGGCACGCGCATCACCCATCTGCTGAAGGCGGAATTCCCCGAGGTGCCCGTGCTGGCGCGCGCCAATGACCGCCGCCACAGCCTGGAGCTTATCCACGCCGGCGCCGATCTGCAGGTGCGCGAGACGTTTGAATCCGCCCTGGTGCTGGGGGCGGCGGCGCTGGAAAAACTCGGCGCGACGGCAGCGGAGATCGCCGAGATCGACGCGCAGGTGCGCGATCGCGACCGCCGCCGCCTGGCGCTGGAGCTGGCCGAAGGGCCGCAGGCGGGCAGGGCGTTCTTCAGCGGCAAGCCGCAGCAGCAGCCCGGTAGCGCGGACTGAAGCAGGCCGTCGCGGAACCGAAGTTTCCGCCGCGGCTTTGCGCTTAGAATCCCGCGCGGAAAAATGCGCGTGCGAGCCGCTTTTCGCGGCAGGCGCGCTGTTCGGCGATCGCCGCATACCGCCATGTTTTCCGCCACAGCCGGCGGCATCATTCCGTGCTTCACCAGGTTCACAGGGGAACCTTCATGCTGCGTGCTTTTTGCCATCTTCGTGATGAAACGCCATACACCAGCCAGCGGCCGCGCCGCGGCCCGGGGCTTGTGCGGCGGGTGTTCCTGCTGGCTCTGCTCACCGGCGTGGCCCAGGCGGCACCGGCGCTGCGCACCCAGGTCGTGCAGCGTGGCAATTTCCTGCTGATCGGCAACACGCTGGCGCAGGATTGCGGGCCCGGCATGCCGTCGCCGCTGGTCGGTATCCTTGGCCCCTGCGGTACCAACACGGGGGATAGCGCGCCCGATGTGTTCTGGCGCGCCGATGCGCCCGCCGCTGGTCAGGCCCAGGCCAATGCCAGCATCACCGTGGCCCAGGCGCGCAGCTCGGCCGTGCTGCAGATCCCGCCCGGCGCGCAGATCACGCAGGCCTATCTGTACTGGGCCGGCAACCTGGCCTCCGGCACGGATACGGCGGTCACGCTCGACCGCCCCGGCGCCTTCTCGGTAGCGGTTAGCGCGGTCCAGTCGTACCGCGCCGCGCCGAACAGCTACACGGCCGTGGCCGATGTGACCGCGCTGGTGGAGCAGGCCGGCAGCGGCATCTACCGCGTTTCCGACGTGGACACCATTTCCCTCGTCAATCTGAACAACAGCACTGCGGCCACGGGCTGGTGGCTGGTGGTGCTGTACCGGCTGGACAGCGAACCCCTGCGCCAGCTCAGCCTTCATGATGGCCTGGACCTGATTACCGACGGCGCGCCGGCGACGGTTTCGGTGGCGGGCTTCCAGGTGCCCGCCGCTGGCTACAGCGGCAGCGTGGGCGTGGTGGCGCTGGATGGCGACAGCGTCAGCGGCGACCAGTTGCTGTTCAACGGCACGGCGCTGAGCAACGCGCTCAATCCCGCGGACAATTTCTTCAACAGCACGCGCAGCCATCTCGGCGCTGCCGTCAGTCGGGCCGGCGACCTCCCACAGCTCAGCGGCACGGCCGCCAGCCTGTCCGGCCTCGACCTGGATGTGGCCGATGTCAGCGCGCTGCTCAGTCCCGGCCAGACTTCCGCCGGCCTGACTGCGCAAACCTCGACCGATACGGCCTGGCTGGCCAGCCTGGTCACGGCCATTCCGACCACGGCCGCGGATTTCGGCACCAGCAGCCTGCGCGTGACCGATCTCGACGGCGGCGCCGTGCGGCCGGGCGACGTGCTGGAGTACAGCGCGACCGTGACCAACAGCGGCGACGAAGATGCACAGGCGCTGCGCTTTACCAATGCGCTGCCGGCGGAGCTGGAATACGTGCCCGGTTCGCTGGAAGTGACCGGCGGCGCCACTGTCGGCGCAATGACCGATGCGCAGGGCGATGACCAGGCCGAGTTCGTCCTCTCCAGCAACAGCCTCGTTTTCCGCCTTGGCCAGGGCGCGAACGCCGTGCAGGGCGGGCAGCTCGCTGCCGGCGCGCAGACCACGCTGCGGTTCCGCGCGCGCGTCAAGCATTCCAGCGACTGCAGTGTGCATTTGAGTATCGCCAACCAGGGCAACATCTACGCCGACGGCGCCGTCAGCGGCCTGCCCGTCAGCGCGCTGACCGACGGCGACGCGGCCACCGCCGGCACCCAGGCCACCCAGACCGCGGTGGACATGGATTGCCTGACCCTCGCGCTGCCGCCCGCGCCGGCGCACGGCCTGGTGACCAGCAGCCTCGTCTTCTTTGCCTGCAGCGCGGGCCAGTGCACCACCAGTGTGCCCACCGGCAGCAGCGTCACGCTGACGGCTACCGCGGATGCGGGTTACCGCTTTGGCAGCTGGGGTGATGATTGTGCGGCGGCGGGAACCGCGCCGAGCGCCACGGTCACGGTGGACGGCCCCACGATCTGCTCGGCAACGTTTGCCGGGTTGCCGGACCTGAGTCTGAGCGTCAGCGACGGCCGCGACTACGCCCGCTACGGCGAACTGCTGAACTACGGGGTGACGCTGAGCAACAGCGGCACGGGCGATGCGGGCCCCATCACCGTCACCGGCGCGCTGCCGCCGCAGCTGGATGCGGCGCAGATGAGCTGGACCTGCGTGGGTGCCGGAAACGGGGCATCCTGCGTTGCCAGTGGTATGGGGCCGCTCAGTGACAACACCGTTTTTCTGCCGGCGGGAGCGAGCCTGAGCTGGCAAGTGACTGCGCCGGTGCTGATGAATGCGCAGGGCGGCAGCGTGGAGTACACGGTCACCGCCGATGCGCAGAGCGCCGGCGACAGCACGGCGCTGGCGTTGTTCCAGGACGGTTTCGAATCGATCATGGACGGTGTTGGCGTTGATCGCGCGGGTAGCGTTGTCGGATCCAGTCGTGATGGCAACGGCGACGGCAAGCCGTTGCTCGTCGCATGCGAAGCTTCGGCTGGCGACTCGGTCGCGGAGCTCTTCGATGCAGGTACGCCGTTGTTCACGTTGCCCGTACTGCCGCGAACCCGTTCGGTGGTGGAAACCGTGCTGCGTGCTTCGGCTGCGGATGGCAGCGGTTTCCGTGTCGAGCGGCTGAACCTGCAGCGTGCTCCGCGTGTGCGGCTCGTGACGGTCAGCGCGCGCGGCGAGGAACGGGCCGGTGCCTGGGCGGACGCGGAGCCGGGTACGCGGCTCGCTGTTGGCGTCGCAAGATCTGGCAGCCATCCGGCGGTATTGCTCGAAGGCGCACGGCAACCCTTGGCGATGGATTTGCCGGGAGAGGCAGCGATGCGCATTCGAGACGCCGGCTGCAAGCCGTGAGGACCGAATCGCGCCATTTCGGCAGACGGGGCCCGGGCAAGCTGGGCCTTTGCCGCCTGCAGATCAATGGCGTATTCGATACTGCCTGGCTGGCAACGCGCGATACAGTGCTGGTGGCATCACCGCATTGGCCGTTGTCAGCGTGTGCCACCACCGTAGTGTAATGACCCAGCGGTTTCTGCACAGGTCACGCCGCTAATCGATACGCCTCAGCGGGTGTCTTCATGCCCAGCGCCTGATGCGGTCGCCGGGTGTTATAGAACTGGATCCAATCGCTGATCA